>DASCPX010000027.1:0-367509 GCA_036012755.1 Myxococcota bacterium | reverse complement strand
GTCTGCGCCATCGTCGAGAGCTGCCCACCTCGCCGCACGCTGCTCTTCTCGGCGACGATGCCCGAGCCCGTCCGCAAGCTCGCCCGCTCCATCCAGACCGACGCGGTCGAGGTCCTCTGCGACGAGCGGGTCGAGACCCTCCGTCAGCTCGCCTACCGCTGTGAGCGAGGAGGCCGCAACGCCTTGGCCGCGGCGGTCCTGGCCCTGCACCGCCCCTCGCGTGCCCTCGTCTTCTGCGAAACGAAGCGGGACTGCGACGGCCTGGCCCGCTTCCTGAGCGGTCGAGGAGCCCACGCCCTCGCCCTGCACGGGGACCTCGAGCAGAGGGATCGGGACGACGCTCTGGTGCAGTTCGCGAACGGCAGCGCCACGGTGTTGGTCGCGACCAACGTCGCCGCTCGCGGCCTGGACATCCCGGAGCTGCCGCTGGTGCTC
Source organism: Myxococcota bacterium (assembly GCA_036012755.1). Classification (GTDB taxonomy): domain Bacteria; phylum Myxococcota_A; class UBA796; order UBA796; family CAJQPC01; genus JAAESX01. Next base: position 367,074 of record DASCPX010000027.1, on the reverse strand, counting down.
ATCGCCGAGCTGTCCCGCGACGTCGACGCCCATGTCCACCGGGTCGGCCGCACCGCCCGCGCCGGTGCCGAAGGGGTGGCCGCCTGTCTGGTCGAGGGACCCGGCGAGCTGAACCGCCTCCATCGCATCGAGCAGGCCACCGGGACAAAGCTCGAGCGGGCCGAGACCCCAACGGGCGGCGCGCTGGGTTTCCTCCGGCCGACCCACCGGACGCTGCTGCTGCTCGCCGGACGCCAGGACAAGCTCCGCAAGGGCGACGTGCTCGGGGCGCTCATCCAGGACGCCCGCGTGCCCGCCGACGCCCTGGGCCGGATCGACGTGAACCGGGCGACCATCGCGGTGGCCGTCCGACTGGACCACGCGGAGAGCGCGTTGGCCTGGGCTCGAGAAGGTCGCATCAAGAAGAAGCGGGTCCGTGCGCGGCTCCTCGGGCGCTCGGTTAGCCCGGGCCGATGACCCGCCGCGAACAGCAGGGGCTCGAGACGCGCAAGCGCGTGTTCGCCGCCGCGGTCGGGGTTTTTACGCGCGGACCAACGAGCCCGGTAGCTACTCCTGCCGGTGTCATCTAGGCCTTTTGCCGCCTCGCCAACCAGCGATCCAACGCGGCGGCGAAGCGGTGTTTGTCACGGTCGCTGAAGGCCTTCGGACCGCCGAGCTCCTCGCCCGCGTTGCGCATGCTCTCCATGAAGTTGCGCATCTGGAGCCGGGACTGGGCGTTGTCCTCGTCGATGACCTCGCCGCGGTTCTCCAGGGCGGTGGCTCCCTTCTCGACCACGGCGGCGGCGAGCGGGATGTCCTGAGTGATGACGAGGTCACCGGCCTCGACCTGCTCGACGATGTAGTCGTCGGCGACGTCGAAGCCCTTGCCCACCACGACGAGCCGGAGCCCGGGGGTCTTGGGCAGGTAGATGGGCTGGTTGGCCACGAAGACGACCTCGATGCCCGTTCGCGCCGCAGCGCGGAAGAGCATCTCCTTCACCGGACGCGGCGTGGCGTCGGCGTCGACCCAGATCTTCATGGGCCCTCGGCCTCTTCGGGCTCTGCGGCCTCTTCAGCGGCCCTCTCGGCTTCCAGGCGCTCGTCTCTGGAGGCGTTGGCGGCCTGCTCGAGGCTGTCGAGGCCCTCCTCGTAGACCGGCCCGAGCACCTCCTCCAGGTCCATCGTCACCATCATCATCTTCGTGCCGAAGTCGGCGTCCTGCTCGTAGTACCAGGTGACCTCGACGGCGTCGCCGACGGGCTTCACGTCGAAGCCACAGCGGGCCTCGCTCTGCCAGGGTGCGGTGAAGACCAGCGACTGCTGGACCTCTTCGTTGTCGACGACCTTCGTGTTGGTGAGCTTGGCGACGCCGACCTCGTCGTTTCCCGACCAGCTGTACCAGGCGCCCTGACCGGCGGAGGGCTCGGAGAACTCCCGGGTCATGCTCGGGTCCTTGGCGGACCAGGGGCTCCACACCGCGGCGAGCCTGTGGTCGGAGAGGTGAGGGAAGACGTCCACGGCGTCGACCTGCATCGTCTTGCGGCGCTCGAAGCTCATGACGTCCGGCTGCATCGCCGCCGAGCCGAGGAGCCCGAGCGCCAGGATCGCGATCAGCGCGGCGAGACCCGTTGCGAGCTTCTTCATCGGCCCGCTCTATCCCGCTCACTCCTCGCCGAAGTGGCCCATCTCGATCGCCACCTCGCCGTCGTCGACGGTGAGGACCCAGATCTGGCCGTAGCCGGAGACGCCGTCCGCCTCGTCGGCCCCGATGGCGTCGAAGAAGTCGGGCAGGGTGTAGCTGTGGCCGCAGTGAAGGACCGTCTCACCGGCGTGGTCGGTGACGACCAGCGCGGCGAGCTCGTCTTCGGGGTCGATGTCGGTGCGGACCTCGAGCCCGTGGTCGTCAGCGGTGGGCTGGCAGGTCTCCTGGGTCCTGGCCTTCTCCGTGGCGTAGACCGCGGTGATCGGGATCTCGGCCATGACCTCGACCAGGGCCAGGGCGCGCTCGGCCCCCTCGTCGGTGAGCCCCGGGTCGTCGCCTTCGGGCTCCTTCTCTGCGTGTCGCACGGCCCAGACCACGACCGGGTCCAGGTCGGGTCCGGTGTCGGTGTCGGTGTCCGTGTCCGTGTCGGAGTCGGAGTCGGTGTCCGCGTCGGTGTCGGTGTCCGCGTCCGAGCTGTCCGAGTCCCCGTAGACGACGGACTCCGAGGAGTTGTCGGGGAGCTGCGTCTCCGGTGGGATGCAGCACAGGATCCAGAGCACGTCAGCCTCCGCGGGCGAGACAGGTCTCGTACCGTGCCTGCACCTTCTCAGCGAAGAAGCGCGTAGTCCAGCTTCCAGAGAGCTTCGGCGAGTCCAGCGCGACATCCGGGACCCTGGCGTAGGCGGGCTCGTGGCCGTGCTTGGACTCCCACGAGGCGCGCAAGAGCCGCCACGTCCTGGTGGACTCGAAGTCGCGCGTCTTCTCGCTCCGCAGCTCCCAGCGCATCCAGGTCTCGTTGAGCTCCGGCGCCTCTGCCTCCCGCCAGGCCAACAGGGCGTTCACGGTCTCGCCGTCCGCGTTCGCGGGGGTGCCCCGATCCGTCCAGATCAGCAGGTCTCCGTCCGGGGCAAGGTCCGTGCCCGTGAGGTCCGCGAGCTGGGTCTGGAAGGCAGCGTTGCGAGAGGCGTACTGGCCCGCGTTGAAGTCGGCGAAGCGGTAGACGGGCTCGTCGTAGTCCGCTTCGTGGTCGAAGAGCCTCAGGGTGCCGTAGAGCACGCCCCCGTGGCGGGTGTAGAGCAGGTCGCGGACCGTCTCCCGGTCGAGGTCCTGGCTCACCCGGTGTTCCTGGGCGTAGGCGACGCTGACCTGCATGGAGCCGGCGGTGCTCACCGGGTTGAGGCGCTCGAGCATGCGCGGCGCCATGCGCTCGACGCCGCTGGCGAGCCTGGGCGCGGCCAGCGCGTGGTGGTCCTTCAGGTCGCGGAACAACAGGTCCACGTCCCGCTCGGTGCGCACAGCTCGCAGCTGCTCCCTGAAGGGGCGGTCCGAGCCCTCCGGCGTGACGTCGAGCAGCATCTCCAGGGCGGTCGGGCCGAGGAAGCCGAGCTTGTCCTCGACCTCTGCGCCGAGCTCCTCCTCCACGATGGCGGCGAGCCCCGGCACGGCGGGATCCGGGTCGTAGCCGGACTCCTGCTCGATGATCGCCAGGACCTGGCAGGCGTGGTCGGCGTCGACCGGACGGTCTGCCCGCCTCAAGCCGTCCCTCACGTCGGTGGCCCAGCCCTCGCGGTCGTCGGCGTCCTTGCGCACGTAGCGGCTGAGCTCTTCGACGCTGAGCTCGGCCACGGGCTCCGGGTTCACTCCGCATGCCAGCGACAGCACCAGGACTCCAGCGAGGATCGGCCTCACCAGGCTGCGTACTGGCGCTCGGCGAGGTCGACGAGGTCGCCCATCGCGATGTTCACGTCGACGAGGTGGAGGCCCCAGCCGGGCAGGAAGTCCCCTTCGATGTCGTCCGCGCGGGGGTCCTCCGGGTCCGGATGCACGCTGACCGCGAGGTAGCCGGTCTCGCCGGTCGCGGCGCACTCGGCCGTGACCAGTCCAGGCAGGGTGTAGAAGGGGGTCTCGATGTCCTCGCCCTCCTCTTGCCAGGGGTTCGACCCACCTGGCATGAACGCTGCGAGCCCGTCGGGTATTTCAGTCGGGTAGTAGCCGTGGAGCTCTACGGAGCCCGCGCCGATGCCGGCGGGATTCAGGCATGCGACGTCGGAGCCGACCTTGGCGAAGATGAAGTCGTCGTCCGGCGGCTCCTCGACTCGGTAGCTGAGGTAGCTCAGGGCGCAGCCCGCCTCGTCCGCAGACGAGCACAGGGGGGTCTCGAAGTCACCGGGCTCGACCGCCGCTCCGATCGGCCAGGCGCCGACGAGGAGCTCGGGGTGCTCGGGCTCGATCACATCGGCCAGGAGCTGCTTGAGCATGTAGGCCCCCTGGGAGTGGGCCACGAGCACGACACCGCGCCCCTCGTTGTGGTGCTCCAGGTAGAAACGCCAGGCCTCCTCGACGTCGCCGAAGGCCATGTCCCTGTCGCCGTCGAGGGTGTCGTCGAAGAGCGCGCGGATGGTCCGTTGGCGGTAGACGGGGGCAAAGACCCGGCAGACCTCGGACAGCCGCGCGGCCTGGTTCTTCACCATGAAGGCCTCTTCGGCGCCGGGCTCCCAGTCGCTGTTGCCCTCCTGGTCGAGGCTGCAGGTCGGGTAGAGGTAGAAGCAGTCGAAGGCGGGGTCCGCCGAGGGCACGTGGGGCTCGAGGGTGAGGGTCCCGTCGCCCTCGACGACGGTGGACGACAGGTCTTCTGAGCAGACGTCGCCGTCCTTTTCCGGGTGGCAGAGCCAGACGCTGTCGTCCTCGTAGACGCTCGGAGTCGAGCTGTCGGCGCGCTGTGCGGTGCAAGCGATGAGGAGGAGCATTGGAACGTCTAATGCAACCGGCCTGGGGGTGGCTTCGCCCGAGCAGCTCTACGCTCGCTGAGCTCCCGCGGTAGAACGCGGCATGACTGCTCGCCGCAAACGGCTCCTGTTCAGCGCCATCGCGCTCCTGCTGTTCCTCGGCCTGATCGAGGCGGCGTCCTGGGGCCTGGAGATCCTGCTCTGGGGGGCGCCCTACCCCGATGGCCAGCCCCGCGGCATGTACACCATCGAGCTGGGCCGCCCGACCCTGAACCCCGGGGTCGAGCTGCCCGGGCTGCTGGTGGACGTGCGCATCAACTCCTGGGGCTTCCGGGACGACGAGGTGGTCGAGCCCAAGCCCGAGCGGGCCCTGCGTGTCTGGGTCGTCGGTGGCTCGACCACCTTCGACATCTACAGCCGGGACAACGCCTCGGCCTGGCCCAACCTTGTCGAGCAGCGGCTGCAGGCTGCGCTGCCCGAGCGCTCGGTCGAGGTGCTCAACGCCGGCATCCCCGGGGACGCGCTGATGGGCTCGATCAAGGAGCTCGAGACCTGGGGCGAGCGCTTCGATCCGGACCTCGTCGTCCTGTACCATGGGCCCAACGACCTGCGGATGCAGCGGGTCCAGGAGGAGCTCCAGAAGGGCCCGCCGAAGCTGCCCCCCCAGCCCCTGCTGACCCGCCTGGCGCTGCCTCGCCTGCTGGCCCGCGGCTCTCGCCCCCAGGCCTGGACCCAGGGCGGGACCTTCCTGCCCGAGCAGCACCTCAGCATGGCCGAGCAGGGGCTCCGCGACGCCATCCGGCTGACCCGACAGCTGGGAGCCGACCCCCTGCTGGTCACCCATCCGCTGCGCGTGGTGCGGGCCTCTGACGGCAGCCTGGGGCACGAGATGAACGAGCTCGCCCAGCTGCTGATGCTGCCGCCCGAGGAGTCGGTCAAGGCCTTCGATGCCTACAACGAGCTGGTGCGGGGCATCGCGAAGCGGGAGCGGATCCAGCTCGCTGAGGTGGCCCCCGCCGTAGACAGCTCGCCCGAGAACTGGGGAGACCTGACCCACTTCCGGCGGCCCGGCTCCGAGATCTGTGCTCAGGTCGTCAGCGAGGCGCTGCTGGAGTCCCCGCGCATGCAACCGGACTGAACGCGGCCGAAGAGGGCTGGCTGGGTAGGATCTGATCGATGCTGCTCTGGTTCCTTGCTGCCTGTGGCTCTCCGCATGACTCGGCGACGGTGCAGGCCCGAGCTCACGTCCCCGCGAGCTGTGGCGATGCCCTGGTGATCGATCAGACCTGGTCGATCGAGTCCAAGGGCGAGGCCAGCGCGAGCGTCGCGAGCCTGCTGGCCGAGGGCAAGCTCCTGATGGGCTGCGAGGACCAGCTCCCGCCCATGCAGTTCGACCAGGCCGGGTCTCGGCTGATCCTGGCCAGCGTCGACGAGCTCTCGGCGCAGCAGCGCGCCCACCTCGAGAATCACTTCGAGGTCTCGCTCACGGACATCCACGAGCAGGGCTACGTCATCGGCTGGCGCAGGGACGGGATCCTGATCGCCGGCGGGACGAGGCAGGGGCTGGTCTACGGGGCGATGGCCTGGCTCCAGAGCCTCGACCACGTGCAGACCGTCGACGGCGCCTGGGCTCCGGACCCGCACTCCGAGTTCACCGCCCGCAACGAGTGCAGCGACTACGACGGCAGCTGCCTCGGGGACGCCTCCTGCTGGAGGGGTGGCTGGAGCCCGGTCGAGGCTGTCACCTGGTGCCCCGAGACGGTCAGTGACCACCCCGCCATCGACGTGCGCATGGGCTTCGCCTCCTTCAAGGGCACCATGAACGCTCACTTCGTCCCCAACATCGTGGGCGTCGAGCTCGGGACCTGCGATCAGCCTGACGAGACCTCGGTCTTCTGGGCGGCGACCATCGGCTGCGAGCGCGGAGTGGGCACATGCAACGACGTGCTCGTCCGGCTCGACACCCTCGTGTCCGGGCGCTTCACCCACGCCCTCGACGAGGGCTACCCGGTCGCCACCGGATCGACCCTGCAGGACCTCACCGGCTGTGGTGGGGCTCTCCTCTACGCCGAGCTCGACCGCTACCTCGGGGATCGCGGGGTCGAGCTCGTGCCCTCGGTCTTCGGGCTGGAGACCCGGGTCGGTGACACCCCAATCGCCGGACCACCCCTGAGCTTGGAGGACCCCTACGAGCTCTGGGGTGCAGAGGGCGACGTCACGCTCTCCGAGGGGTTCTCCGTCCTCCCTCGCGAGATGCAGGTCTGCGCGCTGGAGGGGCGGCTGTTCCTCGCAGAGGACTGCGAGGACCTCGACGCCGAGGGCCACGTTGCGGCCCCGAAGGCCGTGACTCCGCGCTGGGATACCGACAAGACGGAGCTGCCCACCGAGCTCTGGAAGTGCGACAAGCCCCTCGGCGCCTGCCAGGTCGCGGGGTGTTGGAGCGAGGTCAGGGGGCTGCGGGGCCTGGCGCTGCAGCCCGATGCCACCTGCGCGAACCCGGCGATCCGGGTGCCGATGCCCATCGAGGAGCCCTACGCCGGTCGGCTCTACGCCTTGTCCTTCCGAGCCCTGGTCACCAAGACCCAGGATCTGCGCGTCAAGGTGGTGGTGAAGGACTCAGAGGGCATCACCAACGCCCTGGACGTCGCCCCCCTGAACACCAAGCGCGAGGACAGCGACTACCTCACCGCCAAGGGGGACACGCTGTCGCGGGACGCCGAGTGGGTCCGGTTCTCCTTCGTCTACCGGGTGCCGCTGGTCGATGACCGGGTGACCGAGGCCTACCTGCAGCTGCTCGGGCGGCCGGGCTCGAAGCTCTACGTCGACGACATCCAGCTCTTCGAGGTCGACGCTCAGCTGCCTCGCATCGACGCCTCCAGCGTCCGTGTCTTCGGAGAGGAGGAGCTCGGAGGCGACTGCATCACCGTCGAGGCGGGCTTCGAGGGCGCCTTGAGCGTCGCGAGCTACTTCGACGCCCATGGTGCGCCCCTCGGGCCGTTCGGGAGCATCGAGATCGACCCCGCCTGCGCCTCGGAGGGGGAGCTGGTCGAGGTCTCCTACCGCACCTGGATCCACGCTGGGCTGTGGCCCGGGCTCTCCGTCCGCCAGTCCCACTGGACCTACGCGCCGGGGGTCTACGAGTCAGGGTGGTGGGAGCACGAACACGGGCCCGCGGGGCAGCTGAAGGCGCTCTCGGACCACGGGGTCGACAGCGACTTCGTCGGCATCTCGGATCTTGGAGGAGAGGCGAGGGGGTTCAACCGGGCGAGCGCCGGCTACTACGAGACGAGCGCCTCGGAGACCCTCGGGAGCTTCGTCTGCGGCGTGCAAGAGGCCCTCTGCGACAACAGCGGGGGCTGCGCCGAGGCCCCGGACTGCTCTTCGATGCTCGCGGACCCGCTCAGCGGAGACTTCGCCCCCTGCGTCTGCGCCGAGACGGTGAGCGAGCGTCGGCTGCTCGTCTCCGGGGACATGTTCACTCCCTGGCACAACGGCGGGGACAGCGAGGGCGGCATACCCGGTCGCGCTGCCTACCAGGTGCCCCACGGCGGCTTCGTCGGAGGCACCTCCGGGGCTCGGGACTTCGTGCCTGCCTCCACGGTCTTCTTGTCGTGGTGGCACTACGACGTGCGCCGGGTCGGCAAGGATGACGGTGGCCACGAGACCCTGATGAGCTTCGTCCGGGATCTCACGGGCGCCGGACTCGGCGTGATCGGCGCCAGCGCCTGGGACCCCGACAACGCCAGGGCCTGGGCCGCCCTGGCCGCGGGCACCGGCCGCACCCACGGCTTCGACGTGCCCGGAGTGGCCCACTTCGCCTGGGGCACCGACCGGCAGGGGCCGCGGGTCATGCGCCAGGCGGGCCACTACTTCTGGCAGCCCGGATGGGCGCTGGTCGACGACTGGCTCATCTCGAAGGACGCCGCGCTGCCCGGGGGTGTCGAGTCCTGGACCGTGAGCGGCGCTGCGCTCGAGGAGAGCGACTTCACATGGCCCCAAACTGGCGCGCTCTTGCGCCTGGGGCCGACCACGGTCTGGGACAGCCCGACGGTCCAGCTCGACAGCGAGTGGCCCAAGGAGCTCCTCGTGCGCTTCCACACGGAGCTGCCAGCGGGTTGCGTCGTGAACGCCTCTGTGCTGGGCACGAGCTCTTTTTCCGCAGAGGTGCGTGATGTCGTGGTCGACCGCCTCGACGTCACGACCGCCAGGGCCGATGTGCCCGAGTCCGAGACCGAAGTCGCCATCCGGCTGGCCTTCGAGGGCTGCACGGACGGCACCCTCGACGAGGTCGCCATCTACCAGGCGGTGCCCGGCGTTCCCTTCCCCTACCGATGGCAGGAGGAGGGCTTGGAGGACTGGGTCTCACCCAAGAGCGCCGACTCCCGCTACAAGGTCTGCGGCGACGGACGCACCTGGGACTGCAAGAACCACCACACCTTCCGCAGGTAGGACCCTCAGAGCACGATGGCGTTGATCTCGGCGCTGTGACCCTCTGCCTCGACGGTCAGGACGCAGTCCCCAGAGGCCACCGCGTAGGCGTGGAAGGTGGGGTCCTCGATGGTCGCTTCGGTGACGCTGGTGTCTGGGTGGAGGCTGCAGACATCCGGGGTGAGCACGGTGATCTCGCGAGGGGACTCGTCGATGCAGAGGTTGCGGCCGTCGAGCTGCAGGGCCGTCTCGATCCAGACGCTGTCGCCGATCTCGACGACCTCGCCGAAGAGGGCGTAGGCATCGAGCCCGTCGTACTCGCCGTCGTGGACCTCGAAGGAGGCCATCGGGCGCATGAGCGCGTCGGCTTCCAGCACGTACTCGCCGGGCTCCGCCGGGCTCACCAGGGTCGCGATCTGCTCCTCGGTGTCGAGGTCGATGACCCCGAAGTCGTCGAAGCGGATGCCCGGGTCACCCTCGAGCTCGATGTAGTCGTCTCCCCAGAGGTTCCAGGCGACGAAGAGCTCGGTCTCGGGGGGAAGGATGTAGACCTCTTCGTCAGGAGCGTGCACGTTGCAGCGCGGGTAGAGCGGGGCCTGCTCGATCGGCGCGACGGTGATGTCGACGTAGCGTTCGGCCACCTGCTGCTCCTCGTCCAGTCCGATGATGGTGACCTTGGAGGTGCCTGGTCGCGTGGCGACGACATCGACGGTCGATGAGCCGGCGATCTCGGCCTCCAGCACGTCGGGATCCGCGATGACGACCTCGATGATCTCGTGGACCTCGTCCCAGGCGCAGGAGACCCCCGCGCAGAGCGCGTTGGCGTCGAGCGTGAGGCGGGTGTGGGTGCCCATGTAGAGGTCCTCGGCCCACTCGCCGTTGGGGCCCGCGCACGCCAACATCATGAGAAACGTCATGGCTCTCTCCTCGTCCTGCCCGCCTTGTGGACACCGGCGGGAGCGAAAAGCGCTACTCGGGGTCTGATGACACTCACCCGCAAGCTCGTCCTGGCCTTCGTGCTGCTCGGGCTCGTGCAGGTGGTGGGTGTCGTGGGCTACGTGCTCATCGAGGGCTGGAGTCCGCTCGAGTCCTGGTGGATGGTGGTCATCACCCTGACGACCATCGGTTTCGGCGAAGTCCAGCCCCTGAGTCCGCTGGGCAGGGTCTTCACGATCGGGCTCATCTTGAGCGGACTCGGCCTGGTCACGTTCACGTTCACCGCGGCCACCCGCGCGATCTTCGAGGGCGACGTCGTGCGGGACTGGCGACGTCGCAAGAGGAGGAAGGCCTTGGATGCACTGAGTGATCACTACATCGTCGTCGGCTACGGCCGGCTGGGGCGGGCCGTGGCAGCCGAGCTGAGGGCCACTGGCCACGCCGTGTGCGTCGTCGAGAGGGGGCGGGCCGCCCACGAGGCCATCCTCGACGAGCCGAGCCGACCCGAGGCGGCCTTGCAGGGGGACGGCGCGGACGACGAGGTGTTGCTGCTGGCGGGAATCCAGCGAGCGCGGGGCCTCGCGGTCACGACACCAGCTGGCGCCGAGGCCGTGTTCATCACGCTGTCCGCGCGACAGCTCAACGCGAGCTTGCCCATCCTGACCCGCGTGGACAACGACGGCCAGGCGGTCAAGGCCCGAAAAGCCGGAGCCACCGGCGTCGTGAGCCCGCACTCGATGGGAGGCTGGCGCATGGCTCACGGCCTGGTGCGTCCCCACACCTCGAGCTTCCTGGACATCGCCACCCTGGCCCAGCACGACGACATCCTGCTCGACGAGATCGACATCGATGAAGGGACCTGGGCCGGCCGGTCCCTGGGCGACCTGGAGGTCCGCCGTCGCTACGGCGTGCTCGTCGCGGCCGTGCGCCGAAAGGACGGCGACCTGGTCCCGACGCCGGACGCCGACACGGTCGTGCGCGCAGGTGACGTGATCATCGTCATTGGCGCTCCCGAGCGTGTCCGCAAGCTGGATCGCGAACTCGGGGGCTGAGGATCCTCAGCCCCGGCGACGCCGGGCCCCGGCGAGCAGGAGCAGCCCGAGCATGGCGCTGCCTGCTCCGGGCAGGGTGCCGCAGATGCCGCCCTTGTCATCCGGTGGGCCCTTCGGCTCCACGACCGGATCGCTGTCCTGTGGTGGAGGCGCCGTGTCCCAGGGCTCGGCGGAGCCGGTGTCCTCTGCGTAGCGGACCGTGACGTAGCCGTCGATCCAGTCCCGCACCGTGTCGATGCGGGTGGAGCTGCCCCAGCCGGTGGAGCAGGGCCGATCCTCGTCGTCCCAGCTGCCCACCCAGGAGATGATCCCGGCGACGGCGAGCTCGCCGTCCTCTTCGACGAAGGCCGGTCCGCCCGAGTCTCCCCAGCACATGTTGTGGCCAGGGTCGTAGGTGTACATCCAGTGCTCGTCGAGCTGGTAGAAGGGCACGACCACCGTGCGCTTCACCCCCGAGTCGTTGGCGGTCTCCGAGGTGACGCCGTAGCCGACGTACCGGACGTCGCGGCCCTCCCAGCTGTTGTCGATGGTGGCCCTCGTGAGCGGCATGGGGACGACCGACTCCAGCGGAGTGGCGAGGTGGACCAGCCCGACGTCCATGCCCTTGCTCATGTTGGACCGGTAGTCGGGGTGGGCGAAGAGCTCCGTGACGTCGCTGGAGGCCTCCTCGGAGCCGGCGAAGGGCCTCTTGCCCACGTGCACGCTCATCTTGTCCGGGTCGCCACCCTTCACGCAGTGGGCAGCGGTGACGAGCCAATTGGGAGCCACGAGCGTGCCGGTGCAGGTGGCGTCGCCGGTCCAGAGCAGGAGCACCGCCGGGTAGTCGCCGGTCCTCTCTCCGCCGACGATGGGCGGAGCTTCGGCTGCCAGGGCTGTGAGCAGTGTCAGGTACAAGGTCGCTCCGGTCAGGTGTGGCAATGTAGCGGATCGAGGACTCCGGCGGGGCGACGCCACCCTCAGCAAGTATGCTCCCGCGCGATGCTGCTCGGACTCATCCAGGCCTGCTCGGTGCCGACCGTCGGCTGGGACAGCGACGAGGCTCCGGTGCACCCGGCGCGGGACCAGCTCGCCACCCTCAGTGGGGTCGTGACCGACGAGGCCGGTCTGCCGGTCGAGGGTGCGCAGCTGGCCAGCGAGCCCCACGGTTACGAGGCCGTCTCGGCAGCCGACGGCAGCTTCGAGCTCACCCTGCTGCCCCCAGGCGAGCTCCGGGTGTGGGCGGTCGCCGAGGGCATGGAGGCCACGACCACCGACTGGGTCGAGGTGGGGAGCCACCTCGAGATCAGCCTGTCGCCAGCGATCTCGCCAGACGGCGGAGTGGCTGTCGAGGTCCTCGACCCCGCCGGCGAGCCCGTAGAGGGCGCTCTGGTGGTCGCCAGCGACGGGAGCGCGGCCTGGTCGGACGAGGCAGGGTCGGCCTGGATTCCCGGACTCGGTGGGCAGATCGTCGACCTGGAGGTCAGCGATGACCGCTACTGGTCGAGGCGCTTCTGGGACGTCACCGTGCCAGAGCAGGGCGCGGTCCAGCTGGTGGCGACGCTCGGTGGGCGACCCCGGAGTGACTCGGTGGTGGTCGGCTCCGGCTACTGCGTCGCCTGTCACTACGAGATCCTGCGCGACTGGAGTCCCAGCCCCCACGCCCAGGCCCTGGAGGAGGCCACCAGCGAGGATCGCCTGCTGCTCTTCGAGTCAGGCGAGGTCGTGGAGCTCGGCGAAGCCAGCGCCACCCTCTGGATGGACGGAGAGGACCCCGTCGTGCGCCTGTCAGCGGCCAGCGGCGAGAGCCGGGACTACGAGGTGGCGGGCTGGCTGGGCTCGTCCTCGGGCATCCCCTACACGGAGCTCGGCGATGAGGCCTGGCCCCTGCCGGTGGCCTGGACTCCCGATGACAGCGAGCGTGAGGGCTGGGCCGATAGCGCCCCGCGGGCCTGGCGGGCCGAGCGCTGGTTCGACGAGGCCGGTGAGTTCCTCGTGGACGAGGAGACGAGCCCTGCGGCGGAGCTCTCGGCCGAGGCCGGCTGCTTTGCCTGTCACTCCACGGGCTTCGATCTCGAGGTGGACGCCGAGGGCGGCGTGGACATGAGCTCGAGCTCCGGGGACCGCTGGATCGAGACCGGCGTCGGCTGCGAGCGCTGCCACGGGCCCGCCTCCTCCCACATCGCCGCCTCCGAGCCGGACAAGGCCGACACGATCACGCGTCCGGACCAGCTCGACGCCGGACGCGCCGCCGGAGTCTGCGGACAGTGCCACGGCGCGCTCGAGGGCCACGGCAGCGGCCTGCCCTTCCCCCTGTCGACCGAGTTCGGCTTCTACGAGCCGGGCGCGGAGCTCGAAGACCACGCCAGCTCCGTCCCGACCCTCTGGCCCTCTGGGGCTGCCGCGGCTCCGGGCCAGCAGTCCGACGAGGCGGCGCTCTCGAAGCACGCGTCGCTAGCCTGCTTCGACTGCCACACGGTCCACGGCACCGGAGAGCACGGCTCTTTGCGCTCGTCCTCGACTGACAACTCGCTCTGCGAGGCCTGCCACGTGGTGCCGGACTTCCAGGGCGAGGCGCTCGAAGCCCACGACGGCCACGGGGACTACGACCCGGACGGCCCCACGGAGGAGGGGCGCTGCACCGGCTGCCACATGCCGCAGACCGCTGCGCGAGTCGGCTTCCACGAGCTCTCTGGCTCCGGTGACCTGTCATCTCACCTCTTCGTGGCGCTGGCGCCGGAGGAGACGCTCTCGGCCTTCGACGAGGCTGGCGCCGACACCCTGCCTCCAGGCGACTACCCCACCCACGCCTGCGCCGACTGCCACGCCTACGGGGCCTGGTTGGCCGAGCAGACCGGCGGCACCTTCAGGGGACCAACCGGGGACCCCAGCGAACGCAGCACCCACGAGGCCTTCCAGGCTGCCTGGGAGGGGCTGTTCCCGTGATCGTCCTGTTCTTCGCCTGCGTGCTGCTCGACCCAGCGCCCCAGCCGGTGGGCGAGGTCCGCTTCCCACACCCGGAGGGCTTCGACGAAGGCCACGGCGCCCTGGCCCTGGAGCTCGGCACCTCGGCCTGCCTGGACTGCCACGTCGAGGGGGCGACGGCTCCCACCTGCGCCTCCTGCCACGAGCACTACCCCCACGCCGAGGGCTGGGTGGCGGGCTCGGTCCACGGGCAGCAGAAGACCTGCCTGGGCTGTCACAAAGCCGAGGGGAGCGAGGTGAGCTGCACCAGCTGTCACGCGAGCTACCCCCACGCGGCGGGCTGGGCCGAGGCCGGGGTGCACGGCGCCTACGCCCTGAAGCGACCGGACAGCGCCGTCGTCTGCGGCCCGTGCCACGGAGACGACCTCCTCGGCGGTGCGATCGAGGTGGGCTGCAGCTCCTGCCACGAGTCGTACCCCCACGCGGAGGGGTGGGAGAGCGCCCACGGCGAGCAGGGAGCCGAGGGCGCCGAGGACTGCATCGCCTGCCACACGGATCCTGTCGACGCCACCAGCTGGACCGGTGGGATCTCCGGCGTCGCGTGCGCCCGCTGCCACTCCAGCTACCCTCACTCGGAGGACTGGCCGTCCGGACACATCGCTGGCGTCTCGGTCTCGGGGGAGGCGGTCTGCATGCGTTGCCATGAGCCAGGAGACGGACCGGAGCAGGTCCCCTGCGGGGCCTCCTGCCACGGGGGGGCCGAGTGATGCTGGCGTTGCTGAGTGCCGCCGCGGCCGCCACGGTCGCCGAGTCCGAGACCGTGGTCCAGGTCCGCCACGACTTCCTCGGTCAGCGCCAGCTCCCCGCCAGCGAGTACCTGCGAGTGCGCAGCGAGCACCACGGTGTGGCGGTGTCGGGCTACGCGGGCCTGAGCTGGAGCGGCGAGATCGATCCCGACTTGTACCTGCTCAACGCCAGCTCCCAGGCCACATGGGGCAGCTGGGAGGTGGGACGCCAGCTCGTGAGGGGACCTCTGCGCCCGATGAGCCTGGACGGGGCCCAGCTGTCCTGGACCAGGGGCGGGCTGCAGTTCTCTGGCTGGGGGGGCCTGGCGCGGCACCATGACCTGGACGACCTCGCCGACGGCGAGGCGATGGCGAGGCTCGAGGCTCGTGTGGTGAAGGGACCGGCCCGGCTCCGCCTCGGTGGTCTCGCGGGGGTGGAGTCCTCGCCCCATGCAGACGGCGAGCTGTGGCTGGGAGGCGACCGGGCTGGGGTCCGGGCGCTGGTCGTCACCGGCCCGGAGGCCCCGGTCCAGTGGGCTCGGGTCGCGTTGGAGAGCTCGCTGACCCCTGGAGTGCGGGCCTCGATCCACGCCCAGCACAGAGAGGCGCTCGACCCGGACTCCCTCTTCGGCGAGGCCATCACTGCCGCCTTTGCGCCGGAGGGGGTCGACCAGGTCGGTGGGAGCGTGCGTCTTCGAGGCGCTCGGCGCTCGACCCTGTGGACCAGCTACGCCCTCACATCCCACTCCGAGGACGAGGTGCGTCAGTGGGGCCACCTCGTCGACGTTGCCTGGCTGCCGGGACGGGCTCGGCTCTGGACCGTCGCCCCTGCCTACGCCTTCCGGTCTGGGCCCGGCGGTGTCTTCCACGCCCTGAGCGCGCGGGCGACCCTGTCCCTGTCGGACGCGCGGAGCCTGCACGCCACGGCGGCGGTCGTGCCCTATCGCAAGCTGCACGAGCCCTGGGACACGGTCCTGACCGGGGGCCTCGAGGTCCACTCAGAGCTCACGGAACGGCTTCGCGTCCAGGCCGGGGTCGAGGCGGCCTCTGACGCCACCCATCGCTTCGATCTGCGAGGCAACGCCGGCCTCGTCGTGAGCCTGCCATGAGGTGGCGCAGCTCGGCGATGGTCCTGCTCCTGGCCCCTCCCTTGGCCTGGGCCGCGGCCCCGAGCTTGTCCGGGCACTCAGAGCAGATCTTCGATCGCTTCGACCACGAGGTCCACGAGCGCGCCCTGAAGCGCGAGGGTCTCTCCTGCACTGCGTGTCACCAGGTGGGGGCGGCGGCGCCCACACCGGCCTCGCCCCAGGCGGTGGACGAGGTCTTCCTCCGACCGCCCGAGCAGGCCTGTCACTACTGCCACAACCCGGCGGACGACCGGCGGACCAAGGCCCCGGGGCGCTGCGAGACCTGCCACGAGCAGATCGCCCCACCAGCGAGCCACGGGGCCGGGTGGCTGGAGCTCCACGGGGGACAGAGCCGCATGGGGCTCCTGCAGTGCAAGGACTGCCACTTGAGCTCCGAGTGCATCGACTGCCACGAGAACAAGGAGTCCATCTCCTTCGACGTGCACGACCGCAGCTGGATCAGCATCCACGGGATCGCGGCCCGTGCTGATCCGGCCGCCTGCAGCACCTGCCACCTCCAGCCCGACTGTGTCGCCTGCCACGCAGATGGAGGTGCCCTGTGAGCCTGCTGTTGTTGCTCGCCTGCGGCGATCCGGATCCCTGCGCCGGGACGCGGGACCTGACCAGGTCTCCGGCGGCGCTCACCCTGACCGCCGAGGAACACGGCGTGGGCTGGGGCCAGGAGCAGTGCTTCCAGTGTCACCAGGCCTGGAACATCCACAGCCAGGACTGCATCGGCGGGGTCGAGGTCGAAGAGATCGAGGCGGATCCAGAGGACCCGTCCACCTGCGTGCCATGTCATGGAGACAACGGCGTCGAGGCGCTCCGAGTCGACACGGGAGAGGGCGAGTGACCGGGCTCCTGCTGCTGCTGAGCGCCTCTGCCAACCCCCATGGCGACGCGGAGGGCTGCGCCGCCTGCCACTCCGAGGCATCGGTCGGGACCGCCCCGGAGGAGGTCTCCTTCACCCACGGCTCCGCGGACGAGACCTGCCTGAGCTGCCACGCCGCCGATCCCCACCCCGTCGGGATGAAGCCGGAGACGGCGACCGTCCCAGGGGTCTTTCCGCTGGTGAATGGCGAGCTGGCCTGCCTGAGCTGCCACGACGAGCCCGCCTGTCACGGCGACGCGGCCAGCCCCGGCCTGCTCAGGGGGACCTATCCCAACGAGCGCGGCTTCTGCGCCGCCTGCCACGTGGAGCTGACCAGCGTGGGCTTCGACCCCCACCAGGCGATGCTGGACCCGGCGATCCCGACCCGCTGCCTGGGCTGCCACGACCCGGTCCCTGCCGACACGGGCCGCGCCCCAGCGACGGTCCAGGGCGACGAGATCTGCGTGGCCTGCCACCAGCTCTCGGCCCACGCGGGATCCGCGCTCCACCGTGGGCCGATGGAGCCGGAGATGGCGGAGCGGGCCAAGGCAGCGGGCCTGCCGCTGACTCCCCAGGGCGAGCTGGTCTGCTCGACCTGCCATGACCCCCATCCCCCCGGGATCACCCAGCGAAGCCGTGAGATCCCCGACTCGTCCCCCTTCCCCGAGTCCTGGTTGGAGCAGGTCCTGGCTCCGAGCCTGGAGCAGGGGTCGCCGTCGATCGGCCTCCACGCGGCTCCGGTCGCGGGGGACTCGGCGCTGTCCAGGCTGCCTCTGGAGGACGGCGCCCTGTGCCAGGCGTGCCACACCCCAGGGGGCATCGAGGCCGCTCTGGACCCCTCCGACTGAGGCTGTTTGCAGACCGCGGACCGAAGGCACCCTCTCGGAGGATAGGCTGGGCCGTCCGATAGGAACTGCCCATGAACTCCCTGCTCCTGCTTGGCCTCGCTTGTACCGGCACTGACGTCGCCCGAGCCTGCGGCGGTGACGCTGACGGCGACGGGCTCGAAGACTGCATGGAAGAGGACGAGTTCGGCACGGATCCGACCCTGGCGGACAGCGACGGCGACGGCTTCGACGACGGCGACGAGCTCGACTGCGGCTCCAGCCCGCTGGACCTCGACGAGCAGTGCTACGCCTGCGGCTGGCGCCACGACGATCCCGGTGACCTGAGCTCCACCGGAGCCGAGGTCGGTGACGTGGTCGACAACGTCACCTTCGTCGACCAGTGCGGCGACGAGGTGGACCTCTGGGACTTCGCCAGGAGCTACCACATCCTCTTCATGACCGCCGCCTGGTGAGGCGTCTGCATGACGGAGGCGGTCAGCCTCTATGAAGACAGCGTCGACTTCACCGACGAGACCGGCATCGAGATGGGCTACATCGTCGGCCTCTTCGAGGGCATGGATCCCGGTCCGCCCCCACCCGAGATGGCCGCCGAGTACCACGAGCGGCTCGGCTCGCCGGACCTCCCGGTCCTGGCGGACACCGAGGGCCTGCTGCTGGACGTCACGCCCTACGATGGCAGGAGCCTGCCCGGCAAGTGCGCCCTGTCGCCGGAGATGGAGATGCTGGAGTGCACGACCGGCCACGGGCTCGAGGAGCTCAGGGACGTGATCGCCGAACACGCGGGCTCTTGATCACGCCGCTTTTGTTCTGCCTCGCCTGCAACGGCCGGGGAGCTGACAGCGCGCCTGACGAGAGCTCGACCGAGAGCCGGGCCGAGAGCTCCGTCGACGACAGCGAGATCGAGGCGCAGCGCTGGACCGGCGCCGCGACGGTGGTGGTCGTGGACCCCGACGGCGCTGTCGTGGAGGGAGCCGTGGCCATGGTCGGGGGCTGGCCCGAGGACCGCTGGGTGACCACCGATGCAGAGGGTCTGGCTACCCTGGAGGTAGACGACGACGGCATCACCGAGCGTCACCTGCTGGCCGGCAAGGAGGGCTGGATCAGCGGGTCCGTGGCCGTGCCCGAGGAGGATCCCACAGGCCCGCTGACCATCACGATGCGGCCGTTGCTGGGAGTCGACAACGTCGACTACCCCTTCCAGAAGGGTGGGGACATCAAGAGCCCCGACACGAGCTACTGCGGACACTGCCACTGGGACATCGCCGGGGACTGGGCGGACTCCACCCACGCCAAGGCCGCCTCGGACCCACAGGTGTGGGACATCTACACCGGGCGGGCCTCCGAGACAGACGACTGCGACGCCCTTGGCGGGAGCCTGGCAGAGGGCCAGCTGCCAGGAGAGGAGGGGACCGTCGCGGAGTACTGCTACCTCGGCGAGGGCGTGCTTCCTTGGCTGAACGAGGGCTGTGGACCGGCCTGCGACCACCCGGATCGACGGGACACCCTCACCGCTTTCGGCAGCTGCGGCGACTGCCACACCCCCGCCACCGACGGCGGCACGCCCGGGTCGATCGACTTCGCCGCCTCGACCGGAGTGGCTCACGAGGGGGTCACCTGCGACTTCTGCCACAAGATCCGCTCCGTCGTCGCCGGTCCCGCCCCTGGACTCGACGGGGCGATCCAGCTCGAGCGCCCCAGCGAGGAGTCGCGCATCGGCGGCCAGGAGTTCGACCCAATCATCTTCGGCCCCTACCCCGACGTGGTCGTGCCGATCATGAACGGGAGCTACAACCCCCTGTTCCGCGAGGCGCGCTTCTGCTCCGCCTGCCACGAGTACTACCAGCCGGCGCTGGGACCCGGCGAGGAGCTGGACTCCGAACGCTGGCCCGATGGGCTGCCCGTGTTGGAGACCTTCTCCGAGTTCGAAGCGGCGGGCTCCACAGAGGCCGGCTTCTCCTGTCAGGGCTGCCACATGCCGACGCTGGAGCTCCCGAGCTCGACCTACGACATCGTCGACCGGGGCCAGATCCCCTCGACCACCCAGGGCTGGCTGCGCGAGGCGGGAGAGGTCCGGCACCATCACTTCCCCCGCGCCGATGACCTCGGCGATCCCTACCTCCTGCTCTCCCTCGAAGAGCAGGATGGCGAGCTCCGCGCGACGGTCGAGCTGACGAATCGGGCCGCACACGCAGTGCCGACCGGGGAGCCGCTGAGGCAGATCATCGTCCTCGTGAGCGCCCTGGACGCTGACGGACAGCCGGTAGAAGCCACAGGTGGCCAGGTCGTTCCGGACGTCGGCGGCTACCTGGCGATGGGGACCATCGGCGCTGACGCGTCTGTCTCGGAGCTGGACCTGGAGCTCTCGGGCCAGGAGCTGGAGGGGGCGCTGATCGCCCGCTTCGTCCGCCCGACCGGGGAGTGGACCGACTACTCAGGGCCTGGCACGACCTCGTTCGCCGAGGCCACGGCCGCAGAAAAGGGCCTGCCTGTCTACGAGTTCCTCGGCGAGGTCGAGCTGAGCTCCATCACCGGGGACTCGGCAATCCTCGCCTCGCAGCCCCCGGAGACACGTCGCGGCGATGTCGTCTTCCTCTGCGCCGAGGGGCACCACGCCGGCGCGCCGGGTTGGCTCTACGCAAAGGTCCTCGTCGACAGCGAGGGCCGCCGGGGCGTGGCCCACTACAGGGCCCTCGACGTCGCCAGCGACAACCGCATCGCCGCCTTCTCCAGCGCCACGAGCGAGCACCGCTTCCCCTCTACCGCGGGGCTGACCGTCACCGCGACGGTGGTCCGCAGGGACTACGGGGCGGCAGTGGCGGAGCGCTACGGGTGGGACTTCGGAGACCGCGACGGGGGCAGCGCGAGCGAGAGCTACTGAGGCTCAGGGACCGAAGCGATCCGTCATGTAGTCGGTGAACACCACCAGGTCATCTGGCCAGGAATACAGGGGAAGCCAGGCATCGAGGGTCCCCTCTTCGGAGACCGCGTAGAGATCGTGGTTCAAGGCCTCGTAGTCCCGCCAGAGAGCTGTGTCCTCCGTGTCCTGCAGGTACGGCATGTCGTGGCCCTCGATCATGTTGTCGAGGGTCTCTGGGGCCTGCCCGCCCCCGACGCTCTGGACCGCGAAGGTCGGGAGCCCCTCCCACCACGCCGGGTGCTCCTGAAACTCGGCCCAGAGGTCGACGACGACCTCGCCGCAGGCCAGGCAGCGGCTGTCCAGGAAGATCAGGGCGTAGGTGGAGCCGTCGAGATCCTCGCTCGAGACGATCTCGCCGTAGGTGGCGGAGCTCGGGTTGATGTCGACCAGCGCGAAGCCAGGGAGGTCGCGTCCGATCTCGTGAGGATCGGTGTCGGTGTCGGTGTCGGTGTCGGTGTCGGTGTCGGCGTCCGCGTCGGTGTCGGCCTCCGCTTCGGTCACCCCGGAGTCGGAGGACGAGGGATCACCGCAGGCCAGCCAGAGAGGGACGAGGGTGAGCACGACCTACTCGAAGTACCAGCTCGCGGCCTCGAGGGCCTCTGGCTCGATGATGACGGACTCGGCGGTGATCTCGATCGGGATGTAGCCGGGGTTGCAGCCACCGGTCCGGTTCTCGGAGCCGATGCCGTCGATGTCGAATGTGAGGCCGCAGTTGTTGCAGACCATCTCGTCGCCGTCCTGCCGGTAGCCTTTCTTGGCTCCGTAGCAGACATCGCAAGCGTCGACTGCGACGTGTGGCTCGCCGCCTTCGTCGAGGAGCGCGAAGTAGTGGACCGTGGCGGACACCGCCTCGTACTCGTAGAACTGCGCGGTGGTGGTGAGGTCGGACAGCATGATCACGATCGAGTCGCAGGCGTCGCCGGTCCCGTCGGAGTTGAAGTCGTCCTGGGAGGGGTTGGCATCGGAGACGCAGTTGTCGAGGTCGTTGCAGGTCTCGTCGCCGTCGTCGTCAGCGCAGCAGTCGAAGCCGTCTCCGGAGAAGCCCGTCGCGCAGGTGCACTCGTAGTCGCCAGCGTCGAGGTCGTTGCAGACCGCGTCAGCGCCGCAGGGGTCGGTCTCGCAGGTGAGCTCTCCCTGGCCGACGGCCCCGGCATTCCCCCGGGGATCCGTGACCGGGTCTTCGAGCCCTTCTTCACCACCCTGGACACAGGGCAGGGGACTGGGCTGGGTCTCGCGGTGTCCCGCTCGATCGTGGACGCCCTCGGCGGGGAGCTCAGCCTGGGCTCGAGGGCGGATGGCATGGAGGGCACGCTGGCCCGCATCTCGCTGGCTCACCAGGCGCTGTCGAAGAGGCCCCCCAGGCCCGACTCCTGCGTGTCCTCGAGAGTCGCGAGGTGCTCCCGGTCGGGGCTGACGCGACCATCGAGGTAGATGTCCGCTTCATCGCTGCCTCGAACCGCGACCTGCGGAAGGAGGTCGCAGCCGGCCGATTCCGGGCGGACCTGCTCTACCGGCTCGCAGCCTTCGAGGTCCTGGTGCCCCCGCTCCGGGAGCGCACGGAGGACATCGCGCCCCTGGCGCGGTGCTTCCTCGCGGCCCTGAGGGAGCGCTCCCCCGAGACCCCCAGGGACCTCAGCCCAGAGGCCCTCGCGATGCTCGAGGAGCATCCCTGGCCGGGCAACGTCCGCAAGCACCTCTGGGAGCTCATGAAGCGCCACGCCATCGACTGAAACCCTGGGCGGACGAGCCAATCCGGCTATGGCTCCCTCGGAGGTGCCGAGATGTCGGACAGCGGCTTTATTCGTGGCTTGTGCATGGGACGGATCGAAGAGGACCAGCTGATCCCCTTCCGCTCGATGGCCGAGACGGAGCGGGAGACCGTGGCGGCAGTCGCCGAGTCCATCGACGACCTGCTCGGCTCTCGCGGCGAGGACTTCCGCGCCTGGGACCGGGCAGGGGAGCTGCCGCCTGGGTTCCTCGACGAGCTCAAGGA
The DNA here is from genome assembly GCA_036012755.1 of Myxococcota bacterium. Taxonomy (GTDB): domain Bacteria; phylum Myxococcota_A; class UBA796; order UBA796; family CAJQPC01; genus JAAESX01. The sequence continues at coordinate 344,809 of DASCPX010000027.1, read as the reverse complement.
GTTCGGCCTCTTCAGCCTGATCATCCCAGAGGAAGACGGCGGCCTCGGCTTCGGCGCCACCGCCTACTCGCGCACTCTGCAGCAGCTCTCCCGACACGACGCCTCGGTGGCCGTCACCATCGGCGCCCACAGCTCCATCGGCATGCGGGGGCTGTTGCTCTTCGGCACGGACGAGCAGAAGGCCCGCTACCTGCCCTCGCTCGCCACCGGCGAGATGATCGCGGCCTTCTGCCTCACCGAGCCGGGGGCCGGCTCGGACGCCGCCAGCCTGCGCACGACCGCCGAGCGCGACGGCGAAGGCTGGGTCCTCAACGGCTCCAAGCTGTGGATCACCAACGGCGGCATCGCCCAGTTCTTCACGGTCTTCGCCAAGACCGGGCTGGCCGACGAACGCCGCGGCATGAGCGCCTTCATCGTGCGCTCCGACCAGGAAGGGGTCAGCGTCGGACCTCACGAGGACAAGATGGGCCTGAGAGCCTCCTCCACCACCTCGGTCTTCTTCGACAACGTGCGCCTGGAGCCCGACGCGCTGCTCGGCGAGGAGCACAAGGGCTTCAAGATCGCCATGAAGATCCTCAACAGCGGGCGCACCGGGCTCGGCGGTGGCTGCGTCGGAGCGATGAAGAAGCTCATCGAGCAAGCCACCCGGCAGGCAGGCGAGCGGGAGCAGTTCGGCAGGCCGATCTCCGAGTTCGGCCTGGTCAAGCAGAAGCTCGGCCAGATGGTGATCGACTGCTACGCCTCGGAGAGCGTCGTCAACGCCGTCAACGGACTGATCGACGGAGGGGTGGACGACTACGCGGTAGAGGCCGCCATCTCCAAGATCTTCGCGAGCGAGGCCCTCTGGAGGAGCGCGGACGAGGCCCTCCAGATCGCTGGCGGCAACGGCTACATGTGCGAGTACAGCTACGAGCGCACTGTCCGGGACTGCCGCGTGAACCGCATCTTCGAGGGCACCAACGAGGTCCTGCGGCTGTTCGTGGCGCTCACCGCCATGCGAGATGTCGGCAACGAGCTGCGCGAGCTCCAGACGAGCCTGCGCGGCGTCTTCGACGACCCGATCAAGGGCTTCGGCGTCTTCGGCGGCTACGCACGCAAACGCGCCAGCCTCGCGGGCCTGGGGAGCCGCGGCTGGACGAAGCTGGTGCCAGAGGTCGCCAGCCCCGCCGCCGGATTCGAGGACGCGACGCGGCACCTCGGCGTCGCCGTCGACCGCATCCTGCGCAAGCACGGCAAGAACATCATCGGCAAGCAGTTCGCCTCGAAGCGCCTGGCCGACATCATGATCGACCTGTTCGTGCTCGCCGCCGTGCTCAGCCGCGTGAGCACGGCCATCAGCGAGACCAGCGCAGAAGCCTGCGCGACGGAGCTGCAGATCCTGCGGGCATTCTCCGGCCAGGCGCTGGAGAGGGTGAAGGGGAACTTCGCCCACATCGATCTGAACGACGACGACCTGATCAAGGCCCTGGCCGACGACGCCCTCGCCGTGAACGGGTACCGGTGGGACAACCTCTGAGGCGGACGGCCCAGGCGACTCTGCGATCGTGCTAGAGTCCCCCTCCTTGCCGAGGAATGAACGAATGAGATGTGTTGTCCTGATGCTGGGTCTGTCCGCGCTGGTCGCTTGTGGCGACGAGGACGCCCCCACCGAGCCAGAGGCCCCCGCCGCGCCCGAGGCCGCGCCAGAGGTCCCCACCCCGCCGGAGGCACCCGCCCCGTCCGAGGCGACAGAGGGCGCGTCGGCCGACAACGACGCCAAGGAGAAGGAGGCCCTCGAGATCGCGTGTGCCGCCTGGCAGGCTGCCAAGGACGAGGCCGGAGAGGACGGCACGGCAGAGGCCGTCGACGCAGCTTTCGTCGAGAAGGCCAAGGCCGACCTCGAGGCGAAGGGCCTCTCCATGGAGGTCGGTGTCCTGGGCGAGATCGCCCACGCCGCCGCAGAGGACAAGGCGGGCCTGCTCGGCGCCGCCGTCGACAAGCACGGCCTGCTCGATGCCTGCGCGGGCCTCACCGGAGCGATGTCCATGTCTGGCCACGCCGCCGAAGGTGAGGGCGAGGCGCCAGCGGAAGAGAAGACGGAGTAGGCGCCCTGGTACGGTGGCTCCCCGAAAGGAGGGCCGCCGTGCACCCCCAGTGGCGACGGATCTGCGCCGAGTTCATGCTTGCGACTTCGTACTCCCCAGGGGAGTTGCAGGAGGCGCAGAAGCGCCGGAGCTACGACCGGGCGAATCGCCCCGAGACCTACCTCGTGTTCCCGGACGCCGTCTGCAGGGTGGAGCTGGGTCCGCCGGTCTTCCCGGAGTGCCCCGACCTCTGGTCCGTCCTCGGAGCGCGGCGCTCGAAGAGGAACTTCCTGCCGGAGCCGCTGACGCTCCAGGAGCTGAACCTCCTGCTCTGGGGCTCCCAGGGAGTCACCGCGGACATGGGGGACTACCAGCTCCGAACCGCTCCCTCCGCGGGAGCCCTGTACCCGGTCGAGACCTACCTGGTCGTGAACCGCGTCGAGGGCATGGAGCCCGGGCTGTACCACCTCGACGTGAAGGGCTGGGCCCTGGAGGGGCTGGAGCTCGGAGACCTGTCCGGGGCGGCGACCAAGGCGCTCCTGGGTCAGGAGATGGCGCGCACCGCGGCCGTGAACTTCCTCTGGACGGCGGTGCTGGAGCGGACTCGGGCGAAGTACCACGAGCGCGCCTACCGCTACGTCTGGTGGGACGCCGGACACATCTCCGAGAACCTCAACCTCGTGGCTACTGCCCTGGGGCTCGGGGTCTGCTGTGTCGGCGCCTGGCACGACGACCTTGTCCACGAGCTCACCGGCATCGACGGCGTGGAGCACGTCTCCGCGATGGCGGCCTGCGTGGGCCGCGTTGCAGGCCACGACTGGCGCGAGGACCGGCGGCCGCCCGCTCGCTGAACAGGGTCGAAAGCGCACAGGTGGAAGGACAGGCCGGTATGCTCACTGCATGCTCCCCCTCCTCCTGGCTTGCACGGACCCGGGCTCGACCCCCGCGGATCCCGTGTCGGTGGACTCGGAGGCCGAGGCCCCCGTGGAGTCGAGTCCCCCCGACAGCGAGGCGCCAGAGGACAGCGAGCCAGCCGAGCCGGAGCCACCCGAGGTCACAGAGGAGACCGTGCCAGACCAGGAGGTCGACACCTCGTGGATCTTCGACGACGGGGTCATCCACACCATCTCGATCGAGCTGCCCACGAGCTCGACCGATGGGCTGATCACGGAGCCCTTCAGCTACGTGGAGGCCACCGTCGAGTTCGACGAGTACACCATCGAAGATGTCGGTGTCCGGATTCGAGGCAAGATCGGGTCGCTGCGTCCACTGTCGGGGAAGCCCAAGTTCAAGTTGGACTTCAACCAGTTCGTCGAGGACCAGCGCTTTTTCGGGCTCGAGGGGCTGAGCCTCAACGCCGGGGGTGTCATCGACTGCTCGTTCGTCAAGGAGAACCTGTCCTACAGGCTCTTCCGCGAGGCGGGCATCGCGGCCCCCCGCACTTCCTTCGCGCGGGTCTCCCTCAACGGCGGAGACTACGGGCTGTACATCATCATCGAGACGCCGGACGACCGCTTCCTGGACCGCACCCAGGAGGACTCCAGCGGCAACCTCTACGACGGCAAGTACGTCTGGTACGGGGGCTACAGCTACGTCCTGTTGGACTTCATGTTGGGGGTGGACACGCTCTTCCAGCTCGAGGAGGGCACCGACGTAGGGCACGCTGACGTAATGGCGGTCTCGCAGGCGCTGACGGCTCACAAGGGCACCGCCGGGTTCTTCGGGGAGATGGACGCGCTGGTGGACTGGGAGCAGTTCCTGATGTTCCAGGCGGTGGAGCAGTGGGTCGGCCAGAACGATGGCTATGGCCTGAACCGGAACAACTACCGCCTCTACTTCGACCCCATGGACGGGAAGCTCGAGTTCGTCCCCTGGGACCTCGACTACAGCTTTCTCTACGACTACTCGTGGGGGCGCTCGTGGTCCTCGCCCACCGGCCACCTCGCCTACTGGTGCATGGTGGACTCGGCCTGCTACTCGGAGCGCCGGCAGGCCTCGAAGGAGCTGCTGGGCATCGCCGAGTCCACGGACCTCGTCGGCCACATGGACGAGATGGTCCCGCTCATCGTGGCCGACATCGCATCGGATCCCCGGCGGGAGTGCTCGGTCGACTCGGCCCGCTCAGAGCAGGCCCGTGTGCGTGCCTGGCTCGAGAGCCAGAACGCCACCATGGAGGCATTCTGGGGCTTCTGATCCTGGCTTGTACGCCTCCGGAGACGCCGGTCGACAACTTCCGGCCCATCGAGGGGTCCGACTCGGCGACGCTGGACTCCACCGACAGCGCGCCGGTGGACTCCACGCCGGTGGACTCCACGCCGGTGGACTCGGACCCGCCGCCGGAGCCCTTGCCGCTGTGCATCAACGAGTTCATGGCGGACAACGAGTCCGTGCTCATCGCCGAAGACGGCAGCACGCCGGACTGGATCGAGCTGCACAACCCCACCGACGAGTACATCGCGCTGAGCGGTTGGGCCATCTCCGACGACATCGACGAGGAGCTCCCTCACGTGCTCGGGGACGTCTACGTGGCCGCGGGGGGCTTCACGCTGCTCTACGCCGACGGGCTCACGGACAGCGGCGACGACCACATGCCATTCGCTCTCTCCTCCGACGGTGGAGACGTAGCGATCTGGCACCCGGACGGTCGAGGCCAGATCATCCACTATGGCCACGTCGAGTCGGACTTCAGCGTGTCCCGGGTCTCCGACTGCTGCAGCGGCGAGGGCTGCCTGGACTTCGTCTTCCGTGGCACCCCCGGCGAGACCAACGACACCCTGGTCGAGACAGAGGTCTTCCCGCTCGGCTCGACATGGAGCTGGTGGGACGCCGGCGAGGCGCCCTTTGGTTGGAGCGGGACCGACTACGACGCCTCGGAGTGGTCGACTGGCGAGGGGGACTTCGGCTTCGGCGAGCCCACCCGGACCACGACGGTCGCCAGCGGCCCCGAGGGAGACCGGACCCCCACCATCTACTTCCGCCGCCTCGTCGAGCTCGGCGAGGTCGAGGGCGGGAGCATCGATCTGAACGTCGACGACGGCGCCCTGGTCTGGGTCAACGGCGAGGAGGCTGTGCGGGTCAACCTCCCAGAGGGTGAAGTCAGCCACCTGACCTGGGCGGTGGAGGCGGTCGATGACGCGGCCGAGTCTGCGATCTCGACGTACTCCCTGCCAGACGGCTCCCTGGTCGAGGGTGAGAACGTCATCGCGGTCGAGGTCCACCAGGCCGCGGCCACGAGCTCGGACCTCGGCTTCGATCTGGGGCTGTCGACGCTGGGCTGGCGCCAGCCCGAGTGACGTCGGCGTGCATGGTCGTAGACGAGGAGAGAGTCATCCCGCGTGCCTCTTGACCTGACGGTCCTCCTCTACCAGAACGTGCCTCGCGAGTTGGTCGAGTGGATCTCAGCTGTTCGCCCGGCGTAGAGAGTGCTGCACACCAGCGGCGTGGGCTTGCTCCGGCCGATGGTCGCCAAGGTTCGTAGCGATCGACTTCGCGTGGACGGACGGCGGTGATCGTCGAGACGCGAGTCAGAAGCTGAAGTCGAGCTCGGTGCGGGTGTCCATCGAGCAGGGCAGGGTGATGCCGACGTAGTCCAGGAGCGCGCAGGACCCGCCGCTGCCGTCCATGTCGACGTGTGACTCGACGACCACCGACTCGGCCCCGGAGAAGGCGCCGGAGCCTGTGATCTCGAGCTCGAGGAGGCAGTCGACGCCCATGTCCTGGGCCGTTTCGTCGGTCGAGTGGTCCGGACCGCAGCTGTAGTCGCCGCCTTCGCTGTCGATGGCGCAGGTCATCACCTGTCCACTCTCGAAGGTCATCACGAAGCCACCGCCTCCGGACAACGCGAGGTCCATGGTGCTGCCCGGCCCACCGTCTTCGCTCAGCTCCGACACCCCACAGCCGTCATCGAGCGTCTCCGAGGAGGAGACGATCCAGGTGCCCGCGGCTGGCGTGAAGCCGACGTCGGAGTCGGCGTCGCTGTCGGTGTCGCTGTCGGTGTCGCTGTCGGCGTCGCTGTCAGCGTCGGCGTCGGCATCGGCGTCGGAGTCGGAGTCCGCGTCGGTGTCCGCGTCGGTCTCGACCGGGGCGTCGCTGTCGGGGTCCGCGCTGTCGACGGGGGTCGCCGTGTCGGTGCAGGCGAGGCCGACGAGGACCAGGAGGATGGAGGCTGCAGGTGTGCTCACGACGGGCTCGTTGTTCGGGGGAGCGTGGGGGGGCAGATGAGCATAATCTACCGAACGGTCGATTGCAGTGCTAAATCTACTGGACGGTCGATTATTCGCCGCCATGGCTCTCCTGGGCGGGCGATCTCACCCCGGGGCCTCGGGCCGGCCGGAAACCGGATTCGGACAGGCCGGCACCCGCCGGGGTCGCGCACGACCGACGACCTGCTGAGTGCGAAGACCCCGGCCGAGGCCAGGGTCTGAGGAGCCGAGAATCGGATTTGAACCGACGACCTGCTGATTACGAAGCAGGGGGCACGGCGGCGCGTTGGCCTGTTTGGCCCGTTCACAGCGGTCAAATCGGCTGTTTGCAACGCTGTTTGCAACGAGTCCTTGGCAGTAGCCAGATTCCTGTGCGGTCCGTGACTGCTGGCCGCCTCGCAGGCCGCAAACAGCTGCTCGCTGGCGGTCCGTGGGCACCAGCTCGGACCTCGGCTTCGATCTGGGGCTGTCGACGCTGGGCTGGCGCCAGCCCGAGTGACGTCGGCCTACCGCACCCGCACACGGGCCAGGAACTGGATATTGTAGAACTCGGCCCCCGAGAGCACGCGTCGGCCTTGGTTCCGGCCGGGCATGGGGTCTCGTACAGTCAGCGCGTCGTGCTGGAAGTGGCCGTAGACGTGGGCGGTGTAGGTCATCGCAGTGAGCACCGTGGCGTGTGCGAGGGCCCCGATGATCAGCGGTTGGTCCTCCGCGAGGTCCTGGGCAGCCGTCATCAGGTTGGCGGTCATCTGGTCGCCGCTGCTCCGGAAGCTGTCGCCGTCGTCGTCCTTCCACCTGCGGTTCAGCGCGCGGAGGATGTCTTCGGGCTCGCCCGGCATGTCGACGATCGTGCCGAAGGTCTCCTCGACGATGCGCTCCTGGTCGACCGGGTGGCCGTAGTACTGGAAGATCATCGAGATGCAGGCGGCCCAGCACCACTGAGAGGCGTGCTGCTCGTCATCGACCACGGCCTGATCGATGAGCGAGCGCGCGATACCCGCGGTGCACGTGCGCGTGCCCCAGCCGTCCATGCACTCGACCCCGGCGCGGGCGGGTCCTGATGCAGCGAAGGCGCCGGTGGCGAGCAATCCAGCAAAGAAACGACGTCGGTTCATTGGCGCCCTGGTCCTGTAGATGACCTCCATACCGGTCGCCACACGGCGAGCCCGGATGGATGGTCTTCCTCGTACTGACCTGCAGAGTGGACACTGCGGAGCCCGGTGATGTTCCCCGAGAACTCGGAGTTCGTAGCCGCCATGCGGATCGGCCATCGTGGCGATGGCCGCGCCGGTCACCGGGATCGAATGCTCTGAGCCCCTCTGACGGTCACTTCGAGGCGGCCTCCAGAACGGCCTCGCGGGTGGGGCACTCGCCCAGCTCGTCGAACACGAGCGCATCACCATTCGCATGGATCAGCCACACTCGGTAGTCCACCCGCCCGATGCGGATCTCGTCTTTCGTGATCGTCCCATCCACCGCCTGCGAGGCCTTCCCCGTCCCGATCGGCACGCTGACCTGGTCTCCACGATGGACCATCTGCGTCAGGTCACCGGTAATCTGCAGATGCGTCAGGACCGGATCGTCGCCCTTGCACTGGACCATCATCTGGTCCTTTTCCTTTCGGGCGTTGACGACCTTGCAGTGGAAGCGTTCGGGTATGGCGAGCTGCTCAGAGTCGATACGCTTCATCAGCTCGGGCCTGTCGGGGGTCGTTGTCCGCGAGTAGCGGTTCATCCCGTTCTCCGAGTAGCGATACGAAGGCGCATCTGCCTCCGCGTAGTACCGCGTCTTCACGACATACTGATCGGCGAAGTCCCCTTTGCCGTTGTCGTACATCTCACGGCATCCCTTCATGCCTTTGTAGTGGCATTCGTGCGAACCATCACAGGTGTTCGGCCCCACACATCCACGCCAGCAGTATGGCTGCCAGGTTTCGAAGCGACAGCCCGCGACCGGACTCGTCCCATTGCGGGACTCCCACGAGTAGTCGACTCGATACTGAACCCACTTGTTCTTCTCGAAGTCCTTTCGCTGCTTGTCCCTGGCCCTGGCGGAGGCCTCGGCCTGCTTCACGAGTGACCTCGCGCCGATCTTGAGTTCGTTGTCCACACCGAGCTCGTAGTCTGTGGTGCATCGCAGCACGTCGGTGTTGTCCACTTCGTCGGGCAAGGTCGGGCTGTAGCCCGCCATCAACTCGTCGAGATCGGCGAGGAAGTCCATCGACCTCTCCCACTCGGGTTTCGCAGCTTCGACGGCGGCCTCGGCCTGTCGCTCATCCTCGCTCTTGATCAGCCGCTCCTCGACCAGCCTTGCCTCGACGCGCTCATCGATGGTCTGAGCGATCTCCTCTGCCGAGGGACCACAGCCCGCAAGGCAGAGGAAGGGCAACACGAGAAGAGCACCACCCACCATGACAACTCGCACCATGACACCTCCATGCCCTTCGGCTCAATCAGTGAGGCGACGGAGGCTAACCCAATGGGTGAAGATCTCGACCGGAAACCGGATTTGGACAGGCCGGCACCCGCCGGGGTCGCGCACGACCGACGACCTGCTGAGTGCGAAGACCCCGGCCGAGGCCAGGGTCTGAGGAGCCGAGAATCGGATTTGAACCGACGACCTGCTGATTACGAATCAGCTGCTCTACCAACTGAGCTATCTCGGCGCGACGCGGTACCTAATCCCTTGTGGACTACTAGCCAAGACCCAGCGCCGCGAGCACCGCCTCCAGCGTGGCGGCCACCTCGATCGGCGCGTTGGCGTGGTGCGACTCGATGCCTTCGAGCTCCGAGAGGTGGTAGCGGACCACGATCTCCGGGTCCTTCAGCACGTGGCCCGTGAGCACCCCTGTCACCATCTCCCCGCGGCGGATGACCCCCTCGTCGACCAGGCGCTTCACACCCGCGACGGTCGCGCAGGAGGCGGGCTCGGCGCCGATGCCCGCGGCGTCCACCCAGGCCTTCGCGTCGAGGATCTGCTGGTCGTCCACTTGCGTCACCACGCCGTCGCAGGCGGACAGTCCGCGGAGGCTCTTCCGCCAGGACACCGGCGCGCCGATCTTGATGGCTGTTGCCCGTGTGTCCGCCTTGACCGGGACGACCTCGGACCCCGTGGTCCAGGCCGTGTAGAGGGGGTTCGCGCCGGCCGCCTGGATCACGGCGATGCGAGGCAGCCGCTCGATGAGACCGAGCTCGTGGAGCTCGATCAGGCCCTTGGCGATGGCCGTGTTGTTCCCGAGGTTGCCACCGGGCAGCACGATCCAGTCCGGGACCTGCCAGCCGAGGTCGCTCAGGAGCTCGAAGCCGATCGCCTTCTGGCCCTCGATGCGGAAGGGGTTCACCGAGTTGACCAGGTAGATGTCCCGCTCCGTGCAGGCCTGCTGCACCAGCGCCATGGCGTCGTCGAAGTCCCCAGCCAGCTGAAGCGTGCGTCCTCCGTAGGCCAGGGCCTGGGAGAGCTTGCCGTAGGCGATGTTCCCCGCCGGCACGAAGACCAGCGAGGGCATGCCCGTGAGCGCCGCGTAGGCCGCCATCGACGCAGAGGTGTTGCCCGTCGAGGCGCAGGCCACGCTCTCCATGCCCAGCCAGCGGGCCACGGTGATGGCCACCGTCATGCCGCGGTCCTTGAAGGAGGCGGTCGGGTTCTCGCCCTCGTGCTTCAACAGCAGGCGGTCCAGGCCGACCCGCTCCGCCAGCGTGGTGCTGTCGTAGAGCCAGGTGTTGCCCTCGCCGCGAGTGACGACGTGCTCTTCGAGTCCGGGCGCGATCAGCTCCCGGTAGCGCCACACACCGGAGCGATCGAGGCGCGCTGGTGAGCCTCGGCGAGACTCCCAGAGCCCGAGCAGGTCGACACCCTGCAGCGCGTCCAGATCGTGCACGACGTCCAGGGTGGCGCCGCAGTCGCAGCGATAGCGCGGCTCGTTGGGGGGATGGATCTGCGCGCAGAGGACACAGCGGAGCTTCATGAGACACCTCGGACCCGTCGGACTCCCGGGCCGTCTGCCGGGGACATGCGCAGCTGGCTCGCCAGCCCGGCTGTCTCGAAAGCCCTCCCCATCGCGGTCGCGGCGACCTCCGCGCTCCTGGGCGAGCGACAGAGGGCGAAGACCGAGGGCCCAGAGCCGCTGAGCGAGCTCCCGAGGGCGCCGGCGCCCAGCGCGGCGGCCATCGCCTCTGGTGCCCCCGGGACCAGGGCCGCGCGCCGGGGGGTGACGACCTCGTCGACCAGGCAGCGGCCCAAGAGCGCCATGTCGGCCGTGTGCAGCGCGCTGACCAGCGAAGCGAGGCGGGCGGACTGCTTCACCATCGTCTGCAGCGTCACCTCCGCCGGCAACACCGCGCGTGCTTCCCGGGTCGGCAGCTCGAACTCCGGCGTGACCACGACCAGCGTGAGGCCGGGCGGGACCGGAAGGCGCAAGAGCTCCACCGGATCGATGCCCCGGACCAGGACCAGCCCGCCGAGCAACGCAGGCGCGACGTTGTCGGCGTGGCGACCGCTGACCGCGGCCTCGGCCTCGACACATGGAGCCACCAGCTCCGCCTTGCGCAAGGGGCTCCCGATCAACAGGTTGACCGCGTAGGCAGCGGCGGCGGCGCTCGATGCGCTGCTGCCCAGCCCGGAGCAGAGCGGCAGGCGCTTGTGCAAGGCCAGCTCCACGCCCGTCTCGACGCCGGCGACCTTCAGGGTCTCCAGGGCAGCCACCCCCGCGGTGTTGTCCGCTGCCGCTCGAGGCAGGCGACCCCCGTCCCCGGTGATCTCGACGAGTCGCACACCGGTTCCCGGGGCCCGGCGGGCTTGCACGATGTCCCCGGGACCGCCCAGGACCAGGCCGAGCACGTCGAAGCCGGGCCCGAGGTTGGCCACCGTCGCAGGCGCCTGGGTGCTCACCTCCCAGCGCATCAGCTGCGCTCCGCGGCGACACGCAGGACGTCACCGAGCACGCCCATCGCCGTGACGTCCACGCCAGCGCCGGGACCGATCACCACCAGCGGGCGCTCCGCGTAGCGCTCGGACCGGAACAGCACGAGGTTGTCGCTGCCCGAGAGGCGGCCGATCGGCGAGTCCAGGTCCACCTCCGCCGGACCGACGACAGCGCGGCCACGGGTCACCCTCGCGACGTAGCGAAGGACCTTGCCGGCGGCAGCGGCGCTGTCGCAGCGCTCCGCGAGGCCCGCGTCGAGGGTGCACAGGCGCTCCATCAGCTCCGGGATCGGCAGTCCAGCCCAGGCGGTCTCGACCAGGCCCTCGACCTCCAGGACGGCGTCAGCCCCCAGGAGCCCGGACAGGCGACCGAGGATCAGCGCCTTGCGGCCCACGTCGACTCCGCTCAGGTCCGTCACCGGGTCCGGCTCGGTGTAGCCGAGCTCGATCGCGGTCTTCACTGCCTCCGAGAGGCGGTCCCCGGCCTGGAGCCTGGCCATCAGGAAGCCCAGGGTCCCAGAGAGACAGCCCTCCGCCAGGGTGAGGGCATCGCCCGTGTGCTGGAGCATCTCCAGGGTCTCGATGACGGGCAGCCCGGCTCCGACGGTGGCCTCTGAGCGCAAGAGCCGCCCCCGAGTCCGGGCGGTCTCCTGGAGCTGGGTGTGGAGCTCGAAGGAGCCCGCCAGCGGGACCTTGTTCGCGGTGACGACATCGCACCCCGCGCCCATGGCCCGTAGCCAGAGGGGGGCCGAGGCGGCGTCGGTGCAGTCGACCAGGATCGGACGGGTGAGGCGGAGCTCCAAGGCGGCGTCGAGCAGCTGATCCGCGGAGCCGGCGGTCCCCCCGGACCGGGCGAGGGGGGTGCCCTGGGTCTTGGCGGCCAGCAGCGAGTCCAGGCGCTCGTCCGAGAGCCCCGCTGGCTCGAGCACCCAGCCCGAGGTGTCGGCCACGGCCACCACCCGGGGGCTGAGACCGAAGCGGGCGACGATGCCCTCTCGGCGGGCCTGGAGTTGCTCGACGACAGCGCGCCCGATGGCTCCCGGGCCGAGGAGGATCAGGTCGAGGCCATCGGCCGACTCGGCGCCGGTGTCGATGCGGTGCAGGCCCAGGGCGTCGTGGAGGACGCGCACGGCGCGGTCGACGTCGCCGTGGTCCACGGCGATCGACACGTTGAGCTCCGAGCTGCCCTGGGCGATGGCCAGCACGTTGACCTTGGCGTCCCCCAGGGCTCCGAAGAGGCGCGCGGCGACGCCAGGTGTGTGGGCCATGCCCAGCCCGACCGCCGCCACCAGGCCGACCTCGTCCCCGACGACGACCTCCTCGACGTCCCCGCGGCCCAGCTCGTCCCTGAAGGCCGCCTTCAGCGCTGACTCCGCCGCGAGGGCGTGGACCGCCGGCACCGCCATGGAGATCGAGGACTCGGAGCTCGACTGGCTGATCATCGTGACGCTCAGGTTCCGCTCGGCCAGGGCCCCGAAGGCACGCGCGGCCACCCCGGGGACACCTGCCATGCCCTTGCCCTCGACGCTGAGGAGCTGCTGATCGCGGATGGCGCTGATGGCCTTGACCGGGTGCGAGCCTGGGGTGAAGCGGCTGTCCACTACCGTGCCGGGCTCCTCCGGGCGGAAGCTGTTGCGCGTGCGGAGCGCGATGCCGGCTCGCGCCACCGGGATCATCGTGCGCTGGTGGAGCACCTTGGCGCCGTAGTAGGAGAGCTCGGCCGCCTCGCGGTAGTTGAGGTGGGGCACGATGCGGGCCCGGGGCACCACCCGCGGGTCAGCGCTGTAGACCCCGTCGACGTCGGTCCAGATCGAGACCTCGTCAGCACCGAGCGCGGCGGCGATCAGGGTGGCCGTGTAGTCCGAGCCTCCGCGGCCCAGGGTCGTCGTGGCGCCGTCGGGAGCCTGGCCGCAGAAGCCCGTGACCACCGGCACCCGACCCGCGTCCAGGTGTGGCTGGAGCGCGGCGCGGGTCGTGCGCTCGTAGACCACCAACAGCGGGCTGGCCTCTCCGTGCCGTCCGTCCGTGGCGAGGAAGGTGTCCGCGTCCACCGCCAGCGCGTCGACGCCCTCTGAGCGCATCGCGGCCGCGAGCAGTCGCACCGAGAGCTTCTCCCCGCAGGCCAGCACACGGTCACGGACCCTGGGAGTGAGCTCGGCGAGGCGGCTCACCGCGCCGATGAGCTCCGCGAGCTCCGCGCCGATGTCCTCGATCTGCTCGCCGACACCTGGCGGATCGCCGAGCTCGCGCAGGGCCTCCAGGTGCACCGCCAGCAGGGCCTCGACCGCCTCCAGGGCCTGGCCCCTCGCGCCCCGGGCCGCGGTCGTCGCGGCGTGGACGAGCCGATCCGTGACGCCCCCCATCGCCGAGGCGACGGTCACGACGGAGCTGTCGCAGGCCCGGACCAGGCCCGCGGCCTGCACCATGCGCTCGGCTGACCCAAGGCTGGTGCCTCCGAACTTGTGGACCTCGACCGCCACGGTGCGTCCTCTCAGAACTTCACGCCGAGGCCAGCCGTGACACGGATCGAGGAGGTGATCGGCTCCGTGGCTGCCGGCGAGGTCTCGAGGGCGTCCGCGGTCTTTCGGTAGGGCTCCATGCCCCACACCATCTGGTTCCAGACCGGCTCGACGAAGACCGCCAGCTCCTGGGTGATGTCGACCATCAGGCCGGCGCCGCCGCCGACGCTGACCGGGTGCAGCGGCGGCCGCCCGGGCTGGAAGCTGACCACCTCGGAGGTGTCCTCGACTACGTAGGCGTCGTAGAAGCGCAGCGTGGCAGCGCCGAGCACGTAGGGCTTCACCATGCCTGTCTGCAGGAAGTAGACGCGGACCCGGGGCTCGACCCACCCGACGGCTGCGGCAGCAGGGGGCGGAGGACCGTCCTCGCTCACGCCTTCGAGTGAGCCGTCCAGGTAGTGCTCCCAGCCGGTGCTCAGGTGCTTGCGCCCGGACTGCAGCCCCCCGGAGACGAGCACGTCGACCCGGCTGCCCAGGTTGACGCCAAGGGCGACGCCGCCCTGACCGCCGAAGCCGCTGACGAAGACGTCCTCTTCGTAGCGCTCGGTCTCGACGAAGCTGCCGTCGTCCTGCTCGTCGAGGGCGAGCTCCACCGTGTAGCTGCGGTCGACCGAGCCCATCACGATGCCCCCACCGACCTCGACGAAGAACGACCCGGCGCGGACCCTGCGGTCCGTGAGCCACTCCTCGCGGCCCATGCCGGAGAGCGCGTAGGACTCGTAGTTGCGCTTGTTGATGCCCATCTCACGACGCTCGACCTTGTTGTCGATGAAGAGCCCCTCGACGGGGTCGCTGCCGATGGGCGGGGGGTCCTCGAAGGGCTCGACCACCACGGGCTCCTCGTAGGGAGTGGGCACGAGCTCGACGATGGGATCGTCCAGCTCGAACATCGCGAGCAGCTTGAGCAGGTCGACCGTCTTGTCGGCGACGACCGCTGTGTACTCGAACTCGGCGCCCGGGAAGATGACCTCGTTGTAGTCGGCGATGGCCGAGGCCTCGTCGGGCTGGTGGAAGGAGACCGTGACGTCCAGCCCGGCCGCGGTGTTCGAGAGCTCCCCGACCAGCGCCATCGGCGCCGAGTAGTGCTGCCAGAGCACCCCCGGACACTCGGGGTTGTCGGCGCAGCCGTCCGCATCCTCGCCGACGGTCTCGACCAGCTCGGGGCCGCCGATGACGGTGAGGCCATGGGCTTCGAGGTCGCGCCGCAGCTGGTCGGTCAGCATGATCGCGACCGAGTAGTCGTTCACCGCCTCCGGAGTGATGTCCGGCAGCAGGACGGTGTTGACGTCCTGGGCGAGAGCAGCACCGGCGAGTGCGAGGATCATTGAGCCGGCCCCCATAACCGCTCAGCTCTGGAGAACCTCTCGGAAGTAGGCCACCGTCCGGGCCATGCCGTCCTCGAACTCGACCTTCGGCTCCCAGCCGAGGTGCTTCCGGGCGCGGTCGATGTTCGGCTTGCGGCGGGTCGGGTCGTCCTTCGGCAGCGGGCGGTGGACGACGCCGGCCTGGTTGCCCGTGTGCTTGTTGATGTGCGCGGCCAGCTCCAGCATCGTGCGCTCGCTGGGGTTGCCCAGGTTGCAGGGCTCCCTCAGGTCCGACTCCATCAGCCGGATGATGCCGTCGACGAGGTCGCTCACGTAGCAGAAGCTTCGGGTCTGCTTGCCGTCACCGAAGACCGTCAGCGGCTCGCCGCGCAGGGCCTGGCCGCAGAAGGCTGGCACGACTCGTCCGTCGGCCACGCGCATGCGCGGCCCGTAGGTGTTGAAGATGCGCACGATGCGCGTCTCGACCCCGCGGTAGCGGTGGTAGGCCATCGTGAGCGCCTCTGCGTAGCGCTTGGCCTCGTCGTAGACCGAGCGCGGCCCGATGGGGTTCACGTTGCCCCAGTAGCTCTCGACCTGGGGGTGGACGGCGGGGTCGCCGTAGACCTCTGAGGTGCTGGCCAGGAAGAAGCGCGCGCCGTCCTCGAGGCAGCGGTCCAGGGCGATCCGGGAGGCATCGGAGCCCGCGTACAGCGTGGCGAAGGGAAGCTCGACGTAGTCGATCGGAGATGCAGGGGAGGCCATGTGGAAGATGCGGTCCAGGCGCCCCTCCACCGGCAGCTCGCGAGTGACGTCGGCCTCGACGAGGGTGAAGCGTTCGTGGTCCTCGAAGCTCGCGACGTTTCGCCGAGCTCCGGTCACGTAGTTGTCGACGGCGATGACCTCGTGACCGTCGCCGAGCAGGCGCTCGCAGAGGTGAGAGGCGACGAAGCCCGCACCGCCGGTGACGCAGATGCGCATGAACCCTCCGGGCGGCTCGCATAACGCGGGATAGGTGCTCCCGGTGAACCAGATTCGACCCACCACCGTGCACGTCGATCTCGACCGCCTGGAGCACAACCTCCGCGTGGTGCGCTCGCACCTGAAGCCCGGCGTGGCCGTGCTCGCGCCGGTCAAGGGCGACGCCTACGGGCACGGGCTGACGAAGACATCGCTGGCGCTACAAGACGCCGGCGTCGATGCATTCGGCGTGGCCCTGGTCGAGGAGGGAAAGGCCTTGCGTGCGGCTGGGATCACCCTCCCCATCCTGCTCCTGGGCGGGATCGGGCACAGAGGTGCATACGACGCCCTGCGTCACGACCTGACGCCGATGCTCTATGACCTCGACTCGGCCCAGGACCTCGACGACGCCGGGCGCGCCCTCGGACAGAAGGCCCGGGTCCACCTCAAGGTCGACACCGGAATGGGTCGCCTCGGCGTCGTCCCAGGGGACTGGGAGTACTTCCTCGACCGCCTCGCCGATCTCCCGAACATCGAGGTCGAGGGGATCGCCAGTCACATGGCGGAGGCCGATCTCGACGAGACCTTCTCGATCGAGCAGGCCCGTCGCTTCGACGAGGCCGTAGAGGCCGCCCGCGTCCGCGCCTTCGGTCCCGGCACCCTCCACATCGCCAACTCCGCGGCGGCTCTCCGCTTCCCACGGCTCCAGAGGGACATGGTGCGTCCCGGCCTCGCTCTCTACGGCATTCCCCCCGCGGCGGAGTCCGGCTTCGACCTGCGTCCGGTGATGCGCGTCACGACCGAGGTGCTCTTCGTCAAGAACATCCCCGCCGGCGCCGGGGTCTCCTACGGGCGCCGCTGGATCGCCCCGCGCCCGACCCGCCTCGCGACCCTGCCTGTCGGCTACGCGGACGGCTACCCCCGCGCTCTTTCCGGCGTCGGCGAGGTGCTCCTCCACGGAGTCCGCGCTCCCGTGCGCGGAGCGGTCTGCATGGACATGATCCTGGTTGACGTCACCGACGTCCCCCACCGCGTTCGCCCTGGAGACGAGGTCGAGCTCCTCGGCGACGGCGTGCGCGTGGAGGAGCTCGCCGCCTGGGCCGGGACCATCCCCTACGAGATCCTGACCGGCTTCTCCGAGCGGGTTCCGAGGAGCTTCGAGGGGTGAGGGCGCTGCTGATCCAACCGGTCGAGGCCATCGGCCGCGCCATCATCCGCCCGGTCGAGGACGTGGGGCGCCTGCTCCGGGTGATGGTGCTCGGAACCCTCGCCATCTTCACGCCCCCCTACCGCGTTCGGCTCGTGTTCAAGCAGTTCGAGTTCGTCGGGGTGCAGTCCCTGTCGATCGTCTGCGTCACCGGCGGCTTCACGGGGGCTGTCTACGCGCTGCAAGCGGCCTACGGCTTCGGCCTCTTCGACGCAGAGGTGCTCACCGGGTCGACGGTCACCATCTCCCTCGCCCGAACCCTGGGCCCGGTCTTCGCTGCCTTGATGATCACCGGCAGGGCGGGCTCCGCCATGGCCGCCGAGATCGGCACGATGCGGGTCACCGAGCAGGTCGACGCGCTGGAGTCCATGGCGGTGGATCCCATCGAGTACCTGGTCGCCCCGCGCATCCTGGCCGGGGTCGTGATGGTGCCCATGGCCGCCGTCGTGTTCACCGCCGTCGGCATGATCGGCGCCTGGCTCGTGGGCGTGAACCTCCTCGAGATCAACCAGGGCGCTTTTCTGTACCGGATCCAGTGGTACGTCGATCCTCCTGACTTCCTCTGGGGGCTCGTGAAGGCCTCGATCTTCGGCTACGTGATGAGCGTCGTGGGTTGCTACAAGGGCCTCTACGTGCGCGGCGGCGCGGAGGGTGTGGGCAAGGCCACGACCCAGGCGGTGGTCGTCGCCAGCGTCAGCATCCTCATCCTCGACTACTTCCTCACCGACATCCTGATGTCCACGGGCCTGTGGTGATGCCATGAGCGCCCAGGACCCCGACGCATACGCGCTGGTCTTCGAGGACATCCACAAGTCCTTCGGCTCCCAGAAGGTGCTCGACGGGCTCAACATGAAGATCCCGCGAGGCTGCATCACGGTGATCATCGGGCGCTCGGGGACCGGCAAGAGCGTCACGTTGAAGCACGCCATGGGCCTGATGCTGCCCGACCACGGGCGCATCTGGGTCGGCGACCGCGAGCTCACCCGCATGGGCAACCGAGAGCGGCGCGAGATCCGCCTGAGGTTCGGCATGGTCTTCCAGCACGCCGCGCTCTTCGACTCGATGAGCGTCTACGACAACGTGGCCTTCGGCCTTCGGGAGCACACGAAGCTCTCCGAGGCAGAGGTCCGCCAGCGGGTCGAGGCGGTGCTCACCGAGGTCGGACTGTTCTTCGCCATCGACAAGAGCCCGGCCGAGCTCTCTGGCGGCATGAAAAAGCGCGCCGGGTTGGCGCGAGCGGTCGTCCACACGCCGGAGATCCTCCTCTACGACGAGCCCACCACCGGCCTGGACCCGATCCTCACGGCCACCATCGACCAGCTCATCACCGAGACCCAGGCTCGAAACGTCGGCATGACCTCGCTGGTCGTCAGCCACGACATGGAGGCGACCTTCGAGATCGCCGACCACATCCTGATGCTGCATGACGGCCGCATAGTCGCGGAGGGACCGCCCAGGTGGTTCCGAACGACGGGCGACCCCCTGGTTCGCCAGTTCATCGAGGGCCGCCTCGACGGCCCCATGACGGTCGAGTAGGCTTCGCCGACGATGGTCCGAGGTTGGTCGAACGAGTTCAAGGTGGGGCTGCTGGCCATCCTCGTGGCGGTGTTCACCGCCATCTTCATCCTCGAGACCGACGACCGGCCCTCTGGCGCGATCGAGGGCTACACGCTGTACGCGGACGTGCCGACCGCAGAGGGCGTGCGCGTCACGACCCAGGTCCTCATCGCCGGCGTCAGCGTCGGTTCGGTGCGCGGCATCAGCCTGGAGGGGAGCCAGGCGCGGCTGTCCCTCGAGATGTCCGGCGAGCTGGAGCTCCCGGTCGGCTCCTGGGCGGAGCTCAGATCCAGCGGCGTGCTCGGAGACAAGATCGTCGTCATCGCGCCGGGCAATGAAGAGGAGCTCCTGGTCGACGGCGACGTCATCTCCACGCGCCCCTACGGTCTCGACTTCGACAATCTCCAGGGCCAGCTCGAGGTCATCACAGAGGACGTCCAGGCCATCACGGCGTCGCTGCGGGACTACCTCGAGGACGAGGGCGTCAAGTCCAGCCTCGACGCGACGGTCAAGAACCTCGAGCAGCTCTCTGCAGAGGTCCGCGAGCTGTCGACGGCCAACAAGTCAGAGGTCAACGCCATCGCCCGGAACCTCCGCGAGGTCAGCGAGTCGCTCAAGACCATCATCGAAGCCACCGGGACCACCGTCGAGGAGCAGGGCGCCGCCGTCGCAGAGGCCACGACACGCCTCAACAAGAGCCTCGAGGACATCAACTCGATCACCTCGAAGATCGACGAAGGGCAGGGGACCCTGGGCGTGCTCATCAACGACGACACGCCGGTCCGCCAGGTGGAGGCCACGCTCAACGAGGTGAACACCACCCTGCGCGAGGTGAACCAGGTCGTCACCAGCGTGAGCGACCTCCGCACAGAGGTCTACTACGACGGCGCGTACTTCCTGGGACAGCAGCCCTCCAGCGGTGCCCTGGTCGAGAACCCGGTGCACATGAAGTCCAGGAACGTGCTCGGGCTGCAGATCATGCCGCGCGAGGACTACTGGTACATCTTCGAGTTCGTCGATCACCCTGTCGGCAGCTTCGACTTCCGCCAGGTCGAGAGCCCGGAGCTCGGGACGCGGTACACCGAGTACGTTCGCACCAGGGACGCGCGCTTCAGCTTCCAGTTCGCGCGCCGCTACGACCACTTCTCGTTCCGCCTCGGGGTCAAGCACAGCTCCGGAGGCGTCGGGGCCGACGCCTATCTCTGGCAGGACCGCGTGAAGTTCTCGGCGGATCTCTACGACTTCACCTACGCCAGCTACCCCCTGCTCGATGGAACCCCGAACGTCGAGTTGGGGGTCCGCGTGGAGCCCTATCCGCACGTCTTCGTCCAGGGCGGGGTCTACAACGCGTTGATGGGCGCGCGCCACGGGATGCACACCGGGTACGTCGGTGCGGGACTCCACTTCAACGACGATGACTTCAAGTGGATCATCGCCACGCTGCCGTCTGTGCCGTGAAGCCTCGGTGAAGCTGGGCTCGGCCCGTTGATGAGGGCCCCGCGCGGGTGATAGGACTGCCCGGGTACTGGCATTCCCTTCGGCGCGACCTTCGAGGGGGCCAATGGAGCCTTCATGGGCAAGAAGAAAGACGGATTCGAAGACTGGGAAGACAGCTTCTTCAGCGAAGGGGAGGGCGGGAATCTCAGCTGGGACGAGGCAGCGGAGGCTGCTGCCGAAAAAGAGGCGGCAGCCAAGAAGGCCAAGCTGGCCGAGGACAAGGAGGCCAAGCTGGCCGAAGCCCGCCGCCTGAAGCAGGAGGCCGAGGCCCGCTTCGCGGCGGAGGAGAGCGAGCGTCGCCGCGTCGCGGCGGACCAGGCCAAGGAGGCCGAACAGGCAGCGGCTACAGCCGCCGCGGCGGTCGCGGAGGAGGAGGCTGCTCGCCGAGCCGCACTCGCCAAGGCGATCGAGGCCGAGCGCGATGCCCAGGCCGCGGCGATGGTCGCCAAGCCCAAGGGGCTCTCCAGCGGACCGACCATGGTCCTCCACCCCGAGGACTTCGGCGGCGAGGACTGGGACAAGGAAGACGCCGAAGAGGACGCAAGCGAGGAGCCGAGCTCCGACGTCATGGCGTCTGCAGAGGACTTCCTCGATCCCCCCTCCGACGCAAAGGCCACGGTCCAGGATCCCTTCGCCGGCCCCGACGGGCAACCGACCGAGGCGGCCCTTCGTCCCGACAGCGACGCCCCAGCCCTGCAGGAGACCTCCACGGAGATCGAGCCTCCCGCAGCCACGCAGGTCCGCTACGTGCCCAGCGAGGCCGAGGCCGATCGTTGGCGTGCCAGTGTCGAGGCGCTCCGCGCCGAAGGCGCCCAGGATCGCCCCCCAGAGGAGAGGGCATCGCTGTACGCAGAAGCTGCCCGCATCGCCAGGACGCGCCTCCGGGACAGCCAACTCGCCGAGGAGCTCGCCCGTGCGGCCGTCGGGGCTGACCCCGACACCCTCCAGGGTGTGCGGGAGTTCGAGAAGGCGCTCAACAGCAACCAGAAGTTCGACGAGCTCCGCGGTGCCATGGAGCGCCTGGCCGAGCTCGAGACCGAAGACGCCGCGGCGGCGGAGATCCTCCAGGACGCTGCGCTCCTGGCCCGCCGGCACCTCCGACAGGACGACGTGGCGCTGAGGCTCCTGAAGTCCTCTGTCGAGCGCAACCCAGAGGACTTCCTCAGCCTGCAGCTGCTCCGCGATGTCCAGCTCGCCGGCAAGGACTGGCGCGGAATCGTGCTCACCCTCGGCAAGATGGCGGCGCTCGGACAGGGCGCCCTCACCGCGCGCCTCCACTACGAGCGCGGACGGGTCTACAGCGAGCAACTCGGCGACAACGCCCGCGCTCTCGCCGCCTTCCGGGCGGGCCACTCCGCCGCGCCAGGGCACGTGCCCTGCTTCGTCGCCTGCGAGCGCCTCTACACCCAGACCGCGGAGTGGACGCCGCTGGTCGAGCTCTACCTCGCCGAGTCGGAGAGGGCCGCTGGCGAGGATCGCGCTGCTGACGCCACCTTCTTCACGGCCCGCGCTGCCCGCATCTACCGAACTCGGCTCTTCGACGAGGAGCGAGCTTGCGAGGTCTACGAGCAGGCCCTGGCGCTGGGCGCAGGGGCGGAGCTGCACCACGAGTACCAGGCCTTCCTTGCAGAGAGCGGTCGGAACGAGAAGCTCCTCGCCGCGCTCCGTGCAGAGGTCGACGCCGTCGGTGAAGAGGAGAAGCCCTACGTGCGCTACCGCGTCGCGCGGCTCTGCGAGACCAGCGGAGACATCGATGGTGCGCTCGCGGCCTACACCGAGGTCGCCCAGGACCCCGCTGCGGTCCCTGCCGCCGAAGCCGTCGCCCGAATGCTCCACGCCAAGGGCGACAGCGCGGGACTGCTCGCTTTCTGGCAGCAGCGCTTCGACGTCGTCGACGACCCGAACCATCAGGTCACGCTCGCCTATCGCATGGGTGAGATCTGCGAGGGCCCTCTCGGCGACCACGCGGGTGCGCGTGTCCACTTCGAGAAGGTGCTGGGCATCGCCCCTGGATACCTCCCTGCGCTGGAAGGCCTGGAGCGGGTCTACACCCGCCTGGCCGAGTGGGAACAGCTCGCAGCTGTCTATGAGCAGCGCGCCATCCTCAACGAGGATCCCGCGGCCATCGCGCTGCAGCTCCATCGCGCTGGGGCGGTCTGCGAGTTCCGGATGAACGACCACTCGCGGGCGCGGGACTTCTACCGACGCGCGCTGGACCACCTGCCGGACTTCCCACCATCACTCGACGCGATGCTCCGCATCCTCGAGGTGGAAGAGGACTGGGGAGCGTTGGCCGCAACCCTCCGGCTCGCCGCCGGCGCAAGCCAGGAAGGCAGCCAGCAGGTCAGCTTCTACTACCGGGCTGGCCGAATCTTCGCGGACCTCGTCGGTGACGAGGCCTCGGCGGTGGACTGCCTGGAGAAGTGCCTCGCGCTCTCCCCCGGTTTCCTCGGTGCCCACTACCTGCTCAAGGAGATGAAGGCGCGCCAGGCCGACTGGCAGGGCGTGTTCGACCTCCAACACGGTGAAGCCAGCGCAGAGGCCGAGCTCGACAGGAAGGCCTGGCAGCTCATCGCGGCGGCCGAAGTGGCTGGCGGGCTCCCTGGCGTCGACGCAGCGGGCGTCGTCCTGGAGGTCCTCGAGACCGATCCCAACCACGGTGGCGCTCGGGCGCTCTTGGAGCAGCTGCACCACCGAGCCGGCAACCTGACCGGGCTGGTGGGCATCTACCGGAACGCAGCCGGCGCTGCGGAGTCCGATGACGACCGGGCCCGACTGTCGACGATCCTCGCGGACATCCTGCGCGATCTCGGCGACTCGATGGGAGCCGTGCAGGCTGCCGGAGAGGTCATCGGCGCCGAGGAGGCCGAGGACCGCGCGCTGATCGCTGTCGCTCGCCTGTGCGAGGGGCTCAACTACTGGGAGGAGGCCCTCCGCGCCTTGAACGACGCGGGCTCCACCTTCGACGCGGCTCGCATCCAGGAGGACTACCTCGACGGCGCGGGCGAGGCGCTGGCTGGCTATCGCGAGGTGCTGGAGGCCGACGAGACGCACGTCGCCGCGGCCGCTGGGATCGCGCGCCTCGAGCGCAAGACCGGCAACCGGGAAGCATTGGCCGAGGCCCACGCGCGGGTCGCCGACCTGATGGACGCGGTCCCGGTGCGGGTCGTCCACTCCATCCTCGCCGGCCACCTCATGGAAGGCCTCGAGCGGGGCGATGACGCCCTGGCGGCCTACCGCATGGCCTTCGGGGCGCGCAAGTGCGCCGGCAAGGCCTTCGAAGGGGCCCGCCGAATCCTGCTCGAACGAAAAGACCTCGACGGCCTTCAGGCCCTATATGACGAGCTTCCCGAGACCGACGCCCTGGGCCTCTCCGCCACCTTGGAGGAGGCGGATGCTCCCGCGCTGGCGGCTGCGGCGCTGGAGGGTCGAGAGGACATCGCCGGACTCTTGCGTCGGGAGCACGCGCTGGAGGCGGCAGAGGACTGGCAGGAGGCCTTCGAGACCCTGCGCATCCGCGCTGCCCTTCACCAGGACGCCGGCCAGAAGGCCGCGGCTGAAGCCAAGGCGCGCTGGCTGCTGGCGGCGAAGCTCACCGATTCCGACGAGGCCTGGGACTTCTACCGGCAGCTCCACGAGGAGCGGCCCGATGACCGCGATGTCCTCGAGGCGCTCGCACGGATCGCAGGCGCACGAGGAGAGGTCGAGCTGGGCGTGCAGTACCTGTCGTCTCTCGCCGAGAGCGCATCCGAACCCGCCGAGTCGGCGCGGTACTCCCGCCGCATCGGGGAGATCCACGAGCAGAACGAGTCCCTGGACGATGCCCGCGCCGCGTTCCTCGCCGCGCTGGATCACCAGTCCGAGGACGCCGAGGCTCTAAGCGGGCTCCGCCGCGTGGCGGAGAAGGGCGAGGACTGGCAGGCCATGGTGGGCGTGCTCGCCCGCGAGGCTTCGCTAGTGGCAGGAGACGAGCAGGTCGACCGCTACGCCGGGATCGCACGGATCTGGCAGGACAGGCTCGACGACGACTCCGTGGCCGCGGACAGCTGGCGCAAGGTCCTCGACCTCGCTCCGGAACACCCCGAAGCGCTGGAGCGGCTCCTGGTCCTGAGCGAACAGGGCGAGGACTGGTCGAGCTTCGTGGAGCACGCGACGAAGCTCGCGGGCCACGGCCAGGGCGCTGAGCAAAGCGCCCTGCAACGCCGCATCGGGTTCGCGTACCGCGACCACTTGAAGAACGAGGACGAGGCCGTGCGCTTCCTCGATGCCGCCAGCGGCGGCGATGCGCCCGACCTCGAAGCGGCGGTCGCGCTGGAGAGCCTGCGCTCCATCCGCGGCGAATGGGACCACGTCGTCGAGGCGCTGCGCCGCCAGGCCAGGGCACAGGCCGACAGCGCCGGTATCGAGCCCTTGTTGCGGGCCGCCCACATCAAGCTGGACACGCTCCACAACCGCGAGGACGCCGCTGGCATCTTCGGGGAGGTGCTCGAGCGCGACCCGGACCACGACGAGGCCCTGCGCTTCGTCGCCGACCACCGCTTCAGGGCCGGGGATCGGGAGGGCGCCATCCAGCTCTTCGAGCGCATCGAGGCCGGCGCTGACCACTGGGACCTCGACGACTTCGACGAGAAGGTCGAGATCGCGCAGTTCTACTTCCAGTACGGCACGACGCTGTCGCAGCTGGGACGCGACGACGACGCCACGGACAAGCTCGGCAAGGCCTTGGACCTCAACCCTTCGCACCTGCCCTCGCTGCGCGCGATGGGTCCGATTCGGATGGCCGAGGAGGACTGGCCCAGGGCCCAGACGGTATGGCGCCAGGTGCTCCAGCTCATCGGTGGTTCGGCGGACAAGGACGAGCTCTGCGACGCATACACGGCGCTCGGCGAGGTCGAGCGAGCGCTCGGCAAGACGGACAAGGCTCGCAAGCGCTTCAACAAGGCACTGGAGATGCGTCCCAACGACGTCCGCGCGCTCCTGGGCGTCGCTTCGGTGCTCTACGACCGCGGCGAGTGGAGCAACCTCCTCAATGTCTACAACAACGTGATCTTCCACGCGAAGGAGCCTGGCGACGTCATCCGCAGCTACCTGACGAAGGGCTACGTGCTCGACGCGAAGATGGGCATGGCCGACAAGGCCGCCCAGCACTTCCAGAAGACGCTGGCCTTCGATCCGGGGCAGGACGAGGCGCTCCTCAGGCTCGCGGAGCTCGCCCTCCGCAGGCAGGACTGGGCAGACGCCGCCTCGCTGTCGGATCGAGCCCTGGCGCTGGACGTGTCTCCCGAGCGGCGTGCGCGGCTCCTGCTCGTTCGCGCCGTCGCCGAGCAGTCCGTGGGTGATGCGGACAAGGCCGAGAGCGACTTCGCGGCCGCCTTCGATGCCGACGTCGCCCTGGGCGAGTCCGTGGGAGAGGTCGTCGTGAGCGATGCGATGGGACTCGCCGACGCGATGAAGACATTGATGCAGGCGGGCAGATAGTCGGACAGCGGCTCTTCCGAGCCCGCGGTCTGGTGCCGCTCCCGCTGCTCCTGGCGCAGCTGGTGCTGGGAGGAGAGGGCCACTGGGTCCTTGGTGTCGGTGCCATCGTGCTCGGCGAGGCCATTCGCCTCTGGGCTGTCGGGTACATCGGTCCTGCCTCCCGCACTCGCACGTCCGAGGTCGGCCAGCTCGTGACGGTCGGACCCTACGGGAGGCTGCGGAACCCGCTCTATGCCGGCAACATCATCATCTGGAGCGGCGTCGGCCTCGTGGCGGGCTGGTACTGGGCGCTGGCCTGGCTCGTCCTCATGGTGGTGCACTACGGCCTCGTCGTCCGGTGGGAGGAGGCAAACCTCGCTCCGGAGCTCGGTCCCGAGTACCGCGCCTACCTCGAACGCGTGCCCCGCTGGCTTCCTCTCGGCCCCGGCGGCGCGGGCACCTTCGACCTCGTGCGGGCCCTCGGTAGCGAGCGCTCTACCTTCCTCGCGTTGTCCGCGGTCGGCGTCGCGCTGGCGATCAGTCGAGTTCTCTGACCCCGAAGCGGGTGTGGAGAGCCGCCCCGACGCAGATGAAGCCGATGAGCACGAGGAAGAGCTGTCCCACCAGGGGCAGGGTGCTCACGAAGGCGAGCACTACGACGCCGACGAGGAAAGCGAGCCAGCGGCGCAGGCCCTCGCTGGCGATCGGCAGCCGGTCACCCGCGGCCTGGCAGAGGCCCACGAAGCCGAGCAACCACGCGACGCCTAGGGCCACACCGATAGCGAGCGCCAGCGGGCTCAGGAGCACGGTCAACAGGAGCAAGAGCGCCAGGAAGCCGAGGCCCGTGGTCAGCCCGGCCCCGAGGAGGCCCATCCGCATCGGCCGAGCGGCGATGGTGGCTGCGACGTTCTCCACGTGCTTCGGGAAGAGCCCGACGACGAGCACCCCCGCGCCCGCGAAGGTGAGGATCAGGACCAGCTTGCGGGCCAGCGTGCGCGCCCAGCCCTGAGCGGTCTGGGCCTGCATGATGCTCCCGGTCGATGCCCGCGTGCGCGTGACGGTCGTGGTCGGGTCCGAGTAGGAGATGCGGTCGCCAGCAACGGAGCCGCCCGGGTCGACGACCACCTGCCCGCCGAAGCTGACCGCGTCGCCGTAGACCTGCCCGCCATTGAACACGCGGACGTCATCGCCGAAGCTCACCGCTTCTCCGTCCACCCGGCCGTGTACGTGCACCGGTGCGGCGAACGCCACGGCCTCCGGGACGAGCTGGCCTGCATGCACGATGATCGGCTCGCCGAGCGCCTCGTCGGCCACCTCCCCCTGCACTTCGGACAGGGCGATCTCGGTCTCGAGGACGCGGATGCGCTGCTCGGCGACGTCCAGACGCTCGATGGCAGCAGCGAGGTCCCGCTGTGTCTGCTCGAGCTGGACGCTCTCGAGGTCTGGCTCCTGAGCGACACTGAGGGCTACGAGCGCCGGTGCGATCAGCGCGGGACTCAGCATCTCAAGGGTCGTCTGGCCCCTGCGCGGAGGACCCCCGCGCGAAGGGCAGGGGACGGCGTCCGAATCCGGACGCGACGGCCAGGCACAAGAGGAAGGCGAGGGCAGCCATCGGCATCACCACCCACGTGCTGGTGGACAGCTCGGTCGCCACGAGGTTGGCGGCGGTGATCCCGGCGGACGCGGCCAGCGCAGCGTCCGCGGCCAGTGCTGTGGGCTCGCCGAGCATGAGGAAGAGCATCGCGGCGGCGCTCAGCAGCCCCGCGGCGGCGAGCAGCTCACCCAGCGGGATGCGAGCTCTCTCCGGCTCCGGCGCGACCCCACTCGGGGCGACCCCACTCGGGGCGACCCCAATCGGGATGTCGGCGGCTGCCGCGAGGACCGCGGCGACGAGGTCATCTGGCACCAGCGGGTCATCGCAGCTGGCGAAGGCGCTCGCGAGGGGGTCGAAGCCCGCCGCTCGCGTCGCGCAGCGCGGACAGTCGTCGAGGTGCAGCGCGACCGCGACGGCGTCAGCTTCGCCGAGGTCTCCCCGGACGAAGCTGCCGAGGTGTGCGTCGGAGGGATGCTGGATCATGCGATGGGGGAGGCCTCGACCGCATCATAGAGGTCCCGCAGCCGGCGACGAGCGCGGAAGATGCGGTTCATGACGGTGCCGATGGGGATCTGGAGGGTGTCCGCGATCTCCTGGTACTTCAAGTGTTCGAAGTGGTACAGGACGAGGATCTCACGGTACTTCGGGGGGAGGTGGCCCAGGGCCTCGTGGAGCCGCCGAGCGCGCTCACCGCGAGAGGTCTCCTCCAACGGGGAGGGTCCCTGCCAGGCCGGTTCCTTCTTGGGCGCGGGTGCTCTGCGCTTGCGCTTGCGCTGCTCGTCGATCGCCGTGTTCCGGGCGATGCCGAATACCCAGGTCGAGAACTTGCGGTTCACGTCGTAGCGGTGGAGGTTCTTCATGACCTTGATGAGCGTGTCCTGCGCGACGTCGCGCGCGTCCTGCTCGTTTCGAAGCATGCGATACGCGAAGCGGAACACCGCCGGCGTGTACTGGCGGATGAGCCAGTCGCATGCGCCCCGGTCGCCCTCTCGGGCCGCCAGGATCTGTTCTCTTTCGTCGATAGCTCCGGTGACGAGTCGCAGGGCCAGTTCGGGTGCCTCCTTTGGGCGGTCTTCGTTTGGCTCTACGAGCGGGGCGAGCCTTTATTTCACGTCGGCGAGTCGGTTCACTGTGATGGTACGCTGTGAACTCAGGATCGACCACTGCCGTATATGGACAAAGGGAAGAAGCTCAAGCGCTACAGCCGGAAGGACTACACGCAGCTCGTGGACTTCCCGGTGGAGATCGTCGGACGTGACGGGATCATCCGGCGCTACAGCTTCGAGGCCAGCGTTCGCCTCTACCAGCGGCGAATAGCGAGCGCGCCGAGTCGCTATGGCGACAACGATGTGGTCACCGCGGAGATCGCGCACTGCCAGCGTCGCATCGAGCAGCTTCGCAAGAGCTACTTCCATCGCTACGGGTGGTCCGGCATCCAGCGCAAGGACGCGCCGGGTGGGCTCGCAGGCCAGTTCGCCGGAGAGGTCGCGGCGTTCTTGCGGAGGTTCTACGGCGAGCAGGAGCCCGTGGAACTCGAGGTCCGCTGGATGGAGGACCGGCCGGATGGCCAGACCTACTTCGCCCGGAAGGGCGAGGACGTCGGCTACCTCCTCTACCTCTACCGATTCGAGAGCTTCGCTGCCTGCGCCGGGCGCGAGGCCTTCTTCGACCTGCTGCGCGTCGTCCAGGCCACGCATGGGCAGGACGTGGAGACCCTCGTGGCCTTCCACCACACGGCGGACTGCGGCCTCGTCCTGACCTGCATGGGCGAGCACGCAGCTGGCGCCGTCGAGGCCGATCGTGCTGCGGACGAGATTCTCTTCAGCGAGCCCGAGCGTCTCGACGACCCCTACGCCAGCGGCCTCAGGCTGCTCTCGGAGGGCGACGCCGCGGCGGCGCTCAGTCGCTTCGAGGCGGCCATTTCCGAGTGCGCATTCCGGCGCCAGGCGCTGGTCGCGGCCTGCGTGGTCGCGGACATGCTCGGTCGTCCGGACAGCGCCGAGACCTCGGCGCGCATTGGCGTCCACAACTTCCCAGACGACCGGGTCCTGCGCTACCACCTCGCGCTGTCGCTGGTGCGAGGTGGGTCGCTCGACGACGGGCTCGAGGTGCTCGAGCAGACCCTGAAGTTGTCGAAGGACCTCGGCCCCGCCCGACTCTTGCGGGCACTGGTGTGGGCCCACCGCGGGGATCAGCGTGCGCCGGCGGAGCTCGCCGCCGCCGAGCGGACGGTCACCGACGTCGACGGCAAGCGGCTGGCGGCCCGGGTGCGCCGAGCCCTTCACGCGCGCAAGATCGTCTGCGTCCTTGTTCCGTTGACGCTGGTCGCTGCCGCGCTGACGGGTTGGTTCTCGTCGATCCCCCTGGGCATCGTCGCCGTCACGCTCTCCGCCGCATCGATCGCCACCGCGCTGGTCGCTCGGGCGGGCCTGGCCGAGGTGCTCCGTCCGAGGTGCTTCCGGATCGTGCCGCCGGAGGGTCTCGGAGCGCGCGGTCCCCGCATGGACGACGTCGTCCTGTAGGCGATGCGGCTCTACATTCGAGCTCCGAACCACCTCGGGGATGGGGTGATGGCGATGCCTGCGATCGAGGCAGCCACCGCCCTGGGCGAGGTCGTCGTCGCGGCACCCCCGTGGGGCGCGGAGCTCTACCGCGCCCTGGACGTCGAGGTCGTCGAGCGTGGCACCGTGCCGGATGCGGACGTCGCCCTGCTCCTGGCTCCCTCCTTCAGGGCGGCCTGGGAGGCCAGGCGCGTCCCTCGACGCGTGGGTGTGCGCTGGGACATGCGGGGCCCGCTGCTCACCGATGTCGTCGAGATGGACGGCTTGCACCGGAGCCTCGAGTACCGACGCCTGGTCGAGGTCCTCGGCGGAGTGGTGGAGGCGCATCCACGCTTCGCGCCGACCGCCGAGGAGAGGGCGGCTTGCGTGGCGCCCGAGGGACACGTCGCCCTGATCCCCTGCAGCCCCTCCGGAGCAGTCGTGCAGTGGCCGGGTTTCGCCGAGCTCGCCGCCGCCGTGCCCGAGGCCGTCGTCTACGTCGGTCCCAAAGAGGCCTTTGCCGGTGGCGTCTGTCTGGGCCTGGGAGAGCTGGCTGCGGCCCTGGAGCGCGCGCGGGTCGTCGTGGTCAACGACTCGGGGCTGTCGCACTTCGCCCGGGCGGTGGGTGTGCGCACCCTGGTCATCCATGGGAGCACCTCGCCCGAGCGGACCGGAGCGGTCGGCTCCGTCCCCATCGAGGGGCCCGAGCTCCCCTGCCGACCCTGCTACGAGAAGTCCTGCACAGCAGGCGGCGTGCCATGCCTCGACATCCCCGTCGAGGTCGTGCTCGCGGCGATCCACCCGTGACGCTGGTCATCCGGCTGAGCTCCCTGGGAGACGTCGTGCTCGCCTCGTCGATCACCGCGGCGCTGGCTCCCGTCGTGTTCTTCACCAAGCCGCGGTACGCGGAGCTCGTACGGCGCTTTCCCGGAGTCGAGGTCGTCGTCAGCAGGCGCGAGGATCTCCCGGCCGTGGACCGGGTCGTAGACCTCCAGTCATCGCCGTGGACCTGGCTGCGCTGGCCCACCGCGGAGCGCGTCCGGATGCACCGCTGGGCGCGCTGGCGTCGCGTCGCGCTCAAGTCCGGCGGACCCATCCCGCTCGTGGTGGAGCGCTACGCCGAGGCCGCGCGCGTAGCCACCTCCCCGCGCCCGTGGATCCCTGTGGAGCGCTCTTTTGCGCGCATCGGCCTGGTTCCCGGTGCGGCCCACGCCACCAAGCGCTGGCCGCACTGGGAGGCCTTGGCCGAGCGCCTGGACGAGGTGGTCGTGTTCGGCCACCCGGACGATGGACTGGAGCTGCCTGGCGATGCCTGCATCGAGGAGGGCTTCGACCGCACGCTCGAGGGGCTGGCCGGCTGCCGGGTCGTCGTGGGTGGTGACACCGGGCTGGTGCACCTCGCCGCGGCGCTGGGCGTGCCCGTCGTCGGGCTGTTCGGGCCGACCTCCTCGGGCGACGGGTTCTGGTGCCACCCGGGCCGGGCGCTCGAGCTGGAGATGCCCTGCCGACCGTGTTCGCGGCATGGCGGGCCGCACTGCGCCATCGGGGACCACGCCTGCATGACCGGGATAGGAGTCGGGCAGGTCGCCGAGGCGATCGCTGAACTTTGTCGATGATCCATCTCGTCACGCTCGACTTCCCGCCTGACTTCGACGGTGGACTCGCGTCCTGGTGCGAGGATCTCGCCCGCGCGCTGGTCGCCGCCGGAGAGAAGGTCGTGGTCCACGCGAAGTACACGGGCACGAGCTCCGAGTACGACAGGATCCTGCCCTTCCCGGTCCTGCGCATGCGGGGCCGAAGCTGGGGCCGGTGGCAGGGGGTCTGGGTCGTTCCGCAGGTGAACCCCATGGTCGGGGCCACCGATCGCGTGATCTTCGCGACCTGGAAGCTGGCCGAGCTCCTGGCGCCCATCCTCCACCATCGTGGCGTGCCCTTCGGCGTGGCCTTCCACGGCTCCGAGCTCACCTCGCTCCGGCGCACCCCCCGGGGACTGCGCCGCGCGATGAACGGTGCGCGCGCGCTGTTTTCGGTCAGCTCCTTCCTCGGTGATCTCGTCGCGGGCCATGGCGGCGAACCGCGAGTCCTGCCGATGCCGCTGCCCATCGACGTGCCCGGAACGCCCGGGACGGGACTGATCGTCGTGGCGCGCCTCAACCCGCTCAAGGGGGTCGACAGGGCCATCGGCATCGCCGCTGCGCTCGGCTGGCCCCTGGATGTCGTCGGAGACGGTCCTGCCCGCGAAGAGCTGGAAGCGCAGGCAGGCGACAGCGTGACCTTCCACGGTCGGGTCGATCGACGGCGCGTCTTCGAGCTGTTGCGGGGCAAGGCGGCTTGCATGCTGCTGCCCCGCGTCGACGCAGATGGACTCCGCGCTGAAGGCCTCGGGCTCGCGCTGCTCGAGGCCAGCGCCCGGGGAGTCCCGGCGATCGGCTGCGATGTGGGCGGCGTGCCGGAGGTGGCGGGACTGATCCTGGAGGACCCGGACGACGCGGCGGGCTCTGCCGCTGCCATCCGCACCTGGCTCTCCAGCGGCGCGAGGGGGCTCGAGGCCCACGCCTGGGTCAAGGCGGAGCACGGTCCGGAGAACGCGGCAGCGGTCGTGTTGGAGACGCTCTGTTGAAGCTGCGCATCCTCCACCTCTACCGGCCCCGGCTGCCGAGCACGCGGGCGCAGTCCATCCAGGTCCTCGGGACCTGCCACGGGCTGGCCTCCCTCGGCCACGAGGTGACGCTCTTGGCTGATCCGCCTCGGGACAGGATGCCGGTCGAGGAGCTGCCCACCGTCGAGGAGGTCCTGGCCTGGTACGACCTCCCGCCGGTGGAGGGTCTGGACTTGAAGCTGGCGCCCACGAGCATTCCCGCCGCCGTGAGCTTCTGGTTCCGCAAGCACGCCCTGTTCTGGATCTGGAACAGCACCCGTGAGCACGCGGACAACAGCGTCATCATGGGCCGCGCCAAGCGCTACATCGACGAGTACCTCGTGCTGCCCTTCGGGCCTCCCGTCGTCATGGAGGCCCACGAGGTCGACAGCCAGCTCGCCATCACGCGGGGGGAGACACCGCAGGACTGGCTGAAGCTCGAGCGCCGCCTGCTCGCAGAGGTGGACGGCCTGGTGACGAACTGCGCGGGCACCTTGAGCCTGCTCGAGCAGGTCCACGGAAAGGAGGTCCTCCCGCCGAACCGGGCGGTGGTCCACAACGCCACCAACCCCAGAAGGGTGAGGAACCACCTGCCCGGGGCCGAGCGCGTGGTGGGCTACGCGGGCTCGCTGCGGCGCTTCAAGGGCGTGTCGATCCTGAGCGACCTGGCGCGCCTGCTGCCGGATGGCTGGACCCTCGAGATCCTCGGCGGCAGCAGCGAGGAGCGCTCCGCCCTGGGCCACCTGGGACCATCGCTGCGGCTCGTCGGCGAGCTGCCCTATGCCGAGATCCCGGACAGGGTCGCGCGCTGGCACGCGGCCGTCATCTGCCTGGACGACAACCTCTTCGGTGCCCACCTCGCCAACCCCCTGAAGCTCTGGGACTACCTGGCGGTCGGCGTCCCGCTGGTCGCCGCCGATCTGCCCACGATTCGCGAGGTGCTCGGGCCCGAGAGCACGGAGTTCTACCGGCCAGGGGACGTTCACTCACTCCTGGGCGCGACCTTGCGGGCCGCGGATCCCGATCGGCGGTTGGCGGTTCGGCGTCGTCGGCTGCGCAGCTGGCAGAGCCGCGCGCGGCAGCTGGAGGCGGTGCTCGCCGGCACGCTGGCGTGAAGCTCGCGTACTTCCTGCGCTACTACCCGACGACAACGGAGACCTTCGTCTACGAGGAGGCTCGCGCGCTCTCGGCTCTCGGCCACAGGGTGCGCTGCGTCGCCATCGGGAGCCGGGAACAAGGGGAGGGACCCGACTGGGAGGTGCTCCGTCCCCCGGGCTACGCCAGCCTCCTGCGCTACCTGCCGCGGCTGCCGACCTGGCTCTCCGGCCACCAGCGCAGCAAGCAGGTGCTGAAGGCCCTCTGGGCTGTCGATCAGCTCGAGGCGGACGAGCGCGTCCACTGCCACTTCGCGGGCGAGGCTGCCGAGTGGGCCTTGTTGGCGAGGCAGGTCCGGGGGACGCCCTACGCCGTGACCGTGCACGCCGCCGATCTCTTCAAGCCGCGCCCCGCTCTGGCCGAGGTCCTCGCCGAAGCTGACGCCGTGCTCACCGTGAGCCGTCACAACCGCGAGCTCATCCAACAGCGGTACGGGGTCACGGCCCGGGTGGTCCACTGTGGGGTCAGGGCCTCTGACTGGCCGCGTGTGACCGGGGGTGAGCATGTGCTCTGCGTCGCTCGCGACGTACCGAAGAAGGGCCTCGACGTGCTGGTCGAGGCCGCGGAACTGGCTGGCGTCTCCTTGCTCCTCGCGGGTCCGGGCACGGAGCGCCTCGGTGGTCTCGGGGCCGTCGACAAGGCGACCATCCGGCAGCTCCAAGCCCGGTCGCGGGTCTTCGCCCTTGCTTGCCTGGAGGCCCCCGACGGCGACCGTGACGGTCTCCCGGTGGCCATGATGGAGGCGATGTGCGCAGGTCTCCCGGTCGTGACGACGACGCTGCCGGGGCTCGAGGAGCTGGTGCCGGACGAGGTGGGCTGGCGGGTTCCACCCGGAGACGCCGGGGCGCTCGCCGAGGCTCTCCGCCGAGCCTTTGCGGACGACGACAAAGGCGCGCGGGCTCGAGAGCACGTGCTGGCCCACTTCAGCCTCGAGGACCAGGTGCAGGGGGTCCTCGCGGCGCATGCGTAGGGCGCTCTCCCGGTGGCGAGAGGTCTACGACGGCGACCACACCATCGCCTGTCGTGCGGCCGCGGAGCTCCTCGCGGATGACCCCTGGAGGGTCGTGGAGGTGGCCGGCGCCCTGGCTCGTGCGCAGGTCGTCGTCCTCGATATGGACACCGGCGTGGGTGAGCGCCTCCAGCGCCTGAAGCCCGACAGCGCGCGCGCCGTGGCGGTCTTCTCCGCTGGCGAGCCCTTCCCGGTGCTCGATCTGGCGGGGCGGAAGCGTCGGGGTGCCTGGGACACTCCCCGGCAGATGGCACGTGGGCTCGCTCGCGCCTGCGGAGACGACGTGCTGGACCCCGCCTGTGGTCCCGGCGCCTTCCTCCTCGCCGCGAAGCAAGCAGGAGCCAGCCGGATCAGGGGCTGGGACCTCGACCAGGCAGCGCTGGCCGTCGCCAGCGTCGCCGTGCCGGAGGCCCACCTCGAGCGCTGCAGTGCCTTCGAGCGGGACGAGGGCGCCGAGGTGGTGCTCTGCAACCCGCCCTTCGTCTCCGCCGAGCACCAGGACAAGGTGCTGCGCGCGCGCCTCTCGGAGCGCTTCGACTGGCTTCGCGGTCGCTTCGACCTGGCCGTGCCCTTCCTGGCCCACGCGGTGGAGCTCGCGACTCGACGGGCGGCCCTGGTGCTGCCGAGCTCCCTGGCCAGTCAGCCATATGCCGCGGCGCTGCGCCGGCGCTGGCTCGCGAGCCACCGCCTCATGGAGCTGTCGAGCCCCACGCCCTTCGAGGGGGCTGGCGTGGAGGTCGTCCTCGCGACCTGGGCGATCGGCGAGGGTCCCGCGCCGATGCCCTGGGACCCGCGCATGGAGGCGGGCGAGCTCCTGGCCTTGGACAACGCCCCCCTCGACCGCGCGCTGGAGCACGGCGACCCTGGCCTGGTCGAACACATGCGGAGGCACGCGGTCACCCTCGGGACGCTGTGCGAGGTCGACACCGGCGTGGTCGCCCATGGGCCGAAGGGAGGCAAGGCGCGCTTGCTCAGCGACCAGCCTGGCGGGGGACGCGTGCCCTACGTGGACGCGAGGGATCTGCTGGAGGGGAGGCGGCGTTGGCTCGACTATCGACCCCGACAGATGCACCGAGCGAAGCGTCCGGCGCTTTTCGAGGGACCCAAGATCCTCGTCCAGCGTCTGCGCGGTCCCCACCCGGTCCGCGCGGTGATCGACCTGGAGGGTCTCTACGCCGGGCACACGCTCACGGTGGTCCGGCCCATGGAGGACATGGATCTGGACAGACTCTTGACCCTTCTCAGGAGCCCCCTCGTCGACGGCCTGCTCCGGATCGAAGGCGGCGCGCGCCTTGACCTGTATCCGAACGTTATCAAGGGTTTGCCGGTTCCGTCCGGCTGGCTCGACGGCGACGACGAAGACCTCGTCTCCGCCTTCGGGCTCAGCGCCAGCCAGACGAGCCGCCTGGTGGCCCTTGCGAGTCGACGGCGCCGTCTGTAATCCAGACGCTTGGAGACACGATGTTCGTCCTGCTCGCAATGGCCTGCAACCCCGAGGTCGGGGGCAACTTCCTCGACAGCAACATACGCTGTGACAACGACGTGTTCGGCTGGTTCGACGACCTCGCCCTGTACGTGGACCGCGGCGAGCCGAAAGAGGGGGCGGAGGCCACCTACGCCTGGGACTTCGACTACGAGCCCGCCAACGTCCGCTCCGTGAAGGGCAGCTACAGCACCCGCAGCGGCAACTTCGACTACACGGTCGAGTACACCAACGACAGCTACATGGTGAGCAAGCGGACCATCGCGGAGTTCGGCAACTACGGGACGGTCTACACCAACGGCAACCTCGACGTCCGCGCCAAGATCACGGAGGAGGACGTCCTCGGGAACACCGTCACCTATGTTCGCCGTGACGAGCGCATGGGCTGCAAGGGCTGGATCAAGTACCGCTGGGAGGAGGATGACGGCAGCCTCCCACGCTACCCCCAGTACGAGGTCGCCTACGACATCGTCAGCGACGACAAGGTCGAGTGGAGCGCCGAGACGGAGGTCGGCAGCGGCATCGAGAGCGCCTGGGGCCAGTGGACCTCCGAGCTCGCCTACGTTCGGAACGTCAGCTACGACGGCGACACGATCGCCTACGACTCGTGGTCCCGGACGAACTCCAAGGGAGAAGAGACCCAGGAGTGGAGTCAGGTCCACAAGGACAGCAACTACGTCTACATCGGCACCACCGACGTCGCGAAGAACGGCTTCACCGTCGAGGACTACACGGTCGCCGAGGGCAGCGAGGAGCCCTACGCCGACGTCCACACCGAGCGCAACTACGACGGCTCGGGCACGGGGCTGTGGACCTTCAGTGATGGCACGACCTGCGACTTGACCTACGGCGCTGACGACAGCTGCGTCTACACCTGCTCCGACGGCGACAGCGGCGATTGCTGAGCGAGGCGCCCTCGAGGCGGCGCGTTAAGACGCGGCCATGAACAGCATGACCGGGTTCGGCCGGGGCGAGGCCAGCGGCGAGGGCGTCACCGTCACCGTCGAGATGAAGTCGGTGAACAACCGCTTCCGCGACCTGCAGCTGCGCTGCCCACGTGAGTACATGGCCTTTGAGCCGCGGATCGCCACCGCGCTGAAGCCCCGCTTCGGGCGCGGCAGGATCGATGTCTTCGTGCGCCGGGTCGCCCGCCAGGGCGGCATGGGTGTGATGGTCGACAAGGCGATGGCCGAGACCTACCACAGCTCCCTGAGCGAGCTCGCGCGGTCGCTCGGAGTCGAGGCGGAGGTCGACCTCGCCTTCCTCGCCGGCCTCCCCGGTGTGCTCGTGACGGTGGAGCAGGTTCTCGACGTCACGGGGGAGTGGCACGTCCTCGAGACCGCGCTGATCGCCGCGGCCAAGCACCTCACCGAGATGCGGGAGAAGGAAGGCGAGGCCATGCGCAGGGTGCTGACGGACCTCGTCGGCGAGATCGATGATCTCCGCCAGAAGGTCGCGCTGGAGGCGGATGGAGTCGCGGCGCGGCTCCGCTTGCGTTTGATGGATCGCCTGAACAAGCTCGTCGGGGACCGGGTCGATCCGGACCGCCTCGCCCAGGAAGCCGCTGTGCTGGCGGACAAGGCCGACGTCGCCGAGGAGCTCGCGAGGCTCCAGTCCCACAACAAGCAGTTCCTCGCGGCCCTGGGCCGCCCCGAACCGATCGGCCGGCGGCTGGACTTCCTCGCGCAAGAAATGAACCGCGAGATCAACACCATCGGGTCCAAGGCAGCCGAGCACGCGGTGTCTGCGCTCGTCGTCGACATGAAGTCGACCCTCGAGCGCATCCGCGAGCAGGTCGCGAACGTCGAGTAGATGGCGATGCTGCGCTGGCAAGGGCCCGACACCGGGGTGCTGTTCGTGGTGACGGGCGCTAGCGGCTCCGGCAAGACCACCCTGTTGCGTCAGGCCCTTGTCGAGATCCCCGGCGTGGAGTTCTCGGTCTCCGCGACGACCCGTTCGATGCGAGCCGGCGAGGAAGAGGGTGTCGACTACCACTTCGTCGGGCAGACGGGCTTCGACAGGCTGCTTGCCGACGAGGCCCTGCTCGAGTGGGCCAGGGTCTATGACAACCGCTACGGGACGCCCCGTGCGCCTGTCGAGGCAGCGCTGGCGGAGGGCCGGAGCGTGGTGCTCGACATCGACGTGCAGGGCGCCGCGCAGGTGCGGGGGAGCTTCCCGGACGCGGTGACGATCTTCGTGTTGCCCGCCTCCCTGGCGGCGCTGGAGGATCGTCTGCGGAGTCGCGGCACCGACAGCGAAGAGATCATCGCCTCCCGCATGGCCCAGCTGATGGACCAGGTCGGCCACTGCGGGGACTTCGACTACCTGGTGGTCAACGACGACCTCGACACGGCACATCGCTGCTTCCAGGCGGTCTTCCTCGCCGAGTTCCAGAGGCGGTGCCGCCGGGAGGGCCTCGTCCAGGCGATGTGCGGGAGACCAGCGGCGGGCACGCCGGCCGGACAGAAAACTCCGTAGATCCGCTTGTCCAGGGCTTTGACTCCTACGACCCGGTGCTAAGTTCCTTGCCGGGCCTCGCACGGTGACCGGTGGCGCTCCGCCTCAACGATATCCTCGACGACATCTCCGTCTACGCACCCGACGCCGACCTCGACGTCGTGATGCGCGCGTACTTCTACGCGGCGAAGGCCCACAAGGACCAGTCGCGCAAGTCAGGAGAGGCCTACTTCACCCATCCGCTGGCCGTCGCCGGCATCCTCGTCGGGCAGAAGATGGACGTCGACACCGTCGCCACGGCCCTGCTGCACGACGTCCTCGAAGACTGCTTCGTCACCAAGGAGCAGATCGCCGAGACCTTCTCGGACGTCATCGCCGACCTCGTCGACGGGGTCACGAAGATCTCGAAGCTCCAGTTCCGCAGCAAGGAAGAGGCTGCGGCTGAGAACTTCAGGAAAATGATGGTGGCGATGTCACAGGACGTCCGCGTGATCCTGGTGAAGCTCGCCGACCGGCTCCACAACATGCGGACCCTGGGCTCCATGCCGGACCACAAGAAGGCCCGCATCTCTCAAGAGACCCTCGACATCTACGCCCCGCTCGCGGCGCGGCTCGGGCTCACGCCCTGGAAGGTGGAGCTCGAGAACCACTGCCTCGAGCACTTGCATCCGCGCGTCCATGCGGAGCTGGTCGCCAAGTTGGACGAGACCCGGGACAGCCGCGAGGCCTACATCGGCAGGGTCACGGGTACCCTGGAGCGAGAGCTCCTGAGGCGCGGCGTCAAGCCCGAGTCCATCACCGGTCGGGCCAAGCACCTCATGAGCATCTTCCGCAAGATGCAGACCCAGAAGGTCGAGTTCGAGCAGCTCCACGACCTGCTCGCGTTCCGGGTCATCGTGCCCGACATCACCCAGTGCTACGGGACCCTCGGCTACGTGCACGCCTTCTTCCAGCCCGTACCCGACCGCATCAAGGACTACATCGCGATGCCCAAGAGCAATGGGTATCGCAGCCTCCACACGACGGTGTTCGGGCCCGAGGGGCGCCGCTTCGAGGTCCAGATCCGCACCACCGACATGCACGAGATCGCCGAGCGCGGCGTGGCCGCCCACTGGCGCTACAAGGAAGGGCACCTCGCGCTGTCCGCCGCCGCCGTCAACCAGATCAGCCGCCTGCGAGAGGTCTTCGAGAGCGCCCGCGAGGTCGAGGATCCGGACGAGTTCATGGAGGCCGTGAAGCTCGACCTGTTCCACAACGAGGTCTTCGTCTTCACCCCGAAGGGCGACGTGATCGAGTTCCCGCGGGGGGCGACGGCGCTGGACTTCGCCTACGCGGTCCACACCGAGGTGGGCAACACCTGCACCGGCGCCAAGGTCAACGGCAAGATGGTGAAGCTGGAGTACCGGCTTCAGAGCGGTGACACGGTCGAGGTCATCACCGGCAAGAACCAGCACCCTCGGCGAGACTGGCTCAACGTCGCGCGGACCTCTCGGGCCCTCGGCCGGATCCGGAAGTTCCTGCGCCAGGAGGAGCGGCGGACCGGGGCGCGCCTGGGGCGCGAGGTCCTCGAGAACGAGCTCAAGAAGCGGGGGACGAGCCTGAACGCCGTAGTCAAGAGCGGTGCGCTGAAGCGGCTGTGCAAGAGCCACGGCTTCCGCGACGCGGAGTCGCTGTTCATCGACATCACGCAAGGCCACTCCCCGATCACCGGCCACGTCCGCGAGTTGCTCCCGGACTACGACTGGGAGAGCGAGCGGGACGAGAAGGAGGCCGGCGCGCTGGAGCGCCTGCTCAGTCGGATCCGGCGCCGAAGCGTCAGCCCTGTGCTCATCGACGGCGAAGAGGACGTGTTGGTCTCCTTCGCCAAGTGCTGCAACCCGCTGCCTGGGGAGCCCGTGCGGGGCTACATCACCCGCGGCCGCGGCATCAGCGTGCACCGCCGCCAGTGCCCACAGCTCCTGGCGCTGGAGCCGGAGCGGCGCATCACCGTCCAGTGGGACTCCAAGGTCGAGGGCGTCCAACACATGAGCGGCATCCGGCTCATCTGCGTCGACCGTCCGGGGCTGCTCGCCAACATCACGAAGACCTGCACCGACGCCGGCATCAACATCTCGGCGGCGAACGTCCAGGTCGTCGGCGACGACAAGGCAGAGTGCGACCTGGAGATCGGCGTCACCGACGTCGCGGAGTTGACCGGGCTGATCCGCCGCCTCGAGAAGATCCGGGGCGTCATCAGTGTGGACCGCGTAGCGCGTTAGGAGCCGTCGATGCTCCTGGTCATCGACGTAGGAAACACCAACATCGTCCTCGGCCTCATGAGCGGAGGAGAGGTCATCGAGCGCTGGCGGGTCACGACCGTCACGCGCACCACCGACGAGTTCGGACTCACGCTGCTCGAGCTGCTGCGGCACGCAGGCCACGAGCTGGCCGCGATCGAGGGCGTGATCGTCAGCAACGTCGTGCCCAGCACGCTGTTCAACATCGAGAAGGCCTGCCGGCGGTACCTCGAGGTCGAGCCGCTCGTCGTGGGCAAGGCCCTCAAGACCGGCATGCGCGTCCGCACCGACAACCCCAGGGAGGTCGGCAGCGATCGCATCGTCAACTGCGTGGCCGCGCTGGAGACCTGGGAGCCGCCGCTGGTCGTCATCGACTTCGGGACCGCCACCACATTCGACTGCGTGAACGATCAAGGCGACTACGTCGGCGGCGCCATCGCCCCGGGAATCGTCATCAGCGCAGAGGCGCTGTTCTCGAAGACCTCGAAGCTCCCGCGGGTCGAGGTCAAGAAGCCCCGCTCACCCATCGGGACGAACACGGTGACCGCGATGCAGTCCGGGCTCTTCTACGGCTACGTCGGCCTCGTCGACCACCTCGCCCGGTGCTGCAAGGAGGCTCTCGGTGGGGACGTCCGCTGTGTCGCCACCGGTGGCTTCAGCAACCTCATCGGGCGCGCCTGCGGCGAGATCGATGACGTCGACGAGTACCTGACGCTGCGCGGTCTGTCCAAGCTCTTCGCGAGGAACCGCCCCAGGCGTTGACCACCTTGGAGGTGGTCATTAAGGGTCGAACCTCTACGAATCTCGGAGACTCAATGCCCAAGTACGGCTCCGCTGACATCCGCAACATCGCTCTCGTCGGACACGGCGTGAGCGGCAAGACCTCTCTCGCGGAGGCCATGCTCTTCAACTCCGGCGCGACCAATCGGCTCGGCATAGCGGGAACGCCGACCTCGATCCTGGACTTCGAGCCAGAGGAGCACAACCGCGGCGGCTCGATCGGGTCGAGCTTTGCCTGGGTGGAGCACTCCGGGAAGAAGATCAACATCATCGACACCCCCGGGGACGGCAACTTCATCTTCGACGCCTTCACAGCGATGCAAGGCGCTGACGCGGCGTTCATCGTCGTCAGCGCTCCGGACGGCATCGAGGTCCAGACCGAGGCGGTCTTCAACCGTGCCGTGGAGCTGGGGCTGCCCCGTGTCCTGGTCATCAACAAGATGGACCGCGAGCGGGCGGACGCCGCTGGGGCGCTGTCCGAGTTCGAGGAGATCTTCGGCTGCAAGCCCGTCCCGCTCCAGGTGCCGATCGGGAGCGAGGACTCCTTCGAGGGCGTCGTGAGCCTGATGCAGATGAAGGCGCTGATGTTCAAGAAGGACGGCAGCGGAGCCTTCGACAAGGCGGACATCCCCGATGAGCTGTCCGACGAGGTCGCGGCGGCCTGGGAGAACCTCGTCGAGTGCGTCGCAGAGACCGACGAGCCCTTGCTCGAGAAGTACCTCGACACCTTCGAGCTCTCCGAGGACGAGGTGAAGGGCGGTTTCCAGAAGGCCCTCAAGACCGGCGAGCTCGTCCCCGTGCTCTACACCTCGGCTGGGCTGAACATCGGCGTCGAGGCTCTCCTGGACCTCGCGTGCTGGGCTGTTGGGAGCCCTCTCGAGCGGCAGCCCATCTCCGGCGAGGACGGTGACGGCAACCCGACGGAGGTGGTCATCAGCGATGGCGGCGCCTTCTACGGGCAGGTGATCAAGACCTTCATGGACGAGTTCTCCGGAAAGGTCAGCATCTTCCGCATCTTCAGCGGCCAGACCCCGGCGGACGGCGGAATCCTCAACACGAGCGCGGAGGAGTCCGAGCGTCTCGGCACGCTCTACGCCCTGCGCGGGACCGAACGCGAAGCGCTCGACGGTGGAATCGCCGGTGACATCGTCTCCGTCGCGAAGCTGAAGAGCACCCACACGAACAACACCCTCGCCAGTCTCGGGGAGGTGACGGTCCTTCCGGCCCAGAGCTACCCGCCGGCGATGATGGAGTACACGATCGTCGCCAGCAGCAAGGGCGACGAGGACAAGCTGAAGGTGGCCGTCGATCGGCTGATCGACGAGGACCCGACGCTGTCCATCGGCTACAGCGAGCTGTCGAAGTCCCTCGTGCTCCAGGGCATGGGCCAGGCTCACCTCGATCTCTCCGTCGCGAAGATGAAGCGGAAGTTCAAGGTCGCCGTCGACTGCGACCTGCCCGCCGTGCCCTACCGCGAGACCATCCGGAGGAAGGTCATCAAGGTCGAGGGCAAGCACAAGAAGCAGACCGGCGGCGCTGGCCAGTTCGGTGTCTGCTACCTCGACGTCGAGCCCCTCCCGCGGGGCGGCGGCTTCGAGTTCGTGGACAAGATCTTCGGTGGCTCGATCCCCAAGCAGTTCATCCCGAGCGTCGAGAAGGGCGTGGTCGCGCGGATGAGGTCGGGGAACATCAGCGGCTACCCGCTGGTCGACCTCCGGATCACGCTGACCGACGGCAAGTACCACCCGGTCGACAGCAAGGACGTCGCCTTCCAGATGGCTGGCAGCAAGGGCCTTCAGGCTGCGCTCGACAAGGGCGGCTACAAGATCCTCGAGCCTGTCTACGACATGCAGATCGTCGTCCCCAGCACGAGCATGGGGGACATCATGGGGGACATCACCAGCCGCCGCGGTCGCGTGATGGGCATGGAGCCCAAGGGCAAGAAGACAGTGATCAACGCATCCTGTCCGCTGGCCGAGATCCAGCGCTACGCGCCGGACCTCCGCTCCATGACGGCGGGCAAGGGCACCTTCACGATGACCTTCGCCGGCTACGTCGAGGTCCCCTCGCACCTCAAGGACAAGATCGTCAGCGACAGCCCCTTCCGCCGGGACTCGGACGACTGATCAGCGGCCGCGCGAGGACGTCTCGGTGCGTTGCTTGACCAGGTTGTTGGCCATCTTCGAGACCACCGAGCTGATGTTCTTGTTGCGGGCGAGGGAGTTCAGATCCGCCCGGTGGAGCTGTGAGATCAGCCCCGCGGCGATGCTCACGGGCGTCTTCGGGTTGTTGGCGAGGCTGACCTTCACGTTGTAGCGACGCAGGTACTCGCGGTTCGTCGCGATCTCGCGAAGGACGTCCATGTGGAGGTTCTTGTTCGCCGCAGCCTGCGCCGCCTCGCCGGCGCTCATCCGCCCGGACTTGACGACCGCGACCGACACCGACTTGTTGGTGTCCCGCAAGAGCACCTTCCTGGCCTCGACGTTGCCGAGATAGGCCAGCTTGATCTTCTTGCCGACCGGAAGGTCCGCGATCATTCCCGCGACGCCTCGGGCCTCCTCGCTGCTGAGCTCCTGTTCCGTCGTCAGGCGCTGGGCGAACTCCTCGGCCTCGTCGTCGAAGTTGAAGACGAACTCCTCCTTGAGGTCCTCTGCGCTGGCCTGGTCCGCGAGCACGAGGATGTCGAGGCGGTCGGCGACGTCTGGGTTGGTGTAGGGGGAGGGGAGCCCCAACAGCGCCGCCTC
The DNA here is from genome assembly GCA_036012755.1 of Myxococcota bacterium. Classification (GTDB taxonomy): domain Bacteria; phylum Myxococcota_A; class UBA796; order UBA796; family CAJQPC01; genus JAAESX01. The sequence goes on along the minus strand of DASCPX010000027.1, from coordinate 300,450 downwards.
GACCTCGGCGTTCACGTCGCGGGCGTCGCCCTCTCGCACCAGGCGTCGGGATCTGAAGGCGTCGTCACCCTCCTGCCCCTCGCGGATGACCTTGGGGCCCCCGTCCGCGCCCTCGTCCGCCTCGTCTTCGGGCAGCATCTGCTGCATGCGGAGGAAAGCCGCGACGCGCTCGAGCATCTGCTCCGTGACCTGCGGATTGCGCTTGAGGTCGAGGTAGATCTTCGGCGTCATCAGCATGCGCTCGAAGCCGTAGCCCACAGCGTCGAGGACCTCGCCGGTGGCCTCGCGGACGATGGCGCGCGCGGTGCGATCGTTCATGTTGGCGAAGCCGTAGATGCGCATGCGGATGTGGGGGTCCCGCCGGGTCTCGACGATGTACTCCAGGATCTTGGGGTGGGTCCTGGGGGTGAGCCCGCTGATGACGTCGTCCTCGGCCATCGTGCGGAAGGCCTGCTCTGCTGTCGCGCGCACCGTCGCGTTGGCGTCACCGACGAGCACGTAGAGCATCGACAGGTGGATGTCGGGGTCGATCTCGGTCTCGCCGCGTGCCAGCGCCAGCTTGGTCTCGGCGGGCGCCTCGTTCCCGAGGGTGGCCCTGTGCTCCTTGGGAATGCCAAGGCGGTCGTAGGGGACGCTCATGGAGCCAGTCTACCGCTAACCGACCCAGGGCTCGAAGTCGTAGCCGAGCGCGTCGGCGACCGCCTTGTTGGTGACGCGGCCGTCGGCCACGTTCAGGCCGCTCGCCAACACGGGATCACGCCGCATCGCCTCCTCCCACCCGAGGTTGGCGATCTCGATCCCAAAGGGAATCGTGGCGTTGTTGAGGGCGAAGGTCGATGTTCGCGCCACAGCACCCGGCATGTTGGCGACGGCATAGTGGACGATGCCGTCGACGATGTACGTGGGCTCGGCGTGGGTCGTCGGGTGGGTCGTCTCGACACAACCGCCCTGATCCACCGCGACGTCGACGATGGCCGAGCCGCGCTTCATCAGCGAGAGCGACTCGCGAGTGATCAGCTTGGGGGCCCGCGCGCCGGCGAGCAGCACCGCGCCGATGACGAGGTCCGCGGCGCCGAGCATGCGCTCGACGTTGTAGGGGTTGGAGTGGAGCGTCTTCACGCGGCCGTCGTAGAGGTTGTCGAACCAGCGGAGTCGATCGAGGCTGATGTCCAGGACCGTGACCTCCGCGCCGAGGCCCACTGCCATCTTCACGGCGTTGAGGCCGACGATGCCGCCGCCGAGCACCATGACCTTGCCGGGTTCGACGCCAGGCACGCCGCCCAGGAGCACACCGCGACCGCCCTGGTGGCGGGTCAGGCAGAAGGCACCGGCCTGGATGGAGAGGCGCCCGGCGACCTCGGACATCGGGGTCAACAGCGGGAGGGTTCGCCCTGCCTCGACCGTCTCGTACGCGATGCCGATGACGCCCGCTCTCAGGAGCGCCTCGGCCTGGGTGGGATCCGGTGCGAGGTGGAGGTAGGTGTAGAGGATCTGGTTCTGTCTGAGCAGGCCGTACTCTGCCGGCAAGGGCTCCTTGACCTTCCAGATCAGGCCCGCGCGGCCATAGATCTCCTCCGCGGTCGGGACGATCTCGGCGCCCACACGGATGTACTCGTCGTCTGGCAAGCCAGACCCGGCACCGGCGCCCTGCTGGACCAGGACCGTGTGTCCGGAGCGGACGAGGCCCTTGGCGCCGGCGGGCACGAGGCCGACACGGTGCTCCTGGGGCTTGATCTCCTTGGGCACGCCGATGATCATCGGAGCCTCCGTGTGTGGTCGGGGACGCGCCCCTAACCTTTCCTGCCGGGCGTGGCGTGGCTATCCTGGCTGGGTTTGGAGGCCTCCTCGATGGGCAACACCGAGCGCCAGCAATCCCTGCAACAGCGCAACCTGGACTTCGAGCACTCGACTCAGCTCCGAGAGCTGACGGGTGACTGTGGCTGCCACCTCAAGCAGGTCGGCCGCGAGCTCGGAGTGCGGATCACCCAGCGCGGAACGACGCTCACCGTGAGCGGCGACGACGGCTCCGTGGATCTGGCCGCGTCGCTCTTGAACCAGCTGTACGTCCTCATCAACGGCGGTCTGACCCTGAGCGTTCCGCTGGTCGGTCACGCCTGTCGGCTCATTCGCCTCGACCCAGAGGCCCGCCTGGCGGACTTCTTCAACGACGTCGTCTTCGTCGGCCGGAAGAAGCGCGCGATCTTCCCGCGCAGCCTCAACCAGCGAATCTACGTGGAGACCATCCGGCGCAGCGACATCGTGTTCGGCCTGGGCCCCGCAGGGACGGGCAAGACCTACCTGGCGGTGGCCATGGCCGTCGCCGCGCTGTCCGCCAATGACGTCCAGCGGATCGTGCTCTGCCGCCCGGCGGTGGAGGCGGGGGAGAAGCTCGGCTTCCTGCCCGGCGACCTCGTCGAGAAGGTCAACCCCTACCTGCGTCCGCTCTACGACGCCCTGCACGAGATGATCGGCTACGACAAGACGCTCCGCCTCATGGAGCGTGGAGTCATCGAGGTCGCGCCTCTCGCTTTCATGCGCGGCCGCACCCTGTCGGAGGCCTTCGTCATCCTCGACGAGGCGCAGAACACCACGACAGAGCAGATGAAGATGTTCCTGACCCGGCTCGGGGTTGGCTCCCGGGCGGTGGTGACAGGGGACCCCTCCCAGGTCGACCTGCCGGGCAACACGCGCTCGGGGCTGGAGGAGGCCAGCCGGATTCTGAGGAATATCCCCCGTATCGGCTTCGTGGAGTTCACGGCGGACGACGTCGCGCGGCATGCCCTGGTAAGCGCGATCATCCGCGCCTATGATGAGGCCCGGTCAGGTGGAGGCGAGTCATAGGCGCCCTACGCGAGCGACTGGCCAGCCTCTCGGCCGTCCGCACCGTCCTCGTGCTTGTGCTCGTCTGCGGCGCGGTCGCGCTCTTGTTGACCGAGTTCCGGCAGGTCCAGGACCCGGGCCTGGACAAGGGCCAGGTGGCGCGCTCCGACATTCGCGCGCCCGTGAAGTTCGAGTTCGTCGACGAGGCGGTGACGCAGGCCCGCATCGAAGCCGCCGTCGACGGTGTCGCGCCGGTGTACGACCACGACGTCCTCCTCGCCGGCCGGCAGCAGGCGCGCATCAGCGCGGCCTTCCAGGTCGGCCGCTCCAAGTACGAACAGGCCCTCCTGGAGGCCGGCGACGGGGGTGAGCTGAGCCCCGAGCAGACCGAGCAGCTGGGTGTCGTCTTCGCCGATACGCTCGCCCTGACCTTGAAGGCCGACGACATCGCCGTCCTGGTGGCCTCCGGCTTCGAACCCTCGATCGAGCGCACCGCGACCGAGCTCCTGGGCACGGCCATGAAGGGGCGCGTCGTCGCCGACCGGGCGGCGCTTCCGATGGAGGTCGTCCCGATCACCGTCGTGCGACTGATGGGCGAGGAGACCGAGCAGACGACCTTGCGCTCCTACGACGAGATCGCCACGACCGCTGGCGCTCGGCAGCAGATCACACTCGCGCTCTTGGAGCGCGAGGACGACGGGGCCCACACCCGGGCGGCGGGGGCCATCGCGCGCGCTGCCGTCCGCTCGAACTTCTCCTACAACGCCAGGCTCACGGAACACCGCCGGCTGGAGGCCGGACAGACCGTCGCCCCGGTGGTGCTCAGCATCGATCGTGGCACGACGCTCGTGCGTGCAGGAGACGTCGTCACGGCCCACCAGATCGCACTGTTGGAGCAGATGCGGCAGACCACCACCGGACGAAGCCCGTGGGCTGTGGCCGGCTCGCTCTTCGCCTTTTGCCTCCTGCTGCTCACGAGCGTCTACTGGTTCGCTCGGGCCACCATCCGCAAGTTCTCGAGCCGACGCAGGGACATCGAAGCGCTTGGGCTGCTCCTGGTCCTGACGCTGCTGTTGGGGCGGCTGGTCGTGTACGTCAGCGTCCCACTGTCGGCCTCGGGCGAGATCGCCGGCGCCAGCCTCTTCTACCTGGTACCCGTGGCCGGGGTGGTCCTGCTCGTCCGCATTCTCATAAACAGCGAGACCGCCTTGGTCTTCGCCGTGGTGGCAGCGGTCCTGTCCGGGCTCTTGATGGAGCACTCGGCGACCCTGATCATCTATTTCATCGTCTCCAGCGTCATCGCAGCGGGCTCGATCGGGAAGAAGCGGGAGCGCAGCGCCATCCTCCGCGCCGGGATCTTCACCGGCGTGATGAACGCGGCCTTCGTGCTGCTCATCAACCTCGTGCAGGCGAACCTGGCCGAATCCGCAGGTGGGGCGGCGCACCTGAACCCGGGTTGGGAGGCGGTCTTCGCCTTCGTTGGTGGCGTCGTGAGCGCCTTCCTCGTCCTGGGGATGGTGCCGCTATTCGAGCTCGTCGGTTTCGACACGGATCTCAAGCTCCTGGAGCTCGGGAACCTCGACCACCCGCTGTTGCGGAACCTGATGCTCCGCGCGCCCGGCAGCTACCACCACTCGGTGATGGTCGGCACCCTCGCAGAGGCTGCCGCAGAGGCCATCGGCGCCAACGCGCTGTTGTGCCGGGTGTGCAGCTACTTCCACGACATCGGCAAGGCCGTGCGGCCGGCCTACTTCGTCGAGAACCAGCGCGACGGTGTGAACCGTCACGAGCGGCTGGGATCGCACCAGTCGGCGAGGGTGATCATCGACCACGTCCTCGACGGCGGCAAGATCGCGAAGAAGCACAAGCTCCCCCGGCCGGTCATCGACAACATCTACATGCACCACGGCACGGGCCTGGTGCACTACTTCTACAACAAGGCCCGCGCGGCCGCCTGGCGGGCCTCGAATCCAAAGGTCGATCCGAGCGACTTCCGGTACCCCGGCCCCAAGCCGAACACCCGCGAGGCCGGCATCATCATGCTGGCGGACAAGATCGAGGCCGCCTGCCGCTCGATCCGGGATCCGAACCCCGAGAACGTGGCGGCGATGATCCAGAAGATCATCAACTCGGTGATGGCGGAGGGCCAGTTCAGCCAGTGCCCGCTCACCGTCAAGGAGATCACGGTCATCGCGGACGTCCTCAAGAAGACCGTCCTGGCCATCCACCACCATCGCATCGAGTACCCGGAGCCCCGCCCCTTCGTCGCGGATGGAGAGGACCCGGACGAGACGGAGGCCGTCGATGAGCCGGTCATCACGCTGGAGATCCCGGCCTCCGACCTCGTGCTCGAGACCTCTGGGGACGACCCGCCACCTGAGGAAGAGGGCCTCGTGGACTACGAGAGCCCCGAGTACCTGCCCGGCTGGGGCCCCCGAGAGCGCTAGTGGTCCTGGTGAGCCGCGCGGGCGCCCTCTCCGAACCAGGACTCGTCGAGCTGGTCGAGCTGGTCGAGCGGGATGGCCAGGCGCTGTTGGACTGCGCGGAGCTGTCCGAGAGCGAGCTGTCGATCGTCCTGTGCTCGGATGACCACATCAGGGAGCTGAACGCGCGCTGGCGCGGCCATGACGCTCCGACCGACGTCCTGTCCTTTCCGATGGACGACGAGCGCGTGCTCGGCGACGTGGTCGTCTCGCTCCACACCTGCCGCCGCCAGGCCGCCGAGCGCCAGCACGAGGTCCTCGACGAGCTGCGGGTCCTGTTGGTGCATGGCCTGTTGCATCTCCTCGGCTACGACCACGAGACCGGCGCCGAGGGCCTCGCGGAGATGGCGGCGGCCGAGCGGAGGCTGCTCGGCCGCCTACAGTGGAAGGGCGCAGGGTTGATCTCGGCCGTGAGATGACTATCTGGCCCTCGTTGGAGGACGACATGGGTCCCGAAGAGATCAAGAGCCGTCTGAACGCGGCGTCGGAACGAGTCGAGCAGCTTCGGGGGCATCTTTGACGTAGCTGGCAAGCAGGATGAGGTCGCCGACCTGGACAACCAGGCGTCGAACCCCGAGTTCTGGGGGGACCAGAAGCGCGCCCAGGGAGTGCTGCGCAAGAAGGCGACGCTGGAGAAAGTCGTCCGTGAGTGGACCGCGCTGTCCGACTCCGTCGAGGAGATCAGCACGCTGCTCGAGCTGAACGAGGAGGAGCCGGACGCGGAGTTCGTCGACGAGGCCAGGGCGGGACTGCTTGCCCTGGAGGGGCGGATCGAGCGTCTCGAGGTCCAGCGACTCCTGGGCGAGGAGGGAGACGACGCCTCCGCCATCCTGGAGATCAACTCCGGGGCGGGTGGCACCGACGCCAGCGACTGGGCCGAGATGCTCAAGCGCATGTACCTCCGCTGGGCCGAGCGGAGGGGCTTCAAGACCCGCCTGGTCGACGAGCAGGCGCACGACGAGGCCGGCATCAAGCACTGCACCATCGAGATCGACGGACCCTTCGCCTATGGCTGGCTCAAGGCTGAGATCGGCGTGCATCGCCTCGTCAGGATCTCACCCTTCGACGCGGCGGCTCGACGCCACACGGCCTTCGCGAGCGTCGGGGCCTACCCGAACATCGACGACAGCATCGAGGTGGAGATCCTGACCAGCGACCTGCGCATCGACACCTTCAGGGCCAGCGGTGCCGGGGGACAGCACGTCAACACGACGGACTCCGCGGTCCGGATCACCCACAACCCCACGGGGCTCGTCGTCAGCTGTCAGAACGAGCGCAGTCAGCACAAGAACAAGGCCACGGCCTTGAAGATGCTGCGTTCGCGCATCTACCAGCACATTCTCGAGCTGCGGCAGGCCGAGATCGACGCCGCCAACGCCGAGAAGAAGAAGATCGAGTGGGGGTCGCAGATCCGCAACTACGTGCTCAACCCCTACCGGATGGTGAAGGACACCCGGACCGGCCTCGAGATCGGGAACACCGACCGCGTGCTCGACGGGGATCTCGACGCCTTCATGGAGGCCTGGCTGGCCCGACGCGCCAGTACCGATTAGATGCGGCGGCGGATACGGTCGAGACGGCCCGCTGGCGCCATGGCCAGGGACGCTGACTCTTCCGACTGACGGCCTGAGACATGGCCACTGGACAAAGACATGGCCCTGCATCGCAGCGAGAAGGCGACCATCATCGAAGAGTACGCGACCCACGAAGGCGACACCGGTTCGCCGGAGGTCCAGGTCGCGCTCCTCACGACACGCATCACGCAGCTCACCGAGCACTTCCGGACCCACCACAAGGACCACCACTCACGTCGTGGTCTCCTGAAGCTGGTCGGCCAGCGGCGCCGTCTCCTTCGCTACCTGAAGTCCAATGACGAGGGTCGCTACAAGACGCTCATCAAGTCCCTGGGGCTCCGTCGCTGAGCCTCCGAAAAGATGGGCCGGGCTCTTGCCTTGGCCCTTCTGGCGTTTAGCCAATCGTTCTTTACTCAACTCCGTTTTCAAACGCGCGACGGGCGCCTGCACCGTCGATCTCCGCGGACTGAGCGATCCTCGCTCACTCCGAGAAGGTCTACGGGGTGGCGCAGGGGTCCGAAGCAAAACGCCCGAATGAGGGCAGCAAAGGAACACCCATGCACGGTGTCAATCAGAAGTCCGTCTCCGTCGAGGTCGGCGGCCATACCATCACCTTCGAAACAGGCAAGTACGCCAAGCAGGCCCACGGCGCGGTCGTCGTGACCTCCGGGGACTCCAAGGTCCTCGTGAGCGCCGTCTGCGGGACCAAGCCCTCCCGCTTCGACTTCCTCCCGCTCACGGTCGACTACCAGGACCGCACCGGCTCCTACGGCAAGATCCCCGGCGGCTTCCTCAAGCGAGAGGGCCGCGGGAACGAGCGCACGACGCTCATCAGCCGGGTCATCGACCGGCCGATCCGCCCGCTCTTCCCCAAGACCTTCCGCTGTGAGACCCAGATCATCGCGACGGTGTTCTCCTACGACGCGGACCACGAGACCGATGTCCTCGCCCTCTGCGGCGCCTCCGCGGCGATGCACATCAGCGACGCCCCCATGAGCGAGGCGATCGCTGGCGTGCGCGTCTGCCAGGTGGACGGCGAGCTCGTCGTCAACCCGGCCTTCGAGGCCCGCCAGTCGGCGACGCTGAACATCCTCGCTGCCGGTACCGCCGAGTCCATCATCATGGTCGAGGGGGGCGCCAAGGAGTGCGGAGAGGACGTCATGCTCGACGCCCTCGACCTCGCCCACGGTGAGATCAAGAAGATCATCGCCGCCTTGAACGAGCTCGACGCTGCCGTTGGCATCGCCAACCGTGAGCACGAGGCTCCCACGGGCATCCCCGAGATCATCACCGACGCCGTCGCCGGCTTCGAGGGCGCGCTCATCGAGGCCCAGAAGACCCACGGCAAGCACGACCGCAAGGCCGCCATCAAGGCAGTCTTCGCCGAGCTCGACGCCAAGGTGACCGAGGGCTTGGACGACGAGGCCGCAAAGGAGGCCAGGGACCACGCCAAGGCCGCCTTCGAGAAGCTCAACAAGAAGCAGATGCGCGCGAAGGTCATCGCCGACGGTGTCCGCATCGACGGTCGGGCCACGGACGACATCCGCGGCATCTGGTGCGAAGCGGGGCTCGCCACGCGGGCCCACGGCTCGGCGATCTTCACCCGCGGTGAGACTCAGGCCTTCGCCTCCATCGCCATGGGCACCGAGCGCGACAACCAGCGCATCGACTGGCCGGGCGCGATGGAGAACTTCCGCAACTGGATGCTGACCTACAGCTTCCCGCCCTACTCCACCGGAGAGGCTCGCCCGCTGCGCGCTCCGAAGCGCCGCGAGGTCGGTCACGGCGCTTTGGCCTACCGCGCCATCCAGCCGGTCCTGCCGAACTTCGACGACTTCCCCTACGTGCTCCGCAGCACCGTCGACGTGCTCGAGTCCAACGGCTCCAGCTCGATGGCCACCGTCTGCAGCACCTCGCTGGCGCTGATGGACGCGGGCGTTCCGGTGAAGGCCGCCGTCGCGGGCATCGCGATGGGCCTCATCAAGGAAGGCGACGACTTCGCCGTGTTGTCCGACATTCTCGGTGACGAGGATCACCTCGGTGACATGGACTTCAAGGTCACCGGCACGACAGAGGGCATCACCGCCTTCCAGATGGACTGCAAGATCGCTGGCGTGCCTCGCGAGGTCATGGCTCGCGCCTTGAACCAGGCCAGGGACGGTCGCCTCCACATCCTCGAAGAGATGGCCAAGACCCTGTCGGCCCCGCGTCCGGAGCTCTCGGACTACGCGCCGCGCATCACGACCATCCAGATCAAGCCCGACAAGATCCGCGACATCATCGGCCCCGGTGGCAAGGTGATCCGTGGCATCCAGGACCAGACGAACACGACCTTGAACGTGGACGACTCCGGCAAGGTGCAGATCGCCGCCACCAGCGGCGAGGACGCCCAGCGGGCGATGGACATGATCCGCGAGCTCACCCAGGAAGCCGAGATCGGCAAGCTGTACATGGGCGTCGTGAAGCGGGTCGTGGACTTCGGCGCCTTCGTCGAGATCTTCCCTGGCACCGACGGCCTCGTGCACGTCAGCCACCTCGCCCGTGAGCGCGTCGAGCGCGTCGGAGACGTCGTGACGGAGGGTGACGAGGTCCTGGTCCGCGTCATCGACATCGACCGCAGCGGCAAGATCCGCCTCTCCCGCAAGGAAGCGCTCGACGCCTCGATGTAGATCGACGCTGTAGCGCAGAAGCCCGGGGCCACGGCTCCGGGCTTTTCTCGTCGTCGCTGGGAACCCAGGCGGAGTGATCGGCGCGATAGCAGAGCCCATGGCAACCATCCGATTCGCGCGACTCGCCCATGGACACGGACTCGAGCTCCCCGGCTACCAGACCGACGGCTCGGCGGGGATGGACCTCCGCGCGGCTGTGCTCGAGCCGCTCGTGCTCGAGCCCGGGGAGCGCCAGGCGGTGCCGACGGGCATGCGCATCGCCATCTCAGGGGGTTTCGAGGGACAGGTGCGTGCGCGCTCTGGCCTGGCGTTCCGCAAGGGGCTGGCTGTGATCAACGCCCCCGGCACGATCGACAGTGACTACCGGGGCGAGCTCAAGGTCCTGCTGATCAACCACGGCACGGACAGGATCCTGATCGAGCGTGGAGAGCGCATCGCCCAGCTGGTGATCGCTCCGGTCGTTCAGGCGACCGTCGTCGAGGTCGAGGACCTGGACGCGACACAGCGGGGTGGTGGCGGCTTCGGGAGCACCGGCACCCGCTGAGCCCGTCAGTTGTGATCTGGGATCACAGATGTCCGGCTACAGGTACCCGTTCTGCTTGAAGTAGGCACAGTCCCCGTAGCAGACCTTGCCGATCCCCGAGTCCAGGCAGCTGAAGCCGGCGGGACAGTCGGCCTGACTCTGGCAGCTGTTGTAGCAGTAGTCGGCGTGGCACAGGTCCTGCAGGCACTGGTAGGCCGAGCAGTAGGCGCCCGCTGGGCAGTCCTGGTGGCGGGTGCAGAAGTCGTCGCTCACGACGAAGCCGTCACAGGTGCTGCCGCTGGGGCAGTCGGAGTTCTGAGAGCACTCGTCGCCGAAGTTGGACATGAAGCAGCTTGCGCTGCCACCGCAGTTGGTGTCTGTGTAGACGTGGCAGGTCTCCGAACAGGTCGCGTCGTCGTCGTTGCAGGTGCCGGTGACCTGGTCACAGATCTGACCGACCCAGCAGTCCAGCTCTGTGGACTCGCAGCCCGCCTCGATGCACTGGCGAATCGCCGTGTCGCAGATCTGCCCCGCGAGGCAGTCGTCGTCGCCCTTGCAGCCGTCCTTGCAAGCGTAGCCGGCGTTGCAGTACTGCCCGATTTCGCAGTCGGCCGAGGCCAGGCAATCGACGTCCTCGCAGACCTCTGCGACGCAGGCCTGGCCATCGCTGCACTGACCGTTGTCGACGCACTGCGTCTTGCCGGCGTTGCAGCCCAGGGCTGCGATGAGGAGCAGCATCAGGTGCCACCCGTGTCGGCCGCGCTCTCAGAGCTGCAGAAGCCATCGATGTCGCCCCCGCCGTAGTCGTAGCGGATGGCGATCTGTGAGCTGGGCGCAGGAATCCAGTCCCGCTCGAAGACGATCGCCGGCCGCTCGACGCCCTCCTCGTCGATCACGCGCTCGTAGTTGAAGCCCCCGTCGTTGCAGTCGAGCAACACGCCGTCGACGCTCACCTCGATGGTCGAGGCCGTCGGCTCCGATGCCAGGTAGAAGGTGTCCCGGAGGCGCGAGGCGTTCAGCGAGAGCTGCGTGACGATGTCCGCGAAGGACTCGGCGCAGATGTTCCCGATGACGCCGGTCGTCATGCCGGCGACGTCGATGTACCGGTCGCCCTCGGAGGAGCCACTGGACTGGCCGAAGCCGCAGTCGCCGAGGTCGGTCACCACCAGCGCGGAGGCGTTGAAGATGTCCCGCTGGCGCGCGCCCTTGATGTCGTTGAAGGTGCGCACGTACTCGTAGGTGGGCAGGGGAGAGCTGTCTTCCTCGTCCGAGACGAAGATCAGCGACAGGCTGGCCTCCTCGCGCAGGAAGCCCGCGTTGCTCGTGGAGATGCGGGGCTCCGTGAGCGCCAGGTATGCCGCTTCGAGGCCCATCTCCGTGCCGCTGCCCTCTGTTCCGACGCGGACCAGATCCTGGAAGATCGCCTCGCCGTCCGGGGTGTCGTTCGTGATGACCGTGCCGTCGGTGATGCGCCCGCCAGTCTCCGCGTAGACGTCCGTCGTCACCACGCCGATGTGGTAGTCGATGTTCGCGTCTACGAAGAAGGAGATGAACTCGGCGAAGTTCGTCGAGAGCTCGTTCTGGTAGGGACCCATCGAGCAGCTGTCGTCGACGATCATCAGGATGTCCACCGCGCTCGCGGGGTCCTGGTAGAAGATGTCCGCACCGTCGTGGACGATGACGTCGTACTCGGTGCAGCCGAGAGCTGCGAGCCAAGCCAGGAGCATGTCTCCTCCGCGCAGCCAGGGAGGGCAAATTGACCCAGCATCCTCCGGCCGTCAAGGATCGGACACAGGTATGACACGTAGATCCGAGTGGGCCCGTCGGCTGGACCGCCCGCTGACGCTGCTGTTGCGCATGGGTGGGCGCTTGCTGGGTCGTCCGGACGAGGACCAGCTCCACGCGCTGACCGGTCGGAACAAAGGTGGTCCGGGGCCTTCGACGTCCAGCTACGCCGCCGACCTCGCGGCGGGCCGACGCGCCGTGGAGACCGGTCAGTTCGGCGAGGCCCTGTTCCACTTCGACAAGGCGGCGCGGGCCAGTCCCTCCGAGGCCTGGCCATGGCATGGTCGCGGCGACGCGCTCCAGCTCAGCGGAGACCCGGGGGGTGCCCTGGCTGCCTACGACGAGGCCATCGCGCGGGTCCCGAGCCTGGGCCTGGCCCACAACGGCCGCGGCAATGCGCTGGAGAGCCTGGGGCGTCTGGACCAGGCCGCGCTCGCCTGGGAGCGTGCCCTGGAGCTCGACCCGCGCCTGTCCTGGCCGGCGAAGTCCCTTGCCCGGGTTAGACGAGAGGACTGACCCAAGAGGCCGATTCAGATGCTCGAGACCCTCTCCCAGGGCTTCCGCAACGCCAAGCTCAAGCTGCAGGGCAAAGCCCAGCTGAGCGAGGACAACATCGCCGACGCCCTGCGCGACGTCCGCGTGAGCTTGCTCGAGGCCGACGTGGAGCTGGGGGTGGTGAAGTCCTTCCTCTCTCGCGTCGGGGAGCGGGCCCTGGGCGAGGTCGTTCCCATCAAGGGCAAGAAGAAGGGACCGGGTGGTGCCCGACTCAGCCCGGGCGACTGGTTCGTGAAGATCTGCCACGACGAGCTTCAGGCGCTGATGGGGCCGGTGGACACGACGCTGGAGCTCTCGAAGAAGCCAGCGATCATCATGATGGTCGGCCTCCAGGGCTCGGGAAAGACCACCACCGCCGGCAAGCTGGCCCGGATGCTCGTCGGGCAGGGCCGGAAGCCGCTGCTCGTCGCCGCGGACATCTACCGCCCGGCGGCGGTGGACCAGCTCATGACCCTCGGTCGCAAGCTCGGGGTGCCGGTCTTCAGCATCAAGGGCATGGGCCCGGTCAAGCTCTGCCAGCTCGCCGTCAGCCAGGCTCGGAATGTCGGCAGGGACGTGGTGATCTTCGACACCGCGGGCCGCCTCGCGATCGACAACAAGCTCATGCAGGAGCTGGTCGACATCAAGGAGACGACCAAGCCCGACAACGTGCTCTTCGTCTGCGACGCGATGATCGGCCAGGACTCGGTCAGGACAGCTGCCGAGTTCGACAAGAAGCTCGACTTCTCCGGCTTCGTGCTGACGAAGCTCGACGGCGACGCCCGCGGTGGTGCCGCGCTGTCGATCAAGGAGGTCACGGGCAAGCCGATCAAGTTCCTCGGCATGGGCGAAGGCCTCGGCGAGCTGGAGGAGTTCCGACCCCAGGGCCTCGCCGACCGCATCCTCGGCTTCGGTGACGTCGTCGGCCTGGTCCAGGACTTCGAGAAGCACATCGACAAGGAAGAGGCGGAAGCAGACGCCAAGAAGATGCTCAAGGGGGACTTCACCTTCGACGACTTCCTCAAGCAGCTGGAGACGATCCAGAAGATGGGCTCCCTGAAGTCCCTGTTCGAGCGTCTGCCCTTCTTCGACGAGATGAAGGGCATGATCCCCGAGGACGCGCTGGACGATCGCGAGATCGTGAAGGTCAAGGCGGTCATCCACTCCATGACCCGCCAGGAACGGGAGTACCCCGACTGCCTCACGGAGAAGGGGCGCTTCGAGCGCATCGCCCGCGGCTGCGGAAGAGAGACCAAGGACATCCGCGAGCTCTACGAGCGCTTCCTCCAGTCGCGCGAGGTCATGAAGAACATCGGCGCGTCGACGGGCATGATGGGGAACATGCAAGGAGCGATGGCGATGGGCCAGATGGGACCGGGCGGACCTCCTCCGAACGCACCCCGCCAGCTGACCGCGACGGAGAAGAAGGCGAAGCGGGACAAGAAGAAGGCTGCTCGAAAGGCTCGGAAGAGGAACCGGAAGCGGTGATCGTCCTCCTGGCATGCGCGCCTCCCCCGTACGCCGTGCCCCCGGACAAGGAGCCAGAGGACAACGACAACGAGCGCTTCGAGCTCGGAGAGGTCCAGTCCTGCCCCGATCCGGTCGCCCTCGGCTACGACGAGCTCGGCGGAGAGTACGGCTTCGAGGGTGCCGTGACTGCTGGCGTCGAGCACCTCGACGGGGGCAGCATGGCCATCGCCGACCTCGACGGCGACGGGTACGCAGACCTGGTCCGTGGCTTCCTGGGCGAGCCGCTCTACCTTCACCGAGGCGACGGCGAGGGCTTCCACGAACAAGCGCAGATCCTCCACGACGCCGGCGAAACGCTCTACCTCGGTGACGTCGATCTGGACGGTGACATCGACCTGCTCGGGGCCGGCTCCTTCCTGTGGATCGGGTGGAACGAGGGTGGCACCTTCACTCGCGAGGACATCGACCTGGGGGACACCAGCGCCCTGGCCCGTGAGCTGGCCCTGGTCGACCTCGAGGGCGACGGCGTGCCGGAGATCTTCGCCGCGGTGACGTCGCCGGATCCGAGCTCTCGCACGGACAGGCTGGGCCGCTTCGACGGCAGCACCTGGGTCTTCGAGACCCTGGAGCCGGACCTGGCCCAGCGATCGGCCTTCGACGTCCACGTGCTCGACCAGGACGGCGACGGGGATCTCGACGTCTACGTGGTCAACGACCACGGCCTGCAGCCTGGCCCCAACGTGCTCTGGGAGAACCGCGATGGCACGCTCGTGGACGGCTCGGAGGCCTGCGACTGCGACATCGGCATCGCGGCGATGGGCGTCTCAGAGGCCGACTACGACGCGGACGGCCAGCGAGACCTCTACGTGGCTGCGTCAGGCAGCTCCGTGTTGCTCAGGGGACAGGGGGCGGGCTTTGTCGACGTGACCGCAGCGACCGGCGCAGACTCGGTCGAGGACCACTCGATGGCCTGGGGAAGCGCCTGGCTGGACCACGACAACGACGGCGACGTCGACCTCCTGGTCGCGGAGGGAGACCTCTGGACGGAGGAGGACGGGCTGCCCCACTACGAGGCGGCGGTGGACCTGCTGTCCTGGACCACCTCGGGCTTCGAGGACGTCGGACCCGGGCTCGGTCTCCCGGAGACGGGCTCCCACCGGGTCGTCCTCGCAGAGGACTTCAACGGCGACGGCGTCCTCGACATCCTGGCCAGCGACATCGAACAGCGGCTGCTCTTCTACCTCTCACGAGGCTGCACGGAGCAGGGCTGGGTGGAGATCGACGTGCCTCGGCACGCCAGGGTCGAGATCCACGCCGGGGGTGTGGTCCAGACCCGCTGGATGGACGGCGATCCGGGCTACCAGGCCTCTCACCTTCGGCCGCTCCACTTCGGCCTGGGGGGCTCCAGCGCCATCGATCGGGTAGTCGTCACCTTGCTGAGCGGAGAGGAGCTCCTACTGGAGGGCCCCGTCGACGGACGCCGCCTGGTCGCGCTGCGCTAAGCGAACCGAGCGCTGGTCCGAAGAGCAACGCAGGAGCGATTCATGCGGTACGACCGAGACGCCATGCTTCGCCTGCTCAAGCAGGCGCGCGACTGTGATGCCACGGATGTCCACCTCAAGGTGCCAGCTCGACCGAGCATGCGCGTCGAGGGCGAGCTGGTGGCGGTGGCTGGGCAGAAGCTCGCGCCCTGCGACACCAAGGCCGCCGTCCAGGCGCTCATGGCGCTCGCTGGCGTCGAGTTTCCGCTCGTCCGGTGTCAGGAGCACGAGTTCGCCTTTGGCTTGCGCGGCGTCGGGCGCTTCCGCGTCTCGCTCTTCCGGCAGCGCGGCTCGCTCGGCGTGGTCGTACACCGCATGGCCACAGAGGTGCCCACCCTCGTGGGGCTCGGCGTGCCAGCCGAGTACGGGGAGATCCCGAAACGCCCTGGCCTGACCCTGCTCTGTGGGACCCGGCGTCGGGAGCTCCTCAACGGCATCGTGGACATCCTCAACACCACCGAGGGCAGCCACGTCGTCGTGCTCGAGGACAGCCTCGAGTACCTGCACGCGGACCGCCGCGCCGCCATCAGCCAGCGCGAGGTCGGCATCGACACCGCGAGCTGGTGCGTCGGCATCCGCACGGCGATGCGGCACGACCCGGACCTCATCGCGGTCGGGGACGTCCCGGAGCCGGAGGTCGCGGCCTGCGTGCTCCAGGCGGTCGAGTCCGGCCACCGGGTCATCGCCTGCGTGCCCACCCGCAACCCAGAAGACGCCATCGGCTGGCTGGTGAGGCTCTTCGGCAACGAGCGCGAGACGGAGGCCAGCGCCCGCATCGCCGACGCGCTCGAGATCTCGATGTCGCTCGACGACGGCTTCAGCTGCGTCGAGATGACGGAGCAGGTGCGGGAGTGTGTCCGCGTCGGAGCGCCCATGCCGGTGCTCCGCACGACGGCCTACTGAACAGGGCTGCTCAGCGCCGAGGCGAGGCGGTCGAGGCTCGGCTGCGGGACCAGGAAGCTGGGACCACCGGCCTCGCGGGCCCAGCGCCCGCCCTCCGTGGCTGGACCGAGGACGACCTCGACGAGCTGCCCATTGCCGCCTGCCCGGATGAAGCCGGTCCGAGTCTCGAAGTCCTCGCCGACCAGGCCGCGGTCGGCCTCGAGCTCGAGCACGAGCATCGACGGCATCGCGAGGGGGTCCTCGACTCCGTCGCGCAGCCAGCCGGTGTCACCCTTCGTCCAGGTGGCTTCCACCCCGTCCAGGCTCAGGTGGAGCTCGGACAGCCAGGCGGGGCTGGCGGCGAGCAGGCGTGTCTCCAGCAGGTCCGCTGCTGCAGGCTGGAGGGTGTCCCAGGATCCGATCGTGCCGACCGTCCCGTCCGGACCGCGCAACAGGATGCCGCCGCCGACGAGCTCGCCAAAGCCGAAGATCGCCTCGCCGGTGGCGTCTCGCAGGGCCAGCTCGGAGGGGAAGGGGTCCTCGCCGCGCTCCGGGTAGAAGATCTCGTACTGGAGGGAGTCGACCGCCGCGAGCAGCCCCTGGAGCCGGGCGTCGCTGGCTCGGCGCCCATCGTCCAGCCACCACCCACCGTCGCGGCGCTCGACGGACCAGCCTTCGCCCTCGACCGGGGACCAGCGCAGCGCGTCGATGAGCGGGGCGGCTACGGCGTGGACCTGGCGATCACGGAAGCTCTCGAGGGGGCGCACGATGCTGCGCTTGGGGCGACCCGCGGCCACCTGGACATCGCCGCCGTCGAGACGGACATAGGTCTTGAACCCGACGGGGCTCTCCATCCCCAGCTCGAAGAGGTGCTCCCCGCTCGCGGTCCCCACCCGCATGGTGGCCTCTGGCGCGTCGAAGCCGTACTTGCTCGCGTCCGCCCCCTCCATCGGGGGCTCCACCTGGAGACGGGCGAGGGTCTCGACGAGCTCGTCGAGGGCTTCGCCATTGCCCCGGGCGGGATCGGGCTCGCTCAGGAGCCACCCGCTCATCGTCCTCTCTGCGGTGACGCTGCCCTCCTCGGTCGTGAGCCGGAGTGACTGGACGTCCTCCAGCTCCAGCTCGACGAGGTCGACGAGCACGGGGCTGTCGTCGTCCTCCTGCTCATCTGGTGGCTCGACGAAGCGAATCGCCAGGACCAGTCCAACAAGGACCACCGCGAGGATGGTCATCAACCGCGTCTGCTTGTCGTCCATGGGGTGGTTAGTAATGCGACTCCGGAGGTGAGCGGATGTCTGGCACCGAAGAGCGCACCGAACCCGAGGTCGAAGAGGCCGTCGAGCAGACCGAGCCTGCCGATGGCGGCGAAGAGATCGAGGGCGAGGTTGTCGAGCTGATCATCGATCCCTTCGCCGAGCTGCAGCAGGAGCTCAACGACACCAAGGCCCGCCTCCGCACCGTCAGCAAGGCATACCGGGACCTGCAGGAGGAGATGCAGGCCTTCAAGATGCGCCTCGAGCGGCAGCAGGCCCTCAAGGAGGAGATCCTCCGTGGAGACGTGGTCTCCAAGCTCTTCGAGCCACTGGAGAACCTGCGCCGCAGCATCGAGTCCATGCGACGCGGCGGCGTCGAGGAGTCGGTGCTCGAGGGGCTCGTGCTCGTCGAGAAGGCCTTCAACGACGGCTTCGCGAACCTGGGCCTCGAGGCGGTCGGCGTGGAAGGGGAGATCTTCGACCCCGGCGTGCACGAGGCGCTGACCATGATGCCCGTGGATGACGAGGCCCTCGATGGGTGCGTCGTGCAGGTCTTCGATGTCGGCTACCGGGTCGGGACGCGGGTCATCCGTCCGGCGCGGGTGATCATCGGGTCCTTCGTCCAGCCCTCCGAGACGGCCGAGGCCTGAGCCTCCACGTCGCGCTCCTGACGCCCGAGATCCCGGGCAACACGGGCAACATCGGTCGCCTGTGCGTCGGACTTCGAGCGAAGCTCCACCTGGTCCACCCGCTGGGCTTCTCCACCGACGAGAAGCAGGTTCGGCGCAGCGGGATCGACCACTGGAGGCAGGTCGATCTCCAGGAACACGACTCCGAAGAGGCCTTCTGGGACTGGGCCGCCGGGCGTCGTGTGCACCTCTTCTCGGCCCGAGGTGCGGCGCCCTTCACCCGCGTGGAGTTCAGGGACGAAGACGTGCTGCTGTTCGGCTGCGAGTCCGCCGGACTGCCGCGCGGGCTCGTGCAGCGTCGGGGCGCGTACCATGTGCCCATGCTTGGCGCGGTGCGCAGCCTCAACCTCGCGAATGCCGTAGCGGTCGTCTGCTACGAGGCGGCGCGCCAGCTTCACCCGGAGCACTTCGCGTGAACGACCACCTCTACGCGCTCGTCATCGCCGGAGGGCGCGGGACCCGCTTCTGGCCTCGCTCGCGCCGCAGAACGCCCAAGCAATGCATCGCGCTGGGCACCGAGCGCACCTTGATCCAGCAGACCGTCGACCGCATTCGGCCGCTGCTGCCGGCGGAGCGCATCCTCGTGGTGACCAGCTGGGACATGGCCGAGACGGTCATCGCGCAGCTGCCCGAGCTGCCAGGAGAGAACTTCCTCGTCGAGCCGGTGGGCCGCAACACCGCCCCCGCCGTGGGGTGGGGGTGCATGGACATCGCGCGTCGCTCCGTCGGTGAGACGGCGGTGGTCGCCGTGCTGCCTAGCGACCACATCATCGAGGACGAGGAGGAGTTCCTGGGCGTCCTTCGCGCTTGCGCTGCTGCGGCCCGAGCGACCAACGCCCTGGTCACCATCGGCCTGCAGCCCACCCGGGCAGAGACCGGCTACGGCTACCTGAGATGTGGCGGCACCCTGGGGGAGTTCGAGGCCCACGACTTCCTGCGCGTCCGGCGCTTCGTGGAGAAGCCGAACGCCGCGACCGCCGCGGAGTACCTCGCCAGCGGCGACTATCTCTGGAACGCCGGGATGTTCGTCTTCACGGTCGAGGCTGCACGAGACGCCTTCAGGCAGCACCTGCCGAAGACGTGGGCGCTCCTGGAACGCCTCCGCTACGAGCCGGCTGACCTGGCTCGGCTCTACCCGCAGATGGACGCGATCTCCATCGACTACGGCATCATGGAGCGCAGTCGCCACGTCCTCACCGTGCGCGCGGAGCTGGGCTGGAGCGACGTCGGGAGTTGGCCGGCGCTCGCTGAGCACCTCCCGCGGATTGCAGGTGGGCGCGGCGTGGCAGATCCGATCGTCGCGGTCGACAGCAGCGGCAACATCGTGCACGCGCCTGGCAAGGTCGTCGCGCTCGTCGGCGTCGAAGACCTCATCGTGGTCGACACCGGGGACGCGCTGTTGGTCTGTCGCAAGGACCAGGCACAGCGGGTGAGGGAAGTGATCGAGGTCCTCGAGGAGCGGGATCTCAACGAGGTGCTGTGAGCCGGCTATGCTCTCGGCGCGATGGAGGAAGCATGATCTTCGCCCTGATGCTGGGCTGCGGCGCTGGAGACGTGACCCTGAGCACGGACACGCCCCCTTGTGAGAACTGGGACTTCGACAACCCGGAGGACCCGAGCCTCGACGTACACATGGAAGGTGACCGGGTCGTCATCCAGCGCCTCGGCGTCTACCAGGCCGAGGACGCTTTCTTCGACCCGGAGATCATCGCGGACGGTCAGCTCATCACCGTCTACGAGGCCTGGACCAGCGAGTCCGGCGGTGACGCTGAATTCTGCTACTCCCCGGTCGTCTACGCGGACCCGGAGCGCCCTGCGAAGTTCACCATCGAGTGGTTTGGGGAGGGCGAGAACACCGTGACGCATACCCGGGAGATCGACGCCCGCGAATGACCACCGCCCTCGTCACCGGCATCACTGGGCAGGACGGCTCCTACCTCGCCGAGCAGCTGCTCGACAGGGGTGTGCGGGTCGTCGGTCTGTACCGCCAGCTGTCCGCGGACAACTTCTGGCGCATAGAGCACCTGCTCGACCGCATCACGCTCCACTGCGCTGATCTCCATGATCCGGGCTCGCTCATCGACATCGTCGAGGAGTTCCGACCGGACGAGGTCTACAACCTCGCCGCCCAGTCCTTCGTGCCCGTGTCGTGGCAGCAGCCGCTGTTGACGGCAGAGGTGACCGGACTCGGCCCCGTGCGGCTGCTGGAGGCCATCCGTCGCGTGCACCCGTCGGCCCGGTTCTACCAGGCCAGCTCGAGCGAGATGTTCGGAAACAGCGTGGACTGCCCCCAGAACGAGGACACCCCCCTCGCGCCGGCGAGCCCCTATGCCTGCGCCAAGGTCTACGCCCACCACATGGTGCTCAACTACGGCAAGGTCTACGGGCTGTTCGTCGTCAGCGGCATCCTCTTCAACCACGAGTCGCCTCGCCGGGGGCTCGAGTTCGTCACCCGCAAAGTCGCCAACGGCGCGGCCAAGATCAAGCTCGGCTTGATGTCACACCTCACACTCGGCAACCTATCACCCCGGCGTGACTGGGGGTTTGCGAGCGACTACACACGCGCGATGCAGGCCATGCTCCGGCGCAGCCCTGGTACCTACGTGGTCGCGACGGGCGTGAATCACTCGGTCGAGGACCTCGTGCGGACCGCCTTCGAGGTCGTCGATCTCGACTGGAAGGAGCACGTCGTGCTGACAGACAGGCTCCACCGGCGAAACGAGGTCGTTCGTCTTCGCGGCGACGCCTCTCGAGCCCGGGAGGCGCTCGGTTGGGAGCCCAGCGTGGACTTCGCGGGTCTGGTCCGGATGATGGTCGAGGCGGAACTGGCGAGACTGGCGTGAAGACGCTGATCACGGGGGGCTCCGGTTTCCTCGCCGGCTACCTCCGCGCGCTGGTCCCGGGTGCCGATGCCCCGAGCCGGGCCGAGCTCGACGTGACCGATGACTGCTCGGTCGTCGGCGACTATGACCGTGTCTTCCACCTCGCGGCCCAGACGTCGCCCCGGCGAGCGGAGAAGGACCCCCTCGAGACCACGATGGTCAACGTCAATGGGACCCGCAACGTGTTGGAGGCCCTGAAGCCGGGTGCGGTCATGGTCTTTGTCAGCACCTGCCACGTCTATGGCCTCCCCCGGTTCCTCCCAGTCACCGAGGACCACCCGCTCGCGCCCCGCGGCGTCTACGCGAGCAGCAAGCTGGCGGCCGAGCGCGTCGTCGCCGAGCGCGCCATCGTCGTGCGCCCCTTCAACTTCACCGGGCTCGGGCAGCCGCAGGACCTCGCGCTGGCGGAGTGGGCCGAGCAGGGGCGAAGAGGCCAGAGTCGCATCCGCTGCGGGAACGTGGGCCTGTCTCGGGACTACCTGGACGTTCGCGATGTCGCCGCAGGAGTGCTCCTGCTCGCCGAGCGAGGCCGAGCGGGAGAGGCCTACAACCTCTGCTCTGGCGTCCCGCGGAAGCTGGTCGACCTGCTCCGCCTGGTCAGCGGTGGCGAGCCCGAGCCGGATCCCGCTCGGTGGCGCCAGCACGCCGCCCCGGTGCTGTACGGCTCGGCGAACAAGGCGCAGGCGCTGGGTTGGTCACCGGCCGTGCCCCTGGAGCGGACCCTGGCGCAACTGCGGTCCCCTAGAGAT
This sequence comes from Myxococcota bacterium, assembly GCA_036012755.1. Classification (GTDB taxonomy): domain Bacteria; phylum Myxococcota_A; class UBA796; order UBA796; family CAJQPC01; genus JAAESX01. The sequence goes on along the minus strand of DASCPX010000027.1, from coordinate 278,596 downwards.
CGTCCCTGACGTCCATCTGGCCGTCGCCGTCGAGGTCCCGGCCTGTCTTCACGACGGCCCCGTCGTCGCCGAAGTACTCCCAGTAGTCGATCTTGCCGTCGCCGGTCGTGTCGCGTTCCTTCCGCCGGACGCGGTCGTTCTCGTAGAACTTGTAGAGGTCGTAGCGACCGTCGAACTCGGTGTCGACCTCGCTCATCACGCGCCGACCACCCTGGTAGTGGTCGATCCACTCGACCTGGCCGTCGAAGTCGCCGTCCATCTCCTCGCGGATGAGCGTGCCCGTCTCGTCGTAGAAGCTGACGACGTCGATCCGGCCGTCCCAGTTCAGGTCGACCTCTCGCTTCACCAGCAGGCGGGAAGCCTGCGAGCGCTCCCGGTAGTAGTTGTAGACATCGGCGCGCCCGTCGCTGTTGAGGTCGATCTCGACGAGCGTGAGCCCGTCCTCGGCCGGCCTCTCGACGTAGGGGCGAACGAGGTCGGGGTCCACTGTGTCCCCACCTCCCTTGCCGGTCTTGCAGGCCGACAAAGCCAGTAGTCCAACCGCTACGAACATCCGCATTCTGCGCTCCAACTGCCGATGACATTACCGCAGGCCACTTAGCTGTCAAATCGGCGGAACGCACCTTCGCATCAGTCAACAGTGATAAGTTCGGGCGCGCCCCGGAGTGATGGTGCAGCAGCCCAGCGAGAAGCGGCTCGTCATCGTCGACGACGAGCCTGTCATCCTCCAGATCCTGCATGCCGTCTTCGAGGACGGCCCGTACGCGGTCACGACCTGCCAAAACGGCAAGCAGGCCATGGAGACGATGCGCACAGAGGGCGTCGACATCCTGCTCACGGACAAGAACCTCCCTGACGTCAACGGCTTGGAGCTCTTGCGCTTCGCAAAGGACGTCAACGACCTCGCAGAGGTCATCATCATCACCGGATACGCGAGCCTCGACACGGCGCTCACCGCGATCGAGCTGGACGCCTTCGACTACGTCCTCAAGCCGCTCAACAACGTCTTCGAGATCAAGAAGAAGGTGCAGCGGGCCTGCGAGAAGCAGGACATCCGGGTCGAGAACCGACGGCTCCTGCTCGAGATGCAGCGAAAGAACACCGAGCTCGAAGCGGCCCTGGCCGAGTCCCGAAAGCTCCAGGCGGAGCTGATCCAGTCCGAGAAGCTCGCGGGCATCGGCACGCTCGCCGCTGGCATCGCCCACGAGATCAGCTCTCCGCTGTTCGGCATCATGGGGCTGGCCGAGGCGATCGGCGAGGAGGACGAGGTCAAGCTCTGCCACGACTATGCCTCTGAGATCGTGGAGTATTCCCGCAGCGTCCGCGACATCGTCGTGGAGCTCTCGAGCTACTCTCGCGCCAGCAGCGCCGAGTACCTCACGACCGTCGAGCTCTCGAAGGTCGTCGCCGACGCGATCCGGCTCGTCGAGCGCAGCAGCGACTGCGCCGGGGTGACCCTGAGCGCCGAGGTGGAGGCGGAGAGCTACCTCAACGCCCGCACGAACGAGGTCCAGCAGGTCTTCGTCAACCTCGTGAAGAACGCCGTCGAGGCCGTCGGCCAGCATCGCGAGGACGGCAGCGGCCGCGTCGCGGTCACCGCTGGCAAGGCCGAGGACCACGTCTGGGCGCGGGTGGAGGACAACGGACCCGGCATCGCCCCGGCCAAGGTCGGGCTGGTCTTCGACCCCTTCTACACGACCAAGGCACCGGGGAAGGGGACTGGCCTCGGCCTGAACATCGTCTACCGCATCGTGACGAAGTACCGCGGCCAGATCTCCGTCGAGTCCGTCGAAGGGTCCGGGACCGTCTTCACGATGCGCTTCCCTGTGGAGCGCGATTGAAGAGTCTCAGGGTCCGGCTGATCCTGGTCATCGGGCTCACGACCCTGCTCCCCCTGGTCTTCACCGGCTACATGACCAGCCGGCTCGCGCGAGACCACAACGTCGAGCAGTCGCGCCAGCTCTATGCCCGACAGGCTGGCGGGCTTGCGGTCTACGCCTCGACCTGGATTCGCGACCTCGTGCGCACCGCAGAGCTCGCCGTCGCGGTCTGGGACGTCGAGGCGCTCGCGACGGACGAGCGCGAGGGGCTCCAGCGAGTGCTCTACCGCCAGTTCGACGCGGTCAACGTGGTCGTGATGCTCGACGCCGAGGGCGCGGAGGTGACAGCAGCGACCTGGCTCGAGGACATCCCCTCAGACCTGTCGCGGCACCTGCCCGTGGGCCCCGAGCGGGCCGAGCGGCTGCGCCAGGAGCTCCCCGTCATCGATGCGCTGGCCGACGGCTTCGCGCTCGGTCGCATCTATCGCCCCGCCGAGGGCGGTCCCTCGGTCGTGCCGGTCGCGGTTGCGTCCCGTCGGCGCGGGGTCGTCGTGGGCCTGGAGGTCAGCCTCGCCGAGGTCGAGCGGCACTTCCTGGAGCAGGCGGTGCCCAGTGGAGCGGCCGTCCTCGTAGACCGGAGCGGTGACGCCATCCTGGGAGATCCCGGCGAGCTCGTCGACCCGGAGCTGCCTCGCACCTTCCAGGGCAACCTCGCCGGAGACCTGCGCTACGAGCGCGCTGGTCAGCCGGTGATGGCCGCCTTCCAGGCCATCGATGGCACCGACTGGGCGGTGGTAGTCGCCGTTCCAGAGGCCCTCGCCACCCGCGCCGGGGACCAGATCCAGCGGCGCAGTCTCTTCGTCTACGCCATCGCGATGGTGCTGGTGGGTGCAATGGGGGGCGTCGCAGCCCGCCAGATCGCGCGCCCGGTCGTGGCCCTGCGCGGGGCGGCGAGCACTCTCGGCGGGGGGGAGTACAAGCCGGTCCGGCTCGGCGCCGACGCCGTCGCGGAGCTCCAGGACCTCGCAGAGGTCTTCAACTCGACCAGCGAGCTGATCGCACAGAAGAACGCCGAGATCGAAGGGTGGAACGAGGAACTCCAGGAACGCGTCGAGATGCGCACTCGCGAGCTCCAGCAGTCCAACGCGCGCCTGGTCCAGTCCTCTCGTCTCGCCGCGGTCGCCCAGATGGGAGCCGGGCTCGCTCACGAGCTCAACAACCCCCTCGCCGGCATCCTCGGCCTCACGCAGCTGCTCAGAGCCAAGCGGCCCGACGACGCCATGCTCGCGAGCATGGAGGAGCAAGCCCAGCGCTGCCGCGAGGTCGTCGCGGCGCTCAACCGGCTCTCGAGCGAGACCGGGAGCGCCACTCGAGAGGTGATCGACCTCCACGCGCTGGTCGCCGAGGTCGTCTCCCTCGTACGCCACGCCTTCGTGGAGGTCGGGGTCGGGCTCGAGCACGATCACGCCGTTGCGCTCTTCGTCGAGGTCGATCCGAAGCTCCTCGCCCAGGCGCTGGCCCAGCTGCTCGGCAGCCTTCGGGCCCAGCTCGCGCCGGGCGGAACGCTGTCCGTGTCCGGGGTGGTCGAGGGCGGGGAAGCTCGCCTCGGCTTCGCCCTGTCCGGCCCGCGGCGCGAGAGCAGCGACGACTGGCTGGCCTCTGGCATGGGCTTCTGGGTGGCGAGCCACGCGGTTCAGGAACACGGCGGGCGCATCGAGGAAGGCGAGGGCCGCTACGCGCTGGTGCTGCCCTCGCGGTAGCATCCAGTGGTGCGTGACGTCCTGACCGTCCTTGTTGTGGCGGTGGCTGTCCTGGCGCTCGGGCTCTTGGGCTACCGCCTCTTCTTCGGCGATGAAGCGCTCGATCCGCTCACCATCCGGCGGGTCGAGGGCGACGTGCGGCATGAGCACGAGGGCGCCAGGAGTGCCGCCGAGGTCGGCGGGATCCTCCTACCCGACGACCGTTTGCTGGCTGGGGAGGGCGGCCGCGCCGTGCTCTCCTTCGGTGAGGACAGCCAGCTCGTCGTCGATCAGTCCTCGGCGCTGCGCGTGCTGGGCGAGGGCTCCGAGGGCGTCCGGGTCGAGCTCGAGGATGGGCGCGTGGAAGCGACGGTCCGCAGGGGCGGTCCTGTCCTGGATGTCGTCACCGGCGATCGAGAGGTGCGCGCGGACGAGGGCACGTTCACGGTGGCCCGCGACGACGACAGCACTTGGGTCCAGCTCGACGACGGCGAGCTGAGCTTGACCGGTTTCGGTGAGGTCCAGGCGCTCAGGGCGGGCGAGGCCATCGTCGCAAACGACGGCGGCGCTGCTACCCGCCTCGACGAGGGGTTGTTGCTCGAGGTCAGCTGGCCGGAGAAGGCTACGCGGGAGGAGTCCGTCGAGGTCGCGGGGACCACCGACCCCGGCGCCCGCGTTCGGATCGAAGGCGGGTACGAGACGGTCGAGGTCCTCGCCGACAACTCCGGAAGCTGGCGGGTGGAGGTGCGGCTGAGGGAAGGGGACAACGCTCTGAGGGTGCTGGCGGTCGATCCCCTGGGCCGAACTCGCGAGTCGCCCTACGAGCTGCTGCGGGACACCAAGCCGCCCACCGCCGAGTTCCAGGTCGGAGGTCTCTGAGTGCTGCTGTTGTCCGGCCTCGCGCTGGCCACGGAGGGCCTCCTGGTCGCCGAGCGTGGTGACCCGGTCGCCGACGTCCCGGCGGAGCTCCTGCTGGTCCTGCACGATGGCGGTCTCCCGGCCCGACCGGCGGAACTCGAGGTCGACTCTCCCGACGGAGAGGTCCTGGCGGTGAGGCCCGCTGTGTTGCCGGGTGTCTGGGAACTTCGCGTGCGAAGCGCGCCGGATGTGGAGCGCTTTCGGGTCGTCGTTCAGGCGGACGACGAGGCGCCCCTGCGCCTGGAGGTGCCGGTCGGCGAGCGCCCGGAGAGCGGGCTGACGGGCCCGGGGCGGCTCGAGGCCCTCACCGGTGAGGAGGTCCATATTCGCCTGCACTCCGACGACCTGCCCGAACCTCAGGACGTCCGCGTCGCCGCACCGGAGGGCGAGGTTCTCGGCGTCGAGCGAAAAGGGGACGCCCTGGAGATCCGCTGGCAGCCCGCGGCGCTCTCGGACCCGCGCGTGGTGCCTGTCGGCGTTCGAGACAGTCGGCGCCCCGGAGCGCCGCCGGAGTGGACGGTCGTGCGCCTCGGGGCGCGCGTGCCGGTGTCCGTGACGACAGAGCCCGGCGCGACCCTGAAGCTGGAGGTCGGGGGGCGGGTCTACGGCCCCGCGACGGCGGGCGCAGACGGGCGCGTCAGCGTCACCGTCGACATCCGCCCCGGTGAGACCACGGCGAGCGCAACGGTGAAGGACCCGCTGGGCAACCTGCAGAAGAGCACCATCACGCTCGCCAGGCAGCCGGCGCCGACGCTCGCGGCACTGGTCGAGGGCAGCATCGTGCCCGGGGCTCCGCTCCCGCCCATCCACCTGAAGGCAGTCACTCCCACCGGCCACGCGTTCTCTGCCGGGGATCCGACCTGCCACGCCAGCGGTGGTCGGGAGCTCTCGATCGCGGAGATCGGGTCCGGACTCTGGCTCGCCACCCTGCCGCCGATCGAGGAGGACATCCTGCTCGACCTCAGGGTGGACTGCGGCCTGTCCGACCTCGCGACGGTCAGCACTCGGGTCGCGGTCCAGGAGGGCATGCCAGCTCGGATCGTGCTGCGGACGTGGCCCCAGGAGCTGACCACGGACTTCCCCGTGTCGCAGGTGCAGGCCTGGCTCGAGGACGCCAGCGGGGACCGGTTGGAGCCTCGAGGGCTGGGCCTGAGCGCCCGCCACGGGGAGATCACGAACACCGAGCGCGAGGAGCTCTCCGTGCGCGCCGAGTTCCAAGGCGATCTCGAGGAGCCAGAGGACGCAGTGCTCGCCGGTTGGAACCACGAGCCAGGGACGGGGCGAGCGGCGACGCTGCTCATCGGCCACCGCTCGGGCGAGTCGCTGGAGGTCCAGGCCCGCGCGCTGGACACCCTCGGTCGTCCGCTGGCGGAGGTCCCGCTGCTCCTGGCCCTGGGAGAGGACACCGCGCTGGTCAGCACCGACGACCGGGGCTTCGCGACGGCGGACTTCGAGGCCCGAGGGGTGCCCCTCGCGCTCGTCGTAGAGGCGCCGGGGCTGCAGCGGCGCCAGCTGGTAGTGCCCTGGTCATCGGGGGTGCCGCTGAGCATGACCCGGCCGGACCTCATCGCGGTGGCTCCGGTCAGCATTCGCACCGGGCGGGTCCGGCGGGTGACGCTCTCGACCGACCGTCCCGTGCTGCTCACGGGCACCGGCGACACCGCTACGCTCACGATCGTGCTGCTCGATGCCTCGGGTCGGCCGGTCGTCGACGAGCACGTCGACATCGTCGTCAGCGAGGGCATCGTCACGCAGCCTCGGGCCCAGGCGGACGGCTCGCTGAAGGTGGTCTATGCACCCCCACCCGGGCTGTCGGCGGGGGAGGTCGAGATCGCCGTGACCGCGCCCGACGGCTCCTTCGACGCCCGCATCGGGCTCAAGCTCCAGCCGGAGCCGGTGGCCCGTGCTCCGGCGCTGCACGCAGGGACCATCGCGAACCTCGGGGCCATCGCGGCTCCCTACATCGGCCTCGACCTGGAACAGCGTCTGCCCCTGCGGACTCACGTGAACATGCGCCTGGCGGTCGGGTGGTACCGGGACGTCGCCGCGATTCCGGACGTGGGCGGCGACATCGAGCTCAAGATGGACCTCCTGCCGGTGTCGCTGTCTGCCCATCGGCGCTGGTCCATGGGGCTCTGGGGGGCGTGGACCGGGGCGGGTCTGGTCGTCACGCCCTACCGGATCGAGCGCACCTTCGGCGGCGAGCCCGGAGGGACCGAGCTGAGCCTCCACCGACCGGGGCCCACCGTCTATGGCGGCGGTGGCTATCGGCTGCGTCCGGGTGAGCTCTACGCTGAGCTCCGGTGGCTCGGCGTGTCGAGCTCCGCGGCCGAGTACGATGGGCAGATCGGAGGGCTGGTCGCGATCGCCGGCATTCGGGTAGTCTATTGATGGAGAAGACCGTCCTCAGTGAGCCCTTCGCCCCGCCAGGACCGGGTCCAAGCCCTCGCTCTGCTCGGAGCGTTGTTGGGGGGGTGTACGCTCCAGGAGGCTGAGCCGGTCGTCGAGGCGGTCGAGCCGGACTGGGCCTGGACCGGGGAGGCCACCGACATCCAGATCGTCGGAGAGCGCTTCTTCCCGACGCCCGTCGTCGACGCCAGCAGCTCACGCATCGACGAGGGCTTCGTGGTCGAGCTCGAGCGCGACGGCGCCAGGGCTGAGCTGGAAGCGGTGCAGCTCGAGGACTGGGGGCTCATCAGCGCCAGGGTGCCCGAGGGGCTCGAGGTGGGCATCTACGATCTCGTGGTCGTCTCGCCGGATGGCGAAGAGGGTCGCCTCCCCGCCGGGTTCAACATCACGGACAACCGCGCGGATCACCTCGAGCTGGACTTCGACGCGCGGCCCTACCAGGTGGACGAACAGGTCGTCGTGCGCATCCACCTCCTGGACCCCCTCGGCGAGCGGGTCCCAGAGGACTTCCTCGTCACCGTCGCTGCCTGGGTCGACGACGACGAGGACGCCGAACTCGATCTCAGCGGCACGGGTCTGGGCGACGTCTCCGGCAGCGCGACGGAGCTCACCGGGACCCTGAAGGCCGGGGACGGCTGGGTGGCGCTGTCTTCCTCTGCGCCGGCCAATGTCTGGCTCGGGGTCAACCCCACTTCACTGTCGTCACCGGTGGACGGCGACGAGGTCTTCGTGCCGGTCACCGCCGGTGATCTCGACCGGGTCCAGATCGACCTCATCGACGACAGCCATCTCTACGAGGCAGGGACCAGCTTCCCTGTCGGCTTCACCCTGCGTGACGAGTTCGGGAACCCGCTGCTCGACAAGAGCGCGCGGCTGAGCCTGGGAGACGCGTGCGGCGGCGCGGTCCTGCCGGAGGAGATCGACTTCGTCGGGAGCGCGCAGCGGGAGATCACCTTCCTCCGAGCGACGGTCGACGGGTGCAACTCCACCCAGCTCGAGGTGAGCGGCACGGCGACGGGAGAGAGCGGCGCGTTCGAGGTCGTGGCGGGGGAGGTGGCGGTCCTGCAGCTCAGCCCGCCCGACGGCTCGCCAGAGGAGGTCGTCGCCGGCGAAGAGGAGCTCATCCTGCGCCTCGTCGCGAAGGACGCCTACCTGAACACCGTCGAGGACTACTCCCGTGACATCGACTTCCGGGACGATCTCGGCGGGCTCGACACGGAGCAGGGCATCGGGTCCATGACCTGCCTCATCGACTGGAACCAGGGCGAACGCTACTGCGCTGTCGGACTGGAGAAGGCCGACAGCGAGGTCCTCGTCGAGGTCATCGACAGCGAGGGTCTCTCGGGCTGGAGTGACTCGACGATCACGGTGGTGCCAGCCGCGCCCGAGTCGTTGTTGCTGGACCTCGCGGAGTCCGAGGTCGCCGCCGGCGAGGACTTCGAGCTCTCGATGTCGGCCTTCGACCACTACCAGAACCTCGTCGAGCTCGACGTCGAGGGTGCGGACCCCGTCGAGTTCGACGATGGCTACGCCACCCTGTCCTGCGGGTTCAGCGCCATGGACGAGGGCGTCCACGTCTTCGACTGCAGGAGCACGACGGCCGCCGACCCCATGGTGCTGAGCGCGGACATCGCCACTGCAGGGCTGTCCGCGGCCTCTCCGCCGCTCGTAGTCGTCAACGGCCCGCTGGGGAACGTCGAGATGACCGTGCCCAGCAGCACGACGGCTGGCGAGGGCTTCACGTTGAGCGCCGTGGGCACCGACAGCTACGGCAACGCCTACACGACCGGTGACCCGAGCGTCGAGCTCACCGACGACACCGGGACGCTCTCTCCAGTGACCGTGACGCTGGATGCGGCGGGGCTCTACAGCGGCTCCGGCTTCTCGCTCACCATCGCCAAGGACCCCGTGACCATCTCGGCGTCCCAGGGGGGCGCGGACCTCGGCTCGGTCGAGATCGTGGTCGACCCTGCGGAGCTGAGCTCCCTCGCCGTGGAGCTCGATCAGCCCTGGGTCTGGACCGGGGAGGTCACTGGTGCGACGGTTCGGGGTGTGGACGAGTACGGCAACACCGTGCCGGAGTTCGGGGAGCTCGTGACGCTGACCTCGAGCAGCAGCCTCTTCATCGCGGTCGGCGTCGACGACTTCGACGAGGGCGAAGCCACAACCACCCTGACCTGGGACAGCGCGGGTCTCCAGGACCGCGTCATCGCCACCGGCAGCGAACACACGGGGAGCTCGCAGGGCCTCGACGTGCTCGACGACGACTGCGGCGACGGACCTGGAGCCGACCTCCTCCTCGATGGCGGGAGCTCCACCGTGTCCTGCATCCTCAGCGGGTTGGCGACGGCCTCTGCGGACTTCAGCGGCTCCACCGCCGGGGCGGCGTCCATCGCGGCCTACCACTTCCATGACGGCGACGGCACCTACACCCGGGGGACGGGGACGACCGGCTCGCTCATGGTGAGCGATCCCGGCGCGTGGCTGACGGAGCTCGTCGTGGCCGACGCCGACGCCTGCGGAGACAGGGCGACCGCGGTGTTCTGGGCGAACGACAAGGGAGAGGCGGCCGGGCCGGTGACCGTCAGCTCCAGCGACTCCTCGCGAACCGCAGGCGGCTCGGCCACCACCGCCGACGCGACGATCACCCTCACGGCAGAGGACTGCGCCGGCGACGTTCCGACGGTGACCGAGGTCTACGTTCGCACGGACCTGGGCGAGCTCAGCTCTGGCGTCGCCACTGCCAGCGACGGCCTCACCGTCACCCTGTCGGGCACAACCGGCACCTTCACGTGGTCGGCCCAGCAGACGAAGCACGACGGGACCGCCAGCATCCACGCCGGCGTCCTCAGCGGCGCGGCTCATGGATCCGCGACGATCTCCGTCAGCGGTGAGAGCGCCCGGCCACAGGTCGCGTGGGTCGATCCCAGCGGGAGCACCGAGGAGCTGCTCGACGGACTCACCGTCGAGTTCACCGAGAGCCTCCTCGGGAGCGTCGACTACGACTCGCTGGTCACGGTCACAGGCCCATCAGGTGAGATCGACCTGTCGACCAGCCTCGACGACGACGAGCTGAGCGTCGAGTTCGACAGTCAGCAGGACGCCTCCTCCGGGAGCTTCGCCCTCGAGCTCTCCGCCGACATACGGGACGGCTCCGGCAACAAGCTCGACGGGGACTACGACGGCAGCAACGCCAGCTTCAGCGCGGTGTTCGGAGACGTGGTCGATGACGCGGTGACAGTGGACAGCTGTGACGGGGCCACCAAGAAGGTCACTCCAGACGGTAGCGGTGGCAGCGGCGCCGAGGCCGACGACTTCGACGTCGCCGTCAGCGCCAGCGCGACGCCCGAGTGGTGGCTCCTCGAGGTCTACGACAACGACGACACGAAGATCCGGACCCAGCGCGTCGTGCCCGGTGGGAGCACCGACACCGTCAGCTGGGACGCCCGGGGCAGCGACGGCATCGTCGTCGTCGCCGGGAGCTTCAGGGTCGACATCTCGTCGGTCGATACCCAGGACAACCTGTCTGTGCCCTGCGAGAGCACCGTGCGGGTCGTCGAGCACTACGTGGCGGTGGAGTGAGCGAAGACAAGTCCCTCTCGGACAAAGCGCGTCTCGCCGAGCTCGGGTTGATGACCGCGACGCTCTCGCACGAGCTGCGCCAGCCGCTGTTCGCCATCCGCTCCCTCAGCCAGATCCTGAGCGCCAGGCTCGACGGGGAGCACAGCGAGCTCAGCGGTGAGCTCCTGCGCCAGGTCGACTACCTCGGCACCCTGGTCGAGGGCATCACGACCTACGCGAGGCACACCAACGGCGAACCAGGGCCCGTGGACAGCGGCGCCGTGCTCGACCAGGCGGCGGAGCTCCTCCGTCATCGAGGCAAGCGAAGGGGCGTCACCCTGGACGTTCAGCGGGATCATCGGGCCCCTGCGGCTCGCGGCGACCACGTCGCGATGATGCAGGTCGTCGTCAACCTCGTGAACAACGCCATCGACGCTTCGCCAGCTGACGCCACGGTCTCCCTGCTGAACGAATTCGTCGGCGACAGGGTCTTCCTCGAGGTCCGGGACCGGGGCCCGGGCATCGACCCCGCCATCCGCGAGCGCGTCTTCGAGCCCTTCTTCACGACCAAGGCTCCGGGGCGAGGCACCGGACTCGGGCTGGCCATCTCCAGGGAGCTCGTCGAGCGCTGCGGGGGCACCTTGGAGCTCCTGGACGCGAGCCCGGGCACGCGAGTCCGGGTAGGACTGCCCCGATGGAGCTGAGCTTCCCACTGATGATGGAGCGCGGGCTGACGCGGCGCGATCCTGTTCCGGTGACCTCGTGGCCCCAGGAGCTGGTGTACATCCACTCCCAGCGCTGTCCCTGTGGTGGGAGCTTCGAGACCCTCGGACACGCCCTCGTGCCGCCGCATTTCGAGCGGCAGGACACCACCTGTGTCCGCTGCGAGCGAGCTCGTCCCTTCTGGTTCGACATCTCCGCCTTCCAGGATGAGATCTGGTCCTCGGCGCGCTTCGAGGAGCTCCGCGCGCTCTTCGGTGAGGCGCTGGAGATGGTGGAACGCGAGGACCTCGATGGTGCTCGGGTGCGCTTCTCGGAGGTCGCCGCGCGGGAGCCGTGGTTCGCGCTGGCCTGGTACCACCGCGGCATGATCGCGCTCATCCACGACGACCTGGACGAGGCTCGGGAGTGCCTCGAGACCGCCCTGGGCCTGCTCCCGCTGGACCCCGAGCTCCATGGCTCGATGGCGGACCTGCACGAGCGTCGTGGAGATCCGATCCGCGCTGCTGTGTGCAGGAACAACGAGGCCGCCATCAGGCGACACCTGGACGAGGGTGAGTTCGAGGACTAGGACGTGGGGATGGACGACACGACCCGGGAAGACGAGCAGCAGCTCCAGGCCCTGCAGGAGCAGTTCCTCGCGGCGCTGGAGTACAACCGTCGCGGCGACGCGGACAGCGCCGTGAAGCTCCTCGAGGGGGTGCTCAGGGGCGAACCTCGCCTTGCGGAGCCCCGGCTCGAGCTGGGGCGGATCCGGCTGGAGATGGGGCACCTCGAAGAGGCGGAGCACCAGACCCGAGAGGCCCTGGTTGTGTTCCTGGCCGGCGGGCAGTGGGTCGACGACATCAGCGAGGAGCAGATGCTCAGCGTCGCTCACGGCCAGCTGGCCGAGGTCCTTCGCCGGCGCGCCGACTGCGACGAGGTCCTCTTCGGCGACCCGGGGGTCTTCAAGGGGCTGGTCGCCGAGTACAAGCAGCACTTCGACGAGGCCGCGCGGCTCGATCCGGACAACGCGCACGCCGGCTACTTCGCCTTCCAGATGGAAGGGGAGGAGTAGACCTCAGCCCTCCGGGTGGTCGAAGGGCGTGGGCGTCGACGGAGCCGGCGGAGACTGAGGTGGGACCACTCTCGCTGCGTCGCCGGTGACTGCCGTCATGCCGAACTTCTTCAGCAGGTAGCGCTTCACGTGTGGTGCCATGCGCTCGCGGGTGAAGGGGATCAAGAGCGCAAAGCCGAAGGCGTCGGTGAGCACGCCGGGGGTGACGAGGAGCACGCAGCCCACCAGGATGAGCAGCCCCTCGACGATGCGGTTGCCGCTCGGGAAGCCGGCGCGGCTCTCCGTCTCCAGCTTCTTGAGCACGCCCAGTCCCTCTCGCTTCGCCAGCCACGACCCGATGGCGCCGGTCGTGAGGATGATGCCGACCGTGGCGAGGGCCCCGATGTGCTCGCCGATCTTGATGAGCAGGAACAACTCGACCGAGGTGGTGACGGTGAACAGGAGGAACAGCTTCAGCATCTCTTGACCTGCTCCCAGTGCTCCTCGAGCTCCTCCGGGCTGAGCTCCGCCATGAGCCGACCGCTGCCGTGGACCCGGCCCTCGACGCCGCGAAAGCGCTGCTCGAAGCGAGCGTTGGCTTCGCGCAGGGCCTCTTCGGGGCCGATGTCGAGCAGGCGTCCGAGGCTGGCCATCGCGAGCAACACGTCTCCATACTCGGCACGGATCCGCTCGGCGTCACCCGTAGACATGGCCTCGTCGAGCTCTGCGAGCTCCTCGGTGACCTTGTCCCGGGCGCCACCTGCAGAGGACCAGTCGAAGCCCACGCGGCTGACCTTCTCACCGACCCGGTGGGCGCGGATCAGGGCGGGGAGGGCCGTCGGGACCCCGTCGAGCACCGATCCCCCGGCGCCGCGCTCGCGGGCCTTCCGGGCCTCCCACGCCGCGACGGTGCCAGCGTCGTCCTCTTCGTGGCCCTCCTCGAAGACGTGGGGGTGGCGGCGGACCATCTTCTCGGCGATGCCAGCGGCGACCTCGTCGATCGAGAAGTGGCCGGCCTGGTGAGCCATCTCGGACAGCAGCATCACCTGGAAGAGCAGATCACCCAGCTCCTTCCTCAGCTCTTCGGGGTCACCCGACTCGATGGCGTCGATGACCTCGTAGGTCTCCTCGACCAGGTAGGGTCGAAGGCTACGGGGGGTCTGCGCCCGGTCCCACGGACAGCCCTCTGGAGCCCGGAGGCGCTCGACGATGGCTCGGAGCTCGTCGAAGGGCGTCATGGGGTCCCGAGTGATATGTACCAGCGGTCCTGGGAGCGTGGTCGTGGCACAGCCTGAGGTCTTCGGCAAGTACCACCTGCTCGAGAAGATCGCCACGGGCGGCATGGCCGAGGTCTACAGGGCCCGCAGCTACGGGATGGCGGGCTTCGAGAAGATCCTGGTGATCAAGCGGATCCTCGACCACCTCAGCCGTGACGAGGAGTTCGTCAACCTGTTCATCGACGAGGCCCGCATCGCGGTCAGCCTCATCCACGTCAACATCGTTCAGGTCTTCGAGCTCGGCGAGGAGAACGGCTCCTACTACATGGCGATGGAGTACGTGCACGGGCTGGATCTCGCCCGCCTCGTGAACCGTGCCAACAAGGTCGGTGCCTTCCCGATCCACCTCGCCACCTTCGTGCTGGTCGAGGCGCTCAAGGCGCTGCAGTTCGCCCACGACAGGCGCGACGACGAGGGCCGTCACCTCAACATCGTCCACTGCGACATCTCGCCCCAGAACCTGCTGATCAGCTTCTCGGGCGAGGTGAAGATCACGGACTTCGGCATCTCGCGGGCCAGCTTCCAGGCCACCGAGCAGCACGACGTCATCCGCGGCAAGTACGCCTACATGAGCCCCGAGCAGGTCGAAGGAAAGCCGCTGGACGGGCGCTCCGACCAGTTCTCCCTCGGCATCGTCGCCTACGAGCTGTTGACTGGCCGCCGCCTGTTCAAGGCGCGCTCGCGCGAGGACACGCTGGCCCGGGTGAAGCGAGCAGAGGTCCCGAGCCCGCGCGGCTTCCGCCCGGATCTCTCCGAGGAGCTCGAGGACTTCCTGCTCAAGGCCCTGTCACGGTACCCGGAGCAGCGCTTCGCCGACGCGGGCGAGATGCTCGACTCGCTGTCCGCCATCATCGTTCGCGAGGGGCTCAGGGCCAACAACACGGACCTCGCCACCTACATGAAGGAGGTCATCGAGGTCGCCACGGCGAAGGCGGAGGGCCGGCAGCCGACGAAGCGTCCGCCACGCTCGATGCCTCCCAGCGCCGTCGTGGTGCTGGCCGTCGAGGCGTCGCCACCACCGCGTAGCATCGCCGCTCCCCGGGCGACGCTGGCCTCGCTCACGCAGGAGTGGACCGGGATCGTGAACGATCTCGGCGGGGAGATGTGGGAGCAGGCCGAGGGTTCGCTGTTGGTGGTCTGGGTTGCCCGCGGCGGCCTTCGGGAGACAGTCAGTCGCGCGGTCCGTGCCGCTCTGGCGCTGCAACAGGCCACGCTGCGCGCCGGCTATCGGCTCAGCGCCGGGGTGGCCCCAGGTGTCGCCCGCCTGACCCCGGACACACGGCGCCCGCAGGACGGCTGGGAGCTCGCCGGGCCCTTCTACCTGGCCCGGTGGATGATGAACCTCTCCGCTCATCGCGGCCGCGTGTTGCTCACAGAGGTCGGGCGCCGCCAGGTGAACAAGAAGACCACCATGCTCGGGCGCATCCCGATCCAGGGCAGCCGGTACATCAACCTGTACGAACTCGGCTAGCTCGTGGCCTTCGCCCACCTCCACGTCCACAGCCAGTACTCGCTGTTGGACAGCGCGCTGGCGCTGAAGAAGCTGGCTCCGGCCGTGGCCGCCCTCGAGCAGCCAGCCGTCGCGCTCACCGACCACTGCAACCTCTACGGCGCGGTGCAGTTCCACGACAGCTGCAAGGCCGCGGGGGTGCACCCGGTCTTCGGGGCGGGGGTCTGGGTGCAGCACGAGGGCATCGGGACGCGAGATCCAGCGGGGCCGCTGGGCGGCTACCACCTGCTGCTGCTGATCGAGAACGACCAGGGCTACCGCAACCTCTGCGCGCTGCTCACAGAGGCGATCTTCGAGGGCATGTACTACAAGCCGCGGGTCGACCTCGACATCCTCAGGGGCCGAGCCGAGGGGCTCATCGCGCTGACCTCTGGCATGCGCGGCCCGGTGCGCGACGCCCTTGCGCGCGGCCGGATCGACGAGGCGCGCTGGAAGTTCGAGGGCCTCGCCGAGGTCTTCGACGCCGAACACCTCTACCTGGAGCTCCAAGACGTCGGCTTCGACGGAGACGACCGGGCCAACGAGGGCTGTCGGGAGTTGGCCGCGCGCTTCGGGAACCAGACCGTCGTCACCAACGCCGTGCACTACCTCCGGCCCATCGACGCGCCGAGCCTCGACCTCGTCCAGTGCATCGGCGCGGGCACCTCGCTCAACGACCTCAAGCGCCGCCGCCCGGTCACGGACCAGCTCTACCTCAAGAGCGAGGAGCAGATGCGGGCGCTGTTCCCGCACGACGCAGAGGCCCTCGACCGGACCGCGCTCATCGCGGAGCGCTGCCAGTTCGCTTTCGACGACGACACCTACTACTTCCCGGCGAGCAAGCCGCCGGAGGAGGGAGACACAGAGGCCAACCGGAGCTTCTTCTACCAGGCCTTTCCCCCTCCGAAGGACTTCGACGCCAGCCCGGGACCGGGGGCTGGCAGCCTGGACGGCTACTTCGAGTGGTACGCGAGTCGCGGGCTCCACAAGCGCCTCGAGCGCATTCCGGAGGCCGAGCATCCGGGCTACTGGGAGCGGCTGGAGACCGAGTTCTCGATCATCGAGAAGATGGGGTTCTCGGCCTACTTCCTGATCGTCGCCGAGTTCATCAACTGGGCAAAGGACCAGGACATCCCCGTCGGCCCCGGCCGCGGCTCGGCGGCTGGCTCGCTGGTGGCGTACTCGATGCGCATCACCGACGTCGATCCACTGAAGTTCGACCTGCTCTTCGAGCGCTTCTTGAACCCCGAGCGCGTCTCGATGCCGGACGTCGACATCGACTTCTGCCAGGACCGCCGCGAGGAGGTCATAGAGCACACGCGCCAGAAGTACGGCAAGGACTACGTCGCCCAGATCATCACCTACGGGAACCTGAAGGCGAAGGCCGCGGTGCGTGACGTCGCGCGGGTCTGCGACATCACCTTCAACGACGCCGACCGCATCTCGAAGCTCATCCCGAACGAGCTCGGCATCACCCTCGAGGAGGCGCTGACAGAGGAGGCGCTGTCCAGGCTCCACGACGGCGACCCACGGGTGCGGCGGGTCTACTCCCTCGCGCGCACGGTCGAGGGCCACACACGCCAGACCGGAGTGCACGCCGCGGGGGTGGTCATCGCGGACCGACCGCTGGTCGAGCTCTGCCCGCTCTACCGCGACGGGCCCGATGGTGGGCCGGTCGTCCAGTTCGACATGGGCTCGGCCGAGTCGATCGGTCTCATCAAGTTCGACTTCCTCGGGCTGAAGACCCTCGACCAGATCCGCGACGCCGTCGCGCTCATCGAGCGCAACACCGGCGAGAAGATCGACATGAGCACCGTCGACGAGCACGACCCCGCGGCCTTCGAGCTGCTGTCCCGCGGGGACGGACTCGGGGTCTTCCAGGTCGAGTCCAGCGGCATGCGCGAGCTCCTCACCAAGCTCCGGCCCGACTGCCTCGCCGACGTGGTCGCGCTCGTCGCCTTGTACCGACCTGGTCCGCTGAACTCGGGCATGGTCGACGACTTCGTCGATCGAAAGCACGGGCGCAAGCGGGTCGTGTTCCCGCTGCCCGAGCTGGAGTCCATCCTTCGGTCGACCTACGGGGTGGTCGTCTACCAGGAACAGGTCATGCAGATCGCCCAGGTGATGGCGAGCTACTCGCTGGGCGAGGCAGACCTGCTCAGGCGCGCGATGGGCAAGAAGAAGGCCTCCGAGATGGCAAAGCAGCGCCAGCGCTTCCTGGACGGCGCGGTCGCCAACGGCTTCGCAGAGGGCAAGGCGCAGGAGATCTTCGACCTGCTCGCCAAGTTCGCCGCCTATGGCTTCAACAAGAGCCACAGCGCCGCCTATGGCTACATCAGCTACCAGACGGCCTGGCTCAAGGCGAACCACCGCGCCGAGTACATGGCCGCCCTGATGACCATCGAGTCGGGCAACACCGACAAGATCCTGCTCTACATCAGCGACTGCAAGCGAGCGGGCCTGGAGATCCTCCCTCCGGACGCGAACGAGTCCCACTATGGCTTCGACGTGCGGGCGGAGGCGCGGACCTCCATCCGCTATGGTCTCGGCGCCCTGAAGGGGGTCGGACGCGGTGCGGTCGAGGGGCTCGAGCGGGCCCGCGAGTCTGGCCCCTTCGCTGACTTCATCGACTTCCTGGAGCGCATGGACCTGCAGCAGATCAACAAGAAGGTGCTCGAGAGCCTGGTGAAGGCGGGCGCCTTCGACTGGACCGGTCACCATCGCGCGCAGCTCTTCGACGCCATCGAGAGCGCGCTGGCCTACGCCCAGCGGGAGCAGGCAGACAAGGCTTCTGGCCAGGTCGGGCTGTTCTCCATGCTCGGCGGCGGGGCCAACAAGCCCTCCTTCCGCATGCCGGACAGCCCACAGTGGTCCCTGGCGAAGGAGCTTCAGATGGAGCGCGAGGCCCTCGGCTTCTTCCTCAGCGGGCACCCGGTCACGGCCTTCGCCGAGCTCGTCGATGCGCGGGCCACGTGTCGCATCGGGGACCTCGAGCTGCACGGTGACGGCGACAACGTGCTGATCGCGGGTATGCGGGCGTCCCACAGGGCGGTGCGGACCAAGCGCGGGGACAAGATGGGCTTCGTCTTCCTCGACGACGAGACCGGGTCGGTGGAGTGCGTGTTCTTCAGCAAGCCCTGGGCCGAGTCGGAGAAGACCCTGGGCCAGGGCGAGCCCGTGCTGGTCCGCGGCAGGCTCGAGAAGTCTCCAGAGGGCGTCAAGCTGAGGGCCGAGTCAGCCGAGCTCCTGAGCGAGCTGCGGCGCAAGGCCACCAGTCGTGTCGTGTTGGAGCTGGGACACGCCGAGGCACGCAGCAAGCGCACGCTCCGCAGTATCGAGGGGCTCCTCGAGCGCCACGCGGGCACGGTCCCGGTCTTCCTCCGCGTTCGCCGAGACGACGCGGTGCACCTCGTCTTGGAGCTCCCGGAGGCTCGCCGTGTCCTGGCCTGCCAGGAGCTCAAGGACGAGGCGGCAGCGCTGCTCCGCCGTCGCGACGTCGTGAGCTTCGAGTGAGCTCGTTGTTGCTCGATGTCGCCTTGGCCGGCCCGGTGGTCGTGGACCTGCCACAGGGACAGGTGGACTGGACCGAGGGGCGCCTCATGGTGCGCTCGGCCGGAGACCCGAACACCGGCGCCTGGAGCGACGTGAAGGTCGCCGAGCAGGCCGCGCTCGCCCAGCTGGAGCTGAGACTCGTCGAACAGGCAGGAACCCTCGCCTATGACAGCGAGCGTCTCGCCGGTGAGCTCGGCGCCGAGCTCGAGGGCGCCTGGCGAATCACGCAGACGACCTACCACACCAGCGGCCTGGTCGAACTGGAGGCAGAGCTGGATCTCCACGAGTGGCTCCGCGGCACCCTCGTCGAGGACGCGGCCGGCGAGCGCGACGGGCGCACCTCGACGCTCTCTGGTGTCCTCGTCGATGCCCGCGATGTGCCCGCCGAGCCCTGCCTGGCTCCGCGGCTCCTCGGACCGGACCTCTCAGAGGTCTTCGGTGCGGCCTCGATGGCGACCGAAGCTGCGGCGAGGCGACGCCCCGTGACCTGGGTCGGGGATCCGGCCGATCCTCCTGCAGGTGATCGCATCGGCGAGTCCCCGCTGGTCCTCATCGCAGCGGGCGCCAAGGGCTGTGACATCGTCCTCGACGAGGAGGGTGCTGGTCGCCTGAGGCAGCTCGCTGGCACTTCCGTCCTCGCGGACGGGCACGTCGTAGTAGTGGTGGAACCATGATTCGTCGCCGAAAGACCTCGACCGCCGGTGGGCCGCGACCCCTGGTTCGTCGCCCCCCCGACAAGAAGCGGGTCGGACTCCGGGAGCGGATCTTCTGGGCCGCGGGGCTCATTCTCCTGGGCCTCGGGATCGTCTACCTGCTGCGCTCGGTGTTCGCGATCCTCTTCGCCGCCATCGTCTTCGCCTACCTTTTGGACCCCATCATCGACCGCTTCGAGGCTCGCGGGATGAAGCGGGAGGTCGGGATCGGCATCCTGTTCACGGGCATCGCGCTGGCCTGTGGGTTTCTCATGCTCGTGGTCGTTCCTTCCGCCGGACGGGAGTTCGCCGAGCTCGCTGGCAACGTCGGTGCCTACGTCGACGGTCTCCAGGAGCGCCTCACCCAGGTCCACGCGATCGCGGAGGAGCGGCTCGGGCAACCCATCCCGATCACGGGCGAGGAGATCCTCCACGAGCTGGAGGTCGCGCTGGTCGAGGACAGCGGCGAGGAAGGGGGCATCAGCACGCTGTTGTCGGATGCGGCCCCGGATGTCGGCGGGCGCCTGGCGGGGATCCTGAGCACGACGCTCTCCGGCGGCTTCCACTTCGTGATCGCGGTGCTCAACCTCGCCCTGTTGCCGATCTTCACCTTCTACCTGCTGCGGGACTGGGACCGGATCATCGCTGGCATCGACCGCATGATCCCGCCGCGGAACCGCCCCATCATCCGGCGGCTGAGCAAGGAGATCGATGAAAGGCTGGCCAGCTTCGTGCGCGGTCAGACCACCGTGTGCCTCTGCCTGGCCGTCCTCTACAGCCTGGGCTTGCTGCTCACGGGTATCGATCTCGCCATCGTCGTCGGTGTCGTCGCTGGCGTGCTCTTCATCGTGCCCTACCTGGGCACCGTCGTAGGCGTCCTCCTCGCCTCCCTGCTGGCCATCCTGAAGTTCGGCTTCGACATCCACCTCTTGGAGGTCTGGGCCGTCTTCGCCATCGTGCAAGGCATCGAGGGCTTCGTGCTCACGCCCTACATCGTCGGTGACAAGGTCGGTCTCCACCCCTTCGTCGTGATGCTGGCCTTGATCGTCGGCGGCAACCTCTTCGGCATCTGGGGGATGTTGCTGGCGATCCCGGTGACCGCCGCCGCCCAGGTGCTGCTCGCCGAGTGGAGCCGGCGCTACCAGGCCTCCCAGTACTTCGAAGAGGACGCACATCGCGGTGATGCGTGATCCCCGTCGAGTGGTGGGGGAGCGACGTGCCCTTCGTCGAGGCGTGGGAGCGCCAGAAGCGGCGCCGGGTGGGCGTCTGGGAGGGTGGACCCGAGGTCCTCGCGCTCCTCGAGCATCGCGCCGTCGTGACCACGGGGAGGCGGTCCGTCGACATCGATGAGACAGCGGTCGTCCGGACCGAACGCGGAGGCCTCGCGACCTGGCACGGACCCGGACAGCTCGTCGGGTACCTCGTCTGCGACCTGCGCTCCCGCGGGCTGGGCGCGAGGGCGACCGTGCACGCCCTCGAGCAGGGGCTGATCGACTTCCTCGGTGACGACTTCGGCCGGCGCGACGGCTACCCGGGCGTCTGGCACCCGATCGGCAAGATCGCCAGCATCGGGCTGCACTTCTCGCGGGGGGTGTCGATCCATGGCTTCGCCCTCAACCTGCGCGTGTCTCCATGCTCGTGGCAAGGGCTCACGCCCTGCGGAATCACTGACGCTCGACCGGTCTCGCTCCACGAAATCCGGCCAGGAGCGCCGACTCCAGAGAGGGCTCACCACGACGTCGGCGAGGGCGTCGTGAGGGCCTTGACGCAACAACCGGGTGGGTATAGATGCCGGGAGCCGGAGCGATTCGGCGACCTTGGCTCGTAGCTCAGTGGGAGAGCACCGTCCTGACACGGCGGGGGTCCGCAGTTCAAATCTGCGCGGGCCAACCATCGAGGCGAGGTTCTCAAGGACCTCGCCTCATTTCTTTCTGATTCTGACCGGCTGAACTGTCATTGACAGCCCACAGGCTCACGGGTAGAAACGAGGACCGGGTTCCCCGCAAACGGTGTGGTGCGCCCAGATCCCGACACATGGAGAGTTGATTGAGGCGAGGAGGACGCGGCCGCCGCCGTCTGAACGAGCTGCCGAAGACGAATGAACCCCGGGTCAACGAGCGCATACGCGTTCCTCGAGTGCTGGTCATCGACGCCGATGGCGGAAAGCTCGGCGAGTTCATGACCCGGGACGCTATCGACCTGGCCCGCGAGCAGGGTCTCGACCTGGTCGAGGTTGCCCCCAACGCACGGCCTCCCGTCTGTCGCATCGTCGACTACGGACGGCTGAAGTACGACAAGAAGAAAAAGGAAGCCGTCGCACGGAAGAACCAGGTCATCGTGCAGCTGAAAGAGGTCAAGCTCCGACCGAAGACCGACCAGCACGACTTCGACGTGAAGAGCAGGCACACTCGACGCTTCCTGGAAGCCGGAGACAAGGTCAAGGTCTCCGTTCGCTTCCGCGGGCGGGAGATGGCCCACCGGGACATCGGCGCCAAGCAGTGCCTGAGGGTCCACGAATCGGTCCAGGACGTGGGACTCATCGAACAGCAGCCCCGCATGGACGGCCGGCTCATGGTGATGATCCTCGCCCCCATCAAGAAGAAGGGTTAATCGCGCGGGTCCACTCTTTCTAGAGTTTCAGATGCCCAAGATGAAGACGAACAGGGGCGCGGCCAAGCGCTTCAAGAAGACCGCCTCCGGCAAGGTCAAGTTCAAGCGCTCGAAGATGCGCCACATCCTGACCAAGAAGTCCACGAAGTGGAAGCGCAAGGCTCGCCGCCCGACCTTCATCTCGAAGCAGGAACGGCACCTCTTCGATCTGCTGATCCCCTACAAGTAGCCATCCGGCCACGCGCGGGGCAGTCTCGCGCACCCCCACCCTCACCGCCACCGCGCCCCAGCTCTTCGAGTTGGGGGCTGGGAAGCGGTCACCAAAGAGGAACACTCCATGGCACGCGTCAGCAACGCCTCGATCCGCAAGACCCGCGTCAAGAAGCTCAAGAAGCGCGCCAAGGGCTTCTTCGGCGGTCGCAGCAACTTCCGGCAGGCAACAGAGGCCGTCCTCAAGGCAGAGGCATACGCTTTCCGCGGGCGCAAGGAGAAGAAGCGCCAGTTCCGCCGGCTCTGGATCACTCGCATCAACGCCGCGCTGACGCCCCATGAGCTGAAGTACAGCCGCTTCATCCACGGCCTGAAGGCGGCCGGCGTCGAGCTCGACCGCAAGGCGCTCGCCGCCCTCGCGCTCCACGATCCCGCGGCCTTCGGCGCCGTGGTCGAGAAGGCGAAGGCCGCACTGTAGTGCCCCTCGGGACTTGCGCCAGAGGGAACTGGTGAGGCGCCGGGGCCTCCTCGGCTTGTGCCTGTTGCCGCTGGTCGCGACCACCTGCGACGAGGCCGAGGTGGAGTACGAGCAGATCAACGGGACCGACTTGCTGAGCATCGAGGTCGGCGTCGACGACCTGCTCGACAGCGTCAGCACCGAGCTCTCCTCGAACACCGGAGCGGTCGTCGTTGGCAGCGCCACGGCTGACCCCGGAGGCGGACCGGCGGGCACCACCCACACGGTGAGCGTGGTGGTCGACGCGGACTACGCGGATCAGGTCGACCTCGTGCGCGTCATCGCGAGGGCGGACGGGCGCGAGGCTGTGGAGTTCAGCCTGTCCCAGGACGCCTTCGACGAGTCGATCTGGGTGCTCGAGATCGAGTCCTTCGCGACCGATGGCGAGATCCGCACCGACACCCTTGCTGTCGAACTGTTGGACGTCGTCGGTGATACGGATCCGGGAGCGGAAGGCTCTGGTGATACCGGCGACTGAGCACTTGCGATAGTATCGGACCCGCTTTCTCGAAAGCGAGCGAAACCCGCGAAACGGAAGGAAAAACGTTGCCCACCACCACCAACGCGAGCCGAACGATGACGAAGGCCGATCTGGTCGAGCGCATCTACGAGAACGTGGGTTTCTCCAAGAAGGAGGCGGCCGAGATCGTCGAGGCCGTCTTCGAGGAGATGAAGCAGGCGCTCGAGTCCGGGGACAAGATCAAGATCTCCGGCTTCGGCAACTTCGTGGTGCGCCGCAAGGCCGCGCGCAAGGGTCGAAACCCGCAGACCAACGAGACCATCGTGATCAGCGCGCGCAAGGTGCTCACGTTCAAGCCGAGCCAGGTGCTCAAGGCTGCGCTCAACGGCGAGGCCGACAACGGCGTGATCGCGTGAGCGAGACCTCCGGGATTCCCGACAAGCTCTACTTCCGCATCGGCGAGGTCGCCGAGCTCGTGGGAGTGGAGCCGCACGTCCTCCGATACTGGGAGGGGGAGTTCCGCATGCGACCGCACCGGTCGAGCAGCGGGCAGCGCCTCTATCGCAAGAAGGACATCGCGAGGTTCCTCCGGATCCGCAAGCTGCTCCACGCGCAGGGCTTCACGATCGCCGGTGCTCGCAAGGCACTGAGCGGGGGCGGAGCCAGCTCGAGCACGGACTCGGCGGTCGAGCTGGACAAGCTCCGCGAGGCAGCTAGCCGCTTGCAGGAACTGCGCGACGGTCTCGCGCGCCTGAAGGCCGACGTCGCGGGCCTCGGCCCGATTTGACCCGGGAGTGGGGGGTGGATACCTCTCGTGGGCTTCTGACGGGGCGTAGCGCAGTCTGGTAGCGCACTTGACTGGGGGTCAAGTGGTCGCTGGTTCGAATCCAGTCGCCCCGACCATGACGCCCCGCCAGCCACACGGTTGGCGGGGTCCGTCGCTGCCATGCGATGGCCGGTTGAATCCAGTCGCCCCGACCATGACGCCCCGCCAGCCACACGGTTGGCGGGGTCCGTCGCCCTGCCGTGATCAGGACAGCAGGGTCGTCAGCGTCTCGCGGTGGGCGCGGCGCAGCTGGGCCATCAGCGTCGTCGTCGTCTGGGCGAGGATCTGGGCCTTGGCCGACTCGGCGGCTTCTCGGGCCATGTCAGCGTCGCGGATGCGGGACTCGCTGGCCTCGTCTTGGACCAGCGCACCCTCCTCGTAGGAGAGGGCGTGCTCGAGGCGGTTGTGGCTCGCGCCCACGGCTGCCCGCGCCGAGTTCACGGTGTCGAGCGCCGAGTCGATCGTGTCCAGGGCGCCTGTCGCGCCAGAGACCGTGCTGACGTCGAGCTCGTCGACTCCCAGGCCTCTCATGGTCGAGTCTACCGGCGCTGCCACGGCGATGCGGCCGGCGATGCCGCTGGTGGGATCCACCTGGATCTCCATCTCCTGCAGGCCGTCTTCGTCGGCGAAGGTCGCCGCGATGCCGGCCAGCGCCGCCGGGATGCCGCTGCCGGTGCTGCCCCCGATGTCCCAGACGGAGCCCCCGGTCTGCGACGCGATGTCATCGAAGGTCGAGTTCTTGCTCCCTGGGTTGATGGTGTGGACTTCGATCCCGGCCTTCTCGAGCTTGGTGGCGACCGCGCTCTCAGAGGTCGAGATGTACTTGGCCTCCCGCCCAGTGTCGGTGATGAGGACCAGCACCTTCCGCTGAGCGCCAGGACGCCAGGCGAAGCTGTCCGGGTCGTTCTCTCCAGGCAGATCCGAGACTCCAGAGGCGTTCAGGAGCGCGCTGTAGGGATCCATCGGGCTCACACCCCAGATGTCGAGGTCATCGAGGGCATCGTCGAAGTCCGGATCCGCTACGGCCGCCTCCAGCTTCACGCCGTCGATCGAGTCGGGTCCCATCTCGGCGAGGCCGAGGCCGGCGTCCAGGTCGAAGGCGGAGATGTCACTGACGAAGCTGGAGATCGATGCCTTGACCTGGGCGATCTCACCGCCCATCGAGCCGGAGACATCGACGATGAGGCCGACGTCCACCTGTGGCTTGGACAACAGCGGGCGGTTGCCCCACATCGTCGAGTAGGCGACGTGGTCGATCGAGTCCAAGGTCGCATCGAACTCCTGCTGCACCAGCGCTCTCGAGGGGCCGTCGAGGGCACCGGAGGCGGCCTGGATCGCGAGCTCCCGCGCGCGCTTGAGGAGGTCGGCGATCTCCGAGAGCCCGCTGTCTGCCACCGCGAGCGCATTCATCCCGTCCCCGATGTTGCCAATCGCGGCTCTGCGGCTTCGCGCGCGCGAGTCCAACCCCTCCGCGATCGCGAGTCCAGCGGCGTCGTCGGCCGCCTTGGTGATGCGCTCACCGCTACTCAGTCTTCGCGTAGACGTACGGACCCGCTCCAGAGCCTGGCGAAGGCTCCGGCGGGCGAATGGATCGAAGGCCCTTGTAGAGCCCGTGATCATGGGCTCTCCATCAGCTCGTGTTCATCATCCCTCCGGTGAGCGTCTCTGGCCGGCGTCAGCGCGCCAGGTTCGAGCCTCCTCGGAGTGACCTCCTCGGTCCGGCCCAATGCCGTACCCCTCGGATCACTTAGGGTCCTCTTTCACAGTGGCTTGCCAGCTGCTCGGAGGCGATGGCGTCGAGGCCCCCCGCGGGCTCGTAGGTGAGGCCGGTGATGCGGCCGATGGCCTCGGCGCGCGAGACGTCGTCGGGGAGCCCGCACGCCTGCATGAGCGCCGCCGGGCCGTTGGCCCGAACCCAGACGTTGAGCCCACGGCCCAGCGCCTCCTGCGTCCCGGCTCGGCAGTAGCGCGGGTGAGGCTCGGGCAACGCCGCGCACGAGGAGGTGTCGAGGGGGCGCGCCGGGTCGAGCTCGGTCCGGTAGAACAGCCCCCAGGCCCGGCGGGTGAGGGTGTCGTCGAGGTCCTCTCCAGCCCACGCCAGGGCCTCTGCGTAGCGCTGGACCGCCTCCTCCATCGGGTGTTCTCGCTTGAGGCTTGCGGCCTCGCCCTGCCAGAGGTGCATGAGACAGCTGATGGTGTAGCGCCCGGCCTGGCGGCACCAGCGGGCTGAGTCCGCGGCGGGGCTCGGGTCGATCTCGGCGAGGACGAAGAGGCACTCGTCCCGCCACGCCCCGGAGGCGACCTCGCAGGCTTCGGCTGCGGCCTCGATGTCCTCGGAGCCCAGCTCCCGGACGACGTGGCTCGCGCACTCCCCCCTGAGGCTGTCCTCGTCGATACGCCCGCAAGCAGCGGCCGCAGTCGTCAGATCAGTGGCCTCTGCGGCGGCTACGAAATGGGAGGTGTCTCCACGCTCCACGCAGGCCAGCAGCGCTAGCGCCCCAGGGCCGACAGCGCCTCCCGGGCGGCCTCACGCACGTTGGCGTCGACGTCCTGGAGCCGAGCACGGAGAACGGCGATGGCGTCTGTGGCGCGGAGGTCCTCGAGCGAGCGGCAGGCCTCTGCCCGGATGATCGGGTCCACGTCGTCCAGCGCCGTGACGAGCAGCGCGACGGCGTCCGGAGACCCGGAGAAGCCAAGGAGCTGCACGGCAAAGAAGCGCAGGAGCGTGTCCTGCTCGAACTGCACGTAGGCAGCGACGAGATCGGGGACCGCTCTCTCCCGCTCGAAGAGGACGGCGTCGAAGGCCGCATCCTGCTCGCGTGGATCCGGGTCTCGCATGCGACGGAACAGGTCCGCAATGTAGGGACGCATAGTGGTCCGCTCCCGCGACTTTCCTACCCAGAAGAGGGCGCGAGCGCCACGCCGGATCCCGTGCTAGTCCGCCAGGGCATGCGGATACTCCTCGCAAACGATGATGGCTTCTACGCTCGCGGCCTCCCACCCCTCGCAGAGGTCCTCTCGGAGCTGGGCGAGGTCTGGGTGGTCGCTCCGGAGCGCGAGCAGTCCGCGCGATCGCACGCGCTGACGATGCACAAGCCCCTGAGGGCTACCGAGCAGCGCCCGCGGTGGTTCTCTGTCTCCGGGACTCCCGCCGACTCCGTGTACCTCGGGATCCACCACCTGATGCCGCAGCCCCCGGACGTGGTGGTCTCCGGTATCAACCGTGGCGCCAACCTCGGCAATGACGTGCTCTACAGCGGCACGGTGGCAGCGGCGATGGAGGGCGCGCTGCTCGGCCTGCCCAGCCTGGCGATCTCCCTGTACTTCCAACCCGGCACCCCGAAGGACCTGCTCCACTTCGACACCGCCGCCGTCGTGGCAAAGCAGGTCGTCGAGGGTGTGCTGGCCCACGGCAGCGAGCCCCGGACGGTGCTCAACGTGAACGTGCCCGATCGGGCATGGGACGACCTCCGAGGCATCGTGCCAGCGCGGCTGGGCATCCGTGAGTACGAGCCCCTCGTCGATGCGCGTGAGGACCCACGCGGGAGGCCCTACTATTGGATCGGGGGCACACACAGCAGCTTTGCTCCCATCCAGGGGAGCGACGGACCGCTCTGCCAGCAGGGCTACGCGACCGTCACGCCGCTGAGCGCGGACCTGACTCACTCAGGGGCCCTCGCAGACCTCGCCTGGCTCAGGTGAGCCCGAGCCAGCCCTTCACCATCGGCTTCACCGTCTCCTCGACCGCCTCGGGCCCCATGGTGATGGCCGTGTAGAGGGCCAGGCCCGCGATGGCGGCGGCCACCGGAGCCAGCAGCATGCCGGCCACCAGCAGCAGCCCGTCCTCCTCGATGATGCCGGCGGCGAGGACGAAGATGACGAAGCTCGGCGCCGTGTTGGTCAGCGGGATGGGCAGCGACATCGAGCACGCCATCAGGATGATCGTCAGGGCGACGATGCGCAGGAAGGTGACGTTCCGCGCCATGGCCGACAGCCTGGGACGCACGACGAGCTCGACGAAACGCAGGGGCAGGCGCCCGTTGCGGACCGAGAAGTCCAGCAGCGAATAGGACAGTCGGCGCTGCCTGACCTTGTCCGGAAACCACGGACTCTGGCGGCCCCGCAACATCTGCCAGCCGAGGCCGATCATCAGGATGCCGAAGGGCGTCGCGTAGCCCGGGGCAGGGAGGGGGAGCGCCGCCGGCAGGGCCAGGATCAGCAGGAGGAGGCCGAAGCCCCGATCACCCACGGTGTCCACCAGGGCACCCATCGTGCTGTCCTCGCCGCCGAGGCTGTCGCGGAAGGACTGGAGCTCCTGGCTCAGGCTGTGCTGGCTCATGGCCCCCGATAACCTCGGGGCTGCGGACAGTCCGTTAGACTTCCGCTCGCACAGGGAGCCCTGCATGGCAGACCTCGTCACCGATCTCACAGCCACGATTCGCGACATCCCCGACTTCCCCAAGCCGGGGATCATCTTCAAGGACATCACGCCGATCCTCCACGACCCGGAGCTCTTCGAGCGGGTCGTAGCTCACTTCGGAGAGCGCTTCGCCGGCGGTCGGATCGATGCCATCGTCGGCATGGAGTCCCGGGGCTTCCTCTTTGGTGCACCGCTCGCCATCGCGATGGGGCTGCCCTTCGTGCCGGCTCGGAAGCCCGGAAAGCTGCCCTATGAGTCCATCGGCTGCGAATACGCCCTGGAGTACGGCACGGCACGGCTCGAGATGCACGTCGACGCCGTGAAGGAGGGGCAGCGGGTGCTCGTGGTCGATGACCTGCTGGCCACAGGCGGCACCGCGAACGCAACGGGCAAGCTCGTCGAGCAGCTCGGCGGCGTCGTAGCGGGCTACGCCTTCGTGATCGAGCTGGGCTTCCTCGACGGACGCAAGGCCCTGGGCGACACGCCGGTTGAGTCGATCCTCATCTACTGAGCGGCTCGTCGCCGCGCTGGTCCTGGCGCTGGCGGTCGCTGCGCTCTTCGGGCGCGTCCTCGGCTACGAGTTCGTCTATGACGACCGCGTGCTCGTAGAAGGCAACGCGGCGCTGGCGGACTGGGGCACGCTCCCGACGGCGCTGACCCACGACCTGTTCCACCTGGTCCCGGTCCGTGCCTCGCCCTACTGGCGGCCGCTGGTCTCGCTCTCCTACTACGTGGACCATGCGATCGGTGGCGGCGCAGCCTGGGCCTTCCACCTGGACAACCTCGTCGCGCTGGTCGCAGCGGGCCTGGCCCTGTTCGTGTTGCTCCGCCAGCACGTCGAGCTCCTCCCCGCGGCCCTCGGCACGGCCTTGTTCGTGGCCCACCCGCTGCTCGTCGAGCCCACCGCCAACATCGCCAGCCGCACCGATCTCTACTGTGCCGCCCTCGCGTTCTGGGCGCTGTCCTCTCGGAGCAGCTGGGCAGCCTGCGTCCTGACCTTCCTTGCCTGTTGCAGCAAGGAACCGGCGGTCTTCCTCCCGCTCGTGGCCCTGGCCATCGACCGCCGCGATCGGCGCTGGCTGTGGATGCTCGTCGCGGCCCTGGCATATGTGGTGCTCCGGGCTGTCGTCGTCGACGTCGACAGCGACGCCAGCGCGAGTGGCGCCTTCGAGGCTGGCGGGCGCGCCCTGTTCCTGCTCTCGCGACCGGTGCTCCCCGTTCCGCTCGCGCCTGCTTTCGAGGTGGACTTCCTCGGCCCGCTGGGCTGGCTGCCGATCGTCGCTCTTGGGGCGTTGGCGGCGTGGAAGCTGCGCGGGCTCCAGGCCGGAGGAGCGGTGCTGATCGCGGCCTGCGTCCTGCCGGCGAGTGGGGTCCTGCAGGCACATCCCCGCTACGGCGACGGACTCCTCGTCCTGGCCGTCGCGGGCTTCGTCATGATCGTGGCGCGGGCCCCGCGGTGGATCGGGCTCGCTGTCCTGCCTTTCTTGCTCCTGGGGCAGGTCCAGGTCGGCCAGTGGCACGACGAGCGCGCCCTGTGGGAGGCCTCCCACGAACGACTTCCGGACGACCAGGTCATTCGCCTGCGGTTGGCCCGGACGATCGTGGAAGAGGACCCCGCTCGGAGCCTGGAGCTCCTGGCTGGCGCGCAATTCGTCGATGATCCCCACGAGAGGCGGAGCATGCACGAGGTGCGGTCCCGCGCCTGGATGCTGCAAGGCAGGGACGACCTGGCCCGAGACAACGCAATCCTCGCCGCCGCGCCAGAGGTGGATGCCCGCTGGGCGACCGCTGTGGCCTGCGTCGCGAGCCCGGCAGGGCAGGGCACCGAGTACTGCGAGTGGGCGCTGGTGCACTCGCCGGAGGACCCGAACCTCCACAACTCCGCGGGCATCCATGCCGAGAACCCTGGAGTTCGGACCGAGCACTTCCGGCGGGCCTGCGAACTCAGCCCCGACGACGGTCCATTCTGCGCAAACGCCGCTCGCTCAGAACTCGATCTGCCCCCAGGCGTCGAGCACGGCGCGCCGTAGCTCATCCACCGTACCGTCGTTGTGCACGACGACGGTGGCGAGCGCGGCCTTCTCGGAAGGGGACATCTGGTTGGCGACCCACTGGCGCGCGTCCGCATCGCTCAGCCCGCTGCGCTCCATGAGCCGCGAGAGCTGGGTCTCGGGATCCGCCAGTACGACGATGAGGTGGTCGTAGCGCTGGTGGCTCCCGGTCTCCACCATCAGCGCCGCTTCGACGACGGCCACTGCAGCTCCGGTGTTCTCCAGCGCGGTGAGCCGGTCCTCGATCTCCTGCGAGATCAGCGGGTGTGTGATCGCCTCCAGCGTCTTGCGCCGGTTCCGGTCCGCCTGGACGATGTTCCGAAGCGCCAGCCGGTCGAGGCTACCGTCGTCGTCGAGCACGTCGGAGCCGAAGGACTCGACGATCCAGGCCAGCCCCGGCGTGCCTCTCGCCGTGACGTCCCGGGAGACGGCGTCGGCGTCGATGACCGGGAGGTTGAGGTCCTCGCGCAGGATTCGCGCGACGGTGGACTTGCCGGTGGCGATCCCGCCTGTGAGGCCGATGGTCTTCATGGTCTGGGATTGAAGCACGAAGGGCGGGTCGGGCCCTATTCGTCCATCTTCTCGATGTACCGGAACACGGTGCGCGCATCGACCTCGAGGTCCCGCGCGGTCTGGGCCTTGTTCCAGTTGTTGAGCTCCAGCACCTCTCTGATGTAGGTGATCTTGAAGTCCTCTTCCGCCCGGGCGAGCGGCTTCACGTGGCGCTTGTCCTTCTTGTCCAGCCCGAGATCCTCTGGCTGGAGCAGCGCCCGATCGCTCATGATGACCGCCTTCTTGATGCGGTTCTCCACCTGCCTGACGTTTCCAGGCCAGAAGTAGCCCTTCATCGCGAGCGTGCACTGGTTGGTGAAGCCGCGCACCTTCGACTCGTACTGGGTGGCGAAGCGATTCAAGAAGTACTGGCCAATCTGGATGATGTCCTCGCCCCGGTCTCGCAGCGGCGGAAGCGTGATGGCGACCTCGTTGAGGCGGTAGTACAGATCCTCGCGGAAGCGGCCCTCGCGGATCTCGTCTGCGAGCTCCTTGTTCGTGGCGGCGACGACGCGGATGTCGATCGAGCGTCCTTCGTACTCGCCGACGCGCTCGATCTTGCGCTCCTGGAGCACCCGCAGGAGCTTCACCTGGAGCGGCATCGGCATCTCCGCGATCTCGTCGAGGAAGAGCGTGCCGCCGTTCGCGGCGCCGAACTTGCCGATCTTGTCGCTGATGGCGCCGGTGAAGGAGCCCTTCTTGTGACCGAAGAGCTCGCTCTCCAGGAGGTGCTCGGGGATCGCGCCGCAGTTGATCGAGATGAATGGTCCGGCCTTGCGGGACGACAAGTTGTGCAGCTCGTGAGCCACGAGCTCCTTCCCGGTCCCCGTCTCGCCGAGGATGAGCACCGAGATGTCGGTCGGGGCGACGCGACGAAGGACCTTGAAGAGCCCCTTCATCTCTGCGCAGCTTCCGATCATCTGCCCTTGGGAGGCAGACCGGAGCTGGTCGCGCAGGTTCTTGTTGCTGACCTTGAGCTCGTTGAGCATCAGCGCGTGGTGGACGATCATCGATGCCTGTGAGGCGAAGATGAGCAGGAGCTCGAGCTGATCGGCGTCGAAGAGGTTCGCGATGGAGTCGTTGCCCAGGTAGAGCACGCCGAGCAGGTCGTTGCGGTAGGCCAGGGGGACGCACATCACGCTGGAGAGCCTGAGATCCACGACGCTCTTGGCCTTGCCGAAGCGGCTGTCGCCGACGGCGTCCGAGACGATGAGTGGCTTCCGGCTCTCGACCACGCGGTCGATGATGGAGTCGCTGACGCGAGAGAGGTCGAGAGTCTCCTTGCCGACGTTGTGTGAGGCTGCCAGGTGCCGCGCGCCGTCCTTGAAGAAGATGACGAAGCCCTTCTCTGCCTCGCTGAGCTCGACGACCGCCTTCAGGAGGAGCTTGAAGAGCTTGTCTGGTGACTGCTCCTCCATGAGCTGCTTGCTGAAGGTGACGAGGCGCCCCATCCCGTCGAGGTTCGCGCCCGGAGCCTCTGCGTCGGTGTCCGGCTCACCCTCGAGGAGCTCCAGCTCGTAGCGGCCGATCAGCACCTTGTCGCCCACAGCGAGGTCCGCGCTGCGAGCGCGACGGCCGTTGACGTAGACCTCTGCGCCGCGGTGGACCACCGACACAGTCACGTGGTGCGGCTTGCGCAGGAGGTTGGCGTGGGTCGGGCTGATCGCGGGATCCGCAAGGACGATGTCGTTGCCAGGGGCGCGTCCGATGGACACGATGGGCTTCCTCAGCGCAATCTCCACCGCGCGACGGGTCCCGGGCTCGATGTAGCGGATGTACACGGGCCGGACGTAACCGGTCTACCAGTGGATGCTGAGTCCCAAGCCACCCGGGTAGACGGTGGGCTGCACGGCGCGCACGGACCCGCCGACCGTCGTGCCGAGCCACAGCGTGGTCCCGACAGCGGCGACTCCGAACTGAGCGGCACGGATCGCCTCCAGCCGCTCCACATCGCCCGCCGGGACGTCGATGCCCGGGCTGTTGGGATTCTGATCCTGGTTGACGAGGTAGATGCGCATGCCACCGACCATCGCAGCCGAGCCGGTCACGGTCAGGGCCGTCAGCGCCGCTGCGCCTGCGCGGCCGTTGTGCAGCTGGAGCCCCCCGGGCCAGAGGAAGGCGTGCAGGGGCGGGCCGGTGCTCGGGAGCGTGCGCGGCCCCAGGCCACTCGCTTCGACCTCGGCCCGCACCGAGTCGAAGAAGGCGACGACCTCGGGTGGATGCACGAAGGGGTCCATCCGGTAGCCTCGGTCGTAGAGGAGAACTGCGCGAAACGTGCTGCGCGCGGCGTCCTTTTCGCCAAGGTAGTACTGCACCTCGCCCAACCACACCCGAGCCTCGTCGAGGAGATCGTCCGCGTCCGCGTCCGGATCGTTGACGATTCGCGCGAGGGCATCCCGGGCAGCTGGCAGGTCCCCGTCGAGGTAGCTGGACAGCGCCTCGTCGAGCGGCGATTGTCCAGGAGCGACCGCACTTTCCGGGGGTGACGCTGCAGTCGTGGAGGCGACGGTCGACAGGAGTGTCCAGAGCGCGAGCACCGCCGGAACGTAGCTGTGAGCCAAGCCCAGGTCAACGCGCGGGCTTCTGACACAGAATCACGATGGTAGCCCTCTGGGGTCTGTGTTAGCGACAGGGCAAGGGGTGGAGTGACCCTCTGAGGTACGAGGATAGAACTGTATGCGCAAGCTCGAAGACAAGCCCTGGTGGCCCCAGCTCCTGAAGAAGAAGGACGACTACTCACTGCGTGAGCTGGCGGAGATGTTCGGGGCGACGCCAGGCGCCATCAACACGGCGCTGAAGCGCAACGGCATCACGCGCAAGGCGGCACCTCCCGGACCACGCACCAGTCGCCGGAAGAGAGAGGCGAAGGCCAAGGCGGCCGAGGTCGTCAAGCGCGGCCCCCGCAAGTCGACCGTGGCCAAGCTCGAGCCCTTCAAGGACCAGCTGGGAGACGTCGCGGACATGGAGATCGCGAGCCTCGCTGGCGTGTCGAACCAGACGGTCGCCGCATACCGCCGGTCACTCGGGATCGCACCGACCAAGCGTCGCGGCCCCAAGCCCGCCGCGGGCAAGCCGACCAGGGCTGCGAAGAAGGCGTCGCCGAAGGCGAAGGCGTCCAAGGCCGCGAAGAAGGCGCCGAAGGCGGCCCCCAAGAAGCGCGGGCGCAAGTCGAAGATCGAGCCCTTCGACAGCCTGCTCGGCAAGGTCGCAGACGCCGAGATCGCCGCCAAGGCCGGCGTGAGCGACAACGCCGTGCGCAACCGCCGGTTCCGTATGGGCATCGCGGCACCGCCGCGCGTGACGAAGGCGAAGGCTGCGCCGAAGGCTGCGCCGAAGGCTGCCAAGAAGGCCGCGAAGAAGGCCGCGCCCAGCTCCGCGCCCCGGCTTGCCTTCCGCGTCTACCAGAAGGGTGACGACGCGATCGTCGTCGCCGGCAGCCTCGTCGAGGCCGCCCGGATCGCGACCGAGAAGGGCCGGAAGGTGAAGGGCCTGGAGCTCCTGGGCCCCGTCCTCAGCTAGCGCCCCCGCGAGCTCGCGCTCAGCGCCCACCCTCCACGTCGACGCGCACGCTGAAGTGCCCGTCGGCGTCGGTGGCGCCAGTGGCGAAGAGGCGGTTGGCCGAGTCGCGGATGTCGAGCACGGCAAAGGGAACCGCCTCTCCGTTCCAGGACACGTCGCCGGTGATCAGCTCACCGGCGGCGAGTTCGACTTGACCGGAGTCCAAAAGCGCCGTGGGCTCTGCGCGGACGAAGGTGGTCGCGAGGTTTGCGTCGGCCGGCGGCTGAAAGGTCCACATCAGCGTGCCGCTGGAGACCGGGAGGACGAAGAGGCCATCGTCGTTGGCCGTCGTCTCGTAGACGTAGCCGTAGAAGGCCTCTTCCATAGCGCGGACCAGCGTCCCGCCGACCGGGCTGCCGTCCGTTCCGACCACGGTCCCCTGCACGAGCGGCCGAGACGCGAGCGTGGCGGGTTCCAGCTCGCCTTCCTCCAGCACCTCGAACCCCAGGACACGGGAGGGGCCCAGCTCGGACTCGTATGGGGGGACGAACTCGATGTCGTATGTGCCAGAGACCAGTCGCGCGAGGTAGCTGCCGTAGCCGTCCGTCTCGGTCTCGACGACGAGCTCGCCCTCGGGGGTTCCGTCCAGGTCGGTGGAGGTGATGCGCACCAGCACGTTCGACAGGGGGCTGTCCTGCTCGTCGACCACGTCGCCATAGACCGTCTGCGTCGTGAGGGTGTCGTAGTGGACGTCCTGGTTGAACCCGTCCGCCGCCTGGACCCAGACGTCGAAGCGCTGGGTGGGGAAGAAGGGGTTCTCCGAGTGCCAGACGACGAGCTCGTAGTCGCCCGGGTAGACACGCAGGAGGAAGTCCCCATCGGGCTCTGCGAGCACGACCGGTCCGCCGATGCCGCTCTCCGGGTCGAACGCCTGGACCACCGTCCCGTAGGGCGGAGGCTCCTCATCCGCGCCGTGGGTGATGCGGCCGTAGAGCGGCAGCCCTTCGTCGAGCGTCACCGAGAGGTCCAGGGCGGCGTGGATGTCCTCGTCCGTGGTGACGAGGAAGGGTAGCTCGATGCTGTTGTCGGGAATCCAGGCGAAGGTGTAGCCCTCGCTGGGCACGAGCTCGGTCCGGAAGTCGCCCTCGTCGTCCGTGGCCACCTGGCGCGACATGATGGTGTCCGGGACGAAGGCCTCGAAGTACCCGGGAACGCGCGTCTCTTCGCCGGGGACGCTGACGTCGGCGGTCTTGTTCACCACGAAGCCCGACAGCGTGCCGCCGATGTTGACCGCGTCCTCAAGCGGCAGGGAGACATCCCAGCCAGTGCTCGCACCGACACCGCGGAAGGACTGCTCGAGCAGATCGAGGCTGCGGCCGTCCGGGAGCTGCGCGGGCGGGTAGACGTCGATGCGCAGGTCGAACTCGCTGTCGAACTCGTCAGTTGGGGAGAGCGCCTGGACTCCGTCAGCGCTCTTGTCAGCGCAGGAGATCAGGGCGAGGAGGACGATCATCGGACCACCTCCAGGAGCCAACTCTCGACGTCCTGCGTGCGGCCATCACTGACCATGACCGTCAGCACCTGTCCGTCGAGGTCGTCGTCGCGGTCGAGCTCGACCTGGGTCCAGAAGGTCGGGTCGTAGCTGGTCTGGGCGTCGTGGATGAAGCCATCGGCGGACAGGTCCCACACCGCGAAGAGGGTCGCCTCGTCGTCGTCAGAGGCGTACACCACGACCCGGGTGGCGTCCTTTTCGATCAGCAGTGGCTCGCCGAACTTCACGTTGGAGCTGTAGATCTCGGGTGAGGTGTTGGAGTCGATGGCGTTGATGGGGCCGAAATAGCACCCGGTCGCCAAGGATAGACTGCAAGCCACGGGCCAGATCGCGGAGATCCGCATCAGCACTTGATCATCGTTGGGTGGCTGCATCCCGCGAGCCCGGTTTCGTGACATCGCTGTCGTAGCCCTGACGACACCAGCGTAGCCGGCTCAGGGGGGGAGCTCCAGTTCGTCGCCACCTGCCTGCCCCTCCACCTCGTACTCCAGGCGACCGTCAGGGCAGTCGAAGCGCACCACGCCTGTGTACTTCACCTTCTCGGGCAGGATGTTCACGAGGCCGTGTAACTTCTCGACGGTGCCGTAGGGGGCCCCGTCGACCGAGACCTCGCAGAGCGGATCGAGGCTGCCGACGCGCAGGGTGAAGTATTTCTTCCGCATGAGCACCTCGACAAGCTTGGTCTCTCCCTCGGAGACGCGGACGATCTGGATGAAGTCGTGCGCGTACTGGTTCTTCACGACGACCTCGTACTCCCCGGCGGGGAGCTCCACGACGCGACTCCCCGTACTGACCTTCCCCGTCAGCTCGCCGTTGAGGAAGAGGTCGCCGTGCCCGGGGCTGGCCAGCTTGAGTCGGAGGTGGCCGGGCAGTGGCACCGCCGCCTCGAGATCAGCGATGACCGGCTCCCCGAACTCGGGCTCGACCGCCGGCTCGTGGGTGACGGGGGTCGTCGGGACCTCGACGCGCTCGACCGGCGGCTCGATGGCCTCGACCTCGCTCGGGTCCTGCATGTCGACCTCGCTGATCTCGAGGTCAGGGAGCTCGGGCGGCTCGTCGACGACGACGATTGCCTCGACGGGTTCGACGGTCTCCTTGGGGGACAATAACACCCACGCGACGCCGGCGAGCACCACGGCGAGCAGCACGAGCAGGCCGGTGACAAGGGGCGTCCGGTCGGCCCTCTCGGGGCGGTCGAGCACATCCGGGAACTGTGCATTCGCGAGGATCTCCAGGACCTCCGGGTGCTCCGGGTGACGGGCCAGCAGGCGGTTGAACATGCGCTGGGCGTCGAGGTGGTCCCCAGCCTTGAAGGCTGCCCGACCGTGCTCGAGGAGGCGGACATCGAGGTGCTCCGCGAGCCGACGCTCGTAGTCGTCAGCGTCCTCGAGGTAGGTGATGAGGCTCCATTCGGGGGTCTCCTCGGACAGGTCCGACTCCTCCAGCACCTTCGAGAGGGCATCCCGGACACCCACGGCGTCCTCGAAGCGACCCTCCGGGTTGGTCTGCAGCAACCTCTCGATGACGTCTGCCAGGCGCGCGCTCGCGGCGGGCTGGAGCTCCAGGACATCCGCCCGCCGAGCCTCGATGATGTTCCGCAGGATGATGCTGGGGTTGCTTCCGGTGAAGGGGAGGCGCCCCGTCACGAGGTGGAACAGCAGCGAGCCCAGGGAGAACAGATCGCTCCGCGCGTCGACAGCGCGCTCCAGTGCCTGCTCGGGGCTCATGTAGGCGGGGCTGCCGACCAGCGCCCCGGTCATCGTCACCGTCGTCTCGTCGAGGAAACGCGCGATGCCGAAGTCCATCAGCTTCACGGTCCCGTCGTCCGAGAGCATCACGTTCTCGGGCTTGAGGTCCCGGTGGATGATGCCCGCGTGGTGGGCATAGGCCAGGGCAGAGGCCAGCCTGAGCCCGACCATCGCCGCGACCTCGGATGGCACGAGCCCCCGCTCCGAGATGAGCGCGTGCAGCGTCCTCCCCTTCACGAACTCCGTGACGATGTAGCAGTCCTGGACGTCTCGGCCGCTGTAGTCGTAGATCTCCAGGATGTTCTCGTGGTCGAGGTGCTCGATCGCCCGGGCCTCGCGCTCGAAGCGCAGGCGATTCCGCGTCGACGCAGAGAGGTGCGGGTGGAGCACCTTGATCGCCACGACCCGCCCCAGGGTGACGTGCTTGCCCAGGTAGACCGTGGCCATGCCGCCTTCGCCGACCTTCTCGAGGACCTGGTACTTGTCGATCACCGACCCGATCAAGGCGGAGGCTCCGGGGTCAAGGCCCGCAGGGGAGAGAGGCGTGCCAACTTGAACTATACGCCCGCGAGCAAGGCCTCGACTGCGGGGACGTCCGCTGGGGGAACATCCACGCTCGCGAGGGCGGAGAGCGGGAACCACGCCAGCTCGGTGTGTTCGAGCGCTCGGGGTTCTCCATCGAGCTGCACGCGGTAGCAGTGGAGCTCGATGCGCTCGTCGGAGCCGGTGGCCAGGTGCTCGGAGACCCTCACCGACACGGCGAGCTCCTCTCTGATCTCACGGGCGAGAGCGGCGCGATCGTCCTCGCCAGCCTCGACCTTGCCTCCGGGAAACTCCCAACGGCCCTCGTAGGAGCCGGGGCCCCGGCGCGCCAGGAGCACCCGTCCATCGACGACGGCGACGGCCCCGACGACCCGGATCACAGCTGGCCCACCTCGCCGACGTGCGTGGCGAGTCCCCTGGCAGCCAGGACCTTGAGGATGTTGGCGGCGGTCTCCTCGACTGCCTTGTTCGTCACGTCGATCACCGGCCAGTCGCGGTTGCGATCGAAGAGGTCGTGGGCGTAGTCCAGCTCCGCCATGATGTAGTCCATCTGGCAGTAGTTGGTCCGGTCCGACATTCGCATCTGCTCGATTCGCTGCCTCCGGATCTCCTGGAGGTGTTCAGGGTCGATCGTGAGCGCGAAGATGCGGCGGGGGTCGACGTCCCAGAGCGGCTCTGGCGGTTCACGATCGAGGACCAGGGGCACGTTGCCGACGCGGTAGCCCTTGTGGGCCAGGAAGACCGACAGCGGGGTCTTGCTCGTGCGTGACACGCCGACGAGCACGATCTCGGCGTCACGGAGCATCCTGGGCTCCTTTCCGTCATCTGCCTTGACCG
The DNA here is from genome assembly GCA_036012755.1 of Myxococcota bacterium. Taxonomy (GTDB): domain Bacteria; phylum Myxococcota_A; class UBA796; order UBA796; family CAJQPC01; genus JAAESX01. Next base: position 239,559 of record DASCPX010000027.1, on the reverse strand, counting down.
TGAACTCCACCGCGGCCACCCGCCGGAAGTAGCGATCGTCGGCGCGGTGCAGGAGCCCGGCTGTCTCCAGCGGGGCGACCTTCAGGTAGTTGCTCAGGCTCGAGAGCATGTTGCCGACGATGTCGACGAAAGCCAGTCGATACTGCTGGGCGAGGCGCGCGGCCTCGTCGCGGTGCTCGCCACGAACGAGCGTCGTGACGACGAGGGCGTCGTGTTCCTTGGCCAGCTTGAAGAGCCGGCGGATCTCCTCCGCGTCGGAGACGTGCGGGAAGGTCTGGGGCTGCACCGGCGCACCAGCGAACTGCAGCAGACAGGCGTGCACCACCTTCTCGGCGGTGTCGCCGGTGCCGTCCGAGATGATGAAGAGCGGCTTCGGTCTCACAGAACGGGCCCTAACCCGCTACACGAAGCCCATGGAACGGAACCCGGGCCCTCTCAGGGGCTTGCGAGTGCTGGACCTCTCACGCCTGCTGCCGGGGCCCTTCTGCAGCTGGTACCTCAGCGCGCTGGGGGCAGAGGTCATACGCGTCGAGCCGCCTGACACCTCGGACTACACCTGGAATCTCCCGCCTCTGCTCCAAGGGCAGAGCGTCTTCTTCGCCGCCGTGAACAGGGGGAAGAAGTCCGTGGCGCTGGAGTTGCGCGAGCCCGCGGGGCTGGAGGCCTTTCGGGCCCTGCTCGAGGGCGCTGACGTGCTGCTGGAGGGCTTCAGACCAGGCTCCCTGGCGCGCATCGGGCTCGTGCCGGAGGAGCTTCTGCAGCGCTACCCGAAGCTCGTGATCTGCTCGCTCTCCGGCTTCGGCCAGACGGGTCCCCTGGCGCAAGAGCCCGGGCACGACCTGAACTACCTCGGCTACGCGGGCGTCGTGGCGGCCGACGGGCGTGGCGCGCCGCACCCCGTGCAGATCGCAGATCTCGCCGGGGGTGCGCTCACCGCGGCGCTCGCCATCTGCGCCGCCCTGCTCGGGCGCGACCGGGAGGGGGGCACACGGCTGCTGGACGTCTCGATGACCGAAGGCGCCCTGTCCCTGCTCGCCCCACACCTCGCAATGGCCGTGTCAGAGGACCGCGACCTGCGTCCCCAGGGCGAGATGCTGACTGGCGGGTTGGCCAGCTACCGCTCGTATCGCTGCGCCGACGGCGGTTGGATCACGCTGGGTCCCATCGAGCCCAAGTTCTGGATGAGGTTCGTCGCGCAGCTCGAGGCTCCGGTCGCCCCCGAGCCGGAGGCGCTGGCCGCGCTCTTCGCCACGAGGTCCCGCGACAGCTGGGTCCGGTCCCTCCAGGCCTGCTGCGTCGGCCCCGCCCTGACGGCGCGCGAGGTCTCCGAGCATCCGCAGCACGTCGCTCGCGGGTCCTTCGAAGAGGTCCTTGGCATCCCGATGGCCAGAGCGCCCTTCCCGTGGTCGACTTCGCCACAGGTTCCGTTCCTCGGCGAGCACACCCGTGCCATCCTCGGCGACGCTGGCGTCGACGTCGATGCTCTCGTCGAGGCCGGCATCGCGAAGCAACACCGCACCTCGAGGGAGAGATGAGCGACATCGTCTTCGGTCTCGACGAGGCGCTCTTCGTCACGGCATCCTGCCTCGTGATCCTCGGCATCATCGGACCCCGTTGGTGGCGGGAGTTCAAGAAGAAGAAGTGAGGTATCGGGGGCTCGGGCTGGAGGTACTGGCCTACGTGGGCCTGGCGCTGCTCGCCATCTCTCCGGCGCTGGCCTCGGGGCACGTCGTCGGCGACGGGGTCGACGCCTACGGGACCCTCTGGTTCTACTGGTGGGTCCAGCACTGCGTCACCACGCTCACGGACCCCGGCTTCACGGACTTCTTCTTCTACCCGCTGGGCAAGGACATCTTCGCCCACACCGGGAACAACTTCGTCGACGCGCTGTTCGCCGCCCCGCTGTACTGGCTCTTCGGCAACCCGGGCTACCAGCGGTGGTTCGTGCTGGCCATGCTGGTGGCCAACGCGCTCACCTTCAGGGTGCTCGCGCGGGGGCTCTTCACTTCGCGCTGGGCGGTCATCGCCGCCACGGTGGCCTGGATGCTCAACCCCTACGTGGTCTTCGAGATCACCTGCGGACGCCTGACGCAGGCCTTCCTGCCCTTCCTCCCGCTCGCCGTGCACTGCTTCCTCGCCATGGAGAAGGACTCTCGCTGGCGCAACGCGCTGTACTGCGGGCTCTTCGTGGCGCTCCAGGCCTGGACCTACTGGTTCATGGGCTGGTTCGTCGCCTTCCTGCTGTTCGGTCTGGGGCTCCATGCGCTCGTTCGCAGCGAGGAGCGCGGGCGGCTCTTGGGTCGCTACGCCGTAGCCGGAGCGATGTGTGCCCTGCTCGTGCTCCCGGCCGCCTTGAGGATGGCGGGGCTCGCGGCGGAGGGCGCGGTGCCCGGGCTCAGCGACGGACCGGCCGAGATGCTCGCCCTGCCGTCGGCGCTGTCCAACAACGTCAGCTCGAACCTGCACGGGCTGCTGCTCGCCGAGTTCGAGGGCGCGCCGCTCCTCACGAACTGGGCCTGGTGGCCCTGTCTGCTCGCCTGGTTGGCTCTCGGACGCGACCGCTGGCGATGGGTGCCGGCTTTCCTGGCCATCCTGTTGCTCGCCATCGGGCCGGTCTACGAGGGGCCTGGCGCCGACGGCACGGTCGTCCTGCCCTGGTACATGGCGCTCTACCACTACCTCCCTGCCTTCGACCGGCTGTGGTTCCCCTATCGCATGGCCAGCGTGCTCTTCCTGGTGCTCTGCGTGGGCCTCGGCGGGCTCGCACAGCGGGCCTTCGAGCGCGGCTGGGGCCGCTGGATCCCGCTGGCCTGCGGGCTGTTCACGGTGGTGTCGCTGGCGGACTCGGCGCTCTATGGCGTCTTTCCCTTCGTTACCCGCGACGCGACGCTGCCGCGCACCTTCGAGATCGTGCGCGACGAGGGCGGGGGAGTGATCCACCTCCCCTTCGGCATCTCCCAGCCCGCGATCGTCTGGCAGACCATGCACGAGCAGAAGCTCTTCGGAGGCATGGGGGAGAACGCGCGGCTGTTGTGGCCCGAGGGCTTCAAGAACCGCCTCCGCAACAGCTTCGTCTCGGCCCTGATCGAAGCCACCCGGAGCCGCGGTGATGTGCAGACCTACAGCGAGGGCCAGCGGCAGCGCTTCGAGGACGAGGGCTTCCGGTGGGTCGTCTTCCACAGGGATCTCGCCGAGGTCGACATCAAGCAGTGGGCGAAGCAACGCCTCTCCGACCAGCAGCGTGAGGAGGCCGTGTTCGACACCACCGAGGCGCTCGTGGAGATCCTGGGTGATCCGGTCCTGGTGGAGGGGGAATACGTCCTGTGGGACCTGCGCGAGGAGCTCCCGACGAGATCTCCGCCGGAGCTCTGGACACGCTCGTGGCCCGCTCACGAGGGCACGCGCTACGAGCGGCGCTTGAGGGAGTGGGGCCGGCTGTCCGACTAGTGCCCCTCGGCAGAAGTCGCGACGCGCCTTCCACCGGCGCCTTCGGCGCCCCCCTCGGCGGCCCGCTTCGCGTGCCGTAGTTCCCGCAACGAGACGGTGGACGAGGTTCGGGACTTCGGAATGCGGGAACTAGGCCAACAGCAGCAGGATCCCGACGGCACAGAAGAGCAGCGCGTTGAAGGTGACCTGGCGCGCGACCGCGCCCGCAGCGGCCTCGTAGGCAGGCCGGTCGGTGACCGCGCCCTGGTGGTCGAGCTTGCGGCAGGGCTCCAGCGTCCAGATCTCGGCGTGGAAGGAAGAGCCCCACATCACGAGAAAGACCACGTGGGCCGCAGCGGTGAGCTGCTGTGGCTGGGTCTCCAGAGGCCAGGAGAAGCCCCCCACCTCGAGGTAGTAGCGGACCGCGCCGAGGAGGATCAAGAGCCCCAGCGACAAGCCCTGGCCGGGGCCCCAGGCCCGCCACACGCGCACGACGTGCTCTGCCCCTCCGTCCGCGACGAGCCTGCGCGCGTTCAGGAGAATCGCGAAGGCGAACAGCGCGCCACCATAGACGGTGGCCGCGATCCAGAACCCGATGCCGAGCGCGACGTCCACGAGCTATTCCTCAAGCGCTCCAAGACTAAGGCGAATCGACATGTCGAACCCCCTCGACGGCATCCGCGTGCTCGACCTCACCCGAGTGCTGAGCGGCCCATTCGCGACGATGACCCTGGCCGATCTCGGCGCGGACGTGGTGAAGATAGAGCACGCCCAAGGCGATGACACGCGGGGCTTCGGGCCGCCCTTTTCGCAGGGCATCTCGACGTACTACCTCTCTATCAACCGGGGCAAGCGCAGCATCGTCGCCGACCTGAAGGACCCGGACGACCTCGCCATGGTTCAGCGTCTCGCACGAGAGGCCGACGTGGTCATCGAGAACTTCCGACCGGGTGTGTGCGCTCGGCTGGGGCTCGGCTACGAGACGCTGCGGGAGGCCAACCCACCGCTGGTGTACTGCTCGATCTCCGGCTTCGGCCAGGACCGGCCGGGTGCCGGCTACGATCTCGTCATCCAGGGACTCTCGGGGATCCCCAGCATCACCGGGACCGGGGAGGTGCCATGGAAGACGGGCACGTCGATCGCGGACATCGTCGCGGGCATGAACGCCACCCAGGGGATCCTCGCTGCGTTGGTCAGGCGACAGCGGACAGGGGAGGGGGCCTTCGTCGACGTCTCGATGCTGGACGGCCAGCTGGCCCTGCTCAGCTACCACGCCTCGGCCTGGCTCAACGGCGGCTCGGTGCCTGTTCCCCGTGGCAACACCCACCCGAGCATCCATCCCTACCAGCCCTACCAGGCCAGCGATGGGTGGGTGAACGTGGCCTGTGGCAGTGACAGCATGTTCGCGTCGCTGAGCAAGGCGCTCGGTGAGAGCTGGCACCTCGACGCGCGCTTCGCCACGAATGCAGCTCGCATCGCCCACCGCGCCGAGCTCGACTCGGAGCTGGAGCCCCGATTCCGAGAGCGCACCGTCGAGGCCTGGACGAGCAGGCTCGGAGAGCTCGGAATCGCTGGAGGAGCGATGGCGTCGGTGCCGGACGCGCTGAAGCGGGCCCACCCCTGCGCCCACCCCCATCCTGGAGGCCAGGGCGAGGTCTTCAGCCTTCCTCCTGGCTTTCGGTTGAGCGAGGCCGCCTGGACCGCCGCGCGGCCTCCGCCAGCGCTGGGCGCGGACCGTGACGAAGTACTCAGGGACTGGCTGGACTGACCGATTGCGCGGACGGATGTTCTGTAGGAAGGGCCCCGCCGTGACTTGCCGGATACTGGGGCCGAACAGTCTCTCGACATTGGAGTCCCCATGACCAATCCGTCCGAGCATGAGGGCGCGAGCCTCCCGTCGGCGCTGGAGCTTCCGGTCCTCGCCATTCGCAACACGGTGATCTTCCCGGTGTTGGCCTTTCCCATCAACGTCGGCCGGGAGAAGTCGCTCAAGGCCATCGAAGAGGCCATGGCCGGGGACAAGCTGCTCGGGATCGTCGCCCAGCGCGACGCCAAGAACGAGGACCCGGCGATCGACGAGCTCTACCAGACGGGCACGGTCGTCAAGATCCTCAAGTCCGTCATCATGCCGGGCAACAAGCTCAACGTGATCATCCAGGGACTCTCGCGCATCAAGGTGGAGAAATGGGCGGCCACAGATCCCTACCTGCGCGCCGCGGTCTCCGTCCACGAGCAGGACATGAGCGAGGGTCGCGACTTCGACAAGCTCCTGTCCCAGCTCCGTGAGCTCGCCCGGCGCATCATCGACCTGTCCCCCCACATCCCGAGCGAGGCGAGCTTCCTCGTCCGCAGCATCGACAACCCGGGGATGCTCGCCGACATCGTCGCCACCAACCTGTCGATCGGCGTCGAAGAGAAGCAGGAGCTGCTCGAGACCTTCGGCACCAAGGAGCGGATCGAGAAGGTCATCGTGCTCCTCCAGAAGGAGATCCAGGTCCTCGAGCTGTCCAACAAGATCCAGACCGAGGTCAAGGGCGAGATGGACAAGGCTCAGCGGGAGTACTTCCTGCGCGAACAGCTCAAGGCCATCCAGAAGGAGCTCGGCGAGGTCGACGAGCGCCAGGAAGAGTTCGAGGACCTGAAGAAGGCGATCAAGAAGGCCCGCATGCCAAAGGACGCGGAGCAGGCCGCCTACAAGGAGCTCAAGCGCATGGCCCGGATGAGCCCCGGTGCCGCCGAGTACACCGTCTCGCGCACCTACCTCGAGTGGCTGACGGAGCTGCCGTGGTCGGCCCAGACAGAGGACCACCTCGACGTCGACCGGGCCCAGGTCATCCTGGACGAAGACCACTACGACCTCGAGAAGGTCAAGCAGCGCATCGTCGAGTACCTCGCCGTGCTCAAGCTCAAGCGCGACATGAAGGGCCCGATTCTCTGCCTCGTCGGACCGCCTGGTGTCGGCAAGACCTCGCTCGCGAAGTCCGTCGCCCGCGCCCTCGGGCGCAAGATGGTTCGGATGAGCCTCGGTGGCGTCCGTGACGAGGCCGAGATCCGGGGGCACCGGCGCACCTACATCGGCTCGCTGCCGGGCAAGATCATCAAGTCGCTGAAGAAGGCGGGTTCGAACAACCCCGTCTTCATCCTCGACGAGATCGACAAGCTCGGGAGCGACTACCGAGGCGACCCCTCCAGCGCGCTGTTGGAGGTCCTCGACCCAGAGCAGAACGACACCTTCAGCGACCACTACCTCGACCTGCCCTTCGATCTCTCCAGCGTTCTGTTCATCGCGACGGCGAACGTGGCCGACACCATCCCCGGGCCGCTGCTCGATCGCATGGAGGTCATCCGCATCCCTGGCTACACGCCCGAGGACAAGGTCAAGATCGCCCGGAACTTCTTGTTCAAGACCGTCCTGGAGGAGCACGGGCTCCTGCCGACCCAGATGACGATCACGGATGACGCCATCCGGCACCTCATCATGGCGTACACCCGCGAGGCCGGCGTGCGCAGCCTCAAGCGCGAGCTGGCCGCCTGCGCCCGCTGGGTCGCCCGCGAGATCGCCGGCGGCACGACAGAGACGGTGGCGATCGAGACGGAGCTCATCGAGGAGATCCGAGGCCCGATCCACTTCTTCAACGAGGTGGCCGAGCGCACCAGCGTGGCCGGGGTGGCGACAGGTCTGGCCTGGACCGCCGTCGGCGGCGACATCCTGTTCATCGAAGCCACCCGCATGCGCGGCAAGGGCCAGCTGGCCCTGTCGGGTTCGCTCGGCGACGTCATGAAGGAGAGCGTCGGCGTTGCTCGCAGCTACATTCGCTCGATGGCGCCCGAGCTCGGCATCGACGAGGACGTCTTCGACAAGGAGGACATCCACATCCACGTGCCCAGCGGTGCGGTGCCTAAGGACGGGCCCTCCGCGGGCGTGACGATGCTCACGGCGATCGTGTCGCTGCTCACCGGCATCAAGGTCGACGCGGCCATCGCCATGACCGGCGAGGCCACCCTCCGCGGGGCCGTCCTCCCGGTCGGTGGCATCAAGGAGAAGGTCCTCGCTGCCCACCGCGCCGGCATCACGACGGTCATCCTCCCGGAGAAGAACCGAAAGGACCTGGTCGAGGTTCCGGATGAGATCCAGAGCGAGCTGACCTTCCACTTCTGCAGCCGCATGGAGCAGGTCCTCGACCTGGTGCTGGGCGCAGACAACCTGAAGGCGAAGAGGGCGGAGATCGAGGCCATCAAGGCAGCCGAGAAGTCCGCGAAGTCCGGGGACGCGCAGCCTACGGCGTAGGACACCGGAGCAGGATACGGACGCGCCGTGAAGCGGGTCCTCATAGCAAACCGTGGCGAGATCGCGGTTCGGATCATCCGGGCTTGCGCCGAGCTGGAGCTGGAGACCGTCGCGGTCTTCAGCGACGTGGACCGGACCGCACCCCACGTACGCATGGCGACCTTCGCTCGCCACATCGGCCCCGCCCCGGCGAGCGAGTCCTACCTCCGCGCGGACCGCTTGCTGGAGGTCGCGGCGGAGACCGGGGCCGACGCCATCCATCCCGGCTACGGCTTCCTCTCGGAGAACGCCAGCTTCGCGCAGGCGGTCATCGACGCGGGTCTCACCTGGGTCGGACCCTCGCCCCATGCCATCACGATGATGGGCAGCAAGACCGGCTCGCGCCAGCTCATGCAGGCTGCCGGGGTTCCCCTCGTGCCAGGCACGCTGGAGGCGATCGAGGACGAGGACGAGCTCCTCCGCATCGCGGCGGACATCGGCTACCCCGTGATGCTCAAGGCCTCCGCGGGCGGGGGCGGAAAGGGCATGCGCAAGGTCGAGCGGCCAGGGGACCTCCTCGCCGCGTTCCGTGCTGCTCGGTCAGAGGCGCGCAACTCCTTCGGGGATGACGCGGTCTACCTCGAGAAGTTCGTCGTGAACCCGCGCCACGTCGAGATCCAGGTGCTGGCCGACCAGCACGGCAACACCCTCCACCTCTTCGAGCGGGACTGTTCGATCCAGCGCCGTCACCAGAAGGTGCTCGAAGAGACTCCCTGCCCCGTGCTGGCCGAGGAGACCCGCGACGAGATGGGCCGGGTGGCGGTCGCGGCGGCGAAGGCCGTGGACTACGTCGGCGCCGGAACCGTCGAGTTCCTCTATGGCGGGGACGGCGGCTTCTACTTCCTCGAGATGAACACGCGGCTGCAGGTCGAGCACCCGATCACCGAGATGGTCACCGGCGTGGACCTCGCCCAGGCCCAGCTGCGCATCGCCCGCGGCGAGCCCCTGGGTTTCGGGCAGGACGACCTGCGCGTGCACGGCCACGCCATCGAGTGCCGGATCTACGCAGAGGATCCTGCCCGGGACTTCATGCCCGCCCCTGGACGCATCCGGTCCTATCGCGAGCCCTCCGGCCCCTTCGTTCGCGTCGACAGCGGCGTCACGGAGGAGACCGAGGTCCCGGTCCACTACGACCCGATGATCGCGAAGCTCGTCGTCTGGGGCCGGAATCGCGAAGAGTGCATCCGGAGGTGCGATCGGGCGCTGCGCGAGTACCGCGTCACGGGGATCCGCACCTCCATCGGCTTCTTCCGTCGCGTCCTCGCGGACGAGCGCTTCCTGGCCGGGGACTACACGACGGCCTTCATCACTCCAGAGTTGCTGAACGATCTGGAGGATCTACGGAACGACGAGGTGGCCGCGACAGCCGCGGCGATCGCACAGTTCGAGCTCGACCACCGCCGCACTCCAGCCCCAGCTGACGGGACCGCTTCGGCCTGGAAGCGCCACCTGGGCTGGAAGCGATGACCTACGAGATCACCATCGGTGGTGTCGTCCGGCGGGTCCACATCGAGCGCTCGGGCGAGGGCTGGCTGGTCGCGATCGACCAGGATCCACCTCGCCAGGTGGAGGGTCGGCGCCTCGGCGCGGTGCTCCACCTGCTCATAGAGGGCCGGAGCCACGACGCCGGGCTCGTGCGCTCGGAGGGCGGCTGGGACGTCGACCTGCGCGGGACCCACCACGCCTGCTCCGTCGTCGACCCTCGGAAGAGTGCCTTGCGGCTCTCCGGGGGCACCGCCAACGGCACGCTCACGACCTCGATGCCAGGGCGCATCGTCGCGGTCTCGGTGGCGGTGGGGGACATCGTGAGCACCGGAGACACGGTGCTCGTCGTCGAGGCCATGAAAATGGAGAACGAGGTCCATGCCCCCGTCGACGGCGTCGTCGCGGAGGTCCTGGTCAGCCCTGGCGACGCGGTGGAGACCGGGGCCACGCTCCTGCGGATCGAGTAGGCCCGGGGTTCAGCCGAGGAGGCGCTGCGCCCCAACGGTGGCTGGCAGCTCACCAGCGACCACCGCCGCCTCGATCTCGTTGGCGTCTTCGCGAGCCCGGACCCGGGCGCGCAGCCCCTCGTCGACCATCGACCAGAGCCAGCTGCGGGCCTGCTCCCTGCGCCTGGCCTCGAGATCCGTGGCAGCTCGGTGTTCGAGCACGATCTCCCAGACCTCGTCGATGCCGGTGCCCTCCAGCGCCGAGGCCGTGGTGACCCGGGGTTCCCACTGTGAGCCGACGTGCAGCAGGTGGAGTGCGCTCCGGTACGTGACCGCTGCCCGCTTCGCCGCCAGGAGGTTGTCACCGTCTGCCTTGTGCACGACGAGCGCGTCCGCCAGCTCCATCAGGCCGCGCTTGATGCCTTGGAGCTCGTCCCCGGCACCTGCGAGCATCAGCACGCAGAAGAAGTCCGTCATCGAGGCGACCGAGAGCTCGCTCTGCCCGATGCCGACGGTCTCGACGAGGACCACGTCGTAGCCGGCGGCCTCGCAGAGCAGCAGCGACTCACGGGTACGGGCTGCGACGCCGCCGAGAGTTCCCCCGGTCGGGGAGGGCCGGATGAAGGCGCCGTCGAGCTGCGCCAGGCGCTCCATGCGGGTTTTGTCGCCGAGGATGCTGCCGCCGCTTCGCACCGACGACGGGTCCACTGCGAGCACCGCCACCTTGTGCCCTCGAGCGACCAGCTCGCAGCCGAGGGCCTCGACGAAGGTGGACTTGCCGACCCCCGGCACCCCCGTGATGCCCACGCGGATCGCGCCGCCCGTGCGGGGCATGAGCGCCTCGAGCAGGGCCAGTGCTTGCTCGCGATGATCGGCCCGACCGCTCTCGATCAGGGTGATGGCACGGGCGAGGCCGCCTCGGGTCTGGATGTTCACCCGTGGCCCAGGTGCGCGGACAAGAGGCTCACCAGCTCGGTCGCGGCGCCGCGGATCTCGGTACCCGGCGGGTAGATCGCCGCGGCGCCGGCGGCGCGGAGCTCCTGGAAGTCCTGTGGGGGGATGACACCGCCCACCACGACCAACACATCGGGGCGGCCCTCCGCGCGGAGCGCGGCGACGAGAGCGGGGACCAGCGTGAGATGCCCCGCAGCCAGCGAGGACACGCCGACGACGTGCACGTCGTTCTCCACAGCCTGCCTCGCGGTCTCCTTTGGGGTCTGGAAGAGCGGCCCGACGTCTACGTCGAAGCCAGCGTCCGCGAAGGCAGTGGCGATGACCTTCTGGCCGCGGTCGTGTCCGTCCTGCCCCATCTTGGCGAGGAGGATCCTGGGCCTCCGGCCCTCGCTGGCCTCGAAGCGGTCGATCGCGCTGTGGAGTTGGTCCATGTCGGCGCCGGCCTCCTGCAGGGTTCCCCGATAGACGCCGCGAACCGTGAGGGTCTCGGCCCGGTGACGCCCCCAGGCCTGCTCCAGCGCATCGGAGATCTCTCCGACCGTACACCGCGCCCGGGCCGCTTGCACCGACAGCGACAGCAGGTTTCCCCCTCCGGTCACCGCGGCCTCGGACAGTGCAGCGAGGGCGTCCAGGACGGCCTCGTCGTCCCGATCGGCTCGGAGGGCGGCCAGCCGCGCCTTCTGCGCCGCGAGCACGGCCACGTTGTCGACCTTGAGGACTTCGATCGCCTCGTCCGTCGCTGGCCGGTGGCAGTTCACCCCGATGACGGCCTTGTCTCCGCTGTCGATGCGAGCCTGGGTCCGGGCGCTGGCTTCCTCGATGCGCAGCTTGGGGATGCCCTTGGCGATGGCCGCCGCCATGCCGCCCAGCTCGTCGATCTCGCGCAGGTGATCCCGGGCGCGCCCAGCCAGCTCGTGGGTCAGTCGCTCCACGTAGAAGCTGCCCCCCCAAGGGTCGATAGTCCGGCAGGTGTCGGCCTCGGTCTGGAGGAAGAGCTGGGTGTCGCGGGCGATGCGTGCGGAGGCGTCGGTGGGCAGCGCGAGGGCCTCGTCCAGCGCGTTGGTGTGGAGGCTCTGGGTGCCGCCGTAGGTAGCCGCCATGGCCTCGACGCAGGTCCGCGCGACGTTGTTCCAGACGTCTTGTGCGGTGAGGCTCCAGCCGCTCGTCTGGCAGTGGGTCCGCATCATGCTGGACTTGGGGTCGTCGGGCTCGAACTCCTCCATGAGCTCGGCCCAGAGCAAGCGGGCGGCCCGCAGCTTCGCGATCTCCATGAAGAAGTCCATGCCGATGCCGAAGAAGAAGCTGATTCGTGGCGCGAAGGCGTCGACGTCGAGACCCGCGGCGACACCTGAGCGTACGTACTCGATGCCATCGGCCAGCGTGTAGGCGAGCTCCAGATCGGCGGACGCTCCGGCCTCCTGCATGTGGTAGCCGCTCACCGAGATGCTGTTGAACCTCGGCATCCTCTCCGAGGTGAAGGCGAAGATGTCGCTCACGATGCGCATGCTCGGAGCCGGCGGGTAGATGTAGGTGTTCCGGACCATGAACTCCTTGAGGACGTCATTCTGGATGGTCCCGGAGAGCTCCTCTGCGGGCACCCCCTGCTCCTCGCCAGCGACGATGTAGAGGGCCATGATGGGCAGCACGGCGCCGTTCATCGTCATCGACACGCTCATGCCATCGAGCGGGATGCCGTCGAACAGGACCCGCATGTCGAGGATCGAGTCGACCGCGACTCCGGCCATGCCGACGTCTCCGCCGACGCGGGGGTGGTCCGAGTCATAGCCGCGGTGCGTAGGCAGATCGAAGGCGATCGACAGGCCCTTCTGACCAGCGGCGAGGTTCCGCCGGTAGAAGGCGTTGGACTCCTCGGCGGTCGAGAAACCGGCGTACTGGCGCACCGTCCAGGGGCGGCCCGTGTACATCGACGCGTATGGCCCGCGCACGTACGGGGTCACCCCAGGCTCGCGGTGGAGTTCGACCCCGTCGAGGTCTTCTGGGCCGTAGCTGGACCGGATGCCGATGCCCTCCGCGGTCTGCGACTCGCCCGGGTGGGGGTGCAGCGGCGGCGCTGCGACATCGACGAGCTCGGCGGTCAGGGAGTCGATGGCCCAGCTGCCGGCGGCTGGATCGGCGACCCGGCGCAGCGAGGCCTCCTGGAGCAGGACACGCGGGATGTTGAGGGCGAGCCGCCGACCGTGATCACTGTCTTCGTGCGGTGTCATGACGAGCGCGTCGGCGCCGCCGAGACAGGCGGACACTGCGACTGCGGTGGACCGCAGCACGTTCTGCGAGGCGTCGTCACAGAAGAGGTCGTCCGCGGCGCCCGCCACGATGCGAACGTGGCCCTGGGTGACCAGGCGGATGGCTCGGAGCAACGCGATGTTCGCGAGGACCTCTGCGCCGAGGCCGACCTGGACCTCGCCCGTGGCGAGCCGCGCGAGCTCGAGGTCGGCCCGGGGCAAGGGCCCCCCGAGGCGGACATCCAGCTCCGTGGGCATCTCCAGCCGGATCGGCGCCGGCGAGTCGGTGTAGAGCGCTCTCATGACTCCTCGCCCTCTGGGAGCCGCTCCTTCGTGCTGACCGCCCAGGCGATGAGGATGCTGACGCCGTAGAGCACGACCAGCGGCCCGGCCATCAAGGTCTGGGTCAGGGGGTCTGGTGGCGTGATGACGGCCGCGATGACGAAGATCGCGACGATGGCGTAGCGGAAGTACTTGACCATGTCGCGAGCGTCGATGAGGCCGATGCGGGCGAGGAAGAAGACGACGACGGGGAGCTGGAAGGACAGGCCAAAGGCCGCCAGGAGCTTGGTCGCCGTGACGAGGTAGCTGTTGATCGACAGGACGGCTGCGGTCTCGGCGGGGTCGATGACAGAGAGGAAGAACTCGAAGCCGTACTGGAAGATGACGAAGTAGCCGAAGCTGGCCCCGATCAGGAAGAGCAGCGTGGAGGCCACGACCAGCGGGATGACGGTCTTCTTCTCCCGCGCGTAGAGCCCTGGCGCGACGAAGGCCCAGAGCTGGTAGAAGATGACCGGGCTCGCGATGACCAGTCCCGCCAGCAGCGCCACCTTCAGGTAGGTGATGATGCCCTCGGTCGGGTCTGTGATCGCCATCGTGCCTTCGCCGTGGGCGACCAGCGCGCGGTTCATCGGGGCCACGAGCCAGTTGAAGATGTCCATGGCGAAGACGAAGCAGCCGACGATGCAGATGCCTGCAGTCCACAGCACGACGATGAGCCGCTTCCGCAGCTCTCGGAGGTGGTCCAGGATGCTCATCCGGAGCTCCTCGGGCGGTTTCGGCTCCTGTGCCTTGGGGAAGGCCTCGCGCGTGTTGCTCATGCCTCTGCCTTCGTCTCCTCGAGCGCCTCTTCCGCGGTGGCCGTGTGCTCGGGTGTCTCGGGCGCCGGTTCCGACTTCGGCTCCGACTCCGGCGCGGGCTTGGGAACGGGCTCGGGTTCGAGGGACTCGCCGGACTCTTCGGCGGCCTTGCGGCTGGCGGTCTCCTCACGCCGGCGGGCGACCAGGGCCTCGCGCCGTTTCCGAATCTCCGCGGCGCGGCCCTCCGCCTCGACCTTGTCGACCTCGAGCGTGAAGGCGCGTCGGAGCTCGTTGCTCGCTCGTCGGATCTTGCCGTAGGCCCGGCCAAGGAACTTCATGAGCTCGGGGAGGTCGTCCGGGCCGACGAAGACGACGACCAGGATGAAGATGACCAGCATCTCCGTCAGGCCGAGGTTCGCCAATCTGCCTCCGTGCCGCCTTCCGCAGCGAGAACGTGTGGTTCACTTAACCCGATGTGCAGGCTCTTTGGCTTCCGCAGCGCCGTCGCCTCCAGGGCTCACCGCTCCCTCGTCGAGGCCGACAACGCAATGGCGGCTCAAGCCAGCGGGCATCCGCACGGCTGGGGCATCGGCTACTTCGTCGGGCGGGACGCCTACATCTTGAAGTCCGCGGACGCCGCCCACACCTGTGACCGCTTCCGCCTCGCGAGCTCCCGCCTGCGCTCCCACACCTTCGTCGTCCACGTCCGCCGGGCCACCGTGGGTGGCACCGACTACCTGAACTCGCATCCCTTCAGGTACGGGCGCTGGGTCTTCGCCCACAACGGCACGGTCTTCAGCTTCGATCGCATGCGGGACTGGATGCTCAGTGGGATCCCAGAACAACGACGGCAGCTCATCCTCGGAACGACCGACAGCGAGCACCTCTTCCACTACTTCCTCTCTGCGCTGGAGGGAGCGGGGGTGGATCCCTATGGCCACGAGCCTCTCGAGGATGTCGTAGCTGCTGCTGCTGTCCTGCGCGAGGCCCTCAACGACATCTTCGAGCGCTCGCTCGCCGTCGCCGCAGAGGACCACCCCATCGTCAACTTCATCCTCACCAACGGGGACGTCCTCTTCGCTCAGCGCGCCGGCAAGGAGCTGTTCCTCGCAACCCAGAAGATCCGCTGCACCGACATCGAGACCTGCACGGCGGAGAAGGTCTGCATGGAAGCGGTCCGCCCCCAGGGAAAGTGCGTCAACCACCTCATCGTGAGCAGCGAGCGGATCGGGGACGAGGACCGCTGGGAGTCCCTCGAGCAGGGCCAGATGGTCTTCCTCTCGGAGGGCTTCGGGCTCGGCTTCCTCGACGCGCCGCGGGCCTTTGCCTTGTCCAAGGTTGCCGAGTAGGCCTACCTGGGGGCCTTCAGGATGCCGGGGAACTGCACCCCGGAGCGCGGGTCGATGCCCTCGTACTGGGCCTGGGCCTGCGTGACCTGCAAGGTCATCGAGAAGTGAGGCAACCGCGCGCGACCGTCGTCGTCGACGAGCCCATCGGGCGGGGGAGGGAAGGGGCCCGCGATCTTGAAGGCATCGACGAGGCAGTTGTCGATCGGCGGGCTCCCCGACTCGTCGCTGATCAGGATGCCGTCGAGGGTCCCGGCGCTGCTGAGGGTGACGTCGACGACGGTCGTGTACTGGCTCTTCGAGAGCACGGTTCCGCGAGGCAGGTTGTCGAGGTTCTGCTGGTAGTAGAAGGAGACGAGCTGCTTGATCTGGTTGATGTAGCTCGCGTACAGGAACTCCTTGGTGTTGAGGGCGACCGCCTCGCCCAGCTCGACGTCCAGCAAGTCATTGCTGGGAGATCCCGCCAGGAACTCGGTGCGGTGCGAGGCCGGAACCGGCTTCTGGAGGCCGTCCTTGTTGGTGAGGGCGAAAGGCGACGGCAGCGACGCGAGCGCCCCGTTGCGATCCGGGTCGAAGTGGTCGTTGCCGACCTGGGCCCCGGTGCTGTCCTCTGTGACGTTGAGATCCTCGAGCTCCTCGGCCTCGATCCGGTCCTCGCGGGAGAAGACGTCGCTGACGACATCTCGGTCGACGCGGAACTTCTCGACCCGCGTCTGATCCGGCACCGTGCGGTCGAACTCGGCCAGGAAGTCGGAGTCCACTGGCTTCTCTTTGTCGACGGGCTCTGCGACCTCGACGATCTGCCCGCTGTACTCGGGCTCCTCTGGCTCCTCGTCCGGCTCCTCGAAGGGCTCCAGGAAGACCAGGGAGTCAGGCTGGAATGACTCCAGCTGTGGCGGCTCCGAGATGTACGGCCAGAGCGGTCCGAGCGCGCCCAGGACGAGCACGTGGAGGAAGAGTGAGATCGCACCCCAGGTGACGAGGCGCGCGACCCACGCTTCGCGGCGTTTGCGGCGGGAGCGGTCGCTCATCGGGTGCACCAGCCCTCAGTATCGCCCTTCAGTTCGCGCTTGCCCAGCGATCCGTGTGGATGAACCGCATCTCGTAGACGAAGGTCGGGTCGGCTGCTCCCTCCGGGGGGCGCTTGACCCGCGTCGGCACGGAAGCGAGCGCCAGCTGGTCGAGCTCGCTGTGGCCGCTCCGCTTGGTCAGCGTCTTCGTCACCACCCTGCCTCGTCCATCGATCTCCAGGACGACGACCGCCGTTCCCTGCAGACCCATCGCCCTGACCTCGAGCGGTGTCAGCTCGCGCCAGCGCTCTTCGATGCCCGTTCGGACCTCGTCCATGTAGTGCGCGTGTGGGTGGAGCATCGCCTCCGCCTGGGTGACGGGTCCATCGTCGACCGTGCGCTCGAGGACCAGCGGCGAGGTGGTCGCGGTCCTTCCGGTCAGGGCGGTGCTGCCCGTCGCGCCAGACTCGACGCTGCGCTCCTGGACCTGCTCCCCACCCCAGGCCCGGTCCGCCTCCTCGAGGTCCTCGCCCTGGTCGTCGAGGTCCGCGACCGCCGGGGCGTCCTCTTCGTGGTCCACCGGCTGGGGGGTGCGCAGCTCGACCTCACCGTCGTCGCCGGTCTCCCGAACTCGGCGCTCTGCTCGGGCCTGCATGACCGCGTCGTCATCCTCGCGGTCCTCCGTCTCGATCTCGGATGCTTCTGCCGAGGGCGCGGGCTGGCCGAGACTGGGCTCGACGCGGACGGCGTGAGGCTCCCAACCATCGATGGCCAGCGGAGCGCTCTCCACCTGGCCGAGGACCCTGGCCGCATTCCGACCAGCGCTCTGATGGCTCTCCGGGCGCGCGCCCCGCCCTTCCAGGTCCTTCGCCTCGCGGCCGCCGTCCCGTTCCGCGAGGCTCCTTGCGCCCGCGGCGGTGGCGGCGCCCCGCTCACCGTCGCTGACCTCGTCGGAGCTCTCGCGGGCTGCTCGCTTCCTCGCGACGGCCTCGGCGTCGGAGGCCAGCTTCCTCCCGCTCTCGGTCTGCATCTCGACGGTCTTCTGCGGACTCCCGCTGCCCACGCTGCCCGGTGCGCCGAGCTGGGCAGGCACCGTCGGCCCGCGCTCCAGGACCGGTGTCAGCGCTCGAGTGTCACGGTCCGCCAGCACGTTCTTGCTCGCGATCCGGTTGGTCTCGGGGGCGACGTCGCTCTCGGTGGAGGTCTCGTCGAACTGGACGTGCTCGAGCTCGGCCGGCTGCTCGGGCGCTGGCGGCTCGACCTCCTCCGGGGGCTCGGGCAGCCAGGCCAGGAGCGCCTCATCGACCGTCGGTGCGCCGGCCGCCGGGTCTGGTTCCTCTGGCGCTGCGTCCTCGCCGAGCTCGGCGACACCGTCTGCGGTGAGCTCAACGAGGCCGTACTCGACGAGCTCCACGATGTCATCCTGGTCGCTTGCCCCGGCCTCGGGCCAGAGCGGGATGGCCAGGACCACCAGGTGCACCACCAGCGAGACCCCGAGGGCCCGGGGCCAGGGGTTCTCACGAGGCGATGGGCGTGGCATGCGGCGTCCTCATCGTAGTGGCCGATGGGCTTGGCCACCACCGCTCCCAGTGTCATCGGAGTTTCATCCAACGGCCTGGAGTCAGACCGCGCCGCCGAGGTAGGGGCCCAGCTCCCGGGTCTCGAGACCAGCGAGCGCCAGGGGTCTGTGGTCGGGCAGGGGCCGGGCATGGCCCTCGTCGACCTGCAGCGCCACCTCTGGCCTGCGACGGCGACTGCGCAGGCGCATCAAGGCGGCGTTGTGGGCGATGCGGAAGAGCGATCCGCGGAAGGGACTCTCCCTCCGGAAGGTGTGGAGCTTCCGGAAGGCGTTGAGGAAGGTCTCCTGCACGACATCATGGGCCTCGGCGTCGTTTCGCATCATCCCGAGGCCGATGGCGTAGACCCTCCCGGAGTATCGATGGAACAGAGCATCGAAGGCCGCGTTGTCGCCATCGAGTGTGAGCTCGACGAGGATGACGTCGTCCAGACGGGACAGCTCCAGGGCAGCGTTGGCAAGCTTGGTCATCGGTTCGCTCCAGGGAGGGGGCTATGCCGAGTCCATGGGCGAGTTACCGCCCCGGAAGGGGGTGGCTGATCGCCGCAAGTCGCCTAACGGTCCTGTACAGAGCGCTGCGCCAGCTGGCCGCGAGGCTGCGCCAGGTCGCGCTGGGCCCGCCTCTTCCCTGGAACGACGGCGATCTGGTCGAGGTCGACTTCGGGGAGCGCGGCGGGGGTCAGGCGGTGGTTGGGGCGACCGTCCTCGAGGCGGCCAGGTCCCTCCGGGTTTCACTGGACCACTTTTGCGGTGGCTGTGCGTCCTGCGGAACCTGCAGGGTCATCGTCCGCGGAGAGACGACGCATCTCTCGCCGATGGAGGACCGGGAGAAGGTCGCGCTGGGCGCAGCCGCCGTTGCCCGAGGCGACCGACTCGCCTGTCAAGCGCGCATTCGCGGACCGATCGAGCTGGCGGTCCCGTCCTGGTTCAACGCGTGAGGGGCTCCCCCTGAGGCACGGCGGGGTGCGTGAGCACCGGAGACCCACCGGAGAGCGCCGTCGACAGTGCGAAGCCCAGGGCCATGAGGACTGCGCCGACCCGAATCCACAAGGGGAAGCGCGGACCGTGCAACAGGTCCTCGTCCTCGACGACGCGGAGGGCCGGCTGGATCTCGCCGTGGACAGGCTCTGGCTCGGGCCGGAAGTCCAGTCGGAAAGGATCGTAGCTGCGCATCTGGGCTTCATCATAAACACCCGTCGCCCCGGGTCCGATCCCACGGGGGGAGATGGGCAGTCTCGCTACCAGTGATGCCCGCTTCCGGGAGCCCCTGCTCGCTGATGATCCAGACCGTCGAGTCCCTGTCCCAGCGCGAGAGCGCCCCGACGACGTGGCGCCTGGAGCTCTCCCTGCCTGCCGTCCTGGGCGCCCTCGTCGGCCTGCAGGGGCTCGGTGGGTCCCTTCGCTCGGCGGCGCTCCTCAGCGTGGGCCTGGGCCTGACGGTCCTGTTCCAGGCACTCGGCGCCCGCCTGGCCGGCGCTCGGGAGATCCGCGTTCACGGCCTGGGTGTCCACGCGACCTCCGGTGGAGGTGACGGGTCCGCCTACTTCGTCGCCCTCGCAGCGCCGCTGGGGAGCGCTGTGCTCGGCCTGCTCGCGTTGGCTCCATTGCCGGAACTCCGCGTGATCGGGGCGGTCGCGCTGGCGGCTGCCGTGCTCCATCTCCTTCCTGCATGGCCGCTGGCGCTCGGAGAGGTCCTCTGGGTCGCTCTTCGAAGTCGCACCCCCGATCCTCGGGCGGTCACGCGCAGGAGCGGGATGCTCGTCGGAGTGGGCCTGTGCCTGGTCGGACTCGGCACCGGCTTCCTCTTCGTCGCCCTCGTCGGCGCAGTCCTGCTGGTCTCCAATCGTCCTCAGCGAAGCCGCAGGACGGCTCCCTCGGTGCTACCTGGCGCGCCCGCGAAGATACGGTCTCCGGACAGCAGCACGCTCGCCCCTAGGGTGTCCCCGACTTCGCCTTCGACGACAGCCACCGGGTCGAGGTCTTCGTAGATGACGACCTCGCCGGCGAGTTCGGCGCCGCTCATGGGTGCGCCGACCACGAGGAGGCCCTCCGCGCAGGCCAGGGAGTGCCCGAAGCGCCCCTCGCCGACCACCGACTCGGCGGTCTCGAGCTCATCTTCGACGAGGTAGACGACACCGGCGTTCGGCGCGCCCACCACGAGTTCGTCGACGCCGTCGCTGTCCACGTCAGCGACGCAGAGGGCATAGCCAGCGCCGTCGCCCGGCTCGAGTCTCTCGACGAGCTCCTCCTCGATGGACAGGGCATGTGTGCCGTGGGCCATGCCCGCGACCCGTTGGCCGTTCCACAAGGCCAGGTCGGCGGGTCTCTCCGGGAGCGCGACCGGACCGGACGGAAACTCGGCGCCGAGACCCCTGGAGAGCAGCCAGCCGCCGTCGCGACGCACCACCGCCCCGTATTCGCCCTCCGTGCCGTCTGAGAGCGTGCCCTCCAAGGGGTTCCCCATGAGCAGATCGTCGTCGTAGGCCATCGCATACCCGGAGCCGACCGGGCCGAGCGTGTGCAAGGTGCCGTCGAGCTCGTACACGGATCCGATCCATGGGGCGGAGACGAAGACCCGGTCACCGTCGCTGGCGAGCGCATGGCCGTAGCCGCCGCCCTCGCCGACGAAGCGCTCGGGCGGTTCGCCTGTCTCCACGAGGGCGGTGTCGTCCACCGGCAGGCTCTCCCGATGGATGGGACTGTCCCCATCGCCGTTGCATGCGAGCAGCAACCACATTGCCGCACTGTAGCCGTTGGTTAATGAGCGCGTGCTTTGGCTTCGATCCGCCGTTTCATCCACATCGCGGCCGGCCCACGGGCCGTCTGGCGAATGCTCACGACCGCCGAGGGCTGGAAGTCCTGGTACGCCGACGAGGCCCGGGTGGATGGCCGGAAGGGCGGCCGCGTCGTGCTCACCAGCGAGAACGACGATGGCGAACCGGTCGAGGAGGTCGGGACGATCCTGACCTTCCGTCCCACCAGCAAGTTCGAGCTCCGGTGGGATGAAAACTCGCCAGCAGACACCAAGGGCACGGTGCTCAGCTTCTCCATCGCCCGCGATGGGGACGAGACACGGGTCGGACTGATCCACTCCGGAGGCGGCCTGCTCGACGACGAGGAGGCCCGTGAGAGCCAGGACAAGACGTGGCGGCAGTCACTGCAGGGCCTGAGGGACTGCCTCGAGTCCGACTGAGCCTTGCCCGCCACCACCTGGCGGATTAACCCGGCTGGCCTCTCGTCACGCCCTCGTTGCGGCACTCGGAGAACCCCATGGCACGACGTCGCTCCCCGCGCATCGGCAAGATCGAAAAAATCGACTACAAGGATGTCGACACCCTCAAGAAGTTCCTGACGGAGGGGGGCAAGATCCTGCCCCGTCGCCTGACGGGACTCTCCGCCAAGCAGCAGCGCCAGATCACCACGGCGATCAAGCGCGCCCGCCACCTGGCGCTTCTCCCCTACACGCGGATCGACTAGAATCCGGAGCGTGCTGACGCTCCTCCTCGCCTGCACGGACGGCTCCACCCGATACGGCACGGGTGACCCCTCCGCTCCAGGCGCCTCGATGGCTGTCGCGTGGGCGGTGGACAACCTCGCCTGGGACCTCGCTGTCGATGGTGACCGGCTGCTCTCCACAGCGCAGTTCGGAGGCTCGCTGTGGTCGTGGTCTCCGGAGGACGACGAGGTCGAAGAGGTCGGCCACGACCTCGGTCAGCTGCTGGGCGTCCTCGTCCACGACGGCACCGTCTACCTGACGGGCACGGACAACAGCATTGCGGGCTGGGTGGGCGTCTTCGAAGGTGGACGGAACGTCACGGTCCTGGCCGAGGCCGGAGATGCCGGCCTGCCGATGCGCCGGCCCGCTGACATCACCTGGCTGGATGGTCGACTCCTCGTCGCAGACCCCGTGGCAGAGGTGGTCTGGACCGTCGAGCCGGACGGCAGCTCGGCGACGGTCTACGAAAAGGACATCGCGGTTCTGTCTGTGACCGTCTTCGACGGAGAGCTCGTCACGGGCACGGACAGCGGTGTGTTCGTCGATGGCGACGAGCTCGACGCCACAGAGGCCCACGCCCTGGACGGGAGCACCGGCACGCTCTTGGCGTCTGGCCTCATGGGGGTCCGGGAGGTTGGAGGCAGGGTCCTCGGCAGCGGTCCTGGGCGGCCAGGATCCATCGAGGTCCTGGGTGGTCTCCTCTACGTCGCGGACCAGGCCGAGGGCTCGGTGTGGACGATGGAGAGCCCGTGATCATCGACCTCGGGAACCCGGGTGTTTTGCGGCTGACTGGAAGCGACACACCGCGCTTCTGCAACAGCATGCTGACGAACGCCTTCCGGCGGCCGGGACAGGGCGGGCACTCGGGCATGGCGGACAGCAAGGGTCGCCTGCTCGCGCTGCTCGACGCCTGGTGCCTCGCACCCGACCAGGCGCTCCTGGTGATCGACGGCGCGGATGTCGAGGAGGTCGCTCGGCGCCTGGACATGTACATCATCATGGACCCCATCGAGCTGGAGGACCTCACCTCCAGCCACGGGATCGTGCACGTGGTGGGCGAGGACAGCGCTGCCATCCTCGAGGCCCACGGGCTGCCCGTCCCGGATGGCATAGTTGCCCACGGTGGAGGCTGGATCGCGGCCACGGATCGCTGCGGCCTTTCCGGCTTCGACCTGATCGGGGTCAGTCTCGGTCCGGACACATCCGTCGAGGTCCTCGAGGGTCTCCGCATCCAGGCGGGCCTGCCCCGTTGGCCGGTGGACTTCGGCGAGCGTGCCTTTGTCCACGAGATGGGTCTGCGCGATCGGATCTGCGCCTTCGACAAGGGCTGCTACGTCGGGCAGGAGGTCATCAACCGGATGGACACGATGGGCAAGGTCAACAAGCGGTTGACCGGTCTCGTCGTGGACGGGGAGGGGAGCACTGGCGGTGCGGTCCTCCTGGGAGAGGACCAGCTCGGCGTCGTCTCGTCCGAGGCAACCGTCGATGGTCGCACACTCGCGCTCGCCGTGTTGAGACCGGCGGCCTGGGAGCCAGGCACCGAGTTGGGGATCGCTACCAACAGCGGCCATCTGAGTGCACGATCGTCCAGACTGCCCTTCGAGTAGCACCTGAGAGTTGGCGCGATCGCCGGCGCATCGTGCGGGAAGAAGGCGCTCTTTGGGCCGATTCCGTCGCGAACGATTGACGTGTCAACAACTCGTGGTAAGGTTTTCTCGGGACCAAGGTCCCAACGCGGAACGGAAGAACCTCGCCGCATCCTTCATGTGGCACATCAGGGAGACGAGAGCATGGCTGCCTCGGCGAAGAGTCGCGAACGCGTCGCTCGTAACTTCATCAAGTCCTACGGTCGCAGTCGATTCCGTCGACTGCTCGAGGCCCTCGCGGCGAACGAATCTGGACAGGCGATCGCGAACGAGTTCGGCGTGAGCCGTGAGCGTGTCCGTCAGTGGAAGAACACCTTCGGCACCGTCATCACGCTCTACCAGGTGCACCCGGAGGTGGAGGGCATCCTGCGAGAACAGCGGCGGGCGTCGGCCTAGCCGGGATCGCCAGACGCGGTTAGGAGTGGAGACCACCTCCACCCGGAGCCACGCATGGACCGCAGGGTCTTCGTCGCCGGTGGTGCCCACACGCCGTTCATCGGCAAGGGGCACCCCGATTTCATCTGGAAGCGCCACCCTGACTTCGGCAAGCGAAACAACCCGACGCTGAGGGAGCTGCTCACCCAGGCGGTGGCGGACGCGGCCGAGGCGACCGGGGCGGATCTGGCTCAGGTCGACAAGGGCTACGTCGCCAACTTCGTGGGGGAGCTGTTCGTGAACCAGGGTCACCTCGGCGCGGCGCTGGCGGGGGTCGATCCGGCGCTCGGGGGCAAGCCGTGCATGCGTGTCGAGGGCGCCTGCGCCAGCGGCGGGCTGGCCATGGCCTGTGGCGTCGATGCGCTCCGCGCTGGTGCGGACGTTGTCCTCGTCGCGGGCGTCGAGGTCCAGACGACGGCGTCGGCGCGTGTCGGCGGCGACTACCTCGCTCGGGCTGCGGACTACGAGCGCCAGCGCTCCATCGACGACTTCACCTTCCCCGCGCTCTTCGCACGACGGACCCGGTACTACCGACAGCGGTACGGGACGACGGAAGAGGAGATCGCGCGCGCCGCCGTGAAGGCCTACGGCAACGCGAACAAGAACCCGCTCGCCCACATGCGCGCCGCCTCGATGACGCTCGAGTACGCCGCCGCCGCCAGCGATCGGAACCCGAACTTCCTCGCGAACGAGGAATTCAACCCCTACCTCAAGGTCACGGACTGCTCACAGGTGTCAGACGGCGCCAGCGCGATGTTCCTCGTCACCCAGGAGGGGCTCGCCAAGCTGGGCCTCAGGGAGGCGGATGCCATCGAGATCGTCGGCCTGGGCCACGCCACGACCAGCCTCTACGAGGACGGTGATCCCACGGCGCTGGACACCACGCGCCTCGCGGCCGAGCGCGCCTACGCCGCCGCCGGCGTGAACGCGGGCGATGTCCGGGTGGCAGAGGTCCACGACTGCTTCACGCTGACAGAGATCCTGATGTACGAGGCTCTGGGCTTCGCCGATGCGGGACGAGGCGCCGCGCTGCTCGCGGAAGGCGTCACGGAGATCGACGGGCGACTCCCCGTCAACACCGGCGGCGGGCTGGTCGGCTTCGGCCACCCGGTCGGCGCCACCGGCGTCAAGCAGGCGGTGGAGATCCACCGGCAGATGAAGGGGCGGTGCGGCGACTACCAGGTCGCCACCACCCCGAGCGTGGGCCTGACCGCCAACATGGGCGGGGACGACAAGACCGTCGTCGTGGGTCTCTACAGGAACCTGGGCTGAGGACGACAATGAACAAGAACCTCGTCATAGGGCTCGGAGGGCTGGTTGGTATCGGCGCTGCCGTGCTGCTCTTTCTCTCCACCCAACCCTCCGGTCCGAAGGACGGTCCGGAGATCGGGGCCGAGACCGTCGGTTCCGTCGAGTCGGAGGAGACCCGCGACCCCAGGAACAAGGTCGAGGTCGGCGCCATCAAGAAGGACCCGGAAGCGGCGGCCAACCCCAACCCCCTCGCGGCCCAGGCGATGGAGAACCGGGACGCGTCCTTTGGGGAGTTCGCAACCACGGCCGGTCCGACCTGGCAGCACCTGGCCATGGAGCTGCACAACTCGGACGCCGAGCTCTCGACGGCCTGCCGCGAGATGTCGAAGAGTGTCCACGCGGCGAGCCGCGACGCCAACGCCGACGTGGCAGCCGAACTGGCCCGGCAGCGGGAGCTCCTCGAAGAGGTCAAGGCCGCACCCGCGACGGAGAGCACTCCCGAGATCATCGAGAAGCTCGAGGGGCTGCTGGCAGAGCTCGAGGAGGGCGCGTGATCCTGGCGCTCTCGCTGGCGGCCCTGGCCCAGGAACCCCCGGAGGAGCCCGTCGCGAGACGCTACGCCGTCGTCGTCGGCATCTCCACCTACGAGTCCCTCCCGGCCGAGCTGATGCTGCCGGCTGCGCATGGTGACGCCGCCCGGGTGGCCCTGGCCCTGCGCGAGGAGGCCAACTACGACGACGTCCGCCTCATCACGGACTCGGAGGCCACCAAGGAGCGGCTCGAGCGCCTCTTCCGCGAGGAGTTGGCGCCGCTGGTCACCTACCGGGACACCGTGCTCGTCTACTTCGTCGGCCAGGGCGTGGGGGCGGACTTCGACGACCCCTATCTGCTGACCTACGACACCTCGGCGGACGACCTGCCGGGCACCTCCCTGTCGGTGTCGGCCCTGGGAGAGAGCCTCCCCGAGTGGCTTCAGGCGGGCTCCTACGCGCTGGTGACCGATGCCGCGCACGGCGCCTCCCTTGGAGATCTCGCGCTCGTCGGACCGGTCGCCAGCAGCTGGCCGGATGTCCCGAACACCTACCACCTGTCCGCGACGTCGCTGGGGGAGACCGGCTTCAGCGAGGTCTTCGCCAAGCACTTCATCGACGCGATCACCGGCGGCGCCGACACCACCCGTGACAACGTCATCACCCCCGCCGAGCTCTATCGCTACCTGGTCATCGCGGTCCCGCGCGACACCGGCAGTCGCCAGAACCCATCACAGGCTGGTCACCATGATCATGACCTGGCGCTGTCCACGGGCATCCAGTTCAAGGACACGCTGGGGGAGGGGGGCGAGCCGATGCTGCTCGTCGTGAAGGAGACCGTCGAGGTTCCGAGCGAGGTCATCGTCATCCGCGAGCATGGGGACACGACGGAGGTCCTCCCGACCCACACCGTCGACAAGGTGAAGTTCGTGATGAAGGGGCTCGCGAGTCCGACGGTCACCTGTCGCGACGCGGCGCCCCTGGTGTGCGACCCGACCTGCTACGCCCGCGAGGTGAAGGCGGGCCCATGCCAGGTCACGGGCTTCGACGGCACCTTGAAGCTGAAGGGCTCGGTCTTCGTCGCCGCTCGTGGCGTCTACGAGTGCGAGCCCGTCGACGGTGTCGTGGAGTGCTCATCGCCGAACTGGCGGGGCGACTGAGCCAGCCTATTCAGCCTCGATCGAGCTGAGGTCGAGGATCTCGCCGATCATCGCGATGCCGAACTGGCCCTTGGCCTTCTTCGCGCGAACCCGCACGCGGCAGCCCTCGAGCTTCTCTGGCACCTCGCCGTTGAGCTGGTAGCTGGCGCCGTCGTCTGAACGCAGCACCCAGAGAGGCCCGCCGAAGAACTCCCGCGAGAGGGTACCGGTGAGCGTCAAGACGGCCGCTCCAGCTTGTGGAGGCCCACGACCGCCATCGCTGCGAGCAGGCATGCGGTCCCGTTGAGCGACAGCCAGACCTTGTCCAGGCCCATGCCCAGCCACCACACGTCGAGGGTGCCAGAGGCTGCGCCGTAGAGCAGGCTGGTGCCGAATCCGACGCAGATGCCCGCGACGATTGGGCCGAAGCGCTTGCTCGGACCGAGCAGGAATGCGAGCACGGCGGGCAGGAGCGCGGACGCCCACAGGGGGAAGTGCACCCAGTCCGCGCCGACTACGACGGCGGGGAGGCTCAACAGGTCGCGGCTGAGGACCTCGACCACAGGGTTGGGCGGAATCGGGAGCAGGGGAAGGAAGAAGAGCCCTCCTGCCGACAGCGCCGCCGCACCGACCATCGGAATGGACTGCGAGCCGCGGAACCGGGACAACATGACGAGCGCGATGGCCATCAGGCCCCCGAGAACGAACTTCAGCCCGTTGCTGCGCACCAGGACCCTTCGGACGGCGGCGCCGACGTCGAGACGCCCGTGGCCGTAGATCTCGTCGAAGCCCTCGTCGCCTTTGTCCTCGGCGGTCTTGAAGAGCACGTCGGTGGTGCTCTCGGCGTCGAGACCCATGCCGAGGAGGACGGCAGCCGCGCCAGCGACATGTGGCGTCGCCATCGACGTCCCCTGGAAGGCGGCGTACTTGTGGCCGCCGCTGCCGTCGATGGTGTCCTGGAGGATGCCTCCGCCGCTCTTGCGCGTGTCACCTCCGGGGGCGGCGATCTCGACGCCCTTTCCCCAAGAGCTGTAGTAGGCCTTGGAGTCGTCCGGGCCGACCGCGGAGACGCCGATCACGTTGTCACCGTGCGCGGGGCAGCCAACGCCCTTCCTTCCGGAGTTTCCGGCAGCGATGACCACGACGACGCCAGCATCGGCGGCCTTCTCGGCGGCGTTGTGGAGGACGCCCGAGTGGGATCCGCCGAGGCTCATGTTGATGACATCCGCCCCGTTGTCGACGGCGTGGTCGATCGCAGCGGCGATCCAGTCGCTGGAGCCGAAGCCGTGCTTGGACAGCGCCTTGTACGGCATGATCGTGACGTTGGGGGCCACTCCGGCGACGCCCTTTCCGTTGTTCGTCACCTGGGCGATCGTGCCCGCGACGTGCGTGCCGTGGCCGTGATCGTCGATCGGCTTCTTGACGAAGGGCACGAAGCTCTTGCCCGGACCCATCGGGATGCCCTCGAGATCCTCGACCCAGGTCACGCCGGTGTCGATGACCGCGACCTTCACGCCCTTGCCACCGCCAGCGCGCCAACCCGCGGGGGTGTCGATCATCTCCATGTTCCACTGCTGGTCCCACATCGGGTCGTTCGGGTACCCGCTGACCTCGAACTCCACGACCGGCTCGACGACCTCGACGAGGGCATTGCCCTGCGCTGCAGCGACGATCGCCGCGACGTCGTCGACCTCCGCGCGGAGGAGGGCCTCGTCTTCGCTGACATCGGAGCTGTACTCGAGGTCGATGCCGAGATCCCGCTCGAGCGCCTCGATGTCGGACAGGGGTGTGTCGTCGATGAGATCGAAGACCACGACGCCGCTTGCATGGGTGGCCTCTGGGGCATCGCCATCCGCGCCGGTCCGCAGCGCTGAGGTGGGGCGGAGGATCCACATCAGCAGGATGCAGGCGACGAGGATGAGGACGACGTTCAGTCTGCGCATGGGCGCACTCCACGCTGTGTGTTTTGCCGTGTGCTTCGCAGGTTGTACGAGCGTACGACGCCATACCTTTCACCCCGTTCCGGGCTTTTTCAAGCAGAGACCCCCGGCTGGGCTCTGGAAGTCTTGACGTGTCGAGACCGCAGGCGTAGTCTCCAGACAGCTCCCCGCTGCCGCACCTCGCTCCCCCAGCTGCCATGACGCCGACGCTCCGAGTCCTCCGGACC
This sequence comes from Myxococcota bacterium, assembly GCA_036012755.1. Taxonomy (GTDB): domain Bacteria; phylum Myxococcota_A; class UBA796; order UBA796; family CAJQPC01; genus JAAESX01. The sequence goes on along the minus strand of DASCPX010000027.1, from coordinate 211,003 downwards.
CACAGGGACCTAGAGGACCACCTCTTTCCGAACCTGCCCGTACTCGACCCGCGGATGGTTCGACTTCCCACCCCCGACCGTCTCGCGCGCTGGCGGAAGACAGCGAACGTCCGCTCTGACTCGGCGCTGGCCGAGTTCGACGCGGTCCTGCTCCGCGAAGGCGACGTCCGGGTCGCGGCGCGCAAGGCCATCGACGACGTCGCCACCTGGGTCCGCGCTACGGCGCGCGAACTCGCGACGGCCGAGGGCACGGAGATCGTGCGAGGGGTCACGCGGCAACGAGCCGCCGAGGCCTGGCAGCTGCGAAGCGAAGCCGTGGTCGAGCGCGCGGTGGACGATCCGGACGCTGTCGACCGCCACTTGCGACTCTTCGTCGGCACGGCGTACGAAGCCGCCGCCCAGGGATACGCGGCGATCGTCGCCAGCGCGGTCTGAGCGGATAAGGCCTTGGCGTGAGCGCTAGCCTGGACGTCCTGCACTCGATCGGAATGCCCTCCGGGGATTCGGTCGACATCGTCCGAAAGCGCTTCGAGGCGGGCGAAGGTCCTCGGGTGGCGATCGTCGCGGGCATCCGCGGTGACACTCCGGAGGGAGTCCGCGTTGCCCACACCGTCGCGGCGATCCTCGGGCAGCACCACGAGGTCCTCTCCGGGTGCGTGGACATCTATCCCTGCATCAATCCGCTCGCGGCCCACAGGGGCATTCGCCACTGGCCCTTCTTCGACCAGGATCTCAATCGCCGCTTCCCAGGGCGCCCCGACGCCCATGCCCCTGACGTCGTGGCATGGAAGCTGATCCAGGATCTCGACGGGGCGGACCAGATCATCGAGCTGCGTGGCGCCCATCCGGCCTTCAGCGAGACGCCCCAGGCACACGTGCGCAGCAGCGCGGAGAGCGCGGCCGAGGTCGCTCGCCACGCGAACGTGAACCTGGTCTGGCTTCGCGACCCGGGGTTGGCGGCTCCGAGCACCTTCGCAGCCCAGTTCGAGTCCACGCTCACGCTGGAGGGGGGGTCCGGGAACCGCCTGACTCCCGGCGTCGGCCAGGCGCTCGCCGAGGGAGCGCTGAACGTCTTGAACGTGCTCGGCGTGTTGCCGGATATGGCCTTGCCCTTCCACTGGGCTGCGGTCACCCGCCCGACCACCGTCGATGACAGCCAGGTACACCGGGTTCGAGCGGGCCGCGCAGGTCTGTTCCTGCCGAGGAAAGCCCCCTGGGACGCCGTCGAGGCGGACGAGGTGCTGGGCGAGGTCATCGACCCCGCGACGGGTGAGCGCCTGGAAGAGGTCCGCTGCCCCTGCGCGGCGCGCATCGCCGCGATGCGCGACCAGCCAGTGGTCTTCCCTGGCACGATGGTCGCGCGGATCGTCGAGGGCACCGATGGCTGAGGTCTTCCGGATCGAGGCGCCCTACCGCGAACCCTTCGTGCTCGAGCGGCTGACCTTTGGAGACGGCGATGAGCCGGTGGTCGCCTGCGTCGCCGGTATGCACGGCACCGAGCTCACCGGTGTCCACGCCCTCAACATCGTCGCCCGCACCCTCGGCATGCTGCGGGTCTCCGGCCGGGTTCACCTGCTGCCCATCGTGAACAGCTTCGGCGTCGACCAGGGGACGAAGCGGTGGCCCTTCGACGACCGGGACATCAACCGCGCCTTCCCGGGCGATCCGGCGGGTTCACCCGTCCAGCGCATCGCCTATGCGCTCCTGGACGCCACCCGCGCGGACGTCTGCGTGGACCTGCACTCCGGGAGCCGTGTCGTGCGCGAGCTGCCCCAGGTGCGGGTGCCGCTGTCCGGACCGGAGCTGGCCTATGCCCGGGCGATGGAGCTCCCGGTCGTCTGGCGCCGGGCCGGAGACAGGCTGGAAGCCACCGGACTCGTGGGCGCCTGGCGCGAGGCAGCGCGCGCTGCGCTCCACCTCGTGGGCGGACGTGGCGGGGATCTGGACCTCGACCACGCGCGGGCACTGGCCAACGGCATCCTGCGACTCCTCGGCCACCTGGGCGTCCTTGGCGGTGGGTTGGTGGACCCCGGCGAGACCATCGTCGACACCACCCGCCAGGGAGTCTGCTACCACTACTCGATGTGCGGCGGCTTCTGGGTTCCGGAGGTCTCCGTGGGCGATACCGTCCACCCGGGTCACCTCCTGGGGGCTGTGGTCGAGGTCATCGGAGGCCGGCGCCTCGAAGAGGTGCGCGCGACCGGCGAGGGCGTGATCGTCACGATGCGGCGCTACCCGGTCGTCCACGCTCGAGAGCTCCTGGTGCGCGTCGCCGAGAAGCTGTGATCCTGGTCACCGGCTTCGGCCCCTTCGGGGAGCTGGCGGAGAACCCCTCCGGAGCGCTGGCGCTGGCGGTCGACGGGTGCGAGGTCCGGGGCGTGCCCGTCCGGGGCATCGTGCTGCCGGTCAGCTACCAGCGGGCTCCATGCCAGACGGCGGACGCGGCCGCGCACGCACGCCTCGTGGTGGGGCTCGGGGTCGCGCCGACGCGCGAGGGCGTCCAGGTGGAGTGCACCGCCGTGAACCGGTGCAGCCGTGACGACATCGACGGTGTCTGCCCTGCCGACCTGGGTGAGGGCGCGCCGAGCTTGGACGTCCGTCTCGACGTCGAGGCCCTCGCCGCTGCACTCGGCGGAACCCTTTCGCGGGACGCGGGGTCCTACGTGTGCAACGCCTGGCTCTACACTTCCCTGAGGGATCTCGCCGTGCCCGCGGTCTTCGTCCACGTCGCCTCTTGTCAGGCACTCTCCCCTGGCAGGCTGCTCGCGGGGCTGGAGGTCTTGCTTTGATCGCCGCCCTGCTCGGATTGGCGCTGGCGACCCCGGTCGTCATCCCATCGTCCGCGGAGATGCGCCTCGACGAGGACGACCAGGCCCTCGTCGAGGATGCCTACAGCGCCATGGCAGAGGGTCGCGTCATCGAGGCAGCCTCCCTGTTCGGCAGCCTCGCGGAGGGTGGGGCAGGGGAGCAGGCGCGGGTGGTCCAAGGGGCCTTGCTCTACGAGGCAGGAGACCTGCGTGCGGCCGAGACCGCGCTGCACGGGGTGACCTCCCCAGAGGGGCGAAATGTCCTGGCCCTGGTCCTTCGGGAGCGGGGAGAAGCAGCCAAGGCACGCCGCATCTTCGAGCAGCTGGCCACAGGTGGAGGCGACACGGCGGTGATGGCGAGGCTGAACCTCATCGCTCTGGACATCGACGCCGGCGCCGGGTCCAGGGCCAGCGCCGCTCTCGATGGCCTCGGCGAGCTCGAGGGCGTCGCCGACGACGAGGCCGACGCGCTCCGGTCCAGGCTGTCCTCCACTCGAGAGGAGACAGGGGGCAGCGGGCTGGATGCAGTCGGTGCGCACCTGCGCCGCGGAGCCCTCGGCGCGGCTCACGCCGAGCTGGAGGCGATGCGCTCGAGGGCTGATACCCCCCGTGAGCTCGTGGACGTCGGCCTCGCCGAGGGTGCGATCCAGCGAGCGAGCGGCCGGCCGGACGCCGCCGCAAAGACCCTCACCGACACCCTGTCCGCGGCCCGAGTCTCAGGGCTGTCCTGGCAGACGGGTCAGGTGCTCTTCGGTCTGGGCATGGCGCATCACCTCGCCGGCCGCGACGACCTGGCGCTCACCTTCCTCGCAGAGGCCGAAGCGACCCATCGGTCGGCGGGCTTCGAAGCAGAGGCCGTGGCGGTCGGCATCGAGCTGGGGCGCCTCGCCCTTCGGCTCGGACGCGTCGAGATCGCCGAGGAGCGGCACGCCGCCGCCGTGAAGGAGCTCGCTGGCATGGACCTGCCGCCGGCCAACGCCGCCGCGAGGGAGCTCGAGGGTGGGATCGCTGCCCGCCGTGGCGACGTGGACGGGGCGCGGGCCGCGCTCACCGCGGCGCTCGACTACCGCGTCGGCGCGGGGCACTACGCCGAGGCCGCACGTGTCGCTACGGCGATGGTGCGAGTGGACTCTGCCCACTCCGCCGATCGCGAGTTCAGCCAGGCGCTGGCGCTCTTCTCGCAGGCTGGCGATGACCTCGGGCCCGCGCACGTCGAGCTCGCCTACGCCCTGGGCCGCGTCGAGGCAGAGGACCTCGCGGGCGCCCTGGAGGCCTTCGCGCGTGCAGCGGAGGTGGCCGAGGCGACAGGGCACGGGGACCACGTGGTCGAGACGGCGCGGAGGAACGCTGCGCAGGCCTTGATCCTGCTCGGCGCCAGCGAGGACGCAGCGACCCTCGCCGTGGGTGCGGGCGTCGCTGGAGCCCTGGAACACCACAGGACTCTCGTCGCCGCTCTCATGGCCTACGACCAGGGGCTGGAGGCTTATGACCGCGGGGACTTCGGGGGTGCGCGGACCCACTTCCACGAGAGCAGCTCAGCGCTGAAGCGCATCGGCGAGATGGACTATGCGAGGCAGGCCGAGAGGGCCTATGCCTGGTGCGCCTACAACATCGCGGTGGGTCTGCCTGCCGAGAAGTCCTGGGTGTTCTGGTCAGAGGTCATCGCCGAAGCCCAGCGGCTCGACGACCTGGAGCTCGAGGCTCGGGCCACAGCCGCCACAGCGATGGTCGGGGTGCGCCTTGGCCACTCGAACAACCAACGGCGGCTTCGAGATGCCGCAGAGCTCGCCGCGACGGCTGGACTCCCGGACGTCGCGGCGCGCTGCCTCGCCGAACTCGCCGAGCAGCCGGGGGAGCTGGAGGACCGCGCTCTGCATGCACGGAACGCCTTCGGGCTGGCGCCAGAGGACCCCGCGACCCGCGTGGCGCTGTACAACGTCGCTGTCGACGCCTACAACGCTGATCAGTACGAGCTCGCGCGCGGCCTCGCGGAGCTGGGACTGACCCAGCCCGGCGAGCTGAAGGTGCCGCTGGAGTCGATCCTGGAGGCCACAGCCGGTTACTGATGGCCAATGGGCCGGCGGACACTGGACGACGAAGAGAGCCTCGAGGCGCTGGCCTCCGGAGACCTGGACTTCGAACAGCTGATGGCGCAATCGGGCGTGGAGCGCCTCGGCGACAAGCCACCTGCGAAGGGCAAGACGACCAGGCAGCCGGGGGCCCCTGCCCAGAAGCCCGCGCGCCCGACGCCCAAGGCCGAAGCAGCCAGGCCAGGTCCCCCCCGCTCGGGGGCAGAGGAGCGCGCACGCGCCTATGAGGCCAGGACGGAGCAGCTGGAGCAGACACTGGACGTCGAGCGCGGACAGCGCAAGAGCGCCGCTGCTCGCATCGCGGACCTCGAGGCCAACGTGGCCGAGCTCAACTCGAACCTGGAGCTGGCGACCGCAAAGCTCCGTGTCGCCAGCGCGCGCCTGGATGAGCAGCGCGACCGACCCTCCATCGGCGAGCTCCTGGGTGCCAGGGGGCTCGAGGGGATGGACGCCCGCGGTGCCGCAGTTCGCGCCCTGGTCGACGCGAGGCGATGGGAGAGCCTCGCCGAGCTCCTCGAGGTCGTCGACGAGCCCTCCGCTCGAGCCATCCTCGCCGCTCATGTCGTGCTCCACTGCGGTCGGCCAGACTGCCCGGCTCCGCCCCACGCAGCGCGGGTGCCGGTCACAGAGGAGCGCTGCGACCTTTGCGCTGGCCAGGGCCAGGCCGGGCTCCTGCGAGACATCAGCGACACCTTCCTGTTGGCCGGTGTCACCCGAATCGGCCTCGTCGGTGGCCCCCCGGCCCAGGTGCGCATCCTGAGCAACGGCCTGGACCGACGACTGGAGCTTCTGCGCGGGCAGCGGGCGGCGGAGGGGCAGGTCCAGATCGCGTGGAACGTCGGCAGCGAAGGCATCGCCGTCGATGGCGGCCTCGCGGCGCTCGCCGCCGCGCTGAAGGCCTGGAGTGATGGCCTGTGAAGCTGACCGCGCGCATCTACGACGCGCTGCCGGCCCGCTACTACCAGCCCGCCTATCGCCACATCGCCGCCAGCATGGACATCCGCCAGGGCGCGCTGCTCGACGTCGGCTGCGGACCTGGATGGGTGAGCATCCACGCCGCCGCGGGCAACCCGGAGCTCGACTGCGTCGGCATCGACACCTCCGCCGAGATGATCCGCATCGCTCGGCGGAACGCTGCGGGGGCCTGCACCTTCAAGCAGATGGACGCCGCCAGGATCGCCTACCCGGACGCGACCTTCGAGCGCATCGTCGCGGTTCAGACGATGCACCACTGGAAGGACGCGGCGGCGATCCTCGGCGAGCTGCACCGCGTCCTGAAGCCCGGAGGTCGGTGCGACCTGCTGGACGCGGACGCGGACAGCGGACACATCGAGGGTTGGATCGAACGCACTGGCCCATGGCCCCCGGAGTTCTGGGTGCGCCGGATGTGGCGCAAGTACAGCCTCGGCGAAGCTGGCTTTGACGCAATGGCCCACGGCGCCCGTTGTCTCGATTGGAAGGTCGAGGTCGGCGCGCTGGGTTTCTACCGGCGGATACGCTGCTGGTCGTGATCCTCCTGCTCGGCTGTGCCCCGCTCCTCCAGGACGAGGTCGCCGTGCCCTGGGAGGTCGCGACGCGGACCCTCGAAGGAGCCCTCGGCTACGGGCGTGTCCTGCTAGTCGACGGAGAGCGCATCGTCGTGGGCTCGGACGACGCCGTCTGTGACGGGAGCGACTGCTACGCCGCCCGTGACCCGCTCGCGGTCTGCGTGGACACGACGCTTCAGTGGATCGAGCCCGACGGCCTCTACGGCCCGACCGGTCGGGTCCGCGACTTCCAGTCGACAGCTCATGCCGCTGACTTCGGCCCGGGCTGTGAGTGGGCCGTCGCCCACGGTGGCGGCGTCGCCTCCTCGTACGGCGACTTCGCCTTCGAGGATCCCCGCGCGGTGAGCATCGGGGACACACTGCTCGTCCTGGAGTGCTCGGAGAGCTGTGTCGTCCTCGACGCAGAGAGCGGAGATGCGGTCGGGGAAGCCGGCGAGGGCGGGCAGGTAGTGCACTGGGCCGAGGGGATCTGGTGGAGCGATCCGCAGGTGGGGCTGGATGGGGGCGCTGGCCTGGTGCGAGGGTCCAGCGAGCACGCCGGGCGTCCAGGCGACCACCTCGGCCGTGCCATCGGCGGTGGCTACGCGGCGGGGACCTACAACATCGACGAGGCGCCCGGTCGGCTCCGCCTCGTACCGCTCGGCGAAGGACCGGTCCTGGCCCTCGATCGTTCCAGCATCGGGCGCCCCATCGTGCTCGCCGGAGACCGGGAGACGCTGGCGATCGGATTGCCACACGGCCCGGACCTCGGCCGCGTTCACCTCATCTCCCGGGATGCGCTCTAAAGGCGGGAGCGCATCGGTCCGTGAAGAGACTTGATGGTGCCGTCGATCCTCCGCAGCGAACCTGTCATGAGACTGCTCGAGCACCACGAGCGCCTCCATGGACGCGCGACGCTCGAGGCAGCCGAGGCGGAGGGCCACCCGGTGCTGGCCTCGGATGTGGTCGTGGCGCGACTCCAGGCCACCGGACCCGCGGTGGAGATCGAGACCCTCGCGCTCGCGCTCGGAGCCATCTGCGATGTGCTCTCCGCAGAGCAGGACAGGCAACGCCGCACGACCGAGCGGCTCGTGAGGATGGCCCGGCGGCTCAAGCGGGCCGAGCAGCGGCTGCTCGACGGCATCGAGGAGCGCCGGACGGAGCTCCTTCGCCAGTCCCACGCGATCGCCGACGTGGCCACGACAGATCCGCTGACCGGTGTGCTCAACCGCCGTGCTCTCGACGTCCGCCTCGGCCAGATGGCAGAAGCCTGCGCCGAGGCCGCGGCGCCGATGGCCGTGCTCTTCTGCGACGTCGATCACTTCAAGCGGGTCAACGACAACCACGGGCACGCGGTCGGCGATCGCGTGCTCGCCCGCATCGGCAAGCTCATGATGGAAGGACGTCGACGGGGCGATCTCGTTGGTCGGTGGGGCGGCGAGGAGTTCATCGTCGTCCTGCCGGACTGTCCGCCCCAGGCGGCCGACCGCATCGCCGAGAAAATACGAGAGAAGCTGTCCCGGCAGGTCTTCGAAGGAGCAGAGGGCGCCTTCTCGATCAGCATGAGCTTGGGGGTGGCCGTCGAGGTGCTCGGCCAGGGCGACCTCCGCGGCGCCGTCGCCGAGCTGGTGGAGACCGCAGACGCGAGGCTGTACGTGGCAAAGGGTGCGGGCCGGAACCGCGTCGTGTCAGGGCTGACGGAGGCACACCGCGAGGCCAGCTGAGACCTCCTCCTCGGGCGTGCGTTACGCTCGTTCGAGGGGGACGTCGGAGAGTTGGTGATGGACAGACGGAAGGGACGGGCACGCCGTCGCGCCCCGGAGATCGACAGGCGCATAGAGTCGCTCGTTTCAGAGAGTGGGCTCTCCCGTGCCGTCGCGACCCAGGTTGCCCTCGGCCGAATCGAGCTCAACGACGTCCTCAAGAAGATGGCGCTGGCTGCGGCGGTCGACAGCCTGATCCGCAAGCACTCGCTGTCTCGCGCCCTGGCGACCCAGGTCGCGCTCGGCCAGGCTGACCTCGACGCCGTGCTCTTCAAGCGTCGACTCGCCGACCACTTCGCCGGCAACGCTCAGCGCTCGGCCCTCCAGGACGCCCTGGATGCGGGCGACGAGCTCGCGCTGGCGCTCCACGGCCATCGGGACATCGAGGCGCGCATCGCCAAGCTCGACCGCTATGAGTTCTTCATCGAAGGCAGCGACGAACCCATCCACAAGCTGCAGCTCAAGTGGTGCGTCGGAGCGGCTGGGAAGAAGAAGGCTCGTCGGGCAATGGGCTGGGACAAGGCGCGGAAGGCAGAGGCCCAGGAGCCCATCTGGCGCCCTCAGGACCGCTACACCTGCAGCAACCGGCGACTCTTCGGCTACCTCGACCGCGAGACTCCGGTCGAGGTGCGCCTCATCGAAGGCGAGATCCTCAAGGGCCGGGTGGCCTGGGCTGGGCGCTTCGAGTTCGGACTGGTCGTGAAGAACAAGATCGAGGTGACCATGTTCCGTCACGCTCTCGTCAGCTTGTCTGAGCCGTGAGTCCTTCCGTCTGGATCGTCCGGGACGATGGCTGGAGCGGCAACGTCCCCATCGGCCTGGGCCTCTGGACGAAGGAGGGGCCCGTCCGCGAGGACCGCGTCATCTTCTTCGACCGACCGCTGCCTTTTCCGGTGGACAACGCCCCGGGGCGGGGTCTCGCGGCTCGGGACGGGATGGAGTGGGAGCTGGTCGAGCCCGATCTGGAGGAGACCTGGCGCGAAGGCCGCAAGGAGCTCCTGAGGCACCGCATCTTCCTGCTGGACCGCGAGGAGAAGCGGGTGGTGGGCGCCTACTACTGGCTGGAGATACGCCGCGCGGGTAAGGGCGGCCGGGAGAAGTAGATGGGCATCCTCAGAGGCGCGCTGACGGCGCGCCGGTACACGGCCCAGGGCGAGACGCCCGAGGGCTTCCGCATCACCTACGTCGAGGCGCTCAACGCCTACGGGTTTCGCGATCCGGGCTCGAAGACGTCGAAGGAGGAGACCTGGGGGTGGGTGCGTCCCCAGAACCTGCTCTATTCCGACTTCGACGACCTGAACCACTGGCTCTTTGGCCACTACGCGCTGTTTGGGCTGCGGGTCGACAAGAAGGTCCTCCCGGCCGCGCTCTTCCGCGCGCACCTCGACCGCGCGGTGAGCGAGTGGTGCCTCGAGAGCGGTCAGAAGGTAGCCCCGCGCGGCGTGAAGGCGGAGCTGAAGGAGCGCCTCGAGTTCGAGTGGCTGAAGCGCGCGATCCCCCGAGTGCGCGTCACAGAGGTGTGCTGGAACATGGCCGAAGGCACGGTGCTCTTCGCCAACCTCTCCGATCGGGAGAACGACCGCTTCCGCAAGCTCTTCCACCAGACATTCGGGCTTCGACTGAACCCGACGAACCCGCTCGATTGGCTCGGAGACGAGGACCTGGCCCTCGCGCTCGAGCAGACGGGTGGCTCGAACCTGGAGGTCCGCCGTGGATGAAAGGCCGATGCTGGCCCACCTGCCCAGCGAGTTCATGACCTGGCTCTGGTACGCCTCCGTTCGGGATGGCGGCTCGATGAATCTCGGTGGAGACATCGGCTGGATCGATGTCTGGGTCGACGACCGCATCGCCTTCCGGGGTGCCGGCGACGATCGCCCTCGGGCCGTGATGACCGGGGACAACGCCGCGGAGGCCGTCGAGTCTCGCGCCGCCCTGGCTGGTGGCCGCGTCGTGAAGGAGCTGCGGCTCGCCATTCGGCGAGGGGACCGAGAGTTTGGCCTCACCTTGCGCAACCCGACCCTGGACCTCGCGCAGGTGAAGCTGCCGTCCTCCATGACCGGCGACGAGGCGATCTACGAGCGCATGGCGCTCCACGAGGAGCTCTCCTACCTCGTCGCGGGTCTGCTCCGGGTGTTCGCGCGTGAGCGCACGGACGAGGCCTACCGCGAGACGACCCTCCCGAAGATGCGAGCCTGGGTCGGCGAGGCTGTCGGAGCCTGAGGGGCCAGGTGGTACGCGGTACAGGATTCGAACCTGTGGCCTTTGGCTCCGGAGGCCAACGCTCTATCCAGCTGAGCTAACCGCGCGAGTCCACCCTCTGACCCGAGAGCGCTCGATCCCTAACCCCGGCCACAGGGGTGTCAAGCGCGCGACCACGCACAGTGAGATACAATCCGAGGGCTGAGCCAGGGGTGCTGTGAAGGTCCGATTCTGGGGTGTCCGGGGCTCGATTCCGGTCCCCGGTCCACTGACCTCCAGCTACGGAGGCAACTCCTCCTGCGTCGAGGTGAACCACGGCGACGCGGTCCTCATCCTCGACGCGGGCACCGGGGCGCGTCCACTGGGAAGGGACCTCTTCTCCCGGTCCACCCGGGAACTGGACATGTTGTTCACGCACTTCCACATGGACCACCTCTTCGGTTTCCCCTTCTTCGGACCTGTCTATGCGCCTGGCTACCAGGTGCGCGTGTCCGCGCCCGCCTTCAGCGAGGAAGAGGTCAGGGAACGGGTGGCCCGGTACAGCAACGGTGTGTACCACCCGGTGCGCCTCCGGGAGATGCCGGGTGAGGTCAGCTTCCACCCCATCCTGCCGGGGCGCCCCTTCGAGCGGGGCCCCTTCCAGATCGTCGGCGTTCGGCTCAACCACCCTGGTGGCTCGGTGGGCTACCGGATCTCTGCAGGTGGTCAGACCTACGTCCACCTCACCGACACCGCTCCGCTCGCCCGTCCGGGGGAGGGCGCGATGGTCGGGGAGGTGCCTTCGAGCTCCGAACAGGCCGTGCTGGACGCGCTTGCAGACGCAGACCTCGTCACCTTCGACACGATGTTCACCTTCGACGAGTACCTCGAGAAGATGACCTGGGGACACGCCTACCCGGAGTACGCCAGCGCCCTCTGCAGGGTGGCGAACGCGAAGCACCTCGTGCTGTTCCACCATGCGCCCGATGCGAGCGACGACGAGCTCGATGAGCTCGCGGAGGAGTGGGCCGATCACGCCAACCCACGCGTGACGCTGGCCCGGGAGGGTGACGTGATCGACCTGGAGGGGTGAGCCAGTATATCGACGAGCCCTACCTCAGCGGTGTCCTCGCAGGCATCGTCATCAGCGTAGCTGCGTTCTGGATCGTCGCGCTGGCGAACATGCTCTGGCGCTCCGCGCTGCGGCCATACGCCGAGGCGATCCCCTTCGCCATCGAGGAGGCAGGGTTCGGGGCCTCCTTCGCCGGTGAGGGCGAGATCGACGGGCGCCGCGTGAAGGTGCGGCTGACCGCCGGCTTCGGAGGACCGAAGGCCCGAGTCTGGGTGGGCGAGGCCCGACACTCCGTCGACTTGAACGACAGGGAGCCAGAGGGGTGGTTCAGCGAGGTCCTGGCTAGCTGAGGCCGACCTCGCGGGCGGTCCGGCGGCGCACGTCGCCTTCTCGCGCGTGACCGCGCAGCTTGTCGAGCACCTCGTTGAGGCGCACGGGGGCTTGCTCACCCGGGAGGGCACGGGCCAGCGTGAGCCCGAGCCGCGCTTCCTCGAGGTAGGCGATGGCGTATTCCTGGAGCGACGCGGTGCGCTCCTGCTCGAGGCGCAGCTGCTGGGCGTGCTGGAGGAGCTTGCGGAGGTGCTCCGCGGTGGCGTAGCGGCGATCCCGGAGGAACTCGTCCTCTGTCTCATCCGCCTCCATCTGCAACAGCTCCACGCGCTCGATGAGCTTCTCCTCGTCGAGGGCTTCGACGTCGCGACCCAGCGTCTGGAGCGACTGGGCCAGGCGGTAGACCCACCCGACGACCTCGTGGAGGCCCTCCATCATCTCCTCCGGTGGCTTCGCTGCCCGCAGCTGGCCGTGGAGCTCCAAGGCGCGCAGGACCGGCTTGCGGTACGGCGGCTCCAGGGTGAGCTCCACCTTCTTCCGGGAAGGGACCTCGCTCCGGGCCTTGAAGCGAAACCAGGTCGGAGCCAGCGACAGGGAAGCCGCGAGTCCGACGAGGGCGAAGTTGGCGACGGGGTGGATGTCACCGAGCAGTCCGAGCACGAACACCGTACCGGCGACGGCGGCGGCGATAGCCCCTGAGAGCGCGCCGTTGAGCAGATCCAGACGGCCCTGGTCCAGGCCGCGAATCCAAGCGGCGACGAGCCCCACGGCTGCCCCGGCGAGCACCACCGATGGCACCCCCAGAGGTGCGGCGAGCCACGCCATGCCGATGCCGGCAGCCAAGGCGATCGGGGTCCACAGGATCTTGCGGGGGACGCTGGCGACCAGGCCAAGGGCGAGCGATCCGGCAAAGGACAGCTCGGGGTGGCTGTCGACGAAGCCGAGGCCGGCCGCCCAGGCGAAGCTGGCGGTGAAGCCAGCGGCGTAGGCCACGACGTCCCGTGCGATGGTCCGTCCTGGGAGCGCGATGGAAAAGGCGCCGTGGGTAGTCGGCGCGAGGACCTCAGTAGTACCAGCCACGGTTTGCCTCCTTGTTCTTCTTCACGGCGTAGCGCCCCTCGTCCGAGCTCGGCTCCGCCTGGTAGTCCTCGGTCTGGACGATGAGCTCCGCGCTCTGCTGGCGCAGCCGGTTGCTGTCGTAGCGACTGGCCGCCTCACCGGCGACGAGGTTGGAGGCCTCCAGGAGCTCCTCGCTCCTGTCGCGGTCCCCCAGGGCATAGGCCTGGGCGGCGTCGTCCGCGAGCTGCCCGGCGGCGGCGAAGTTCCCGAGCACGGCGAGCTCGCGGTTGACTGTCATGTCCACGGTCTGTTGCGATGCGACGACCTGGGCCTTGACCTCGACCGGCTCGACGTAGGAGGCCACGGCACCGGACTCGGACAGGGTGACGGTGGAGGCCGTCAGCTCGGATCCGACCCCGACTCCGCTGACGCGCACCTTCGCGACGATCTTCCGGGTCTGGCCACCGTAGACGTCACCGAGCCACACGCGGAAGCCTCCGTCGACGAACTGCTCGTCGTAGCCATAGACCTCGACCAGCTCGGCTCCGGGGAGCCGCACGTCGATGGAGACGCCGCTGGCGGCGACCTGGTTCATCTGGTGGAGCTCCTCGCGGAAGACCGTGGTGAGCACGTCCGGGTCGTTGACGAAGCGGTAGGTGCCGCCTCCGCGATCGGCCATGGCGGCGAGGAGGTCCTCGTTGTAGTCGAGGCCGAGGCCGATGGTGCTGACCCGGATCCCTTCGTCGTTGTACTGGCCGGCGAGGCTGGAGAGGCTGCTCGCGGAGGTCACGCCGACGTTTGCCTTGCCGTCGGAGAGGACGATGACCCGGTTGACCTGGTCGTCGCCGCTGTAGCTGCGCACCTGGGTCAGGCCGCTCCGCAGTCCTTCGTAGAGGTTGGTCCCGCCACCTTCACGTACTCCATTGATTGTGCGGAGGAGGTAAGCGGAATCACTGATGGTCTGTGAGGCGACGACCAGCTCTGCGCGGTCGCTGAAGGTCACGAGAGAGAAGCGATCGTCTGCGTCGAGGGACTCGACGAGTTCGCGCGCCGCGGTCTTCGCGTACTCCATCTTGCCCTTGGCCTGCATGGATCCCGAGCGATCCATCACCACAGCCACGTTGACGGGCCGATCGAGGCCCTCGTCGAGGTCGTCGGCGCCGACGGTGATGACGAGCAGCCTGTCCTGCGTTCGTCCGTCGAGCACCGCCGGGTGATCGAGCCCAGCGGTGAGCGTCAGGTTGCCCTGCTCGACCGTGACCGGGCTGGTCGGGAGCTCGATCTCGGTCAGGTGGGGACCCACCTCCATCGTCTCGGGCGCGTTGGTGACGCTGGCCTTCAGGGTGGGGGCGAGGACCGCAGCGAGGGCGGCGATGACGCCGAGACCCGCGGTGAGCTGCCAGCGCTGCATGGAGGACTCCTTGACTAGAGATGTCTCAGGCCGACAACGCAGGGTGATCGGAGTTCCTTACAGTCCTGTGCAGGAATTGTCCGGAGAGCTAGGAGACGACAGTGTTCTGGCTCCTCTTGATCGCTTGCCTGCCGCGCTACCCCGAACAGGTCGAGGCTCTCGCTGATGCGGCGAGCACCGACCCGGTCGCAGCCGAGAAGCTCGTCAAGACGCTGAAATCAGATGACGAGCTCATCTGGAGAACGGCGTACCGGGAGTTGCTGGTGCTCGGTCCGCCCGCGGTGGCTCCGCTGCGAGAGGCCGTGCTGCGCAATCGCCCCGAGGGGCCGCGGGCCCTGCTCGTCCTGGGGGCCATGGGCGACCCGAGCAACTTCGACGTGATCAGGGCGGCGCTCGACGTCCCCGGCATGACGCCCTTCGCGGAGGAGGCCTTCGAGCGTGGCGAGATCGCGCTGTGGGAGCGCATCCAGGACGACCCGAGCGTCGCGATCTGCGATGACTACCTCGACTGGTTTCCTCGCGGACCGATGGCCCCGGAGGTCGAGGAGCTCCGCTACCAGGCCGACGCCTGGGACAGCTACGAGGAGATGGGCCGCAAGCCGACCGACGGACAGCTGTTGAGCTTCGCGCGTGACTGGCCGGACACCGACGCCGAGCGAAAGGCCCGGGCCCGCCTGTCGAGTCGCGCCATCAACGCTGCGGAGGACGCGATCGTCGACGGCCGGCCGGAGTACGCCATCGAGCTCCTGGCTCGAGCCCGGGACGTGGACCCGAGCGCCCGGACGCGGCTGGTCGAGGCCCGCGCCCACGAGGCCATCGCCCGCCGGGCGGCCTCGTCCAACGACCTCGACTCGGCGATAACAGAGCTGGAGAGGGCTCGCGCGCTCGGAAGCGGCGACCCGACCCTGCTGGCTGGGCTCTACCTCAAGCGGGCGCACCAGCGCTTCGAGCGCCTCCAGCCAGCCGGGGCGATGCGCGATCTGGGGCGCGCCGAGGAGCTGTCTCCCGGTGTCAGGAGCGCGGTCGTGGACATGCGCCAGCGCAAGGCCGAGTCACTGCTCGTGGACCTCAAGGCGCGCGGTTCCTCGCGCGACGAAGCGCCGCTGGCGCTCTTCCATGCCGGCCGTGGCTTCAAGCAGAGCGCGGAGACCGAAGTCCTCGCTGCGGTGGCGGAGGGCGACATCGTGCCGCTGGAGGGCCTGGTGGTCGGTGCGCGCGATGAGGAGCAGGGCAGTCTGGACGCGCGACTCTGGTCCATGACGGTGCTGGACCAGGCGCTCCAGAACCAGAACGCAGCGGTTCGCGCGCTGCTCGCCGACACAGAGGGGCTGCGGTCCATGCTCCAACCGGTGGACATGTGGTCGCGAGAGGCGCGGCTGTCCCGTCGCGAGTCGCTCGGGATCTACCGGACCTACCTCCGCACTGTCGAGCTGGCGGTCGAGGAGGTCCGCGCCGGTGGGCGAATCATCTCGCCTCTTCCCAGCGCCGAGCCGCTGCCCGAGTATGACGTCGTCGAGGTGCTCCGGGCGGGCGGTTCCCCGCTCCAAGAGCGCAGGGCGATGCTGCATCGCGTCCAGCTCCTCGTGAACGTCCTCGAGGGGCCCGAGCGCGTCTCCGAGCTCGCCCGGAAGGACCCGGTCGCGCTGGCAAGGGCTTTCATCGGGAGCACGGAGATGCCGACGGAGCTCATCGGCTGGCGGCTCCACGTAGCAGAGGCGAGCGTGTTCATGGGCGGCTCGCCACACCGCGTCGGCCTCTCCGGCGGCTCGTCTGCATCGCTATCCGTGCAGAGGAGCCCCACCGCGATCGTGTTTCGCTTCGACCTCGACGGCTCCGAGGTGCACTCCGACGACCTCTCCGATGCCATGAGCGTGCTCTTCGGCTGCAGTCGGGTGCTCCTGCACGCCGAGCCTGCCATCGACGCCATCGACGTCGTGATGCACGCCGGCGGCGAGGAGAAGGTGTGGCTGTCGCTGCCCCGCTCGAGCGCCGCGCGGTTGAACTGGACGCTGGTGCTCGCCGAGGCGCCCTACACCACCGACCACCTGGCGTTCGTCCTCGATCAGCGGATTCGCTGAAGGAGCCGCTTGCCGTCGACCTCGTCGACCTCGACGAAGCCGGGGAGCTCGAGGTCCAGGCCGTGGACGACCACCAACTCGGCGTCGATCCGCAGATCGTCGTCGCTGTCCGGACCGTGCGGATCCAGCGCTCGGACCGCGTCGAGGCCATCGTCTGCCGCCACGCCGACCCCGTTGAAGTCCGGGATCCAGGGCGAGGCTCGCCCGTGGAAGACCTGCTGGTAGAGGAACCAGCGAGCCCGTGGACGTGAGGGGTTGATCTGCCCCGGTGGCATCGCCAGGGGTCCGGGGATGTCGAGGAGCATGTCCCCATCGGGCAGCTCGTCGTAGATCGGGTGCATCTCGGCGGGGGCGCCCGGGATCAGCGGCTCGATGGGGGACAACAGCAGCCCCTCGACGACGATGAGCGGAGCGAGCCAGGCACCCCAGGACCAGCGCTGAGCGCCCAGCCCCGCCAACCCGGCGAGCAGGACCAGCACCCCGGCGTGGAGCCTGTAGGGGAAGCGGAGCGAGGAGAGCCCGGGGAGATCGGGTCCGAGTCCCAGGGAGAGCACCCAGAAGACAGCGAGGAGGCCGGCTACCAGGCGCCTCTCACGCACGACGACCAGCGCCAGGACCGGGGCGGTCAGGCCGATCCAGGAGGTCTTCGCGAAGGGGTTGTCGGCGAGGATGCCCGGGACTCCGGGCAGGACGGAGGTGCCCATCATGGCCCTCACCTCGGCTGGCACGGCGGCGCTCTCCGGGAAGGCCATGCCGAAGGCCCAGACCAACGGGCTGGCGAGCAGGAGCCCCACCAGCGCGGAGGGCCAGGCCCTCCGGCCCAGGCACAGAGCGAGCAGGCAGACCACGGCGCCCAGGTACCAGCTGCTCACCACCACCAGCGCGAAGGCAAGCACCGCCAGGAGGCGTCGCCCGCGGAAGTGGGCCCACAGGAACAGGGGCAGGGTCCAGCCGTCGAGGCCCTCCACGATGCCCTCCACGGCGAAGCCATGGAAAAAGGGCGAGCACCCGTAGACCGCCGCGGCGACGAGGGCGCCGGTTCGTTCGAGGCCCCAGGCCCTGCCGGCGAAGAAGGCGCACAGCGGCGTCGCGATCCGGGCCAGCACGACGAGCACGTTCCAGGTCCCGGCGACCCCGAAAAGCGGAATCAGCGGCCAGGCGAGCCACCCGTGGATGGGCGAGGAGTAGTAGAAGGGCATGCCCTCCGGCGCGCCCAGCTGTGTCGTGTGCAAGGGCAGGCCGGGCTGCTCCGAGGCGAACCACCACATCCCCCAGACCGAGGGGTAGAGATCCGTATGGGGCGAGCCGAGCAGCTCGCCTGCGAAGAGGGCGGGGAGGGCCGGGAGCAGCGCCCAGGCGACAGCGAGGGCAGCGACCGCCGCGAACTCCCTCAGAAGAGCCCTACGTTCTTGAGCCCGTCGCAGTGTTCCGTGTAGATCGTGCCGTCGACCTTGCCTGAGGCCTTGTACTCGTCAGTGCGCTCGGATGAGTAGGGGAACGTGCCCTCCCACTCGCGGAGGTCGAGGTCGAGCTGCATCGAGGCCTCCGACTGATCGAGCCAGACGATGCTGAAGTCACCCTTCCAGGCGCTGGCCTCGTAGTACTCGCCGCTCCAGTAGTAGCCCTCGTCGCCAGTAGAGACGTACTCCCACTCGCCCTCGCCGAAGGCGCAGTTCGCCTGGACGGTCCCACCGCTGTCCGTCTGGATGTCGTAGGCGGCGACCTCCATGCCTCCGACCATGCTGAAGCTCACGTTGCATTGGCCCTCGGCGAACAGCGGGCCGCGGTTCACCGGATCCCGGTTCTCGGGGTCGAACAGTTCGTCGAGCACGTCACACGAGGCATCCGGACTGGACGAGGCGTAGACGAAGATGGCCTGGTCGGTGCTGTACGAGAAGGCCTTTGTGATCGCGACATCCCCGCCGATCGTGCCGTCTCGGAGCTCGATGTCACCCGAGGCGTCGGACTGGGGCACGTCGGTGTCGGTGTCGGTGTCGGTGTCAGCGTCCGTGTCGGTGTCGGTGTCACCCTCGACGCTGCTGTCGTCCGTGGTGGGATCGTCCGGGTCCTTGTCGCCGCAGGCAAGGAGCATCAGGAGGGTCATGGTTCGTCTCCTCCTCGCCGTTTTGACCAGAGGCCGCCGAGGCTGAGCCCCTCTGACCACATCGCGACGAGTCCCATCAGCGTAACGGGAAGGAAGGACACCCCCCAGAAGATGATGGCGAAGGCCTTCGCGTGGGTGGGATCCACGTCCCAGAGCTCCATCGTCTTCTGGATGGCGACGTGGAAGACCCCCAGGAAGCCGGGGGCCTGGGGCACCGCCACGGTGAGGGCGATGGCCACGGCGGTGAAGCAGGCCGCGCCGAGGGGCAGGTCGAGCTCGAAGGCCTGGAACAGCACGTAGATGGCCAGCGCGCCGTTGAACCAGATGGCGACGCTCACCGCGGCAGCCTGCAGGAGCCCCTTGGGGTCCCGAGCGTTTCCAAGACCGGTGACGAAGCCGTCGAAGAGCTCGTCGAGCCTCTTCGCGATGGGGGCCGGAGCGATCGAGGTGATGCGGCCGAAGAGGGCCTTGGCGTCCTTACCGCGGCTCGCCAGCGCGAAGAAGACGATCATCGCGATCAACGCGGCGGTGCCGAAGAGGCCACCGTAGAGCTTCAGGTTCGAGACCAGGACGGCGTCTTCGGCGCTCCGCCCGGGGTCCCGAGGAAGGACGAGCACCATGGTCAACAAGACGGTCAACAGGCCGAAGATGTCGTAGACGCGCTCCATCACGGCCGTCGCCAACACGGGCACGAACGCGGCGCCGGTCTTCCGGGATGCGACCAGCGGCTTGGCGATCTCTCCGGCGCGCAGGGGGAGGAGCGTGTTCGCCGCGGCGCCGATGACGGTCGCGACGAAGAGGTCACGCACCCTGGCCTCTGGAGCCACCGGTCGCAGCAGCACCTTCCAGCGAACGGCCCGGAGGACGAACTCGCCCAGCAGCAGGCAGCAGGCGAAAAGGACGGGCACACCATGCACATCGGAGAGGGCGCCGGTGAGCGCATCCCACTCCACGCTCCAGAGGAAGAGCACAGAAAACGCCAGCGAGACCACGACGCCGACGATGGCCTTCCAAGGGAGCCTGCGGGCCACGTGCCGAGGGTACCAGGGCTGATTAGGGCGGACTCATCCTGGAGGACGTGTGAAGCACGATGTCGCCGGTCTCGGCAACGCCCTGGTCGATGCCCTGGTCCGCCTGCCCGACGACCGCCTGTTGAGCGAGCTCGAGCTCGAACGCGGCCACATGCACCCACGACCCCACGACGAGTGGGTGGAGATCTTCGAGAGGGCCCGTCACCACGGCGTCGAGATCCAGTCGGGCGGGAGCTGCGCGAACACGATCGCCACCCTCGGTCTCATGGGACTCGGCGCCCGCTTCTGCGGACAGGTCGCCGACGACGCGTTCGGGGCCCTCTACCGAGGCAGCGTCGAGGAGGCCTGTGGCGGACACGCGCTGCAGCTCTCCGGGGCTGGGAACACCGGCAAGTGCCTGTCGCTCATCTCGGCAAGGGACGCCGAGCGCACCATGGTCACGGATCTCGGCTGCGCGGTGGAGCTCAGCGACCTCGGCGACTTCGAGGGCATCATCGAGGCCTGCCGTGTGCTCCACGTCACCGGCTACCTCTTCCTGGGCGGGCCGATGGTCCAGGCGGCGCAGCGGGCCATGCGCTTTGCGAAGGACCACAGGGTCCCCGTCAGCCTCGACGTCGCCGACCCCTTCGTCATCGACGCCGTCAGGGGGCGCATGGACGCGGCGATCGACGAAGCCGACATCGTCTTCCTCAACGAGGAGGAGGCTCGCGCTGTCACCGGACTGGGTCCTGAGGAGGCCATCGTGGAGCTCGCTGCGCGGGCGTCCACGGTGATCGTGAAGATGGGCCGGCGTGGCTCCCTGGTCGCCCAGGACGGCCAGATCGCGAAGGTGCAGGTCTACGAGACGACCGCTGTCGACACCACCGGTGCGGGGGACAGCTTCGCCGCCGGCTACCTCTACGGCTGGTGCAAGGGCTGGGAGCCCGGGCGCAGCGGAGACCTCGGCTCCCGGGTGGCTGCGCTGGCCGTGGCGCAGATGGGAGCTGTCGTTCGCGACCGGGATGCTCTCGCTGCGGCGGTCGCGGCGGTCGCGTGAACGTCCCCATCGAGGTCGTCGATGCCACCCGGCAGCGCCGCTGCGCGCTCTTCGTGGGTCGTCGCGCGAGCCTCGAGGCGGTCGAGCAGGCCGGAGCCGAGTACCCGGACCAGCGAGGGCTCGCCCGCATGCTCGAGGGCCGCAAAGCGCTCCGGGAGGCATCGTCGGCTTTTGCGGCTCGGCGCGGTCGGGACTCCCTGATCTCGGCCCTCCAGGAACGCATCGGCGGGGGAGAACCGGGCGCCTTCCACCGCGCGGCGGTGCGCATGTTCCCGCGCATCTTCACCACCTGCTGGGACGACCTCCTCGAGCGGGCCGCCGTCGAGTCCGGGGTCGATGTGGAGGTCCGGTACGCCGGCGACCCGATCCCCGAGCCAGTGGAAGGCAAGCTCCTCGTCTACAAGCTTTGGGGTGGCTTCGAGCGGCCCGAGACACTCCTGCTGACCGACGCGGACGAGAGCCGCCTGTCCGGCGTCGCCAAGGACGCGCGGCGGGTGCTGCGCAAGACGGTCTGCTTTTTCGTCGGCTACCGACCAGACGAGGAGGAGTTCGATCTCATCTTCGACGAGCTCTCAGAGGTCTACGGTGGGGAGCTCCCCCGCTGCCACCTCGCCGTGGCCCAGGGACGCATCTCCGACTACCACTGGCAGAAGTGGGTCTGGCGCGGGCTGCTGCTGTTCACCGCGGACCCCGCCGAGGCCCTCGAAGCCCTGGAGACACAGCTGTGATCAAAGCCTCCAAGATCATTGGGATCGGCAGCAACTACCGCCGGCACGCCGAGGAGATGAACAAGCCCATTCCAGCCGTCCCGAAGATCTTCCTGGTGGCTCCGAGCGCCCTGATCGGTCCCGGGGATGCCATCGAGATCCCTCCCGGCACCGACCGCGTCGACCACGAGGCGGAGCTCGGCGTCGTCATCGGACGGAGGGCGAAGTGCGTCTCCGTCGGCGATGCGCTCGGCTACGTGCGCGGCTACACCTGCGTCAACGATGTCACGGCGAGGGACCTCCAGCGCGCCGACAAGGTCTTCGGCAGAGCGAAGGGCTTCGACACCTTCTGTCCAGCTGGTCCGCGCATCGTCGAGGACCTCGATCCCGCCGATCTCCGCGTCACCTGCAGGGTGGACGGTGAGCTGCGCCAGGACGGACGCACGAGCGACATGGTCTTCGATGTGCCGACGCTCGTGTCCTTCATCTCGCACGTGATGACGCTCTTTCCTGGCGACCTCATCTGCACCGGCACCCCCAGCGGAGTCGGACCCTTGTCGCCGGGGCAGGTCGTCGAGGTCGAGGTCGAGGGCATCGGCGTGCTCTCGAACCCTGTCCGCCTGCGCTAGTGGACCTGCTCGTCCGCAACGCCACGGCGGGCGGGGTCCTGCTCGGTCTCGCGCTGTTGCTCGGCCTGGGTCGGCGGTGGTCGGCGGTCGCCGTGCTCCCGGTCCTCGGCGCCGCCGGCTGCGCGGTCGCCTTTCACTGGGTGCCGGTCGAGCGCCTGGCGGGGGCTCCCGTGGTGGAGCTGGGGACGCTCTCGGCCTGGTTGCTCCTCGGCTTCGCGGGTCGGGCCGCTCGCCCGATGCTGCCCCGCAGCGCCGGGCTCGCGGCGCTCGTGGCCGGCGCGCTGCTCGGAGACCTGGCCGCCGTCGCGCTCCTCGCGCCGCGAGCGCAGGACGGCCGCACGGCCGTGCGAATCGCCCTGGTGGCGTCGGCGGGTGGGCTGCTCTCTCCGATCGGGACCCCGGTCACGCTGCTGTTGGTGTCTTCCGCGGAGGTGGCTCCGCTGGCTGTGCTGCTGGCGCTGGTCGCCTGGCCCGGGGGGCGCCGCATCGATGGCGAGGGTTCCGCGCCTGCCTCCGCGCTGCTCGCGGCGATCGCCCTGTTCGCGGCCGCGCGCCCTGAGCTCGCGCCGCTGGTGTTGGTCGTCGGCTCGGTGGTCCTCGGGCTCATGGGGCGGCGCTCGCTGGGGCTGAGCAAGCTGCCCTTCGAGGCCCTCGCCTGGGTCGGTGCGATCACCTTCGTGGCCTGGTCGGTGCGCCACTCGGGTTTGTTCGAGCAGGCGCTGGTCGGCATCGAGATGGTCGAGCAGCGGGCATGGCTGGACCCGCTGCTGTTCGGCGCGGCCTTCGTCTTCGGCGCAGTCGCCGGCGAGCCTGCCGGCGCGCTCGTAGTCGCCTCGATGCTCGACACGGCCGCCCATCCGCTACCTCCCGTCGCCTTGCCCCTGGCCGTGGGCCTCGGCGTCGGCGGCCTCGGTCCGCTGTTGCTGTGTCGCGGACCGCTCCGCGAGGCGCTGCTCCCGCTCTCCCTCCAGGTCGCCGTCGCGCTGGCCTGGCTCGTGGTGTGATGCCTCGATGAAGCTCGCTCGGTCTGCCGCCCTCGCCGCCGTCGCGCTCGGTCTGCTGGCCGCGGCGCCCTACCCGAAGACCGGCCAGGCGATGGTCGCCTCCGACCACGAGCTGGCGTCCTGGGCCGGGGCCGAGGTCCTTCGGCGTGGCGGAAACGCCGCTGACGCCGCTGTCGCTGCCGTGCTCGCGGCCGGGGTGGTCCAGCCAGCGGGTTCGGGGCTCGGGGGTGGCGGCTTCGCCGTCATCGTGGACGGAAAAGAGCGCACGGTGCTGGACTTTCGCGAGGTCGCTCCGGCTGCGGCCTACGCCGACATGTACCTCGACGACAGCGGCGAGGTGGTGCCGCTGGCCTCGCGCGTCGGCGGACTCGCGGTCGGCGTCCCCGGAGAGGCGAGGGGGCTGGCGCAGCTCGCCCGGGACCATGGGTCGCTGTCCCTCTCCGACATCGCCCGGCCGGCGATCACCCTCGCCAAGGGCGGTTTCCCCGCCGGAGCCCATCTCGTAGCCGCCCTGGACGACAAGGCACACATGGCGCCGCTGTTGTTCGACGGAGGCCCCACCGACGTGCACGTCGGCCTCCACCTCCGGCGCAGGAACCTGGGGCGCACCCTGGAGGCCTGGGCGCGCACCGAGGGCGAGGCCCTCCACACCGGCTCCGTCGCCAGGAACATGGTGGGCGCGGTGCAGTCCGCCGGGGGCATCCTCACCGAGAGCGACCTCGCCGACTACCAGCCGACCGTGCGCGAGCCCCTCGTCGGAACCTACCGCGGGTACACGATCGTGACGATGCCGCCACCGTCCTCTGGAGGCGCGGCCCTGCTCCAGATGCTGGCGGTGTTGGAAGCCCATGATCTCGAGGCCTTGGGACACAACTCCTCAGCCCATATCCACCTGTTGGCGGAGGCGATGAAGCACGCCTACGCGGACCGGGCGGAGTTCATGGGCGACCCGGCCTTCGTCGAGGTCCCCATCGATCGAATGCTGGACGATGCCCGCATCGCCGAGATCCAGGCCTCGATCTGGCCCACCAGGACCTTCGGGCGCGACCACTACGGCACGCTCGCCGGCATCCCGGATGACGCCGGGACGCAGCACATCTCGACCATGGACGCCGGAGGAGCGGCGGTCGCCCTGACCACCACCATCAACACCAGCTTCGGGTCGCAGGTCTTGGACGAACGCAGCGGCATCCTGTTCAACAACGAGATGGACGACTTCGTCACGAAGGCTGGGGTGCCGAACGCCTACGGCCTCGTCGGCAAGGAGTCCAACGCCGTGGCGCCCGGCAAGAAGCCCCTGTCGTCGATGACTCCGACGGTGGTCCTCGACGCCGAGGGCCGGGTGGTGATGGCCGTCGGTGGCAGCGGCGGGCCCTTCATCATCAGCAGCACGATGCAGGTGCTGTCGAACGTGCTGGACTTCGGCATGGACGCCGCCGACGCGGTCGGCGCGCCCCGCGTCCATCACCAGTGGGTGCCAGAGACCCTGTTCCTCGACGAGGGCATCCCGAAGGACACACACCTGATGCTGGAGGCGCGAGGCCACGAGATCTCGGAGCGGGCCTTCTACAGCTCCGTCCAGGTCATCGTGCGGCGGGAGCACAGCCTCGAGGGCGCCAGCGACCCACGCAAGGGCGGCTGGCCGGACGCTGTGGGCATCGGCGGCGCGACGGGGGCCCGAGCGCCCTGAGCGGCTACCTGCGCGGGTGGGGGTAGGTCTTGCGCCCGCGCATGTTCGGGTGGTTGGCAGGGGACGCGCCGCGTTGGACCGGGACCTGGTCAGGGAAGAACTGGTACCAGCTCTGGCCGAAGACCTTGCCCCACTTGAAGCGCTTCATCTTGTCGTTGGCGATGGCAGCCTGGAGCTCCTTGAGGGTCTTGTTGGACTCGCAGGTCTCGACCGCCTCCGCAGCCTTCTTCATGGCCGCCTCGACGCGCTTTGCATCCAGGAGCAGCCAGACCCACAGGGCCCACATCACGGGCTCCTTCTTGCCGAGGAAGGTGGCCTTCTCGAAGCGGGCGATGGCCTCGTCGTGCTTCTTGTCGCGGGCGTCTATGACGGCGAGCATGCCCTGGGCCTGCCAGTTGCGCGACCACGCCTTCTCCAACAGCGGTCGCGCCTGCTTGTAGTTCTTCTGGATGTACTCCAACGCGCCGAGCTGGGCGTGGATCTGCTTGGAGATGAGGAACTGCCACTTCCCCAGCGGGTAGCCGGAGGCGATGGTCTCCTTCGCCACCTTCACCCGCCCGTCCTGCAGCTCGTTCATCGCCTTCGCCATGATGGCCTCGAGCTGCTTGCCGCTGCGGCGCGCGAGGAAGAAGTAGACAGCCGGCGCCACCAGCATCGCCGGAGCGAAGCCATAGAGCCACTTCCCGCCGAGGGTCCCCAGTCCGAAGGCCAAGACGCCGACGCCCAGTGCGATGAGCAGGTTGTACATGCCGTTGCTCTATCCGCATGGAGCGACCCATGCAGTTGCAGTCGCTCAGTAGAAGGTGGCTGGCGCGCCGGGGTTCTCTCGGCCGTCGATGGCCTCGAGCGCAGCGATCGCGGCTCTCGCCCCTTCCTTGATGTCCTCTTCGAGCCCGCCCAGGTAGAGGCGGCCAAAGGCGCCGAAGCTCAGGAACTCGAGCACCTCCACGTCGGCGGCCTTCTCGGCTTCGTTCGCGGCGAGCAGCGCGTAGCCCGCCGGGTGGGTCTCGAGCACCCAGAGGGTCTCTCCCTCGTGGATGTAGTTCCCGTGCCGAAAGCGGTTCACGATCATCGAGTGGTAGCCCTCGATCCCGGTGATGGTCTGGGCCGAGACGACGCGGGGCTTCAGCCGGTCCGACTCCTTGATGCCGAGCACGTCGGTGATCGCATCACCGGCCGCGCGGACCTGGCCCTGGTCGAAGTGATGGACCTCGAGCGCGCCGTAGCGCCGCTCCACGACCTGCATTCCAGGTGTGCAGCTGGTGCGCTTCAGGACTGCGTCCGTCACCCGGTTCACGTCCATCCCGGGCTGGACCTCGATGAAAAGCGAGGCCTGGCCGACCAGCGGGAGGTAGCCCCGAGAGATGGTCGCTACGAACCCAGCTGTCTGGGGTTGGAGGATGTCGATGTATGTCCACGTCCTCAAATCGATGGCGCTCTGCATGGTCTCTCCGCGCCGCGGAGTATAAAGCGGCGGAGAGGTGAGAGCGATGACTGTGCTCCTGGGCCTTCTGGCTTGCTCGAACGAGTGCACCGATGCATCCCGGATCGCCGGTACCTACTCGGTGTTCTCGTCGGTCAGCAACCACGACAACCCCGAAGACAGCGTGATGCCGACCTACGCGCCCTTCTACAACGGGGAGCGAGAGTGGCAGTTGACCTACGTCGGAGCCAACTCCACCTTCCGCATCCTGATCGAGGGGCAGGAGTTCTCCGCGAAGTACGTCCCGGACTCCGACAACTGCAACGCCTTCACGCTCAAGACGGTCGGCACGGACTGGACGAGCGACAACACCACGCTCGGTGACACCGGGGCCCAGTTCTCGGACCATGATGTCGCCTGGAACGCGAACATCATCTGGCAGGGCGACGAGCTCAGCGGCATCTACAGCGCCGTCGACACCTGGCAGACCTCCGCCGGGGACTCTGGCGTGCTGACCGTTGACGGCACGCTGAGCGGGCGCCTGGTCACGGACCAGGAATAGGACCGGGCGGATCCGACGACAGGCCGCGGGACTCCCGCGCGCGCCGCACCACGAAGTCTCCGCCGGTCGCCACCCATGCCTCGTCCAACAGCGCGATGGCATCGGCGTCTCGCCCCATTCGATCGAGGGCGTCAGCCCCCGTGGCCGCGACCGATGGATGTCGCCAGTGGGCTTCGATCAGCTGGTCGATGCGCTCGGGCTCCGGTCCCTCGCCGTAGTCGGCGTACAGATCGAGGATGCCCGCCGCGATCTCCGGCTTGCGCTCGGAGGCGTCGCGATAGGCCCGCCGGTAGGCCTCCCACGAGGCCTCGGGGTAGCCGTAGAGCGCTTCCAGTCTGGCGACCTGGAGGTTCGCCTTCCACGAGCGCGGGTTGCGCGCTGCCTTCTCGCGCGCCGCGACGAGGACCTGGGGGTCCTGGACCTCGACCAGGGAGAAGACGTGCTCGGCGAGCTGCCTCGATCTGCGAGCCCGCTCCTGGCTGCCGTGGAGGTGGACCCGATGCACCGTGGGGCCCTCCACGACGACCAGGGCATGCATGACCTGGGGCTCCCCGCCGAGATCGAAGTCCAGCTCGACCTCCCTGGCCGGCCAGCCGTCGACCTCCAAGGCGCGCACGTCGTGACGCTGCACATCACCCCCAGCCTCGACCTGCTCGACGAGGGCCTCGACAGCCTCGTCCGGTGAGAGGGGACGCCGGTAGGTCTTGGTCGTCGCCACCAGGGTCGTGGCCCCGGTCGGCGAGGTCCACCCGCGATCCTCGGTGAAGGCCCAGCCCTCGTGCCAGCCGAGGGGAACACCCAGGGCCAGCCCGCTCGGCGCGCTCCGATGCTCGAGCTTGACCAGTCGCGGTCCCCAGATGAAGAGCCCGGCCAGGACCAGCGCGCTCACCAGCACCACTACCCGTCGCACGATGCGGTTGGCGGAGGCGTAGCGGCTGAAGCCCTCAGGCTGCAGCCAGGTCGCCGTCGCGGCACCACCGAGCAGTCCGCCCAGGTGGCCCCAGTTGTCGACGGTCGACGACAGGAGCCCCAGGCACAGGGGGTACACCAGGTAGGGGAGGATGGCCCAACCGAAGTACTTGCGGGCGGAGGCTGGGAGGCGGTCTTCGTGCTTCCAGCCGAAGACGACGGCCGCAGCGATGAGCCCGAAGTCGCCACCGCTCGCCCCGAGTGAAGGACGTCCCGGGCTCAAGAACATGGACATCAGCCCGCCGACGAAGACCGAGAAGAAGAACACGGTCAGGAGGTTGCGGCGGCCCATGGCGCGCTCGAGGTTCCAGCCGGCGTAGGCGAGGAACAGCATGTTCAAGGCCGCGTGCGTGAGGCTCATGTGGAGCCCGCCGTATGACAGGAGCCTGTAGACCTCGCCGGACTCCAACACGGCCGGGGCCCAGTTGGTGGCGTGATCGAGGAGCCAGTCGCCGGCTCCCGGCGCCTTGCTCCAGAGGTAGATGCGCAGTTGCACGCCGACCAACAGGGCGGTCACGATGGGCGGGTCGTTGCGGAGCCGCCGCTCGTAGGCGAGGTCCTCTGGATCGGCCAGTGTCTGGTAGAGCTCGAGCTCGCCGACCGGCTTGAAGTCCTTGCCGGTGAGCACCTCCATCCGGACGAGCGTCTCGGATGGGATGTCCCCACGTCGGACCTGCCTCTCGAACTCCTCGAAGGAGAGGGTCTCGACGCCGTGTTCGCGCTGGACCTCGATCATGCGAGCCTCTCCAGGGCCCAACGGGCATGCTCCGCCACGAGCGGGCCCCGCTTCAGTGCACGCTCGAGCACGGGCATGGCCGCCCTGTCTCCGAGGTTCCCGAGCACGACGCAGGCGTTCCGCCGCAGCCCCTCGATCCCGGGGCGGCGCAGGGGTGTTCCCGTGAAACGGGCATCGAGGACGTCGTCCTCGGCGTCGAGCAGCCAGACGAGGTCCAGCCAGGCGTTGCGTGGGGCGAGGTCGTCCTCGGGGCACACGGGCGCTGCGGCATTGTGCGGGCAGACCTCCTGGCAGAGGTCGCAGCCGAAGACCCAGCGGCCAAGCGCGGGACGCAGGGCAGCGGGAATCGCACCGGGCGCCTCGATGGTCCAGTAGGCGACGCAGCGGCGAGCGTCGAGCTCGTAGGGACCGACGAAGGCGCCGGCCGGGCAGGCGGCGAGGCAGCGCGTGCAGCTGCCGCAGTGATCCCGCTCCACTGGCGGATCGGGGTCGATGTCCGCTCCTACGAAGAGCACGCCGAGGAAGAACCAGGTCGTCCTCGCCGGGAGGATCTGGATGCACGACTTCCCGGTGAAGCCGAGGCCGCTGGCTTCGGCCCAGGCACGTTCGAGGATCGGCGCGGTGTCGACGCCACCCCAGCTGTCGATGCCTGCAGCGCGAAGGCGCTTCTGGAGCCGCCTCAGCCGCTTGCCGAAGAGGTTGTGGTAGTCCCGTCCCCAGGCGTAGCGCGCCACCATGCCCGTGAGTCCGCCGGGATCCGGCGGGCGGGCGTGATGGTGCGCGAGGCCAATGACGACCGCGGTGGCGGCGCCGGGGAAGCGAAGGCTCACGTCTCCCCTGATCTTGCGACCCCTCTCCAGGTAGCGCATCACTCCATGGCGACCCTCGTCCAGGAAGGCCTCGAAGGCCTCGATGCGAGGTGTCGGCCCTTCCACGCGGGCGAAGCGGACATGGCCCAGCCCCAGGTCGCGGGCCTCGCGCTGGATGAGCTCTCCCACGTTAGTCACGCCACTTGCACCTTTCACGGAGTTCCACGTTGTCCGATACCTCGGTCCACGACGTCGTCATCATCGGCTCTGGCCCCGCTGGCCACACCGCCGCTCTCTACACTTCGCGCGCCAGCCTCCAGCCGATCGTCTTCGAGGGGCTGCAGCCCGGTGGGCAGCTGACCATCACGACAGAGGTCGACAACTACCCCGGGTTCCCGGAGGGGATCACGGGCCCCGAGCTCATGGACCTCATGAAGGCGCAGTGCCTGCGCTTCGGCACCGTCTACAAGCCCTGGACCGTCGAACACGTGGATCTCGCCTCCTGGCCCTTCCAATACCGCTTGGACAACGGCGACGAGGGTCTCGCCAGGACCCTCATCATCGCGACGGGGGCGACCGCGCGCTACCTCGGCCTGCCCAACGAGAAGCGCTTGTTGGGCTACGGCGTCAGCGCTTGCGCGACCTGTGACGGCTTCTTCTACCGGGACAAGGTCGTCGGCGTCGTCGGCGGAGGAGACTCGGCCGCGGAGGAGGCGTGCTTCCTCACGAAGTTCGCCGAGGTGCACCTCTTCGTGCGGCGCGACGAGTTGCGGGCCTCGAAGATCATGCAGGAGCGGGTCTTCGAGAACGACCGCATCACGGTGCACTGGACCACCTCGGTCATCGACGTGCTCGGTGACGACGAGGTCACTGGCGTGCGCCTCGTCGACAACGTCGACAAGACCGAGCGCGACTTCGACCTCGACGGGCTCTTCATCGCTGTCGGCCACACACCCAACACCAGGGTCTTCGCCGACTGGCTCGACACGGACGCCGCCGGCTACCTCCTCACCGCGCCCGGCGCTGCCCGGACGAACATCCCAGGGGTCTTCGCCGCTGGCGACGTCAAGGACACGGTCTACCGACAGGCGATCACCGCCGCCGGCAGCGGCTGCATGGCGGCCCTCGAGGCGGAGCGCTGGCTCGAAGCGCGGGGCTACGAGGAGCTGCCGAAGCGCCCCTGACGAGCGCCGAAGGCGCGTAGGGGGACCTGCAGGGGTCCGGTCCGAGCAACGAGTCGACAGCGAGGCGGAGAGTCGCCGGGGGGGGTAAGCGCCGAAGGCGCGTAGGGGGACCTGCAGGGGTCCGGTCCGAGCAACGAGGCGACAGCGAGGCGGAGAGTCGCCGGGGGGGTAAGCGCCGAAGGCGCGTAGGGGGACCTGCAGGGGTCCCCCTATGGAGATGTCAGTAGACGGTGTCGATGTCCATGCGCGCGACGATGCCCGCGTAGGTGGCGAGGATCGCCTCGACGACGGGTCGCACGAGCAGGATCCGGAAGCGGCGCAGCTCCCGTGTCACCAGCTCGCTCAGGCTGCTTCGGTCGAGGTTCTGCATCGCACAGACGAGCTGCCGGGCGCACTGGACTGTCGCCTTCGTGACCTCTCGCGAGATGTCGACGCCAGCCTCGAGGAGCTCCTCGACGGTCGATCGGATCAAGGTGTCGAAGCTCACCAGCGCGCGGTCCCGGGTCATGAAGGATGGCTCGCTCGCACCCGGCAGACCCGCGATTTGCATGTGGGCATTGTACCCGGCTTTCTCAGAATGCCACCTGGGACCAGAGCCGGACCGTGTCGTTCGGCACAGTGCGGCCACCGGTCTCGCGGCGCATCACGTAGCCG
Organism: Myxococcota bacterium; assembly: GCA_036012755.1. Lineage (GTDB taxonomy): Bacteria > Myxococcota_A > UBA796 > UBA796 > CAJQPC01 > JAAESX01. The sequence goes on along the minus strand of DASCPX010000027.1, from coordinate 180,151 downwards.
CCGCCGAGCCGAAGGTGGTCGTCCATGAGGTGTGCCGTCAGGCCGAAGGTGCCGTGGGCGAGGTCGCCGTTGTTGGACTCCGAGGCGTCCTCGTCGAAGACCTCGAAGCGCGCGACGGGCTCCCACCGATCCGCGATGGTGTAGCCGACCTGGGCGTGGCCACCGCTCCTCTTCGTCGCCGCCAGGACGCCCGGGGCCTCGGCCTCTGTGTTGGTCGGCGTGATGTTCGCCTGGTGGTACTCCACGACTGCGGTGAGGCCCTTCACGCGCACGACGATGTCGCCACCGTAGACCATCGTCCTGGTCGCCAGCTCCGGGTTGAAGACGAAGTCGCCGCCGACTCCGAGGGTGAAGCCGTCCACCGAGCCGAAGGTCCGGTATGGGTCGCCCTCGCCCAGGGTGTACTCGGCCCGGCCGGCGGCGAGGACTCCTGCATCGTCGTCACCGCGCAGGCTGCCGTTTCCGTTGAATGCCCCCGCGCGCAGGCGCAGCCCCGCGGTCTCGAAGTCCGCCAGGACACCGACCTCGCGGTAGGGCATCAGGTGATTCGACGCGACGGTGCGCTCCTGGAAAGGCAGGGCGCTCGACGAGGTCAGGGTCTCGCGGCCAACGGGCACCTTGACGAGCCCGGCGTGGACCCCCACGAGCTCATGAGCCTGGACCGAGGCGCGGGCCTCGACGAGCCCGACGCCGCCCTCGTAGGCGACGATCGCGTCCGAGCCGGCGCTGTAGCCGACGGTGACCCCTGCGCTCAGCTTGCCGCTGTCGTCCACCACGTCCATGCCCACACGTGCGCGGCGCACCTTGAAGCCCGGGTCGTCCTCTGGATCCCCGTAGCCAGCGGGATCGCTCTGGGCGGTCTCGTCCTGGTCGTAGGCCGTGGCCCAGACCTGGGCGAGCACCGTGGGTCGGGTCTCGGCGGCGTCGGCCGAGGAAAGCAGCAACAGCAGCATTGGACCACCTCTCGGGGGGCCGATAACCTGACGCCGCCATGACGCCTCTCGCCCTCCTGCTGTCCTGTGAAACACCCCCTCAGCCCTACGCATCGGCAACGCTGATCGAGGACCTCTCGGACACCATCGGTGGGCCAAAGGCGCTCGCCAGGCCGGGGGACATCCTGCTCGAGAACGACCGCATCCGGGTCGCGATCACGCAGACCGGTGCATCCATGGGGCCATCGCTCTTCGGGGGAAGCCTCATCGACGCGGACCTGAACCGCGCATCTGGAGGGACGGGCTCGGGCTTCGGCAACGACCGCCTCGCGGAGCTCTTCCCGACCGTCAACATGAACGTCATGTACGCGATGGAGGGAGAGGGGACCGTCGAGATCCTGAGCGACGGCTCGGACGGAGGCGCCGCGGTCGTCCGCGTGATGGCGCCGCAGGAGCCCTTCCTGAAGCTCCTGAAGGGGCTCTGGGCCATCATCGAGGCTCCGGACTTCAGCATCGCCACCGACTACATCGTGGAGCCAGGCCAGCCCTGGGTGACCATCCGGACCACGGCGTACTTCGCCGAGTGGGACCAGTACCCGGACGACGCCGTGGAGCTCGGGGCCACCCCTGATCTGCCGCTGTTGGAGTACGCGATCGAGACCGGGCTCTCCTTCGGTGACTTCTACCTCCAGGGCGGCGACATGAACGTCTTCGCCCCCACCATCGGCTTCGACGAGAACGGCGCGGTCCAGGACGCCGCCGCCAATGGTCAGAACACCTTCCTCGAGCCCTTCGAGCTCGACTTCGTCGCAGGCACCGCAGACGGCATCAGCTACGGCCTGGCGATGGCGGATGGCCCTGTCTACGTGCCGCTGTTCACGTCCAGTCAGACAGCCACCTTCGGCGCCGGACTGGAGGGCACGCTGCCCCCGGAGGAACGCTTCCCGGCGGGCAGCGCGTTCACCTACGAGCGCATGTTCTTCGTCGGCAAAGGCGACGTCGGCAGCGTGCTCGACGGGATCCTCGAGGCTCGGGGCACCCCGCGCGGTCGGGTCGAGGGCTTCGTCGTGGAAGAGGGAAGCCTCGAGTCCCTCAGCGGCGTCGATGTGCTCGTCTACGTGCGAGGCGAGGACGCTCCGTTCTCTCAGTGGGAGAGCGACGTGGGGTGGGAGGATCACCACCCGGATGGGAGCTTCGGCGGCACCCTGCCGCCAGGTGCCTACGATCTGGTCGTACACGATGGGGGCGCCGGCACGGGGCCCCGCGTCCCGGTCGATGTCGTAGAGGGCCGCAGCGTCGAGGGTCTGACCCTGGTCGCTCCCCGCGCCGGGCACCTCGACGTCAGCGTGGTCGACGAGGACGGGCTGCTCGTGCCCAGCAAGATCACGGTCCACCGCGACGACGGCGAGCCCCTCGTGCGCGACCCCGTGTTGGGCGACTCGTACATCGGCGGCATGCCCGAGGCGGTGGTCTTCAACCCCTTCGGCGCGACCTCCCTGTCCCTTCCCCCTGGCGACTACGTCGTCTACGCCACGCGCGGTCCCGAGTACGAGATCGACCAGCAGCGCATCTCGGTGAGCGCGACGCGACCGGTGGACCTCGAGCTCCAGGTCCTGCGCAGCGTCGCCACGACGGGCTGGATCAGCGCTGATCTGCACGTGCACAGCAACCCCTCCCACGACTCGGGGGTCTCGCCAGAGGGCCGGGTGGCCACCATGGCCTCGGAGCACGTCGAGTTCCTCGTCACCAGCGATCACGACTTCGTCAGCGACTTCCGGCCCGTCATCGAGGACCTGGGCATGACTCCGTGGATCTCCTCGGTCCCCGGAGTGGAGGTCACGACCGTCGAGGCCGGCCACTACCTCGGATTCCCGATCGGCCACGACCACCTCGCCCTCGCCGGCGGAGCCTTCGACTGGACCGACGCGACCCCGGACGAGATGCTCGACGATCTGCGCGAGCTCGGCGTCGAGGACATCGACCCCGTCACGGTCGTCGCTCACCCTCGGGACGGCATCCTCGGCTACTTCGACCAGTACGGCTACTCGCCCTACGGCGGCGACATCGACGATCCGCTCGTCGAGACATCGCTGCTGGCGCTCACGAACCTGCTCCTGGCGTCGAGCAACTTCAGCATGGACTTCGACGCCATCGAGCTCCTCAACGGCAAGCGCTACGACTTCATCCGCACCCCCACCCAGGACGAGCTCGATCGCATCGCCGCGGGCGAGGACGTCAGCCACCTCGAGATCCTCGCGCGCACCCTCGAGGAGCAGCAGCATCTCGACGAGGGCACCTACACGCTGGGCTACGGCCTCCACGGCCAGGTCGACGACTGGTTCAGCCTGCTCAACCTCGGCTATCGCTTCACGGCGGTCGGGAACTCCGACACCCACGGGACGACCTCGACCGAGTCCGGATGCCCGCGCAACTACGTCCTGAGCTCCGCCGACGACCCGGGCTGGGTCGACCCCATCGAGATCAGCGAGAACATCCGCAGCGGCCACGTCGTCACCAGCTACGGCCCCTTCGTGCGCTTCGGCGTCGGGGACGCCATCGTCGGCGACGAGGTCGTGGTCGAGGGTGACGTCGAGATCGACATCGAGATCCAGGCGCCGAGCTGGATGAGCGTCGACCGCGTGGAACTCTACCGAAACGGCGAGCTCGTCCAGGAGTGGACCGAGCTCGACGAGGGTGTCGTGCGAATGGTCGACACCTACGTCGACCTGCCCGAGCAAGACAGCTGGTACGTGCTCATCGTGACAGGCTCAGAGAGCATGGAGCCGCTGTTCACCCCGGTGGACTACGCGCCGGTGCAGCTCCAGGACGTCGTGACCGAGGCGCTCTCCAGCGTCGATGCCGTGGGCGCTCTCTTGTCCGAGACCCCGGAGCATCCGACGGTCTACCCGGTGACGCCCTTCGCCATCACGAACCCGATCTTCGTGGACATCGACGGAGACGGCTGGACGCCGCCGGGCATCCCGGACTTCATGCTGAACACACCCGTCGACCCGACGGACGAGGAGTAGCGCTAGCGCCGGGATCCCGGGCGATCCCAGAGGTGCTCTTCCTCGCCCAGGGACCGGGCGGCCCAGCGCCCGAGCACGAAGAGGTGATCCGACAGTCGGTTCACGTAGCGAAGCGATCCTGCGTCGAGGTCCGCGCCCTCGCTCTCGGCCAGGGTGAGCACCTGGCGCTCGGCGCGACGGCAGACGGTGCGGGCCTGGTGCAGGAAAGCCCCGACCGGGCCGCCCCCTGGCAGGATGAACTCTGTGAGCGGCCCGAGCTCCTCGTTCAGCTCGTCGATCTCCCGCTCCAGGCGATCGATCTCCTCGTCCCCCACGCGGATCATTCCTTCTCTCCGGTGCTCGGGAGGCGTCGCGAGGTCGCTGCCCAGGCTGAAGAGCTCGTTCTGGACGCGGCGCAGGATCGCGTCGAGGCGCGCGCGGGTCTCTGGGGCCTCGCTGCCCCGGTTGAAGGTCCGCGCGAGTCCGACGACGGTGTTGAGTTCATCGATTGTGCCGTAGGCTTCGAGGCGAGGGTGGTTCTTGGGAACGCGCGTTCCGCCGACCAGACTCGTGAGTCCCTTGTCGCCGCCGCGTGTGTAGACCTTGGTGATTCGCATGGACGCTCCGCGAGAGGGTGGGTACTGACCACATGCTTCGAGAGGACAGGATGATCAAGCGCACGAACATCACAGGGCTGCGAACCTCAGATGTCACGACCCTGTCGGTCCTGACGCAGGACCTCGTACGAAAGCCGCTCAACGCCCTCGACCCCCACTGCCTCTGCGACCTGCTGGCGCTCTCGGAGCTCGAGTCGCTTCCCGGTCAGATGCGACGGGACCTCCAGGGCTTCCAGGCCCAGATGGTGCGTGAGTTCAACGATCTGCCGGAGGGCGCGGTCCTCGCGGATTTCCTCACCGAGCTCGCCCAGGTCCCTGCGGAGAAGATCCCGGCCTGCTTCCGCGAGGCCGTGATCGAGCGCTCGGAGGGCGCGCTCAAGCACATTCGCAGCGCCCCGGCGATGGTGACCGTGCTCGACTGCTTCGACAGCGCCGAGCCGGAGCTCGTCGACCCCGCGACCAAGAGCCAGACCGTGAAGGTCCACCAGTTCGACGTGCCGGACTCGCACAAGCACCCGGACGAACGCAAGCGCAAGCGTCGCGGCAGCGCCCCGACCCAGGACGGGACCCCGCGCGCCAGCCGTCCGAAGCTGCCGACGAAGTCCGCGAGGGACCCGGAGCGGGCCGTGTGGCTCCGGCAGCAGGTCATCCAGCGCCTCTCGAGCTACGGCTCCAGCGGCCTGAAGCAGGCGGTGCTGGTCGCCGGCTGTCAGCGCCAGGCGCCTTGGGACGACGTGTCTCCGAGCGAGGTCCTTCGCGTCCTGCGCGGCTTGAAGGACGAGAACAAGGTGAAGCTCTCCGTGGGCCGCTGGGCGATGGTGGCTCGGTGGTAGCGCTGGTGTTGCTGGCCTGCGGAGACAAGGAGCCGTGGAGCTCCGACACCGACGTCACGACGATCGACAGCCAGGACACGAGCGTCGCGATCTGCGAGATCGCCGTGCCCTCGGACGCCCGGGTGGTCACGGGCATCGAGTTCAACAACGACTACCAGGCCGCCGTGATCGCGTGTCCGGGGGCCGACCTCACCAACAACGGGCCGGAGGCGACCATCTACGTCGCGACCGGCGCGCTGCTCAGGAACTACGCCTCGAGCGCGATGCTCTACGTCGAGGGTGGCGCCACGGTGCAGAACAGCACCACCGACGCCACGATCACCTACGCGGCGACAGCGGACATCGGCGCCGTGGAGACCTACCGGACGGCGACGGAGTGCCCGGGGCTCCTGCTCACCGGCAGCCCTTGTCCCTGAGCCGCCCCGTGCGGGTCAGCTCCGCGTGAGCAGCGCACGGGCCTTCTTCGCCGAAGCCCCACGCAGGCTCTCACCGCTGTTGTCGATGAGTCCTAGCACGCGCGTCGGATCCGCCTTGGACTGCTTGACCGAGCGGAAGGCCTTGTCGCTCAGCTCGAGCGCGGCGAAGCGCTCCTTCACGGCTGCCCAGGCAGCCTTGTCGCGCCTCGCCATGAAGGCGTCGCGCAGCTTGGCGAGCTCTTTGGCGTCGCGCCCCCGTCCGGCCTTCTTCAGCAGCTTGACCAGCTGGTCGCTGGCTTGCCGCGCCTGACCGAGCTTCGGTCGCGCGGCCAGCTGGATGGAGAACCCACGGGCCAGCTCGACGAGCCGCTGGTGCCAGGCCGAGTCGAGGTGGGCGTCCTCCGCCAGTGGTTCCCGGGGCGCCGGGTCGCTCAGGACCGGCCTCTCCTCCGAGGGCGGCTCGACCCCGAGAGCCTCCGCGAGCTGGTGCTTCAGGTCCTTCACGAGATCTCCCGGCCGTCGCTGCCCCGACGTCGTCGGCGCTCGCGACGGCGAGAACTAGGGACGGAGGGACTCGAACCCTCAAGGTCGTACGACCGGTGGATTTTGAATCCACTGCGTCTACCAATTCCGCCACGTCCCCGGGCCGGACCTGTTTAATCCCCTTGGCCCCCGACCGGTAGCATCGCTTCGTGCTGCACCTCGGTCCGTTCCACCTCGAAGGCGTCATCGGGCGCGGTGGCATGGGCGAGGTGTGGAAGGGACGCCACACGGAAGAGGGCCTCCCGGTCGCCGTGAAGGTCGTCACGACCGAGGCCGCGCGAAACGCCAGCGCCCTGGACGCCTTCAGGCAGGAGATCCGCGCGGTGGCGGGCCTGGAGCACCCCTCGATCATCAGCGTCTTCGACCACGGCGAGATCGACGCGGTGACGGCAGAGGATTCCAGGGGCCAGCTGGCCCTCGGAAGCCCCTACCTCGTCATGGAGTACGCCACCCACGGCTCGCTCAGCGGCGTGGCGAGACAGCTCGACTGGCGCGGCTGCCGTCGGCTCCTGCTCGCGCTCTTGGACGCGCTGGCCCATGCACATGCGCGCGGCGTGGTTCACCGCGACATCAAGGCTGAGAACGTGCTCCTGACAGAGGCCACCACCGGAGCCGCGCTGAAGCTCTCGGACTTCGGGCTGGCTCACGCGCTCGGACGGGCCGAGGGCAGCGGGGGGCTGGTAGGGACGCCGGTGGGCATGGCTCCGGAGCAGTTCCGCGGAGCCTGGCGCGAGTTCGGGCCGTGGACCGACCTCTACGCGGTCGGCGTGCTCGCCTGGGAGCTGGTCACGTATCGGCCGCCCTTCGAGAAGGAGGGCGTGCAGGCCCTGATGCAGGCCCACCTGCTCCAGGATCCACCCCGTCTCGAGCCAGCCATTTCCGTGCCCGAGGGGCTGGAGTCCTGGCTTCGACGCCTCCTCCAGAAGCGCAGCTGGGACCGCTACCAGCGGGCTGCCGACGCCGCCTGGGAGCTCGCGGATCTGCCGGAGCCCCCCGACGGACCTCCTCCTGCCGTCCCGGTTCGAGCTCCCAGGCCGCAGGCGCTGACATGGGTCGAGATCGACTGGGATCGGCCGCCGCCCGAGCTCGACGAGCCCACCTCCCTGGACCAGCCGCTGGCACCGCGCAGGGTCCCGCCCTTGCCCCAGGACTGGCGCCGTCCAGGCCAGCGTGGCGATCCCGTCTTCGGCGCGGGGCTCGGTCTCTACGGCCTGCGGACAGTTCCTTTCGTCGGTAGAGAGGCCGAGCGCGACATGGCCTGGAGGCTGCTGGAGGAGTGCCGGTCTGCAAGGAGCCCGAGGGCATTGATCCTGCGAGGTCCCAGCGGCATCGGCAAGAGCCGACTCGCCGCATGGATCAGCGAGCGCGCCAACGAGCTCGGAAACGCAACAGTGCTCCGGGCCGACCACGACCCCGTCGGTGGGCCCCGCTTCGGCATCGCGCGGATGCTGGCGCGCCACCTCCACGCCGTGGGCCTCTCGGGCGACGACCTCGAAGCGCACCTCGAGGTAGCGCTCAGGGGCAGGGGACTCGGCGATCCCAGCTCCGAGGTGGACGGCCTCGTCGCGCTGCTCCGACCCTCCCACGCTCGCCTGCGCCTCGGCTCGACCACCGAGCGCTACGTGCTCGTCCAGCGAGTGCTGCAGCGAGCAGCTGCCGATCTCGTCGACGAGGGCGGCCCGCGCCCGGTCATCGTGCACCTCGACGACGTCCAGTGGGGACCGGATGCCCTCTCGCTCGCTCGCTGGCTGATGTCGCGCGGCCTCGAGATGCCGCTGATGCTGATCCTGACGATCCGGGACGAGGCGATCCTCGAGCGGCCAGAGGCTGCCTCGCTCCTCGAGCAGTTGGAGCTCTCCGAGCAGACTCGCGTGCTGAGCCTCCGGAAGCTCGCGGACGCGGAGCATCGTGAGCTCGTGCGGGGTCTCCTCGGGCTCTCCGGCGAGCTTGCAGACGAAGTCGAGGAGCGCACCGCCGGCTCTCCGCTGTTCGCAGTGCAGCTCGTCGGCGACCTCGTCCATCGTGGGGTCCTGGAGCTCTCGGAGCAGGGGTGGCGCCTTCGCAGCGGCGAGCGAGCGACCATTCCGGACGATCTCTACGAGGTCTGGTCGGCTCGCCTCGACGCGGCGCTCTCCGAGCGGGGGCCAGAGGACCGCCGGCTGCTGGAGCTGGCCGCCGCGTTGGGACACCAGGTCGATGCCGACGAGTGGGCAGTCCTGTGCGGGCACGATGACCGCCCGGACGTCCTCGAGGCCCTGGCCCGCGTACGGCTCCTCGTTCGAGGAGATGAGGGCTTCGCCTTCGTGCACGGCATGCTGCGCGAGGCCCTCCAGCGCACCGCCGACGAGGAAGGTCGGCTCGATCGCCACCACCGTCGCTGTGCTGCGATGCTCACCGAGCGCTACGGGGCCAAGGGGGAAGCGGTCGAGCGCATAGCCAGGCACTACCTGGCCGCTGGAGACCACGACGCAGCCCTGGAGCCGCTCGCGGTCGCCGCCGAGCGGCTGCGTGACGCCGGCTGCTTCTCCGAGGCCCGAGACCTGCTCGACCGCCGCCTCGCTGCCCAGCGCACCCTGGGCCTGACCGAGCGGGATCCGAGAGTCGCAGAGGGCCTCGTCGTCCGCGCGGCGGTGGACCGCCTGCAAGGAAAGTGGGCGGACTTCGACGAGCGGATCTCTCGCGTCTTGCCCATCGCCCGCCAAAACGGCCAGATCGGGGTCCTTGCCGAAGCCATCCGGGGTGTCGCGGAGGCAAACCGCCAGCGAGGGCTGCTGGAGGACGCGCGGCAGGGCTACCTGGAAGCCCTCGCCTTGTATCGGCGCTTCGTCGAGGACCTGCTGGGCGAGGCCCACTGCATCCTCGGCTTGGGGGATGTCTGTCGCATACTCCACGAAACGGAGAGCGCCAGGGAGTACTACCTGCTGGCCGAGCAGCTCTACTCCGAGCTCGGCGACGAGAAGGGCGTCGCGGGGGCCCACCGTGGGCTGGGGATACTGCTGCGCCACTCCGGAGACTTCGACGGCGCCGCTACCTGGATTCGACGAGCGCTGGCTGTCTACGAGCGCATCGGTGCCCGCCTCGGCGTCGCCAACAGCCTCAACGACCTCGGCGTCTTCGCGCGTCACGCAGAGGACTTCTCCAAGGCCGAGGGGCTCTATCTCCGGTCCGAGGCCGTGTACGAGGCCTGCGGTTCGTACGCGAAGGTGTACCCGCAGACCAACCTGGCGCTGTTGGCCCTCCAGCGCGGACACACCGACGAGGCCCGCAAGCGCACGGTCCTGGTGCTCGGCTACGCCAGGGCCAGGGGTGTGCGCGGCCTCTTCGGCGTTCTCCACGTCGTCCTCGCCGCGGCGGAGGCCCACAGCGGACGCTGGTCCGCCTTCGATCGCGCGATCGACCAGGCGATCGCGGACTTCGAGTCCTGGGGAGACCTCGACTACGACAACGCCTGGCCCGCCGAGCTGGCAGGCGACGAGGCGCGCCGCTGCGGGCAGCTGGCGCGGGCCCGCAAGGCCTACGGCATCGCGCTCGAGCAGTGGCTCGGCCTGGAGCAGGGCGCCCGCGTCCGGCGTCTCCGGCGGGTGCTCCAACAGCTCGAAGAGGGCTGATTCACAGGACCGTCACCGCGCGAGTCGGAGCTCCTCGCTAGGAACCTCACTGGAGGCCCCAATGAGCCACACTCGCGGACAGCTACTTCGCGAGGGCAAGTCCAAGCAGGTCTTTGCCGTCGCCGACTCCCCCGACCACGTCATCCTCCACTACAAGGACGACGCCACTGCGTTCAACGGCAAGAAGTTCGATCGCGTCGCGGACAAGGCCCGCGTCAACGCCGCGATCAGCTGGCACCTGATGAACTTCGTCTCCGCCGAGACAGGGCTCCCGACCCACCTGGTCGAGCGGCTCTCCGCGACCGACCAGCTCTGCCATCGCGTGGAGATCGTCCCTGTCGAGGTCGTCGTCAGGAACATCGTCGCCGGTTCGGCCGCTCGCCGCTTCGGACGGGAGGAGGGCGAGCCGCTGCCCTACCCGATGGTGGAGTGGTTCTACAAGAGCGACGAGCTCGACGATCCAGCGATGTCGGATGTGCACGCGGTCATGTTCGGATGGGCCGAGCAGTGGGAGCTCGAGTACTTCCGCATGGCAGCGCTGAAGGTCAACGCGGCGCTGTTGGGCTTCTGGGACCCGCTCGGCGTGGACCTGGTGGACTTCAAGATCGAGTTCGGCCGAACCCCCAGCGGTCAGCTCCTCCTCGCCGACGAGATCACACCCGACGGCTGCCGTCTCTGGGAGAAGGGCACGGGCAGAAAGCTCGACAAGGACGTCTTCCGCCGCGACCTCGGTGACCTGAGCGAGACCTACAGGGAGCTCTACAGCCGCGTCTTCGGTCACGAGCTCGGCGCCTAGAGCGTGTGCGGCATCGTCGGCATCCACGGTCACGACGAGGCCGCGAAGGTCGCCTACCTCGGCCTGCACGCGCTCCAGCATCGCGGGCAGGAGGGGGCTGGCATCTCGACCTGGGACGGAACGCGCCTGCGGGCCTGGCGTGGTCTGGGCCTGGTCGGCGATGTCTACGGAGGCCAGGAGCTCGACAAGCTCCCCGGCACCAGCGCGATCGGGCACGTGCGCTACTCGACCTCCGGAGAGTCGTCCCTGCGCAACGTGCAGCCCTTCGTGGTCAGGTACCGGGAAGGGCAGGTGGCCATCGCCCACAACGGCAACCTCGTCAACGCAGCCGAGATCCGCGGGCGACTCGAAGCGCGCGGCTCGATCTTCGCCACCTCTTCGGACACGGAGGTCATCCTCCACCTGGTCGCGACGAGCATCCAGGGCACCTTCATCAACCGCCTCGTAGACGCGCTCATGCAAGTCGAGGGTGCCTACAGCCTGGTGCTGCTCTCCGAGGACCGACTCGTGGCCGTGCGCGACCCGATGGGCTTCCGCCCGCTCGTGCTCGGTCGCCTCGGTGATGCCTGGATCATCGCCAGCGAGACCACCGCGCTGGACCTCGTCGGCGGCACGGTCGAGCGGGAAGTCGAGCCCGGAGAGATGATCATCATCGAAGACGGCCGCGTGATGTCACTGTCGCCCTTCCCGCGGCGCGAGCGCAAGAGCTGCGTCTTCGAGCACGTCTACTTCGCGCGACCGAACAGCGACGTCTTCTCACGACCCGTCTACGACTCGCGCTTCGGGTGGGGGAGACGTCTCGCCCGCTCCGCCCCCGTCGAGGCGGACGTCGCCCTTCCGGTCCCCGACAGCGGCACGCCGGCCGCCCTCGGCTACGCCTTCGAGTCGAAGCTCACCTTCAAGCAGGGCCTCATCCGGAGCCACTACGTCGGGCGCACCTTCATCGAGCCGAGCCAGCAGATTCGCGACTTCGGCGTGAAGTTGAAGCTCTCACCGGTTCGTTCCGTGATCGAGGGGAAGCGCCTGGTCGTAATCGACGACTCCATCGTCCGCGGCACCACCTCACGCAAGATCGTGCGGCTCCTGAGGGCGGCCGGAGCTGCTGAGGTGCACCTCCGCATCTGCTCCCCGCCCATCATCGCGAGCTGTTTCTACGGGGTGGACACTCCAACCCAGGAAGAGTTGATCGCTCACCGGCTCGACATCGAGGAGACCCGAGCGCACATCGGCGCCGACAGTCTCGCGTATCTGCCTATGGAGGCGCTGCACGCCGAGCTGGGCGAGGACAGCGGGAGCTACTGTGACGCCTGCTTCAGCGGTCGCTACCCGATTCCGCCGAGACCCGGGGTCGACACGCCGCAGCTTCCGCTGTTTCGGTCAGAGGAGAGTGACGCGGTATAGTCTGCTGCACTTTGGCTGGAGAGAGCCTTTTGGGCAGGACCATCGGGATCGATCTGGGCACCACGAACACGGCCGTGGCCGTGTTCATGAAGGGACGCCCCAAGGTCCTTGAGGACGGGAAAGGCTACAAGGTGCTCCCGAGCGTCGTCTGTCAGAAGGACGACGGGAGCTTCGTGGTTGGACAAGCGGCCAAGAACCGCATCTTGACCGACCCCCACAACACGGTCTACGCCGCCAAGCGGCTGATCGGGCGCACCTTCGACTCGCGCCAGGCTCAAGACACCTCCAGGCGCATGCACTACCAGGTCGTAGAAGGGCCCAACGGCGAGGCTCACGTCACCATCGGCGACAACGTCATGTCGCCGATCGAGGTGCACGCCATCATCCTCAAGGTGGCCCGACAGATCGCCGAGAAGGCGCTCGGCGAGCCGGTGGACGAGGCCGTGATCACCGTGCCCGCCTACTTCAACCACTCCCAGCGCGCCGCGACGATGAAGGCCGCGGAGATGGCGGGCCTCCGGTGCGACCGGCTGCTCAACGAGCCCACAGCCGCGGCCCTTGCCTACGGCTTCCGAAAGGACATCGAGCGCAGCGTCGCCATCTTCGACCTCGGCGGTGGCACCTTCGACGTCTCGGTGCTCCACCTCTCCAGCGGAGTCTACGAGGTCCTCGCGACCTCTGGCGACACCTACCTTGGTGGAGAGGACCTGGACCTGCGCATCGTCGAGTGGCTCGCCGATCGCTTCCTCGCAGACCACCGCGAGGATCTCCGCGAGGACGTCACGGCCCTCCAGCGGCTCAAGGACGCCTCAGAGCGCGCGAAGTGCGAGCTGTCGTTCGCCGACAAGGTCACGGTGCTCGTCCCGCGCATAACAGCCACTCGCAACCTGGAGTACGAGCTCACCCGGACGCAGCTCGAGGAGCTCGTCAGCGATCTCATCGACAAGACCGTCGAGATCACGAAGGAGGCCGTGGCCATGGCCGGGCTCCAGATCGGGCAGATCGACGATGTCGTGCTCGTCGGTGGCCAGACTCGGATGCCCCGCGTACGAGAGGCCATCTCGGCGCTCTTTGGTCGTGAGCCCTCCAGGTCCGTCCACCCGGAGGAGGTCGTCGCTATCGGCGCGGCGGTCCACGCCCAGTCTCTGGACGAGCCGGAGATCGGGACGACGCTGCTCATCGACGTCACCCCCTTCGATCTCGGCATCGACTCAGCGGGCGGCTTCTTCACGACAGTCATCGAACGAAACACCCGCATCCCCTTCACCAAGACCAGGGTCTTCACGACCGCGAACGAGGACCAGGAGCGTGCGCGCATCACGGTCCGCCAGGGCACCTCCCGCGTGGCGGAGGAGTGTGAGCGCCTCGGCGAGTTCATCCTCGACGGCCTACGCACCGCTGCGCGAATGGAACGGAAGATCGACGTGACCTTCCGGATCGACGCCAACGGAATGCTCCACACCACCGCCGTCGATCGGCTCACCGGGGAGCGAAAGCAACTGGTCATCCGCAACTACGGTGATCGCGTTAACGAACCCCACCTCCCGGATTCGGAGACGGTCGAGGCTGCCCGCGTCGTCAGGGAGGCCAGGCTGGCGCAAGGGATCGGCCCCCCCGCGGTCGCTGGAGAGCCCAGGCAGAAGGCCGGTTTCTTCTCCAGCATCTTCGGCACAAAGGAGGAGGACACTGGAGATCCGGCCAGCATCGATCTGCCGGATGGCGAGCCCGCTGCCCCCGCCATCGAGATCCCGGAGCCGCCTCCGGAGCAGGCTCGCAGGACCAAGCTGGCGATCGAGATGCCCACCCTCGATGCCTCGGACATCCAGCCGTTCGAGGAGGAGCCCCGACCCGAGCCGGCCGCGGTCGTGGCTGGGGGATCCACCGAGCCCGCCAGGATCGATGCGGACGACCTCGCGGCGGTCTTTGACGAGACCCCCGACGATCTGATCGACTACGGCGACTTCGACCCGGAGCCAGCCGAGGTCGATCCCTCGCTCCTGGACTTCGATGAGGAGATGGGTGTCAACCTGGTGGACGACGAGGCGGAGGAACTCCCGACGGATGCCCTCGGCTACCTCGCCCCTCCCGAGGAGAACCAGGCCAACGGCGCCGTCTCCGAGCTGGCCGACGACGACCTTGCTCCGATCGACGGTGACGAGCTGCGGCCGGCGCTCTTGGAGGAGGACCTCTTCTACCCAGAGGACCTCTACGCCGAGACGCCTGAGGAGGATCTGCCCGAGATCGAGCCGGATCCGATCCCCGAGCCGGAGCCTCGGGTCCGCGCACGAAAGCCGGCGCGCCTGAAGATCAGCTACCGGACGACGACCGCCTTCGTTCGCGAGTACCGGGAGAACCTCGACCGCGGGCGCACCTTCATCAAGGCCGAGAAGCCGCTGAAGGAGGGTCGCGAGTGCACCTTCGAGATCGCCGTGCCCGGGCAGGCCGACCCCGTCCGACTCGACGGCGTCGTCGTCTGGAGCTCACGCAAGCGCGTTCTCCAAGCGGGCGAGGAGAAGGGCATGGAGATCGAGTACCGCCTGAGCCCGATCGAAGTCGAGCTCATGGAGGCGCTGATCGAGCAGCTGATAGAGGGCGAAGCGGCGGTCCCCTAGGGGCAGGCGGCCTCGAGCTCCTCGACGACGACCGCGTCCAGCTCTGTGTCCGCGACCCAGGGGATCTTTCCTTTCCGGAGTTCCTCCAGCGCGAGGCCGCAGTGCTCGCGGGGGCGCTCGGACAGGGCCGACCGGTAGGCGAGGCGAAGGGCGGGGATGGCCTCGCGCAGGCAGCGGCGCGTCTGTGGCGGGGACAGCTCGGCGCAGCTGCGGTCCAGGCGCGGCGCTCGCTGGTGATGCCGCCGCCACCACCATCCCCAAGGGGGCTCCCAGTCGCCAGCCCCGAGCTCGTCGTAGTGCATCTCCAGGGCTTCGGCGGCTGCGAGGTCGTCGTCGACCTGGGCCTTGAACAGGTGCGTCAAGCAGTCGCCTGCGTAGAGGCCGGCCTTGGTGCAGGTCGAGACTGCCTCGTCATCATCGACGATGTGCTCGGCCAGGCTGAACCAGCACTCGTCCTGCCAGGGGCCCACTTCGACCTCCTCGCAGGCAGCGCCGTTGGCGAGCTGGCAGTGGCCCCGCAGGCGAGCGTCGTCGATCGCGGCGCAGGCCTCCGGGCTGCCGCCGAGCTGGCGGACAAAGCGCCGGCCATCGCTCTCCGGCACCTGGCCACAGGCGATGATCAGCCACACACGCGGACCCGCTCGATGTCGTCTTCGCCGAGCAGCAGCATCACCAGCCGGTCGATCCCGAGCGCGATGCCACCGGCGCGGGGATGGCGGGCGACGGCTTCCACCAGGCGGGCATCGACGGGGTGGGGGGCTCTGCCTGCCGCCCGCCGCCGAGCGTTGTTCTTGGCCCAGCGCTCCAGCAGCTCGGTGGGATCGCGCAACTCGGTGAAGGCGTTGGCGAGCTCTACGCCCTTCCAGTACAGCTCGAAGCGCTCGGCATGCTCACCACGCAGCTCGGACAGGGCGGCTTCGTCCGCCGGGTAGTCGAAGACCAGCGTCGGACGCTGGAAGCGCTGCTCGACGTCGTTGACCCAGGTCCGCTGGGCCTCGATGGGGTCCTCTGGTCGCCCCCCAACGGCGACAAAGGCCTCGCGCACCGTCACACGGACGGGCTCGGGTATTCCCAGGGCGCCGAGCAGCCCGACGAGGTCGCTGGCGATGCCTTCGTAGCCGCATCCCACCCGGTACCACTCCAGCATCGTGAACTCGTGTCCGTGGAGCGGACCCCACTCCTCGTCTCGGTAGCAGGGCCCCAGGGAGAAGATGCGCGGCAGTCCAGCCGCGAGCACGCGCTTGAGCGCGAACTCGGGCGAGGTGTGGAGGAAGCGCTCGCCCACTCGGAAGGCCTCCAGGTGTTCTTCCATCGCCGGACTGCGCACGAGCGTCGGCGCCTCGACCTCGAGGAAGCCGCTGCCCCAGAACCACTCGCGGATGCTCCGGATGATGTGGGCGCGCGCCCGCAGGACCTCTGCCCGGGGAATGCTAGTTCCGGACGCGGCTGACGTACTTGCCGCCATCACGGGTGTCGACCTTGATGATCTCGCCTCGCTCGACGAAGAGCGGGACCTGGACCGTCGCGCCGCAGGAGATGGTCGCCGGCTTGGTCGCGCCCTGTGCCGTGTTGCCCTTGACCCCTGGCTCGCAGTGGGTGATCTCGGCCTCGATGAAGTTCGGAAGCTCGATGCCGACCGGACGCCCGTTGTAGACCATCACCTGGACCTCGAGCGCGTCGAGCAGGTACTTCTCGGCCCCGCCGAGGAACTCCTCCCCGATGCCGATCGTCTCGAAGGACTCCATGTCCATGAAGTAGAAGATGTCGTCGTCCTGGTACTGGTACTGCATCGGACGCTCCTCGCAGTCCGCCTGCTCCAAGCTCTCGCCCGTGCGGTAGGTGCGCTCGATGACGTTGCCGTTGATGAGGTTCTTCAGCTTCGTCCGTGTGAAGGCCGTGCCCTTGCCTGGCTTCACGAACTGGAAGTACGTCACCACGTAGGGATAGCCATCGACGACGACCTTGAGCCCGTTACGGAAATCCGAAGTCTGGTAGTAGGACGCCATGTCTCGGCCTCGGTCAGAAATCACCGTTCCGTATCCCGTGGAGCGGCCTTCGCCCACGGTCGGCCGGCTGGAGGCATCTCGGAGGATGGGCATCGATCCCGAGCTCTGGAGCGCGGTGGACGCCCGCTTTCCCGTGCGGGTTCCGCGCTCCTGGTTCGGGCTCGTCGATGACCCTGAGGACCCCATGGGCCTGCAGGTCCTACCCGCTGCGTCCGAGCTCGAACCAGATCCCGAGGGGCTCGTCGACCCGGTGGGGGAGCGGCGCTCGAGGCCGACTCCCTGGGTGGTCCAGAAGCACCCGGACCGTGTACTGCTGATGCTCACCCGTCGCTGTCATGCCTACTGCCGGTACTGTTTCCGGCGCAACGACCACGCCGGGCGCCTCGACCCGGACCCGGCGGAGCTCGAGCAGGCCCTGGGAGTCTGTCGCCGCAGCGGAGCGCGTGAGCTGATCCTGAGCGGCGGAGACCCCCTCGCCGTGAGGGACGAGCTGGTCTTCCGCGCCATCGACGAGGTCGGGCTCCCCATCACGCGCATCCACACTCGCGCGCCGATCGCCGCGCCTGAGCGCGTCACCGACGAACTCGTCGAGGGGTTGGCCCGGCGGGGTCCCACGTGGGTGCTCGTGCACTGCAACCACCCTCGAGAACTGAGCCCATCCGTGCGGAGCTCCCTCTCACGCCTCGTCGGGGCTGGACTGCCGGTGCTCAACCAGGCGGTGCTGCTCTCGGGCGTCAATGACGACGTGGATGTACTCCAGCGCCTCTGCGAAGAGCTCGTCGGGCTGCGCGTCTTTCCCTACTACCTGCACCACACCGATCACGCGGCTGGAAACGCCCGGTTCCGGGTCGACGCCAACGACGGCCTCGCGCTCCACGATGGCCTCGCGCGCCGCGTCTCGGGCGTCGCCCTGCCGCGCTACGTGGTCGATCTGCCTGACGGATCCGGCAAGATCCCTGTCTGGCGTGCGCTTCGGGATGGCATTCTGGGCACTCGGGAGCGTTGAATGGCCGTTCGAGCGACCTCATGGGACCTTTCTGACCTCGACACATTCCTGCGGGAGTACGAGGAACACCTCGACAACGACACGGTGGTCGTCCCCGCCGACTCGATCGATGGCGACGAGCTCGCGCTCCAGTTCAACCTGGACCTCGTGCTGCCCTTCCGAGGACGCGTGGGGCCGGTCCGCTGCAACGTGCTCCGCGTGTTGGACAACGGCGACACCGCCGCTCAGGTCCCGGACTGGCCAGACAACGTGGCCGAGGCGGTCGAGAGCGTCTTCCAGACGATCGAGCGCGTCAGGCAGCACCTGCTCGATCTGGGCGAGGTCGTCCTCCCCGGCGAGGTCAGGGAGGTCATCGTCGAGCGGGTCGTTCCCGCACCCGCCGTCGCGGCGCCGACCGAAGAGGCCGTCGATGACCAGTACGTCGCGCGGCGGCGGACCTACGGCTACGAGATCCCGGATGTGCTCGATCAGGCGCCGATGGCGCAGGGTTCGCTCGCTGGCCGTGGCCTGCGGAGCTTCCTGGTGGACATCGCCGTCAACCAGACCACCGGGCTGCTCACGGTGATCCAGGAGGACGGTGTCCAGCGCTATGGCTTCTGGGTGGACGGCGGTCCCGTCGGCTGGCGACGCGAGCCCCTCGACGAGGAGGAGACCTTGGGGGGTCTGCTCAAGAAGGCCGAGAAGGTCAGCGACGAGCACGTCCAACAGGCCCTCGACATCATGGACAGCGAGGGCTGCAAGCAGGGCGAGGCGCTGGTTCGAATGGGGTTGTTGACCCCTGGGCAGATCCCGGCTGTGCTCAAGCGGCAGTGCGAGTTCATCTTCCAGATGGTCCTTCGCACTCACGACGGTGTCTGGGCCTTCTTCCCGGTGGACCAGTTCCCGCAGCGCTTCGCGATCCCGCCCGTCAACGTGCCAGAGGTCCTGTTCCGCGCCATGATGAACCACGCTCGGAATGTCACCTCCGAGAAGCTCTACACGATGCTCCGACCGCGGCTGGAGAACCACATCAGCGTCCGGGCCAGCGCGCGCCAGATCCTGGCAGGCTTCGCGTGGGACGACCAGGAGCGCAAGCTGCTGGAGCTGGTCAGCCAACCGCAGCCGCTCCGGGTTCGCAAGCTGTTCTCGATCACTCCGATGACGAAGGCCGGCACAGCTGGAACGATCTGGGCCCTGAACGAGATGGGCTTCATCGACTTCGGCGAGGGCGAGGACCTCGAGCGGAAGGTGAGGCGTATCCGCGGTCCGATCTTGAAGAAGCGCGAAAAGGTCCAGGGAGCCAACGCCTTCGACGTGCTCGAGGTCCACTGGATCATCACGACGAAAGGGGTCGAGGCCGCACACAAGAAGCTGAAGAACCGCTACGACCCGCTCGTGTTCGGAGAGGTCCCGAGCGAGCTCACCGAAGCGCTCACGACGATCAACGCCCGGCTGGCCACCGCGCTCGAGGAGCTGGGCGACGCGGAGGCCCGCAGGAGTGCGCGCTCGGCCATCGTCGGGGAGGAGCTGATCGCCAAGGCGGCCGTCGCCCTCGCGAAGAAGGGCGAGGCTGCGATGAGGGTCAAGGACAAGCCTCTGGCCATCGACTGCTACGCCAAGGCAGCGGACCTCGTCCCTGACGAGATGAAGTACCGAACGGGGCTGGATCGGGCGCGCTCGATGCTCGCGGTCCGGGCCCAGGCGAAGAAGCGTCGCCCGATCGTCTGATCGCCGAGCCCGCACCGTCGGGCCCCGCAGTCGATCTCAGTGGTGGGCAGCGTCCCGCGAGTGCACGTGGATGTCGTTCGGGTGCGGAAGCATGTAGGGGTCGGTCACGGGGACCGGGGGCACGCTGGAGACGTACTTGCTGACGACCAGGACAAAGGCGCCCAGGAAACCGGCGAAGATGGCGACCTCTCCGGGGCCGAGCGGGATCGTGTCACCCATCCAGACGCTCGGGGCTGCGACGAGGAAGCGCTCGAGCGCGATCCCGATCGCCGGGACCGCCAGCACGATGGCGAAGCCCAGCGGCATCTTCTTGATGCCACGCGACAGCAGCGTCCCGAAGGGGATCAGGAAGCACATGCACCCGACGACCTTGGCGAGGTCGTTCCAGGGTTCGAGTGTCATCCGGACCAGCAGGAAGCCGATCTCCTCCGTCATGTTGCCGTACCAGATGGGCAGCAGCTGAGCGAAGAACATGTACGTCCAGATGATGCAGAAGGCGAAGATCAGCTGGCCGAGGTCGTGGTACATGCCGGGCTTCAGCAGGTGCTTGATGCCCATCCATCCACGCATGGCCAGGCTGAAGAGCCCCAGCGCGATCATCGTGAGCCAGAAACAGCTGGCGAAGAACCAGCCACCGAACATGTTGGCGTACCAGTGCGGCGCCAGGCTCATGATGGCGTCGAAGGCATAGAGGGTCAGCGTGACGGCGTAGAGGATGGCGAGGATGGGGGAGAGCACGGTCATGTGCTTGTTGGCGCTCTCGATCTCGGCGTTGACGTTCGTGGCGCCGCCGATGACGCGATCCCACCACGCCGGTGCCACCGAGCCGAGCTCGGCCTTGGCGGCGAGCAGGTCGGGCTTCAGCGAGGCGCGGATGTACAAGAGACCCAGCAGCGAGAGCAGGCCCATCGCGAAGAGGTTGCGGCCCAGGAAGAAGCCGTCCTGCAGCCAGGCGTGCTTGTGGCCGTGGAACTGCTCGGGGTGGTTGTGCCACTCGTAGAGGTCGAGTCCGCCGGTCGCGTAGAACAGCAGGAAGAGGATCCAGATCACCGGCGTGAAGGCCGCGAAACCCTCCGCGATGCGCTTGAGCGGCCTGCTCCAGCGGGCCTCTGTGATGGTCATCGCGGCCAGGAAGGCGATGCCGCCGAAGCTGATGCCGACGAAGTAGTTCATGGAGACGAGGAAGGCGATCCGGGCTCGCAGGGCGGACTCTTCGCCCCCCTGGAGCATGCCAGCGAGAGCAGCCAGGCCAACCGCGAGCATCGCGAAGCCGACGATCTTGACCGTGGTGGGGATCGCGGGAGGCCCGAGATGAGGTCTGGGGTCGAAGTGGGGAATGCCGACCATGGTTCAGCCCTCCTCGCTCGAGGACGCGCCGTCCTCGGCTTCCGCGGTCTCGGGGGGTGCGTAGTCAGCGCCCTCCAGAGTCCGGAGGTATTCGACGGTGGCCCACATCTCCTCGTCGGACATCGCCCAGCTGTAGCCGGGCATGATGAACGAGCCGTTGCGGATGGTGAGGTAGAGGTAGCCGTCGGTGTAGTTCTTGGTGAGGGCGTAGCTGCCGGAGAGCGCCGGTGCGGGCGGCATGAAGCGGCCCGGGTTGGCGGGGTTGGTCACGGGCCCCATGCCCGCGCCCCCGTCTCCGTGGCAGGGCACGCAGTAGGTCGAGAACATCTCCTCGCCCTGGGTCAGGAAGTCCAGATCGGCGACGTAGTCGTGGGTGAGCGCCTTGCCCTCGTCCGTCGCGCGGTCGTGGTTGGGGAAGTACCGGTCTCTCGACACGGTGCCCTCGGGGAGCCCAACCATCTCGCGTTCGTAGGCCTTGACCGTCTGGACGTCCATCATGTCCGTGAAGTAGAGCTGCCGTCCCTGCATGAAGGACGGGAAGATCTCGTAGGTCGTGATGGACCAGGTCCCGTACCCGGCCAACGCGCAGAAGGCTGCGACGAAGACGATGGTGTGCTTGGTGTGGGGTGAGACAGCCACGTCAGGCCTCCGTGGAGCCGGCGACTTCGGTCGCTCCGGCGTCGTTGAGGAGCTTGGCGACGTTCGCCTTGTCGTCCCAGTCGAGGCCGTGGACGACGAGACCGAAGTGGTCGACGGTGTAGCGCGGGTCGCAGCACTCGACGTCGAGGTCGAAGGCGGGCAAGCGGCAGTGGTAGATGATGGCCGCCAGCGTGATGAGGCCGGAGATGAGCACCGTGCTCTCGAAGGTGATGATGACGAAGGGCGGGATCGAGACGACGGGCTTTCCACCCGGCAGCGCCATCGGCCAGACCGCCGAGGTCAGGCAGGACAGGACGAAGCCTCCGGTCCCGCCTGCGAGCGCGCCGAGCATCGTCCACCAGCGCACCGGGGAGGGCTTGCCTTCGTAGATGGCCTCTTCGATCTCGTGCCTCGGGAGCGGAGACATGACCGTGAAGTCGCTGTAGCCAGCCTTCTTCACGCGGTCGATCGCCGTGAGGAGGTCGTCCAGGTAGGGGAAGACGGCCTTCACGTTGTTCGGGCTCGTGCTCACGCGGCCTCCTTCTGGTCGGAGCGCAGGGGAGGCCGGAGGCTCTCCTTGATCTCTGCCATGGCCACTGCCGGCAACAGCTTCACGAAGAGCAGGAACCACATGGAGAACCACGCGAAGGACCCACAGAGGATTCCGATCTCGACCCAGCTGGGCTTGTAGAACACCCAGGCTGCGGGATCGAACTGGTGGGCGAGGGCCGAGGCGATGATGTTGTACCGCTCGAACCACATCCCGATGTTGATGAAGATGCTGATGACCCAGAGGGCGGCGAGGTTCGTCCTCACCGCCCGGATCCAGAAGAGCATCGGGATGATGCAGTTGCACGCCACCATCGTCCACATGATCCACCAGTACTGACCGCTGAAGCGGTCGACGAAGATGCCCCACTCGTAGGGGTTGTCCGAGTACCAGGCGATGAAGTGCTCGACCCCGTATGCGTAGGTCAGGATGAGTCCCGTGAGCAGGCAGAGCTTGGCGAGGGACTCGTGGTGGTAGACGTTGATGTACTGGTCCCACTTGAAGATCTTCTGGAGCGGGATGAGCAGCGTCATCACCATCGCGCAGCCCGAGAAGATGGCGCCGGCGACGAAATACGGCGGGAAGATGGTGCTGTGCCAGCCGGCGGTCTGGGCCATCGCGAAGTCCCAGGACACGACGCTGTGGACGGAGACGACCAGCGGCGTACAGAGGGCCGCGAAGAAGCCGTAGGCCGCCATGTAGTGGCGCCACTGGTTGTCGGTACCCCGCCACCCCAGGCACAGGACGTTGTAGACCTTGCGGATGATGCCGCGGTTGCTGTCGCGGACCGAGGCGATGTCGGGGATCAGTCCGACGAAGAAGAACACCGACGAGATGATGAGGTAGGTGTTGATGGCGAAGACGTCCCACAACAGCGGGGACTTGAAGTTCGGCCACAACAGCCGCTGGTTCGGGTACGGGAAGAGGAAGAAGACGTACCAGAGCCGCCCGACGTGGATCATCGGGAACAGCGCCGCCGAGATGACCGCGAAGACGGTCATCGCCTCCGCTGCCCGGTAGACGCCGGTCCGGAAGCGCGCTCGGAAGAGGAAGAGGATGGCGCTGATCAGCGTGCCGGCGTGACCGATACCGACCCAGAAGACGAAGGTCGTGATGTACACGCCCCAGAACACCGGCGGCGCGTAGCCCGCGACGCCCATCCCGTACTCGAGCTGGTAGCCCCAGCACCAGATGCCGAAGCCGAGGACGCAGAGGTCCAGCAGGAAGACGATGGTCCAGAGCGCCGTCGGCCTGAACAACGGCCGGATGACGTCCTTGTTGACATCCGCGTAGGTGGGTGCGGCTGCAGACATATCAGTGCTCCCCATCGTGGTCGCCGGCGCTGGCCTCTTCGCCACCGTGGCCGCCACCGTGGCTGGCGTCCTGGAAGGTCAGGCGGGCCAGGTACTGCACGCCATTCTTGGTGTTGAGCTCCTCGAAGAGCTGGTAGCTGCGCGGGTCCTCGTGCAGCTTCGACACCGCGCTCTCCGGGTCCTTCCGGTTGCCGAGGACGATGGCATCGCTCGGACAGACCTCGGCGCAGGCCGTGATGTGTGACAGCACGTCGTCGCCAGCAACCCCTGGGCTGGCGTCCGCCTTGGCGACGCGGAGGCGCTGCACGCAGAAGGTGCACTTCTCCATGACGCCCATCTCGCGAGAGGCCACGTCGGGGTTCAGCATCAGCTCGAAGGACTCGGGCCACAGGTAGGTGTGCCAGTTGAAGCGACGCGAGCTGTAGGGACAGTTGTTCGCGCAGTACCGCGTGCCGACGCAGCGGTTGTAGATCATGGCGTTGAGGCCATCGATGTTGTGGTAGGTCGCGACGACCGGGCAGACACCCTCGCAAGGAGCGTGGGCGCACTGCTGGCAGACAGCTGGGAGGTAGCGCACGTCGGGGTGCTCGCCCTCTCCCTCCCAGAAACGGTCCAGTCGGATCCAGCCCATGTACCGGTAGCGCTTGTGCTGCTCGGGCCCGGTGATGCCGATGTTGTTCTCGGCGATGCAGGCTGCCTCGCAGGCGCCGCAGCCGGTGCAACGGTCGAGGTCGAAGCTCATCGCGAAGCGGTAGGTCGGGTGCTCCGGCTCCGGGTAGAAGTCGTGGATGCCGGCGTCGACGAGGCGCTGGTCCTCGACGACGTGCGCTCCCATTCCCTGCCGAAGGTCGAGCTCCTCTCCATGGAGCACCTGCTCGACGTTGGCGACGAGGGCGACCGGACGGTTGTCCATCGTCTCGTTGCCCTTCATCGACTTGCGAGGCGGCCCATCTGCTGCGGCGCTGATCGACGCGGTCTGGCCGAGGTAGCAGAGAGCCCCGCTGAGGGGGTCCTTCGCGGTCTGGAGCAAGCGGAAGGCGTTGGCGCCCCAGCCCTTCTCGTAGCGGCCGCCGGCCTCGTGGCCGTTGCCGAGCACCACGGCGACGTGGCCATCGGCGATGCCCTTATCGACGCGGAGGTTGGCGAGGACCTCGCCACCCGCGCTCTTCACCCTCACGTGGCCGGTGAAGCCCTCCGAGGTCTCGATGTGCAGCGCCTCGGCGGTCTTGGGGCTGACCTCGGCCCAGGTGGCCCAGGTGAGGCCGCTGACCGGGTGGGGGATCTCCTGCAGCCAGGCGCGGGAGGCGCCTCGACCGTCGCGGAGGTTGCTGTGGGGGAAGAGGTGGAGCGCGTCTCCGGCGACAGCCTCGCCGGGCTGGATTGTCGGAACGTCGCCGCGGAGCCCGACCTGGACCTCGTCGACCGTGGCCTCTGCAAAGCCGGCCCGCAGGGAGTCCACCCAGAAGTCCTGGAAGCTCCCGGAGCCGCTCCAGACCGTCTCGTGCCAGTGGCCCGCGACGTAGCGGTAGAAGTCGACGGCCTCGAAGTCGGCTCGAGCCTCGGCGCCGGTCACCATGGGAAGCGCGAGGGCGACCTCGTCGTCTTCCGAGGCGGTCTCTCCGGTGTCGCCCTCCGTCCGGCCCATGCCGGCGGCCTTGGCGAGGCTCAGCAGGACGTCACCGATGCCGCGCGTGTCGTGGATGCGCTTCATGCCGGGCTGGCGAAGGCCGTGCCATCCGCTCACGACCTCTGCGTCGCCCCAGTTCTCCAGCCAGGAACCCGTCGGGAGGAGGATGGCCCCCTCCGTCGGCGTGTCGCCGAGGCCGTTCCCGAAGATGACGAGGTTGTCGACCTTGGCCAGCGCCGCCGCGACCCCGACGTCGCTCGGCAGGTTGAAGACGAGGTCGAGCCCGTCGATGAAGAGGGTCTTGACGCTGCCGGCGGCGCAGGCAGCCAGCAGGGCCTCGACATCGGCGAAGGAGCTGATCGGGCCGACACTGCGGGCGCGAACGAAGTCGACCGTGTTGCCGACGTTGCCGCAGACGTGGTTGAGGACGAGCGTTGCGAGGGCGAGGTTCGTGCCGTTGACACCCTGGTTCTGGACCCCACCGGGGAAGATCACGGAGGGCCCGGAGGCCAGCCGCTTCGCCAGGGTCTCGAGCTTCTGCAGGTCGATGCCGGCCGCGCCTGCGAGCGCGCCAGCGTCGACGCCGCCCAGGACGGCCCCGTTCGCGCTGCCCTTCTCGTCGGCGACCAGCTTGGCCAGGGCCAGGGCCACGCCGGCCTCTGTGCCGGGCTTGGGCGCCCACCACGTGTCGCAGCGGGTGCCGCTGTGCGAGAGCCTCGACTCGATGGCGTAGTAGGCCGCGACGTGACCGGACTCCAGGTCGCGGGCCTTCGCCCAGCCAGCACCGTGGTCGACGTTCGCGAGCCAGGTGTGGAGCCAGTCGGCGCCGAAGCTCACGATGGTCTCGGCGTCGTCGAGGACATACCGGGGGAGGGTGTCCTCGAGGCCGTACGCGAGCTGCACGGCCTTGGCGAGGCTCTCGTAGCCGAGGGGCTCCCAGTGGAGCTCCGTCCCGCCGGTGGCGCCCATGAAGTCAGCGATCAGCCGGGCGACGGCGCCGGTCCGGTAGCGACCGATCCAG
Source organism: Myxococcota bacterium (assembly GCA_036012755.1). Taxonomy (GTDB): domain Bacteria; phylum Myxococcota_A; class UBA796; order UBA796; family CAJQPC01; genus JAAESX01. The sequence continues at coordinate 154,169 of DASCPX010000027.1, read as the reverse complement.
GCCACGTCACCGCCGCTTTGGCCCTCTGACACCTTGGCGAGGGCCGTGTCCCAGTCGCTCGCGGCGCCCTGGACCATCGGACCCGTGACCTGGTCGCAGTCATAGGTCGCCTGGGTCTCGGAGATGCCGAGCGAACAGAGTCCGCCCTGACCGATCGGGGAGTCCGGGTTTCCAGCGGCGAACACGATGCGGCCTTCGCGGTGGCGCAGGATGGACCCGCATCCGGCGGCGCAGCCGTCGCAGACCGAGGAGAAGAAGGTGGGGATGCCAGGAGTGATCTGGTCGGGCGTGACGACGTAGGGCAGCACGTTCTCGACAGGCGTGCGGACATCGCAGGCCGTCAGTCCGGCGGCGCCGGTGACACCGACCATCTTGAAGAAGTCCCGGCGTTTCATGGAAGCCATGTGGGGTCTCTCTCTGTGGCGCCTACTGGTGGCAGGTGTAGCAGTCCTTGAGCTCCGCGCGGCGCAGCTCGGCCTTGGTGCCGTAGTTATCTTCGACGGCTGGATGCTCGTTGTGGCACTCGAGGCACCACCCCATCTCCAGGGTCATCGACTGGGCTCGCACCGCGACCGTCTCCTTGGACATGTCGGCGTGGCACTCCGAACACTCCAGCCCGCCCTGGATGTGGCGGCTGTGGTCGAAGTGCACGAAGTCGGGGATGTCGTGGACCTTGACCCAGGGGATGGGCTGGCCCTCCTTGTCGCCTCCGGGGAAGTAGGCCTTCAGCTTCTCCAGCTCCGGTCGTCCCTCGGTGGAGACGTTTCCGCGGTGGTGGCAGCCTTCGCAGGTCTCGACCCCAGGGACACCCGCGTGCCTGCTCTTGCGAGCGTTGGCGTGGCAGTACTGGCAGTCCATGCCCATGCCACCGTCCTCGACGGTGCCGGCATGGACGCTGTGATCGAAAGCGATCGGCTGGTCGTCGACGGGCTGTGCCGTTCGCCCGACCGAGTTCCGCAACTCGACATCGGAGTCCGCCTGCTCGCCCCAGCCATACTCTGTTGGCATGAGCGGGTGCGGGACCTTGGGGAACTCGTGGGTGTCCGACTCGACGTCGACGTTCTCACACCCGAGGAACCCCATGCCGAGTGCGGCAAGCAAGCACGCCAGGATCTGGGCAGTGCGCGTCCGCGACATCTCTCCTCCCAGCTGTCTCGCCCAAAAAGGGCGTCAGAGGCCGGCCTGATAGCCTGCGGACATCAGGTCGTCCATGGGTCGTTTCGAGGCCTTTCCGGTTTCCTCGATTGGTGGGTGTCTTTGCCGAGGTCAAGCGCGTGTTCATGATGTTGTTCGCCTGCTGGTGCGAGGCCCCCGAGCCTCCTGTCGTCCCCCTGGAGAAAGCCTCCCCCTTCGGCGAGGAGGGCCTCCAGCCGATGACCGAGCTGATCATCGAAGACGGCTACGAGCTCTACCAGGACTGCCGCGAGCGCGTGGAGTGGATGGAGACTGCCGGCGAGTGCGCCGTCGACAGTGACTGCCTCCGCGGCGGCTGCAGCCGAGAGGTCTGCGCACCGGCCGCGACGATCGCAGAGGTGATGACCACCTGCGAGATCCGCCTCTGCTTCCACGCGCTGAAGAGCTGCGGATGTGTCGACGGCGTCTGTCAGTGGTCCCTGCACCCGGACGGTACAGAGGTCCCAGTGTGGCCCTTCACGGGCGCGCCAACCCCGCCTGACGAAGAGCCGAGGCCAGCCGATCCGCAGTGAGCTGGATTCCATCCGGCGTCGCGAGCAGGTCCTGCCGGAGCTCCAGCTCGAGGTAGGTCAGGTCGTGACCCCGGCCGTGACGCGTGGCGCTGTACATCGCACCGTCGAGCCCTGAGTAGGGCGCGTTGAGCGTGGTCTCCGGGATCTCTGATGCGATGGCGTCTCGGACTGCGAACGCCGCGTCCTCGCAGTCGTCGTAGAGCACGCCGACCTTCATCTCCCGCACCTCCTGGATGTAGACCGGAGTGAAGCTGTGGATGGCGATCAGGACGGTCTGAGGCCCCATGACACCAAGGGCGGCGTCGACAGCGGAGTGGTAGGGCGCGTGGTAGGTCTGGAGCCGCCTGAGGCGCTCGGCGGGGTCCACCCGCCGGTTGAATGCAATCCGGTGGCCCTCGACCTGACCCATGATCCAGGTGGGGTCGTCGAGGGCTCGGTTGGCGTCGCAGACCAGCCGCGAGAAGCGAGAGAGCACCGCGCTGGCACCGAGCCGCCCGACCAGGGCGCGGGTCAGCGCGCTGGCGCCGATGTCCCAGCCCCAGTGGGTCTCGAGGATTGCACTGTCGTCAGCAGAGGGCTCCAGCGGAGAGGGCACGCGAGGGCTGGCGTGCTCGCACGTGAAGAGCAGAGGCGCGGGCCCCTCGATGATCTCGGCAGCCTCGGCGATGAAAGCGGGCAGCATCGTTCGCCGTAGTTACACGACGAACCCCACAGAGGCCAGATGAGACTCCCTGTCGTGCACTGGGGACTGCTGGCGGGCCTGACGCCGCTGGTGCCAGTTCCGCTCGTGGACCGCTGGATCGGGTCACGCCTGCGTCGCCAGATGTACCGGCAGATCGCCAGGGATGCCGGAGTCTCGATCGACCGCGACACGCTCGTCCTGCTCACGCGGCTGCGTGGTGGGCTCCTCGGTCGGGTCGCCGGAGGGGTGATCTTCTGGGTGGTCCGGAAGATCTTCCGCACGATCTTCTACTTCCTGACCGTCAAGGACGTCCTGGACGAGACGGTCGAAGCGCTGCTGCGCGCGACGATGTTCCGCGTCGCGCTGGAGCGAGGCTGGCTGCCCGACCGGTCCGCAGAGGTCCGGGCGGCAATGGACGAGATCCTGAAGAGGAGTCCCCCGATCGAACGCTTCGCCCGGGGAGAGCCGCGGGGTCCGGGTGATGACTTCGGGGGCGGCTTCGTCGGCGGGGTTGCCAGCGGGCTGCAGCGCTGGGGAGGCGGGGCTATCCTTGTTGCCGAGTTCGAGAGGCGCATGGCCGCCACGGAGTGAGCGGATGTGGCTTCTAGCGCTGGCCTGCACGGACCCGCTCCCTACCGGAGACGGCGGACTGTTGGGCCACGGCGCGCTCTGGCCCTATCCGTCGGCGCAGGTGATGGAGGAGGGGAGGGTCCGCATCCCAGAGGGCCTCCTTCCGATGGTCACGACGCCGACGCCCGTCGAGCGCCTCGACCACCGAACGGGTTTCTCTCCCCTCCAGACCGCGCTGGTCCGGCTCGATCGGATCGACGAGTCCGCGCTGCCTACGCCCTCTGCCCCTCAGCGCAGCGGCAACGTCCAGATGATCGACCTCGAGACCGGCCGACGCGTCCTCAGCTTTGCAGAGGTCGACGACGGTGGCGGCAGCGACGGGCGCCTGCTCATGGTGCGTCCGCTGGAGCTGATGGAGGACGGCCACCGGATCGCCGTCGTGGTGACGACCGAAGTGGCGCCGCGGCCAGAGGTCTTCCAGGCCGTGCTGGATGGCGCCGACCCCATCGGCTGCCCGGAGATCGGCCCGCGCACGAGAGATTTGATGGACGAGCTCGACGCCCTCGGCGTCCCGCGGTCCGATGTCGCGGTGGCCTGGGACTTCCCGGTCGACCACGCCAAGGAGCCGCTGACGGCGATGCTCGAGCAGCTCGGAACGACGACCGAGTGGACCTGGCTCAAGATCCAGGACGACGAGGAGCTCGCGGACCCCCTCTACAAGCGCCTGCAGGGGACCTTCACGGTTGACGACTTCCTCGTCGACGACTCGCTCCTGGATCTCGACGCGGACGGAATCCCCCAGAGGACCGGGACCACCGAGGCCGACCTGTACATCCACATCCCCGACTCTGTCAGCGAGGCAGAGCCGGGCAGCGTGCCGGTCGTGATCTGGGGCCACGGGCTCTTCAACAACTGCAAGAACATCTTCGCGGACCCGGACGACCCGGACCACTTCCTCGAGTGGTCGGACCGCCTCGAGATGATCGTGGTCGCGACGACGTGGCGTGGGCTGACCCGCAGCGATCTCCCCGACGTCGTCGGCGCGGCGAACGATCTCGGCACCTTCCCCGAGATCAGCGAGCGTCTCCACCAGGGCGTCGTCAACCACAAGGCCCTGGTCGATCTCGTCCAGAACGGGGGTCTGATGGACGACCCGGAGCTCCTCGGGCTCGCGGACCCAACAGAGCTCTACTACCTGGGGGTCTCCGCCGGGGCGATCATGGGGGGCGTCGCCCTCGCTACGATCCCGGAGCTGGAACACGGGCTGCTGCACGTCGGCGGCGCGAACTGGTCGATGACCTTCCCGCGCTCCACGAACTGGTCGGACTTCGAGGATCTCGTCTCCATCGGCGTCGAGGACAGCACCGACCGGCAGCTGAGCTACGCGATGACCCAGATGTACTGGGACCCGGTCGATCCGCTCAGCTGGAGCGAGGAGCTCTCCGGACGATCGCTCCTGTTGCAGGAGGCAGTAGGCGACGACGAGGTCAGCAATCTCGGCACCGAGATGCTGGCGCGCTCCGCCGGGTGGCCCCTGCTCGAGCCCTATGCGCTCCTGCCAGAGGGGCTCGAGGGCGCGGAGCCGCAAGCCGGGCCGGTGCTCGTGCAGTTCGATCCTCAGCTGGCTGATCCCACCAACGGCAACCAGCCCAGCGACCGCACCGGCGCCCACCGCGAGGTCCGGAAGTGGGAGTCGGCGAAGCTGCAGATGCTGCGCTTCCTCGACCCAGAGGACCCGGGCGTCGTCGAGCACTTCTGCGGCTCGGAGGTCTGCGCGGCCGATAATCCGGTGGAGTGAACGAACGCGCCAAGACCGCACTCGCCGCGCTGGCTGCCGCGGTGCTGCCTGCTGTCTCCCTCGGGCCCGCCCTCGGGGGCTTCAAGGTGCCCGGACTGCGGGGGGAGATCCTCTTCGCTTCCCTGTTGGGGCCGCGAGACCCGCTCGACGCGGTCAGTCCCGCAGCCGCTGGCCTCCAGTGGCTCCTCGGGCTGGTGGTCGACGACCTGACGGCGATGGGGTCGTTGGCGCTCATCGGCGTGTGGTGCGCGGGATTCGGGGGCTACCTCTTGGGCCGAAAGCACGGTGTCGCCATCGGCGCGCTCGGGATGCTCGGCCTCCAGCTGTGTCCCGCCCTGCTCCGCGCTCAGTGGGCGGGCGAGGTCGCAACCTGGGGCCTGGGGCCTGCGGCGTTGGCGCTTGCCGGCGTCGTCGCGGCACCCCTGTTCGCCGGGCTCGCCGCGGCCTTCTGCTGGCCGCTCGGGCTGGTGGTCCTGGCGGGGCGCTGGCGGTGCCGCTGGACCTGGCTGGCGGTCGTGCCCGTCTTGTTCGCCCAGCTGGCGGTGGGCTCGTCGCCGGATGCCCACACCCTCCGACAGGCCGAGCCGGAGCGGCGCACCGTGCCGGCCTACGTCACGCCCGAGGGCTCGGTGATTCCGATGCCAGCGATGCTGGCACCTCCGACGGACCCGACGCCGCGACCCCACGGGGGCTGGCTCGCCCTCGTCGGTCTGCTGGCCTGCGTCACCCTCGGACCTCGCGCCGCGGGAGTCGTCGGCCTGATCCTGGCCGTCGTCGTGGTGCTCGGCACGGGCTGGCTCCCAGCGTCGGGGCTACCACCGCCCAGACCTGCCGACTGGTGGTTCGCGCTGGCCCCGCCTGGCTTCGGTCGGGGTGGGAGCGGGTGGGCCGCGGCGATCTGCCTCGCGGGGCTCCTCGGCGTGCTCGCGGTCGCGGCGAAGCACCGGGTACTCCTCGCCGCGGCTGGGCTGGCGGTGCTCGCGGAGGCCCTCCTCGGAGGGTCGCTCCGGGCTCCCATCACAGTCCTGCCGCCCGATCCGGCCATCGCGGCGCTGCCCGAGTCCGTTGGCGAGGTCCTCGTGTGGCCCACCCCCGGCGCCCCGTGGTTCCAGGGCTCCACCGCGCCGGCGGAGATCGACTTCATCGTCGGCCAACACAGCCCGAACCCGGCGTGGATCCGCTACCTCTCGGCGATGGACGGCCAGACCGTCGACACCCGGGCCGCCGAGACCCTCTGGCTCGCCCGAGACGAGCGCCTCGAGGACCAGGGGACCTCGTGGCTCCTCCTCCACCGGCCAGAACTACGCAACGCGGCAGCCATCGAGGGCTGGCTCGCTGCGACGGTCGGCGCCCCCGTCGCCGTCGGCGAGGAGTGGGTCCTCTACAGCCTCTGAATCCTATGTGCCGGCCACCGTGATCCGCATCGTGTTCGTAGTGCCCTTCATGGGCGAGGTCCCGGCGAGCACGACGATCTCCTGTCCCGGCTCGATGAGGCCTGCATCGAGGAGCACCCGCTCGCCGATCTGGATGAGCTCGTCGGTGCTCTGGACCACTGGGACGCGCAGCGGCGTCACGCCCCAGGCCAAGGCGAGGCGGTCGCACACGGCGTGGGCAGGCGTGAGGGCGAAGATGGGACCGCGGGGACGGAACTTCGAGGCCGTGATCGCGCTGGCTCCGGACCACGTGAAGACGATGAGGGGGCGGCCGGCCTCGCTCGCGGCCATGCAGGCGGCGCGGGCGACGAGGGTGGCGGGACCGGCGGCGAGGCCGAGATCAGCCCGCGGCTCGGGGAGGAAGGGCGAGCGCTCCACCTCCCGCGCGAGGCTGTCCATGACCTTCACCGACCGCACCGGGTAGCGCCCCGCGGCGGTCTCCCCGCTCAGCATGATCGCGTCGGTGCCGTCGAGGATCGCGTTGGCGACATCGGCGGCCTCGGCCCGCGTCGGCCGTGGGTTTCGCTCCATCGAGTCGAGCATCTGTGTCGCGGTGATGACCAGCGCCCCCGCTCGATTGGCCGCGAGGATGAGACGTTTCTGGTGGATCGGGACCGTCTCGAGCGGGACCTCCACGCCGAGGTCTCCTCGCGCGACCATGATGCCGTCGACGACCGCGAGGATCGCCTGGATGTTGTCGAGCGCCTCTGGCTTCTCGATCTTCGCGATGATCGGCACGCTGGCCTGACCGAAGCGCTCCATCTCGGCCCTGAGGCGTCGCACGTCCTCCGCCTGGCGCACGAAGGACAGGGCCACGTAGTCGACGCCGGCCTTCACCCCGACCGCCAGGTCCGCGATGTCCTTGTCCGTCAGCGACGGCGCGGAGATCTCCACCCCGGGCAGGTTGATGCCCTTGTGCGAGCCGAGCTCGCCGCCCTCGGCCATGCGGATGTGGACCTCTGCGAGGCCTCCTTCGCGGACCACCGCCTCGACCCGACCGGAGAGCGCGCCGTCGGCGAACATCACGACATCGTCGATGACCACGTCGTCTGCCATCGCGGAGTAGGTGGTGCCACAGCGCCGGCCCTCGCCCAACAGATCCTCGTCCATGACCACCTCGAGGACGTCCCCGGCCGCGAGCTTCAACGGTTCCTTCATCGCGCCGGTGCGGATCTTCGGACCCTGCAGATCGAGCAGGATGCCGGCGTAGCGGCGACTGTTCATGCAGGCGCGCCGCACGTGGGCGATGTCGCGGCGGATCGACTCCGAGCTGCCGTGGGAGCAGTTGATCCGGAAGACGTCCACGTACTGGACGAGCTCCTCGAGGATCTCCGCAGGACGCGATGCCGGGCCCAGTGTGGCGACGATCTTCGTCTTGCGAGGTGACATGACGCTCCCGGGACCGGACAGAAACTGGTCCCATGGAGGGCTAACTGTTCACGCATGACGACTCCCGATCGGCGCGGTGGCGAGTACGCGCTCGCGGACCTGAAGCGTGTCGTCGAGGGCGCCATCGCCACCAACGGCGCGCTCCTGACCGCCGGCGAGCGGACGGTCTGCTCCCTGCTCCTTGCGCTCGACGGCGCCGCCGGGCGTGTCTACGCTCGCCTGGCCAGCCGCAGCGGCGAGCTCTTCCGGGTCGATGCGCTCCGCTACGAGGACGCCGGGGCCGGCGTCGAGATGCTCGAGCGGGAAGGCCTCGTCCACGCTGGCCTGCCCTGGTCACAGCGCATCTGCTGCTTCACGGTGACGGAGCTCCAGGAGCTCTGCCGCGCCCGGGGACTGGCTGTCGGAGGCAGGCGTCAGGACCTGGAGCGGCGCCTTTGCGGCGAGGTCGTAGGGCATCCAGCTCGCGTGATCCGCGTGGCGAACAAGCCGCTGATCCGTCGCCTGGAGCTGCTCTGGTTCCGGAGCCCGAGGCGAGACCGAAGCCTGCTGATCCTCGAGCGCCTCGGGCACTTCAGCCCGGCGAAGTACGAAGCGGGGACGGGCGGTCGAGCCTTCGCCACCCGCGCCGAGTTGCTGGCCTTCGAGGAGGCCCATCGAGCGGTGCTGGAGCCCGAGGAGGGCCTTCAGCGCGCCGCGTCCTGGGCCCCGAGGCCCGCTCATCTGAGGCGCCTCGACACCCGACGGGTCCTCGCGGCTCGGGCGCTGGAGAGGGCCCGCGAGCTCGAGCGGGCAGGGGAGGATCACCGAGCGGAGGAGCTGTACCGGCGCGCGCTCGCGCTCCCCGCGCAGCCGGAGTTCGCAGCCTGGCGCCTGGCACAGATCCTCGGGCGGAGTGGGCGACAACGACAGGGCGCTGAGCTCTGCGCGCACTGGCGGCAGCGGGCTCCTCCTCCTGAAGCGCTCCGACTCGAGCGCACCGGCCGCCGGCTGGCTCGCAAGGCACGGGTCACGTGGGTACCTGCCAGACCGCAGAAGCGCGCTCCGAAGCGTCGAGTCCGGCTCGAGCGCGCCGGGACCCTGGGAAACCGCCCCGGGTGGGGTCGCGGCGTCACCGTCGAGCAGGCCTGCGTCGATGCCCTCGCCCCCCGGCGGGCGCTTCCCGCCGAGAACCTGCTCTGGACGACGATCTTCGGCTTGCTGTTCGTCGACCTCTACTTCCTGCCGGTGGAGGGCATGCTGCCGGCTCCCTTCCTCTGCGGCCCGCTGGATCTGGGCACCTCCGAGTTCCGAGGGCGCCGTCCCGAGATCGAAGGCCGGCTGGAGTCGATCCGTGCAGGCCGTGCCAGGGAGGTGCTCGCCCGCAACTGGGAGGCTCGCTCGGGGCAGAGCGTGACCGGGCTCGCCTGGAAGGCGTGGTCGCAGCTGGACCTCGAGGCCGTCGTCGAGGGCATCGGGCCCGCGGCGGCGACCATCTGCGAGCGCCTCCTGGAGGAGGGCTGGGCCTCCGCGCGCGGCCTCCCGGACCTCTGCGTCCTGCCAGGTCCCTCCTGCAAGATCGACGCGATACCGGCGACGATTCCCGGTGGGCTGATGCTGGTCGAGGTGAAAGGCCCCACCGACTCGATGCGTGACGAACAGCGGGTATGGCACGACCGCCTGCTCCGCGCTGGGGTCCAGGTGGAGCTCTGGAATGTCGCGGAACCTGCGACAACGAGGTCGCATTGCGACCCACCGGACACAGCCGAGCCCCGCAAAAACGCAGCGTTTGCGACCTCTTGGGGCTGGCACGACTGTTGCTTCAAGTGATGCCAGCACCGAGGAGCCCGGATGATCCTGGCTGCACTGGTCGCCTGCGCGACCCCCGAGTCTGCAGACACCCACTCGCTGAATGTCGCCTTCGACGACGCCTCCGCTGAGTTCGACGTCCCTCGAGACCTCCTCATCGCCACCTCCTACGCCCTGACCCGCGTCGATTCCAGGTCGGGGGAGATCAGCACAGAGGGCGGCGTCGGCGTCATGGACCTCCGCGTCGACGGGAGCACGCCGTCGATCCACAAGGCCGCCGCGCTGATCCAGGTGTCCAGCGAGGAGCTCGAGCTCGACACCTGCGAGAACATCCGCGGCGCCGCGGCCCTGATGGCCTCGATGGCCGACAGCCGCGAGGATGCTTGGGGGGCAGAGGTCGTCACCCACGAAGACTGGTACCCGATCGTCGCGGCCTTCTCCGGTGAGCGGGACCCGCTGCTGGCCGAGGGCTTCGCGGCTCAGGTCTACATGTTCCTGAGCTGGGGGCTCGTCATCGAGGAGGGCGACGAGGTCATCACCGTGGCCGCTCGCTCCTTCCCGTTCTTGTCCAGCCGCCAGGAGATGGCGGGTTCATCGCTGATCGCTCAGTTCGTTCCAGCGTCCTCGTCGAACTACACCAACGGCAGCCGCACCAGCGTCGACATGGTCGTCATCCACACCGTCCAGGGGAGCTACTCCGGGGCGATCAGCTGGTTCCAGAACTCCTCGGCCTCGGCCAGCGCCCACTACGTCGTCAGGTCATCTGACGGCGAGATCACGCAGACGGTCGACGAAGAGGACATCGCCTGGCACGCCGGCCACTGGGACACGAACCAGTCCTCGATCGGGATCGAGCACGAGGGCTACGTCGCGGAGCCCGACAAGTGGTACACGGAGGCGCTCTACTCGGCCTCGGCGCGGCTGACCCGCGACATCTGCGACCGCTACGGAATCCCGATCGACCGCAGCCACATCATCGGCCACTACGAGGTGCCGGGCTGCTCGAACCCCGGCGGTGGTGGCACGAGCTGCCACACGGACCCCGGATCGGGCTGGGATTGGGATCGCTACATCGACCTCGTCAACGGAAGCGGCGGGGGCGGCTCGATCCCGATCGGCGCCATCGCGGATGGCGACAAGAGCGGTTGGTTCGAGGCGGACGTCACCTCTGACCGCTACGGCGTGACCAAGACCTGCTCGGGACCGGTCAACGGTGTCGCGAACAAGGGACACCTCTACCTCACGGCGGTCTGCCACCTCGAGCACGAGGGCCGCAGCGGAGACTTCCAGATCACCTGGTCCGCCGAGGAGAGCGGCACCAACGTCATCGGCAAGGTCGTCGTCGACGCCTACAGCGACGCCTTCGAGGGCACGGTCAAGGGCGACGGCAGCGTCGATGCCTACCTCACCGGAGCCCACGACCTGGCAGGCGACGTCGGCGTGATCTCCTACGAGGCCGACCTGGCGGTCGATCCATAGAAGACCCTCTCGAAGACGCCGTCCTCCGACATCTTCCAGTCGGCGGGCGGCAGTGCATCCTCGGGGACGGCGAGAGCGCGATCGACGAACTCCAGCTCGCCGCAGCGAGAGGTAGACACCCCCGAGGGGCCCTCGAAGCGCACGCTCGCGAACTTCGTGCAGCGACACAGCACGTCGGCCCCGCTGGGGCTCCGATAGCGCAGGTGGACGAACTCACCCGCCGCGGCTTCTGCCGACAGCGAGCCGCCGCCGGAGCTCTGGAAACGGACGGCGTGGGCGCCTGGAGCCGCTGGCCACGTACCCGGACGAGTCCACGAGGCCGTATCGGCGCCCTTCGCGATGACGCGGGACACCAGGGTCTGCCCGACCAGCGGGGCGCTGGCGAGGCCCGTGAAGCCCTCTACCGAGCGCTGGGCGCCGTCGTCCCAGACGTGCGTCGCGACCCAACCGTAGCGCTGTCCGTAGTCCTCGCCCCAGTTGTGGCCCCGGCATCCGACCCAGGAGTCGATCGGCCAGGTCTCGTCACCGAGCCGGACCTCACCGGCGAAGCGCAGGCAGCTCGCAGGGGTGAGGACCTTGGTGTTCCTGCCGCGGTAGAGCGCCTCGATGGGCAGGTGACGGATCGGGCCGACACCGCCGCCGAGGATGAGCTCCCACTCGATGCTGCCGAGCTTGCCGACCGAGCGGGTCGGGTCGAAGCGGACGCCGGGTCCGACGAGACAGGGGCCGTCGAGGATGGCCTCCATCTGTCCCCAGCGGAGCTCGGCCTTGTTCACCCAGGTCCGTCCACCGCGCTCGAAGGCGAGGAACCAGACCTCCCAGATCCGCTCGGCCCATGTCGGGCCCGCGCAGACGAGGGTGTGCTTCACCCAGAACGCCCGCTCGCCATCGGGCGAGTTCGCCTTGAGGTAGTGGGACTCGTACTGGGTGTTCTCTGCTTCGTCGGCTACGAAGCGGTCGAAGCTGTCCTTCTCGGCCATCGCGGCGAACGATAAGCCGGGAGTCGACCTGTGTGAAGGAGGCCGCCGTGCGCATCACCGGTGGAGACCTGCGAAGTCGCGTGGTTCCGGGGCGGATCCCCCCAGGAGTTCGACCGACGTCGTCGAAGGTGCGCGAGGCCTTGTTCAACATGCTCGGGCAGGACCTGACAGGGTTCTCGGTGCTCGACGTCTTCGGCGGGTCGGGCCTGATGTCTTTCGAGGCGCTGTCTCGCGGGGCCGAGCGGGCCACCCTGGTCGAGAAGAACGCCAAGACGGCGGCCTTCGTCCGCAGGGCGGCGCGCTCGCTCGGCCTCGCGGACCGCTTGGAGATCCGTGTGGGAGCCGCACCAGTGGCGATCGGAGAGGGTTCCTGGGATCTCGTGTTGCTGGACCCGCCCTACGGGGAGTCGGTCGCCGCGGTGCTCGCCAGCCTCGAGGGCCGCGTTCGCTGGCGCCTCGTCCTGGAGCATCGTCGGGACGAAGAGAGCCCCGGTGCCGGTGGACTCGAGCTGCTCGAGCGCCGCGTCTACGGCCGGACCGGCCTGTCGATCTACCAGCCGCGTTCTGCCTGATGGGCGGGCGGGTTAGCCTGTGCGCCCGAAACGGGGACAGACGCGCGAGGTGTGAGGATGGCGAAGGTGGTGATCGGCGGCGGACCCTCGGGTGTGCTCGCCGCTTCCTGCCTGAAGGGCGCCACGCTGCTGGAGCCCGAAGCCCACGCGGGCGGCCTGCCCTGGCCCGAGGTGCCGATCGGCCGCGGTGTCAGCGAGGACGTCGCGGGCGCTGCCGCCGCCATCGCCGCCCACGCCGGAGCAGCCCCGGTGGCGTCCGGGTACGCCAAGGGTCTGTGGTGTGGCGGCCGGCTCTGGGAGCTGCCGTTTTCGCGCCGGCAGCTGCGCGAGATGCTCCCCGGCGGAGAGGCCAGCCGCGCGCTGCTCGAGTGGACCAGGACCCGCGCCGGGCTCATGGCTCGGGACACGCTGCTGGGCGGTGGGTTCGAGGAGCGCAGCTACCGTGACTGGGTGGTCCAGCGCTACGGGCGCAGCGCCTACCAGCTCTTGTACGGGCCCTACGGCCACAAGCGCTTTGGAGATCCCGAGGGAGCCTCCGTGAACCTCGCTCGACAGCACCACGGGCTCGTGCGCGACGCGGCGCTGGTTGGAGTCGGCGCCTCGCCGCAGGAGGGCTGGGGCGCGCTCACGTCCGGGCTGGAGGTGCAGACCGACTGTGGCATCGAGGGCATCGAGGTCACCGACGGGAGGGTCTCTCGCGTGCTCGCCGACTCCGGCGCGATCGAGGTGGACGAGATCTGGTCTGCCGCGCCGCTGCACGAGCTGGCCGAGTACCTCGGCGACGAGCTCGCCCTCGGGCTCCGCATGGACGTCGCGCGCATCGAGACCCGGCACCGCATGCAGGTCATCGTTCCGATCGCGTCGCGCAGAGACCTGCCCGCAGAGATCCACGTCGTCGACGACGCGCCCTTCTTCCGTCTCTCCCTTCCGGAGCTCCTGCCGGGGGGCGACGCCCTGGCCGGTCATGCGATCGCCCACATCGCCCTCGATGACGGCGATCCCCTGTGGTCGGCCAGCGACGCTCGCGTCACCGACGCCGTCGTCTCTGCGATGTCCTCGATCGGGTTTCCAGCTGGCACCGCTGCTGGAGGGCGGGTCCTTCGACTGGCGGATCACGACCCTGCCTGGAGGGGGCCCTGGCACCCGGCGTGGGTCCGTGTCGCCACCGCCGTCGAGCGCATGGGAATACACCTCGCCGGGCGCGGCGGACTCCACCGCCGCGTCTCTGCCGGCGCGGAGCTGCTCTACTACGAGGGGCTTTTGGCCGACGACACCCCAGACTGGCACGAGCTCAGTCGCCTGCTCCTGGATCCCCCCGTGAAGCTGGATGATCTCGATGTCTCAATCACCCGGTTCGTCGAGCGATGAGCTGGCGTCTCGGTTTCATCGGCGCTGGGGTCATGGCCGAGACCATGATCGCGGGAGTCCTCTCCAACGGCGGGCTGAGCCAGGACAGGGTGATGGCGAGCGATCCCCACGGCAGCCGCCGCGACCACCTGGAGTCCGCTCACGGCATCGCGGTCACCTCGGTCAACCTCGAGGTGGTCGCCTGCTCCGACCTGCTGGTGCTGGCCGTGAAACCCCAGACCCTGGCGAAGGTCTTCGCGGACATCGGTGGCCACCTGCCCGCAGACACCCAGGTCCTCTCGATCGTCGCCGGAGCATCGCTGGCGACGCTGGCAGCGGGGCTCCGCCACGAGCGCATCGCCCGCGCGATGCCCAACCTGCCATGCCGGATCCACAGCGGCATGACCGTCTGGACCGCAGCCGAGGGAGAGCACGGCGAGCGGATCCGTCAGGTGCTCACGACAATGGGCCGGGAGATGGTGGTCGACAACGAGCGCCACGTGGACCGGGCGACCGCGGTGAGCGGCACCGGACCCGCCATCGTGGCCGAGTTCGTGAAGTCCCTGCTGGAGGCCGCGAACTACATCGGAATGCCGCGCGAGCTGGGCCGTGAGGCGGTCCTGGCGACCCTCCTCGGCACGGCCGAGATGCTCGAGCGTGACGATGAGCTCCACGTCGCGGAGCTCATCGACGCGGTCACGTCTCCGGGGGGGACCACCTCCAGGGCCCTCCAGGTCCTCAAGCAGGGCCGGATGGGGGCTGTCGTCACCGAGTCGATCGACGCGGCCTACCAGCGCACCAGGGAGCTCGGCGCCGACCTCGACGACCAGCTCGCCGACTGAGCTACCACAGGTCGCAGAAGGCCTGCGCGGCCGCTGCGTAGGCTGCGTCCAGCTCCTGGTCGGAGGCGGCGACCATGCGCTTGCAGGCACGCACGCTGTCTTTTGACCAGGCTGTCATCGGCGCGAGGATGCTCTCCGCGGCGCCGACGGTGCCCCCGGGAGGGGCCAGGCGGTCCACGAGGCCCATCTCCAGGGCACGCTGCCCGTCCGCCGGCTCGGAGGCACACAACAGCGAGATCGCGCCTGCGCGTCCGACGAACTGCGGTAGCCGCACGCCACCTCCCCAGCCTGGAGCGAGGCCCAGCCTCGCGTGCACGAAGTGGACGCGGGCCGTCCGTGACATCACCCGGAGGTCGGTCGCGGTAGCGAGCTCGGCTCCGCCTCCCCAGGCTCCTCCCTCGATCGCCGCTACGGAGACGAGGGGGAGGGCGCGCAGCCGACGCGTCAGGTCATGCATGTAGCCGCACATCGCGGCGGCGGTCTCCGGGTTCGCCCGAGCCGCCTGCACGAAGGCCAGGTCCGCCCCGGCGCAGAAGGCGAGGTCTCCGGCGCCTCGAAGGACGAGTCCGACGCCTTCGCTGTCCTCGAGCTCGTCCACGGCGTCGCCAAGCTCGGCGAACATCGTCGGCGTCAGCGCGTTGCGGGCCTTCGGATTGTCCAGCACGACAGAGGCGATCGGTCCGGTCCAGTCGAGGCGGACCTTTCCACCGCCCCCCAGCTGCCTCAGCTTCTCCCGCATCCACAATCTCCGGTTAGGCTGGCCATGAGAGGAGATTTCAGCATGTTCCTGCTCAGCGCGCTCACCATGCTCGGCTGCGGCCCTGACGCTACGGTCATCGACGGCACGGTCGACGGGTACGCCGTCTCCGACCCGCTCACCGCTCTCTGGGGGGGGCCCTTCGTCATCTTCGTGGATGTGGAGCTCACCTGCTACGACATGAGCTTCGTGCGGCGCACCTACGACGCGGCAGAGGCCCCCGCGGACTTCGACTTCGTCGCGCTGCAGTTCGGCTTCGACGAGGACGCGACGCAGAAGGGCAACTTCAACGTGGCCGGTGACGCCGCCGTCGCCGCGAAGGCCCTGGCCGTCAAGGGCGGCGCGTTCGTCGAGAACCGCGGTCGGGACGGCAACCTCCAGGTCCAGAGCATGGAGGACAACGGCCTGATGGAGGGCTCCTTCGACATCACCTTCGGTGACGACGTCGGCAGCTACAGCACGGAGTACTTCTCCGCCGACTACTGCAACAACCTGGTCCGCAACTGACAGCGCTGATCGGCGCTGTGAGTCTGCTCCTGTTGGCGTGCGCGGCGCCCGTCGAGGAGGCCGCCCAGCAGGCCCGAGATGAGGAGCCAGTGGCGCGGGTCTATCGCCACATCGGCGGTGATCCCGTGGAGGTCTTCCAGGCCGAGGACGGCGACCAGGTCCTCTACGATCCGGTGGGTCGGGAGCTCCTGCTGGACCCCCCCATCGCGGTCAAGAAGAGATGGGCCCTCGCCAAGCCTCTCGGCGCCTGCATCGGAGACCCGCTGTCGCTTCCCCCAGCCGGAGATGTCGGCGGCTTCCGCAAGCTCCGCCTGGAGGGCCGAGAGGGCCACTGGCTGATCGAGCTGTCGGGCCGCAACCACTGCAAGCTCTCGGGGCTCGTGATCCTGGACGTCCAATACCCGCAGGCGGACGTGCGGGGCCTCGAAGCCCATGGTCTGCCCTGGGGGGAGGGGGGGCGCGAGGCGGTGCTGGAGCAACTCCGTGGCGAGCTCATGGCCCTCGCGGCGGAGACCTGGGACACCATGAACGAAGAGGAGAAGCTGGCGGTCTGGCGGAGCCTCTCCACGACCGAGGAAGGTCGCGCCTTTGTGGAGTCACTCGCGGATTCACTCGCGCCGGCGCACGAGGCCGACGGCCAACATCGCCAGGAGCCCTGAGAGGCCTCCGCCCACGCCACAGCCGCCGGAGCAGCCGTCCTCGCAAGAGGCGGGCTCATACAGCGGCTCGCCCAGGTCCACGCCGATCACGAGCCAGTCGTCGAAGAAGCCGGCCTCCAAGGCCGTGACGCCGATGCCCTCGAAGGCAGGCATGTCGAAGGACAGGGAGCCCGCGAGCGCGCCGATGGCGAGGTCCAGGAAAGGCCCGATGCCATCGACGAAGGCTAGGGCGACCTCGTCATCCGTGCCCGTGACGAGCTCGTTGTGGACGACGGCGACCTCGAGGGTCTCCTCGTCGATTCCGACGTCGATGGCGAGCTCTCCGGTGTTCTCGTCGAAGCTCATCGGGATCTCGACCAGGGCGTCGAGCTCGACCGCAACCACCCGGGCCATCCGGTCGTCTACCTCCGCGACCATGTCCATGCCGAAGCGCTCGAGGTCCACGGCCGGGCTGGGCTCGGTGGTGGCCAGCGTGGGCGGCACGTGGGGCCGGATCGCCAGGACCATCGGCTTGGGCTCGTCGAAGAGCGGCTCGTAGACACCACCGGTCAGCGCGGCGAGGATCGACGTGTCCAGGGTCAGCCCGGCGCCATCGGAGACGCTCTGGCAGAGCATGCCCCCGCGCCAGGCAGCGTAGGCCGCCTGGTTGCCGAAGTCGTCGCTCACGAGGATGGCGGCGTGGCGCCCGTCCAGGGACTCGGAGCCAGGCACGGAGCCCACGGTGCCGACGCTGGCGCCGGGGTCGTCGTCTTCTATGCACTCGGCGACGCTGGTGGCCTCTGCGGAGCCAGCCAGCACCAGGGTGAGCTCGGTCTCGGTGATGCGGACGTCCTCTGGCTCGAGCAGGATCAGGAGCTCGGCATCACCGAGGGCGACGGTCTCCTCGATCCGAAGGTCCGCGAAGGCCTCCTCGATCTGCAGCTCCATGTCGGCCCGCGTGTCCTCGAGCTGGTCGGAGAGCTGGGACTCCAGCATCCCGATGATGAGCTCGTAGAGCGACAGCCCGAAGATGTTCAGCACCGTCTCGACGGTGGCGATGCTGCAGTCGAGGTGGATGTCCTCGCTGGCGAGCTTGTTGTCGAGCGTGAAGGGCGAGACCGTGGCGTCCATCACCTTGTTGCCGTCGGCGTCCTCGACCAGCGTCAGCGCGATGTCGGTGATCAGCGTCGCCTCGAAGGGGTCGATGTAGGTGGGGCAGTAGGTCTCGTTGCAGAACAGCTCGATGGTGAGGTCGAAGGGATCAGAGGCGTCGTTCACCGCGATCTCTGCGTCCACCTCGACATCCAGGACGCCGCTTCCGGGCGTGATCCGGGTGTCGAGGATCTCGACGTAGACCTTCATGTTCTCGATCAGGTACGCGTAGTTGAAGCAGCCGCTGCCCTGCTCGTCGCCGGTGGGATCGAGCTCCATGGCCTCTGGAGCGAGGGTGCTGACGAGCCCGCCCAGCTGGTCGAAGGCCTGCTCACCTGCCACCGCCGCGATGGCCTCGTCGATGCGCTCGCCCGCGGGATGGTCCTGGGCGAGCGCGGCCCCCACGAGGACCAGCATCAGTCCTCGCGGCGCCGGAGCAGGACCAGGACGGCCGGGAGGGCCAGGTAGAGGGTCAGGGTCCGCATGCTGCCGCTGGTGCAGCCACCGGAGCATCCGCTGCTGTCGCCGCCGCAGCCCCCGCAGTCGCCGCCCTCGTAGGGGGTGACGCCGACGTTGGCCCAGACGCCGAGCCAGTCCGCCTGTGCGCCGACCGCGTCGACGCGGAGCTCGGTGAGACCGACTCCTTCCATCGAGGGCAGGGCGAAGGCGAGATCTCCGAGCAGACCGCCGAGGACCGTCTCGAGGATCGTGTCGAAGGCTCCGGCGAAGTTGCCCTCGATGACCTCGTCGGTTCCCGTGACGAGCTCGTTGTGGACGACATCCGCGTCGACGTCGTCACCCGAGAGCGCGATCTCGATCGCGAGCTCCCCCGTGTTGCCGTCGAAGACCAGGTCGACCCCGGCGTCGATGTCGAGGTCGAGGCCGACGACCTTGGCCATGCGGTCGTCCACCTCTCCGAAGAAGTTGAGTCCGAGATCCTCGATGTGGGCGTCGATATCGTGGCCGCCGTCGAAGACCGCCTCGGGCGGGACCTTCGGCCGGGTCTGGATGACCATCGGCTTGGTCTCGCCGGCGAAGAGCTCGTCGAAGGTGTCTCCGGCGATGATGCCCAGGAGCGAGGTGTTGATCGGCAGCGGGTCCTCGCCCTGCAGGGTGTAGCAGAGCACGCCGCCACGCCACGCCCCGTAGAGCAGCTGGTTCGTGAAGTCGTCCGAGAGCTCGATCGACATGTGGGTGCCGGTCGGGATGTCCGCCATGGTCGGCAGGGGCGTGTCCGTTCGCGTCGAGCCGCCGGGGTCGTAGGCGAAGATGCACTCGGCGGCGTCAGCGGTGGCCGAGCCGGACATCGCGATCGCCACGCCCTCCGGCGTGATGATGACGTCCCTGGGGAAGAGCTCGATCGTCAGCGTGGCGTCACCGACAGCGATCTCCTCGTTGATGGTCGCCTGGCTGAAGGCGTCCTCGATCATGGTCTCGATCTCTGGGCCGAGGTCGCTGATCATGCTCGCGAGCACTGGCTCCACGGCCATCCAGATGAGGTCGTAGAGCGACAGCCCGACCCAGTTCAGGATCTCCTCGAGATCCCCGATCCAGCAGTCGAGGATCAGGTAGTCGGTGATGTCGGTCCCGATGACCTCGATGTCGCCTACCGTCGCATCCAGGGCGGGGTCGCCGAACTCGTCGGTGACGATCTCGAGCGCGATCTCCGTGTCGATGGTCACGGGGAAGGGCTCGACGTAGCCCGGGCAGTCCGTCTCGATGCAGGCGACCTCGGTCTGGAGGCCGAACTTGTCGGAGCTGTCGTTGATCCAGACAAGCAGGTCGGCGTGGAGGTCGAGCACGCCGTTGCCGGGGGTGAGCGTGGCGTCGACCACCTCGATGCCCACCCACAGGTTGCCCATGTAGAACTCGTAGTTGAAGCACCACGTTCCGCCGCTCTCGTCGATGGCCGTGCCGATCTCGATCTTCTCGGGAATCAGGGCAGGGAGGAGGTCCGTGATCGCGTCGAGCCCTTCCTCCGTCACCTGGAGCTGGGCGGCGTCTTGGATTGTGGCGTCCGGGGCCCAGGAGTCGGCCTGGGCGCTCGTGGACAATGCGCAGAGCAGGAGCACGTGCTCTCCTCGGTGCGGGGAGCGGGCGTCACTTTAGCTGACCGATGGGCGCCGAACAACTGACCTTTCGCTATGCTGACCTTTCGCTATGCTGACACCCTGGAGGACGTGGCCATGCGTGCGATTCGACTGAGCGTCTGTGGTGGGACCGTCCTGGCGCTGTCACTCGCCTGCAGCGGGAACAAGGAGCAGACCGCGGACTCGGCGGAAGACGACAGCCCCGTCACCGACGACTCCGAGGGCACTGACGACTCCGAGGGCGACACAGAGGACACCAGCTACGGAGACGAGTTCGACCCGGAACCCCCGAGCTTCGTGGCGACGCTGGACGGCTCCGCGTGGTCCACCGACGAGGGCTTCTGGACCAAGACCTCGCTGAGCGCGAACATCCCGGACAACAGCCAGGCCGAGGTCATCACGATCATCGTCGACGGGGACCTGCGCTACGCAGGGACCTACCCGGTGAGCTCTATGAGCTACTCGCTGACTCCCACCCAGGGCACGCCGGTCATCTACAGCAGCGAGAACGACCCGGACGTCACCGTGACGGTCCTGGGCTTCTCGGACGGCCACACCAACCTCTTCGCCAACATCGAGGGCGAGACCGACCTCGACGGCATCGCCTTCACCGGCGGCGAGGCGCGGGGCTGGCCGCCCTGGTAGGTCTCAGTCGAGACCGAACTCCTCCTTCGCCGAGAGGAGCACGAGCTCTGGCTGGTCCTCTTTCATGCACAGGAAGGGGCCCAGGGCCATGGCGTCCATGTCCGTCCGCATGAAGCAGAGGTAGCTGTCCTCTGGCGTGGTCACGATGGGCTCGCCGCGGACGTTCAGGGAGGTGTTGATGACGATGGGGCAGCCAGTCCGATCGTAGAAGGCCTTGATGAGGTCGTAGTAGAGAGGCTCCTGCTCACGGTTCACGGTCTGGATGCGGGCAGAGCCGTCGACGTGCGTGATGGCCTTGAGGCCGTCGCGGTGCTCCTCTTTGACGGGGGCCACCAGGAGCATGTACGGCGAGGGCCGATCGATCTCGAAGTAGTCCTCGACGTACTCCTCGAGACATGTAGGCGCAAAGGGCCGGAATCCCTCCCGGAACTTGATCCGCATGTTGATGATGGTGCGCATCTCCGGGTGGCGGGCGTCGCCCAGGATGGTCCTGTGTCCCAGAGCCCGCGGCCCCCACTCGCGGCGGTCCTGGTACCAGCCGACGACGTGGGCGGTGTCGATGAGCTCGGCGACGGTCTCGACGAGCTCCTGCCGCTCGAGGCGCTTGTAGACCGCGCCGTAGCGGTCGAGGGTCTCGCGGATCTGCTCTTCGTCGTAGCCCGGGCCGAGATACGGCGTCGGCAGCCGCGGTCCGACCGGGTTCTGCAGCAGCTGGTTCCATACGACGTAGGCCGCCCCCATGGCGCCACCGGCGTCCCCAGCGGAGGGCTGGACGTAGAGGTCCTCGACGCCGGTCTGCCGGAGGATGTGACCGTTGGCGACGCAGTTGAGCGAGACACCGCCAGCCATGCACAGGTTCTTGCTTCCAGCCCGCTCCATGGTCGAGCGGGCCAGCTTGATCATGACCTCGTTCGTGACCTCCTGGATCGACCGGGCCGCGTCCATGTAGAAGGCGTCCATGTCCTTGGCCTCCAGCGGTCGCCGGGGCCTCCCCATCACGTCCTCGAAGCTGGAGTTGAACATGCCCTCGCCCTGCTCGTAGGCGAAGTACTTCATGTTCAGCCTGAAGGTGCCGTCGTCCTTGACGTCGATGAACTCCCGGACCTTGTCGATCATGGTCGGCTGGCCGTAGGGCGCCAGGCCCATCAGCTTGTACTCGGCGGAGTTGACCTTGAACCCGCAGTAGTAGGTGAAGGCCGAGTACAGGAGACCCAGGCTGTGGGGGAACCGGATCTGGCCGAGCAGCTCGAGGTTCGGGCCCTCGCCGCGTCCCCAGGACGCCGTCGCCCACTCTCCGACGCCGTCGACCGTCAGCACCGCGGCCTCGTCGAAGCCCGAGGTGTAGTAGGCGCTGGCTGCGTGGCTGAGGTGGTGCTCGCTGTAAAGGATGGGGCCCGTGTAGCCGAACTCCTCCTTCAGGAGCTTCGGGAGTCGAAGGCGGGTGGCGATCCACCGCGGCATGGCATCGACGAAGGTGCGGAAGGTCGATGGGAAGTGATGGACCTGGTAGCGCAGCAGGCGATCGAACTTCATCAACGGCTTGTCGTAGAAGGCTACGGCGTCGATCTTGTCGGCCGTGATTCCGGCCTGGTCCAGGCAGAAGCGAATCGACTGTTTCGGGAAGTCCGAGTCGTGCTTCTTGCGAGTGAATGCCTGCTCGTCGGTGGCCGCGACGGGGACGCCCTCGCGGAGCAGGCAGGCTGCGGCGTCGTGGTAGAAGCAAGAGAGTCCGAGGATGTGCATGAACGCCCAGAATCCTACCCCTGCAGGGCTCGCAGGAAGGGAATCCAGGCCTCCGCGCGTGCTCGGCCGCGGCTCCCGAGCGGGGCAACCTCGGCGATGCGTGTCCAGTGTCGGAGCAAGTGCTCGACGTGCTGCTGTAGGAGCGCATCCCCGAGCAGGCCGGGTCCGAAGTCGAGCGCGAGGCCCTCTGCGGTCTCCTCGCCGGGGAGGACGCGGATCACCTCCGCGAAGCCCCGGCCCTCTGGCGCCAGCTTCTCCGCGTCGACGCGCCAGCCCTGTGCCTTCAGCCCCCTCCGCAGGGTGTCGGTCCGGTCGGGGGAGTGGAGGACCGCCGCGGCCGGTCGTGGCCCCCGCTCGAGCACTCCGAGGATGGCGTGGGGACCCATCCCGGTGATCACCGCCAGCTGGACGACCTCGAAGCCGGCGAGCCCGTCCGTGACGAGCAGATGCAGATCGCCGCGGCGCGGGAGGCGACTCGACAGGCGCTCGGTGCCGACGACCAGCGAGGCTGTGCCGAGGTCCTGGAGCGCCGCGGTGGTGTGACCGTGGTCGCAACCGACATCGACCACCAGCCCGCGCACGAAGGGCCGGGCGAGCTCGAGGATGGCCTCCCGGCGGGCCCGCCCCCTCTTCACGCCTACTCCTCCGGGTCCACCGGCGCCCAGGTCTCGAGCCACCCGACGAGCTCCTGCTCGTAGACGGCCGTCTGCTCCGTGGCCATCTCGGCGTGGTCGGCCCCGGGAACCAGGAAGAGGCGCTTGGGCTCGTTCGCGGCTGCGTAGACCCGCTCGGCGTTGTCGGGCTTGATGTAGGAGTCGTCCGCCCCATGCAGGACGAGGTAGGGCACCTCCAGCTGCGAGGCGGCTCCGGCGTTGTCGAAGGCGCCTTCGAAGAGCCAGCCATCCGGGCTGTCCAGGCCGAAGTTCAGCTCGACGAGGTCGCTTGCGCTCGCGAACATGTCCTGGGTGACCAGCGCGTAGGGCGGGGTGTCCAGCGCGGTGTGGAGGCTGACGAAACCGCCCAGCGACAGCCCCACATAGGCCAGCTGGTTGCTGCCCTCTCGAAGCCACGGGGCGTCGAGCAGTGCCTGGTCGACCGCGGCGTGGCCGTCCTCGATGGCCGAGTCGTGGCTGGAGGAGCCAGTCGAGCGTCCATAGCCCCGATAGTCGAACTGAAAGACGTTGTAGCCGAAGTTCCAGAGCACCTCGACCCGCGGCATGTACTCGTCCATGTGGGAGGCGTTGCCGTGGAAGTACACCAGCGTGGGGTGCTTGCGGGGCTGGTACTGCCAGGCCCACATGCCGTAGAGCGTCTCCTCGCCGCTGTCGAACACCACCTCCTCGACGCGGTCCTCTGGGATGACCTCTGTCGGGAAGCCGTACTGGGTGAGGACCTCGCCGTTGAAGAAGAAGGGGTCGAGCGTCATGCAGCCGGTGACGAGCAGGATCATCCTGGCTCCTTCGCGAAGTCCGGCCCGAAGGCGACGTGGAAGCCGGCGTGGACGCTCACGGCGCCATAGCGACGCGGGGAGTAGAAGTGCACCGTGAGGTCGTCGGTCTGGACCCAGGGGTCGACCCAGCGGAGCTCCAGGGCGAGGCCGAGGCGGCGGGTGAGCTGGAAGCGGTTGCCGACCACCGGCGCGGCATAGAGCTGCCACGGCCGAGGCTGGAGGAAGAGCTCGCCGCCGCCGTAGACCAGGTTGTCCCGCTTCCCCCAGGTCCAGCTCGCCAGGGTCGCTGCGGAGACGTAGGCGCGGACGCCGCCATCGGGCTCACCCTCGACCGTGTCGCCACCGACGACCAGCAGGGTTCCGTCGACCAGGACGGCAGGGCGAGGACCCAGCTGAGGTGCGACGAGGTAGCTCGCGCCGGCGTCGACGCCGATGAGCCCGAACATGCCAGCGAGAGAGGGATGCACGCTCGCGTGCAGGTCGCTGTTGTCGCTGATGCCGTAGCGCACACCGAGGGTGGTCAGGGGCAGCGGCATGGGAGCGCCGAAGGCCTCGATGACGGGGCCGCCCAGGCTGCCCGTCGCCGCGACGTTGCCCTTTCCGATGGGTCGAACGCCGTGATTCACCGCGCATGACAGGAGGCCGAGAGCGAGCATGCCCGAATACTATGCCGGACCGTGATCGCCGCCCTCCTCGCCGCGCTGTTGCGCGCCCTCGCCTGGACCTGGCGCTTCGAGCGCAGCGGCGACGAGGTCGACTCAGAGGTGGTGTACGCCTTCCTCCACGGCGAGCTCCTCCCGCTGACCATGGCCCACGTCGACCGGGGCATCGTCGGCATGGTGAGCAGGAGCCGCGACGGCGAGCGCCTCGCCGGCGTGCTGGAGCGGCTGGGCTACCTCGTTGTCCGGGGGAGCTCCTCTCGAGGGGGTGTCGGCGCGTTGCTCGAGGGGACGCGGGTCGACCGCAGCGTCGCGCTGGCGGTTGACGGCCCGCGCGGGCCGGTCGGGGTCGCCAAGCCCGGCGCCGCCTGGCTCGCTGCCCAGCGTGGCTGGCCGATGGTCTGCGTGCGCGCCCGCTGCGACAGCGCCTGGCGCGCGAGGAGCTGGGACCGCTTCATGGTCCCGCTTCCGTTCTCCCGCGTCGAGCTGCGGTACGCCGTCGTCGACCCGGACGGCGGCGACCTCGACGCCCTCACGCGGAGGGTCGAGGCGGCCCTCGATGTAGACTCGACGTCATGAGCGACTCCCCCTGGTGGGCGAGCAGATTCGCCGCGCTGGCCGCGATCGACCCCGACCTGGCGGGTGCGCTCGACCGGCAGGCCGAGGCCCAGGTCGATCTCCTCGAGCGGCTCCTGGAGCTTCGGCCCGGAGACCCGCTCCTCGACGTCGGCTGCGGGGGAGGGCGGCACTCGATCCTCCTGCAGGAGCGGGGCCTGGCCGTGACAGGCGTCGACCTCGCCCCAGAGCTCCTCGAGCTCGCCCAGCGCCGCTGGGCCGCTCGGCACCCCGGCCACGACGGTCCCCAGTGGGTGCAGTGCGACATGCGGGACCTGAGCCCACAGGGGCCCTTCGCCGCAGCGATCCTCCTGGATAGGACCCTTGGCGTCTTCGACGACGACGCCGACCATCTCCGCACGCTCTCCAACATCGCGGACCGACTGCGGGGGGGGGGGCGTCTCGTGCTCGAGCTCTTCAATCCCTACTACTGGGCCCACCGCAACGTCACCCGGCACTTCCCCCCTGGCTCGCTCGCTGCGAGCGCTGACCTCGTCAGGACCTACCGCTTCGATGCCTTGAGAGGGCGCGTCGAGGACCGCACTCTCGTATTCGAGGCGGGACGACGGCGGGAGTTCCCGACCCAGAGCCTGCGGGCCTGGACCGCCCCCGAGATCATCACCCTGACCAACGCAGCAGGCTTCACGCGCGTCGAGGTCTTTGGCTCCGACGGCTGGCAGGTCCCAGCAGCAGCGCTCCGACTCGACGCGCACAGCTCGGCCTTCATGTGGGTGGTGGCGACGCTTTGAGCGGCGGCAGGTCCAAGCTCGAAGAGGTCCTCGTGGCCGAGCGCGACGCAGCGCTCGAGGAAGCAGCCTTCGAGCGAAACCGCGCCAACGCGGCGCTGGAGAGGAACAAGCGGCTGCGGACGGAGCTGACAGGACTTCGCGAGGAGCTCAAGGACGCGACCGGCCGCGAAGCCGACCTCGCCGAGCGGCAGCGCCTCGCGATGGACACGAACTGGCGTCTCGAGAAGCAGCGCGCGCGCCTGGAGAAGAAGATCGTCGAGCTTCGAGGGGAGGTGACCGGGCTGAAGTCGATCCGGGATCGCCTGGACCGTCGGATCCGCAAGCTCGAGGGTGAGCTCAGGATCCGGGGCTGATCAGCCCTTCTTCTTCTGGAACTTGTCGCGCGGCCGCTCCAGCCTGGCCCGGACGACCTCCGCTTCGGGGTCCGGTGGGAGGTTGCGATCGAAGGGCTTGATGTCCTCGGCTCGGGGCGCCGGCTCGCTGTACTCGCCGCTGAACTTCTCGACGACGCCTCGCACCTTGTTCTTCAGCCGATCTCGGAGACCCATGCACTCACCTCGACGAGTAAGGCTATCAATGCCCGGGCTGCGGGGCACACCCACTCGGTGTACCCTCGCCGCCACATCAGGAGATGCCCATGTCGAACCTGACTCTGGAGAGCATCATCACGTTCCTGCTCGACACTCCGATGTTCGGGGACCTCGAGCCCTCGGAGCTCGCCGAGATCGTGCACATCATGCAGCTCCAGCGCGTCCGAGACGGACAGGCGCTCTTCGGCGAGGGCGACGCCGGGGATGCCTGGTATGTGGTGCACGAGGGCGCGGTCGTCGTGAGCAAGAGCCAGATGCTCGGTCCCGACCGTGAGCTGGCGCGCCTCGGCCCCAAGTCCTGCTTCGGAGAGATGGCGCTCATCGATGGCTCGCCGCGCTCGGCCACCGTGGCGGCGCGAGGCGACTGTGTGCTCTTCCGCTTCCCAAAGGGTGGCTTCGACCAGCTGCTCGCTGACGAGAACCTCGCCGCCTTCAAGCTCGTTCGCGAGATGGCGAAGGTGCTCTGCGAGCGCCAGAGAGGCATGACGTCGCAGCTCAGCAACATCCTCGTCGAGGACCGCTCCGCGGAGCAGATGCGCGACGAGCTGCGTCCGGTGGTCGAGGAACACAGCGTTCACGAGTAGTGTCTCCTCGCTGATGTGGTGGATCTCACTGGCCCTGGCGGAACCGCCAGGTGTGATCCTCGCGAGCCCGGAAGGGGCTGACGCGCCGGCGCTCTTTCGGGAGCAGGCAAGCGGCGACGGCAAGGAAAAGGAGTTGGTCTGCGACGCCCTCGTCGAGGCGGTCCTGCTCTGCTTCCGGGTCGAGAGCGACCAGACCCGGCGCTACGTCACAGAGGCCGATCTGGAAGCCTGGGGGGTCACGCGCGCCGGTCTCAGGCGTCACGCTGCCGGGGCGCTCGAAGAGAGCCCGCTGACCAGGGTCGAGATCCCCGGAGGCGGGCACTACTGGCAGTCCACCGCCGAGCCAGGTCGCGAGGGCACCGTGTTGCTCCATCCGGAGTGGCTCGGCCAGCTCGGCGAGGAGGTGCTCGTGGCGGTCCCCGCCCGTGGAGCGCTCGTGGCCTGGACGCCCGGAGACAGCGAGGTCGACAAGGTGGTTGCTGTC
The DNA here is from genome assembly GCA_036012755.1 of Myxococcota bacterium. GTDB lineage: Bacteria > Myxococcota_A > UBA796 > UBA796 > CAJQPC01 > JAAESX01. The sequence continues at coordinate 126,923 of DASCPX010000027.1, read as the reverse complement.
GGTGCGCGCAAGATGTTCGAGCAGCTCGACCACCCGGTCAGCCCCCTCGTCCTCCGGTACGACGCGGAGGGCTGGAGGGTCTGGGGCCAGGCGAAGCCGCAGTGATAGGCTCCCGCCCATGGGTCTGATCCGCTCGACCGTCCGCTCCGTACTCAAGCGCATCGCCGAGCGCGTTGCCAGGAACGAGCTCTTCGAGAAGCCGGGCGAGCGGGCACACCAACCCAAGCTGGAACCCGAGACCAAGGAGCCCGAGGTCTCGTGATCGCGCTGGTCGCGTGCACCCCGCCGCCCAGCGGCGAGCTCGTTGTCCTCCACACCAACGACATGCACGGCCACATCGAGCCCGAGAAGGCGACCTGGCTCGAAGGGGACCCGGCGATCGGAGGCATGCGTGCCATCGGCGCGCGAGTGGCCCGGCACCGACGCGAAGGGGACGTGCTCGTCCTGGACGCCGGCGATCTGCTCTCCGGTACCCCCTACGCACAGACGAAGCGAGGTGGGGCTATCGGTGGGGCAATGGTCGAGGTGCTAGAGGCTGTGGGCTACGACGCCTGGGCGGTCGGGAACCACGAGTTCGATCACGGCGTGGCCAACACAGAGGCCCTCATCGCCCACAGCGCCGTTGCTGCCCTCAACGCCAACGCCGAGCCCAGGCTCCAGGGCGCCCTGCCGTCCCTCGTCGTGACCAGGGGTGCGCTCCGCATCGGGCTCATCGGAGTCGTCACGGACCGCCTCGACAGCGTCGTCGCGCCCACACAGCTCGGCGAGAGCCGGGGAGGGGACATCGCGGCAGCGGTCCGGCCCGAGGTCGAGCGCTTGGACCCGGACACCGACCTGATCATCGTCATCAGCCACATCGGCGTCGAGCCGGACAAGGAGCTCGCGGCTGCCGTCGACGGCATCGACCTCATCGTCGGCGGGCACTCGCACACTGCGCTGCGGGAAGCGCTGGAGGTCGGTGACACCCGCATTGTCCAGGCAGGGAGCTACGCCCGCTCGCTCGGCACGGTTCGGCTTCACGTGGCCGACGACCGGATCACAGACTTCGACTACGAGCTCGTCGATCTGGTAGAGGAGCCCACCGAGGTGCCGGCGAAGGTGGACGCCCTGCACGCGGAGCTGCTCGCCGAGGTGGCCGCCGAGTGGGGGGTCGTGATCGGCGTGGCTGAAGAGGATCTGCAAGAGGGGCGGGACGTGCTCTCCGACGTGGGACTGTGGGCATGCGCTCGCCTCCGCGAGGCCGCGGAGGTCGACATCGCCGTCTACAACTCCGGCGGCCTTCGGGCCCCCTTCTTCGCTGGCGAGCTCACGCGCCGCGACGTGTTCTCGGTCTTCCCCTTCGACAACACGGTCGTGACCTTCGGGCTGTCGGCAGAGGACATCGAGACCTTGGCCTCCCTCGCCGGAGATGATGTCCAGTACGCCGGCATGACGCTCTCGCCGCTGTCGGTCGGGGGCGCCCCGCTCGAGACCAGGACCTACACCGTGGCGACCAACAGCTTCATGTTCGAGAAGTGGGCCGAGTACGTGCCCGGCACCACCCCGCTGGAGCCCGAGGTCCAGCCGCAGAATGTCCGCGAGGTCATGGAGGCCGCTGTCCGCGCGGCGCCTGTCCGGAGGGAGCCGAGACCCTGACGAGAACAGGCGCTCCGAGGAGCGCCTGTCGAGGTGGAGCTAAGGGGACTCGAACCCCTGACCCCTAGAATGCCATTCTAGTGCTCTCCCAGCTGAGCTATAGCCCCGGGAGCGCCCCGCTATTAGCTCCCGGTCCCTGTCGCGGCAACCTGACGGCGTCAGAGTCACCGGTTTTCGCTGGCTCCTACTCCTCGCCTTCGCTCTCCGCAGCATCCGCCGCGGCCACGGCGTCGGCCTGCCGATGGATGCGCTCGGCACCCACCAACAGCCCGGGGTGCGTGATCTCGCCGGCCTCGACGAGGCGAACGGTCTCACGGCCGAGCTTCTCGTAGAGCTTCTGCAGGTCCTTTCGGGCCTGGTACGCCTCGAGGCGGTCTCGACCGCTCTGGGCGATGGTCCTGCTGCCCGAGCGAAAAGCCGACCACAGGGCGCCGGCGACCTCGCCCAGCGGGGGCGAGAGATCTCCGGAGCCCGCGGGCTCCTGTGGTGCGCTGTCTTCGCTGCGTTCGTCCGACATCGGCCAGTCCTGTACGAGGGGACCTATCAAGCGTTATTGGCACCGGCCATGTTCCTCGTCACCGGCGCCACCGGGCTCCTCGGCAGCCACGTCGTCCGCCTGCTCCGCCGGGCCAAGCAGGACGTTCGGGCGCTGGTGCGTCCTGGCTCGGAGTACTACTGGCTCAACGACTCCGGTTGCAGCTACTTCTTCGGTGACTTGCGCGACCCGAAGAGCCTGCGTCGCGCGCTCAAGGGGTGCCGCTACGTGATCCACGCGGCGGGGATCCGAATCGAGACCAGCGACAACCACCACAGCGTCGTCACGCTCAAGGGGACCCAGGACCTCATCGAGGCCGCCGAAGCCCGCGGAGTGGAGCGCTTCGTGATGGTCTCGGCCGTGGGGGTGGACCGGGGCTTCCCCAATCCGTGGTTCGACTGCCTGCGCCAGGCCGAGGAACACCTCGCCCAGGGCGGCCTGGACTGGACCATCTTGCGCTGCTCGCTGTTCTCAGAGGACCTCGCCGACGCAGCCGAGCGTCTCGCAAGCGGCGATCCCTGGCGGGTCTGGGGCGGCAAGGGGAGCCGCGTCTCCCCTCTCGCGCGCAAGGACGTCGCGATCTACGCCATGGCGGTGCTCGACGATGAGCCCGGGCGCACCCTCGAGCTGGGTGGACCGGAGACGATGTCGCTCGAGACGGCCGTGGAGCGGGCCTGCCTCGCCGCCGGGGCAGATCCCGACGAGGTCACCTGGCTCTCCGGTCCGGCGGGCGTCGTCGCCAAGCTCGCCCGAGTCGCCGGCCGCCGCTGGGAGAACTGGATCAGGCGCCAGCAGCTGCTCCAAGGCGAGGACCTCGCGGTCGACGGCAGCGCGCTGAGCGCAGAGCTCGGGATCCCGCTGACCGACTTCGACACCGCGCTCGCGGCACGACTCGCCGAGGACAAGCTCGGGCTGACACCGGAGGACCGCAACGAGCGAGTCATCCACCGGCAGTTCCAGGCGACCGTGTACCGTCCCGGCGAGGTCAGCTACGACAGCTTGCCCGATGGGCCTCTGCGTGAGGTGGACTGATGAAGCTCGACGAACTCCTGGCCATCGGCCTGCTCCTGCTCGTGGTGACCGTCGTCATCGCGCGTCTGCCCAAGGTCGACGGCATCGAGCACAGCCGCGCCTACCGCCTGCGCCGGGTGGGGAACTGGTTGCCGCTGGGGCTCACCTACGCCTTCCTCTACATGGGGCGCTACAACATCAAGGTCAGCCAGCACGCCTTCGGAGACATCATCCACGACGGCGTGCCGCTGATGACGAACAGCGACTTCGCCACCATCTTCTTCTGGGGCACGCTGACCTACGGGTGTTCGTTCATCGTGAACGGCCCGCTGACAGACCGCATCGGCGGCAAGAGCGCCATCCTCATCGGCTCGATGGGCGCCCTCATCATGAACGGCCTCATGGGGGCGGTGACCTGGGCCATCCTGAACGACGGTCCCTCGGCCGGCTTCCTCACGGACAACCTCACGGTCGTGCTCAGCGCGCTCTACGCGGTCAACATGTACTTCCAGAGCTTCGGCGCCGTCGCCATCGTGAAGGCCAACGCACCCTGGTTCCACGTCCGCGAGCGGGGAGTCTTCGGCGCCATCTTCGGCATCCTCATCAGCCTCGGCATCTACTTCGCCTTCGACATCGGCTACATCATCGTCAAGAACCTGGACCTCCAGATGGTCTTCTGGGTGCCGTCGGTCCTGCTCACCATCATGTGGGTCCTGGTCCTCGTCCTGGTGAAGAACACGCCCGGAGAGGCGGGCTTCGACGACTTCCATCTCGGCGACGCGCAGATCGGAGAGGACGGCGAGAGCCTCGGTCCTGCCAAGGTCTTCGCGCTGATGTTGAAGAACCCCGTCATCGTGACCATCGCCTGCATCGAGTTCTGCTCGGGCTTCCTGCGGCAGGCCATCATGCAGTGGTTCCGCACCTTCGCGAAGCAGACTGACGAGGCGCTGGGGATGGCCGCCATCGGTGTCGAGGAGAGGGGCTTCGAGACCTTCGTCTTCGACCACTGGGGCATGATGCTCTGCTGCGCCGGCATCATGGGCGGGGTCTTCGCGGGGATCATCTCGGACAAGGTCTTCCAGTCCCGCAGGGGCCCGGTCGCCGGCATCCTCTACATGGGCATGATCGTTGGCGCCATCACGATGGCGTTCACCTACCAGACCGCCTTCCTGCCCTGGCTGGTCATCTTGATGAGCATATGCGTCATCGGCGTGCACGGAATGCTCTCTGGCACCGCCAGCATGGACTTCGGCGGCAAGAAGAACGTCGGCACCGCCGTCGGCATCATCGACGGTTTCGTCTACGCCGGCACGGCCTTCATGAGCATCCTCTACGGATGGATCCTGCCCGACGACGCTGTCCCAGACGAAGCGGCGAACCCGGACAACTGGGTCTGGTGGCCGATCTCGATGATCCCGGTCGCCATCGTCGGCTGCCTGCTCGCGCTGCGGGTCTGGAACGCCAAGCCAAAGCCCAAGAGCCCGCAAGCCCAGGAAGAAGCCCAAGCCGCCTGAGCTTCCCTTTGCAGGTCCGCACCTCTGGCGCACTGCGTTGTCGAATGCCTGGGCCTTGACTCCGCAGGCCGGACGGAACAGGCCTACCCGGATAAGGTTTCCGGCCTGTCTCGGATGAGCACACCTGGAGTCCACATGAAGCTGCCTCGCACCTTCGCACTCGTCGCCCTCGCGGGCCTGTCCACCGTCGCGGTCGCGGAGAGCCTTCCCCGCCCGAACCTGAACCTCGCCGTGGACGAGTTCGACATCCCGATGATGGACTACGTGCTGCCCAGCGGCCTCCGGATCATCTTCCAGGAGGACCACATCCAGCCGATCGTGAGCATCACGGCGGTGGTGGACCGCGGCGCCTCCCACGATCCCATCGGTCAGGAGGGCATCGCCCACCTCGTCGAGCACCTCTGGTTCCGCAGCCTCCACGGTGACCTCCCGAAGGTGTGGGAGGTCCTCAAGGAGATGGGCGCTGGCCTGAACGCTTCGACCGCGTCGGACTGGACCAACTACATGACCATCGCCCCGAAGGAGCAGCTGGTCCCGCTGTTGCGCCTGGAGGCCCTCCGCATCGAGAACGCGATGCGCGGCGTCACGGAAGAGGACGTCAACACCGAGCGCGAGATCGTGCGCAACGAGCTGCGCATGCGCTACGAGAACACCGACGGCTCGGCGCTGTGGTACCTGCGGCCCAAGCTCTACCCGGAAGGCCACCCCTACCATCGCCTGGGCATCGGTACCCACGAGTCCCTGAACAACATCAGCCTGCAGGACATCCAGGACTTCGTCGACAAGAACTACACGCCGGAGAACACCACCCTCGTGGTCGTCGGCGACTTCAAGATCTCCTCCACCGATCCGGACACGGGCGAAGAGGTCAACCACTCCTGGCAGTACATCCAGGACGCCTTCCCGATCGAGCTCCTGGTCGATCCGGAGGACCCGGAGGGGGCCTTCGACCTCAAGGAGCCGCCGGTCCGCGTCACCCCGACATGGGACGAGCCGCCGGAGCCCGCGGACACGACCATCAGCTACCACAAGGGCGGCGTCGAGAAGCCGACGATGGTGCTGGCCTGGTCCCTGCCCGGCGCCTATCGCGCCCACGACCCGATGATGCGCATGACCGGCGGGAGCTGGATGACGGCCGCCATCCAGACCTACCTCGTCGAGGACTTCGACATCCTCACGGACGAGATCGAGGACCTCGACTCCATGGGCTGCTTCGTCTGGGACGAGGAGATCAACTCGGCGGCGATGTGCTTCATCGAGATGGACGAAGACGACGACCCGGAGGAGATCCGGGAGAAGGCCCTCGATGGCCTCTACCACATGTGGGACCTGAACAATCGCCCGGTCATGGACTACCTCTACGACTACGGCAAGTCCTCCCAGATGGCCTACATCTTCCGCTCGGTCGAGTCCGTCTCCAGCATCGGGGGCGGACGCGCCGCCGACACGGCGAACTTCACCCACTTCACCGGTGATCCCCTCTACTACTCGCGCCAGTTCGAGTGGCTCAGCACGGTCACGGCCCACGACGCCGCCAAGTTCGCCGAGAAGTACCTCAACCGCGACCGGGCGGTGGCCGTGGTCATCGAGCCCTACGACGAGGGCGACATCAGCCTCGACTCCTCGGACGCCATCTACAAGGGCGCTGTCCGCCAGGCGGAGACCGCCTCGATGATCGACCTGTCCGAGGTCGACGCCGAGTACCTCCGAGGGGTGATGTCACTTCCGGATCTGTCTGCCATCCGCGAGTTCGACCTCGACAACGGCATGCACGTCGTGCTTCTGCCCTATGGCACCGCGCCCCTGGCCCAGGTGAGCATCATCTTCGAGGGCGGCTCCTACCGCGAGCCGGCCTTCGGCCTCGACGAGTACACCTGGGAGTGGATGCAGTCCGACTACAACGAGGATCCGTTGCGGCTCGCTGGTTCCTGGGTCCGTGGCCCCGCTGATACGTACTCGACGCTGGGCATCACCGGCTCCTCCGGCAACGTCGACGCGATGATCTACATGACCCGTCGCGAGCTCGACTCGATCTTCATCAACGTGGACGACCGCCGGACCTGGATGGAGGCCGCCAAGAAGTCTGCGCGCTACGAGCGGGGTTTCCCCGAGTGGTGGGCAAGCTACCTCTCAGCCTCGCGGGTCGTGCCGGACCACCCGGCGGCGTGGCGCGCGGACGAGCTCTACTACGAGACCCTCAAGTACCCTTCGGGCCAGATGGGCGACTGGATGGACACGGTCTACCGTCCTGAGAACGGCACGCTCTTCGTCATCGGCCGCATGGACGACCCCGACGCGGTCGAGGACGCTGTGCGCACCTACTTCAACGGCTGGACCGTGAAGTCGGACCCGGTGCAGATGAGCGAGCTCCCGACGGTGCCTGTCGCAGCGGCCGAGCGCGCGGTGCTGGTGTTCGACAAGGCGCGCGTCTCGCAGACCCAGGCGGTGATGGTCTGCCAGATCGGACCGGCCACCCTGGAGAACTACGAGTCTCGCGAGATGCTGGCCGCCGTGCTCGACGAGATGGCCTGGGACGCGCTGCGTGAGCAGTCCGGCGTCACCTACGGCGCGGGCTCCTACGACATGTCGCTGTCCAACGGCACCGCGCTCATGGGGGTCACGGCCCTGGTCCAGAACGACGCTGCGGCCCTGGCGGTCGAGACGATGTTCCGCCTGAGCGACGAAGCCAAGGAGGGCCGCTTCGACGAGGATCTGCTGACGCTCATGAAGCTCAGCGCCTCTCGCAAGTACGTGCTCGGGCAGCAGACAACCGGCCAGATGCTCAGCCGCATCAAGCAGCCGTTCACCACTGGCTACGGCTGGGACCTCATCGACGGTCACGCCGAGCGCCTCGCAGCGGTCGGGGTGCAGGATCTGCAGGACCAGATGGAGCGCTGTCACGGCAAGGAGGTCGTCACCCTCGTCGGCCCGCTCGAGGTCATCACCCCGCAGCTCGACGAGGCAGGCATCTCCTACGAGGTCTTCGACTGGGAGGCCGAAGCCGACCGCATGTTCCAGCAGAACGACCCGAAGGCCTACGCAAAGAAGAAGAAGAAGGAAGCGAAGGAGGCCAAGAAGAAGGCCAAGGACGAAGAGGAAGGCTAGGCCAGGAGGCCGGTGCACGTTGATCGTGGCGCGTCGAGGCTGGACCTCGAGGCGGACAACGACACCCGATGACCGAGTCTCGATGTCGATGTCGATGATCGGGCTTCGATCTCGCGACTCGTCGCGGCGGACAGGTCGCCGTCCCGTGACGGGCACGGACTGCTCCGAGGGTCTACATCCGGTGACTCACTGAATCAGTGCAGCGCCGCCCCGCCCTGAGCCGCCGCCCTCCCTTGTCGCCGCGACAGCGCCGCGCCGCTCCGAAGGACGGTGCCGACTCAGCGGTTGACTCGGAGCCACGGAGCTGCTGGCTTAGGGGGACCTGCAGGGGTCACTGGGCAACGAAGCGCCAGCGAGGCGCGGAGCTGCCGGAGGGGTATGCCGCCCGCAGGGTGGCGTAGGGGGACCTGCAAGACTGGCAACGAAGCGCCAGCGAGGCGCGAAGCTGCCGGAGGGGTATGCCGCCCGCAGGGTGGCGTAGGGGGACCTGCAAGACTGGCAACGAAGCGCCAGCGAGGCGCAGAGCCGCCGGGGGGGGGTAAGCCGCCCGAAGGGTGGCGTAGGGGGACCTGCAGGGGTCCCCCTATAGAGATGTCAGTGGACTGGAGTGTCGCCAGCCCCCGTCTTGTCCGCGAGGTGCGCGAAGAAGCGGGCGAGGTACATCGACAGCTCATCCAGGTTCGACTTGTCAGAGGACTTCAAGAGCGCCATCCGCCCCCGCTTGAGGGCCTGCTCGATCTCGAAGACGTCCTTCTTCTGCAAGAAGCCACGGTTGTCCCGGAGGAATCCCTCCAGGGAGACGAGCTGCTTCTCGATCTGGTGGCGGAGGAGCTTGATGTCCTCTGTCTCCTCGCCGCGTGACTCGTAGGCGGCGTGCTCCTGGCGCAGGTCGTCGATCTCCATCTGGGTCAGGCCCGTCGGGGCGTCGATGGTCACAGCGTTGCTGATGCCGGACCGTCCGTCCTTGGCCGACACCTGCACGATCCCGTTTGCGTCGATGGCGAACTTCACCTGGATGCGCGGAACGCCGCGCGGGGCGGGCTCGACACCGTGGAGTTCGAACTCGCCCAGCGAGACGTTCTCGCGGGCAAGCGGGCTCTCCCCCTGCAGGACGTGGACCTTCACCGTGCGCTGGTTGTCCACGACCGTGGAGACGAGCTGGGTCTTCTGGGCGGGAATCGTCGTGTTCTTCGGGATGAGCTTCGCGGCGCGACGACCCTCGACTTCGATGCCGAGGGAGTAGTTCGTCACGTCGAGCAGCGTGACCGCCTTGACGTCACCCTCGAGGATGCCCGCCTGGATCGCGGCACCGATGGCGACGACCTCGTCCGGGTTGAAGGTCTTGTTCAGCGGCCGCTCGAACAGCCCCTTCACGAGCTCCTGGACCTTCGGGATGCGCGACGAGCCGCCGACGAGGATCACCTCGTCGATGTCGTCGGGCGTCAGCCGGCAGTCGTCGAGGGCGCGCTGGCACTCCTCGATGGTCTCGTCGAACAGTGCCTGTGCGAGGGACTCGAAGGTGTACCGCGAGAGGCTGCACTGGAGGTGCTTCGGACCAGACGCGTCGGCCAGCAAGAAGGGCAGGTGGATGTCCGTGTCCATCGCCGAGGACAGCTCGAACTTGGCGCGCTCGGCGGCGTCGCGCAGGCGCTGCAGGACGACCTTGTCGTCGCTCACGTCGATGCCATGTTCCTTGTGGAACTGCTCGAGCAGCCAGTCGACTACCTTGCGGTCGATGTCGGCGCCGCCCAGCTGGCTGTGGCCGCGTGTACTCCGGACCTCTGCAAGGTCACGGTCGACCTCGAGAATGGAGATGTCGAAGGTGCCGCCGCCAAAGTCGTAGACCGCGATCGTCGAGGACTTCCGGCGGTTGTGCACGTAGGCAAGCGCGGCGGAGGTTGGCTCGTTGATGATGCGGAGCACATCGAGGCCGGCGATGGTGCCGGCGTCCTTCGTGGCCTGCCGCTGGCGATCCGTGAAGTAGGCGGGGACGGTGATGACCGCTTCCGTGACCTGCTCACCCAGGAAGTCCTCTGCGGACTTTCGGAGCTTCTGCAGGATCATCGCCGCGATCTCCTGGGGCAGGTAGCGGCGATCGCCGATCTCGACCGCGCAGTCGCCGTTCTTCGTCTCGACGACCTTGTACTGGACGAGGTCGACATCCTTCAGGGCCTCCTTGTAGCGGCGGCCCAGGAAGCACTTGATGGAGTGGATCGTCGCTTCCGGATTGATGAGCAGCTGGCGCTTGGCGACGTCGCCGACGAAGCGCTCGCCGTTCTTCGAGATGCCGACGACCGATGGCGTGATGCGGCCACCCTCGGCGTTGATGATCACAACTGGATCCCGGCGGTCCATGTAGGCGCAGACCGAGTTGGTCGTGCCGAGGTCGATGCCGATGACCTTGCCCATTCAGCCTCTCAACGCTTCACTGCAACTGGGCACTCCGGCCCCCGGGAGTTCGTCTTGCCGGTGGATGGTAGGTCTGGGGTGTACTGGGTGTCAACGCGGTGGGGGTGCCCGGGGCGGGACTCGAACCCGCACGCCGCAGTGCGGCAGGGGCTTTTAAGGCCCCGGTGTCTACCGGTTCCACCACCCGGGCGGACCCCGAGCCTGACACAAGGCGCCGGCAGGGAAGGCGCGCTAGACTCACCATGTGTTCGTCCTCCTGCTTTCCTGCTGGCTTCGCGGAGGCGAGGTTCGCGACCCTGTCGAGACCGGACTGGGGCGCGCGGACGCGGTCTACGCCGAACGCGAGGACCTGGCGAGACTCGATCTGGCCATCGAGATGTACCGCGGTCTCCTCGCTGAGCATCCCGGTGAACCGCGCATCCTCGAGGCCCTCGCCGAGGCCTGGGCGGCGCGTGCATGGGGGCATGTCACGGACCAGCGGGCGGCCGAATACGAGCGCGCACGGGCCTATGGCCTCCAGTGCCTCGAGCTCAACCCGGGCTTCCAGAGCCGCGTGGAGTTTGGGAGCGGCCGCGTCACGGGGGGCGCGATCCGCCAGCTCACGGAAGAGGATCATGGGTGCCTCGACGCCACCCTCGTCGCCTGGATCCGTTGGGTCGAGCTGCGTGGTCCGGCGGCTGCGATCGACCTGGAGGTGATCCGCTTGATGGCGCGCCAGTCCCGACTCTTGAGCGAGGGATGGGTGGGTCCATGGGGCGAGGCGATGTCGATGGTGCTGGTCGAGGGGCCCCTCGATCGCGAGCTGCCCCGCTCCCGAGCCCTGTTCCAGAACGCCGTCGAGTCCGAGCCGCGGCTTGCGGTGGCGCACCTGGACTTCGCCCGGCACCAGCTCGTGCTCGAGGGGGAGCGCTCCGTCTTCGAGCGCGAGCTTCGGAACTTCGACGAGAGCTACCCAGCGGGGGCGGACGGGCCCTGGGCGCTGGAGAACAAAGCCGCCCGTGAGAGGGCGGCCAAGCTCTATGAAGACACGAGCAGCGTCTGGGCTGCTCGGTGGTAGGCGCTACCTGCGACGCTTCTGGGCGCGGCGAGCGGCCTTGCGGCGACGCTTCTCCGCCAGCCGCTGCTTGAGCCGCCGGCGCTCCCCAGGCTTGAGGTAGACCTTGTTCTTCTTGATGTCCTTGCGGATGCCCTCGCGCTCGACCTTTCGGCGGAAGCGGCGTAGGGCCTTCTCGAAGGGCTCGTTTTCACGGACGGTGACGCTGACCAACGCGCTGGCTCCGACAGTAGGGGTTCAGACCACCCGCGCTTAATGCAGCCTCCTGGGGACCGCAAGCCCTCAGAACACGATGCCGAGCGCTCCGCCGCCGTAGAGCAGGTTGTGCAGTCCACCCTCGAGCCGGATGCTCGCGCGGTCGTTGATGTGGAACTTGACGCCGGCGTTGATGTCCACGACCGGGACCACGCTGGGGATGCGGTAGACGTCGTCCGGAGGGGCGTCTGGGTCGTCCTGGTGGACCTTGTAGGCCGCCTCGCCGCCCTTTGAGTCCCACTGCTCCAGGTCACCGATGACGTAGGCACCACCGAGACCGGCCCCGACCACGATCGAGAACCACTTCGCGAGGCGCATGTCGTAGTAGTAGTTGATGCCGAAGTTCACGACGCCGAAGTTCTCCGACGGCTCCATCCAGTCGCCATCCAGGTAGTCCTCGGGATCCTCGACGTCGTCCCAGTAGCCTCCTTCGATGAGGTTCCCCCAGTAGTCGAAGTAGAACGCACCCATCTGCGTGTCGTTCCGGACGCAGAACTCGAGCCCTGTCGCGTAGGCACGGATCGAGGGGCGCTCCAGGTGGGCGCCGTTGTCGTCCGAGCCGTTGAAGTACCAGATGTCCAGGATGGAGTCGGGGACGACCATGTACCGCCCGCGCAGGTTGACCTCCATGAGGTAGTCCCGGGCGCGTTCGGGCTGCCCCGCGCTCGGGTCTCCCGCGGGTGGCGCCTCGTCCACGTCCTGGACGAGCAGGTAGTGAGGCAGCGTCTCGGCCGCAGAGAAGTCCGACGCGGACGCGAGGGTGGACCAGATGAGCAGCATTTCTAATCTCCGCGGGCTGGTGCAGGATCTTGCGCGGCACCCTATTGAGTGTCAACCGGAGTGAGCGTGAGCATCGATGGCCTGCTGACGGGGAAGCCCCTGCCGCTCTATGTCGTGCTCGGCGACGAGGCGCTCCTGGTGGAGGAGGGTGCAGCCCGGCTCTCGGAGTTCGCGCTGTCCGGCGTCCAGCGTGCCTTCGACTACACGGTCTTCCGCGCTGGCGAGGAGCGAGCGCTTGATCTGTTCGGCATGACGCGGACCATGCCGATGCTCTCCCCCCACCGGGTCCTGGAGCTGCGGGACATCGCCGAGGCTTCGGCAGAGGTGCTGGAAGCGCTCCACGCCTTTGCGCTGGACCCGGGCCGGGGCGCGGTCGTCATCGTCTCCGGGCGAGCCTGGCCCAAGGCGGGGCCCGGCAGGAAGATAGAGGCGAGGGCCAAGAAGATCGGCGCCGTCGTCCGCTTCAAGTCCAGAGACCAGGACCCCGTCCGGTTCGCGATGCACGCCGCGAAGGAGGCGGGCTGCTCGCTGGGATCCCGCGAGGCCAAACAGCTGATCGAGAGCGTCGGCGCGGACCTGGGGCGCGTCCGCATGGAGGTCGGCAAGGCCGCGCTCTACGTCGGCGGCTCCGGGCCCATCTCGAGCGAGGTGATCGACGAGGTCTGCTCGCTGCTGGCCGAGGCCGTGATCTGGGATCTCACGGATGCCATCGCCAGCGCCGACCCCGACAGGGCGCTGGCGACCGCGCACCGGCTCCTGGACCACGGCGCGCGCAAACAAGCGCATCGTCTCATCGCGATGGTCAGCTGGCAGCTGCGGCGCCTGCTCCAGCTACAGGACGCCATGGAGCACGGTGGTGACGTGGCCTACAAGCTGCCCGGCTGGAAGCGCAAGAAGATCGAGGCCGCCCTGCGGGCCAACCCCCTGGACGAGAGCATGGTCCTGTCCCGTGTCGCTCGAGCGAACCAGGACATGAACTCCCACCGCGCCGGTGACAGGCGGATCTTCGAGGGGCTCCTGCTCGACCTCGTGGCGCGGTGAGGCCTACTTGCGACCGACTCCGGAGTAGCTGAAGCCGGCTGCGCGTACGTCGTCTGGCTCGTAGAGGTTCCGGCCGTCGTAGATCTCCCGGCCGCGCATGAGCTTCGCGAGTTCGCCCCAGTTCGGGTTCCGGAACTCGTTCCACTCGGTCACCAGCACGAGCGCGTCGGCGTTCTGGGCACACTCCTTCGCCGAGTCCGCGTACTCGATGCGGTCGCCGAGGTCGTGGTGCGCCTCGGACATCGCCTCCGGGTCATATGCGACCACCTTGGCGCCAGCGGCCAGCAACAGGTCGATGATCACGAGGCTCGGTGCCTCTCGCATGTCGTCGGTGTTGGGCTTGAAGGACAGACCCCAGACGGCGACGCGCTTTCCGCTCAGATCTCCGTCGTGTCGGGCCAGGATCTTCTCCGCCATCCAGCGCTTCTGTCGGTGGTTGACGTCCTCGACGGCCTCGAGGATGGTCAGCGGCGAGCCGACTCCGGCGCCCATGTGCATCAGCGCCTTCACGTCCTTCGGGAAGCAGGAGCCGCCGTAGCCGACCCCCGGGAAGAAGAAGCGCAGGCCGATGCGGGAGTCGGTGCCTGCGCCGCGCCGGACGGCGTCGACATCCGCGCCGACGGTCTCGCAGAGGCGGGAGAGCTCGTTGATGAAGCTGATCTTCGTCGCCAGGAAGGCGTTCGAGGCGTACTTCGAGAGCTCTGCTGAGCGGTTGTCCATGAACAGAATGGGCTTCCCCGTTCGCAACAGCGGCTTGTAGATCTCCTCGACGACTGCTCGCGTCTTGTCGTCGCGGCAGCCGACCACGATGCGGTCCGGCTTCATGAAGTCGCCGATAGCGGCGCCCTCCTTGAGGAACTCCGGGTTGCTCACGACGTCGAAGGAGTGGTCACAGTACTGGCCCATGATCTCGCGGACCCGGTCCGCGGTCCCGACGGGCACGGTCGACTTGACGATGGCGGTGATGGGCCCCGTCGCGCTCCGACCGATGAGCTCGGCGACGGCGAAGACGCCGCTGAGGTCTGCGCTGCCGTCCGCTGCCGAGGGCGTCCCGACGGCGATGTAGGCCACCTTCGCGGCACCGATCGTGCCAGGGCCGTCCGTCGTGAAGGACAGCCGCCCTTCTCGGGTGTTGCGGGCGATGAGCTGGTCGAGACCCGGCTCGTAGATGGGGACGCCGCCGGAGTTCAGGGTCGCCACCTTGTCGACGTCCTTGTCGACGCAGATGACGCTGTGGCCCATGTCGGCCAGGCAAGTGCCGGCGACGAGGCCGACGTAGCCTGTGCCCACAACGCAGATCTTCATGTGAGCTCCTATGAGTCGGGGGCAGGGACACTACCCGTGGCCACAGTGGGCGGCAACGTCACCGTGGTTGCACGAGACCACCGAGCCTTGACATCGAAGCGCACCATGCTAATTGCCGGGGCCTTCACAGAACCTCCGAGGAAGCCGAAGTGGCTCACCACGCCGACGCACTCAAGCGCATCCGCCAGAACGCCAAGCGCCGTACGCGTAACCGTCACTATCGCGCCACGATGCGGACCGAGATCAAGCGCGTTCGCGCCGCCGTCGACGCCGGCGACCATGCCGCTGCCGAGGCTGCTCTTCCCACTGCCGTCGGCATCATCCAGCGCCTGGCGAGCAAGAACATCATCCACAAGCGGAACGCCTCCCGCCGCGTCGCGCGCCTCTACGCAGCCGTGAACAAGATCAAGGCGACCTAGACCTGCCAACGGTCATCGAGCGCATTCGCAACTTCGCGATCATCGCGCACATCGACCACGGCAAATCGACCCTGGCAGATCGCCTCATCGAGCACACCGGGCTGTTGTCCGAGCGCGAGATGAAGGACCAGTACCTCGACAAGATGGAGCTGGAGCGAGAGCGCGGGATCACGATCAAGGCTCAGACCTGCGTGCTCGCGTACACCGGGGCGGATGGTCACGACTACTCGCTGAACCTGATCGACACGCCTGGCCACGTAGACTTCGGCTACGAGGTGAGCCGCTCCCTCGCCGCCTGCGAGGGGGTGCTGCTGGTCGTCGATGCAGCCCAGGGCGTCGAGGCACAGACCCTCGCGAACGTCTACCTCGCCATCGACCACGACCTCGCGATCATCCCCGTCATCAACAAGATCGACCTGCCCGGCGCCGACCCCGACGCCGTGCTCGAGCAGCTCCACGACGGCGTAGGTCTGGACATCGACGACGCGGTCCTCTGCTCGGCGAAGACCGGGCTCGGCGTGGTCGACGTCCTCGAGGCGGTCGTGAAGCTCGTGCCAGCGCCCGTCGAGGACCGGGAGGCTCCGCTCCAGTGTCTCGTCGTGGACTCCTGGTTCGACACCTACGTCGGCGTGGTCGCGCTCGTCCGCGTCAAGGCCGGGAGGCTACGGACGCGAGAGAAGATCAAGCTCATGGCGACAGGCGCCACCCACGAGGTCACCCAGCTCGGGGCCTTCGCACCAGAGGCGGTCCAACGCGACGAGCTCTCGGCGGGAGAGGTCGGCTTTGTCATCGCGAGCATCAAGAAGCTCGAGGACTGTCGGGTCGGCGACACCATCACCCACGCGAAGGGTGGCGCCGAGGAGCCCCTCCCGGGCTTCGCGGAGTCCAAGCCGATGGTCTTCGCCGGGATCTACCCCGTGGAGTCCGGCGACTACTCCGACCTCCGCGACGCCCTCGAGAAGCTCTCGCTCAACGACTGTTCGTTCACCTGGGAGCCCGAGACGTCGGATGCGCTCGGCTTCGGCTTCCGCGTCGGCTTCCTCGGGCTGCTCCACATGGAGATCATCCAGGAGCGGCTGGAGCGGGAGTACGACCTGGCCCTGATCACGACCGCCCCCAGCGTCGTCTACAGGGTCTCGATCAAGGACGGCGAGGACGTGGAGATCCACTCTCCCTCGCGCCTGCCTCCGCTGAGCCGGCTGGTCGCCATCCACGAGCCCATCGCCAAGGTGACGATCCACGTGCCCGACGGCCACGTCGGCGCCGTGTTCAAGCTCTGCCAGGACAGGCGAGGGGCACAGTGCAGCTTCGAGGTCCCGACCGCCGGCCGCAACGTCATCGTCTACGAGATTCCCTACGCGGAGGTCGTCTACGATTTCTTCGACAAGTTGAAGTCGGTGACGAGGGGCTACGCGTCCATGGACTACGAGATCGACCGCTGGGAGACCGCGGATCTCGTCAAGCTCGACATCCTCCTCAACGGCGAGGTCGTCGACGCGCTCTCGACCATCTGCCACCGCAGCAGGTCCTTCCGCAACGGGCAGTTGCTCGCGCGGAAGCTCAAGGAGTTCATCCCGCGGCAGATGTACGAGGTCGCCATCCAGGCGGCGATCGGGACGAAGGTCATCGCTCGCACCACCGTGAAGGCGCTCCGGAAGGACGTGACCGCGAAGTGCTACGGCGGCGACATCAGCCGCAAGCGCAAGCTCCTGGAGAAGCAGAAGAAGGGCAAGAAGCGCATGAAGGCGGTGGGCTCCGTCGAGGTCCCACAGGAGGCCTTCCTCAGCGTGCTCTCGATTGGGGATGACTGAGCGACGCGGGCTGGGGCGCAGAGGTCTCGTCGGGGCGGTCGTCCTCCTCGTCGTCGCGGTCCTGCTCCGCCAGCTGGTCTTCGACGTCGTCCGAGTCCGCACCGGGTCCATGGAGCCCAACATCCGGGAGGGAGCGATCGTCCTCAGCGCGAGGCTCGCCACTGCAGAGGTCGGCGACGTCGTGGTCCTGGACCTCGGCGACGGCCTCCTCCACGTGAAGCGGCTCGTGGCGCGCGGCCCCGGAGAGGTGGAGCTCGCGGACGGGCGGCTCTACGTCGACGGGGAGGCTGCCTTCGTCGACGAGGCGCCGCTGCTCTGGGTGGACGGCCAGTGCCGCGAGCGCGCGGAGGCCGGGACCATCGAGGCTGGCTACGCGGTGGTGCGTGGCGGAGACCACGAGCGCACGGAGCTCGGACCCGGCGAGCTCTGGGTCCTCGGCGACTCCCGACCGCGTTCCCACGACAGTCGACAGTGGGGAGCGATCGAAGAGGACACCATCGTAGGCGTCGTCTCGGGCGTTGCGTGGCCAGGGCCGTCGTGTGAGAGTCCAGGCAAGAGGTGAGCATGAACTCCTGGAGACGCCAGGGACGCATCGACATCGTGAAGATGCTGATGTTCCTGGCCTTCATCGCCGGGGCGTACTCGATCTGGGCCTTCGTTCCGCCCTATTGGACGTCGCGCAAGATGGACGAGGTCGTCACGGTGTCCATCCTCGAGTGGCGCGACCGCAACCAGGTCAAGGGCGAGAGCATGCTCGCCCATGAGCTGGATAAGCGCGAGATCCCCATGTACATCATTCCGGAGGACTGCGAGTTCTGGGAGGAAGGCAAGGAGAAGCACGTCAGCTGCTATTGGGCAGTCGACGTGAAGTACCCGCTGGTCGACACGCGCACGACGCTCGAGTTCGAGGTCCACAAGTACCTCGACGCGAGCGGCGACCTCTACGACTGGTAGATGCGCCAGGTCCTCTCGAGCGTCGATCTGTCCCGCTCGATTCGCCGGCTCGCGACCGAGATCCTCGAGTCCACCCAGGGCCTCGAGGACCTTCGGCTCGTCGGCATCCGCACTGGAGGCGTCTACCTCGCGCAGCGCCTGAGCCGGACCATCGGAGAGCTCGAAGGAGCCTGCCCCGTCCTCGGCGAGATGGACATCACCCTGTATCGGGACGACCTCTACACGGGCCTGGAGAAACCCACGCTGGGGGACACGCGCATCCCCTTCGCCGTCGACGGCGCGCGGGTGGTCCTCGTCGATGACGTGTTGTTCACCGGCCGCACCGTCCGCGCTGCCCTAGGACTGCTGATGGACTACGGGCGGCCCGATTGGATCAAGCTGGCGGTGCTGGTCGATCGCGGCGGGCGGGAGCTGCCGATTCATGCAGACTTCGTCGGCAGGCGGATTGAGACGGACAAGGGCGATCGTGTGACGGTTTCTTTCGTCGAAGACGGCAGCGAAGCCGACGGAATATTCGTCGGCTGATGCACCGAAAGGACCTCCTGGGGCTTCGAGATGTCAGGGCCGAGGAGATCACGGAGATCCTCGATACGGCGGCCCGTTTCCGAGAGGTAAGCAAGCGCCGGATCAAGAAAGTGCCGACCCTGCGTGGACGCACTGTCGTCTCGCTCTTCTTCGAGAACAGCACCAGGACCCGCGTCAGCTTCGACCTCGCCGCCAAGCGCCTGTCGGCGGACGGGGTCAACATCTCTGCGTCGACCTCCTCTGCAAGGAAGGGCGAGACCCTGATGGACACCGCCCGCAACATCGACGCGATGGCCCCGGACCTCGTCGTGATGCGCCACAGCTGCGGCGGCGCACCGCACATGCTCGCCCGGGCCTTCGAGTTCTCGGTCATCAATGCCGGAGACGGCATCAACGAGCACCCGACCCAGGGTCTGCTCGACCTCCTGACGATCCGGGATCATCTCGGCACGCTCGAGGGCAAGACGGTGGCGATCGTCGGCGACGTCTACCACTCACGGGTCGCTCGCTCGAATATCTATGGCCTCCGGACGATGGGCGCCCGGGTGCTGCTGGCGGGTCCGGGGACCATGTGTCGCCAGGAGATGAGCCGCGACGGCGTCGAAGTCCGCCACCGGATCGATGACGTGCTCGAGGAGGCGGACGTGCTCATGATGCTCCGCATCCAGCGCGAGCGCTTGCCGGAGGCGATGGTCGCCTCGAGTCGTGAATACGCCCACCTCTACGGTCTGGACGCGCAGAAGCTGGCGCGCGCCTCCGACAGGGTCCTGGTGATGCACCCCGGTCCCATCAACCGTGGTGTCGAGATGAGCCCGGAGGTCGCGGACGGAGCCAACAGCGTCATCATGGAACAGGTCGCCAACGGCGTCGCGGTCCGGATGGCGCTCCTGTTCCTCCTGCTCGGGGGGGACGAGTCTTGAGGACCCTCCTCCGTGGCGGCCGCGTCCTCTGCCCGGTCACCGGACTGGAGGAACACGCCGACGTGCTCATCGAAGACGGCTTCATCGTCCGGGTCGAGCTCGGCGCCTCTGCCGACGATGCCGAACTCGTCGACTGCAGCGGCCTCGTCGTCGCGCCAGCCCTGGTAGATCTCGACGCGGAGCTCTGCGACCCGGGCCTGACCTGGCGAGAGGACCTCGTGACGGCCTCTGCGGCGGCGGCCCGCGGCGGCTTCACGGCCGTGCTGGCGTCACCCGCGACGAACCCGGTCGCCGACGACGCCGCGGTGATTCGCGAGCTCCTGACCAGGGCTCGAGACGAGTCCTCTGTCGAGGTGCTGGCGGCCGGCGCGCTGACCCGAGGCTTGGCGGGAGAGCACCTGGCTGAGCTCGGTCTGATGGCCGAAGCTGGCGCCGTCGCGTTCAGCAACGGCACGCATCTGGTCCCCAACACCCTCGTGCTGCGCAATGCCCTCTTGTATGCCCGTCCTTTCGGGCTCCCGGTCCTGTTGCGGGCTGGCGAAGGGACCCTGGAGTCGGGTGGGGTGATGCACGAGGGCTACAGCTCCAACCTCGCGGGATTGCGCGGACTCCCTGCGGCGGCGGAGGAGATGGCCGTCGCTCGACTGGCGGCGCTCGCGCGCTACACCGGCGCTCACGTGCACATCACGGGCGTCTCGACGCGGCTGGCGCTGGAGATCCTCGCCATCGCCAAGGACGACGACGTCGCCATCACCGCCTCCACGACGGCGCTGAGCACGCTCTTGACCGATGATGCCGTCCTCCAGAGCAGCTACGACAGCAGCACTCGGCTGCTGCCTCCGCTGCGCACCGAGGACGACCGAAACGCGATCATCGACGCCCTCGACGCCGGACTCCTGACCGGTGCGGCTTCGGCCCACCGACCTCGGACGCGTGTGGACAAGGAGCTCGAGTTCGCGCTGGCCGAGCCGGGAGCCTCGACGCTGGAGACCGCCCTGTCATGCGTCGTCGCCGGGACTGGCTCGCTCGAGGTGGCGCTCCGCGCCCTCAGCGCTGGACCGGCGTCGATCCTCGGCCTCGACCGGAGAGTCGCCGCGGGGGCTCCAGCAGACCTCGTGGTGCTCGACGCCAGCGCCACCTGGACGGTGGATCCAGAGGCCTCTGCGAGCCGTTCGCGCAACACGCCGCTGGGCGGGCGGGAGCTTCCAGTGGTCGTCCGCCGCACGCTGCGGGCGGGCGTCACTGTCTGGGCTGGCTGAGACGCGGCTGCGTGATACGCTGATCGACCACGCGGCCAGGCCGGCCCGCCCCGCTGGCGACCGCCCGCAGGCCACGAGACACCCCAGGGATCTCATGCAGCGCAACCCCATCACGCCCGAGGGCCATCGGCGGCTGACGGAGGAGCTTCGACACTGCAAGTCGGTGCTTCGTCCGCAGGTGGTCAAGGACATCGAAGAGGCCCGAGCGCACGGCGATTTGTCAGAGAACGCCGAGTACGACACCGCAAAGGACCGGCAAGGCCTGCTCGAGGCTCGCATCAACGACTTGGAGAATCGCGTGGCGACCGCAGAGGTCATCGACATCTCCAAGCTCCCACCCACGGACAAGGTCATCTTCGGCGCGAAGGTCCAGCTCCTGGATCTCGACACCGAGAACGAGGTCGAGTACCGGCTGGTCAGCGACTACGAGGCCGATGTCAAGAGTGGGCTCATCTTCTATGGGTCGCCCATCGGGCGCTCGCTCATCGGCAAGGAAGCCGGTGACGAGGTGAAGGTCAAGACGCCGAAAGGCAGCCGGGCCTTCGAGATCCTGGACGTCATCTCCGGGTAGGTCACATGTCCGATCCCCAGATCGATCTGGGCGGGTCGGACGGCGCCGCGGTTCCCTCGGTCCCCGAGGTCGAGCAGACCGGGCGCCTCCGAGGCCTGCACCAGGTGAAGCGAACCCTCCTGTACGCCGTCGCTGACGACGGCGCGCGACTGTGGGATCTGCGGTGGCTCGAGCGCTGCTGCCGGCCGATCCTGCTGCGAGCACACGATGTCTCGGGAAGCCCCGGGCTCCTCGAGGCCGCCGAGGCCCTCGTCGGCGTCGACTCGACCCCCTGGACCGATCGGCTCGAGCCCGTCCAGCGTGCTCTCTCCGCGCTCGACGGCGCAATGGAGCCGAGCGAGGAGGGGGACCCGCTCGATCCGGTCGGCGTCCTCCTGCAGCTCCCCGAGACCCCGGAGGTCACCGAACGGGCAACCAGGCCATCCCGACGCGGCCGCGGACGCGGCTCGGACACGGGGGCCAAGGCGAAGGCCGAGCCCCCGCCGCCGCCACCACCACGCCTCCCGCTCGGGGCTCCCAAGGGGACCGGTCAGCCGGTCAGCTCGCTGCCGAGTGCGACCCCGGCGCTGGTGGAGAGCCTGGCCGCGGCTGGGATAGTCACCCTCGTCGACCTGCTGATGCTCGTCCCACGCAGCCACGAACTCCTCGAGCCTCTCGACCCCGCGGCGGACCTGCCCGAGGACGACCAGGAAGTGGCAGTCACCGGAACGGTGGCGGCCCGCTGGCTCCGCTTCGGTCCCGCTGGCCGCGTCGCCGAGGCCGATCTCGTCGTCGGCGAGCGCACCCTGCGCTGTCGCTGGGTCATGCCCCCCGAGGAGCTGCCGGAGGGCGAGGTCACCTTCGTCGGCCGACTGGAGCGCATCGGCGAGGAGCCCGTGCTCTATGAACCACAGCGGTGGTGGATGGGAAGCCGGGGAGCCATTCGCCGTCCCGTCTACGCCCTCGAAGGCATCGCCGACGCAGATCTGCAGCGCCTGCTGCGCGAGGCCCTGTCCGAGCACGCACGACGGATCCAGGACCCGCTGCCACGCCCGCTGACGAAGGACGCCCGAGTCCTCGGCATCACCGAGGCGCTCTGGGAGCTCCACGTGCCGAGCACTGGCCTGTCCCGGGGCCGCGAGCGCTGGGCCTTCGAAGAGCTCCTGTTCTACCAGCTCGCCGTCGCCAGCCGCCAGCAGGTCCGCCACCGGGGCATGGGCCACAAGGTCAGCCACGGTCTCGTCGCGCGGCTGCAGCAGGAACAGGGCCTCATCCAGAACGACAGCCAGGAGCTGGTCTTCGACGAGATCCGGCGGGACCTGCGCAAGCCTACGGCGATGACGCGCCTGCTGCAGGGGGACGTCGGCTCTGGCAAGGCCATCGTCGCTCTGCTGAGCGGTGTCCTCGTCGCCGAGGGCAAGTCCCAGGTGTGCTTCCTGGCTCCCGATGAGGTCTCCGCGGCCCACCGCTACCTCTTCGCGGAGTCGACACTCCGCGGTCTGGGAGTGGTGCCGCAGCTGGTCTCCGGCGAGCCGACCGCGGCCCAGCTCGACGCCATCCGTCGGGGCGAGGCCAGCTGTGTCTTCGCGACCCACGACCTCGCCAAGGGTGGGCTCCCAGAGTTCAAGAAGCTCGGCCTGGTCATCGTCGAGGAGCGCAGCCACTTCGGCGTGCTCGACCGAAAGGACCTCGCCCAGAAGGGCATCCACCCTGATCTACTGGTCGTCACGTCAGTGCCGATACCCGCGAGCCTGGCGTTCACGATCTTCAGCGACCACGACATCAGCGTGCTGCACGACTCCGACCGTCAGATCGTGCAGGCTCGCGTGCGGACTCCGGACGACCGCGAAGAGGCCTACGCCGAGATCCGTGAGCGACTGGCCGCCGGAAGGCAGGCCTATGTCTGCTTTCCTCTGTTGGCTGGCCGCGATCTGCTCCCGCTGGATCGTGCGAGCCAGCTCGTCGGAGCGCTCTCGGCGGAGGCCTTCCCCGGGTACCGTCTGGCGCTCTACCACGGGGGCATGACCAGGGAGGAGCGCCACCGCGTCTTCGAGGACTTCCGACACCGGCGCCTGGACGTCCTCGTCGCGACGACAACCATCGAGGACGCCCCCGAGGTCGCCAACGCCACCGGCATGCACGTCGAGAACGCCGACCGCTACGATCTCGTCCGCCTGCACCGTCTGCGTGGGCACGTCGCCCGCGGGCGCGAGCCAGGGATCTGCAACTTCGTGTTCAGCTCGAAGCCCACGGAAGAAGGACGCCGCCTGGTCGAGCTCCTGGCTCGAGAGCAGGACGGCTTTGCGGTCGCCGAGCAGGACCGGCTTGCCCGTGGGGACGACGCCTTGCTCGGGCATCGCAAGGCAGACCTCCCGAGCTTCCAGATCGCCGAGACCGCCCGGGACCGCGTGCTGCTGCTGCGGGCCCGTCGCGCGGCGCTGTCGGTCCTCGTCCAGGATCCGGAGCTCCGCCAGCGGGTCCACCGCTCGCTGGCGCGTCGCCTTCGGGAGCTCCACCCGGACCTCCTCGGCCCCGCGCCCGTGGAAGAGAAGGAGAAGAAGGGGCGCCGCCGCCGCCGCCGCCGGAAGCGCCCGTGAGGGCCACGCGCGATGTGGTCGTAGGGGTCGAGCCAGAGGAGCTCATGGCGGTCATCACGGCTTTTTCGGACTACCCCGAGTTCCTGCCGCACATGAAGAGCGCGCGGGTCCTCGCCGAGTCCAAGGACGCCTGGGAGGTCGCCTTCACGCTCGAGATCGTCCGGCGCCTCGACTACACCCTCCGCTTGAGACGGAGCACGATGCCCGACGGGCGCTTGAGGCTCGACTGGAGCCTGGTGCAGGGGGTCTTCCGTAGCAACGAAGGCAGCTGGACGCTGGAGGCCTGCGCCGAGGGCACGAGAGCGACCTACGACATCGCGATCGTCCTCGGCATGTTCGTCCCGCGGAGCATCCAGAACACCCTCTCGCGTAGCGGTCTGCCGACAACGCTGGAGGCCTTCAAGCAGCGGGCCGAGTCCAGCGCACCTTCTGGCTGAGGAAGCGCTCGACCCGGTGGTTGATGGTCTGAGGCTGCTCCATCAGCGCCGCGTGAGAGCCATCCGCGAGGACCAGCAGCTCGGCGTCAGGCAGATCTCGGACCATCTTCTCTGACAACCACAGCGGCGTGAAGCCGTCGTTCTCTGCGGCCACGATCAGCGCCGGGGCCTCGATGTGAGCCAGCGCGGGGAAGGCGTCGTGCTCCTGGGCGCCCGCCACCATGCGGAGGAAGAGCCGCGCGTCGATGTCCGCCAGGTGGTCGAGGTAGGGCGAGAAGTCATCGCGGGTCATGTAGTAGGGGTCGACGAGCTTCGCGCGACGGGCGATCTCCCAGGCCAGCGGTGTCTTCATCAGTGGACGCACGAGCGCGTTGACCCGGTCGCCGATGAACTCCGAGGTCGCGTACATGAGCTTGAAGACGACGACGCTGCGGGGATTGTCGTAGAAGGTCTCCAACACCCGTCCGGCGCTCCCCAGCATCGGCACGAGACCGACCACCCGGTCCGGAGCCTGGATCGCCCTCTCCAGGATGACCTGGCAGCCCATGGAGTGCCCGAGCAGGACCGCGGCCTCGCTGCCGACGGCGTCTTGGACGCGGCCGAGATCCCTGGCGCAGGCGACGATGGACAGGTCGGCGGCGTCCGGGTGCAAGGGAGAGTCAGACCGTCCGTGGCCCCGGTAGTCCCACACCACGACCTGGAAGCGATCCGCGAAGTGCTCCACGACGTACTTCCAGAAAAAGGTCGAGACACCCACGCCATTGCAGCAGATCATCGTCGGTCCGCTGCCGGTCGCACGCCAGTAGAGACGCAGCCCACCCTCGGTCCGAACGAAGCCGGTGCGGATGGGGGGCTCAGCCGACACGCGATCCTCCGAGCCGCCGACTCTAACGTGATCGTCGTGTCTCTCCGATCTCCATGTGTGACATCGAGACAACCGAGAGGAAGACATGGCCGCTGTCGCCCACAAGCACCACTTCACACCCGCCAACGCCTCCGAAGCGCGCGAGATGCAGCACGCCGTCGAGGCTGAGAAGGAAGAACAGGACCGGCGCTGGGCCGAAGCGCGTGCAACCAAGCGCTGCACGCTCCAGGTGCGCGTCAGCGGAGTCTGCGAGAACAACTTCTTCATGGGCTTCTCGGAGAACATCTCGGAAGGTGGCGTCTTCATCGCGACGATGTGCCCGCCAGTGGTCGGAGAGGTCATCGACCTGTCGGTCGCCGTGAGCTTCGACCAGGCTCTCCTGGTGAAGGGCGAGGTTCGCTGGCACCGCACCGACGAGCACGGCGCTCCGACCGGCTGCGGCGTGAAGTTCTTCCCCCTGAGCCCGGAACAGGAGGCACTCATCACCGACGCGATGAAGGCCGTCGGCAAGGCCCCGCTGTTCTACGACGTCTAGACCGGGTGAGGACCCGCGCCTGAGCACGGGCGGGTCATCGCCACAGCGGCGATGGAGTATGTTCTGGCGGTGCTGAGGCGCCGCACGCTGCTGGTCGCGGGACTCCTGGTTGCCGCCGGTGCCTGGCGAGCACTGCTGAGCACTCGCTACTTCGGTTGGGAGGAGAGCGACTACGGCAACCTGGCGATGGTGCGCGGAGTCCTCGAGTCGGGCTTCACGCACTTCGACATGAACCACCTGCCCATGTACTACGGGCTGTCGGCCCTGGTGATGGCGGTGGTCGGCGATGCGGTCCAGGCAACCCTGGCCGTCTCCATGCTCGCCGGGATGTTGACGGTGGCCTTGACCGTCGTCCTCGGAGACCGGCTTGCGGGGCGCGGCGTAGCCTGGACGGCCGGCGCGATCGCCATCGTGCAGCCGGAGCTCGCGCTCTACGCCGCCTCCTCGCTCCGAGAGCCCGTCTACGCCGCCGCTGTCATCGGCTGTCTCGTCGCGCTCACGCGTGAGCGGCTCGCGTGGGCTTCGGTGCTCGCCGGCGTCGCTTTCCTCACACGCATGGACGGCTTGCTCACGCTGGGGCCTGCTTTGCTCATCCATGCGCTCGGGCGGCCGCACCGCCTCGCCCGTGTCGGCGCTGCGCTTGGCCCTCTCGCCCTTCTGGTCTTCGCCTGGGCGGCCTATTGCTCGGTGGTACATGGGACCTGGGAGTTCTGGGGTCACTCGGTCGCGGTGAACATCGAGACCGGAGGTACCGAGCTCGCGCCTGACCAGGAGGGCTGGGCGATGGATGGGCTGGCGGTCAGCTGGGCGCTGCTCACTGATGTCCTCCCCGGGCGCATCGGGTGGGCGCTCTCCGTCGGGGCGGTCGTCGGGATCGTCGGCATTCCATGGCACCGCCACGATCCGCGCAGGACTGTCGGGATCACCGCGCTGTGCCTGCTGGGTTTCTGGCTGGCCATCGGCTTCGTGGCCCAGCACGAGCCCGGTCACAACCTCTACTGGAAGTGGCTGCACGGGGTGCTCCCGCCACTCATCGTGCTCGCCACGATCGGTGTGTGGCGCGTCGCCGAGCAGCTCTCCGCGCTGGTCGGGCGCGTTCCGGTCTACCTGCTGGCAGTCGCGGCGGTTGCCCAGACAGCCCGCGCGTTCGCCTTGGAGACCAAGCGGCAGCTCGACGTCTCGGCCGAGCTGTACAAGCCCCAGCTGGAGCTGGCGCAGTGGATCGAGTCCGAGGTCCCAGAGGCGACGCCGCTGTTGGTCGACAACATCCCCGGGTGCTGGATCGATCGCAGGGAGCACGGGCGGACACTGCACACCTGGTTCGACGTGCCGGTCGAGCACGACAACCGGGTGGCCTTCGGGGAGTGGATCGAGGCCGAGCACATCGGCTACGTGCTCTGGTTCCAGGAGGACTGGACCCAGGCACCAGCCATTGCCCCCTGGTTGGAACAGGCGACCGCACATCATCTGGGAGACGTGATCCTCGTCCCGCTGCGCGAGGAGCCAGGCTACGGCTGGGTCTTCTACCGCGTAGAGCTCGTCGGCGGTTGACCCGCACAGAGCGAACCCGCCGCGCCAGCCACGCTGAGGTGACTGGGCGGGGGTGTCGATGGTGGAGGAGAGGGGACTCGAACCCCCGACCCCAGCGTTGCGAACGCTGTGCTCTCCCGGCTGAGCTACTCCCCCGGGCGGCACTCAGCTAACCCCAGCCTCCGAGCGAGTCAATCGTCAGTCCAGTCCCCGCTTCTCGAGGTCGTCCTCGTCGAGCCCGAGGAAGTGGCCGACCTCGTGGAAGATGGTGACGCGGAGCTCCTCTACGAGCTCCTCGCGGTCGCGGGCGTAGCGAGAGAGGTTCCGGCGGAACAGCACGATGGCGCCTGGGAGGTTCGACCAGGGGTTCTCCAACGAACGCTCCTGGAGCGAGGTCCCGGAGAAGTACCCGAGGATGTGCGTCGGTGGAGCTGGCGGGTCGTACTGCTCCAGGAGCTCCTCGCTCGGCACTTCCTCGAGGATGATCGCTACGTTGGCGAGGAACTCCCGCAGGGACGGGTGAAACAGCTCGAGGCACTCGACCACGATGTCGTCGACGGTCTCGTCGTCCAGCGGAACCGGCAGGGGGAAGCCGCCGGGGTCGGAGCGCCAGGCCCGGAGGTAGTCGCGGGTCGCGCCGGAGTAGTCGGCCCGTCGCTCTCGCAGGACCGCACGAACCCAGGCGCCCTCGGCGCTGTTCGGGTTCTCCCTCAGGGCACGGTTCGCAGCCTTCTTGGCCTCGTCCCATCGGAGCTGGTCGAGCAGGACCGCAGCGAGGGCGGCCCATGCCTCAGCGCTGAGCGCCTTGATCCGGGGCTCGGCTTCCTCCTCCGTGTTCAAGACGACGAAGCGGTAGGCGCCTCCGGCCTCATCGAGGCGTCCGAGGTCGCGCATCGTCTCGCCGAGCAGGAAGTGTGCCTCGAGGTCGCGCGGGGCGACTGCCAGGGCCCCCCGAAGGGCGTCCTCGGCGTCGGAGTACCTTCCCTCTGCCAGCGCCAGCTCCGCCTGGTCGAGGAGGGCGTCGAGGTCGCTCATCCCTCTGGAATGTAGACGCGGAAGGTGTAGTCCTCCACGACGCCGTAGTCTCCGCCCAACAGGGGGAACTGGGTGGCCCGGAGCTGCCGGCGCACGCAGGTCTCGACCTCCTCCGAGCCGAAGTTGGCGCTGGTCTTGTCGAAGCGCATGAGCTTTCCCTTGCCGCTCACCGTCAGGTCGGCGGTGAGCTCCGCTTCCTTCCCGCCCATGTGCGGCAGGCCGTCGAGGAAGCAGGCCTCGATGTTCTCCTCCCGCGTCTTGAGCTGATGGCGGAAGGCCTCGAGATCGACCTTGACCTTGGTCATCGAGGGGTCGGGCGCGGTCGAGAGACTGTCCTCGAGCGTGAGGTGGATGATGATCACCTCCTCCGCGTCCTTCTTGACCGTGACGCTGCGCTCGTCGGTGGTGAAGCCGTCCAGCTGCGTGGTCAGCCGGAACGGGCGCCCGACCGGGAAGTCGGAGGTGAGCACGATGCGTTCGCCGGAGCCCATCGCCTCGCCGTTGACGAGCACGCTCTCCGCTGTCGGGTCGACACGGATCTCCAGGCTCGCGCTGGCACTTGGCACGTCCCCGGTGTCCCCCGAGCCGTCGAAGACGCCCAGCGCCCAGGCCGCTGCCGCCATGGCTCCGAGCACTACCAGCGCGCCGACGACGATGAGCCCGGCGGGGGTGGAGCGGCGCTCGACATTGACGGTGATGGCGCGGCGTTCCCCGTGGTCGGTGACGACCGTGACCAGGGCCGTCCCACGGTTGCGACGCATCTGGCGCGGGTGGACGACGATGTTGAGCTCCTGCTGGGCGGCGTCGGGGTCCAGGCGAGAGCGGCTGATCTCGAGCCAGTCACGGTCCGAGGTGATCCGTCCGGGCATCTTTCCAGTGCCCGTGTTCTTCACGACGATCGTATGGGTGACCGACGCGCTGCCGACGCGCAACGCCACCACCTCGGGGCTCGCGATGGCCAGCCGGGGCGCTGAGCGGCGGCTGTGCCGGGCACCGCCAAGGCCAATCGTTCGCCCCTTCACCGCCTCTGGGGGCTTCGGCGGTTCACGCCGCTGGGGGCCCGGCTGCGTGGCGCCTCCCCCGATCTTCAAATCAGTCGTGCGGACCGGTGGGGGCGTGGGTGTAGGTGGCTTGCGCGTGGGAAATGTGGGCGGAACCGGCCTTATCGGTGGTGGCGGCTTTGGCGGCCGCGTGCGATCGCTCGGCGGGTTCGTACCGGGTGAGGGGAGCCAACCGATGGCCTCTTCGCCAGCGCGGGGCACGGGTCCGCCGGCGTGGTGGGCGGCGTGTCCCTTGTCGTACTCCGTCCGGCGCTGAGGGTCCTTGAGCACTCGCCAGGCCTCGTCCAGATCCGCGTAGAGGTCCGTGACGCGCGCCTTGTCCTTCAGTGACCGAGCCCATCGGTACTTGGCCCGGTGCGCTGCCTCGATCTCGTCGATCGTGGCGGTCGGTGGGATGTCCAACAGAGCGTAGAAGTCCCGGAACGGCGCCGAGGTGTTCGTCGGGGCGTCAGCGACCTCCTCGGTGCGCTGCCGACGCGCACCGGTCTTTTCGAGGAGGTGCTCGATTCGCTCCTGGATCGACTCGTTCGCGAGCCCCATCGTGCGGCCCTGCTTGACAATGGCCTGCTCGGCGTCGGGCGTCAGCATGCCGCCCGCCAAGGTCCCCTTGATGAACAAGCTCAGGACCTCCAGGTTCCGGGACAGGCTCCGGTCCGAGATCTCGGCCAGGTAGGCGGACTTGTCCTCGACCATGGTCCGACGGATCAGCGAGTTGTTCTTGATCAGCCAGAGCGCTTCGTTCCGGTACTTCGGATTGGCTTGCTGGCCCTGCGCCCATCCCCGACGCTTCTTGATAGCCGTCTCCACCTCGGAGCTACCGGCGGTCGATGAGAGTCCGTAGTAGTCGAACAGCGACGCCTTTCCGACCATACCGAGGAAGGTGTCGATCTGCTCCAGATCGCGGCGGTCCATTTCGCTCCGGCATTCCGCCGGAATGTTCTACCCTCAGCGCCTCAACCGGTCAATCAAGCGACTACAGGGCGAACACCCCCCATCAGTTGATGATGGCCTGCGACAAGGCGTCGCGGGCCTGCTCCAGGCGTTGCGAGTCCAGGCTCCCCTTGAGGTTCAGGCGCGCCTGGCGGAGCGCGCGGGTCTCCACATCGATGACATGGACCTCGAGGATCTGGTTCTCGGTGTAGCGGTAGATCACGTCGATCGGCGTCCCACGCACTCGCGGCGGCAGCTTCTCGAGGATGACCTCGCCGATCACGGTGACCTCGCCCCTGGCCACGCCGGTGCCCTCCGTGACCTCGACCCGGACGGCGGTCATGTTGTCGTAGGCGTAGGCGAAGCGGCCCCTCTTCTCCACCGGCAGCGGGGAGCTCTCGGGGATCAGGTTGACGACGCGCTCGTTGTGGCGCGCATCCAGCACCACGATGCCCATGGCGTGGCTGGACGCGTCCTGGACCGTCAGCTTCTGGAGTCCGGCGGGTTTGGGCGCCGAGACCGGCTTCAGCCTCGCCGTCCGCTTGGGGACCGGGGGGAGCGTCTTGGAGGTGCCGCGACGCGCCCGGGTGATGGATGCTCGGTGGGCCTTCAGCGCCGTGTGGTTCGGTTGGTGGCGGAACACACCCGCGAGGGCCGCACCGAGGGCGACGCCTTCATCCGGGTTGATGCCCTTGCTGACCGGCTTCCCTCCCGACAGCGCGACGAGGTTGTCACGGATCATCGGCATCCGCGTGGAGCCGCCGACCAGAACGATCTCGTCCACCGCGTCCCAGGTGATCTTCGACTTGTCCATGACGATCTTGCTGGTGTCGATGCACTGCTCGAAGAGGTCGCTGCACATCTCCTCGAACTCGGCCCGGGTGACCTGGACGACCATGCGGTGTCCGCGGAAGTTCACCGGGATCACGGCTCGTGGCTTGGTCGACAACGAGATCTTGGCGTGGAGACAGCGCTCGTAGAGCTCCTGGTAGGGCAGCGGGTCGTCCCGCGGGTCCAGTCCGAACTTGTCACGGAACTGCTCGGCGACGTGGCTGAGCAGCCGATCGTCCCAGTCCTTGCCGCCAAGCTCCGCGTTGCCGTCGCTGGCCAGCGTCCGCAGCGTGGTCCCTCGGATCTCCATCACCGTCACGTCGAAGGTGCCACCGCCGAGGTCGAAGACCAGCATCCGGCGGTTCTTTCCGAGGTGAGCGAGGCCGAGGGCGATGGCCGCGGCGGTCGGCTCGTTGATGATGGACAGCACGTTGAAGCCGGCGATCTTCCCAGCTTCGGCGGTCGCCCCACGCTGGGAGCTGTTGAAGTAGGCCGGCACCGTGATCACGCAGTGATCGACTGGCTTTCCGAGTGCCTCCTCGGCGTCGTTCTTCAGCTTCTTGAGGATGAACGCCGAGAGCTCCTGGGGCGTGTAGCTGACGCCGAAGAAGTCCAGGACGAAGTCCGTGTCGCCCATGGAGCGCTTGATGAACCGCACGACGTTGGTCGGATCGACCACGACCATCTTCACCGCCTCCTCTCCGACGACGCAGGCGTTGCGGTCGTAGAAGTGGATGACGGAAGCCGTCGTGGAGTGGCCATCGCCGTTGGGGATGATGTTCGGCTTGCCGAAGCGATCGACATAGGCCATCGCCGAGAACGTCGTCCCAAGATCGATGCCCAGGATGATCTGACCCTCAGCGACCATCCAGTCAGTCCCGGCCCGTCTTTGCCGTGTCCCGGTAGATGACGACCTCTTCCGACCGCAGGACGCGCTCCGCGCGGTTGAAGCCGCGCTTGAGGACCTGGGCGACGATCTGGTCCTTGCCAGCTTCGTCGGGGGCAACGACCTTCACGACCTTCTGGCTCTTCGGATCGAACTTCTGCTGGCTCTCCATCGGCAGCACGTCCCGCCGGTAGAGGACCTCGAGGAACTCGTCGATCAAGTACTGGAAGCTGTCGGAGATGACGTCCATCGACATCTCCTTCTTGACCAGGGACTCCTGGAACCAGTTCAGGGAGTCGTAGAAGAGCAGCAGGTCCAATAGCAGCGGCTTCTCAGCCTGGAAGATGAAGTCGTCCTTGTACTGCCGGAGCTCTTCGTACAGCGAGTCGAAGGCCTTCTGCTGGGTGATCTCGCCCTCGTTCCGCGCCGTCAGGATCTCTCGGAGCTCGCGGACTTCCTGCCGCAGGGCCTCGACTTCGGCCTCGGTACTCATGTGCAGTCCTTCAGGTCGCGCCGAGCTCGGTCGCAAGGTTGATGAACGTCCCCTCGAGCTCAACCGACTCACTGCAGAAGTGGTAGTCGTTGGGGCTGGAGGCAAGGCCCTTCAGGAACTCCTGCCGGACCTGGGGACCGACGCCGATCGCCACCACTCGGCCGCCCGTGCTGCGAATGCGGTGAATCTCGGCGCTGACGGCGTCCGGGTCATCCGGGTGACCGTCGGTCATGACCACGAACACGCGCTGGACGCCCGCCCGTGGGCGGAGGAGGTCACGCCCGTGGCGGAGCCCGTCCGCCATGGGAGTGGAACCGATCGGCGTGAGCTGGTCGATGGCGCCCGTGAGCCGACGGATGTCGGAGGTGGGGGGAGCCAGCACCCCACCGGGGAAGGCGACGATCGCGAGCTGACGACCCGGCTGGAGGCTGCGCTCCACGAATGACCTGGCTGCCGTCTTGGCGTCGTCGATCGACTGGCCGTACATGGAGCCGGAGCAGTCCATGATCAGCGCCATCTGCATCGGGATCCGGTTCCGGGCCAGATCCTCGAGGGTGATGTGGCCAGCCGCGAGGCGGTGCGCCAGGGTCTGTCCGCTCCGAAGGTCCATCGCCTCCACCTCCACGATGCCGTTGGCGTTGTAGCGGTAGGTGACCGCGAGACGAGACTCGCCGGCCGGGCGTGGTGGGATGCCGTAGAACTCGAAGTGACCGAGGACGTTGCACTCCAGCGGATCCTCGTTCTCTCCCTGGACCAGCCAAAGGTCCATCGTCGTCTGCCCATCGTGGGTCGTGACGTAGTTGTCCCTGGTCTGCTCGCAGGGGATTCGAGTGTTCTTCGAGATGATGCGGGAGTTGTGGAGCTGGCTCTCCCGGAAGACGACCATGCCCAGGCTGTGGGAGGTGACATCGTGCGTGCGGATGTCGATGTCGGGCTTCTCTCCAGAGAGCCTCGCCGCCTCGAGCGCTGCCGTGAGCGCGGCCCCGAGGGCGACGCACTCATCGGGGTTGATGTCCGTCGCCGGTGCCCGGGCGAACATCTTCTTCAACATCGCCCGGACCATGGGCATGCGGGTCGAGCCGCCGGCGAGGAGCACGGTGTCGATGGCGTTTCGGTCCAAGCTGGCGTCGAGCAGGACGTCGTCGGTCAGGAGCTCCGCCCGTCGCATCAGGCCGCTGGTGAGGTCCTCGAACTTCGAGCGCGTGACCTCCAGCCGCATGATCTTGCCCTTGTAGTCGTAGAAGAGGTTGACCTTGGGGCGGCGGGTGAGGCTGATCTTCGCCGAGACGCACTTCTGGCGGAGGTCGTGGTAGGCGGCGAGGTCCTCTAGCGGATCCATGCCGTGCTTCTCCTCGAAGCACTCCGCGGCATAGCGGATGAGCGCGTCGTCCCAGTCCTTCCCGCCGAGCTGGTGGTCGCCGTTGGTCGCGTTGACGTTGATGTCACGGCCGTCGATCTGGCAGATCGTGACGTCGAAGGTACCGCCGCCGAGGTCGAAGACCAGGACACGCTTGTTGCTGTCGGCGTTGTTCAGGCCGTAGGCGAAGGCCGCGGCGGTGGGCTCGTTGATGAGCTTCAGCACCCGCAAGCCAGCGAGCTCACCCGCCTTCAGGGTCGCCTGACGCTGGTGGTCGTTGAAGTAGGCCGGGACCGTGACCACGGCCTGGTCGATGCGGTGGCCGAGGCGCAGCTCTGCGTCGTGCTTGAGCTTCGCGAGGATGAAGCTGGAGATGCGCTCGGGCGAGTAGTTCTCGTTGCGATACTCGAAGTAGAAGTCGGCATCCCCGATGTGGCGCTTGATGAACTCGACCACCTGCTCCGGGTACACGACCGCGCTCTGTTTGGCGTAGTTGCCGACAATGACTTCGTCGCCATCGAACAGGACGACCGAGGGGGTGATGCGATCACCTTCGGCGTTGTGAAGGATCTCGGGGACGCCGTGTCGGTTCACGTGCGCGATCGCCGAAAAGGTAGTCCCCAGGTCGATGCCGACGGCGCGGCTTGAACTCATTCCTCAGGGCCTCACGATCGCAGTTGACGCCCCGTGTCACGGGACTCGCAGAACGGGCGCAGGTTACTCTATCGACCCACCGAATGCACGGGGCGAGCCCCGCGTCGGAGCCCCTCGATGCCGCTTGTCCTCGCGTCCACGAGCCCCTGGAGACGGGCTCTGTTGGAGCGCGCCGGAGTGCCCAGCGAAGGCGTCGCGCCTAGCGTCGACGAGCGCGCATGCGGGGTCACAGAGCCGGTCGAGCTCGCGGAGACGCTGGCCCTCTGGAAGGCTCGCTCCGTGGCAGAGCAACGTCCGGGCGCCCTCGTCCTCGGCGCCGACTGCGTGGTCCACCTCGACGGACGCATCTTCCACAAACCCCGGGACGCCGCGGAGCACCGCGCGACGCTCGGCGAGCTCGCTGGACGGACCCACGACCTGGTGACCGGAGTGGCGCTGGTGGGGGAGGGGGTCGAGCGTGTCTTTCACGAGACCACCCGTCTCCGCTTTCGGGGCGATCTCAGCGACGAGGAGCTCGCCTCCTACGTCGCCAGCGGCGAGGGACGCGCTTGCGCGGGGGGCTACGAGATCGAAGGACGAGGGGCGTGGCTCTGCGAGTCGATCGATGGCAGCTGGTTCAACGTCGTCGGCCTGCCGGTGCTGCGAGTGATCTCCGAGCTTCGCGCGCTCGGCTGGAGACTCCCTGATGAGTGACCCACGCCAGGAACTTGCGGACCTCGTGGCGGACGTTCACGAGAGGCTCCGTGCGGACAGGGCGATGGGCGCGACACATCGGACGGCCTCCAGCCAGGAGCCGAAGCGCCAGGCCCCGCCGACCGGGGCGACCGAGCCGGAGCGCCAGGCCCCGCCGACCGGGGCGACCGAGCCGGAGCGCCAGGCCCCGCCCAAGGAGTCGTGGGACGACCAGCTCGAAGAGAGACCGCCGGTCTACGGGCTCGATCATGCTGTCGGCGCTTGGGGTTTCAGCCAGGACGACCTGCCCCCGCTCCCGGAGGGCTCGGCCGCACGGGCGGCTGCGGAGAGACTCGTCGCCATCCGCGCGGAGCTCGGGGAGTGCGCCCGCTGTCGCCTCTGCGAGCAGCGACAGAAGGTGGCCTTCGGCATGGGACATCCGAACGCGGACCTCGTGGTGCTCGGCGAGGGTCCCGGCGCCAACGAGGACCGCCTCGGCCTGCCCTTCGTCGGAGCGGCAGGGGAGATGCTCGACAAGATGCTCGAGCGCGTGCTGGGCCTCTCACGGGCCAAGGTCTACATCCTCAACGTCGTCAAGTGCCGTCCGCCGAAGAACCGGAGCCCGCAGCCCGACGAGATAGCATCCTGCTTGCCCTTCCTCGAGAAGCAGCTCGAGGCCATCGGACCGAAGGTGATCCTGACTCTCGGGAGTCCAGCGGTGAAGACGCTCCTGAAGACGAACCGCGGCATCACCACCATGCGAGGCAGCTGGCACCTCTGGCGAAACGTGCCCGTGATGCCGACATTCCATCCCGCCTACCTGCTGAGACAGCCCCAGGACAAGCGCTACACCTTCGACGACCTCAAGGCCGTCAAGTCGCGCTACGACGAGCTGGGGGGGCTTCGATGATGCACTTGCTGTTGGCGCAGGCGCTTGCCCAGGACACCGTGTCCATCCGGGGTGACGTGCGCTACTCCGGTGTCGGCCCTGTCGTCGTCGAGGTGCTGCTCATCGAGAGTTCCGGCCCGCCGTTGCTCGCCGGCAGTGCGGTCGTAGAGAGCGGAAACGGCCCCTTCGAGGTGCAGGTCAGGGCGCGCATCGGAACCGTGAGCGTGCGCGCTGCCCACGACCCGGACCGCGACGGCGTCAGCGAGACCGACGCCCAGACCATCTGGCCCGAGCCCCTCGCCGTCAACTCAGCCGACATCGAGGGTCTCCAGCTGCACCTGGAGCAAAGCCTCGAGCCCAGGCCCGGAACTCCAGCAAGTCCCTAGCTCTTCCTGGTCTTCGCCCGAGCGAAGGCCTCCGCCATGCTCCCGAGGCTCACGGCCGGGCCATCGCCCACCGGGCGCTCACCGCGCAGCGCCAGGGTGACGCGCTCGCGCGCCTGGTCGACGCGCACGACGCGCACCTCGACCTCCTCGCCGGCGGGAGGCGTCTCCTCTCCCAGCTCGCCGCGCGGCACGAGGCCCCGTACGCCCCCGAGGTCCACGAACAGGCCGAAGTCGTGGAGACTCTCCACGACGCCGTTGCGCCGTTGACCTGGTGCCAGCTCGCGCCAGAGGGCGAGCGCCTGCTCCTTCTCTTCCTCCTCCGCGATGGCGCGCCGGTCGAGCACGACGTCTCTTCCGTCGAGCTCGACCACGCGGAAGTCGAGGGTTCGGCCCAACCAGGCGTCGAGATCGTCGCCCGGGCGCACAGCGATGCGTGACACGGGGCAGAACGCGCGCAGGCTCCCGATCGCCACCACGAAGCCCCCCTTGTTCCTCTCTACGACGCGCCCCTCCACTGGGACGCCGGAGGCCATCGCGGCTTCGAGGTGCAAGAGCGCATCGCCGCCGCGGAGTCGCTTGCCGATTCGAACCCCTCGCGACGTGATCTCCAGGACCGTCGCTGTCACGGAGTCGCCGAGGGCAGCATCACCGATGTCCTCGCGAGCGATGCTGGCCTCTGACTTGGCGCCGATGTCGATGAAGGCGTCAGTGTCCGAGAAACCGACGATGTGGCCCTCGACCTCGTCACCGGGCGCGAGCTGACGACGGGAAGGTGGGGGCGCCAGTCCAGCCATGGCGCGGGCGAAGGCGTCGTCATCCATGGCGGCCAGCTGCTCCAGCGCGCCAGCGTCGATCGTGGGTTCCCTTACAGGGTCCTGACCCGGGAGCGGCGCCGCTGGAACCTCTTCGACCTCGGACACGTCGTCGGCAACGGGCTCTTCGGCCTTCTTTCGTGCTCTCCGCACCACCCGTGTTGGCTTCATACCCTCTCCAGCTTGGAGAATTTTGACTGTCTAATGCGGGCTACCCCATATTCCGATGTAATGTGCAGTTGGCCCAGCCTGCGAACAGGGAGATCCGAATGCTCGTTCTCACACAGAAAGAAGGCGAGATCCTGCAGGTCGGAGACGACGTTCGCATCTACATCAAGCGCATCAAGGGCAACTGGGTGCGACTCTGCATCGACGCGCCGCAGTCCGTCGAGCTTCGCCGGATCCCCGCGCCCCCACGCCAGGCCGACCGCGACTCGGAGAAGGACACCCAGTTCGTGCGGATGCGTCGCCGCCGCTGACGCTGTCGCGCTACCAGTGAGCAGTGGGCCCCGCCGGGGCCCTTCGTCGTCTCTGGTGCAGGCTCGTGCTCACCGATCTTCCCAACTACGAACTGCCCCCGGGGCTCGTCGCCACGCATCCGCCCGAGCGACGCGATGGCGGCCGACTGCTTGTCCTCGACGAGGGGCTTCGCCACCGCACCGTTTGCGACCTGGCTGCGCTGCTCGGACCGGGAGATCTCCTCGTCGTGAACGACACCAGGGTCGACCACGCGCGGTTGTTGGCGCGCCGGGCGACCGGCGGCCGCGTCGAGGTCTTCCTGCTCGGCGAGCACAGGGCGATGTGCCGGCCTGCCCGAAAGCTCCGAAGAGGAGAGGTCCTCCGCGTCGGCGAGCGAGGGGTCATCGAGCTGATCGGGCGAGACGAGGAGTTCTTCGAGGTGCGCTGTGAACCCTCCGCGGAGGTGCTCATGGCCGAACACGGAGAGGTCCCACTGCCGCCCTATCTGGGCAGGCCCGCCGAGCCCGCCGACCGCGAGCGCTACCAGACCGTCTTCGCCGAGCATCCGGGCGCGGTGGCGGCCCCGACCGCCGGACTGCACCTCAGCGAGGACGTCCTCGCCCAGCTCGCGGACCGCCAGGTCGATCTCGCTCGCGTCACCCTGCACGTCGGAGCCGGCACCTTCCGGAACCTGCGCCCAGAGGACCTCGAGCGGGGCGAGCTCCATCCCGAGCGCTTCGTGGTCCCAGAGGAGACGGCGGACAAGGTCAACAGCTGTCGCGGTCGTGTCGTGGCTGTCGGAACCACCGTGACGCGCACCCTGGAGAGCGCCTGTGTCGACGGCGTGCTCCGGGCGACCTCCGGCGTTACCCGCCTGTTGATTCGACCCGGACACAGCTTCCGCCTCGTCGATGCGCTGCTGACCAACTTCCACCTCCCGCGCTCCAGCCTCTTGTTGCTGGTCTGCGCGTTCGGGGGCCGGGAGCGCGTCCTTCGGGCATATGCCGAGGCCATCCGCCATGCCTACCGCTTCTACAGCTACGGCGACGCGATGCTCCTCCTTCCGCGTGGAGGCCGTGGCCGCCAGCGCTCGCCGGGGGGTGCTGAGCCTCCCCCACGGTGAGGTCCGGACCCCCGCCTTCAT
Source organism: Myxococcota bacterium (assembly GCA_036012755.1). Lineage (GTDB taxonomy): Bacteria > Myxococcota_A > UBA796 > UBA796 > CAJQPC01 > JAAESX01. Next base: position 88,268 of record DASCPX010000027.1, on the reverse strand, counting down.
GCCGGTAGGCACCGCCGGGTTCGTGAGGGGCATCACCCCTGACGAGCTGCGCGGCGAGATCGGCGCGGAGATGGTGCTCGCGAACACCTTCCACCTGTGGGTCCGTCCCGGGCACGAGCGCGTGGCTCGCCTGGGCGGCCTGCACCGCATGATGGGCTGGGACGGGCCCATCCTCACTGACAGCGGCGGCTTCCAGGCCTTCAGCTTCAAGGACAAGGCGAAGGCAAAGGAAGACGGGGTCCGGTTCCTGAGCTCCTATGACCGCCAGTGGCGCTTCATGACGCCGGAGGTGTGCGTCGAGATCCAGGAGAGCCTCGGCGTCGACGTCGCGATGGCGCTGGACGAGTGCATCGAGTACCCGGCAAAGCGCCGCAGGGTCGAGCGCTCGACGGCACGGACCACCCGGTGGCTGAAGCGATGCCTGGCAGCCCGCAAACAGCCCGAGCGCACGGCGCTCTTCGGCATCGTGCAGGGGGGCTTCCACGAGGACCTCCGCCGAGATCACGCTCGAGAGCTCGTCGAGCTCGACCTGGACGGCTACGCGATCGGCGGACTCTCGGTCGGCGAGCCGAGGGAGCGCCTCCTCGAGATGGTGGACGTGACCACCTCGGAGCTGCCCTCGGACCGGGTCCGGTACCTCATGGGTGTGGGCTACCCGGTTGACATCGTCGACGCGGTGATGAGTGGAGTGGACCTCTTCGACTGCGTGCTGCCCAGCCGGACCGCCCGCTTCGGCTACCTCTTCACGGACCACGGACGCATGGCCATCAAGCACGCGCGATTCAAGGAAGATCCGCGCCCCGTCGACGTGGACCCGTGTTACACGCTCCGGCATTTCTCACGGGCCTACCTGAGGCACCTGCATCGGTCGAAGGACATGCTGGCGCCGAGGCTCTTCACTCTTCACAACCTGGCCTTCTACCAGCGACTGATGCGCCGAATCAGAGACGCCATCGATGCCGGTCCCGCAGCGCTCGTGGCGCTCCGGGCTGACGCAGAGCGCTGGTCCGGCCCGTACCGGGAGACCGACGGATGATGTGGTTGTTCACCCAAGCCTGGGCCCAGGACGCAGCGGCAGCAGGCAGCTCTGGCGGGGGCTGCGACTACAGCAGCATCGGCCTGCTCGCCCTCATCGTCGGCGTCTTCTACCTCCTCGTCATCCGCCCACAGACCAAGGCGCGCAAGGAGCACGAGCAGCTCCTCGCCACCATGAAGAAGGGGGATGACGTCGTCAGCGAGGGCGGCATCTGCGGCGTCGTCCACGAGGTCCGCGAGTCGGAGGTCGTGGTGCAGGTCTCGGAGAGGACCCGCATCCGGTTCAAGAAGGAGTCGATCCAGGCGGTGGACCGCTCGGACGAGGACGAGGCTTCGAGCAAGGGAGGGAAGTGATGGGCGGTTCCTGGTGGATTCGCATGGGAGTGATCATCCTTGCCCTGCTCGGGTCGATCTACAGCCTGCTGCCGACCTTCCTGCAGGACGCGGACCAAGCCGCCGCCGACGCGGCGCAGAGCTTCGACGAGGGGACCTCCGAGGAGGTCGAGGAGACCGGATGGCGGGCGCTGTTGCCCGACACGGTCCTGGTCCTCGGCCTCGATCTCCAAGGCGGCATCGACCTGACCCTCGATGTCGACGTCGACGAGGCCATCCTCGCCACCGTCAGCCGCGACGTGCAGTCGGTCTGGGACGTCGCCGAGCGCGAAGGCCTCGAGATCGAGGACGTTCGGCGCGTCCGCGGCGAGCCCGAGCTGGAGGTCATGGTCAGCGAGGAGAACCTGGCCACCCTCCAGGACTTGATGTCCACGCGCTTCCGCACGACGCGAGGGCTGCCCCAGTACAAGTACAGCGTCTCCCAGGAGACCGGCGCCCACACCTTCCGGCTCACGGACGAGCGGGCGGACGAGATCAAGAACCAAGCGCTCGAGCAGGCCCTCGAGACGCTCCGCAACCGGGTGAACGAGACCGGCGTGAAGGAGCCGAGCATCGTCCGCAAGGGCGACCGGCGGATCAACGTGCAGCTTCCCGGAGTCGCCGACCTCGACATGGCCAAGCAGGCCATCGGGACGACCGCGAAGCTCGAGTTCTTCATGGTCGACGAAGACTTCGAGCAGGCCGCTCTGGAGGACGCCGTCCTCGACGCGCAGGACGCGATGACCGAAGAGGACTTTCTCGACGACGAGCTGTTGAACGAGTGGCTGTCGGTTTCTGGACGGATCGGAAGGAACAACCGAGTCCTCTGGGAGTACGAGGAGGACCAGGAGGGCAACCTCGTGCGCTCCCGGCCCTTGGTGCTGCTGGACCGGGTCGAGCTGGAAGGCGACGACGTCAACGACGCCCAGACCGGCTGGGACCAGTTCAACCGCCCGGTCGTGCTGTTGCAGTTCAAGCCTGCCGGCGCGCAGCGCTTCGGCGACCTCACCGGCGACAACGTCGGCAAGCGCTTCGCCATCGTGCTCGACCGCAAGGTCCGCTCGGCGCCCACCATCAACGAGCGCATCGGTGGCGGCAGGGCCCAGATCTCGATGGGGGCCTCCGGTGGCTCCGCTCAGGACGATGCCCGAGTGCTGGCCATGGTCTTGCGGACGGGGGCTCTGCCAGCCCCGGTCAGCATGGGCGATGTACGTCTCGTCGGACCGCAGCTGGGTCAGGACAGCATCGAGGCTGGCCGGAACGCCACGCTCATCGGCGGCCTGTTGGTCATCTTCGCGATGCTCTTCTACTACCGAAAGCCCGGCATCGTCGCGAACATGGCGCTCATCCTGAACGTCTTCTTCGTCATGGCCATGCTCGCGGCCTTCGGCGCGACGCTGACCCTGCCTGGCATCGCCGGCATCGTGCTGACGGTCGGTATGGCCGTCGACGCGAACATCATCATCTACGAGCGCATCCGGGAGGAGCTGGCGGTCGGCAAGAACGCGCGCTCCGCCGTCGACGCCGGCTACCAGCACGCGCTCTCCGCCGTCCTCGACGCCAACATCACCACCGGCATCGCCGGGGTGGTGCTCTACAGCTACGGCACGGGACCCATCAAGGGCTTCGCGGTCACGCTGCTCATCGGCATCCTGACGACCCTCTTCACCGCGATCTTCGTCTCTCGGACCTTCATGGACTTCGTCGTCCGGAAGTCCACGGCGAAGCTGGCGTTCTAGGAAAGCGCGATGAACTTCCTGAAGCCCAAGAGCGACGTCGACTTCCTAGGCAAGCGCTACATCTTCGGCGCTCTCTCGCTGTTGCTCGTCTCGCTCTCCGTCGTCACATTCATCTTCATGGAGCCGAACTGGGGCATCGACTTCACCGGCGGAATGGAGATCGTCGTCGACTTCGAGGAGCCGACCGACATCGCAGAGGTTCGCTCGGCCGTTGGCAAGCTCGGCCTCTCCGACGACTCGGTGCAGCAGATCAACGCCGAAGAGGACTACACCTACAGCATCCGCGTCCGCGACGCGACCTTCGGTACAGAGGAGCTCAAGAGCGAGGTCGAGCACGTCATCGGCGAGCGCTACGGTGGGGACTTCATCCAGGCATCGCGCATGGACGCCCAGGTCGGGGCCCGAGTGATCGTCGAACACACGCCAGGTGTGGAGGTCGACCTCACGGCGCTCAACGCGGCCCTCGCCGGCGTCGTAGACGGCGCCGAGGCGACCACCTTCGCAGAGGACAACACCTTCCAGGTGAAGCTCACGAACCTGTCCTCTCAGGTGAAGGAGAGCATCGCCAGCGAGTTCGTTGGCAAGACCTTCACCGTGCCCAAGGTCGACGCCGTCGGTCCCAAGGTCGGTGGGGACCTGCGCACCCAGGGTCTCCTCGCGATGGGCGCCACCATCGCCTTCATCCTCCTCTACATCGCCTTCCGCTTCGACCTGGTCTTCGCGCCGGGTGCGGTGCTCGCCCTGGTCCACGACGTGGCCATCACGGTCGGCATCTTCACCTTGATCGGGGAGGAGTTGAACCTGTCGATGATCGGCGCGCTGTTGACCATCATCGGGTACTCGCTCAACGACACCATCGTCATCTACGACAGGGTGCGCGAGAACATGAAGCGCTACCGAAAGTCGGAGACGGTGAAGTTGATCAACGACTCGATCAACGAGACCCTCGGCCGCACGCTCGCCACCTCGATCACCACGGGCCTGGCCATCCTCCCGCTGCTCTTCCTGGGCGGGCCCGTGATCAGGACCTTCGCGCTGGCGCTCCTCATCGGCGTTTTCGTCGGTACCTACAGCACCATCTTCATCGCCACACCGAGCATCCTCGTGATGGAGAGGGTGAAGCCGGTGCTCTTCCGCTGGCTCGCGCCAAGTGTCGGGCCAGAGGACGGGGCCCCCGTCGAGGGCGCTGCCGACAGCGGCTGATTGATATTTGGTGTAGGATTCCAAGTACATCCAGCCGCCCAGAAGGGAACATGACCAAGTCTGAGTTGATCGACAGGGTGGCCGCCACCCGGAGCCTCCCGCGCCGCACGGCCGAAGAGGTCGTGAATCTGATTTTCGACGGGATGCGCGACGCCCTCTGCAACGGCGAGCGCATCGAGATCCGTGGCTTCGGCACCTTCAAGACGCGCCACTACGGCGGCTACACGGGACGAAACCCCAAGACGAGCGCGTCGATCGAGGTGCGCCCGAAGATCCTCCCGGTCTTCAAGGTCGGGAAGGAGCTGCGTCTCCGCGTCAACGGTGAGACGTAGTCCCTGATGCTGCTCCTCGCGGCATCGCTGGCTTCTGCCGGCAACGTCTACATCAACGGAGTCCAGGCCAATGGCCTGACCAACTTCGAGCTGTCGAGCGTGGACGTCAGGATCGACGGAAACGGGGACGTGTACATCGACGCGCCCCGCTACAGCATCGAGATCATCTCCACGGAGCCAGCGGCATCCCGGCCGGCAGCGCCTGAGCCACCGGCCCCCGAGCCTGTCGAGCCTGTCGAGCCTGTCGAGCCTGTCGAGCCTGTCGAGCCCGAGTCGCCCGTCAGCGCGCCGGTCGCCGAGCTCACCCCGGAGATCGCACCGGTCGTGGCTCCACCGCAGCAGGCGATCCCGCCGGAGAGCTGGTGGCTGGTCAGCCAGGACAACGGCTCCACCGGACAGGCAGTGGACGTGTTCATCGGCGGTCAGCCAGTGGCGACCGTCGTCTCCGGTGATGCCCAGCTGATGCTCGACATCAGCGCCTTCCTCCTGCCTGGCGACAACGTCGTCAACTTCAACGCTCGTCCGGGAGAACCTGGCGGCGGTCTGCTGGAGCTCTACATTGGAGCGGGCAACAACGTCGCCGGTACCCTGGAGCTAGCCCCCCCTTCCATCACCTTCAGCCGTCGCGCCAGCGACGATCCCGCCGGGACCGCCCAGCAGTTCACGCTGAGCGTGCCCTGAACCCCCCTCACCGCCGTCCCCCGGCGGTCTCCTCGTCCCGAGGAACCCAGAGGCCCATCCCGTGGTCGACTCACTCGCCAAGCCGGACGGCCAACGCCGTCTCTTCGTCCTGGACACCAACGTCCTGCTGTACGACCCGAACTCCCTGTTCGTCTTCAAGGAGCACGACGTCGCGATCCCCATCACGGTCATCGAAGAGGTCGATGGCTTCAAGAAGGAGCTCTCGGAGACCGGGAGGAACGCGCGCCACGTGTCGCGCCACCTGGACTCGCTGCGCGCGAAGGGTTCGCTGTCAGAGGGCATCGATCTGACCGACGCAGGCGGCACGCTCCGCATCTGCCTCGCGCCGGAGGAGGGCGTCCTGCCTCCCGGTTTCGGGCGTCGGAGCAACGACAACACCATCCTCTCGACCGTCAAGAGCCTCCACGCCCAGAGCGACTGCGAGGTCGTGTTCGTCACTCGCGACACGAACATGCGCATCAAGGCGGACGCCCTCGGAATCCGGGCAGAGGACTACGAGAACGCCCACATCGACTTCGACGGCGAGCAGTACCGCGGCGTCACCGAGCGCAAGGTCCCCGGCGAGCTCATCGACGCCCTCTACAACAAGGGCTGGATCGCGTGGGAGGACGACCCGGGCCTCCACGCCAACCAGTTCGTCATCCTCCTCGCCGAGGACCAGCCGAACCAGAGCGCGATGGCACGCTTCGACGGACGCAACGGTCGGCTGAAGCTGGTCGGCCGCTACAAGGAAGGCATCTGGGGCATCTTCGCGCGGAACAAGGAGCAGCTCTTCGCGTTGGAGCTCCTGCTCGACGACAGCGTCAACCTCGTCACCCTCGACGGCGTGGCGGGCACCGGCAAGACCCTGCTCGCCATCGCCTGCGGGCTCCGCAAGACCGCGGACGAGCGCACCTTCCGCCGCCTGGTCGTGAGCCGCCCCATCTTCCCCCTCGGGCGCGACCTCGGCTACCTCCCAGGTGATCTCAACGAGAAGCTGAACCCCTGGATGAAGCCCATCTTCGACAACCTCGAGCTCTTGCTCGGGAGCCAGGACGAGGGCGCCTCCCGCGGCGGACGCGTGCCCAGCTACCAGCCGCTGTTGGACCAGGGGATCATCGAGATCGAGCCGCTCACCTACATCCGCGGGCGCTCCATGCCGCGCCAGTACTTCATCGTCGATGAAGCCCAGAACCTCACGCCCCACGAGGTCAAGACCGTCATCACCCGGGCCGGCGAGGGCACCAAGGTGGTCCTGACCGGAGACCCCAACCAGATCGACAACCCCTACGTGGACGCGACCTCGAACGGCCTGACCTACGTCGTCGAGCGCTTCAAGGGGACGCCCATCGCTGGACACATCACCCTGCGAAAGGGAGAGCGCTCAGAGCTCGCCGAGCGCGCTGCAGAGCTGCTCTGATACACCCGGAGCCCAATGGACCAGCTGGAAGGTAGGAACCCGGTCTTCGAGGCGCTCGCGCGTCGGCGACGGCGTGTCGCCAGGATCCTCCTCGACGAGCGCGCGCGGCCTGGCGGCAAGATCGACACCATCCTCGAGCTGGCTCGCGAGCAAGGGGTCCCCGTCGAGCGCGTGCCGCGGCGCAAGCTGGACCGCTTGGCCCGCGGTGACGTACACAACGGGGTTGTCGCGCAGGCCGAGCCCCTGCCCAGGCACTCGGTGAACAGCCTGCTCGCCGAGATCCGGGGGCGCGGGGAGGACCCCTTCCTCCTGCTGGCAGACGAGGTCTCCTACGAGCACAACCTCGGCGCGATCTTGCGCTCGGCGCTGGGCGCCGGGGTGCATGGGGTCGTCGTGCCGGTGCGCCGGGGAAAGGGGCTCACGCCGGTGGTCCAGCGAGTGGCGATGGGTGCTGCAGAGGAGGTGGCGCTCGTGCGCGAGGGCATCCCCGCCGCGCAGAAGAGGTGCCGCAAGGAGGGCCTGCTCGTCGTGGGAGCGGACATGGACGGTCAGCCTTGCTGGGACGTCGATCTCACCGGGCCGCTCGCCCTCGTCCTTGGGGGCGAGTCCAAGGGGGTTTCGGAGACCCTGCGCAAGCGCTGCGACCACATCGTGAGCGTTCCGCTCCAAGGAGGGCTCGAGTCCCTCAACGTCTCGGTCACCGCCGCGGTCCTGATGTTCGAGCGAGAGCGCCAGCTCAGAAGAGACCGAAGAGCTTCTTCCTGACTTTGTCGGCGGTGCTGACCGACTCGTCGAAGAGTGGGATCAGGTTCCGGAGGTCCATGGTGATCTCCGCCTCCGGCGCGAGCTCGGGCAAGAGCTTGCCTGCCTCGATGCAGGCGCTGGAGTTCGCGTAGTCGTTCCGCACCGTGCCGTTGACGGCGTGGCCGATGTAGGACTCGATCTGACCTCGACCATAGGGGGACTGGTCGTTCCAGCGGTTCACCACGATGCGCGTGCGGCTCCGGCCGCCCTCCAGCTGGGTCAGGAGACCAACCCGGCGCCTGGTCGAGACGAGGGACGGGAGCTCCTGCGTGCAGACCACCAGGGTCTGGTCTGCCGCGTGGACGCCGCTGAGGCCGACATCGGAGAGCTGGGCGCCGGCGTCCAGGATGATGTGCGTGAAGTGGCGCTTGAGGACCACCAGTGACTGGACGACATCCTGGACCGACATGGCGTCGACGTCATCGACCTGCTCAGGCTGGGAGAGCACGAAGAACCCGGACCGGTGCCGCGGGATGTTCGCGTCGATCCAGGTGTCGTCGATCCGATGCAGATCCCGGACCAGCTCCCCGAGCGCATAGGGGGTGCGCATGTCGAGGTAGACCGCCACCTCACCGATGAACAGGGCAAGGTCGATGAGGACGACGCGCCGCGTGGGGTCCTCGGCAAGGATGCCCGCCAGGTTGATGGCGAGGGATGTCGTCCCCATGCCACCCTTCGCGCCGAGCAGGGCCACGACGATGCCGTCGTCCGAAGTGCGGTGCTCCTCGCCGGACATCTGCTGGAAGACTCCGGCGAGATCCTGCTCGTCCTCGCCCAGCACCGCGAGTGCCCGACAGCCCAGGCGCATGGCCTCACGGGTGACGGTGACGTCGTCATCGCCGCACAACAGGACCAGGCTCGAGTCGGGCAGGTCATGCCGGATGCGGCGCGCGATCTGGAGGGAGAGGTTCGGGTCGTGGTCCACCCACAACACCACGCACTGGGGCTGAAGTGCGATCAGCTGTGGGATTCCCTCGCGGGCGTCGCGACGGTCGATCACCGCCTCGAGCAGGGGGCCGATGAGCCGCCGGAGGCCGTCAGCGACGTCCAGTGGGAGGCCGAGCAGTGCTGTTCGAACTGGGCGGGAACCCGGCATCATCCATCCCGAAAAATTTTCAACTCAGTTTTGGGCCTTCATCATACACGACTCAGTAGAGGACGCGCTCGAGACACCGTTCTGGGGACCCGCACTCCGAGAAGGTGCGTCGAACCGCCACTGCCGGGCTCTCACCGTGGCAGCGAAGGGCGATCAGCGCGTCCCTCGTCAATCGCATCCTGCGGGTCCCTCCTGCGAGCGGTGTGAGGGGGAGATACCCTCAGCGCATCGTGGTTTCTCTGGTCCTTGCTTGTGTCCCCCACCTCTACAGCGACGCTGAGGTCTGGATTGCGCCAGCGAACGGCTGGCCGGCCGGCGAGGTGCCCGTGGAGACAGTCGGGGAGGGCTTTGGAGTCGGAGAGATCATCCCCGAGCTGGTCGGCCCCGACCAATACGGCGACGACGTCAGCCTCTGGCAGTTCTACGGGCTCGTCACGGTCGTCGACATCTCGACGATCTGGTGTGGGCCGTGCCAGGAGCTCGCTCGAACCACGCAAGAGACCTACGAGGTCTACGCCGATGACGACGTGATGTACGTCACGGTGCTGGCCCAGGACCTGGACGGCCAGCCTCCCGAGGTAGACGACCTCCAGTTCTGGGCGGACGAGTTCGGCATCTCGGCGCCCGTGATCGGCGACCAGGTGGAGTGGTGGCTGGGTGCCAGCCCTGACCAGTCATTTCCCCAGATCATGGTCCTGTACCCGGACCTCCGGGTCTGCACACGGGACATCGAGGCCAAGGACGCGGCTCTACGCGACGCCATCGACGGCTGCCTCTGAGCCAGCAGGCCCTCAGTCGTCCCGCCGGGAGAGTTCCGCGTCGACGAGGTGCTGGGCCTCGGCTTTGGCGCGAGGGAGGGGATAGTGCCTCGCGAAGCCATCGGTGAGGATTCGCAGTGCCGCGGCCTCGTTCCCCGGCTCGGCCATGAGGATCTCGGCCTGGCGGGTCAGCGCGTGACCGAGACAGTGACGCTCGAAGGAGCGCGCCATCCGGCAGGTCGCGAAGGCCTCTTCGCCCACCAGGTCCAGTGTGTCGGACACGAGGAACCAGCACTCGTCCTCCCAGATCCCCTCGAGGGTGCCGCAGAGCGCCTTGGCCTCTTGCCTCGACCCGGCCTTGGCGAGCTCGCGAGCCTCGAAGAGCACGCACTCCTCCGGCAGGCAGAGCGCCGGGGCAGAGGTCGTACAGGCGAGCGTGAGGATCACTCGTAGCGAAGGATGACGTGGTAGCCGTGGCGGGTCTCGAAGACCTCGCTGAGCTCGCCCGGCTCCAGCTCGTCGACCGCCTCGTCGAACTCGACGCCCAGCTGGCCGCCGAGGAACTCGCCGAGGTCCCCACCCCGTGGCCCGTAGGTTCCATCCGAGAGATCCTTGGCGACCTCTTCGAAGTCCTCGCCACCATGGACACGCTCTCGCGCCTGGTTCGCCAACGCGCGGGCGTCCCCCCGAGTCCGTGCGCTGACCTCTGCGTCGCTTGAACCGGGGGAGCCCCCATGGCGGATGACGATGTGCTTGAGCGCCACGGGATCGCGCGGCTCCCTCCGGATGATGTGGAAGCCGAAGGGCGTCTCGACCACCGCGCTCAGCTCGCCGACCTCGAGCGCGAAGGCGACGTCGGAGAACTCGGGGACCCAGGTGGAGTAGTCCCCGACGCCGATCCAGCCCCCCCGGACGGAGCTGCTGTCGTTGCTGACCTCCGAGGCGACCACCCTGAAGTCCTCGCCAGCGACAATCCGCGCGCGGGCCTCCTCGATCATCTCCAAGGCTTGCCCACGGGAGCGGGTGATGCCGACGGACCCAGAGGCGCCCTCGTACTTGACGAGGATGTGCGATGCAGCGATCTCCTCGAGAGGCTCGCCCCCGTCCGGGACGACGGCGGGCTCGAGCGGGTCCTCGTTCGGGAGGCTGGTGACGGGCTCGTCGAGCTCGCCGGTGCATGCCCACAACAGCCAGATCATTGGAGATCCTCGGCGGAGCGCGGGAGGATGCGGCGCTGTGAGTAGGAGTAGGTCATCGGCCCGGTGATCCTCTCGAAGGTGGTCCCGACAGACGGGTGCCTGTCGTAGTCATCGAACAGCGAGTCCGTGACCCAGAGGCAGTCGTTCACAACGAAGGCGCCGTAGTCCTCTTCGTCCGGGTTGTCGTCGGTGACGGTGAGATCTGCGACCGTGACCAGCATCGCCTCGTACTTCTCGCTGTCAGCTCCGTCGGTTCCCAGCTCGCAGGGGTCCATCTCGAGCGGCTCGATGGTGCCGCTCCCGGTCGTGGTCGTGGTCGGAGAGCTGATCTCCACGAGCCCGTAGTACTCCTGGTAGGTCCCGGTGACATCGACCATCTCGCCGACGGCGACCGTCGCGCTGCCACCATCGTAGACATAGACACCCGCGTACTCGCTCAGGTCCGGATCCTGGGCGAAGTAGCCGCCGCCTTCATTGACGCCGGTGACCACCAGGCCACTGAGCGCAACGAGGTCGTACTCGTCCGGGTGCTCCGGGTGGCCCTCGTCGGCGATGACATCGACGCTGACCGGGCAGGCGCCGTCCTGGTTCGCCGACTCAGGGCAGCTGTCGCAGGCGTCGCCGACACCGTCTTCGTCGGTGTCCTCCTGTGCCGGGTTGTAGTGGACCGGGCAGTTGTCGTCATCGGCCATCGCGTTGTCGTCATCGATGTCCTCTGGGGCGTGTCTGCAGTCCTCGCTCTCGGGCACCAGCGGGCACACGTCGCAGGTATCACCAATGCCGTCGCCGTCGAAGTCCTCCTGCTCCGGGTCATAGACATCGCGGCAGAGGTCGCTTTCGTCCGCGATGCCATCGCCGTCGGCGTCTCCCTCCACCACGACGGCGAGGTCGCAAGCGTCTCGCAGATCCTCGCAGGAGGTGAGGGGCAAGAGCTCCTTCGCGTAGTCCAGCTCCTGCTCGGGCATCTGCACGACCGACAGCGCTGCCTCGAGTGCGGCCTGCACCTCTGCGAGGCCGTCGTCGGCCTCGTCCCGCTTCAGGCACACCGAGCGACTCTGGCCGCAGACGTCGAGCTCCTCGCACCAGTCCGCCACAGAGGACAGCGGCTCGACGTAGTCTCGGAGTCCAAAGAGCGCGTCCCCGTCGACCAGGACCAGCCTGATGTCGTCCTCTGGCGCATCGAGCACGGCCCGGTACGGGGTCTCCGACCAGGCGACGACGAAGAGATCGGCGCGGTAACCGGGCTCGAGTCGACCCAGGCGCCCCTGGAGACCCAGGACCTCCGAGGCCTCCGAGGTGGCCCAGCTCCAGACGACGTGGTCTGGCACGGGAGCGCCGGTGGAGCTCAGCCAGGTGTCGACGCATGCCAGCTCGGCCCGAGGCGTCATCGAGCCGCTCGGGGTCCAGTCCGGCCCGACGGCGATGGGCACGCCGAGGGTCCTGGCGACCGTCGCGCGCGAGGTCGCCCCGTAGAGCGCCAGGTTCGACCGCGGCGACCAGATCATCGCCGTGCCGCTCTGGGCCATCTGGGCCAACAGGGCGGTGTCGGCGTCGGTGGAGTGGACCCAACCGAAGCCCTCTCCGGCTGCTCCGATCGCGAGCATGTGCTCGGCTTCTGCCCGGACGCTGCCACCCACACCCTCGCTGACGTGGTCCAGCGCGCACTCGAGATCTCCGCTGGCGAGCTCGCTGGCGAGGTAGGCGCCGTCGTCATCGTCGAGATCGGTGACCGTGCGAGCCGAGTAGGACATCGCCCAGCCATCGAGCCCGTGGGCCTCCTCCTCCTCGTCGAGGTTCCGGATACCGCCGTGGATGCAGTCGTTGCCATAGCTGCCGACGACAGCCGTTGTCCCGGCGATGAGATTTCGCGTCTCCGAGAAGCGCATGATCTCGCAGGAGTAGCTGCCGTTGATGGCGTCGTATGCCGTCCGGTAGTCCCAGTAGTCGCCGTCGCTCCGCCACTCGTAGCGGTCCTCGAAGCGGGCCTCGACCTGCCACGGGGGCAGGCTGTTGTACTGCATGTGGTCGTGGGCGTTGATCAGCCCGGGACTGATCACCCCTTCGGTGCAGACGACCGAGGCGGCGTCGACGTCGCAGTCGCCGGCGCAGAGGATCTCGCCGTCGGCGTAGACAACGTGCCCCGCGACGGGGCCCGTCGGGGTGAGCACGACACCGGAGAGCGCAACGCGGCCACCGTCCACGGTTGTGGGGCTGCAGTCAGGGAGCTGCGGTCCATGGGTGATGAGCTCGTCGCCAAGCGGCGTCGATGTGTCGTCGCTGGCGCTGTCGTCCAGAACCGGGGTGTCGGTGTCCGGGCCATTGCAGGCCAGGGACAAGAGCAGGGTCATGGCGCCTCCAGGTCACCACCGATACCCTGTCCGCCATGCTGGAGCAGGCCCTCGCGAGCGTCGTGTTCCTCACGACCGGTCCTGGAATCTGTGCGGGGGTCCTCGTCGACGACCAGGGCACGGTCGCCACGGCCTACCACTGCGTCGCGAGCGGACGTCGGCCAGAGGTCCGAACCCACGACGGCTTCGTCGCTGTCGGCCGCACAGTGGCCTCCGACCCGAAGAACGACCTGGCGTTGATCCGCGTCCCGGAGCTCGCCGGTCGACCGTGGCTCGAGGTTCGGGCCACCGAAGCGGTCACCGGCGAGGACATCTGGGCCATCGGCCATCCCTTCGCCACGGCGGGGGAGGGCAAGGCATACGAGGGCACGCTCGAGTGGTCCGTCAGCAAGGGCATCGTGTCCGCCGTGGGGCCGCGCCTCGTGCAGGTCGATGCAGCGCTGAACCCGGGAAACAGCGGCGGTCCGATCGTGGACGAGCAGGGCAGGGTGGTGGGCATCGCCTCACGCAAGCTCCGCGCCGACAACATCGGCTTCGTCGTGCCGAGCGCGCTGTTGGCCGCGCTCGTCGACGAGCCCGAGCGCCGCACCGCCGGTGGTCAGTACGGACTGGGTCTGGAGCTGCAGCTACCGACCTCGCTCGCCACGGCGACCTCGGTCGGGATCTACGGCAACCTGGGCCTGAGGGACTCGCTGGTCCTCAGTGCCGGAGTGGACATCCCCGTCGGCCAGCGCTGGCAGGCGGTCTCCCGAGGAGAGAGCCGGTACGTCATGAGCAGCGCCTTCCTCTCCGGGCGGGTCCGCGTCGGCCGCGGCAAGTGGTCGACCAGCCTCGACGTCGGGGGTGGAGCTGTCGTCACCGGGCTGCTCGCCGGGAGCGTGGAGACCGATGCCATTCGCCTGGTGCCTGGCCTTCCACAGGTCGCGCCGGCAGCCCAGGCGCGCCTCGAGTTCGGGGGCAGCGCGCTGCGGTGGCTGGTCACCTACGAGGCGCCAGGGGAGATCGGTCTCGGACTCGCGGTCGATCTCGCCTGGCCCGGGGTCATCGGGGCCTGGTAGCGGCTCTCAGAACGGCCTCGGAGTTGAGTCCTCTCCGCTTTCCGCCTGGGGGTTGATGGGGGCCTGGCCTTGGACCTGGAGGTGCTCACCCGGCGCAGTGCGGGGCTTCAGCTCTGACTGTGAAACAGGGACGGTCCCTGGCCGAGTTGTGCCAGCTGGCTCCGCAATTCGCGGCCTAGCTTGCGCTTGCTGCGCTGGAGCAGCACTCGCGCCTCTCCGGACCCGATTCCCAGCACCGCCTCGATGCGGTCCAGGGGAAGCTCCAGGACGTAGCGCATGTGAACAGCCTCCTGTTCCCCTGGATCGAGTGACGCCTCGGAGGCGACCCGGAGAAGGCGCTGTCGTTCCTCCCTCCGCAGCAGGCGCAGGGCGTCCGCAGCGGGTTCCTCCGTCTCGAGCACCCCGTCTTCTGAAAGGACCTCTTGTCGCTTTCGGATGGCGTTGAGGCCCAGGTTGCGGGCGATGCCATAGATCCAGGTGCTGAACCGCGCTGCCCCGTGAAACTCCGGGAGCTTGGTGTAGGCGACCACCAGTGTTTCCTGAACGAGTTCCTCGGCCCGCTCCGAACTGCCCGTGAGCCGCATGCAGAGGCGCTGGACCTGGGATCGATTGCTCTCGAAGAGCCGATCGAGATCCTGGACAAGGCTGGGGCTGCGTGGTCGCTCCTCTTCACGAGCGGCCCGTTCCCGTGCGGCGATGCCCATTTCTGTGGCAGCCCCTGGGCGTCCTTTTCGGTCGGAGGACATCTCGCTCAGTCTACCGATCACAAGAAAAATTGGGGTCGCCTGTGATCTTTGGTGGCGACAACACAAGCAAGGGTTGAGAGGCGAACTCATCGCCCCTTGGAGAGCCACCCGGCGGTGCCTGTCCCAGATCCTTCCACACACACACGGAGAATCAGATGTTCACGATCATTGCAATGGCCGGCCCTTTCGGTGGCCTGTCCACGATTCTGGGAATCACCGCGCTCATCCTGCAGGGGTACGCACTTCTCCGGTCCGGCAAGAGCCGTACGACAGGATTGGCCATTGGCCTGGCGGTGGCGGCCGTCCTGGTCGGTGTGGTGGGAGAGGGGCAGGGCATGTACATGGCCATGAATGCCATCGAGCAGGCTGAACAGTCCGCCCGCGCAGGCCTCTGGATTCGTGGCACCACCATCGCGCGAACCGCCACGACCACCGGGGCGTTCTGGGGCGCACTGAACGCCATTCTCTGGGGTGTCCTCCAGGTCCGTTCCAGCGACTGAACCTCTCGGTGTGGTTGTGCCGCGGCTGTCCTTGTCGGGATGGCCGCGGCATAATCGCGTCGAAATGTCCCTACCATCCGGCGCCCTCCTGGGGGGTCGTTACCGAATCGAGACCCTCATTGGCCAGGGGGGCATGGCGACCGTGTACCGGGCCCGGCACACGGAATTGGGGACCGTGCATGCCATCAAGGTGGTCAACTCAGCCTCGTCGGACCTTCGACAGCGGCTCTTGCTGGAAGGTCGCAGTCAGGGCTCATTGCAGCACCCCAACGTCCTGACCGTCACCGACCTGGTGGATGTGGACGGCTCCCCCGGGCTGGTCCTCGAATTCGTCGATGGCCCCACCCTGGCCGAGCACCTGGCCAGCCGTCGCCTGGACATCGAGGAGGTCGATCAACTGGCCCGACAGATCCTGGCAGGCATGCGGGCTGCTCATGGGCATGGACTCGTTCACCGGGATCTGAAGCCGTCCAATGTGTTGCTCTCGATGGCCGGAGATTTTCCGATGGCCAAGGTCGCGGACTTTGGGCTGGTCAAGGCCCTGCATGGGGAAAGCAGCATGCCTTCCCGGACCCGGACGGGCCTGACCATGGGAACCCCTGGCTACATGGCTCCCGAGCAGATCGTCGATGCATCGACGGTGGATGCGCGAACGGATGTCTTTGCCCTGGGCGCCATGCTCTACGAGATGCTGACGGGCCAGTGCGCGTTTCAGGGAGAGGACCTGGTCGAGGTCCTCCAGGCCACCAAGGAAGGGCGGTACGGGGTTGACGACCTGGCGTCATGCCAGGCCCCGGAACGGATGATCCTGGCCATCAAGGGGTCGCTGAACCCGGCCCGGGAGGAGCGATTCGAGGACTGCTCGGCACTGGAGGTTGTCTGGACAGGCCAGTCTTCATCCTCCCGATCCTGGTCCCCGGCCTCGCCGCAGGAGACCCCGTCCCCCGTGCAGACCTGGCAAGGGCACGAGGAGGTCTCGACCCTGGCTCCCAGCCTTTTGGAGCCGGAGCATCACCCCTCGCTGGAGACCCTGTTGGAGGGTCGAGGAGAGGCCACCATCGAGGCTCACCTGGCGGGCTGTGCGCCCTGCCGGGTCGAACTGAAGCTCTACGAAGACGCTTTCGAGTCGACGGCCGATCCTGTCAGGCCGGGCGGGCTGCGCTGGGCCGGACCCATCGCCTGTCTGGCATCGACGCCACTGGTGGTGGGCGTGATGGTCTGGATGGCCGGTGGGGTCAGGAGCTTCCAGATGCTGGGGCCGTTTGCTTTCCTGATCCTCCTGTTTTCCATCCTGGCGGTCGGTTCGGTGGTGCGTGTGACCCTTCGGCAGCGGGAGGGGAGGGCCAGGGGACCCGCCTTCTGGCTTCTCTTTCCATGCCTCGTGGTCGTCGCTGGACTCGTGGGTTCGGCTGCGGGCTTCGTGAATGTCCAGGAGGGGGTGGATGGGGCTGCGCCAGAGATCAAGGGAATGCTGACGGCCGTCGGGATCTGGGTGGCACTCTCGGCGGAGGGTGCGGGCTACGGCATGGGGACACTGCTTCTGCTGTTCGCGGCGGCTGCAGCGACCCTGGTGCATCGCTCCCGCTGCCCGGGTCCGCCCGATCGCATCGGGCCGCTTGCGGCAATTTCGCTGGGGGCTGGAACCTTGTTGTGGGCCACGGATGGCGTGCTGCGCGAGGATGCGCCTGCACCCTTCCTTGTGTTGTTGGTGCTGGTGTTCATGGCGGGGTGCTATTCCCTGATCTCCGTGCCTTCGCCAGCAGACGACCGGTCCGCGGTGAGTGCCAAGGCCACGATCTGGGTCGCCGGCATCGGTGCGACCACCTGTGCGGCGTTGGGCGTTCATGTGGCCCATCAGCGGAGGATCTTCAACATCCTGCAAGACCAGATGCCCTCTGATGCGTTGTTGGCGGCTCTTCGTGCCTCGGAGTTGTTGTCCACGGACGTCGTGGGAATGGTGGCGGGCTGGGTACTGGCCGCCTGTGCGCTGGTCTGGATCTCCTCGGCAGGCGGCCGAGGGATCTCGGGTGGCAAGGGCCTGGGCCCCCGGAAATGGCTGGCCCTCGTGGGTCTCTTGATTTTCATGGGGGGGGTCTACGCCTTTGCGCGACAGCAACAGGCCGCCACCGCGAAACGGATTGTGCCCGCGTACCTGGCTCAGTCCGTCGCCTGGACGTTGCCCGATGTGGTGCTGGAGGTGACGGGGACGGAGATCGCCCCTGTGGTCCTGGAAGCTCCCGAGCCGTTGCTTGCGGGAGACCGGATCATCGCGGTGGGCGATCGCCCGGTGGAGGACCTGGGCGACTTGCTCTCAGGCCTGCACAGCTGCCTGTGTGAGGGCGCCCCCCAGGACGCGAAGTGCCTGCTGGTGGACGGCTGTCTGAGCGCCAACACCGAGTTGGCGTTGCGCGTGGTCCGGGAGCTGCCGGGCAAGGGGTCACGGCACGTCGAGGTCATCTCCCGTTTTGGGGGGGCGCCCCTGTCCGAGGCTCAAGGCAGTACCGGCCCCCCCCGCAATTCGTCGACCAGTTCGGGGCAGTAGCGCTCGTTGGCAAAGGCCTCGCAGCCGCCGAGGCGGTCCGCTCGGTAGACCCATGCCTGGCTGGTGAATTCCGCCTGCCAGACGATGTCGCCGCTGGGCATGTCCACCTCGGCCAGCCTCAGAGCTCGCCCTCCTGGGCAGGCCGTTCCATGAGCATGGTGAGAGCGTCATGTGCTCCGAGCTTGCCGTGGGCGATGGCGTGGATCGCCGCGGTCAGCGGGAGTTCAACGCCGTTTGCCCTGGCCACCGCCAGCGCGGTCGCGGCCGCTCGAATGGGCTCGGACTTCTTTCGGTCCTGTCCATCGAGGATGGCGCGGCCGTCGAGGTAGGCCGGGTGCTTGGGGTGGGAGGTGGCAGCGAAGAGTTCGCCCAAGCCAGCGAGGCCCATCAGCCCCCCGGGATCGACGGCAAGGGCACCCGCGAGCCGACTCGCCTCGGCCAGTCCACGCGCGACGACTATTCCGCGCGTCCCAACTCCCAGGCCCATGCCGTCGGAGATCCCGACCGCGACTGCCAGGACGGCGACCATGGTCGCGGCGAGCTCGACCGCGTAGGGATCGAGAGAGGTGTAGACGCGGCAGCGCGGACTGTGGAGGCCGTCCTGCGTCATGCGACCGACGTCGCGGTACTCGCTCGCGGCGACGACCGCCGTGGGGATGCCCTTGAAGACCTCTGCGGCGACGAGCGGACCGGCCATCACGCCGACGCGGACACAGGGGCTGAGCTTGGGCACGATGTGGGTGAGCCAGCGGCCGGTCTCGCTGTCGAGGCCCCGGGTGAAGAGCACGCAGCGGTGGCGAGGCTCCAGTCGCAGCAGCTCCAGTGTCCGCCGGATCTCCCAGGCGGGCAGGGCGATCAGGACGAGATCCGAGAAGGCGCCGATCTCCGCAACGTCATCGCAGAGCGGCAGCCTCCGGCGCACGCGCTTGCCGGCGAGGAGCGCATCGTTGCCTGCCTCGAGGGCAAGCGCAGTGAGCGCCTGGGCGATGGGTCCGCCGCCGACGACACCGACCTTCACGGCTGGGCGCCCTCGAGACCGTAGCCGTGCAGCCGGTTCCGGTAGAACAGCAACAGCTCGGGGTCGATCGTGATTCGGGGGCCCGTCGCCGCGAGGGCCTTGCGTGTGTGGTAGCTGGCGAAGCGCTGGATCGCGAGGTCCAACAGCGAGTCTGCGTCGCGGGGCAGCGCGCTGCGGATGCGCCGGCGCTGCCTGAGCGTGGCCACCTCGTTGCTCACCTCTTCGATCTCCCGGACCAGCGTTGTCCGCTCCAGCTGGCGGCCGGAGCGCGCGATACGCACCAGCTGGAAGGTGCCGAGCTCGGGGTTGGCCCGCTGCAGCAGGCGCCACGCCGCGAGGGCGGCCACATGGGTCGGCAGGGCGACGCTGTCCCTGTGGTAGGCCTTGACGAGCGCACGCGACAGCCGCTCGGTATAGACGCGGTCTCGTTGCGCATCCCACTCGACCCGACCGTCGGCGTCGACCACGAAGCGAGACCGCTCGATCACCTCGCCCGAGGGTCCCAGGCTCCTGCCCTCGCGGTCGACAGGGTTGCCGACCGGGTCGAGCACCGTCCCGAAGGTGACGTGGACGGACTCGTCGAGGTTGGCGACCCGGGAGAGGTAGCTGGCGACGCGCCCAGGCTGACTGAACTCGTCGTCCGCGATGATGAAGCGCTGCTTGCCCTCGCGACAGAGGCTGTCGCGCACGAGGGTCTCCGCCTCCAGCACGAGCGACGTGGAGAGCGTCAACGGCACGACGAAGACATCCCTCCCGGCGCCGGCGGCGATGCTCTCCTGCCAGGCCAGGAGTCCGGTGCCGAGCAGCCCCTTCTTGAGCTTGGACTCGATGCGCCCGCTGCGAGACCGGGTGCCGCCTGGAAAGAACAGGCTGTGACAGCCCCGGCCGAGGATCTCGACCGAGTAGTCCTTGAGCGTCTGCTTGTAGATCCGCCCCCGCTTCCGTCGGTCCACCGTGTAGGCGCCGAGCCTGCTCATCCAGAAGGCCATCATCGGGTTGTTGAACAGGTTCAGCCCCGCACCGTAGGCGAAGGGGGGCAGACCGGAGCGGAACAGGACGTACCCGATGAGCGGTGAGTCCAGGTTCGACAGGTGGGTCGGGGCCAGGATCAGCGTCCCCTTCTCGGCGAGCGCCTTCACGGCTTCGACGTCTCCGCCGATGGCGATGCGAGAGCCCGGATCGGTCTGTCTGAGCAGCAAGCGCCGGGGGTCGCCAGCGGTCACCAGGTTGGTCAGGGCTGTCGGCAGGACCCGGGTGACGAGCCCATAGGCCCGACTCGAGAAGGGATGGTGGATCTCCTCTGCATAGGCCCGCACGAGCCGCCGAAGAGAGGTCGTCAGCGCCCCGCGACTGCCCTGGGCCACGGCCCGCGCCGCCGCGTCGATATCTGCGACCTCCTCCTCGTGTCCCACCTCCTCCTCGAAGCGCAGCCGCTCGAGGTAGACGGTGTCCGCCAGGAGCTCGGCGAGCGCCACCACGTCCATGTCCTCGGCTCTCATCTCCCAGCGCCCGACGAGCGCGTCCGCGACCGCCGGGATCGATGGTGAGCGGAAGATGGCGGGGTAGTCGGTCACGGCTTCGGTGGCCGAAGACTACAGCGAACCGAGGTCGCTGGCTCAGTCGTCGCAGATGCCGTCGGGCTCGCGATCGTAGCAGCCGTCGCCGATGAGCCGCCGGGTGACGGTGACCTCCTCGAGGTTGCCAGCCGTCACGACGGTGATGTCGGCCGAGTACGAGCCCTGGGCATCTGGGAGGAAGTAGATGCGCGCGGGGAACTCGAAGCCCGGCTCCAGCATGATCGGGAGCGGGAGGTCGGGGAGCTCGAAGTTCTCCGAGTCGAGGCCATCGATGAAGATGCCGTGAACCGCGAGCGGCATGTCGCCGGCGCTGTAGATGACGATCTCGGATTCGCCCCCATAGTTGCTGTAGGCGGAGGTCGGCGGGAACTGCACCGACTCCTGTGGCGTCAGCTCGGCGAGGGCGCCCGCGACGCCTGCGTCAGCCTCGTACTGGTCGAGGCCGAAGCCAGCGCACGCAATGAGGGCGAGGATAAAGGTCACCGTATCTCGCACATTAGCAAGAGCCGGGCCAAGCCGAGAGACCAGATTTCAAGTGTTTGAACGCCCGACGTGGGGTGCCCGCGTCGCGGCACTGGGATCTCCAGGTCGCACCCGCTCGCCGTGATCTGCTCAGTGGAGCTCGGTTCCGGCGAAGAAGTACGCGATCTCGGTGGCCGCGGTCTCTGGAGCGTCCGAGCCGTGCACTGCGTTCTCGCCGATGCTGGATGCGTAGAGCCGGCGGAGGGTGCCCGGCGCAGCGTCCGCGGGGTTGGTCGCGCCCATGATGGTGCGGTTTCGCTGGATGGCGTCGTCACCTTCGAGGACCATCACCACGCAGGGGCCGCTGGACATGAAGTCGGTCAGCTCACCGTAGAAGGGGCGTCCCCGGTGGACGGCGTAGAAGCCCTCGGCCACCCGCTTGCTCATGTGGATCTTCTTCATCGCGCACACGCGGAGGCCCTCCTCCTCGAAGCGAGCGATGATGGGGCCGATCACACCCTTGGCGGTAGCGTCCGGCTTGATGATGCTGAGAGTTCGCTGCATGGCGTGCCCCTGAGGATTACGGTGGCGGCGCCACTAGCACGCGGATCGAGGCAGGGCCATGAGACATCGCCGTAGACACCTGTTGTACGTCGCCTGCGTCGGCGCCGCCGTCCTCGCCTGTGGGGGAGGGCGCACACCCGCCGACAGCGGCGTGACAGAGCGGCCCGGTGGAGGCGGGGGCGAGAGCGACGACAGCACCTGGAGCGATGACAGCGAACAAGGGGGAGGGTGGGGCTCGCCTTGCCCGAAGTACAGCGGCATGAAGGAGGGGGCGAGCTGGAGCTGGCAATACACGGACGAGTACGTCGCCGAGGTCGGCCAGGACGCCGCCTGGTGGTCCGAGGTCAGGAGCATCAACGGCTCCAACGTCGTCGTCGAATACGAGGGAGAGATCGAAAACGGCAGCTTCGACTACTACACCTATGGGGGCACCTCGACCTACCGCTGCGACGGCGGGATGTACCTGGTGGGTTCCGAGACCCGCGCTGACTACTCCATCTCCGGGACCGTCTACTGGTCCGAGTCCGTCACCACCTACGCCGGTGGCGGGTGGATGGTGCTGCCCGAGGATCCCGCCGCGGGCGACACCTGGTCCAACACGGTCAGCGGCACCACCGCCACTTCCAGCTCCTCCGGACCCGACCAACAGCAGGACTACACCTGGTCGCTGAGCTACGAGATCGCAGAGGGTGGCGACGTGGACACCCCCGCGGGGACCTTCACCGACACCCTGGAGATCATCTCCGACAACGACGGCTCGGTCTCGAGCAGCCTCGCCGACAAGCACGCCGGCACTGTCTACATCGGCGAGTCTGCAGAGCTGTTGAGCTGGTCCGATTGAGGCAACGCCGACACCCCGCTGTACTATTCAGAGCCCAGGTGGAGGCGGCATGACGCAGCGGCAGATCGGCGAGAGCTACGACTTCTCGATGTCCATCGGGAACAGCCTCTTCACGAAGCTCCTCGGCGAGGCGCTGCCGATGGAGGTCAAGAAGGGGCCCTTCAACCTCACCGAGAACCTGCGCGACGCTGCCCGGCAGCTCCAAGTGAAGGAGAAGGTCGCCGGGCTGCTGGAGGGCCCGCAGAACGAGGCCCTCGTCCGTGTGAAGGACCGGGCGCGCGATGCCTGGGGAAACCGCCGTGAGCAGGTCTACGACACCCTCGATCGCCTCGTCCGCGTCGAAGGGGACTGGGAGATCCACATCGACGACAAGGGCAGCGAGTTCAAGTTCGCCCACCAGAAGCTGGCGCTGGAAGCCCACGCCGTGCTCGTCGCCCACGGCACCGCGACGCTGCTGGACCAGAACATCGAGGTCCCCTTCCGCATCGAGAAGCGCGTCGGCGCGGAGGTGGGGCTCGGAGACATCCACTACGACCCGCAACAGGAGGCCATCGTCGGCAACGTCAAGGACGTCGGCATCGATCTCGGCGAGAACATCCTGCTGCGCATCGCCAACGACATCATCGGCAAGGTCATCGAGGCCAAGGGACTGCCGCAGGTGAACCCCCTCACCGTGCTGCCGAAGAAGCAGGTGGACGAGGCCATCGGTGGCGCCACATCGGCGCTGAAGCTCCAGATGCGCGTGACGGACATCATCCTGGACATCAACGAGGAGTACGTCACGCTCAAGGTGAAGTTTGGTTTCTCGCAGCTCCAGATCGAGGACCACGAGCAGGCCGCGCGCTCCTAGCGAGACGCCCAGGCGCCTGGGTCAGTCGTACTCGTCGTACTTCTCCATGCGGCCACGCACCTTGTCAGCCGGGTACTTCTCCGCGTTCCGCGCGAGCTTGGCCACCACCGCTTCGCCGAGGTCGACGCCCGTGGCCTCCGCGAGGCCGAGGAGACAGATGAGCACGTCCGCCATCTCTGATGCGACCCGAGCCTTGCGTCCCTCGACGGCGGGCTGGGGGCCCTCGTCCGTGGACCACAGGTAGAGCTCGAGTAGCTCGTTGGATTCGACGGAGACCGCCATCGCGAGGTTGCGGGGGCAGTGGTACCTGGCCCAGTCGCGTTCCTCGGAGAAGGCTCGCACCTTGGCCTGCAGGTCATGGAGATCGTTCATGATCAGCGTCCGAGAGTCAGGATGTGTTCGCGGCGGATAACACCGGGCCCGTCATCGACGCGGCCGCCGGAGGCTCGGGCCAACAGGTGAAGTCCCGCAGCTCGCGCGGCCTCTTCCAGTGGGAGCCTGGCGTCGATCACCTTGCCCTTGGCGAAGCCGTCGCCGATGACGACGCTCAGCGTTCCACCGGCGCCGAGCTGGCCAGGCACACGGTCCATCCAGGTCTGGAGATCCTGCCGCCAGCGGTGCCAGGCCTTCTTCGGGTCCGCGGCGAAGGCCCTCCGGGAGCCCATCTCGGCCGCGAGGCGTGGCTCCATCGCCAGCCAGGCGCAGCGCAGACGCTGCAGCGGAAGGTAGTCGTAGACGGCCGGGTAGGGGGGCGAGGTGATGAGCGCGCCCACCGGCTCCGCGGGCCCGTGGTCTTTCGCATCGGCGCAGTCGATGACGGCAGCCCGGGTCCCCTCGGGCACCGCCGAGGCGAGCCCTTCGAGGCGCCGCCCCAGCTCACGCACCTTCTTGTGGAAGAGGATGGCGGTCGTCCCGGGGGCGCGATGGCGCGGGTCCCGCTTGCTGCTCGTGTCACTCCGCCGGTGGCTGACCTTCACGAGGATGGACGACAGCGACAGTCGCAGGAGATCGCGCACCTCGGCCGGGGCGTGGCGGATGCCCTGGCGGATGCCCTCCAGCTCCATCGCCACGTGCCGCTCGTACCAGGTCGAGTGCGCTCTGGTGGCAGAGTCACGCGGCAGCGTCTGCCAGCGCTTGGCGTCCTCGCAGATGCGGCGGCCGGCTCCGCGAAAGCGACGGATGCGCTCCGGTGAGCACAGGGCCGTCCGGCCCGCCGCGACCATCACCGCCACGGGGCTCAGATCCGCACCGCTGGTCCTGCGTCCGGCGGCCAGGGCCTCGACCAGGGTGGTCCCTCCGCCGCAGAAGGGGTCGTGCACCGGACCCTGCGAGAGCTCCACCAGGATCCGCGCGCACTGGGGGTGCATGCCGGCCGGGTAGGTGTGGAAGCCATGAGTGAGGCGGTCCCAGCTGCCCGCTTGCGACAGCGCCTCCGCGAGCGCCTCCGCGAGCGCCGGGTCGCCCTGGACCTCGATGTCCGAGACCGGCAGCCAGCCGGAGGTCTTCAACCCTGGTCGTCCAGGAAGCGCCCCAGGCTGGAGTTCACGCGCTCCAGGTTGGGCGTGATGAGGCTGACGATGAACTGCTCGACCTTCGGCCCCACGCGGCCGGCGACGAGGCGCGGCACGCCTGGGATCTTCTTCACGTCGATCTGGAGGTCGCCCTCGAGCAGGACCCTGGTCCGGTTGGGACCCAGCTCCGAGAAGGTGTTGGTGCCGGAGCACCTGACGCTGTCCGGGAAGGCGCGGATCCTCAGCCGCCAGCTGCACTTCTTCGTGGTCTCGTGCCAGGTGGCGAAGTCGTCCCAGCGCAGCATGTCGGGTCGGATGAACGCCCTCGCGTAGGCCGGGACCTCGCGCTCTGCGATCCAGACGTTGTGGAGCTCGACCTTGTCCGGGTGATCGGATCGGCTCTCGACGACGATCTGCCCGATGTCGGGGATGTATGGAGCGATCTCTGTCAAGCGGTCTCGATAGGCCTCGAAGACGGCATCGCGGGAGTGGTTGATTATCGACTCGCTGTGGATGCGCATGGCGCCCTCTGGCAAGGCCGCCTGCTATCACGAGCCCGCGCGGACCGCCTGCAGCGCGGAGCCATCGTCGAGCTCTTCGAGCAAGCCGAGATCGAGCAGGGGCTCGGCCCAGTCGATGATGGTGTGCTCGCTCACGCCGAGCATCCTGGCCAGCTCGGCCACGCCGACCTTTCCGCTGGCCGTGGCCTCCAGCAGCCCCCGCTGCTCTTCCGACAGCCCGCTGATCCCCTCGGCGGGAGGCTGGGCGTAGCCGAGCACTGCACCTGGCAGCCCACGCGTCCGTCGGCGGATCTCGACAGCCCGACCCGGGTCGAGACCGAAGGCCTCCAGGATCAAGGCGACCTGCGCGGGGGTGAGGGTCGAGGGCGACAGGTGGCGCGCCCCCAGGGCGCTCAGGGTCATCAGCGGCCGGTCCGCCCGAACGAGCAGCAGGGCGGGCAGTCGCTCTCCGAGGATGCGCGCGGCGACATCGGTGGTGGCGCGTCCCTCTGACCTGGTCGCGACGAGAGTCGGTCGGCTGGCGTGTCGGAGGTGATCGAGCAGCCCACGCGGGTCGGGGATGCCCTCTATGACTCCGGCCCCCTCGCGGCGTCCCGCGGAGAGGGCCTCTCGGATGAGGGTGTGACGACCGCTCCCCGTGGGGCCGTGAATGACGACGAGGCCGGGCTTGCCGTCGACAGCCGCGGCGACCGTCTTGCGAAGCACCTCGCGCTCCCGGGTCATGCCGACGAGCGGGGGAGCCGGGGCGCTTCGCAGGGCGGCGCGCAGGCGTCCGGGGAGTGCGTCCGCGGGGATCGGACGGCGCTCGGGCAGACGCGCCATCATCTGGAGGATGAGGTTGTCGAGGTCGGCGGGCATCCGGGGGACGGCGGCGCTCGGGGGCTCGGGGAGCGATGACAGGGGCAGGTAGGCGAGCGCTGCCGGGTCTGCGCTGCGGAAGGGCGCGGACCCGGTCAACAGGCGGTAGAGCAGGGCGCCCAGCGAGTAGATGTCCGCGGCGGGCCCGGCGATCTCGGCCTTGAGCAGCTCTGGCGCCGCGTAGCCGAGGGTCCCGTGAAAGCCCCGCGGGACGCGCACGTCGGCGAGCAACCGCGCCGTTCCGAGGTCGATGATCCGGGGGCATCCGTACTCGTCGACCATCACGTTCGAGGGCTTCAGATCACCGTGGAGGATGCCCCGGTTGTGGAGGTGGGCGACGGCCTCGCAGAGCCTCGCGCCGAGCTCCACCATCGTCGCGATCGGCTGCCCGCGACCCCAGGCGTCCAGGGTGGGTCCGTCGATGTACTCCAGCGCGAGCCAACGCCCGTCGAGGTCGGAGTCCACCAACTGGACGACGTACTTGTGATCGAGCCGCGAGAGGATGCCGGCCTCGCGCCGCAGCCAGCTGCGTCCCTCCTCCGTTCGCGCCGTCTTCAGCGCCACGGGTCCGGCGGGGCTCATCGCCAGCCACACATGCCCTGCAGCGCCCCCACCGAGGGAGCGCAGCCCTTTGTAGGGGCCGATGACGGGCCGGTCGCTCATGTTGAGGTCATTATTCCAACCTGGAGGACTCGTGACCGTATTGCTGCTCTCGGGCATCGCCCTGGCTGGCCCCCTCGACAAGCCGCGTGAACCCATCGCGGGGCGCGTGCAGTACCAGCCCTACATCGACCCGGTCGCGAACCTCAGCGTCTTCCGGGTCAACGGCACTCCCGTCCTCGGCTTCAACATCGGCCTCGAGGCTGGCGTGACCTACGCGGATCTGCAGACCATCCTCGCCGGGAAGAGCCGGACGCGGGGCACGCTGCTCCTTGGCGGCGGCTACGACGTGCGGGCCGGCACCTTCGTGGGCCCCGTGACCGAGTACTGGTCGGTGCTCGGCGGCGGCGACGTCTTCTACAACGAGTACCGGTTCGTCGGCCTGCCCGCCTCGCCGGGCATCGACTTCCCGATCGTTGCGACCGTCGGCCCCCAGGAGATCTATGCGCTGGGCGGCATCACGACGACCTGGCTGGCCAACCCTGCTCGTCGTGTGGACTGGGACCGCAACCAGTACTTCGGCGTCGGCCACGAGTTCGAGTACCGCCTCGGCATGATGGTCACGGCCGGCCGCTTCCACTTCGGCCTGTCCTGGTCCCGTCGGATCATGGCCACCGGTCCCAACGACGGCTTCGGCCTGACGCTGGGCTTCTGAGTCAGCCCAGCGAGAGCATCATCTCCAGCGGCTTCAAGGCGCGCTGGCGGAGGTCCTCCGACATCTCGATCCGGGGCTCCAGATCTCGCAGCGCCAGGTAGATCTTCTCGAGGGTGTTCAGGCGCATGTAGGGGCACTCGTTGCAGGCGCAGGTCTCGCCCTTCGGCGGGAGCGGGATGTAGACACCTTCGGGGTTGGCCTTCTCCATCTGGTGGAGGATCCCGGGCTCGGTCGCGACGATGAAGGTCTGGCCCGGCTTGCCGTGGGTGTACTTCAGCAGGCTCGAGGTCGACCCGATGTGGTCGGCGTGCTGGAGGACCTCTGGCTCGCACTCCGGATGGGCGAGCACCTGGGCCTCTGGGTGCTGGCTCTTCAGCTCGACCAGCTTCCGCTCCGAGAAGGTCTCGTGCACGATGCAGGTCCCTTGCCACAGCTTCATGTCGCGGTTGGTCTCGCGCACCAGCCAGCTGCCGAGGTTCCTGTCCGGGGCGAACAGGATGGGGCGATCGGCGGGGATCGCCTCGATGACCCGACGGGCATTGCTGGAGGTGCAGATCCAGTCGCTCTCCGCCTTCGTCTGCGCCGTGCAGTTGATGTACGAGACGACGACGTGCTCCGGGTGCAGCGACTTCCAGGCCCGGAGCTTGTCGGCAGGGCAGGACTCGGCCAGGGAGCATCCCGCCCTGAGATCCGGCAGCACGACGACCTTGTCCGGGTTCACGATCTTCGCTGTCTCCGCCATGAAGTGGACACCGCAGAAGAGGATGACGTCCGCCTCCGTGTCCCGCGCAGCCTGGGCCAGCTGCAAGGAATCACCGATGAAGTCGGCGAGGTCCTGGATCTCGCCCTCCTGGTAGTAGTGGGCGAGGATCACCGCGTTCCGCTCACGGCGGAGCCGCTCGATCTCCTCCAGCATCTCCAGTTCGGGGTCGATCGCTTCGACCTTGGCGTCCAACGCTTCCATCACTCCTCCATTGCCCGCCTTATGCGAGCGATGAGCTCGGGAATGTCACTCTTGGAGATGCTGCAGAAGGCCAGGCGCAGGGCGCGGACCTCTGGGAGTGCGATGACTCCGGCGGACTGCTCGAACAGGATCTTGCGACGGAGGGCGTGTACGTCCACCCCCTCGGGCGCCTGCAGCAGCGCGAAGAAGCCGGAGTTGAAGGGCAGGGGACTCAGGCCGGTGCCTTCCAGCCCCACCAGGGACTCCTTCAAGACCTGGTAGCGACCCCGCACCCGCTCGAAGACCTCGGCGAGCTGCGCGTCGACGAAGGGGCTCGCCAGGGCCTCCGCCGCCATCACCTGGGAGGGCCCCGGTGGGCAGTTCACCGTGCCGCGGGTCAGCGTCATCGCCTTGTCCACCAGCGGGACGCTCGCCAACTCGCTGGTCCCGAAGGTCAAGAACCCGACGCGCCCACCGAAGAAGAGCAGCTCCTTGGTGCAACCGTCGACCTTCACGGGCAGCACGTGGTCCGAGGAGCAGCGCTGGGCGGCCTCCCAGAACAGCGAGCGCCTGACGACGCCGTCCTCGAACACGAAGCCGTGGTACGCGTCGTCGAAGATCACGACGATCGGAGCGCCCCGATGCGAGGCGAGGGCGTCGAGGATCTCCTCGGCCTCGGCCTGGCTCGGCGAGTAGCCCGTGGGGTTGCCGGGGAAGTTCAAGAGCACGACGCCCTTGTCACGGACACCCTGCAGGGCCGCGCGGAAGGCTCCGGTGTTCAAGCCACCGGAGGGCGAGTAGAAGTCCCAGCCCTTCAGCCGCGCCTGGCGCCGGAGGCCGAAGATCAGGCGGTAGTTCCCCCAACAAGGCCTGGGAAACAGGACGTCGGTGCCAGGGTCGGAGAACAGGTCGGCGCAGAGACTCAACCCATGGGTGAGCCCCAGGGTGACCATCGGCAGGGAGCACTCCGTCGCGCCCCCTTCCCGGGCGAGGCGGCGCCGCCAGAGCTCGCGCAGTCGCGGGTGACCGGCGACGGGGGAGTAGAGGTAGGCCGTGCTCCCGTCGCCGCGGGCCAGGCTCTCCAGCGAGTCGGGCACGATGGCCCGACCGCGGCCATCCGTGAGCTGGCCGATGGTGGCTTGGAGCTCCGCGCCGCGTGCCTCTCCAGCCTGCGCCGGGATCCCGGTCGGGAAGCGTGCGGCCCGCCCGAGCGGGGACAGGCAGGCGTGCGCGGCGCCGTGTGCGCTAGCGAGCGTGGCGTTGAGTTCCTCGGCTTCCGGCACACATCCTCCAGCGGTGGGCCTAACCGGGTAGAACTTTGCAATGCGCATCATCACGCCCCCGGCGAGCGACTTCGAGCAGGACGAGGCGCCCTGGTACCTCCCAGTCGATGACGAGGTCCAGGTCTTCGAGACCGCCTACGACGCCCAGCTTCCCGTCATCCTCAAGGGGCCGACCGGATGCGGAAAGACACGCTTCGTCGCGCACATGGCACACAGGCTCGGCCGCCCGCTCGTGACGGTCGCCTGCCACGAGGACCTCACGGCTGCAGACCTCGTCGGCCGCTTCCTGATCCTCGGAGACGAGACCGTCTGGTGCGATGGCCCGCTCACCACAGCGGTGCGTCACGGCGGCATCGTCTACCTCGACGAGGTCGTCGAGGCGCGGAACGACACCCTGGTCGTCATCCATCCCCTCACGGACGACAGGCGGCTTCTGCCCATCGACAAGCTCGGCGCGATGCTCTCGGCACCTCCCGGCTTCATGCTCGTGGTCAGCTACAACCCCGGCTACCAGTCGGTGCTCAAGGAGCTCAAGCAGTCGACCCGCCAGCGCTTCATCAGCCTGGACTTCAGCTACCCGGCTTCAGAGGTCGAGCTCGAGGTCGTCCGCCGCGAGTCCGGCATCGACCAGGACAACGCGAGGAGCCTCGTCGCGGTCGCCGCCAAGGTGCGCAACCTCACCGATCGCGGGTTGGAAGAGGGCGTGAGCACCCGCCTCCTCATCCACGCCGGCAAGCTCATGAAGCGGGGCGTCGAGTCCCGCCGCGCATGCGAGGTCGCCTTCGCTCGCACCCTGACCGACGATCCCGACCTCCAGCGCTCGGTCTTCGAGGTCGTGAAGGACTTCTTCTAGTGAGCTGGCGTCGCCGGCTGATGGCGCGGGTGGGAGTCCTGGGCGCTCGCGCTCGAGGCGCCGCCGAGATCGGCGCGGCCGACCGGTCGACGCTGCGCTCCTGGATGCGGCACGTCGGTCCGGTCGAGCTCGCCCTGGGGCCGGAGATCAGCACGCTGTACACCGAGCTCGTCCTGGCGGCGGCGCGGGCGGAGGGGCGCCTTGGCCGGGTCCTCGCCGGGAACATGCCCGACGACCTGGCGCGGGTGCCAGAGGAGCATCGGGCCGAGTACCTGCGACTGCTGGGCATCGTCGTGAGGCAGCGCCCGCAGGCCGCGACCATGGTCGCCCGAACCCTGCCCGAGCTGATGGAGAACCTCAGCGGTCCGGCGCTGGCGCGTTTCCTGGGCAGCGGCCTCGATCTGCATGGGGACAGCGAAGCCACGGCGGAGTCCTTCCTTCGCCGGGAGTCGCGACAGGGCCAGGCGGAGCTCTCCCGTCTCGTGCTCGGCTTGCCGCTGAAGGACATCGCCCGCACCCTGTCGCTCTATGCACGGGCCCACTGCGGCGAGGATGTCCAGGTTCGCTCCATCCCCGCCGGCCAGAAGGTGAGCGCGTTCTCGGAGGGGCGTCACCTGCACCTGCCGGAGCGCGTCGATCGCTACGGAGACGAGCGTGACTTCGTCGTCTACAGGGTCCTCACCGCGCGGACGGCCGCCACCCTGGAGTTCGGCACCTTCGACCTCGACCTCCGCAAGGTAGGAGGGTCCTGGCCCGAGCACCGCGACGGCGAGTCCGACATCGAGCGCCTGTTGCGTGCCTTCCAGAACCGTTCCCTCGCCCGAGATCTCTTCCACGTCGCCGAGGCTGCTCGTGTCGAGCGGAGGATGGTCGCGACCTACCCAGGCCTCGCTCGGGACGTCGCGACCCTGCGCCCCGACGAGCTCCTGGAGCGGCCCGCCATCGAGGAACTCGCCCCGGTAGAGGCCCTGGTAGAGGCCCTGCTACAGACCAGCTGGGGCCACAGGCCACAGCTCCCACCCGAGCTCGTCGACCCCCACGACAGGGTCTGGAAGCTGATGAGCGAGGTCCTCGACGCTGAGGTCGAGGACGTGGCCGCGATGCTCCCCCGGGTCTACCCGGTGGCCGATGCGCTGTTGAGGAAGGTGGGATCAGAGGACCTCGGCAAGCCCGGCGAGCGCCAGGGTCGCGACGCGATGCCCCAGCTCGGCGAGGGCCCCGACTGGGCCTCGCAGGACGACTACCGGACCCTCGAGGAGTCGTCGATGGGAGCCAGCATCCGTCCAGAGGCGCGCGGCGCGGGCGAGCGGGAGGAGGACGACAGGGCCCGCGAGCTGCGGGAGGCGATGGAAGAGGAGGGGTTGGAGGCCAGCATCTCCGAGATCCGCAAGGCCCTTCGCCAGCACCAGCAGGGACGGACCGAGGACCGGTCCTACGACGACATGATCGCTTTCTTGGAGCGCATGCCGGCGCCGGAGGGAGCCATCGTCGACGAGGAGGAGGAACAGACCGAGCACGTGCCACTGCGCGCCCAGTTCTCAGGCCCGCTGGAGCTCGAGGAGGACCCGGACGCCCTCGTCTTCCACTACCCGGAGTGGGACGTCGGAATCGAGGACCACAAGCCCGCCTGGGTCCGCGTCAAGGAGCACACCCTGGCCCCAGGGGAGCGCGGCTTCGTCAACGACGTGCTCGACGAGTACGGCGCCGAGATCCGCTGGCTACGGCGCCGCTTCCAGGCCCTCAGACCAGAGGAGCTCAGGCGCATGCGACGGCAGCTGCACGGCGACGAGCTCGACATCGAGCGGGTCGTCGAGGCGCGGGTGGCGCGCCGGGCCGGTGTCACTCCTCCGGAGCGCATCTACGAGCGTCACCTGCGCAACCGGCGCGACGTCGCCGTCGCCTTCCTGCTGGACATGAGCAGCTCGACGAACGAGTCCCACGCTGGCATGGGGGGCAAGCGCATCATCCAGGTGGAGAAGGAGGCCCTCGTGATGATCGCAGAGGCCGTCGACGCCATCGGGGACGCCTGCGCGATCTGGGGCTTCTCCGGCTACGGCCGCGAGCACGTCGCCTTCTACGTGGCCAAGGACTTCGACGACTCCTACGACGACCGGGTGCGCGAGCGCATCGGGCGCATCACGTGGAAGATGGAGAACCGCGACGGGGCCGCGATCCGCCACGCCACCGCCCGCCTCAGGGAGCACCCCGCGAGGACGAAGCTCCTGATCCTGCTCTCCGACGGACGCCCGCTCGACTGCGGCTGCGACCACTACTACGACCGCTACGCCAACGAGGACACGCGCGTCGCGCTGCGCGAGGCCCGAAAGGGGGGCATCCACCCCTTCTGCATCACAGTGGACCCGCGGGCGCGGAAGTACCTCGAAGAGCTCTACGGAGAGGTCGGTTACATCGTCATCGACGAGGTCGAGTCCCTGCCGAGGCGCCTCCCTACGATCTACCGCCGGCTGACGAGGTGATGATGTCCCCACTGCTCGCCCTCCTCGCCTGCGCGGGCGACGAGACCGTCCCCGAGCCAGATCTCCAGCCAACGGTCGAGCCCCTGCCCGAACCGTCGACGGAGGCCGGGGGAATGCGAATCCGCGGCAGGGTCGACGTGGTCACGATGAAGAACGGGAGCGTCGCGGTGCCGGGCAGCTTCTCGGCCCTCGCCGGCAAGTGGGACGTCCCGGTGGACGGCACGCTCACCGGGCTCAGGGGACGAGTCGACGTGGACATGGAGAGCTGGGACAGCGAGGACCCCGAGCGCGACGAGCGCATCGAGCGGATCTTCTTCGAGGTGGCCGACAACAGGACGTCGAGCTTCGTGATCACCGACCTCGAGGGTTGGCCGGAGGATGGCCTCGAGGTCGGAGCCTCATCCGACTCCACGGTCTTCGTGGGCGAGATGTTGCTGTCCGGAGCCACCGTCGAGGCCCGGTTCCCGGTGCGCACCACCCGTCACGACAGCGGCTGGCACTTCGTCAGCTCTGAGAGCGCGGAGCTCTCCATCGAGGCCTTCGGGCTCGGCGAGCAGCTCGCGGCCCTGGTCGCCGAGTGCCAGCACGAGTCGATCTCCGATGCGGTCCAGGTCAGGGTGGACATCCAGCTGGGCGAGGTCGGCGCCGCCGGAGGCCAGTGATACCCAGGTCCCGGGATCCCTCCTGGGACGAGGACGACCAGGGCTGGGACCGAGCAGCCGACGCCGACCCCGATCCCCGCTGGCCTGGAGCGGACTCCTGGGTCGTGCTCAAGTTCGGCGGCACCAGCGTCACCGGCCTCCAGAGCTGGGAGACCATCCGCCGCATCCTGCGCACGCGCCTGGACGAGGGGCTTCGGCCCGTGGTCGTCTGCTCGGCCCTGTCAGGGGCCAGCGACCGCCTGAGAGGACTGGCGGAGGTGGCCGCCGCCGGTGGCGACATCGACGCCGAGCTGGGAGCGATTCGCGCGCTGCATGTCGAGCAGGCCGAGGCGATGGGTCTGGACGACGAGGAGCACCTAGGCGAGCTGTTCGAGGATCTGTCCCGCCTTGCCCGCGGTGGCCGTGACATCGGCGAGGTGAGCCCGCGCCTGCGCGCTCGCATCCTCTCGGCGGGGGAGCTGATGTCGACGCGCCTCGGGGCGGCCTGGCTCTCCAGAGCGGAAGTGGCGACATCCTGGCAGGACGCGCGCGAGCTGCTGTCGTCACTGCCGGAGTCCGAGCTGGAGCGCCGCTTCGGGAGCGCTCGGTGCAGCTACGAGCCGGATCCGCAGCTGATGGACTCCTTCGACGCCCTCGACGGCGAGGTCGTGCTCACGCAGGGCTTCATCGCCGCCGACTCAGAGGGCCACACCGTGCTGCTGGGCCGTGGTGGATCGGACACCTCGGCGGCCTACCTGGCCGCTCGCCTTCAGGCCCGGCGCCTGGAGATCTGGACCGACGTGCCGGGCATGTTCACGGCCGATCCACACCGGATCCCCTCCGCTCGGCTGTTGCGTCGTCTGGACTACGACGAAGCCCGGGAGCTCGCGACCATGGGCGCCAAGGTGCTCCATCCCCGCTGCCTGCGACCGGTGAAGGAGCAGGGCATCCCGCTTCACATCTGCTGCACGAAGGCGCCGGAGATGGAGGGCACGGTCGTCACCGCGCGGGCCTCGAGCGGGAGGGCGCAGGTCAAGGCGCTGTCGACACGGAAGGGCATCGCGCTGGTGTCGATGGACACCGTCGGCATGTGGCAGCAAGTGGGCTTCCTGGCAGAGGCCTTCGCCATCTTCGCGAGGCACGGGCTGTCCATCGATCTCGTCGCCACCAGCGAGACCAACGTCACGGTCTCCCTCGACCCGGCCGCGAACACGCTGGCCAAGCCCACCCTGGACGGCCTGCTCGAGGATCTCGCGGCCGTGTGCCGCCCGAAGCTCATCGCCCCCGCGGCCAGCGTCTCCGTGGTTGGTCGGAGGATCCGGGCGACCCTCCACCGCCTCGGCGGCGCCTTCGAGCGCTTCGCCGACCGTGAGATCCACCTCATGAGCCAGGCGGCCAGCGACCTGAACCTGAGCTTCGTGGTCGACGAGGCCGACGCCGACCCCCTGATGCGCGACCTGCACGCCCAGCTCTTCTCCGACACCTCTGACCCGGTCTTCGGCCCCTCCTGGGAAGAGGTCTTCCAGCCTCGCGCTGCGCCGGCCATCTTCTCGGGATGGTGGACCGCGCGTCGCGCCGAGCTCCTCGCAGAGGCCGACAGGGGGACGCCGGTGTACGTCTACTCCGCCTCGGAGTTGGACCGGGCCGCCGACGAGCTCCTGGGGCTGGAGAGCGTCGACCGGATCTTCTACGCCGTGAAGGCCAACACCAACGCAGAGGTGGTTCGCCGCCTCCACGACCGCGGGCTGGGCATGGAGTGCGTGAGCCCCGGCGAGATCCGGCGCGTCAGGGAGATCTGCCCCTCGGCCGACATCCTGTTCACCCCCAACTTCGCGCCTCCCGGGGACTACCAGGCAGGCTTCGAGGCCGGCTGTCGCGTCACCCTGGACTCGACCTACCCCCTCCAGCGGTGGCCGGCGCTGTTTCGGGGACGCGAGATCCTCGTCCGGCTCGATCCAGGCCGTGGCGGAGGCCACCACCGCTACGTCGTGACAGCCGGTGATCGTTCGAAGTTCGGGGTCCCGCCAGAGGAGATCGAGCACCTCATCGAGCTCTCCCGACGCCACGACGTGCGGGTCGTCGGGCTCCACGCCCACGCTGGCAGCGGGATGAAGGCCGTGACCCGCTGGCGAGACATCGCCGAGTTCCTCGTCGAGGTCGCCGGAGAGCTCCCAGAGGTCCAGGCGCTGGATCTCGGCGGTGGTCTGCCCGTCCAGTCGGGACCGGGTCAAGGCCCCTTGGACATGGCCGAGGTCGACGCCTCGCTCGCGGAGATCCGTCGAGGAAGTCCCTATGAGCTCTGGCTCGAGCCGGGTCGCTACCTGGTCTCGCTCGCCGGGGTGCTGCTCGCGCGGGTGAGCCAGGTGAAGTCCAAGGGCGACCGCCGCTACGTCGGCGTTGACGCCGGCATGCACAGCCTCATCCGACCTGCGCTGTATGGAGCCCGCCACGAGGTGCTGAACCTCACGCGGCTTGGCGAGCCGGGAGCGATCGTCGCCGACATCGTGGGCCCGATCTGCGAGACGGGGGACATCCTCGGCCGGGGCCGTCGGCTGCCGGAGACCCACGAGTCCGACGTGCTGCTGGTGTGCAACGCCGGGGCCTACGGCTTCACGATGTCGAGCGACTACAACCTCCGCGGACGACCGCGCGAGGTGATGTTCACGGAGCCTTGACGAACCTCCAGGGCCGCCTGCGGTCCCAGTTGACGTGACGCGAGGGGCGTCCACAAGACCCTAGATTCCCGGAGGAACTCATGGAGATCCGTCTCAAGGGCGAGCTGCGCCCGAACCTGCTCAGTACTCAGGACCCGATGGCCGTCATCACGACCAGCGGCGCCGGCCGAGGCGACCTCGGCCTCGACACCCAGGCCCCGTTGGTCCTGGAGGTGGCGACAGCCTGGGGAGACACCCTGCTCGACGTGCGGCACCTCGACGGCTCCTCGGGCACCGTGATGCTCGGCACCGCCGAGTTCCCCATGCCCGAGGAGCTGCTCCCCGACAGCGAGCCCTTCGAGCTCTTCTCCGTCGAGGATGGACGGCTCGTCGCGAACCTCGAGAAGGCCTGGCCGAGCAGCGAGCACCTCTCGGACTCCGGCGACGAGGGCATCACCGGCATTCGCCGCGTCACCCTCGCCTGCGAGGAGCAGGTCGCGATCCGGGTCGGTCCGATCACCTACGTCGCCCGGCTGACCGCGCCCGGCTCCAAGATCCCCAAGGGCAAGGCCGATCTCGACCTGCCGCTCGTCGGCACGGTCACCTTCTCGCTCTTCGCGGCGGCCATGCTTGCGGTCGTCGCGCTGACCAGCCCCGTAGCGATGTCGAGTGATCTCAACGAGGTCCCCGATCGCTTCACCCAGGTGCTGATCCAGGCTCCAGAGGTCCCGAAGCCCGCCGCTGTCACCAAGGCCAAGGAAGTGACTCGCGAGGGTGAGCGGCACATCCGCAAGGCAGGCAAGCGCGGAGACGAGCGGGGCAAGATGCTGCGGGCCCGCGGCGGAGGTTCGACGCAGGATCGCGAGATCGCACGGGATGCCGGGCTCATGGGGGCCTGGTCCGAGATCGGGGCGACCGCCGGTCTGGACTCCACGGGGCTGAGCGCTGGCATCATGGACGGCGTCGGCGGCCTGATCGGAGCCAAGGGGGTCATGATGGGCTCCGGCGGCTTCAGCTCCCGTGGCTCCGGCCTCGGCGGCGGCGGCAAGGCCTACTCCGGAGGCGGGCTCGGCCTCGAAGGCATCGGGCAGGACGCCCGTGACTTCGGCGAGGGCGCGCTCGGCGAGCGCACGGAGGGCACCATCAAGGGCATCGAGGGCGGCCTCATCGTGGGTGGCCTGGACAAGGCGCAGGTCGACAAGGTCATCAAGCGCAACCTGAACCGCTTCCGCTACTGCTACCAGCGCGAGCTCACGAAGGACCCGACCATCGGCGGCAAGGTCTCCGTGAAGTTCACCATCACCCGCGAGGGCGAGGTCAGCGCGGCCCAGACGAAGTCCTCGTCGGTCGGAAACCGGGCAGTCGAGAGCTGCCTGAACTCCACCATGATGAAGCTCACCTTCCCCGAGCCCAGGGGCGGCGGCATCGTCATCGTGAGCTACCCCTTCCTCTTCGCGCCGAGCTGATCTTCAGCTCAGCGTGTTCCTGAAGAGCTCCGGCAGTCTCTGCGGGAGCTCTTCCACGCTCTGGAGCTGCAGGTAGCCCTTGGCCCCGAAGATCGTGGGCAGGTAGCTCCCGTCGCGGGTGTCGAGGCTGATGCAGCGCAGCAACAGGCCAGCGCTGGAGGCCTGCTGGACGGCGACCGCGCTGTCCTGGACTCCGTAGTCACCGCGATATCCCGAACGGTCTTCGGGCTTTCCGTCAGACAGCAGGAGCAACACGCGACGTGGCTCCGGGCGCTGGTCGAGCATCCACGTCGCGTGCCGGATGACCGCCCCGAGGCGCGTGGAGCCAGCCGCGCGGAGGTTGCCCAGGCGCTTCCTGGCTGGAGCGTCGAGGGTCTCGTCGAAGCCCTTGAGGCGCCAGAGCGAGATGTCCTGTGCGTGCTGCCCGTTGAAGCCGTGGAAGGCGTGGGGCACTCCGAGCACGTGGAGGCCCTCTGCGAAGAGCACGACCGCCTCTTGCTGGGCATGCAGGACGCGGCCCTGGGTCGAGCCGCTCAGGTCGACCAGCGTGAGCACGCAGATCGGCTGGCGGCGCCGCACCCAGCGCTTGTGGAAGTCCTGCTTGGGTTGGGTTCCAGCCAGCAGATCACAGTGGGCGATGATCAGCCGGTCGAGGTCGATCTCTGGTCCGTCCGGCAAGCCCGTGTGCCAGCGCTCGACATGGCGGAGGGCCTCGAAGCGACGCCGGATCCGTCGGACCTGGGCGGCGTTGGCCTCCAACACCTGCTCGTAGGCGGACAGCGATCCGGCTGGCGCCACCGGGCTCGAGACCCTCGTCTCCGCCAGCTTCCAGCTCTGGGAAGTCTGGTCCCACTCGTCGTACTCCCGGACGTCTTGTCTAACGATCTCCGGAACATGTATGGGCTCCTCTCGACTGGAGCGTGATGCCTGCTGGGCCTCGTCCCGGAGGACTCCGTAGGCCGGGGTCTTGGCGAGGTCCTGGTCCTCGCCGGCACCGAAGCGGGCCTTGAGGCGGGCCCTGAGCCCCCGGCGCTTCGACTGCTCGACCTCCGGGACGTCGACCTTGCCCGCTCGCGCCATGGCAGCGAGCAGCTGCCGAAGGGGCTTGTTGCCCTTTTGCCACTCCTCGCTCTCGTCGGGCTCCAGGTCCGCGAGGATCCACTCGGGGCGCACGATGCCGAGGTACCAGGGCAGGGGAGGTGGACCCAGCCGCTGGCTCCTGAAGTGCTCCCTCAGCTTGCGCGCCTGGCCGAGCACGACGAGGCGCAGACCGTCGGGCGGTGCCCCGTCGACGGCCTCGACCGCCTCCTTGGCCGGGGCGCCGCCGGTCCGGAGCGCGAAGCTCGTGCTCAGCTGCGAGTACAGCGGGACGAAGGCCTCCGGCAGGCCCTCCCGCGGTACCTCCGTGAGGTTCACGCGCATGCGCGTCGCCTTCTCCATCGCGCTGACAGCGGCGAGGTCACGGGCGATGCCAGGGTAGGCCTCGCCGAAGTGGCGCGCGACCGCCCGAGCGGCCAACAGGTGCCAGGTCGATCGAAGGACCCAGTCGCGGTGGAGCTCGACCAGCAGGGCCCGCTGGTCGAGGAAGCCAAGCGCCAGCAGGCCGGCCTGCAGCAGCGCCATCACCCTGAAGAGCACCTCGTCCTGCGCCGGTTCCGCGGGGGCCGGCGCGTGGCGGGGGAGCAGCAGGTGGACGCCGTCGGTGGAGGCAGGGTCCGCGTGTCCGAGCCTCAGGTGCTGGCCCGTCACCATCGTCAGCCACGCCAGGACGCGCCGCTGGAGATGGCCGACAGGCGTCCCCGCTACGCTCCCGTCCTTGGCCAGCAGCACCGGGTCGCCGAAGAGGAAGGGCGCCAGCAGCGCTCGCTCGACCTCCTCGTCGGTGGCTTCGTGATCGGGCTCCCAGGTGGGGCCGCCCATTTCAGCCGAGCACCGAGCGCACCAGCTCGTTCAAGGCGCGCGTCATCTCCGCGTCGTCCGTCAAAGAGCCGACGAGGGTGGCCCGAGCCGCCTCCTCGAGACCCACGCCGGCCACGACGAGCTTGCCGGCGTAGACCAACAGGCGCGTCGAGGCCCCCTCGGCGAGCCCGTGGGCGCGGAGCTTGCGAGAGCCCGTCCCCAGCTTCACGAGCTCCTCGGCGACGTCGCGTTCGCAGCCCGACTCCTGCTGCACGATCTCGATCTCGATGTCTTCGCTCGGGTAGTCGAAGGCGATCGAGACGAAGCGCTGGCGGGTGCTCTCCTTGAGCTCCTTGGTCACCGACTGGTAGCCGGGGTTGTAGGAGATCACGACCTGGAAGCCGGGGGCTGCCTCCAACTGCTCGCCCAGCCTCTCGAGCGGGAGCATGCGCCGGTCGTCGGTCAGCGGATGGAGCACGGTGAGCACGTCGCTGCGCGCCTCCACGACCTCGTCGAGGTAGCAGATCGCGCCTCGGCGCAGGGCGGTGGTGAGCGGCCCGTCACGCCACACGGTGGAGCCCCCCTCCAGCATGAAGCGGCCCGTGAGGTCGGCAGCGGCGAGGTCCTCCTGGCAAGCGACCGTGACCAGCGGTCGCCCCAGGCGCTCGGCCATGAACCGGACGAAGCGGGTCTTGCCGCAGCCCGTCGGCCCCTTGAGGAGCACCGGGAGCTGGTTTTCGTGCGCTGTCTGGAACAGCGAGACCTCGTCTCCGGTCGGCCTGTAGTAGATCACGGCGCCACCCTACCCGGCGCGCAACAGGGCCGCGAGCGTGGTCACCAGGCGCTCGATGTCGCCAGGCAGCGTGTAGATGTGCGTGCTGATGCGCAGGGCATCGCCCACCGCGCGCACCCGCACTCGCGCCTCCTTCCAGAGGGCCTCCTGCAACTCCCGGTGGTCTCGGTCCGGGACCGCGATGGTGGTGATCGCGCACTGCAGGTCCGGGTGCTCGGCGCTTTGGAGCTCGACGTCGAGGTCGGCCAGGCCGGCACGCAGGAGCCGCGCCATGTGCTGGGCCCGGTCGGCCCCCCGCTGCAAGCCCAGCTGGAGCCACCAGTCGATGCAGGCCTCGTAGGCATGGATCATCGAGCGGTTGCCGGTGCCGATCTGCTGGAGGCGGAAGAGCCCGTCGTCGTGGTTGTCCCACTGGGCGCTGGCGATGGTGGACCAGACCTGGTCCTGGGCTTCGGGCCGGATGAAGAGGAGGCCGCTGCCCTTCGGCGCCAGGAGCCACTTGTGGGGAGAGCTGAAGTAGGCGTCGCAGCCGATCTCCGAGAGGTCCACGGCGAGCTGCCCGGGAGCCTGTGCCCCGTCGATCACCGAGAAGATGCCTCGCTCGCGAGCCAGGGCCGAGAGCCTCCGCACCGGCAGCCGCAGGCCCAGCTTGGAGCTCACGTGGGGAACGGCCAGGACTCGGGTGCGCTCGCTCATCGCGGCTTCGAAGGCAGCGAGGACGTCGGCGGCGGAGCCCCTTGGGTCGACACCCACCTCTGTGACCAGGATGCCATCGCGGCTGGCCCGGAGATCCCAGCCGGAGCGCCCTCCGGGATGCTCCTGGTCGGTGATGAGGATCTCGTCACCCTCGGAGAGCTCCAGGCCCAGGGCCACGAAGTTGTGCCCCATCGTCGCGTTTCGCGTCAGCGCGAGGTCACTGCCCTCGCAGCCGAGGAGCTCGCCGAGCTTGGCGCGCACCGCGTCTTCGGGGTCGTAGCCGGCCAGGGGAGGTCGCTGCCCTTCGCTGGGGTAGGCCCAGTCGGCGAGGTGGACCTCGACGTCGACGAGGCTGTCCGTGAGCGCCCCCAGCACGGAGGCGGGCATGGCGCCGAGGGTCCCGGTGTTGAAGAAGCCCTGGTCTGGCGGGATCAGGAAGTGACGGCGCAGCTCCTGCCAGAAGCCCTCGCCGTCGCTCGTGGCGAAGGCGACAGGAAAGCGCAGCGCCAACAGCGCCGGAGTGGCGGTGAGCGCCGCGAAGAGCTGCCTGCGAGTGAGCACGCCGAGACTCTACAGGGCCGGGAGCCTCACCTCAGGCTCCACACCTCTGGCGGCACGGCCTTGACGAGGTCGGGATCGCTCGAGAGCGCGACCGTGGCCGGCCCGGTGGAGAGCTCGCCCCTGAGCGTCGGCACGCCCTGGTACTCCACGGTCACGAAGCCGTCGTGGCCCGCCTCCACGCGCACCGTGACGCCGCCGTCGTCGACGGAGATGACGGTGCCGCCGGTGATGCTCTCTTCGTCGACGACGAAGCCCACCGGGGGCGCGTGGCGAAGCACGACGGCCTCGCCCTTCGGGACCGCCACGATGAGGGCCACGTTGGTGCTCTTGCCGAAGGCGAGCTCGCCATGCTCGACCTCGATGTCCAACCCCTCGGGTCCTGCCTCACCGTCCCAGGGGACGAAGAGATCGACGTCGAGGTGCCAGGCGAGACCAGGCCAGACACCGTCTGCCTCGATGGCGTAGCGATGCTCGCCAGAGAGCGGGGCCGGGGCCCTGAGGACAGCGGTCTCGCCGAGCGCGGACTTCTTCAGGACGTGACGCTCGACGACCTCGTCGTCGATCAGCAGCCGGACCTCCAGCTCCTCGGGGACCTCGGCCTCTCCGAGCTTCTCGAGCGCCTCCAGGGCCAGCAGGCTCGTCAGGCCGTCACCAAAGCCGCGTCCGGGCGCGTAGGCCGCGATGACCGCGGCGGACAGCACCCGGGCCTCGTCATCATCGAGCACGACAGCGGCGGCGGCCAGGGCGTCGGTCTGGGTCGCGAGGTCGCCGTCCGGGCGGAGGACGCCCGCTGGGAGCTCGACTCCGGGGAGTCCGTCGCCTCGCTCCGTGAGGGAGGCGCTGACGAGCGCCGTCAGCTGGTCGCGGAGGTCGTCGCTGCCTGCGCCACTGCGAAGGACCATCGCGGCCGTGTAGGCGTCCGCCGTCTTGTCGTCGAGGAGGTGCTGGGCGTTGCGTTCGAAGACCGCGCCACAGCGCACGGTCGTTCCGGGGTCGTCCACGGCTTCGCAGATCCACGCGGTGCGGACGAGGAACTCCTGGAGCGTCGTACCCGAGGGGGTCGTCCAGCTCCCGTCCCCGAGCTGCTCGGTGCGAAGACGCTGTCGTGACCGGCTGCTGAGCCTCTCGGCGATGGCGTCGTCGACGCCGTGGTCGGCCGCGTGGAGGATCGTCGCGCGCTCGACCGGGCCGAGGAAGGAAGAGGCGATGACCAGCCGTTGCTGCGCCCTGAGGCGTGTCGTCCTCAGCGCGTCGAGGCGGTCCGCGTCCGGCTGGGCGCCGAGTCCTGCGAGGAGCTCCCCGCCACGAGCGCCCAGGGTGAAGGCGTAGGCTTCGTCGAAGAGCCTGCCACCACCGGCACCGTCCAGCTCGCGGCGGAGCACTCCCAGCGGGCCGGGGAACAGGGTGAGAGAGGCCTCCGCGTACTCGGCACCGCCGGGCATCAGGACCTCTACGTAGTCTTCGGTACCCAGCACGCCGCTGAAGGAGCGGCTCAGCGGTCTCCCGGTCGGCTCGACACGCACGGCCTTGACGATGGCGTCGGCCCCTTCGAGCCCCGCCTCCAGCGAGGCCGGGCCTGGCTGGGTCGCCCGCAGGGAGACGGTCTCGACGATGCTGCCGCCGGCCGGAACTCGAACGACTCCGGTGGCGGAGCCCTCCAGGCCCGAGCCGCGCACGTGCAGCTTGGAGACGACCTCTGCGTCGGTGGTGTTGACGACCCGCACCGGCACCTCGACGCGATCCCCGCGGCGCAAGTTCTCCGGGACGCGGGGGTCGACGTAGACCGGCAGCGTGGAGGTGAAGGTGTGCACGTCGCCGGCCTGTGCGCCCTGTCGCGAGGCGGCCAGGCCGAGCACCCGCCAGGTCGTGAGCGTGTCGGGCACGGTCACGGCGAGGGTGGCGCTCCCGCTCTCATCGGTGAGCACCGAGGGGGCCCAGACGAAGGTCTCCGGGAACCAGGAGCGCGTCTCGACGGCTGCCTCGCGGTCGTCACTGTCGGTTTCTCCGTCGAGCGGCTCCGGAGAGGGAGCGCTCTTCTTCGACGAGCTGGGCTCCTTCGCCTCCCGTCGCACTTCCTCCTCCGCCTTCTCCCGCAGCTCCGCCCCGCCCCAGTCCTCGGAGGCAGCGCCTCCGCTGCCCGGAGCCATCACCGGCGCGGGCATGTCCATCATCGGCTGTTCCTCGGCCGTGGACTGAGCGTCCTGGTTGTCGGGGGCCTCGGCCCCATAGCAGCTGAGAAACCAGATCAACCTCATCGCTCCATCTCCTCTCGAACCCAGGGGATCCAGGGATCGACGTCCTCTGGGACGCGGGTCGCGTCCAGGACCAGGACGCGGGGTTCGCACAGGGACAACAGGGTGTCAGGGAGGCGCCAGAGCTCCAGCGGCCGATCCCACGCGTCTACGGTGGTGACTCCTCGGTCGTCGCGCTCGGCGAGGACCTCCGCATGGATCTCGGCCAGGCGCTCGTTGGTGAGGAGCTCGTCCTCCGGGCTCGTGGCCTCCCACTCGCGCACAGCAGCCGAGAGATCGCCGAGCAGCTCCCAGAAGGCGGACTGGAGCTCCTCTTCCGGGTTGAAGACGGTCTCGCCAGAGGCGCTCCGGTAGGGGGGCTCGCGATCCTCCTGGGTCAGCGCGTCGACCCGCAGGACCGCCGCCATCGCGGCGTTGTCGCCCCTGACGGCGCCGCTGGTGAGGGCGAGGGCGTCCATGAACTGCCACGCCGGCTGGGAGGAGCTCGCCCCGACGGCGAGCTCGGACAGTCCATCCGGTCCGGGGAGGGGCGCGAGCTGCCCGAGGCTCTGGTCCACACCGAGCAGGCTGACGACGGCCTGCTGAG
This sequence comes from Myxococcota bacterium, assembly GCA_036012755.1. Taxonomy (GTDB): domain Bacteria; phylum Myxococcota_A; class UBA796; order UBA796; family CAJQPC01; genus JAAESX01. The sequence continues at coordinate 43,814 of DASCPX010000027.1, read as the reverse complement.
AGGCCTGGATGTCCAGGGTCGCCTCGCTGCCCGGGGCATAGCTGGTCGCTGCGGTCGTGATCTCGAGGTCCAGGGTCGCCGAAGGGCGTACGTAGACGATCGCCTGGGCGCCGTTGGACTCGGTCCTCATGAAGCCCTCGCGTCCGGAGGGGATCGCGAAGACCACCGCGTTGTCGTCTTCGGGCTTCGGACAGTCCCGGTGGTAGTAGTCGTCGTAGGGCTCGTCCTTGAGGGCCTTCGGCGTGCGGGGGCACTGCATGATGTGGCCGTCGGAGTCGAAGAGCGTCAGGGCGTCGGGCACGCTGCCGCTGAAGGAGGGGCCCCGGAGCATCTGCACGCGGAGCTCCTCGCCGCCTTCGAGCAGCACCTTGTCCGGGCGAAGGCGGAAGTGGGGCACGCTGCCCGGAGCCGAGCGCCAGGTCGTAGCGCCGATGTCCTCGACAGAGACCTCGAACTCGAAGCCCTGCATGGTGGTCGAGGCCGGGATGGTGGTCACCGGCTCGTAGGGTGGGGTCGCTCGGAAGCGCAGCGTGCCCGTCGAGGCCTCCTCGGCCTCGGAGGCGCGGAGACCGGAGTAGGCGCCCTCGATGCAGCGTCGCGCAGTCCACGGCACGGGCTGGTTCTCCCAGTCGAGCCAGCGAAGGGACACGGAGCCATCCTCGTCCGCGAACCAGATGGCCATGAAGGAGGAGTCACCCTCCAGCGTCTCGCCGACCACGCAGCTGGAGGCGACGCGAGCGCGGTCACGAAGGTTCGCGCCGAAGCCCTCTGGCTCGCTGCCTCCGACCGTCACCAGCAGGGCCTCCAGCCGGGTCACGTCCTTCGGTGGCTCCAGGTTCAGCCCGAGGTCGTAGAGACCGTCCTCGGTCCCGAGGACGGCGCCCTCCAGGCGGTCCTCAGCGCAGCTGGCCAGGGCCCCGTCGAAGCCGAGAACGCGGCTGACGAGGCCTCTTCGAGTCTCCAGGACGACCTCGTCGTAGGAGGTGGACGAGATGAGGTGGGAGCAGGGCGCCAGCTCCTCGACGAGGCGCTGGGCGTCGCGGCGCTCGGCGATGCTCGGCGCGGTGTTCGCCCGGTGGGAGGGGCGGAGCGCGCTGAGCACGAAGGGCTCGACCAGGGCCTCCAGCGCAGGGCGAATGGGCTGGGCCGGGACCACGACGTTGACCGGCTGACCGGGGTCGAGCTGCAACGCGGCCACCCCGTCCTCGTCTGTGGAGACGACCTTGCCGGCGTCGCGAGGATCCCAGAGGTTTCGCACGCCGAGGTCGGTGTTGGACAAGGCGCGGCCGTCCGGGGTCGTGACCCGGAGGTAGACGCGGTTGTTGAAGTCGCTCATCAGGCCATCGCCGAGCTCGGTGACCGCTTCGGCCAACAGCGGGTCCGGCGAGAGCTTCAGGGAGGTGAAGCCAGCGGTCGTGTCCCCGTCGGTGTCGGTGACGCCGACGTAGACGCTCACGTCCGTGGGCTCCACGAGGTCGGAGGGGATCGTCTCGAGCTGGAGGCGGAAGCGACCGTAGCGGTCCGTCTGGAGCTCCTCGAGGTCCAGCCAGGCGTTCGGGAGGGGCCACGACCCGCCGCTGGAGAGGCTCACCTTCACAGAGGCCTCGGCGACCGGCGCGCCGGAGTTGTAGAGCACGGTGCCGCTGAGCTCGGGGGCCTCACCTGGTGCGTTCCAGGGGTCCTCTGCGTGGGTCTCGACGGTGAAGCGCGGCAGCGTGAAGGGCTCGACCCGAACCCGCGTCTCCGCGACGTCGTCTCCGCTGGAGAAGCCCACGACCCAGTCGCCGACCAGGGCGTCGTCAGCCAGCGGAAACGAGGACGCGCTGATGCCCCACGGGCCGCCATCGGTCCGCTCTTCCAGCAGCACGTTGCCGCGAGGATCCGTGACGGTCCAGGTCCCCGGACGGGTGTCGAGGGGCTCGAGGCTGCCCTTGCGGAGCGACAGCGCGCGGAACTGCAACGTGTCACCGGGCTCGTACAGCGGTCGGTCGGAGAGGACGTGGATGTGCGCGGGGCGGTAGAGGGGGAGCTCGACGTCGACCTCCACGTCCTCGAGCGGCGTGTCGATGGCGGCGCGGAGAAGGTAGTCGCCGTCAGGCAGCTCCAGGTCCAGGCGCACGCTGCAGCTCAGCTGCCCGCGGTTGTCGTCCCAGGGGTGCCCGCACTCCAGCTCCGTCAGCGCCTCACCGTCCACGAGGTAGAGCGTGGCGTCGAAGTCGCCGAGCGGATCCTGTCGCGCGCGCTCGTCGTCGTCGACGACCCACGAGGCGGCGACGTAGATGTCCACGTTGCCGGGTCGATTCCGCTCCAGCCCGTAGGTATGTACGTTCGCGACCACGCGTGGGTCGCCGTCGGGGCACTCGTCGAGCACCATCCCGTACTGCGTCCAGGCGCTGATGCAGGGGATTCCCACGCACCAGCCGATGAGCACGACATTCAGCACCAGGGCTGCTGCTGCAGCCGGCCATCCCTTTTTCCGCATTCTCACGTCTCGGCGAGGTCCGACCGAGCTTACCGACGATCACCCGGCAGGCGTTTCATCCAGTCCTCGGAGAGCTCGTAGTGCTGGTACTCGGCGACAGGAGGAAAGGCTGGGTGGGTCCTGACGACCGCGAGCCAGCCGATCACGAGGAGCGGGTAGAGCCAGCCGGGCAGGGGACGATCCACGGCGCGCGCGGCCAGGCCGAGCAGGCAGAGGTAGGTGCCCTCGAAGAAGACCTCGGGCTTTGCCACCCGCCAGAAGCCGGGCACGACCGCGTGCAGGGCCATGTAGAGGGGATTCCAAAGGTCCTCTGTGAGCTTCGGGCCAAGAGCGATGACAAAGAAGACGGCGCCCATCAGCCCGAGCGCCGCGACGTAGCGATGCCCTCGACGGAAGAAGGTGAAGAGCGCCAGCCCCACGATGGGTACGTTGATGGCGCGCCAGGCCTCCAGCCGGTTCCAGGTCGGCGGGTAGAGGGTGAAGGAGTCCAGCATCGCCCGCTCGTAGAGGTAGACCTCCGGATCGCCGAGGGTCTCATCACCGCTGAGAAGGGCGAGCTGCCAGCAGACCAGCGGCAGACTCAGGACCGTGCAGAGCACGCAGGCCCGGAGCACGCCCTTGTTTCGCGTCATGACCAGCAGCATGGCCCCGCCCACGGCCCCGACCAGTCCCAGGTACCAGTTGACCCAGGCCATGCCGAGGAAGGTCAGGGCAGCGGCCCAGCACCACCGTCCTCCCTCCTTGTGACACTTGATCATCGTCCAGGCGAAGATCGCCAGCAGCCCCACCGCCATCTTCTCGACCGTGTACCAGTTGAGGTCCCGGAAGACATGGAGGCCCATTCCGAAGGGAAAGCCGAGGATGAGCGCGTCGCGCCAGCCGGTGCCGACCTCCTTCACGAAGAGCGCGGCGCCGTACCAGCCGATGATGATCCAGAGCATCGCCTGGAGGTTGTAGGCGGCGAAGGGCTCGACGAAGAGGTCGAAGAACTCGACCAGCCACAGGTGGCCCACGTGGACACCGATCAGCCGCGCGGCCGGATCCGAGAGTGACTCCACCGGCGCGGAGAGCATCCGATGATGGACGCCGTCGGTGTAGAAGAGCAGGGAGCCAGTCTTGTCGACGGTCGGCCACGAGCCGAGCACGTGGGTTCGAAGCAGCGCGGCGAAGGGGCTGGTCAGCGCGACGACCTGGCCCACGACGAAGGTCAGAGCCCGCAGCCAGTGGGGCAGGCGCTTGTAGAGCGCGATGGCCGTGATCCCGAGACCGATCGCCACGCAGACCAGCCACGACCAGCTCAGCGATGACAGGTCGAGGAGCTGCTCCGACGCATCTGGCGGCGGTCCATACACACGCCAAGCCTATGCCAAGGGTTCAGGGCTCCAGCGGGTCCAGCACCGAGCCGAGCCACCTGGCAGCAGCTTCGACCTCCTCGCCGTCGAGCGACTCGACGATGATGATGACGTGCCTGGGGCCCTCGTCATGGCGCGGGTACGAGCCGATCTCGATCGACGGCCACCTCTCCAGCGCTGTCTCGAGGCGGGGGGCGATGGCGCTCTCCCGCTCCCGCGTCACGACGCGAGCGGTGGCCAGGGTGGTCTCCGAGCGGAAGCGATCGGCGACGGCCTCGAACTTCAGCCTCAGGATCGAAGGGACTCCCGGCAGGATGTGCACGTTGCCTTTCACGACGAGGGGGAAGGCCAGCTCGCCATCCCACCAGAGCTCGGCGCCCTTCGGCACCCGCGCCATGCGGAGCACTGCGTCGCTCAACGGAGCCCGGAGCTTCTTCCGCATGGTCTCCACCAGCTCCTCGCGCACCTCGCACCCGGTCTCGAAGGCCACGGCGATCGACTCCATCGTGATGTCGTCGTGTGTCGGTCCGACGCCGCCGGTCGTGAACACGAGTTCGAAGGTGGCCGAGCATCGCCGGACCTCGTCGGCGATGGCCTCGACCACATCTGGCACGACCGCGACACGGCGGACCGAGACCCCGAGCTCTCGCAGGCGTCGAAGGAGGTATGGGCTGTTCTCGTCGGCGAACTTGGCTGTCAGGATCTCGTTGCCGATGATGATCAGGGCTGCGGTCTTCACCTCGGCAAAGTACCTTGCGCAGCGTGCAGCTCCTCCTCCTGTCACTCGCACAAGCCACCTCGCTCCGGGCCCTGGTCGAGGTCGGCGACGAGGGGCTCCTGCTGCGCGACGCGGTGATCGTCGAGGACAGCCCGCGTGTCGTTCCACAGGGTCAGCAGCTCGCGACTCTGGAGATCCGGGACGCTGAGTCCGGCATACTCGCCGAGGTCGCCTTCTCGGATCCCCGGCACCGGGCGGTCATCGGTGTCGGCGACGCTGTGGTCCTCGAGCGCGCGTTTGCGTTGGTCTGGGCGCCATGGCCCGATGAGGCCCGCACCGTGACCCTGGGCGGCTCCGAGCGCGTCCCGCGGGTCGCTCCGCCATCCAGCGCGATCGCCGTCCAGGAGTCCGGGCCGGATGACGAGCGCCTCGACCTCGTCTACCTCGGCGACGGCTACACCGAAGACGAGCTCGACACCTTCGCGGCGGACGTCGACCGCATCAGCGGCTACCTGCTCTCCATCGAGCCCTACGGCGCCTACACCGGGCTGTTCAACATCTGGCGCATCGCCGAGGCCAGCAACGACAGCGGGGTCTCCCACTACGACGACGGGCAGGACGCCTACCGCGACACCGCCTATGGCTGCTTCTACGGCTGCAGCGGGATCGACCGCCTGCTCTGCTGCGACGACGAGCTCGTGCTGGACGCCGTCCTGGAGAACGTCCCTGGCGCAGACGGCGTCATGGTGCTGGTCAACGACCCGACCTACGGCGGAGCTGGAGGATTCGAGTACGCCACCAGCTACACGGCGGATCCGACGGGCTCCCTCGTCGCAGCCCACGAGATCGGACACAGCCTCGTCGGGCTCTGGGACGAGTACGGCTACGGCGTGAGCTGGCGTGGACCGGACGGACCGAACTGTGGCCTGGATGTGGACGACCTGCCGTGGGACCACTGGCTCGACAGGAGCGCGGTGGACGCCTTTTCGCCTTGCTCGTACGTCGACTACTACCGGCCGACATCACGTGCCTGCATGATGAACACCCTGCAGGACGACTACTGCCCCGTCTGTCGGGAGGCTGCCGTCCTCGCCATCTACGGGCGGCTGCCGGGCATGCTGGTCCAGGTCGAGCCTCCCGAGGGCGCCGTCGAGCTCGTCGGCGAGTCGGTCACCTTCTCCACGTCCGTGCTCGGCCCAGACGATGGAGCCAGCTACACGTGGACCCTCAGCGGCGAGGTGGTGGGGGAGGACGCAACGCTCACCCTGGAGGGTTGCGGCGGCGATGAGACCCTTGTCCTCGAGGTGCGAGACCCGACACCGTGGGTCCGAGCGGACCCGGACGACATGCTCGTCGACGGCGCGAGCTGGGAGCTGGCCTGCACCGGCGACGGTCGCATCCAGGATCGGGTGCCCCTGCTGGACCCGGAGCCGAACTGTGGCTGCGCGAGCAGCCCTGGCACGACGTGGATCGGCCTCTTCGCTGCATTGCTCGTGGTCGTCCCCCTTCGGCGGCGCCTACAATAGGCTCAGGGCCGGAACCTTTGGGCCGACCCATACTCTGAGCCTTTAGTGAGACAACCTCGACGCTTCGCGCTGCACCTCCTCGTGCGCTTCCATGGCGCGGTGGTCGAGGACCGCGTGCTGCGCTGGACCAACGGAGCGATCAAGCTCTCCGGCGAGGACGGCGTCCTCGCGATCCCGCTGTCCAGCTCGGGCGAGGATCTGGGCCACCTCGAGTGGCTCGACAAGCACCGGCTGCGCATTGCTTCTGGAGCGATGCTCCTGCCGGGCCAGGTCGCGCGAGTCGTCCAGGACGACATCGAGGTCGAGCTCCGCCTCGTCCCTCAGCACCGCCTGCCGAGGCAGATCCTGGCCGGAGGGGACTGGTTCATCGTCGGCGCCATGGCGGCGATGACGCTGGTCGCCATCTTCTTCCAGCAGATCCTGATGTTCCTCATGCCGGCTGGGGGCGCTCCACCCTCCGTCGAGCCCAGCGCGGAGCTCATCGCCCGACTGCTCGACGAGGACTACGACGGCGCGGACGACGGCTACCTCTACGAGGAGCAGGCCCGCCCGGTGACCCAGCTCACCGTCGAGTCCTTCTACCTGCCAGCGGGTGACGACGGGAGCACGGACAACCTGGGGGGCGCAGAGGTCGTCGCCGAGCGCAACCTCGACGAGAGTCGGGAGGCGGACAAGCAGCACCAGCCGCTCCCGCCCAGCCCACAAGCCCTCGCGGAGGCCGATCGCGCCTCCGAGGAGGCGGCCATCGAGGGCGTCACCGCGCCACAGCAGTTCGGCGAGGAGCTCCTCGGCCAGCAAGAGGCCGTCCCAGAGGACCAGCAGGTCTCCGCGGATCGGGAGGGCTGGGGCTTCCGGGACCACGACGGCGCCATGGACGCCCGCACGGACGTGCTCGAGATCAAGACCGAGATCGCGAGGTCGCGGGCGGCCCTGAGGATCGACCCGAGCGACCCGTGGGCGCTACAGAACCTGGCCTACTACCAGTACCTGGGCGAGCAGTTCGGCGACGCCAGGCGCACACACGAGCGCTACGTCGAGCTCTACCCGGACAGCGCCGCTGGCTACAACAACCTCGCCCTCGTGTTCAAGCGGACCGGCGAATACACCAAGGAGGAGGGCTACTACCGCCTCGCGCTGGCCATCTCCCCAGAGGACGCCCACGCGCTGAACAACCTGGCGGTGAACCTCGCCCACCAGGACCGCTTCGACGAGGCACTGGAGATCATGGACCGGGTGGCCCAGCTGGAGCCCGGGGAGCCATATGCCGACCTCCATCGCGCCAAGATCCACGCCGCGATGGGCCACTCCGAGACCGCTTACGACTACCTGGAAAAGGCCCTCAGCGGCATGGCAGCCCTTGATACACTGCACCTGATCGAGTTTCGCCAGGACATCCGCGTCGACCCCAGCTTCGACGAGCTTCGCCAGGAGGCGCGCTTCGCCGACATCCTCACCCGCTACTACGGACCCGAGCACGGCATGAGCATCGTCGGTGGACATGGCTGACCTGCACGTCACGGTTCGTTTCAACGACTACATCGTGGAAGACCGCGTCCTCCCGGTGAAGGATGTCGTGCGTATCGGCGAGAGCGCCGACGCCCGCGTCCACTTCCCCGGCGCCTCCGTCGCGGTCTGTCGAGTGGGAGAGAGCCTGGACATCCGCGGGCGTCGGCTCGCGGAGGGGCAGAAGACCGGCTTCTCCCTCGGGCCGGTCCACGTCGATCTCGAGCACCTCGCGCCGCTGGAGGTCGCTCGCATGGGACCGCTCGCCATCGACGCGCGCTTCCTGCTGGTCGCGCTGGCGGTGACGACGGGCGGCATGTGGGTCGACACGCTCTCTACGATCGCCGAGGACCCACCAGAGGGCAGGGTCGCCGCCTGGGTGGACGCGGCCGAGGCCGTCGTTCCCTTCGACCACCGAGGCGACGACGCCTTCCGAGCCGGCGTGCAACCCAACGGAGAGCTCGCCCACCTGCCAAAGGTGGTCATCCGAGGCGAGGGTCGGGAGGCCACCAACGACGACCGTCAGACGGGGTACCAGTACTACCGCTGGTACCGCCTCGAGGTCCCCAGCACACTGCGCGCCGAGCTGGCGCGCCTGCGCATCGAAGAGGGCCGGACAGAGGACTACGCGCTCATCGCTCGGGGTGCCTACGACAACGACAACTGGCGCGAGGCGCTGGTCCACTACCAGGCCCTGGCCGACGCCGAGCCCGACGATGTCCGCTGGCTCTACGGCGTCGCTCAGTGCCAGAAGCGTCTCGGGCTGCACCGGATGGAGCTGGAGTCCTACGAACGCATCCTCGAGCGACAGCCCGATCACAGGGACTCCATCGGCAACGGCGCGGTCGCGCTGGCCCGACTCGGCGACTACGAGGCGTCGGCGGAGTGGCTCCTCCGCATGCACCGCGCACCCGGCCAGGACGCTCCCTACCTCAACGTCTACTCCGGCCTGATCGCCTCCATCGAGGGACGGGAATCCGACGCCATCCGCCAGCTGGAGCTCGCGGTCAGCGGACGCAGCGCGATGACGGACGGCGAGCGCGTGGAGCTGCGCAGGGACCTCGCGATGGACCCCGCGCTGCACAGCCTGCGCAAGGACCGGGCGCTGCGCTCGATGCTCTGGCGCCACTACGGGGCAGCGGCGCCGCGCAAGAGCCGCTAGGGCTCGAGCAGGATCACGACCTCATCGTCCTCCACGGTGAGCGCGACCCAGCCCAGCGGCGTCTCGGGGAGGGTGTGGAGCGTGCGGGGCAGGTACATCATGACGAGGTCGCGGTTTCGGTCGCTCGCCGCTTCCAGCTGGGGGACCTTGGCGGCGAAGCTCTCCAGCACCCGCAGGCGAGCGGCCTCGGACAGCGCCCGGCCGGCGGCGTCGGGATCGTCGGGGAACAAGGCGGCGCCTTCTTCTTCGAGCCACTGGGTGCCGATCGTGGGGGGCCGGTGGAAGCGAGCCTGCACGGTGGCCCGGATCGCTGCGGCGTTGAGCTTTGGGGTCTCGACCTCGACGCGCTTGATCTCGACCGGCCAGGCCGAGCGGTAGATGCCGTCGACGAAGATGGGGAGGTCGTAGTACTGGCCCGTGACGGTGAGGTCCAGCTCTACGGGGGCCAGGACGCCCTGGACCGGCAGCGTCCGCCACATCAGGTCGTTCAGGATCAGCTCGGCGCCCTGCGCTTGGAGTCCGGCGAGCGCCGCGACCTGCACCCGGTACTCGGGCCAGAGGGCTGCGCTGAGGCTCTGGTCGGTCAGGGCCATCTCCGCGGCGAGGACCTCCGCCGCGTGGTCCAGGTCGCTCCCCGCCAGTCGGAGCGCCGCCTCCTCTGATGGCGGACCGGTCTCATAGAGCGCGACCAGCGGCACAGACACCGCGGCGGCCACGATGACCTGGATGACGAGCAACCGGGTCAGTGCCCGCTTGCCCTCACTGGGCGTAGTCGTAGTCGTACTCCGGCTGCGCCCGCTTGTTCTCCAGCACTGCGAGGATCTCCTCGAGCAGCATGCGCTCCTTCGACGTCGAGGACGGCACGTCGATCCACTTGTAGATCGAGCCGGTGAACTCCAGGTTGGCGCTGATGAGGTCCTTCTCCACCTGTTCCTGGTTGACCATCTCGACCTCTGTCCGCCCGCTCACCCGGACCACGCCGACGTTCATGCGCCAGCGGATCGGCTCCGGGACCCTGGTCCCGCCGTAGGTCTTGTAGATGTAGTCGGAGCTGTCGAAGACCCAGCCGGTGAGGATGCGGCCGGTGTTGCGCTCGATCTTGTCGAGGTCGGCGTGATCTCCCATGACGGCCAGCGTGGCGTCCCAGACGGTGTCGAAGTCTGCGTTGAAGGTGCCGGTGACCGGGCGCTCCTCCCAGGACGGCAGCGTGTCCTCGGGAAAGGGCTTGGGCGCGCACCCGATACTCAGGGCGAGCGCGCTCGCGGCGATGATGACGAGCCCTTCAGGGCGAACCCAGCGCTTCACGGGGCCTCCAGGACAAGCAGTATAGGCCGCTCGGCGACGCAAGGTACGCTGCTGGTCGTGGGCACGACCATCCTGGTTCCGCTTGACGAGTCACCGTGGGCCGACGCCGCGTTGACGACCGCCCTGCGCCTCGCTCGAGCGGCGGTGGCTGACACGCTCCTGGTGGGGCTCCACGTCGTGGGCGTCACGCACCTCTCCGGTCATCTGCTCCGCGACCTCGCCGGCCTGCTGGGCTTCGAGCCCGTGCTGGTCCCCGAGCACGTCGAGCTCGTCTACAGGCGGCAGGGGCGCAAGCTGCTGGATCGCTTCGAGGAGCGCTGCCGAGACGAGGGCGTACGCTGCCGAAGCCTCTTGGACACCGGCGCCGTGCTGGCTCGCCTGGTCCACCGCGCTTCGACCGCCGACCTGGTCGTCATGGGGGCCTTCGGAGAGCGGGAGCTCACGAACCCCGGCAGCGGTGGCATGCTCGCCGAGCGCTTCGTGCGCGCTTCGCCCGTGAGTGTCCTGTGCGTCGGACGAGAGCCGCTGGAGTTCCGCGGGATCACCGTGGGCTACGACGGCTCGGACGGGGCCAGCTGCGCACTGCGCGTGGTTCGACACCTCCTGGAGCGTGTGGACGCGACATGCCGGGTCGTCTACGTGGAGGACGCCCGCCATCGCCCCGACTTCGACCCCTTGCCAGAGGCGGTCAGGAGCCTCGAGTCCCACGACATCACCGTGGAGACCGGGCGGCTCGTAGGGGAGCCACACGAAGCGCTCGCCGCCGACGTCGAGGAGACGGGCCACGATCTGCTCGTCCTGGGCTTCCGGGGCCGCTCCGTGCTGAAGGACCTGCTGCTCGGACGCGTGACGGAGCGCGTCATGCGCGTGGCCGACATCGCGCTCCTGATCGCGAGGTAGGGCTCAGAAGTCCGGAAAGTCCAACTGAATCGGGCCTCCTCGGGGGTCGTCCCGCCCCAGCTCGCGGAGGTCGCGGAGCGTGGGCAGGTCGCTCAGGTCGCGCAAGCCGAAGAGCTCGAGGAACTCCGGCGTCGTCCCGTAGATGAGCGGTCGGCCGAGTACGTCCTTCCTCCCCGTGACCACGAGGAGCTGCTTCTCCAGCAGCGAGCGCAGGATGCCCCCGGCGTCGACTCCTCGGACGTCCTCGACCTCGGCCCGGGTGACCGGCTGGCGGTAGGCGACGATGGAGAGGGTCTCGACGGCGGCCTTTGACAGGCGGAAGGGCCGAGCGCCTTGGGCCGCTGCGACCCAGGGACGTGCCTGGGCGGCGGTGCGCAGCTGGTAGCCGCCAGCGACCTCGTGGAGGCGAATGCCGGCCCCTCGACGGAGGTAGCCGTCCCGTAGGGTGCTCAGGGCCGCGCGGAGCACCTCGGGCTGGACGCCACCGAGGAGCTGGCGCAAGGCCTCGAAGGGGAGGGGAGACTCCACCGCAAAGAGCACGGCCTCGACCGCGGCGCCGAGGAACTCCGCCCTGGGCGCCCGCGGCGTCTCGACGACCTCTGCAGAGTCCTTCGCCGCCGGTGTGCCGGGTGCTTCGGCCTTGGATGCACCCGGAAAGGTGATCACTTCGCTCATGCGTTCTCCCAGTGCTCCGGAAGCCCCGACAGATCGGCCTCCGCGCGGCTGCTGGAGGCAAGGACCTCGATGACGCCGAGGTGATCGACCTGGCGTACGTCCAGCAGACCGAGGCGAGCCATCTCCAGCACCGCGAGGAAGGTGAGGATGCGTTGGGGCCTGCCCTGGACGCCGCGGAAGAGGCCTCGAAGAGTGGTGATGCCCTCGTCGAGGCGGTCCAGGACCCAGCCGACACGGTCCGCGAAGCTGTGCGTCTCGAGCTGCACCTGGTGCACGGGCTCGTCGGCCTCCCGCGCCTCCACCGCAGCGTAGAAGGCCTCCAGCAGCCCAAAGACGTCGACGGTCGGATCGACGCCGCGGCTGGTCGCGGAGAGCTGGGCGGCCGGGCGCTTGAAGGTGTCCCTGCCCAGGATGTTGCGTTGGAGGAGCTTCTCGCTGGCTTCCTTGAAGCGCTCGTACTCCATGAGGCGACGCGCCAGCTGCTCCCGGGGGTCGAACTCGTCCTCCTCGTCGGTCGCCTCGAGCTCACGCGGGAGGAGCTGGTGCGACTTGAGCTGGCAGAGCGTCGCGGCCATGACGAGGAAGTCTCCGGCGACCCCGAGGTCCATCTGCTGCATGCGCTCGAGATAGAGGAGGTACTCGTCCGTGACGTGGGCGATGGGGATGTCGGCGACATCGATCCCGTCGCGCTTGATGAGGTACAGCAACAGCTCGAGCGGACCGTCGTAGAGCTCCGTGTGGACGGAGTATTCCTCGGGACGGAAGGCGAGCACGGCAGCCAGCGGAAAGAGCGTGGAAGAGCGGATCGACAGGTCGCGATCGGAGCTGTCGGGGGGGTCTCCAGAGTAGCGGACCAGCCCAATCCCGACAAGCAAGGATCCGCTGCGATCCTTGACCTTTGTGGGCTCCCGGTTAGCTCGGCGGGCTGTGAGACTCGCCCGCCTCATCTCGACCCGCGGCCTGGCTTCCCGAAGAGAGGCCGAGGAGTGGATCCGCGCGGGTCGGGTCAAGGTCGACGGCGAGATCGTCACCAACGTCGCCACGACCGTCAGCGATGGTGAAGAGGTCAGGGTGGACGACACGCCGCTGCCACCGGCACCACGGCTGGTCTACTACCTCCTCTACAAGCCGAAGGGGACCATCACGTCGCGCAGCGACCCCAAGGGCCGGACCAGCGTCTTCGACCTGCTCACGGATCTGAAGGGGCCGCGGGTAGAAGCGGTCGGGCGGCTCGACTACGACACCGAGGGTGCGCTCCTGCTCACCAACGACGGGGAGCTCGCTCACAAGCTGACCCATCCCTCGTCCAAGGTGCCGAAGCGCTACCTCGCGAAGATCTGGCGCACGCCGACCGACCAGACCCTGGCACGCCTGCGCAAGGGAGTGAGGCTCGATGACGGCATGACCTTGCCCTGCAAGGCCCGCGTCGCGGAGGGCACCGACGGCGGCAACGCCTGGATCGAGATCACCGTCATCGAGGGCCGGAACCGGCTGATTCGCCGCATGCTCGAGGCCCTGAACCACCCTGTCAGCAAGCTGCGGCGCGAGTCCTTCGCGACGGTGTCAATCCGCGGAATGGAGCGCGGCGACGTGCGCCCGCTCTCGCGCGAGGAGCTCGAGCGGTTGAGGGACCTGGTGGCAGGCAAGTCCCCGGGAAGAGCCGGCAAATCGACCCGCTACAAGAAGGGCCACGCCCGCCCGAAGCCCAAGACGCGGCGCCGCGGGAGGAAAAAGTGAGGCGCAGGGGGATGACATCTGTAGCCCGCTGGTTAGATGTCGTCAGTCGCTGCGGGGTGGAGCAGTCCGGTAGCTCGTCGGGCTCATAACCCGAAGGTCGTCAGTTCAAATCTGGCCCCCGCATCCATCGAAAGCCGTCCCAACCGGGGCGGCTTTCTCGCTCTGGAACGACGGCGCTGACACCGATGGCGAAGCTCACTGGGACTACCATGGGCGCGAACGCTTAGGAGGGTCACCATGCACACCATCTCTTTTCTGCTCCTGCCGCTGTCCAGCCCCTCCTACGCCGCCCCGCCCTCATCCAGCTGGTGGTCGGAGGCGCGCCTGACGATCAAGGCCGAACGCCGGAGCTTCCACGAGCACGGCGAGGAGTTCACCGTCCGCTCCGGTGGCTTCGACGGGACCCTGGACGCACACGGCCTCGAGGCATCCTCGGGCGAGGACGTGGTCCGGCTCCGGCTGGCGAGCTGGGGACGGGAGGGCTTCAGCGACGCTGTCGCGCCGGTCACGCCGCTGTGGGGTGACTGCGGGACGGCGACCCTCCCCGACGGCACCTGCCAGCGGCGCGTGGAGCTGCCAGGCCCCGGCCTGACCGAGTACTGGCAGCCAACGGAGCTCGGACTGGAGCAGGCCTGGGAGATCGAGGAGCGCCTCGACGGGGACGAGCTGCTGGTCCTCGAACTCGCAATCGAGGTGGGCATCGACTGGACCGTCGACCCCGACGGCCTTGGCGCCGAGCTGATCGGCTCCGATGGCGGCCTCTGGAGGTACGAGGGCCTGGAGGCCTGGGACGCCGAGGGCGAGCCGCTGTCCGCGTGGATGGAGGCCACGGCCCTGGGCCTGGCGCTGATCGTCGATGACACCGACGCGGCCTACCCGATCACGGTCGACCCCACACTCGTCCAGGCCGACAAGCTGATGGCCCAGGAGCCCGGGGAGGGCGACAAGCTCGGGTACTCGGTCGCCGGCGCGGGCGACATCAACGGCGACGGCTTCGACGACATCCTGGTGGGCGCCATCGTCGGCCCCGGCAACCAAGCCGGTTCCGGCGCTGTCTACGTCTACACGGGCAGCGCGGAGGGCGTGGACACCACGGTGGACGTGCGCATCTTCTCGGCGGAGCCCGGCGGCGCCGAGCGCTTCGGGCACGCCGTGGCCGGGGCTGGAGACATCAACGGAGACGGCTACGACGACGTGGTCATCGGTGCCGTGTACTACGACACGGTGACCGGCGTCGCCTACACCTACTTCGGCAGCGCCAACGGCCTGGATGTTGGCTCGGAGCAGCGCTTCGACGGGGCCGCCGCGGGGGATCGCTTCGGTGACTGGGTGGACGGGGCCGGGGACGTGGACGGCGACGGCTACGCCGACGTGATCATCGGCGCCACCGGGAGAGAGAAGGCCTACGTCTACTACGGCAGCGAGGAAGGCATCGGCGACCGCACGACGCTGAGCCCCGACCGGGAGACCGACAACGGCACCTCGACCCGCTTCGGACAGGCCGTGGCTGCGGCCGGGGACGTCGACGGTGACGGGTACGCGGACGTCATCGTCGGGTCCTACGGGCTCAACGCCGCATACGTCTACTATGGCGGCTCTCGCGGAATCTCGGCGGACGACCCGGACGAGCTCGTCCCATCCGACGTCGTCTTCGGCGACAAGTTCGGCCACACTGCGTCCGGCGCCGGGGACGTGAACGGCGACGGCTACGCCGACGTCGTGGTCGGCTCACCAGCTGACGGGGATCTGGGCGCGGACAGCGGCTCCATCACCGTCTGGCTGGGCAGCGAAGACGGCATCGACATGGACTCCGAGCACTCCATCCTGCCCTCGGACGGCGAGGAGGGCTGGGAGTTCGGCGAGGCCGTCGCTAGCGCGGGAGACATCGACGGAGACGGCTACGACGACGTCATCGTGGGGGCGGCAGGCCACGCTGTCGGTGCCCTGAACTCCGGCTCGGCCTACGTCTACGCCGGCAGCCGAAACGGCCTGGATCCCACCACCGAGAACAAGCTCTTCGGCGACGGCGCCGACGCGGGCGATCGGGTTGGTGAGGCGGTGGCGGGCGCTGGTGATGTCAACGGCGATGGCTACGCCGACGTGCTGCTCGGCGCCTGGACCGACGACATCGACGGCGTCACCGACGCAGGCTCCGCCTACCTCTTCTACGGCTGCCCGGACGACAGCTGCCTGGACCCGGACGGCGCAGGCACCAACAGTGGCGGCAGTAGCCCCTGGGCAGGCGAAGACGAGTGCGGCTGTGCCTCGACCGGCGCAGGTGGAGTCGGCGGCTACGCGCTGCTGGCGCTCGGCGCGTTGGTCGTTTTGCGGCGCAGGAGGCTACTCGGGTTCGGGCGGGTCCTCGGATGACCAGATCGCGCTGAAGGTCATGTCGACCTCGCAGCCGTCCGTGCCGCCGGGAGCGCCGTCGCACTCGGTGCCTTCCGAGACCATGATGTCGTGACGGCCCCATCGGGTGAGGGTCTCCGAGTCCGCCACCTCGCCGCTGGCGCTGGTGGTCACGGTCGTGAGGCAGTCGACCTCCTTGTTGCCCATCGTCTGCTCCCCGCTGCCGACGATGTCACTGCCCTCGTAGGTGATGACGATGCCGTCGATGCTGGTATCGCCATCGTCCGTGGTCTCCACGAACATGCCGAGGACGTCGCCAGTCTCTCCAGCGAAGTCGCAGGTGTTGGCATCGACCGAGACGATGGTCGAGTTCCAGAAGCCGTCGCGTAGCGTCGGGTCCGTGTCGGCGTCCGTGTCGGTGTCCGTGTCGGCGTCGGTGTCCGTGTCGGTGTCCGTGTCGGCGTCGGTGTCCGTGTCGGTGTCGGCCTCGCCGCTGTCAGGGGTTGCAGGGTCCTTGTCGCCACAGGCGAGCATGGTGAGGAGCAGGATCATCGAGACCTCCATGGGGATGACATTGTAGACTTCGCGCGACCGAAAGGACCGGATTGCCCCAAACCAGTGGCCACATAGACCTTCCAGCCCGACTCGGACGCTATCGATTGGTGCGGTGCATCAGCACCGGTGGCATGGCTCGTGTGTACGAGGCGCGCCGCGAGAGCCTGGCTGGCGTGGCCCCGAAGGTGGCGATCAAGGTGATCCTACCGGAGCACGCTGGCGACGCGACCTTCCAGCAGCTCTTCGTCAACGAGGCGCGCATCGGCTCACAGCTGCAGCACCAGAACCTGGTCCAGATCCAGGATTTCGATCGCGACGGGCACTGCTTCTACCTGGTCATGGAGTACGTCGAGGGCACGACGCTGCGGCGGGCCGCCTCGCTGTGTCGCCGCAACGGCATTCCCATCCCCCTGTCGGTCATCGCCGAGATCGGGCGGCAGGTCTGCGAGGGTCTCCACTACGCCCACACGGCCCGGGGCGAGGACGGCCACCCGCTGAAGCTGGTGCACCGGGACATCAAGCCGAGCAACCTCATCCTCAATCCCCAGGGCGTCGTCAAGGTCCTCGACTTCGGCATCTCGAAGGCGCTGATCGCGTCCGAGCGCCGAGGCACCGTGAAGGGCACCTGGGGCTACATGTCGCCCGAACAAGCCGCCGGGGTCGACGTCAACGCGGCCGCGGACCAGTTCGGCATGGCCGCGGTCCTCTACGAGCTGGCCATGCTCCAGCCGCTGTTCCCAGAGAAGGAGCCGCGCGTCATCCGCAAGGCGATGAGCGAGGACGAAGGGGCCCGGCGGGCCAACGTCATTCGCGGGCCCCACGGCCAGCTGGCGCCGGTCTTGCTTCGGGCGCTCCAGCGCGACCCCGCGGCCCGTTTCCAGGACACGATGGCGATGGCCGCGGCGCTCCGGCGACTCGTGCCAGACCCGGTCTCCGCACGAGAGCAACTCCTCCACTTCCAGGACACCGCAGCCCGCCTGGCCCAGGGACAGGCCCCGGAGCCCCGCCGCTCGCACTCGACCATGTCGCGGCACGGGAGTCAGGGCACCCAGGGCTCGGCCCACACCGGGCTCCCCGTCGCGGTCGGCGACGCCCACGCCCCCCGCGAGGTCGAGATCGGCGCTCCTCCGCCGAAGCTCACCGGCCGCAGCCCCTGGACAATGGGAGCGGTCTTCATGGCGGGGCTGTCGATCCTGGTGCTCGGCTTCGCTGGCGTCGCCCTCGTCGCCCACGAGTTGGACGGACCGCGCACCGAGGCCGGCGACGCCGTGATCACCGAGCCCGCCGACATCGAGCTCCCCGAAGCCGAGCTGCCCGAGGCGATACCGTCGGTGGCCGAACCGCCCGAGGCGATACCGCCGGTGGCCGAGCCGCCCGAGGCCGAGGCGCCAGAGCCGGTGGAGGCCGTCAGCGAGCCCCCGGAGCCGCGCGTGGTCCGGCCGGAACCCGCGGTGGTCGTGAGACCCAGGCTTCAGCCTGTCGACGAACCCGTGGCCTCCGGGGAGCTCGTCGGAGAGCCCGTCGAGGAGGTCGTGGAAGAGGCAAAGGTCGAGGCGCCCGCGGCGCCAAGGAGCGCGGCGACCACGGGGCTGCTCACCGTGAGCTCCCTCCCTCGGAGCAAGGTCATCGTCGACGGCCAGTTCGTCCGCTTCACACCGCTCTACGAACACGAGCTGCCGGCCGGCCCACACACCGTGCGCCTCGAGACTGACGACGGGCGCTACACACGCTTCCGTGTCGACGTGCCCGCGGGTGGGGAGATCCGCCGAATCTGGCACTTCGAGCAGGGGGCCTGGGTGGAGAACTGATGTTCTTCGTCCTGCTCAGTGCTGCCCTCGCCAGCGAGCGCGCCGTCGTGCTGCTGGCCGGCCCATCGTCAGGGGACATGGACGCCCGAGAGCGAGTCGTGGCGGCCCTGTCCGGAACCGGCGTCTCCGAGGTCGCCTGGCGCACCGCGGGTTCGCTGTCCGCCGAGATCGACCTCATCGCGGTCGAGGACCGGGAGGAGGACATCCTCTGTGGTGGCGTCGTCGCCTCGCGGGAGTGGGAGGTGTCGCTCGGTCGCGCGGAGACCAGCATCCAGCTGCTCGATGTGCAAGGAGCCCTCGCGGCGCTGTCCCTGGCGGAGCTCGAGGCGGGTTGCTTGGACGGGCCCCTCGACCGAATGTCGCTGCAGCGCCTCCACCTGGGGATCGCCAGGGCCAACCTGCTCGCGGCGATGGGTGCTGACGGCTCGACGGCGGACTTCCACGAGGAGCAGGCGCGCAAGGCCGTCGGAGCCATGCTCGCCCTCGGCGATGACCTCCTGCTCCCGCAGGGGCTCGAGCCAGAGATCCAGGCCCTGATCGAGCTGCGTCCCTATGTCGAGCCGGTGCCCCTGGTGGGTGGTGGGAAGCTCGGCGCGGTCCTTCTCGACGGCAGTCCGGTCGGTCGCCTGCCGAAGCCGGTCGCGCCAGGTGCTCACGTCGTCCAGGTCGTCTCGAGCGGAGAGGTGGTCGCCGCGGCGCGTATCGACCTCGGCGCCCGCCCCACGCTCCTCTGGGCAGGACCTGCCGATCCGAGCGACCTCGTCGTGGAGCTCGAGGGCGTGGCTGCCGGGCTGCCCGGGAGCGACCTCCTCGTCAGGGCAACGAGCTTGCTGGGGGAGCAGGTCGTCATCGCCAGCGTGCGCCCGGACGAGGTGCTGCTGTTTCGGCCCGACGGCACCCCCATCGACGTGGAGGCACCCATCGAGACGCCGGTCGTCGAAGGGCCCGAGCCGATCGTATCGACCTCGACACCGCTCGAGGGTCCCTGGCTGCTCGGTCTAGGGCCCTCCCTGGCCTGGACGGCCCTGGGCGAGGACCACGACCTCGTCGGCCTCACCGGTGGAGGCTCGATCTGGCTGCGCTACGCGATCCGCGAGGACGTTCGCGTGGCCCTGACCCTCGGCGGGAGGGGCCGCCGGTACCCGCTCCCCACGGGCTACGACGAGAACTTCGTGTACCGAGCGACGATCCCCCTGCGCCTCGGAGCTCGCCTGGCCCGAGAGCACCCCTCCATCGGTCTGGAGCTTGGGGCCGACGCGCTCCTGGACATCTCCGGCGTGTACCCGGATGGGCCGGGACTGCGCCTGGGTGCACTCTTTGTGGTCTCCGTTGCCCGGCCGCTGCCAGAGGACTTCCGCCTGAAGCTGGACGCCCGGGGCGGTGGAGGACTCCGCTATCTTTCGGGCGGCGTCACGCTCGGCGTCGAGAGGAGCTTCTGAGTGGGCGCGGACCGCGACGGCTACGAGTCCCCAGAGGACTGCGACGACAACGATCCCGACATCAACCCCGATGCCTTCGACGTGCCCTACAACGGGATCGACGAGGACTGCGACGGTGAGGACGTCGAGGACGTCGACCTCGACGGCTACCTCGCGGCAGAGGTCGGAGGCGACGACTGCGCCGACGGAAACCCCGAGATCCATCCGGACGCGGAGGAGCTCTGTTCGGGTGCCGACGAAGACTGCGATGGTGAGGTCGACGAGGGCTGCGTAGAGGCCGTCGACCCCGCTGATCCGGGCGGCATCTCGTGGACTTGCGGCCTGGCGACTCCTCTCAGCTCGCTGTTGGTCCTGCTCGGTCTTCTCGCAGCCACCGCCCGGCGATGGACGCGAGCTCCAGGCGCCACGTCGAGGGGCGCCGGCAGCAGCGGGATCACCCGAGCTGGTCCACGAAGGCCATCGTGCAGCGCTGGATGTCGTCCCGGCACCGACGGAACCGTCCGCGCCAGCCGCCCAGGGGGTCCGTGATCTCGACCAGGCCGCCGAAGGTCGGCAACAGCAGGATCTTGTCGTCGGCCTCGGGGTAGCGCTCGCGGAGGGTGGCGCTGTGATTGATCTCCATCCCGAGGATGTAGTCGGCCCAGGCGACGATCTCTGGGGTGACCGGCTGGGAACGGTGGGCGCTGATGTCGATCTCCAGCTCCAGCATGACCTTTATCGCGTGTTTGTGTGCCGGCTTGTCGACCAGTCCGAGGACCGAAGCCGAGCGGACCTCGACGTTGCGCATCCGGCGAAAGCCGTAGTCCTGTGCGATTCCAGCAGCCATCGGCGAGCGACAGATGTTGCCCGTACAGACCATGAGGAGGCGGGCGGCCACGGCCCCACTGTATCCAGCTCAGGGTTGGGCGGGCAGCTGGCGCCCCATCTCCCTGTCGATCCGTCGCCGTGTCTCCACCCGGCGGGCGTGTATAGCGCGCAAGAGCACGTACTCCTGTTCGGAGAGCCCGGGGTCGGGGATGTCGAAGACCTCGACGCGCGGCGAGCTCAGGCTAGGCTCGCCGAGGAGCTCGCGGAGCGCCGCCGAGAGACCCTCGGGGAGATTCTGCCGTGGACCGATGCCTAGGACGAGGAAGTACCTGAGGCCGGCGTCGTAGAGGATGGCGAGGTCCTCCGCGAACACGGCCTCGACGCCCTTGAGATCCAGGTGCACGTTCTCCTGGTAGGTCTTCTGGAGGGCGTTCATCAGGGGCGTCGCCATCACGAAGACGTGACCGTCCCGGGCGAAGTACTCGATGCGCTCCAAGGGCACGCCCGGCACGTTTTGTCCGTGGATCATCTGCGCGGAGAGGCTAGCCCTGCGAGTCCTCGTGTCTGGCCTGAAAGTCACCGCCAGGTCGATCAGCGGGCCGTCGGCCAGCTCGGCGAGCTCCGGGTATGGATCGGGCTCGAAGGTCGCCAGGGGGGGGCCGTTGAGGCGGTTGTAGGCGACGTCGCCCGTGACCAGGATGGTCGCAGCCCAGACCAGCCAGCGGTGTCGGGACAGTCGACCTGCGAGGACAGCTGCCGCCGCGCTGAGGGCCAACACCGTCATCGAGAGGAACCGGATCGGGAAGTTGATCGGCTCCCCGACATAGCCGAGGAGGCGGTTCAGGTGGAAGAAGGGCAAGCGGATCCGCTGCCCGCTCTCCAGCGCGACGTTGTGGCCGTCGAGCGCGAACAGGCTGCCCCCGGCGAAGGTGACGCCGACGAGCGCCACAAGGAGCCAGGGGGTGACCTTCCTGGGAGCAAGGACCAAGGCGGCGAGCAGGATCAACAGCGCGACAGGGCCCAGGTAGCGTCCGCCGCCGTAGCCAACGACCTGCTCCGCCGCTCCTTCACGGGCCGCGCGCCTGGGCACCACGAGCTCCTGGGGCTCGAGTCGGGCCCTCGGCGGATCCGTGATCGGCTGGCCGTGTTCACCCAGGACCCACTCGGTCAGGCTCACCGTAGGAGGGTCCCCAGCCTTGTAGGAGTCGGCGAAGGTCCTGGTGATCGGCAGGATCAGCGCCAGCGCCAGCGCCGCGGCCAGGGCGTACGTGCCCAGGAGCTTCGGGGTATGGCGCGACGCGTCGATGGTCGTGAGGCTCATCACCGAGACGGTCAGCGCGAGGAAGAAGCCCAGGTAGAAGCACGACAAGGTCGCGGCCGCCAAGGTCAGGCCGAGGATCACGGCGTCCCGCCATCGGAAACTCCGGCGGAGGCGCAGCCACATCCACATCCCGAGCGGCAGGAACCACAGGTGCTGGAGCTCACCCACGCCCACGTGGATGGTGAAGGCGGCGAAGGCGCTGCCCTGGAACATCGTGCCAGCGGCCATCCCTCCCCAACGAGTCCCGGACAGGGCGCGTCCGAAGAGCGCGCCGACGAAGCCCGTGAGGGTCAGGTTCAGGAGCGCAGCGAGGTTCGCCGCCGTCACGATGTCGACCCATCCGATCAAGGTGACGAACAAGCCGTTGAGGGGCTCGATCGGGTACAGGTCCATCCCGACCGGGTAGTTCAGGAGCTTGGTGTACATCGGCATGGAGTGCTCCTGGAGGAGCTCCGTTCGGATCCACCAGAGCGTCCACACGTGCTTCATGCCGTCGCCGTACTCGCTGCCGAGGATGACCTCGCTCATGTGCAGCGGCGCCGGCCACACCAACACGAGCGTCAGCGCCAGCGACCAGATGCCCGCCCACACGGCGAAGGGCACCCTCCGCAGCGCCGCGCGCAGCTCGCTCAGGCCGGGCACGTCACCAGTTCGCCGTCACGGGGTAGGTGAAGCGCATGCCGTCCGGGAGGTCGTGCGCTGGGAAGTCCGCGTACTCGAGGACATCGACGACACAGGCGAGGTAGCTCTCGCTGGCCATGTCACCGTCGAGCACGTCGACATCGTCCACGAGACCGTCGCATCCCACCAGGATCTCGAAGTTCATCGACAACGAGCTGACCCCATCGTCTGGTTCGCAGCCCAGGGCGTGGGGGAGGATGACGTCCAGCGCGCCCTTCACCTGCTCGTGGTCCAAGCCCGCGGAGGCGACCATGCCCTGCTCTCCGATCGCGGTGTCGAGCTTCACGCAGGTCTCCGGGCCGGGCATCGACAGCCCGTGATCTCGTTTGGGCGTCCCCTCCGACGAGGTGGACCGCCTGCGTCTGCTCGCCGCTGGTGTGGCGACCTCGGCCAGCTGCTCGGGGGGCTCGATGTTGACCCGCAACACCTGGTCGACCTGGATGAGATCGCCCTCGATGCCGTTCCACTCGCGGAGTTCCGCCACCGTCACGTCGTATCGCTTCGCGAGCTTGGACAGGGTGTCTCCGGCGACGACGGTGTGCTCCACGTAGGGCTTGGCGCGCCGGGGTCCAAACCACCAGGCCGAGACGGCGAGGAGTGCCAAGACCACCACCGCGGCCAGCGCCCGCTTCACAGGGTGGACTGGATCACGTCTATGACCGGCTCTGTGAGGCTTCCCCAGACGGCCGCATTCTCCTTCGTGACCGTGACGAAGTCGTTCACCGCGAAGACCGAGACGACGCCCTCGAGGGCGAGCAGGGCCTTTCCGAGCGGGTCATCGGTCTGACCGCTGAAGCTGGTAGGCGCGGCGAAGACTGTCTCGCTGAGCGTGAACTTCAGCGCGTTTGGGTTGGGCGTGCCCTCGAAGGCGACCCCGAGCTTCCTGGCGGACGTCTTCGCCGCAGGCTTCTTCTTCGGTGGTGCCTTCTTGGCCGCAGGCTTCTTCTTCGATGGTGCCTTCTTCGCCGCAGGCTTCTTCTTCGGTGGTGCCTTCTTCGCCGCAGGCTTCTTCTTCGGTGCCTTCTTCGCCGCGGGTTTCTTCGCCGCAGGCTTCTTCGCCGCGGGCTTCTTCTTCGCCGCGGGCTTCTTCTTCGCCGCAGGCTTCTTCTTCGGTGCCTTCTTCGCCGCAGGCTTCTTCTTCGGTGCCTTCTTCGCCGCAGGCTTCTTCGCCGCGGGCTTCTTCTTCGCCGCCGGCTTGGGCGCGGCCGGCTTCGGCGCGGCCGGCTTCGGCGCGGCCGGCTTCGGCGCGGCCGGCTTCGGCGCGGCCGGCTTCGGCGCGGCCGGCTTCGGTGCGGCCGGCTTCGGAGGCGGGGCGGTTCGCTCGCCGCCGGAGGCGGCGCCGATGAGCTTCTTCAATATGCGGAGTGGGAGACCGGCGATCTTGCGAATCATGTGACCTCGCTGAGGCTCCAAGCATAGTGCGTTACCGGCACGAGATGCTCTGGGCTCTGTTGGTCTCTGTGGTCCTCGCGCTGGAGCCACCACTGCACGCCGACCAGGGCCCGACCGTCCCGATCGGGGGGGCGGATTTCGGGCTCGTGTTGCCCTTGGACGATGCGCTGCTGGAGGCGCTGCGGGAGGGTCGGCACAGCGCGGCCGTGGCTGGCCTGGAGGCGGTGGACATGGCCTCTCTACGCGGCGAGCAGGTTCCGGTGCATGCCTTCCTGCTGGCATGGTCGACCGTTCACGCGGGAGCCGCAGCGGACGCGGAGGGGCTCCTGCCACTGCTGCGGACCCCACCCGAGGGCGTGCCCGTCGACTACCTCCGCTTGACCTCCGGCGAGATCCTCGTCGCGGCAGGCAGGGCCGCAGAGGGTGTGGCGGAGCTCGACGACGTCGGCGAACAGAGTGTCCTGTGGCCCCGCGCACAGCTGGTCCGGGCCAAGGCGCTCTACGACCTCGGCCGGACGTCCGAGGCCCGCGAGACCTACGTGGCTCTCGTCGCCCGCCCCGATCCGGCCGAGGGGAGTGACCTCGCCCTTCAGGCCCTGGCGCAGCTCGCCGGCCTCGGCACCGAGGCGAGCTACCCCTACGAGCGCCGCCTCTGGGCCGCCTATCCACGCACCGCCGCGGGCCGCCAGGCCGAGGCTCACCTGAAGAAGTACGGACCGTACCCGACCTGGCAGGACATCGCGCTGCGAGGCGACCAGCTCATGGCAGCCTACCGGTGGCAACAGGCGGTCGATCTGCTCTCGAAGGACAGCGCCAAGGTCAGCGAGCCCAGCCCCGAAGCCTGCATGTACTGGTACGCCCACGGGCGCTCGCTGTTCAAGCTGAACCGGTTGACCGAGTCCGCCCAGGTCCTCGCCCCGGCGGGGAGGGCTTGCGTCGGGCACGACGAGGATCGAGGAGCGAAGGCGCTCTACCTCGCCGGCAAGGCTGACGAGCGTCGAAAGGCGTGGGCATCGGCCGCCCGGCACTACTCAGCTGTCGGCGAGCTCTACCCCGACCACAGCTACGCCGACGACGGCTTCGCGCTCGCGGGCATCGCCCTCCAGGAGGCCGGGGATCCAAAGGGAGCCAGGGCGCTGTGGGGGGAGCAGGTGGAGCGGTGGCCGACCGGCGACCTCGCAGGCGAGGGCTACTGGCGTCTGGCGTGGGGTGCCTACCTGGCCGGGGACACACCGGGCGCCATCGCCTGGGCCGAAGAGGCGACGGCCCGGGTTCCCTTCGCATCAGACCCCGAACACCTGCGCGCTGCTCGCTACTGGGCGGCCCGTTGGCGAGCCTGGCCGAACGTGGACGACCCCACGACGCTCAGCTCGGACGAGGCTGCGGTCGACGAGGCGATCGACGGCTTCGCCAGCCTCTGCGAGGAGGCTCCATTCAGCTTCTATGCCCAGCTGGCGTCGGCGCGGCTGGAGCTGCTGGCGCCCGAGCGCATCCCCCAACGCCCGGAGATCGACCCGGGAGACGGCTGGCAGGTGCGAGCGGAGTTCCTCGACGACCCCCACACCGGGGCCGCCGTCGAGCTCTTCCGACTCGGGCTCTACCGCGAGGCCCTCGTCGAGATCGACGCCGTCGGCCTCGACGCCCTCAGTCCTGGCGAGGTCGGCTACGTCATCGAGCAGCGCTGGGCCGCGGACGACTGGCTGCTCGCGCACGACGCGCTGCGCACCTGGCTCAGGATCCACCCGCCGGAGGAGCTCGGCTCCCAGCGCGATCGGCTGCTGATACTGGCCTATCCAGACATGTACTGGGAGCTCGTGCAGAAAGCGGCCACCGGCTACGGCTACGACCCTCGCGTCTTCCACGCGCTGGTGCGGGAGGAGAGCAACTTCAACAAGGACATAGTCAGCCACGCGGGGGCGCGAGGACTGAGCCAGCTGATGCCCGGAACGGCACGCTCCGTCGCGCGCTGGCTGGGCTTCTCGGTGTCGCAGCAGCAGCTCCACGACCCCTACACGAACCTCCGCATCGGCAGCCGGTACTTCGAGTCGCTGAGCCAGCGCTATCGGGGCAACAGCTACCTCTCGATGGCTGGCTACAACGCGGGCGAAGGCAACGTGAAGAAGTGGCTCGATCGCTTCGGCAACCTGCCGACGGACGAGTGGATCGAGTCGGTTCCGTACCGGGAGACGCGCCGCTACATCAAGCGTGTCAGTCGCACGTGGCAGACCTACCACCTCCTCTATGACGAGGGACCGATCTTCCCGGAGGGTGGCGACTTCGTCCACGTAGCCGTCCCCGATCCGGACCCATGATAGGAATGCAGCCGTGAGCACCGATCCCGCCGTCATCGAGGCCTTCGACAGCCATCAGCGCCGCGCCATCTCCGTACTCGGCCGCATCCTCCAGGGCCTGCAGGTCGGAATGTCCGAGGTCGACGTCGAGGCCCTCTGTCGTGACGAGGCCCGGAGCGCCGGCTTCACGGGCTGGTTCCACCCACCGGAGGTCAGCTTCGGCGCCCGCACGGCCGAGAGCAGGATCTGGGTCCGCGCCAGCGACTCGGTGCGCCTGAAAGCCGGGGACGTCACGACCATCGACATCGGTCCGGCTACCAAGGACGCCTTCGGCGACATCGCAACGACCGTCGTGCTCGGCGACGCGGGGGCAGCCATGCCCGAGCCCAAGGCGCTCGCGATCGCGCGGGAGTGCGTGAAGGCCTGCGTGGCTTTCAGCTCCCCGATGAAGACGGTCGGTGAGATCTACGTGTACGCCAGGGCCTGGGCCGCCAACCACCGCGTGACCCTCGCGAGTGAGCGCAGCATCGGGCACGCGCTGTTGCCCAGCGAAGGGCTCATAAGCGTGAACTTCCCTCGCTTTGCCCATGGCGCGACGTGGTTCCGCCGGCACCAGGTCCACTTCCTCAACCCGAATCGCATCCGCGGCATGTGGGCCTACCGCCCACTGTTGTCCAGCGACGGCATCGGGGCGAGCTACGAAGAGGCCATCTACGTCGACGGTGATGGCCGCCGCATCCTCGGCCGAGACAGCCTCGACGAGGTCTGCACGTACCCGGTTTCCTAGAAGGGGGGCTGGCTCGGCTTCTTTACCGATCGGTAGGATGCGCCCTTGACGAAGTGGGTGTGTGCGCCAACATGTCGGTGCATGTCCACAACAAAACGTGATCTGAACCGGCTGTGGAACCTCGCTCGACCGGAAGTGAGCAGCCTCGTCGTCGGGACGGTGGCCCTGGCCATCTCGAGCGCGATCACGCTTTCGTACCCCGTGGTCGTGCAGCACATCGTGGATGGCGTCGTCGACGGCGGCGGGGGCGAGCTCGTCAACGACGCGACCATCCTGCTGTTCATCCTCTTCGCCGTCGGATCCGCCTTTGGCGCGCTGCGAGCCTGGGTCTTCACCGTGGCGGGGGAGCGCGTCGTCGCGCGGCTCCGCGAGAGGCTCTACACCAGCATCATCGGCCAGGAGATCGCCTTCTTCGACGAGCGCCGCACCGGGGAGCTGACCAACCGGCTAGCGGCCGACACCACCGTGCTCCAGAACACCGTCACAGTGAACGTGAGCATGCTGTTCCGCTTCGTCATCATGGGCCTGGGCGCCATCGGCTTCCTCTTCTACACGAGCTGGCGCCTGACCTTGCTGACCCTGGCCATCGTGCCGGTGGTCGCCATCGGTGGGGCCTTGTTCGGGCGGCGGCTGCGCCGGATCAGTCGGGACGTGCAGGACGCGCTGGCCCGCGCGACAGAGGTCGCCGAGGAGACCATCAGCGGCATCCGCACCGTGCGCGCCTTCGCCCGCGAAGCCTCGGAGGCGGCGCGCTATGGACGCGCCGTCGACGAGAGCTTCGAGCTGGCTCGACGTCGCGCCGTGGTCATCGGGCTCTTCCGATGGCTCGTGGGCTTCGCCGGCTACGCCGCCATCGGGCTGGTGCTGTGGTACGGCGGCCACCTCCTGGTCGACGGAATGATGACCATCGGCGAGCTCACCAGCTACCTGCTGTACACCCTGACGGTGGCCATGTCGATCGGCGCTCTCTCGGGGCTCTACGAGGACTTCATGAAGGCGCTCGGCGCCTCGGAGCGCGTCTTCGAGCTGCTCGACCGGGAGACCTCGGTCGGCGGCAGCGGCGGCGCGAGCGTCGAGACCCTCGAGGGGCGCGTGTCCTTCGAAGGCGTGGACTTCGCCTACCCGTCGAGGACGGACCTCCCCGTGCTCACCGGCTTCGACATCCAGCTCACGCCGGGCGAGGTGGTCGCGCTGGTCGGCCCGAGTGGGAGCGGAAAGTCGACCGTCGCCGCCTTGATGTCCCGCTTCTACGACCCGGACGCCGGAGTCGTGACCCTCGACGAGCGGGACTACTCGGACCTCGACGCGGACTGGCTTCGGCGCCAGGTGGGCGTGGTGTCCCAGGAGCCCATCCTGTTCGCCACCTCGATCGAGGAGAACATCCGCTACGGGCTGCCCGGGGCGACCCAGGAGCAGATCGAGACCGCGGCGACGGCGGCGAATGCCCATGACTTCATCGTCGGCTTCCCAGAGGGCTACGAGACGCTGGTCGGAGAGCGCGGAGTGAAGCTCTCGGGCGGCCAGAAGCAACGGGTCGCGATCGCGCGAGCGCTGCTCAAGGACCCGCGCATCCTCGTGCTGGACGAGGCCACCTCCGCGCTGGATGCGGAGTCGGAGCACCTCGTGCAGGAGGCCCTCGACCGGCTGATGCTCGGCCGGACCACGTTGGTCATCGCCCATCGCCTCAGCACGGTCAAGGAAGCAGACCGGGTCTGCGTGCTCGATGGCGGCTCCATCGTGCAGGCGGGCACCCACACCGAACTCATGGCCATCGACGGCCTCTACCGCCGACTCGTGGAGCGTCAGCTGGCGGCCTGACCGGCCTCAGAGATCGAGGGGGAGCACGTAGATGCGCTTGAAGTCGCGAACCTGGTCCTCGACCCGGCCCTGAGCCGCGATCGCCAGGTAGGCCCGCCCGTCCGTTCCGACGACGATGTCGTGGTCACCGTTTCCGACCGTGCGTGTGTCCAGCAGCGAGTGGTCATCGCCGTTGACCGGGGCATAGAACACGGGGTCGAAGCGGTCGTCGTCGTCCTTGACGTAGACGATGCCCCGCCCATCCGGGCCCCACTGGGGGCCTCCGATGTTCATGACGACGCTCTCGGCGAGCAGCTCCGGCGTGCCGACGGAGAGGTCGAGCACGTAGAGGTCGAAGCGCTCCTTCTTCGAGTGGTTGCTGTAGAAGGCGATGCGCTCCCCATCCGGGGAGAACGCGGGACGGGTCTGGGTGTTTCCCAGCGCCGCGATCGTGCGGGCCTTCGGGCCGATGAGCTCGTCCACGAGGTGGATCGTGTCGCCCTGCTTCGTGTGTCCGACCCAGGCGAGCTTCGTCGAGTCCGCCGACCACGAGATGTAGAGCTCGCTAGCCGTCGGGTCCGAGCTGATTCGCTGCGGCTCCAGCTCCAGGTGCGCGGCCGACAGCAGGTAGACGTCGCCTTGGCCGCTGCGGGCCGAGGTGAAGGCGATCCACTTGCCGTCCGGACTCCAAGCGGGGCCACCGTCGGCCGAGGAGCTCGGCGCGATGCTGCTCCCGGAGCTCAGGTACAGGTCATAGCGCTGGTCGGCACCAGAGGCCGAGTAGATGAAGTAGTCCTCTGGTCCCCAGGTGAGCTCGTGGACGACCATGCCGCTCTCGGACTTCTGGAAGCCCTCCGTGACGGCGCTGGCGCCCCGCGCAGAGGGAGCGACTCGCCGCTCGCCCTGGCCCGGCGTGAAGATCCAGGTCTCGATCACCTTCTTGTCGTGGAAGTTCACCTCGTACGCGAGCTGGCTCCCGTCGCGGTTCCACTGGGGGGACTGGCAGTTGCCCTCGAAGTCGGGCGTGACCGGCTGGGCGCCTCCGGCGAGGACCGGAGGAGCGAGGGCGACCAGCGCCGCGGAGAACAGGGTGATCAGCATCAGAACGCGTGAGAGAAGTTCGCCATCATGCGGAATCCGGTGGTGCTCCAGCGAGGCTCGTTCGTGGTGTATTCGATCGTGCCCTCGCTGCCCTTGATCTCCGCTGTTGTCGGGCTCTTCACGACACCGAAGGCATGGTCGACGACCAGTCGAACCCCCAGCCCCGTCGCGGTCGTCCGTCCGGCTCGGCGCCAGTCGACCGACAGCTCGACGAAGGGAATGTGGGCGCGGCCGACCGCGTAGACCAGCACGTCGGGCTCCTGCGCCAGCGTTCCGGGCGGCGTGCAGTTCACCGTGGCGCCTTCGAGGCACTCGAAGGGGATGCCGGGCAGGTAGCCGTAGCGGTACCCGAGCATCGGGCGTAGGGCGAGGGGGCCGCTGACCATCAGCTCCTTTCCCAGGCGCGCGCCGAGGGTCCACGCGGCGGGATGCCGCACCTGGCCGAAGCCCTCCACCGGGTAGCTGCGGACGCTGTAGTCGACGACGACGCCCGCCAGCATGCCCTTCACCGGCTGCGTGACGCCGAGCTGCATCTCGAGCGAGGGGCCGAGTCCGCCCGTCCGTTCGCCGACATAGAGGCCGACACCCATGCCGACTTCGGCGCGAGTGACCTGGAGCGCGGCGAAGCCGCTCTCGCCGAGGGCGGACATCGGCAGATCCAGCACCGTCTCCTGGAGTCCGGGCTGAACCGAGACCGGGTAGCCCTGCACGAGGTACTCACCGGCAGGGAGAGCCACGCGTATCGGCAGTGGTTGGGGCTTCGTCCAGCCCAGGGCCAGCTGGTCGACGAAGCGCTTGAGGTCCGGGTCCATGAGCAGGGAGGCCCGTTCGAGCTGCATTCGCGAGGCCATCGCCTCGTAGGGCGCTTCGATGATCACGACGCCGAAGGTCCCGTGGATCCACTCGGCGAGCTGCTGGGCCTGGAGGGCCTCGTCCGGGTCCCGCGTCAGCTCGGCCGCCGTCCGCGCGGCCTCGCCCGCCCCCTCGGCGTCGAGGAGCTCGTAGCGCACCTGGGCCAGGAGCCACCAGGCTTCGTAGGAGTCCCGTCCGTCGTCGAGGCGGACCGCGTTGTCCAACTCGGCCTCCGCGTCGGCGTACCACTGCTTCTTCACGAACAGTCGGGCCATCTCGATGTGGTGCTCGGCGTCCTGGGCCTGCGCCACGCCGAGCCAGCACAGGAGGAGCCACCCCGTCACGCGCTCTCCAGGGCGAGCATTCCAGCGCTCGACAAGAGCGCCTTGGTGTAGGGGTGGTGCTCGGCCTCGCCGAGCTGGGCGACGCTGAACTCCTCGACGATGCGCCCCTCCAGCATGACGGCGAGGCGGGTGCAGGCGTAGGCCATCAGCGGCAGGTCGTGGCTGACCAGGAGCGTCGCGGTGTCCGGCCCGCGCGAGGCAAGGATGAGATCGATCAGATCTGCCTTCAACGCCGCGTCGAGGCCTGCCGTGGGCTCGTCGGCGACGATGAGGCGCGGATCCGCGATCAGCACCCGGGCGAGGCCGACCCGCCGCTTCTCCCCCCCGGACAGGGCGGCCGGGAGGGCGTCGACCCGGTGCTCGAGGCCGACCTGTCGGATGACCCGAGCGATGAGGTCCGCGGCGGAGGCGTCGGGGCGATGGAGCTGGGCGCTCTCACGCAGGTGCTGCCGCACGCTCAGCCCCGGGTTGAGCATGCTGTCCGGGTCCTGGAAGATGAGCTGGACGTCCCGTCTCATCGCGCGCCGCTGGGTGCTCGACAGCCTCGAGAGATCCTCGCCGAGGATCTCGACGGAGCCAGCGTCGAAGCGCAGCAGGCCGAGGGCGGCGCGGACCAGCGTCGTCTTGCCCGAGCCCGACTCGCCGATGAGGCCGACGACCTCGCCGAAGTCGACGGACAGATCGACGCCGTCGACCGCGGTCATGGGCAAGCGCCCCCAGCCGGCCCGGTAGCGCTTGACCAGTCCACGCACGGACAGGGCGCTCACAAGGCACCCCCAGAGATGCGAGCGGTGGCCTTCCAGAGGGCCAGCGCCTCCGGCGCTTCGAGGCGCGACAGCTGGGAGGTCGGGAGGTCCTCGACCACGCGACCGGCGTGCATGACGAGCAGCTGGTCCCCGAGGTGTGGCACGAGGCGCAAGTCGTGGGTGATGAACAGGACGCCGACCCCTTCCGCCTTCAGCTCGAGCAACCCGTCGAGGATACCCTCCTGGATCCTCGGGTCGAGGCCGGTGGTCGGCTCGTCTACCACCAGAAAGCGGCTCCCGCGCGCCAGGGCGAGCGCGATGGCGACGCGCTGGGCCATGCCCCCGGAGAGCTCGTGTGCGAACAAGCCAGCCACCCGCTGGGGCTCTGGGAGCCCGACCTTGCTCAGCCATGGCAGCGCGTCCTCGTCGCGTCCGGCGAGGCGCAAGGCCTCCACTACCTGGCGCCGAATGGGCCACAGCGGGTCCAGCGAGCCGCGCGCGTCCTGGGCGAGGTAGCCGATCACAGCTCCGCGCAGACCCTCGAAGCCGGTCTTGAATGGGCGGTGGACGACTCCATCGACGGCGAGTTCGAGGGTGCCGCGGATCACGCCGGGCTTCACCTGGACCATTCCTAGCAGGGCGCGGGCCGTCAGCGTCTTGCCGCTGCCGGAAGCCCCCACGAGCACGGTGATGCGGCCTGAGTCGAGGCGCAGGCCGACACCATCGACGAGGGTCCGGCGACCGCCGCCTGGCAGGTCGGCCTCGATGTGGAGATCGTCGAGGAGCAGGACGTCAGCCATCTCCGGCCCCCACCAGGCCCTCGGCGACCAGCACCGCACTCATCATCACCCCCCAGATCGCGAGCCCGGGTGCCCAGCTCGCCCACGGATTGGCGCCGGGCTCCCGCCACTCGAAGGCGATCATGTTGCCCCAGCTCGGATCGGGCTGGGGCACGCCGAAGGAGCCCGCTCCATCAAGGCCGCCGATGTACGACAGGGTGGTCTCGAGGAGGAGGAAGTACGCGAAGAGCTGCAGCCCGTGCCGTGCCACCAGGCGCCCACAGTTCACCCAGATCAGGTGGTACGCGAGCACCCACATCGGGTGGACGCCGTGGGCCTCGGCCGCGAGGACGAACTCGGCGCGCCGGAAGGACTCGATGCGGGTGAACACCGCCTCGCCCAGGGTCGGTGCGTAGGCGACGCCCGCGGCGACGCCGATGATCCAGACCTCGCTGCCATAGATGGCGCAGGCGAGCAGGACGAGCACGAAGCGCGGCAGGGCCTCGATCACCGTGAAGCCGTAGCGGATCAGCCAGCGGGGCGCTCCGCCGAGCCAGCCGGCGAGGGCGCCTCCGACGACACCGAAGCCCATGGCGATGACCAGCGCCAACAACGCCGGCCCCATGAAGGCCTCCGTCGCCTTGAGCAGTCGCCAGGCCACGTCTCTGCCGAGGTGGTCGGTGCCGAGCCAGAACTCGGCCGTGGGACCGACAGAGGCCCGGTGGACGTCGACGTCGGTGGTGACGTCGTAGCCGCTGACGAGGCTCACCCCCCACAGGAGCGTGACGGCGACGAGCACCGCGGCGCCGGACAACGCGGACAGGCGCAGGCTCATGCCCGCAGCCTCGGGTCCACGCCGATGCGGACGACATCGCCGAGCAGCCGTGATGCACAGACGACGCCCGCCGCTGCGACGACCAGCCCGATCGCGAGCGGGTAGTCGCGCATCCTGCAGGCCTGCCACAGCATCGCGCCTGCGCCGTTGAGCTGGAGCACCTTCTCGATGACCACGAGACCCCCGACGAAGAAGGCGGTTCGACTCACGGTGATGGTCGTCAGCGGCGGCACGAGGTTCCACAGGACGTGTGGCCACAGCCTGGCGCCGCGGGCCATCGCCGCGTCGACGTAGCCGCTCTTCCGGATGCGCCTGAGCTCGTCGTCGCAGGACTGGTGGACCTCGGTCAGCGCCGAGCTGCCCACGGCCAGCATCGTGACGGCGAGCGCGGACTTCAGGATCGAGTCCCCGAGCGGCAAGGCGAACCAGTCCGGACGTTCGATCCAGCCGGCCTCCAGCATCGCGAAGGTGGCCTCGTTGATGCCCACCACGGCGGTGGCGGCGAGGAGGAAGACAGGGGCGACGCTGAGAGCCTGGACGGCGCGACGGGACAGGGTCCACCGCTGCCCGAGGTAAGCCAGCGTGACGCCCACGGAGACTGCCAGCAGCACGCTCAGCAGCAGGGTCGGGGCCGAGGTCAACCCGGCTCGCCAGACGAGCTCGGCGACCTCCTCGCCAGGCCGGTAGGTCAGCGAGATGCCGAGGTCCCCCGTGAGCGCGCCCTCGATGAAGGCCAGGGTGCGGATGTGGGGCGGCTCATCCAGCCCCCAGCGCTCGACCATCATCGCCCGGAGCTCCGGGTCCGCGGTCAGCAGATCCACTGCGTCGCCTGGGGCGAGCCACAACAACCACTGCACGAGCAGCGCAGCGCCCGCGAGCGTCAGGACGAAGGCGCCCACGCGTCGCGCGATGGCGACGAGCAGGGGAGTCAGCGCATTCGCCAGTCCGCGATCCAGGTGAAGAAATAGAAGGGGTGGATGACTACGTCGGACACCCGCGTACTGATCGCGGAATAGCTGTCCAGCGTCCAAAGGTAGATCATCGGAGCGTCGTCGTGGGCGAGTCGGTGGACCTTGCGCAGCGCGGTCTTCTTCACGTGGGGGTCACGAGCCAGGCGAGCTTCCTCCAGCAACCCATCGACCTCTGGGTTCCCGTAGGTGCCGAAATTGCGAGCGCCGTCGGAGTGGAGTTGCTCGCGGATGTCCTCGTTGCGGTCGAAAGACCACTGTGAGAGCACCAGCTCGAAGTCGCGCTCGCGCCAGATGCGCGCCTTCCAGGCAGCCTCGTCGAGGAACTCCACGTCCACCTCGACGCCGGCTCCGCGCAGCTGCGACTGGAGGTTGATGACGACCTCCTGGGCGCTCTCGAGGGTCTGGTGGGCGGTGATCGTGAGGCGCAGCGGCTCACCGTCCCGGGTCCAGGTCCCATCCGACTGGCTGAAGCCGGCTTCCTCGAGGAGGGCGGAGGCTCTCATCTCGTCGTAGTCGTAGGGGCGGGTGTCGTGGTTGTAGAAGGGGCTCGACTTCACGAAGGGACCCGAGAGGATCTCTCCGGTGCCGATCGGGGCGAGCAACGCCTCGACGTCCACGTAGTGGGACAGCGCCCGGCGGACCCGAGCGTCGTCGAAGGGCGCGCGCTCGAGGTTGAAGCCGACGTACCACCAGCTGTTGGTCTGGTAGGGGTAGAGCTCGACCTTGCGGTTGTTCTGCAGGACAGCGAGGTCCCGAGGCAGGACCCGGACCAGTCCCTCGAGGGACTCGTAGATCAGGAGCTTGGCCTGGTAGCTCTTGTCGGTGACCTCGCGCATCACGAGCTCGGGGATGCTGACCTCGCCGCGGAAGTCTTCGTTGGCCTCGAAGGTGATGCTGTTGTCGTCGTTGTACCGGGTGAGCGCGTAGGGGCCGGTGCCGACCGGGCGGGTTCGGAAGCTGTGCGTCCGGTGGATTGCGCTGCCCTCGAAGTGGTGCTTGGGCAGGATCTTGAAGAAGAGCTTCTCTTCGGGACGTGGTTCCGGATCGACGAAGTACAGCACCACGGTCTGGGCGCTGGTGGCCTCTGCGTGCTCGATCCACTCGACCCTGCCCGCCTCCGTCGACATGGTCTCGCCGTTCTTCATCGCCTCGATCGTGAAGACGACGTCGTCGGCGATCAGCGGCTCCCCGTCATGCCAGATGATGTCGTCGCGCAGCCTGAGCGTGAGCGAGAACATGTCGTCGGAGAGCTCGGACATGCTCACGAGGTTCGCCTTCGCGGCGAGGTCCGGGTCGTCGGTGTAGAGGCTGTCGAACAACAGCTCGTTCACTCGAGCCTCGGACATCGTCGTCGAGAACAGGGGGTTCACGATGCCAGGGGCCTGATCCTCCGCGTATCGGAGGGCGCTGGCGTTGGCTGTCAGCAGCAGAGAGATGAGCATCAGTTCTCCTTCGAGTCGCCTTGGCGGTCGAGGCCCTGGAGGATCGCGAGGTCACCGACGATTTCCTTGACGCCGTGTGCCTCGTCCAAGGGGGAGCCGGTGAGGACGTGGAGGTTATCGAGGGCTTCGCGCGTGTGCCCCGTCCGCAGGTTCGCGGTCGCGAGCACGGCATACAGCCCGGGGAGGTTGACGGGCCCGACCTCGCGTGGGTTCTCGAGGTCCAGGGCGAGCTGGGCCATCGCGAGGGCCTGGCGAGGGCGGTCACCTGCGAGGGCCTGGCGAGAGAGGCCAAGCAGGACCTCGGCGCGGAGGCGCTGGACCAGCGCGAGGTCCTCCAAGAGGGCGCGTCCGTCATCGTCGATGGAGCCCTCCAGCTCGCCGACCCAGCCGTCGAGGGCGACATCCAGGCTGCGCACGAGCTGGCGGGCACGTTCTGGGTCGTCCTCGCCCTCGAGGGTCGGGTCGACCCCGAGAGCCTTCGCCGTCTGGGCCGCACAGTCCGTGGTCTGCGCGTCCAGGCAAGCCGAGAACAACAGGCTCGGGAGGCCCTCGTCCGGGCCTTCGACGTGGGCGTGGACCGCCGCCAGCGACCAGTGGCGCATGGGGTCGTGGAAGCCGCGCTCGTGGTCACCGGCAGCTTCGACCCAGATGGCGTCGTCGATGCCGAGGCCATCTGGCTGTCCGCTCACTCGCGCTCCGACGTTGGCGTTGAACTGCTCGAGCAGCACGTTGCCGGTGGCATCCGGGAGTGGGGTGTCGACAACAGGACGGGCCGCCAGCGCGGTGGCAGCTCCGCGGACCTGGGCGTCCCCGGCGTTGGCCGCGCGCTCGAGCCAGGCGCGGGCGGCCTCCTCGTCCCCGGTCTCCAGCGCCGCGAGGGCAGCGAACCAGGTGATCGCGCTGTCCACTGGCAGCTCCCCCTTGTCGTCCCAGGTGCGCATCGTGCGCGACCACGCCTCCGAGCTGACCAGCCCGAGGTCGGCGTGGAGCAGCGCGAGGTCCTCTGCTGCGCGTTGTCCTGCCGGGCCTCCGATACGCAGCGCCTCCGGCAGGTCGCTCCGATGGTAGGCGACCCATGCTGCCCGGTTTTCGGACACCGTCTCGTCAAAGAGCTCCGGGCGGCCGATCACGTCGCCGACCCAGGATCCGTCCATTGGGGACGCCGAGCGTTCGACAGCGGGCTCGCCGCCGTAGCATGCGATGGCCGCGACGAGGTTCATTCGCCCTCGTAGGACCCGCCGGAAGAGTGCGTCCGATCCGGATGCTCGTCGGGATCGATGTCCTGGTCCGTGCCCACGAGGCGGATGGTGTCTTCCTTGAGCGTCAGGGGCTCGAGGAGGAGCTCTCCGCGCTTGTACTCCATCGTCGTCTCCACTGGGTGGTAGCCCGGCTTGAAGGCCTCGACGTTGTAGACGGTGCGCTTCTGCATCTTGACGCGCTCGCCGGTCTCGTCTCGCAGGTAGTCGACCTCGTAGTACCCGGACTGGTCGGTGATCAGCTGCACGTTGCCGGGGTCGACCGTGATGATGACGCGGTCCAGCGGGTCGCCGTTTCGGTCGATGACGTGGCCCATGATGGCGTGGTGGGTCTGACATGCGGCCAGACCGAGGAGAAAAGCGATTGCAGCAAAGAGACGCATGACTACTCCAGGCG
This sequence comes from Myxococcota bacterium, assembly GCA_036012755.1. Lineage (GTDB taxonomy): Bacteria > Myxococcota_A > UBA796 > UBA796 > CAJQPC01 > JAAESX01. Next base: position 6,504 of record DASCPX010000027.1, on the reverse strand, counting down.
CCGGCGGACATCTTCGAGCTTCTCGATCTCGGCGTCTGCCTTCCGGGCCATTTGCGTGTCCGACTTCGTCAAGCCGTGGCGGCGGTATTTCTCCCACCCGCGGATGGCGTTGTCGAGCATGTCCAGGTCCTCTCCGTCCTTGTAGAAGAGTCCCTGCCACGACGCGGCCTGCGCAGCGTAGATGTCGGCCTTGGTGGAGAAGACGAGCTCAGGCGGGATGCGTGCCCAGTAGCGCTCGGCCTCGGTGGCGGTGTCGAGGGCGGTCTGGTAGCTGCCCTGGTTCACGTACCAGGTCGCCCTCTTGGCGAGGTAAACGGAGTTGTACTGGTTCTCCGGTAGGACCATCAGCTGGTCGAGGTAGCGCTTGACCGCCCGCTTGTCGGACTTCTGCTCGGCGTTCATGAGCAACAGCGCCCTCGAGCGCGTGTAGCTGAGATCGTCGTCCTCCACGAGCTCCAGCATCATGATCTCGGACTCTCCGAGGCGGCCCTTCTTGGCGCCGCTGACGTACTCGTCGAGGTTCGTCGCTTCGGCGATGTCAGAGGCGCTGCCGGTGTCAGCGAGCTCGGCGAAGCCATCCGGTTCGGACAGCGCGAGCTCTGCGAAGAGGTCGTCGTCGTCGTCGTCATAGCTCTTGGTCGAGCTGCGCGAGTAGCTGCTCGATGAGCTCGACTTCTTCGACGAGGAGCCCGCGGAGGAGCCCTTGCTGGAACCAGAGGATCCGGAGGAGCTCTTGGAGCCATGGCTGGTGCCCGAGGAGTAGGACTTCGGCTCGTAGGTGGTGGTCTTCGGTTCGTAGGAGCCCGAGGAGTAGGAGGGCTTCGCCGCCGCGACGACCTCTGGCTCATCTTCCTCGACTGGCTCGTCGATCGGCTCGTCGGCTTCCTCAGGCTCGTCGACGGGGGCGTCCTCGGCCATCTCGTCGAAGGCGTCGGCGAGGGCGTCCTCGGCGTCGTCGCCCTCTGCTCCGGCGACGGCGTCGGCGAGCGAGGGACCGTCGAGATCGCTCAGCTCGGCCAGCTGGGTCTCGAGGTCGCTCTGCATGCCGCTTCCGACGTAGAAGCCCACGGCCGCGAGGCCTGCGCAGCCCAAGCAGAGCACCACAGCCATGACCGCGAAGATCGGCAGCTTGCTCGCTGGCTTGGGGGCGGGGGCGTCCGGGTCGACCTCTGCGGTGGGATCGGGGCGGGCCAAGGGCGGGGGAGCCATCGGTGGCTCCTCGACCGCGGTCGGCCGGGCGGAGTCGACCGCCGGGTCGTAGGGCGCTGGCGCCGCCGGAGCCGGCGGAATGGGCGCCGGCACGCCGAAGGTGCCTTCGTCCTTGGCGACCAGCGGCACATCCACCGTCGCCTCGGTGGGATCCACCTTCATCTCCGTGGGGCCCTCCCCCGGGTCGTCGATGAAGGTCGGCGGACCCTCGTCCGCGTACTCGTCTTCGATGGAGGCGTCGGCCGCTCCGAGCTCGTCCTCTGGGTAGAGCGTGAGGTTCCGCGGCGTCTCCTGGCGGATGAAGTCCGTGTTGGTGGACTCCTCCTCCGGATCGAGGAAGGGGGCCGGCGGCGCTCCGTCGAAGAGGGTGTGACTGTCCGCGGGGCGGGGCACCTCCTCGACGTCGCTTCCGTCGGAGAGGTAGGCCGCGGTGTGCTCCGGCTCCTTCATCGGGGCGCCGAGGGGGTGGTCGGGGGCCAGGGGAGGGGGGGCCGCGCGCGGTTGCGCCATCACGTCGGGCGGGCCGGCAGGCGAGGGCTGCTCGTCGACCACGTGGAGATCGGTGGGGAGCTCGTTCCACTCCTCGTCTGGATCCTGGGGGATCTGGTCCGTGCGCTCGGTCAGGTCGAAGGCTGCGGCCTCTCGCTCGAGCAGTTCGCTCCGCTCCCGGGCGACCTCCTCCGCGTGCTGGACAGCGCCGTGGGCCTCTGGGTCGATCAGGATGTGGGCGGCGGTGCTGTCCGGCGCGATGGGCTGGGGGGCCTCGGATTCCTGGGTCGCAGACCGCTTCAGCGAGCTGGTCGTCTCTGCCTCGATGGGGGCGAGGAAGGCCCGGGTGTCGTCGTGGATGCTGGCGAAGCTGTAGCCGGCCATCAAGCCACGCAGGTCCTCGCGCAGGACGAAGGCTCGCTGGTAGCGGTGACGCGGGTTCAGCGACAGCGCCCGGAACAGCACCTTGTCCAGGCCGGGCATGCGCTCCTTGACCTTCTGGAGCGGTCCCGCGACCTCGGCGCGACGGACCCTGTGAATCGTCTGGAGGTTGCTGTCCGCGCGGAACAGCGGCTCCAACGTCAAGAGTTCGTAGAGGATGCACCCAAGGGCAAAGACGTCGGATGCTGGCAGCAGTTTCTGATCGGGGTGGGTCTGCTCCGGGGAGAGGTACTCCATCCGGGTCGGGACCGGCCCGGCGATGCCGCCCTGGGGCAGTGCGGTCGGGCTCCGCACCAGGGAGTAGCCGCCGACCCGCACCTTGTTCTCCGGGGTGACGAAGATGTGGCCGGGCTGGAGTCCGAGGTGGAGGACGTTCTCTGCCCCGGTGCCCTTTCCTGGCCGTCCGTGGAGGACCTCCAGGGCGGAGCACACCTGGGTCGCCACGTTCAGGAAGACGTTGTGGGGGACAGGCTTGTCGTGCTGGCGACACCAGGCGATCACCCGCTCCAGGTCGATGCCTTCGACCCACTGCTCGACCACGAAGCGCTCGTCGTCTGCCTCGATCCAGTCCAGCGCCTGGACCAGGAAAGGGTGCTTGATGCCGAGGAGGTCGCGCACGCGTGCTTCCACCTGTGCGAGTCGCCGGCCGTCCTGTCGGACAAAGGGGAGAATGCGCCGGACGCCGACGCGGTGGTCGTCTTCGGTGAGCCCGAGGTAGGTCTCCGAAACACCACCTGCGCCCAGCTTCCGCTGGAGCGTGAGGGGTCCGATCTTCTTGGGGAGGAGCATCATGGTGTCAGCCCTGGACACGGTTTCGGCGCGGCCGGCAAGTGGGGGAAAGAGCGGGTGCCAGGTGCCATCCGAGAGCATTCTGGCCTATCTGCGGCCCAGGCATGAGTCAAGGCTCGGTAAGGGTTCGCAGGCAGTCGGTTAGCATCGCTGTGATGGCCTTCTGGGACCGGATCCGGAACTGGTTCTCCGGTGGCAGCTCGGGGCTGGCTCAGCCTGCCGGGGTGGCCGGCGCCGAAGCTGCGCCCGAGCTGGAGCTCGATCCGGTCGAGGACGAGCCCCTCGAGCTGGACATCGATCCCGATGGCGCGGTTCCCGAACTCATGCTCGACGACGACGAGCCGGGTTCCCTCGACAGCATCGACGCCATCGGTCGGGCCCACCTCGAGCTACCGAACCTCATCGACGACGACGAGGTCACCGAGCTCGGCGTGGATCCCGACTCCGTGCGGGCTCGCATGCGCCGCAAGGACCCGATGTTCCCCGACGACGAGGTGACGGAGGTGACCTGGCTCGACTCCTTGTCGACAGCGGACGACGAGCCGACCCACCTCGGCCTCGGCGACGATCCGGACAGCGCTGACGAGCTCCCCATCGCCCCGCTGCCGGACGAACTCGACGAGACCCGCTTCGTCGAGGGGACCGTGCCGTTGCCCGACGACTCCGACCTCGAGCCGACGACCCTGCTCGTCGCAGACGAGAGCAACATCGGTCTCCCGCCACCCTTGCTGGTCGCGGACGAGACGCGCGTCGGCGAACCGCTTCTGGTCGCGGACGAGACCAACGTGGCGCCGCCAGCTGCGGTGGTCGAGGAGACCTTCGACAGCGTGTCCCCGGAAGAGGCGGAGGTCACGGACTTCCACCTGGACATGCTGGCCTGGGACGAGGACGAGCACACCGACGGCGAGGCAATGCCTCCTCCTCCGGCCCCGACGGTGCAGACCGGGCCGCGGTTCAGGAACACCCTTCGAATCGCTGATGGAGCCGTCTTGCAGGCGCTGCGTCTGGAGCACTACCCCGACTGCGACGCCGTCCCGGACGAGATGCTCCATCGCCTGGCCCGCTGCGACGAGGCGCTGCTCCGGGCGTCGAGGGAGCTGGGCGCGCACGTCGAGAGCACCATCGAAGACGCTGACGACGACGAGCTCCTCGACAGCGCGATGCTCTTCGCCGGAGTCCGGACCGAGCCGGAGATCAAGGACGCCCGCGCGGCGCTGATGGCGCAGCTCGGCGCCAGGCAGCAGCGCCGCCTCGGTTGGGCCGCCGCGGCACACGCCCGCCTGGTCGTCGAGGTCGTCGGCGACGCCACCCTCCCGGGCCTCGCCGGGGCTCTCGCGCGCTTCGAGGACGCCCTCACCGAGCGGGATCGGCTCCTGGACGTCGGCCCGGAGGTCCTCTCCACCCAGGTGGATCCCCAGCCCATCGACCCGGTCGGGCTCCACAGCCTGGACGGCTTCGCTTGGTTGGACTGACGTTGTTGGCCTGCGTGGCCCACCTCCAAGGCGTCGTGGTGCCGGGGGAGCGCCTGGTCTTGATCGAGGCCGACGGCACGCGCTGGAAGCTCGAGGCCGGTCCCGACCAGCGGGTGCTCGAGCAGCTCGAAGACTGCACGCTGGAGGTCGATGGAAACCGGGTCGGCAGGCGCGTGGTGGTGCGGGACTGGTCGGTGCTGGCCGCCGCGGACGGCTCGGCGCCCTACCTCGGCCAGCTGCGCGTACACGGGAACAACCTCGTGCTCGACGACCGGAACTCGGGCTCGACGATCGTGCTGGAGCAGGCGGACCAGCTGCGGGAGCACGAGGGCAAGCAGGTCCTGGTCATCGGCTACGTCGCCGCGCCTCACGTGGTGGTCGTGATGGGGTGGAAGATCCTCGACTGAGTGGTCCGGGAACGTTGCCGCAGCTCGAGCAGGCCGTCTTCATGGACGTGCTCCTGGGCGCGGCACCGTTCTGTCATTGGCGGATCGGTCGGTTCGACCTCGTTGTGTGAGGGGGCGGCTGCTGCCTATCCTCGCGCGTTCTTCGCCACCCTCACGTGGAGCGCCTCATCTCCGTTCCCCCTCTATCCACAGTCCTCGGAATGCTCGCGACGGGTGTGTTCCTCTTGTTCCTGTTCGCAGCCGGACTCTTCCTCATTGGGTTCGGTGTCTACACAATCGTGCAGCGGTTTCGAGGAAAGAGCTGGCCCTCTGTCACTGGTGAGATCACCGAGTCCTCAGTCGTGAAGGGTGAGGGCACGGACACAGATGGCTGGCCTCAGACCAGCCACAAGCTCCGGGTTGCGTATCGATATGAGGTGGGTGGGCAGGCCTTCACCGGCGACCGGATTTCTCACGGCTCCGTCACCAGCTATGGCCAACGAAGCGACGCTGACAAAGAGCTCCGAAAATACCCGAAAGGCCCGGTCGATGTGTTGTACAACCCGCAAGACCACGGGGAAGCCGCGCTTCACATGGATTCCGCGGGCTGGGTGTTCGGACCCATCCTGATCGCTCTCGGCGGTTTCGTGGTGTATCTGGCGATCTCTGCATCGAGCGTGGTGCTGTCCTGAGGGCAACAGTGCGGGCGCAGATACGCTCATTTCACTTTTGTGTGGTCGAGAATCCGCTGCTGGCAGCCGGTTCACGGGCCGTCGACCCGATAGATGTGCACGCCCAGTGCGTCGAAGTCGTCTTCGAAGGCGCCCTCGTCGTCCAGGCAGAGGACGCGTTCTTCGTAGGGGAGCACGACCTCGGGGCCGCCCGTGAAGCCCGACAGCCGTGCTGCCAGTGGTTCCTCGCAGCTGTTCACGGCCACGACCCAGCGCTGGTCATCGTGATCCCAGGCGGCCAGGTTCAGGCAGTCGTACTGCTCGGGCTCGGTGGCACCGTACGGTGTGAATTCGTCCGTGAGCGTGGCGCCGTCGGTGATCTCGAAGGCGACCTCGCCCGTGCTCTCGCCGAAGAGCACCACCGAGCCGAGCGGCTCGTCGTGGGTGGTCAGCTCTTCGGCGGCCTGCAGGAAGCCGTCGAGGCCGTCGCCCGAGGCGGAGTCGACGCCATGGGCGTAGCTGTACAGTGCGATGCCGAGCGCCCCCGAGGCGATGCCCGAGTACACGTCGTGGTAGATCTCCGCGGCCGTGGTGGGGCATGCCTGCCAGACCCCGACCACCAGCAGTGGCACCCGCTCGCCCGCCAGGTAGTCGGGGCCGACCGCGTAGCCGGCGAGCCCGATGCCCGCGATGGTGCTCTCGAGCTGATGGCGCACCCAGGCCCGCGGCGTCTCGTTCTCGATGATCGACCCCCGATGATCGAGTCTCGTTCTCGATGATCGAGTCTCGGGTGCGGGCCTCGACCTCGGGACTCGTCGCCGCGGACGTGCGCCTGCTCCTTCGAGAACCTCGACGCCTACAAGCTCGCCCTGTCGGTCAACGAGCGGGTCGCGGCGACCCGCTGGCCATCGGGGCGAGGCCACCTCAAGGACCAGGCCATCCGGGCGTCCGATAGCGTCGTCCTGAACATCGCCGAGGGCTGCGGCCGGGGCCGGAAGACGGCCGCTGGCAGGAACCACTTCCGAATCGCCCTGGGCAGCGCCGGCG
>DASCPX010000026.1:0-3594 GCA_036012755.1 Myxococcota bacterium | reverse complement strand
AGAAACGGTTCATCAATCTCTCCAATGGAACGAAAACGTGCCCCCGGAAGGACCGATGTTCGTGACAATCTAAAAGGGTAACTGATTGCTTCATCGGCATCGCGGCAATTGTTTGCACACAACCGTCCATGCATCGCTTCGGTTTTTACCATACTCTTTTCGCGTTGGGGCCGACAGATTTCGAGTGGTGTCGGCCGAAACCCTTCCGAGCAGCGAATTGGAACCCATTTCCTGTCCCTCCAGGGGATGGCAACTCAAAGGTACAGGGCGAGGCCCTGTAACTGTTCAGGGGGGTAGCGAGTTTTGGCAAGGAGGCGGCTGACCCGGATATTTCCTGATCATTCCGATCACCTGCGGAGTGACCCATCAGCGAAGCCCTGGTGACCTCCTCCAGCGAGCATGAGATCGTCGCGTCTCCGAGAAGGAGGCTGCGGTGGCTAAGCGAAAGATTCGAGATGAGCAGGATGCGCGGTGGTGCCTTGCACAGGCTGAAGCGGCGGGTGTTACCAGCGTCGAGTGGGCCCGCAAACACGGGGTCGATGGACGATCACTGCTCGCGTGGACCCGGAAACTCGACGGCGGCTACAAGCACCCAGGAGCCAGGCAGGTCGAGCCCGAAGAGAAGGCGAGCGGCATGGTGGAGTTGGTCCCGGCGGCGAGTCGGTCAACGAGACGCTATGTGATCCGATGCGGCCCGTTGTCCGTCGAGGTCGATGAGCACTTCGATGATGCCGTCCTCACCCGGCTGCTGAGGGTCATGGCGGCATGCTGAGCTTCGGCGCGGGCATGCGCATTTTCGTCGGCATCGAGCCGGTGGACATGCGCGGCTCGTTCGACGCGCTGGCCGGGGCTGTTCGCCGCCTGGGTTTGGACCCGACCGACGGAAACCTCTACTTCTTCTTCAACCGCCGGCGAAAGCTGTGTAAGGCAATTTACTTCGACGGCTCAGGATTTTGTCTTTTCTGCAAACGCCTCGAGATTGGGACCTTCGAGCTGCCAGCAGTGCGTGAGGGCCAGGACCGCGTGGTGGTCGACGAGGCCATGCTCTCGTCGCTGCTGTCAGGCATCGAGCTTTCCGCCAAGCGGCGCCGCTGGTATCGCCGAAACAAGGCCGCGTAGAAAAAGGACCACAGGGGATCGACAGTGTTGATCGTTTGTGATCCTCTGCCGTGGTGGTCGTTCCTATTACACAACGCGAGCTCGATGCACTATGCGGCAACAATGAAAAGCTGCGCCTCCAGCTCGACGCAGCCAACGCCCAGATCACGGCGCTGACGGCCGAGGTCGGGCGGCTCGCCGACCTGGTGGCCCAAGGCAACGACCGCATCACCGAGCTTTTGGCGATCGCCCTGCGCAAAAAGGGCGGCACGAGGAAAACCACGGCAAAGCCCCCAGAGCCGCCGCCGTCACTGGACGAGGACGCGAAGAAGGCATTCAAACAGCGGCCGAAGCCACCGAAGGCGCCGAGGAAAAAGAAGAAGCCGAAGAAGAAGCAAAAGCCCACGGGCCGCAAGCCGGTGCCCGAACACCTCGAGGCCGACAAGCACACGGTCACGCCCGACGGCTGTAGCTGCGGCTGCACCGACTTAGAGTGGGTCGATGAGGTCGTCGAGACCAAGTTGCACGTGGTCAAGGAGCACATGCGACGGCGGGTCGTAACGCGCAAGACCGGCTGCTGCCGCCAGTGCGGCAAGCGGACCACGGCCCGCTCGCTGCCGGCCCCGTTTGCCAGGTCCAAGGCCACCTGCGAGTGGCTGGCGTGGCTGGTGCACCAGAAGTTTGTCATGCTTGCGCCGCTGGACCGGCTGCGGCGCGACCTCGCCTCGCGGGACATCAAGCTGGCCATGAGCTACCTGGTGACCCAGATAGAGCGGGCAGCGGACCTGCTCGGAGCGGTTGACGGCGAGCACTGGAAACAGCTCCTCGCCGGCAACTGGATGGCCACAGACGCCACCGGGCTCAAGGTGCTGATCCCCAAGCTGCCCGGCACGCACAACGGCCACCTCGAGGTCTACAGGCGCGACGATCTGGTGGTCTTCCAGTACGAGCCGCATAAGGGCGCGGAGGTCCTGGCCAAGAAGCTGTCGGCGTTTTCCGGCGTGCTGGTGGCCGACGCCGAGCACCGGCATAACGCCGTATTCGCAAGCGGCCGCGTGCTCGAGGCTGGATGTAATGCACACGGACGTAGGAAGCTGCGGGACGCCGAGACGGCGCAGCCTGCGCTGGCCGCCGAGGGCGGATCCTTCATCTCCGCCATCTACCGCGCCGAGGCCGAGGCCCAAAAGCGCGGCCTGACCGGCGACAAGCTCAGGCAGTGGCGACAAAAGAAGGTCCCTCCGCTGGCTGCAAAGCTCGAGGCGTGGATGGACGCGGTGGAGCCCTCCCTGACGCCGGCCGATCCCCTGGCAGCGGTGATCCGCTACTACCGGAATCACTGGGACGCGCTCTTTCGTTTCGTAGACCATCCCTACATCCCCATCGACAACTCCGCCTCCGAGCGCGAGTACCAGCAGGTGGCGAAGATGCGGCTCAACAGCCTCTTCGCTGGCAGCACCGAGGGGGCACACCGGGCGGCAACGCTGCTTGGGATCGTGGCGACCTGTCGTGCGCTCGGCGTGGACCCGCTGGCGTATCTTGGCTGGGCCTTCAGGCGCCTGGGCACCCACCGTGATGTCTATGGTCTGAGCGCCGCCGAGATCACGCCCGCCGCCTACGCCAAGTCCCTCTCCTGACCTGTCGCACAAACGAGCCTTATTGCGACACCGCGTGGCGGTCGAAGAGCCGCCGACTTTGGCCCCTGATTGCTGTCGCAGAACCCGGTCGCAATAGTCAGTGTCGCAGAAGTGGTCGATGCTGACCTTTCTGCAACACCCTATCGAGGAGGACACGGATGCTGATCGGCTACGCCAGGGTATCGACCGAGGACCAGAGGCTTCGTATGCAGCACGACGCGCTATCGGCCGCAGGCTGCGACAAGATCTTCGACGAGAAGATCTCAGGCGCTGGTGCACACCTGCCCAGGCGCGAGGAGCTGCTCGAGTACGTCCGACCAGGCGACGTAGCGGTGGTCTGGAAGCTGGACCGGCTGGGCCGGTCGCTGCGAGACCTGATCGAGATCGTCACCGGGCTGAAGGAGCGCGGCGTGGGGCTGCGCTCGTTGCAAGAGTCCATCGACACCACCACGCCGGCGGGCAAGCTGACCTTCCACGTCTTCGCGGCACTGGCCGAATTCGAGCGCGACCTGGTCCGCGAGAGGACCAAGGCCGGGCTGGCAGCGGCTCGTGATCGAGGCGTGCAGCTCGGCCGGCCCAGGGCGCTGGGGCCGGAGCAGATCGAGATGGCGCGCACCTTGATAACCAACCCGCGGCTGTCAGCTCGACAGGTCGCCGAGCAGTTGGGTGTGCACCGGGCCACGCTCTACCGCAGCCTCGCAACTCAGCCCCAGCAGGATTGAGGGCGCCCCTCGGTAGTCTCCTCCACCGCAGGAACTTTGTCTCCCGGCCTTCGCTGATCGGTCACGCTGTGGTGACCTGTCCGGCCGGCAATGTCGCGCCTCTAAGCCAGGGAGAGCGCCCCGCTGCCAGCTTCTCACAG
>DASCPX010000025.1:0-1317 GCA_036012755.1 Myxococcota bacterium | reverse complement strand
AGCTCACCTCGAGGCAGGCGTCGTCGACCAGCCCGTTGCAGTCGTTGTCGATGTCGTCGCAGATCTCGACGGCGCCCGGATTCACCTCCGGATCGACATCGTTGCAGTCCAGGTTGACCTCTGCGTAGCCATCCCCATCGTCGTCGTAGAGCGTGGTCTGCTCGTCGATGGTGCCATCGCAGTCGTTGTCGCGGCGATCCGCGGACTCGGGAGCCCCCGGGTAGGTGTTGGCGTCCTGATCGTCGCAGTCGCCGTCTTCCTCCGTGAAGGCGTCGCCGTCGTCATCGGCCCCTGTGGTGCCCTCGTCGATGGTGCCATCACAGTCGTTGTCCGCGCCGTCCGAGATCTCAGCCGCCTTGGGGTAGCTGTTGATGTCGTTGTCGTCGCAGTCGTAGACGTCGCCGGTGTCCTCTGGGATCTCGCCGTAGCCGTCACCGTCGTCGTCCGAGTCGTCCGCGCTGGTGTTCAGCAGGACGGGGATGGAGGCGTAGCTGGCGGTCGCGGAGGCGTCGATGACCTCGACCAGGAGGGTGTCGACTCCCGGATCGAGGTACTCCATCGGGATCTCGACCTCGACGTGACCGGAGGCATCCGAGGCGGTGCACTGAGCGACCGTCGCGCTCAGCTGGACAGCGCTCTTGACGCGGCAGCTCAGCGAGGTCGCCGGCTGGTTCACGTCGAAGATGTTCAGCTCCATGATGACGGGGTCCGTCGTCAGGTGGCGGTAGCCCGGCTCGGGAGACCGGATGACCACCGTGGGAGACTCGTTCTCCGGGTCCTTGCCAGAGTTGCCCTGGAGGTTGACGTTGATCTCCGGGTACTCCTGGTCGTCCGAGTGGACCGACAGCGTGCAATAGGAGGCGCTCGTGTCGTCCGGGGTGTAGGTCACCTCGAGCAGGGTCTGCGTGTCGCCGGCGAGGATCTTGGTGTCCCCGTCCTCCTCCGCGTAGGACCAGGTGATCTTGAAGTCCTCGTCGCAGCTGTCGTCGACGGTGGGGGGTGTGAGCGTCAGGTCTCCATCGCCGGCGTTGGCGACCTCGATGTACCGGACCTCTGAGAGATCGGTCCAGACGTGGCCGAAGTCGACCGTGCGCGGCTTGACGATCGCGCGGCCCTCGCCCTTCTCCGCCTCGCCCTTGAGGTAGATGATGGCGCGGGTCTCGTCGAGGTCGGCGTAGTACTCCGGGTCCTCGTTGTCTTCTCGGAGCTGCGAGTGCGTCTCGACGATGAGCGAGCCATAGATCTCGCCCACGTTGACAGGGGCGAAGGAGACATCGACCGGGATCTGACAGCCCGCGTCGAGGACGAAGAGGACCT
>DASCPX010000024.1:0-3258 GCA_036012755.1 Myxococcota bacterium | reverse complement strand
GTCGTCGACATCGGCGAGGTCGGTCACGATCGCGACCCTGCCTTGGGCCGAGAGGTGGCTAGCTGCTCCTCGGAGGATCTCGGCGAGGACATCCTCACCCCCCTCACCCCCATCTCTGAACCGGGTGTCCTGTCGGGGGCTGGGTACGAAGGGGGGGTTGGCGAGGATCACATCGAAGCGCTCCCCTTTGACCGGCTCGTACAGGCTGCCCAGTCTGCACTCGTAGTTCTCGACCCCATTGAGTTGAGCGTTGAAGCGGGCGAAGCGCAGCGCGCGTGGGTTGATGTCGACGGCGACCACGTGTTCGGCATATCGGCTAGCGACCAGACCCTGAATGCCGGATCCACAGCACAGGTCGAGGAGCCGCCCACAGCGTTCCCGCGACGCGGTCTGCACCAGCCCGTGGCTGTCCATCCCGATGTACATCACCGGGTCCTCGGTGAGCGCGTCTCCTTGTCGAATGTGGTAGCGGTGATCGGTGATGACGCGGAGGCCACCGCTACAGAAGATGTCTATCGCGGACACATAGCCCTCGGCTTGGAGCCGGATCAGACCGTGGGCTGTGCAGAAGTCGACCGCCGCTTCTCCGAGGGCTCTCACGACCCGCTCTTCGGGGACCTGCCCCCGAAGAAGAAAGAGCCGCGCGAGGTCGCTGAGGGGGTCCTGCGGCAGCGCCCACCGATCGAGGTGCCGGAGGTCTGTCGGCTCGATCTGTTGCAGGCTCTGGACCTTGAGCAGCTCGATGAGCTGGTCCTCGTGGTAGCCGGCGCGGTCCAATCGTTCGCGGAGAATTCCCAGACTCGCCCGACAGCACGTCTGGGCGTCGGCGAACGCGGCGGCTACGTCAGATGTGAGATCCAGACCGGGGCAGTGGTCCTTCACCGGGGCCGCGGGGAGGGGGATGCCGTCGTGCGAGACTTCGTAGCGTGTGAGCAGTTGGCTGACGTACCGCATGCCGTCGCCGAGCTCCGCGTGGGTGAGGGCGAGTCGGAGTCGCACCGCGTCGACGAGCTCTTCGGCACGCGGAGAGACCAACACCAGGATCAGCTCTACCTCGGCTTCGCTCAGCTTCGTCGACACCAGTGGGTTCGTCACGTCGGCGATGGTCGCCCCGTTCAGAGGGTCGAGCAGCAGCACGGTCTTCTGAGAGAGCATCGTACGGAGCGGCGCTACGTAGGGAGAGCCAGGGTAGCGGCGGCTGAGCTCTCGCCACCGCGCACCCTCTGCTGAAAGCTCCGCCAGCTCCGTTCGGGTCCAAGGTCCATCTTCCGTCCCGTCGAAGAGCGCTTGGTCGAGCCGGTCCATGAGATTATCGACGCCCTGAGCGTTCGGCTCCAAGCCCTGGGGCATTGGTACGTCACGCACAAAGTGTAGGTGGTCCTCGTAGTTCTTGACCGGCACATCGCGCTTGCGAAGCCACCACGAAGCGATGCTGAGGTGGTCGATGTCGGTCATCAGGAAGGTGCGGATCGCCTCCTCGGGGGTCTCCACGATCGGCTGGCCGGCCACATTGAAGCTGGTGTTGAGCAACACCGGAGGGCCGCCACGCCGAGTCTCGAGTTCCAGGCACAGAGCGTGGAAGAAGGGGTTGTCCTCCGCGGTACAGGTCTGCACACGCCCCGTGCCGTCGTGGTGCGTGATCGCAGGGAGCACCTCGTGCATCTCTGGATGGATGTCCGCCACGAGGAGCATGAAGGGGGACTCGACGCGCAGGTCGAACACGTCGCCAGCGCGGTCCAATGGGATGACCGGCGCGAAGGGGCGATAGGCCTCTCGGAACTTCACGCGGCCGTTGAGGACGTCCTTCATGCGAGCGAAGGTCGGATCGGCCAAGATCGATCGGTGACCTAGAGCTCGGGGGCCGTATTCACACGCTCCTTCGAAACGCGCCACGACCCGGCCCTGCGCCATGGCCTCGCCGACGGCCGAAACCACGTCGGCATCGTCGAGCCGCTCAGCGATAATGGCTCCTTGAAACTCCTCGACCGCGCGGGCGATGTCTTCGTCCTGGACGGCTCTCCCTAGCGTGGCCTGGGTGAGGCGGGGTCGCTGGCGTCCTCCCTCCTCCTCCGCATACGCCCACAGCGCGCATCCTGCGGCGATCCCATTGTCTCCAGCGGCTGGAAAAACAAAGACATCGTCGATGGGGAGCTCTCGAAGGACTCGGTAGTTTGCCACGGAATTGAGCGCGACTCCGCCGGCCAGACAGAGACGCGTGAGCCCCGTCTTCGCCATCCCCTCTCGGACGAGGTGTTGCATCGCGTGCTCCAGCTCGTTCTGGACCTTCCAGGCGAGGTCGACGAGCCAGGGGCGCAGGTGCCGGGGCCCTTCGGCGCCCTGATAGCGTTTCTCGAGCGCAGCGATTTCCAAGAAGATGTCGTAGGCCGGGATGTCGAGCGAGAGCGACCCCGGTGAGGGGTGGATCCAGCGACTCAGGCTCGGTTGCTCGACTCCGTAGGGCGCGAGCCCCATTAGTTTTCCTGCTTCGGCGTACTGGAGCCCCTTGCCGACCAGGGTGATGAAGCCCGCCTTCCGCGTCACGTATTCGTAGAGAAACCCAAGCGTCGAGAGCTGTGCGAGGTGGGCTAGCACCTGCTCACTGTGAATCGGTATGACGCCCTGCGGCCCCCCGCGATACAGGGAGTAGGACTCGGTCACGCGCCGCCCTTCGTGGCATTCGGTGCTGCCAGAGGCGTCGACGACCAGCACGAGGGCCTCCTCAAAGCCCGAAGGCCAAAAAGCGCTGTAGGCGTGAGCGAGGTGGTGGCTCGGGATGGAACGGACTTGGGCAGCGATATCGGCGGAGAACTTCCCGCGCATGATCGCCGCCCCAAGGTCGTCTCCCGGCATGTTGGCCGTAATCGTCGCCATGCTGCTCAGCGGCACCCCAACCGCGTCGAGGCAGTACCGGATACACTCGCCCGGGACCTGCACCTGCCGAGTGTCTCCCGGGGCCTGCAACATGAGCCCTACGCTATGTTTGCTCCGGTCGAGCCGCTCTTGCTCGATCGCCACCACGATCTTCCCTTCGGCGACGATCGCGACAGAGCGGTCGTGCCCGAGGTTGATGCCCATGTGCCAGCTGCTCATGTTTGCCCATACTTCGAGTTGAACCTTGGGGGGATAGGCAGCATTAGACCACTTTTCAACCTATGCCCCTGGCAAACTTCGGGGCGCGATGCAGTTTGTTCCCCCCTGCCCCGCCGCCCGTGAGCGCCTTGCCCCCTCACCTGACGCGAAACCGCCCCCGTCCCTGAG
>DASCPX010000023.1:0-56842 GCA_036012755.1 Myxococcota bacterium | reverse complement strand
AGAAGAAGACCAACCACAAGGACGCGCCAGGGGACTTCGGCGTGCTGCGTAGCTTCATCGACGGGCTGGCCCAGAGCGATCCCGCCTGGTTCGAGGAGAGCTTCGAGGTCCAGTCCTTCCTGGCCTACCTCGTGGTCTCGAACTTCATCGCCAACTGGGACTCCTACCCCCAGCGGCCCAAGAACTACTGGCTCTACGAGGGCCCGCGGCGCGTGGTCTTCATCCCCTGGGACCTCGACGGGACCTTCAACCCCAACGTCGACGCCACCTTCAACCAGATGGGAACGACCGCGTCGGTGTTCTTCGAGCTCTTCGGTGACGACTACGACCCGCCGCACGAGAGCGAGGGCAACGAGAGACCCCTGGTCCATCGCCTGCTCGCGGACCCCGACGTCGAGGCGGCGTACCTGGCGAAGTACCGAGAGGTCGTGGAGGTGCTGGCGAACCCCGACTACCTGCAGCCCCGGCTGGAGGCCCTCACCGAGATCGTCGATCCGCACATCTCCGAGACCGATCGCGCTCGCCTCGGTCCCTCGAACGACAGCCTCCTGTACTTCGTACAACAGCGGCACGGGGTGGTCAGCGCGGAGCTGGACTCCCTCCAGTGATCCAGTCCAGCGTGTGGCTCCACACGGGGGTGCCCACGCCGGCTTGGAAGTAGCCGAAGTGACCGATCGAGCGGACCCCGAAGCGCCGCGGATCGACGTGGTCCATCGTGACCTCCGCGGCGGTGAAGCGCTCATGCAGGGCCTCGACCGCGTGCAGGCAGCCGAAGTGCTCGTCGTCCGTGAAGCTGTAGGCCAGGACGCGGCCCTCGTAGGTCGCCGTGTGGTGCTCCAGCCCGAAGGGGCCGTAGAGGTAGGCAGGGTGGCGCCCCCACTTCGCCCAGCCTCGGACGACCTCTGAGCGGGTGTCGGGGCCGAGCCCGAGGCGGCCAGCCGGGAAGATCGGAAGGGCCCTGCCGATCAGCGGAATCGCCGTGTACCAGGCGAGGATCCACAGCCGGTCGGGCAGGGGCCAGTTCCCCCACCAGGCCGCAGTCGCTGCCACTGTGATCACGCCGTCGAGGTCATGGAGGCTCTCCGTGAGCCCCACGATCTGCCCCCCCATGCTGTGACCGACCACGAAGATGCGGTCTCGGGGTCGCTCTGCGCGGACGTGCTCGATGACCGCCGGCAGGTCCAGCTGCCCCCAGTGCTCGAGCCGGTGGTCCCAGCTTCCTGTCTCCAGGGCCAGGGACTCTCCGGAGCCCCGGTTGGCGAAGGTGACCGCGTGCACACCGTGCTCCGCCATCCAGGCCGCGAAGCGGGTGTAGAAGCGCCGGCGGACCATCATGGCGGCGGCGACGATGACCGTGACGCCGCGGGACTGTCGAGGATGGAACTCCAGCGCGCGGAGTCGGTAGCCGTCGGCGCACCTGATGGCGAGGGGGTGTTTGCTCAAGGAGTGCCCCTGGACGCGCCGCGAGGTCGGGTTTTTCGTGTAGCCTCGCTGACTCGATGGAGTAGCCATGATCGGGCAGCGCGTCAGCCACTACCTCCTCAAGGAGAAGTTGGGCAGCGGAACCTACGGAGAGGTCTACCGGGGCATCCACGCCCACGACCCCGAGCTCCAGGTGGCGGTCAAGGTCCTTCACCCGGCTCTGAAGGACGACGCGAACTTCCTGGAGTCCCTGCGAAACGAGTGCCGCCGCCTGGACCGGATGGACCACCCGAACATCGTGCGCTTCCGGGATCTCGTCGTCGAGCCCCAGCTCGCCCTCGTCCTCGAGCTGCTCGTCGGCGCCGACCTGTCGGACCACATCGCGCGCAAGCCGATCTCCATCGGCGACGCCGTCGCAGTGCTCGACAGCGTCCTGGACGGCATGGCGTACGCCCACAAGCGCGAGGTCGTGCACAGGGATCTGAAACCCAGCAACGTCTTCCTCTGCATCGACGGTCGCGTGAAGGTCCTGGACTTCGGCATCGCCAGGGCCGCCGACAACACGCAGGCGACGAAGACCGGGCAGCTCAGCGGGACCCTGGACTACATCGCTCCCGAGCGCTTCACCGCTGGGGGTGGCGGTCCTGTGGCGGATGTCTACAGCCTGGGGCTGTTGGCCTGGGAGATGCTCGCCGGACGTCCGGCCTGCCCTGACGGAGATCTGGCTCGCAAGATGGGCTGGCACATGGGTGTCGGCGCAGACGACGTACGCACCGTGCGCAACGACGTGCCAGCCTGGCTGGCGGAGGTCATCGCGAAGCTGACCGTGACGGACCGCGACGCGCGCCCCCCCGACGGAGCTGCCGCGCTGCAGCTCTTCAGGCGCGCTCGGCCCACGGGATTCGAAGAGGACCAGTCCCTGACCGACCCGCGCGGGCGGGCCACTGGGACCAACCCGCCCGGGACCGTCACCTTGGACGTCTCGAGCTTGCCGCCGGTCGCCAGCGAGCTCCCAAAGGCCGCCGAGCCGACCCCTGTGGTCTCGGAGCCCCTGAAGCAGAAGCCCGCCGCTGCGGCCCCGGATCCCGTCCCGGTTGCCGCGCCGGACCCGGTCCCGGACCCCGTCCCGGTCGCCGCGCCGGATCCGGTCCCGGATCTTCCACCACCGCCTGCGGAGCCGAAGAAGAAGGGTCGAAGCCCCATCATGGTGGGCGGCATGATCGCCGTGGGAGTGACGGCGGTAGGAGGCGTCCTCTTGTGCTGTGGAGGTGGCGCCGGAATCGCCCTTCTCGACGGTGGACCAGAGATGGAGGGGACCTGGAAGGGCATCTGCCAGGCCGCCTACCTGTCCGACCCGGACTACATGATGCCGCTGCCGATCGAGCTGACCATCTGGAGTCAGAGCGGCACGGACTTCTCGGGAATGATGACGCTCGAGTTCAGCATGGAGCAGATCAACGGGGACGTCGAGGGCTGGACCTCGGGCAGCGACTTCGCCTTCATGACGGGGAAGCTGACCTACTCCTCCGAGACGGTCCCGATGGAGCTCAGCGGCAGCATCAGCGACAACGTGCTGCAGGGCGACTGCTCGGTCGACATGTCCGGCGACATGCTGCTCGGTGAGCTGACCC
This sequence comes from Myxococcota bacterium, assembly GCA_036012755.1. Lineage (GTDB taxonomy): Bacteria > Myxococcota_A > UBA796 > UBA796 > CAJQPC01 > JAAESX01. The sequence continues at coordinate 53,789 of DASCPX010000023.1, read as the reverse complement.
TGGCGAAGATCCGCTGAGGATGCGGCGGGCGCTGCTCGGGGGGACTGTCGCGCTCTGCGGCGGTGCCCTCGGAGCGTGGTGTCTGGGCGGGGGGACGCCGGTGGCCCTGCAGCCGGCGGAGCTGTTGTTGCTCCTGCTCGTCGCCGCTGTCGGGCCCGCCGTCGTCGCTGCGCTCGCTGCGGGGCTGCTCGCGGGCGATCGCGCGGGTGCACTGGGCTACGGGCTCCTCCCGCTGTCCGCGCTCTTGCTCCTCGCGACCTTCAGTCCAGAGGCCACGCTCGGTACCTGGCCGGACACGGATCTGCGCTTCCGCGTCTTCGGAGGTGTCCTGGTCCTCGGCGTGCTGCTCCGCGGCAGGCTGGCCCCCTGGATCGGCGCCGGGCTGTTCGTCGCTTCCGTGGCGATGGGCGCGCGACTGGTGCCGCGGCTCGAGCTCGTCCCCCCGGTGGCTGCACCCGACCGCCTCGTCGTCCTGCTCACCCTGGACACCGCCCGCGGGGACGCTTTCGACTTCGACACGCCCGGGGCACGAGCACACAGCCCCCGGCTGTCGGCCCTGGCCGAGGAGTCCACCGTCTTCCGTGCGGCTCACTCTCCGATCGGCTTCACCGGGCCGGCCCACGCCAGCCTGCTCTCGGGTCGATCTCCCTGGGAGCACGGCGTCACCAGCAACGGCGAGGCCTTGCCTCCGGAGCTGCCCTGGCTGCCGGAGCGCCTGCGCGAGGCCGGCTGGAGCACTCGGGCCTATGTCTCGACCTCGGTGCTGGACGCATCGCTGGGCTTCGATCGCGGCTTCGAGGTCTTCGACTCCACCTTCGTGGGGCGGCTGGCGCGCTCTCACCCGCTCTTGCGCTTTCTCGGCTACCGGAACCTGCCAGGCAGCGTGCATGGCCGGGTGGGTGGGGACACGCTGGAGCTCGTGGACCTGGAGCCCGACGGCCCGACCTTCGTCTGGGTGCATCTCTACGACGCCCACTGGCCCTACACGCCGAGCCTGGAGGCCGCGCGACGCCAGGGTCTGGACGGCCCGGTCGACATCCCCGAGGAGCTCCGCTCGGTGGTCGGACCCGAGCATCCGCTGCTGCAGCAAGGAGTGAGCCAGTACCTGGCTGAACTGGATGACCTCGACGCTCTCGCCGGGTCGCTCGTCGAGCGCATGCCTCCGGAAGCGACGCTGATCGTCGTGGGGGATCACGGCGAGGCCCTTGGCGAGGACGGTCGCTACTTCACCCACGGTCACGACTCCAGGGAGCACATCACCCACGTGCCGCTGTTGGTTCGCGGTCCTGGCTGGACACCGGGGCCGGTCGACACCGCGGTGAGCACCCGCCGCGTCGCGGACACCCTGGCGGTCGCCTGTGGCCTCGAAGCTCCAGCGCCCTTGACCCCCGAGGTGGAGCCGGAGCTCGTCGAGAGCGTCGCGGTGCGGGGGCTGTCATTCGGTCGCCCTGGTGATGAGCGCTTCCTCTCTGCGACCCTGCGAGAGGGTGGCGAGGTCCTCACCATCGACGCGGAGGGCAGGCTGGAGGGCTCCCTCACGCTGGTGCCGCAGGCCGAGGCCCTGCGTCGAGCGACGCGCGAGGCGGCTGGGGGACAGCTCGAGCCCTCGATGGCCGCGGCGCTGGAGGCCCTGGGCTATCTCGAGCAGGCGACAGCGGTGGCCGAGGAGTTCCAGGTGGAGGAGCTCGAACCCTGAGCCGACATCAGTCGACCGCCCAGGCCCTCCCGACACCGACGGCCTGCCCGCCGTCGGGCTGGGTGCGGGTGAAGTAGGCGACGATCCTGTCGTCCGGGAGCCGGAGCACGACCGGGTCGAGCCACAGCTCCTCCGGGTGGGTCGCGCTCGGGTCCAGGCCGGCGACATCGGTGGTGCTCTCGAAGGACTCGCCGTCGGCGCTGTCGCTGGCCCCGATGAGCCCGAGCATCACGGGGTGCGTGTGGTAGAGCCGCACGCCTCCGCCGGTCAGCCAGACAGGAAAGGGGTCTGTGTCGTGAGCCGGGAGCATGCCCTCGGCCACCCGCGAGCTCCACGTCACGCCGTCTCCGCTGGCAGCGAGCCGGATGTTGTCGCCGCCGCCGACGCCGTCGCCCAGGTCACCGAGGTAGTACAGCAGCCAGTGGCCGTCTCGATGGCGCAGGATCTCTGGCACCGAGATGTTGTTCTCGTCGAGCTCGGTGCCGGACCAGGCCACGCCCTCGTTCGTCCAGAGCACGCCGTCCGCAGAGGACAGCGCGCAGAAGCGGCGCTCGTACTCGTCCAGGCCCTCGACCAACAGCCGGTAGCCACCCTCGTCGGTGTAGACGACGGCCGCGTCCACCAGGTGCTGACCACAGGCCCCGTCGAGGTCCTCGGCTTCGACCAGCGCCTGGGGGGTGTCGCTCCAGTCCACGCCATCGGTCGAAGACAGGGCGCGAGACGCGCCCCCAGTTGCTCATGTCCGTCAACAGCAGCGTCACGCCGTCATCGGTGATCAGGATGGCCGGGACGCTCGTGTCCTCGATGAAGAAGTCCTCGTCCAGCTCGAAGACCAGCCCGCGCTGCGGAGGGATCTCGAGCCAGGGGACCCAGGCCTGCTGCTGCCACGCGGGTCCATCGATCGAGCTGTCAGTGGCGCTGTCCGGGAACTCGCCCACCGGGTCCGGGCCCGCACACGCCGCGATGAACCACCACATGGGTCGGACGATAGCTCGACGCCTACTGCTCCAGCTCGAGCTGTCCGATGAACTTCGGCACCGGGTTGAAGCAGGTCGTGCAGCGGAGCGCCACGATCCAGGTGCCGTCGGCGGACACACCGTCGAAGTCGGTGTCACCGCTGGCCTCGTCCATGGAGACCCTGGAGGCGCTCTCCGTCTGGACGGTCCAGGTCCTCTCCGGCAGGTCGTCCATCAGCAGGAACTGCGACTCCAGCTCTGAGATCGTCATGTCGTACCAGGCGACCTGGAGCTGGTCGATCTGGTGCAGCGCCAAGTCGTTTCCGAGGCCGTCGGTCGTCAGCTCGCTCCAGTCGAAGGAGAGCTCTGTCGAGTCCGTCAGCGAGACCGCGTTCGGCGAGGTCACGTCTGCGGAGAGGGTCATCTCGGAAGACCCGTCGGCGAAGGAGATCACGGCCTCGCCCGTGCTGGTCGGCTCGACGAAGACCATCGCGAGAGCCCCTTGCTCCTCCGCGCTGCGCAGGACGACCATCCAGTTGCCCTCTGCGGCGGTGAAGTTGTCGCTGAGGCCCGGGCAGCTGCCGAAGATGCAGAAGTCGTCGAGCTTGCAGCTGCCTTCGCTCGTCTCGCAGGTGAAGTAGGCGCCGATTGCGCTCTGGTTCAAGGTGTCGTTGCTGACCTCGTCCAGGATCTCCTGCCGGCTCAGGTTGGGGAAGACCAGCACCAGGGCGTCGCCTACGTCCGTGTAGGGGTCCAGCGGGCGGCCACGAATGTCCGTCGTGATGCCGGTCCAGTCGATCGTGACGTTCGTGAGCTCCTGGGCGGTGACCACCTCGACGTCCAACTCGGCGGAGTAGCTGAAGTTCTGTGCGTCCCGCAGCACGCTGATCTCGTCCGATCCCGTGCCACATCCCTCGCAGCCACAAGCCAACACCAGGCCTGCCAGCGCCCACGGTGACAGTCGCCTGGGGCCGCCCGTCACTCGGCGTAGAAGGAGTCGACGAATCCCCCGAAGCCGATGGCCCCGCCGACGCGCGTGTTCACTCGCCAGACCGACTCCCCGTCCGGCGTCACCTCGTCCATCTGCCCAGCCGAGGACCACAGGACCAGGGTGTTGCCGTCGTCGAGACGTGTCGCCTGTCCCAGGAAGATCACCGGCATGCACTCTTCCGTTGCGTAGGACCACACGCGCGAGGCCGAGCCCGTCTCGAGGTCCAGCTGGATCTCCACCGCCTCCGAGCACCCGGTCGACGCCTGCTCGATCTCAGCCCGCAGCGGAGAGACCGCGCTGCGGTTGAAGACCAGGAGTCGGTCATCACCCAGGTACTCCACGCTGTGGGAGCTGTGGATGAGCGTCTCGTCGTCTTCGATGGTGAAGTCACCGTGGAAGTCGGACAGCACCCACTCGGGCGCTCCGGTGGCGCCGTCGATCCGCGCAACGGCGTCCAGACCGAAGAGGGAGATGAAGTAGTCGCTCGAGTCCTCGTCGTAGGAGAGCCCGTTGAGGTGGGACCAGTCTTCGACGTCCTCTTCGTAGTCGCTCGGGGGGTAGATGTTGTCCAGGTCCGGGTCGAAGTGGTCGAACATGTCGAACACCACCTCTGGCTCGTCCACACCGTTGAGCTCGACGAGGGTGTTGCCGAGGATGTGTCGCGTCCCCTCGTCCTCCTCGAAGTCCCGGACCTCCCAACCGATCGCGGCGAATCCCCCGTCGTCCATCTCCAGGAAGTCGGTGTGGATGCCCTTGGCCATGGTCTCCGTCGTCTCCCGGCCGTCGATGGGCACCTGGACGATCGCGCCGATCTCCTCCGAGGATGAAGCCCACCTGTTCAGCAACACGTGCTTCCGGTCCTTCGACAACACGGCTCGGGAGATCTGGTCGCGAACGAAGGGGGGGCCGACCGCCCAGACGTACTCGCCCTCCCTGTCGATGATCGCGGCGTAGTGTCCGTTCTCGGTGTAGACGGCGACTGCCACCCACCCATCGGTGTAGGACTCGGCGTCCTGGATCGACACGGACAGGGCCGGCAGCGAGCTCGGCAGCCCACCGGTGTGGGCCTCCCGAGGCTCCGAACAGACCACCTCGCCGTCCTGGTCCATCACGACCCGGTACTCCACGTCGGTGTTCTGACGCAGGCCGAGCAGCAGCATCCAGCCGGTGTCCGTGGTCGGTGTGATCATCACCCTGCCGCTGTCGAGGTCCTTGAACACGACGCTCGCCTCGATGGGCTCGTCCCACCTCACGTCCAGCACGGTCGGCATGGTCGTGATGCCTTGGCCGATCGTCCCCATCACCTCCGCTTCGGTCTCACAGCCGGCGGCTGTCCAGAGCTCCGAGTCGCCGTCGTCCGTCGTACCTGGCCGACAAGCCATGCAGCTGACCAGGACCAACAACATCGACATCAGGCTCGCGTCGCTGTGCGGAGGATGGGAAGCATCAGGTGTTCCTTCATACCCCCGGCTCTGTCAGTGCGCATCACCAGTCGCGGCTGCCAGGGCGTCTAGCGCTTCTCCGACCCGACCCAGGTCGCGCTTGTTGTCGCGGATTCGGGGAAGGGCCTTGCGGGCGTCCTCTGCCTGGGCTGCGTGTCGGGCGTGCTCCTTGGCGCGCCGGTCGCGGGCTGGGATGACCTCCTTGCGGTACCAGGCCACGAAGGCCCCCCGCCGACTCTCCAGCTGCCGCTGGGCGTCCTCGTTGATCTTGTCGGCGGACCGGTCCAGCCAGATGCGCAGTGACTCGCGCACCCCCTGTTCTGCCTTCTTGCGGACGTCCTCTGCCAGCTTGTCGCGCTGGGTCCGGCGCTCGTTCTGGGTCTGGACGAAGCCGAAGGCGAGCGCCGCCATGAAGACGACGATCGCCGCCAGGAAGGTCCCGGCGCCGGCGTCGCTGGAGCCCCCCCGGATGTTGACCCCGAAGAGCAGGCCGATCGACATGAAGCCATAGAGGATCGTGCGGCCGTACTTGTACATGCCCGAGCCCAGGCCGGACTCCTTCTGGTCCAGCACGACGGTCGGCAGGTCGAGCTCCCCGTCGATCGCCGGGGGCTGGAGGGGCGCGAAGCGGGGGGCGCGGATCGGCAGGTTCCCTTCGCGGGGACTCCACTCCCGCCGGATCAGGCGAGCGAGATCCTCGTCCAGCCAGCCATAGGCGTAGGTCCCCCAGGCCTGGACCCACTTGGGCAGCTCCTGCTTCAGGAGGCGGATCCCCTCCTCGTTCACAGAGGCCTCGAGGCGGCCGCTGACGACGAGCACTTCCGGATCCAGGCGCTCGCGGATGACCTTCTCCACCCGCGGCATCATGCTCCGCCGGCCCTCGTCCAGCCGGGACCGCAGGGTCGAGGGCTTCGTCAGCTCCTGCTCCACGCGCCGGCAGGCGTCGTCGAGCCGCTTCCAGTCCGGCTCGCTCCCGGAGCGCCCCTGGGCGGCGGCGAGCTGGGCGTCGGCGATGGCCTGGGCCTGCTGCTCCTTCAGCTGGGCCTCCTTCAGGGCCTTTCTCGCACCCCCGATCCACTCCTGGACATCGTCCACGCCCTTGCACGCCGGCGGGGTGAGGGCGGTGTTCCCGGTCCGTCGCGCGGTGTCGGTCAGGGTCTTCAAGAGCCGGCTCTGGGCCGGGGTCAGGGCAGCCATCAGTCGTAGGGGTCGATCTGGTCCGCGAGCCCGGCGAGCAGCGGCCCGACGGCGGGGACCTCGTTGGCCATGGCCTGCACGATGTCCTCGATGACGCCGCGGAGACGGATCTTGCGCTCGGTGACCTCGCCGCCGATCGAGTCGAACTCCTCGCGCCAGCGGTTGCCGGTCTCCTCGAACATGCCGAGGCGGCGCTCCGACTCCTCCTCCACGCGCCCGATGACCTCCTCGCCGCGGCTGTGGATGCTGCCGATGAACTCCTCCGAGCGCGCGGTCAGCTCACCGACCGCCTCTTGCGCCTGGCCCTCCAGCTCGGCCCTGGCCGAGTCGGCCTGCTGCTGCAGCTCGGCCCTGCTGGAGTCTCCGACGGCCTCGATGTCGCCCCGGAGCTGCTCCGTGCGCTCCAGCAGCTCTCCCTCTGCCTCGTGGGTGCGGGCGTCGATCTGCTCGTGGGCCTCGTTCGCCCGAGCCTGGACGCCCTCCTCCGCCTCCGTGCGCTGGGCCTCGATGCCCTCTACGGCTTCGGTTCGGTGGGCCTCCAGACCCTCCTCGACCTCGACTCGCTGGGCCTGGAGCTGCTCCTCGGATTCGGCCCGACGGGCCTCGATCTCCTCCAGCGCCTCTGTCTTCTTCGCTTCGACCTCTGCGATGAGCTCGGCCTTGAGCTCCTCGAAGAGCGCTCGGACCTGCTCCTCGACCTCCTGGCCAACCGCGTAGGCCGCTGCAGCACCAGCAGCGGCTCCACCTGCGGCTCCTGCGACCGCACCGGTGACGGCGGAGGACTTGTCGTTTGACATGGTGTTCTCCCTCTCTCGCCTCGCCGGAGGCGGGCAGCGATTTCACCACAGGCCCGCGGTGCCGTCCAGCGGGCCTCGATCCCCCCGATTCCGTCTGGCTAGGCCTGCTTCTTCGCCTCGGCGGGTGCGTTGGCGTCAGCCTCTTCCGTGTGGATCGGGAAGACAGGGGTCGTGCCCTGGTTGCGACGCTTGGCCTTGGCCTTGCGACCGGCCTTCTTGGCGCGGAGCTTGCGCCTGAAGCGTGTGGTCTTGGTGTTGGAGGCCATGATGTGCTCCGAAGAGGTCGATCGAACGGGCGCCATCTAAGGCAGGGCGAAGGCCGTGTCAACGCGGTATGCGTGTCGCAACAGGAGGCACCGAATGCTGCTGGTTCTGCTCGGCTGCGTGCTGGTAGAGGAAGAGATCGAAGACATCACCGAAGAGATCGAAGGTCTCACCAACCCCCTCGTCGTCCAGGCGGCCTTCCTCGGCGTCGCCGAGCCCGACGCTGGCGACGACATAGATCTGTCCGGCACCGAGTTCGAGAAGGGCTCCGCCATCACGGTGTTCCTCGCGGACGCTGCTTCCATCGACGAGATGGAAGAGGCCCCCGTCGAGGGCGCCGTCGTCAAGGTCCGCCTCGGCGACACCCCAGCCTACGAGCTGATGGAGGAGGAGGCCGGACGCTACGGCCTCAACGGCGAGGACGGCCTCGAGTACATCCCGACCGCCGACACCCTGCTGAAGCTCGACGTGGCAGGCAGCCTCTCGGAGATGGGCACGGTGCTTCCTCCTCCGCCGGAGTTCGTCATCGGGCCCCAGGGGACCACGATGCAGGACCTGCCCATCGACCTGTCGGAGACGAACTACGACCAGGTGCTCGCGGTCGTGATCAACGAGGCCGGGGACGTCACGTGGTCGAACCAGCCGGAGGAGATCCGGGACTGGTACGAGTTCGCCAACGCCGACAACGGCCAGTCCTTCGTGATCCCCGGCGAGGCCTTCAAGAGAGACGGCGCCTACCTCGTCGGTGTGGCTGGCCTCGTGCGGGCCGAAGATGAGTCCTTCGAGAACATGAACACGGCGCTGTCGTCGATGTTGGCGGGTCAGATCCTGTTCCAGCCCTACGTGACACTGCCCTGATCGCGTTGACGCGTTGACCCCCCGCCCTCACCCGATGTACTGCTGATGTGGCAGGGTGCCTGAGGGAGTGACGTGGTGCTGTTGATCTTCGGTCTCGCGTGCATCATCGAGAACGGCGTCGAGGGAGAGCGGACCGAGGTCCAGGAGCCCCAGGGCGAGCTCTCGGTCGACCCGGACTACATCGACTTCGGCCTCATGGAGCGCGGCACGTCGTGGTCCGAGACCTTCACGATCACCTCGGTGGGGACTGCCCCGGTAGACGTCGAGGCCATCGACATCACCGCGCCCTCCTCCTTCGTGATGACCCTGTCCGAGCCCCTCGGCGAGCTGCCCCCGGGCGAGTCCCTCACGGTGGTCGTGGACTACACCGCCAACACCCACGACGAGCCAGGCCACATCGCGATCTCCAGTGACGCCCTCGAGCCGCGCATGGAGGTCGGGCTGTGGGGCGGCGCCATCGTGCCGGCGCTGGCCATCGAGCCGGCGGCGGTCTCGATGAACAGCTACGACGGCGAGGAGGTCCGCGAGATCGTGACGCTGAGCTCGGTCGGCACGGCCACGCTCGAGCTGACCTCCATGCTCGTGCTGGGCGACCCCTACTTCGAGGTCGAGGGCGACATCCCGCTGTCTCTCGAGCCTGGCGAGTCGGCGGAGCTGGAGATCCTCTGGACCCCCTCGGGCGACGAGTACGACCAGACCGAGATCTGGCTCACGGACAACACGCCTCTGGGCTCGGCGCTGATCCCCGTCGAGGGCATCATGGTGCCCCCCTGCATCGGACTGGCGGAGGCCTGGGAGGTCGGGACCCTCCATGCCAGCACCAGCGCGCTGGGCTCGATGCGGCTGAAGAACATCGGCGCCGAGGACGACATCTGCGTGGACCGGTGGACGGTCTGGATCTCCACCGAGACCCAGGACATGGGGCTCGGTGACCCCTACTTCGACCCGGGGCAGGTCTATCCCTCCGGGTCCATCACCTTGCCCCCGGGTGCCACAGAGGTCTTCAACTACGGCAGCGTCAGCGGTGACGCCTGGTACTGCATCGAGCAGACCCAGGTGACCGTCCCCACCTCCAACTGGGACTTCTTCGGCGCTCGCGTCCCCTCCGTGCTGCTGTCGGAGATGATCGCCGGGGATCAGGACTCGCTGTGGGAGTACCTGGGCACCAATCCGACCTTCGCCGTCGGGCGCAACACCAACGTCGTCCAGCCCGATGACATCGTCGAGCTGCGGTTCCTCAACCTGGGTCGGCGGGTGGGGACCGTCGAGGTCAGCGAGACGCTGCCAGAGGGCTGGGATGCCAGCAACTGGTCCCAGCTGCCCACGCGCGAGGAGAGCCACGAGGACGGCACGACCTTCTACTTCGAGCTCGAGATGGCCGCCGCTGTCGACACACCGGACAGCCAGGCGACCATCTACGACGACCGGACGATCACCTACGAGCTCGAGCGGGCCGGCGGGGACTGCGCGTCTCGCATGTACTTCAACGAGCCCGAGGCGGCCTGGGTGGACTCCAGCGGTGCGGCGCAGACGGCCCTGGGCTCCCCGCTGTTGGTGCTCTGCGAGTAGCATGACGGCATGACGAGTCTGGTGCTCCTGCTCGCCTGCAAGGGCGATGACCCGGTCCAGCCGACACCGGACGAGACTGGGATCGAGCCGGCCTGCGCCGAGACCGTCGAGCCGCCCGACGGGCTGGTCGCCGGAGAGTGGGCCGAAGCGACTCCACCCCCCGCAGGAGGGATCGTCTCCATCATCGCCGACGATCTCACCGGCACCGTGTATGCGGCTTCCCACAACGCCGGAGCCTGGCGCAGCGACCACGAGGGCGAACACTGGGAAGCGCTCCCGGTCTTCACCAGCCACACCATGGCCGATCTCTACGCTCCACCCGGGCAGGCCGACGTGCTCTTCCGGAGCAGCGGCGGCTTCCTGGAGGTCAGCCGAGACGGCGGTCGGGGCTGGGAGCAGGCAGGGGGCCAGGTCGATCTCGACGGCCACGTCGTCGTCGGCATCGGTGGGGCGGCTCACGATGGACAGGCCATCTACGTCGCCGCCCACGACGGGTGGGTGTGGGTCAGCGAGGATGGGGGCGCGAGCTTCGCCAACACAGGCAAAACCGGGCTCAGCGCAGACCCGATGGCGATCATGCGCCAGCATCCCGTGGGCTGGAGGCTCCTGGGAGAGGCGGAGGAGGGCGGGCCGAGCCTGCTCGCCCATCCGGACGGTGTCCAGCTCAGCGCGGACGGACTCGCGACCTGGGACACCACCCTCGAGGCGGTCAACGGCGACCTCGTCTCCACGAGCTTCGTGCGCAATCCGACGGACCCGGAGGTCGTGGTCATCGGAGCGAGCACCGGCGACCTGTACAGCAGCGAGGACGGCGGCCTGACGTGGACCATGCAGGAGACCGGCGCCGTCGAGCTCGGAGCTGCTGGCTTCTCGGCCGACGGGAGCACCCTGTACCTGGCCGCGGCCGAGTCCTTCCTGGCCAGCACCGACGGCGGTGGCACCTGGATCGAGGGGCCCTTCGAGGGGCCTGGCGCCCTGCTGGCGCTGGCATCCGGCCGCGTGCTCGTCGCCGACGACGAGGGCATGGAGGCCTCTGACGACGAGGGCGTGACCTGGAGCCCGGCGGACAATGGCCTCGACGATCTCGGCATCTCCGTCCTGACGCCCGACCCCGTGTGCGCGAATCGCCTGATCATCGGCTCCCGATGCACGGGCGGGATGTTCAGGACCGAAGACTGGGGTCAGAGCTGGGTGCACGTGCACGGGCCCACGCACTTCCACTACGTCATGGGCGTCCACCACGACCCCCAGGATCCGACGCGGGTGTGGGCGGTCTCCGACGACACCCTGGTCGAGAGTCGGGACCGAGGTGTCTCCTGGGAGCTCCGCTACTCCAGGGTGCACTTCCACGGCTTCGCGGCGCATCCGGACGACGGCGACGTCCTGCTCCTTGGGAGCGTGGGCTCCGGTAAGTACGGCGACGAGGTCGGCGTCGTCGAGTGGTCGGTGGACGGAGGCCAGGCCTGGGTGGACAGCTCCACGGGCATCCCCGACTCCGAAGCGTCCATGCACACCATCATCCACTGGCCGGGGACTCCCGACGTCGTGATCCTCGGCACCTACAGGGGGGGCAGCGTCTCCCACACGACGGGCGAGGGCATCGGGATGTTCCGCTCGGTCGACGGCGGGAGGATCTGGAGCGCAATCGACCTCGACGTGAGCGAGGTGTCCTGGCTCGCGGCGCTCGAAGGCGGGGTCGCCGCGGCGACCGACGACGGCCTCTGGATCTCGAAGGACGAGGGCCTCGTCTGGACTCGCTCCGAGGGACCGACGGGCTTCTTGTTGTCAGCGGACTTCGACGGCGCGCTGGGCTTCGTGCTGAACCAGGAGGGGCAGCTCTGGCGCACCGACGACGCCGGTGACACCTGGACCGAGGTCAGCCCGGAGGGCTACTGGGACACCGACAACACCCTGGCCCGCGTGGCGATCGGCCCGGAGGGATCCGGCGTTCGCCTCGTCTGGCTCACCTACTACGACCACGCCATCCTCTACATGCCGCTGTAGGTCAGGGAGAGGGACCGGCTGGCAGCCAGGAGCGGGCCCGATCCAGCGCGGCTGTGCCTTCGGTCGTGAGCGCCTTGCCCATCCGGGCGACCCCGGGGCCAAGCGAGATGCGGAAGCCCGGGAGCCCGGCGATGAGCTGGGGCCGGCCCCAGATGAGGCGGGCGCCGTCTGCGTGAGCGCTCTTCACGAGGGCTGCGCAGGCTTCGTCGAGGCCGGGGCCGTGACCCTGTCGGTCCACGACCTGGCAGGTGGAGAGCTCCTGCCGCGTGCCCCCGCGGCGGGTGGTGACCGGCCACGCCACGGTCCTGAGGAGGGCCTCGCCGGAGCGGAAGGTGCGGACTCGCGGCTCGTCCCGGTCGGCCATGGCCGGAGCCAGCTCCCTGAGCGCCGGGCCCTCGAGGTGGGGTGCTGCCCGCTCGGTGCAGGCGAGGTCGTGGACCCACGGCTGGTAGATCTCCACGACCAGGAAGCCGAGCCGGAGGTAGAAGCCGCCGACGTCCTCGACGAGGTTCACCGTGAGGGTGAGCACGTCGACCTCCGCGCTCGCCTCGAGAGCGCGCATCATCTGTGAGCCGATCCCTCTGTGCCAGTGGGTCGGCTTCACCGCCACCGGGCCGGCGTGCAGCACCATGAGCCGCCGGCCCTCGATCACGGCGGGGCGCTCTCCGGCCGCCAGCACGCCGACGAGCTCGCCGTGGTCTTCTGCGACGACACCCGACGGTGGGTCCCACCAGGAGCTCTCGAACAGGTCGAGGACATCGTCGGTGTAGCGGAGGGCGTCCCTGTAGTGGCCGAATGCCTCGGCCAGGACCGGGACCAGCCGAGGAAGGTCGCCCTCCTCGAGCCGCCGGAGCTGGATCAATGGATGGTGATTCGGACCGGGTCCATCGCGGCGATGCCGCCGACCTCGAGCACCCGCTGCATGGCGTGGCCAGCGGCCAGGGCCTCGACGACCTCGTCACCTGCGATCTCGCGCAGGGCCTGCTCCTGGCTCGCCTGCACCTGCTGCTCGTTGAGGCTCTTGAGCAGGACCTCGATGAGGGTCTGGCGCCGGGGCAGCACCCTCCGACCGACGTCCTCGGACTTGACCACGCCCGCCTCGGACATCGCGACGGCGACTGCGTCCTCGATGCCTCCGAGCTCGTCGACCAGGCCGACCTCGAGGGCCTGGGCGCCTGTCCAGACCCGGCCTCCGGCGACCGCGTCGATCTCGTCCCAGGTCATCCCGCGGCCATCGGCGGCCTTGGCGACGAAGGTGTCGTAGAAGGCCTCGATGCGCTCGCGGACCTTTGCCCGCTCAGCGTCCGTGAAGGGGTCCGTGAGGTTGTAGAGCATCGCCAGCTGCCCGCGCTGCGAGGACCAGGTCGAGATGCCCAGCTTCTCGTAGAGGTCGGCCATCGCGAACTTGCCGCCGAAGACGCCGATCGAGCCGGTCAGCGTTCCCGGCTCCGCGACGATGTGACGCGTCGCCATCGACAGGTAGTACCCGCCGCTGGCGGCGTAGCTGGCCATCGAGGTCACGACGGGCTTTTCCTCGTCGAGGTTCTCGATCGCTCGCCACATGACGTCGCTGGCGAGGGCCGAGCCACCGGGGCTGTTGATGCGGAGCACGACCGCGATGATCTCGTCGTCCTCTGCGAGCTCCTCGAGCAGCTCGACGGTCGTCGCGTCGCCGATGTAGTCCCCGGCGAAGCCGCCGCTGCTGGACTCGCCGTCGATGATGGTGCCCTGCAGGTGGACGACCGCGACCTTCTCGTCTGCCCCGCGCCAGTCGTTGCGGAGGTCGACCGCGTAGTCCTCGAGGGAGATGTACTCGACGCCCTCGTCCTCGAGCTGGTCGTCGAACTCGTCCTTGTAGGTGAGCGCGTCGACCATGCCGCGCTCCAGGGCGGTCGTCGCGGTGACCGGTGGATCGTCGATGAGCGTCTCGATCTCGGCTTGGTCCACGCCGCGGCCCCGGGCGATGTCGTCTGTGAAGGACCACCACAGGGAGTCGAGGAGCGCCTCGTACATCATGACGCTAGGCTCGCTCGGCCCCGTGCGCTCGTAGGTCTCGATCGCCGACTTGAACTCGCCCACCCGCTCGAAGTCCCCGGCGACCCCGATCTTCTCGAAGGTGCCGGCGTAGTAGGAGGTCGAGATCTTCAGGCCGATCGCCATCGGCACCCCCTCTGGGTGCAGGTGGATCTCGTCGCAAGCCGAAGCGATGTACCAGTCGATGTTCTCGTAGACCTTCGACCAGGTGCGGCACTCCTTGTCGGCCTCGTCGAAGCGCTCGACCGCTCGGCGGATCTCCTGCGCGCCGACGAGCCCGAGCCCGTGGCCGTCGAGGTGGAGCACCAGCCCGTCGATGTCCTCGTCGTCCGCCGCCACGTGGATCGCAGCGGCGATGTCGTGGACGGTGAGGGGGATGTCTTCCGGGTCGACGATCAGGCTGTCGGGCTTCGGCCCGTCCGCGATCGGTCCCTCGAGGTGGACCTGCAGCCACCGCGACTCGCCGTCGGCCGAGGCCATCGAGAAGTCGCCGAAGTCCTGGTCGTTCACCACGAGCAGGATCACCGCGACGGTCGCCGCCGTGAAGATGAGGAGGCCGAGGCCCGAGATCCATAGGAGAAGGCGTGTGCCTTTCTTCAGCGCCATGGACTGACGCTAATGCCCGTGGTCGCTACCAACAAGCCTCGCGGAAGCGGCCGAGGAAGCGGACGATGTGTGAATACACCCGGGATGGGGCGTCCTTGCCCAACAATGGGTCGAGGTGGTTCCAGCTCGCGTCGAGCTCGACGAGGTCGCTCGGGCCCGCGAGGTGGCTCAACACCGGGGTCGCGTCCTCTGGCCGACACAGGGGATCTCCCCAGCTCGTGACGAGCTGAATCGGCGTCTTCAGGCCGTGCAGCGCGCAGGCGTAGTCGATGCGGTCGTCGCGATCGACCAGCGCCCCAGCCTCGAACCAGCGCAGCACCTGGCGCAACAGGCCAACGTGGAGGTCCTCGCTGGCGTGGACGAGCAGACCTCGGTGGACCGGGCCCTCGGTGAGGCCCTCGCCCATGAGCGAGGTGGCGCTCATCGCCGAGGCGGCGCGGGTGGGGAGCCGGAGCGCGCCCGGGAGGAAGCGTGCGGCCTTCCGCAAGGCCCGTGCCTGGCTGGTTGGGGCCGTGAAGCGCACCGGCGCGGAGATCGAGCAGGCCCCCGCGATGTCCTCGCCCCGGCTGTGGGCGAGGTGGGCGTAGAGCAGCTGCCCTCCGAGCCCGTGACCGACGTAGAGCACCCGCGCCGCGCCGCTGTGTGCGCGGACGGCGTCGAGCGCCGCCGGGATGTCGCGGGTGGCGAGGTCGTCGAAGTCCCAGCTCGGCGCCTTCGGTGGCGCGATGGCGCTGCGGTCACCGCGGTGCTCGAGCAGGTAGACGGCGTAGCCCTCGGCGTTCAGGGTCCGCGCGAGGGAGAGCTTGGGGTCGAAATCCAGGCAGTGGCGGTTGACCCCCAGCCCGTGGGCGAGGACGACCGGCTCGCCGGGAGCGCCGGGGCGTGGCTCGAGACGGAACAGCGGAGCCTGCCAGCCGTCGTCGGCCCGGTAGTACAGGCGAGACAACAGGCGCTTCTCTGGAGCCCTCGTGAAGCGCTCGCCAGTGTTTGGCCGCATGCCGCGCCATGCGGCGGCCAGCGCCGCGTGGGCAGCGCTACGGACGAGGTCCCGAGGGACGGGGAGCTGCAGCGGACCTGCGAAGCTCGAGAGGTGTGCCGAGGAGGGGGGCGGCTTCTCAGCCACCACCCCCCTCCAGGGCGAGGGGTTGCAGGTCGCGTGGGGCGTTTTGCATCAGCGGGGACTCGTGCCGGGACACGCCCAGGCCCGCATCGAGTCCTTCAGCTTCCTCAGCAGCATGTGCTTGCAGCAGCATCTCGGTCAGCAACGGCTTCCAGAACAGCGGTCAGCGCGAACCTGCAAAAGGGGGAACCAAATAGGTGTTTACGTGTCAACAGTTGGGGTTCTACCACGGGTGAGGGATCGCGCAAAGGGTATTGAAAATATTTCTGAAATGATGATTCGTGATCAGCCAGTGTTGGTCTGTGATCCGAACATCGGCGGCTACGGAATCGAGATGACGTAGCTCTCGTCGAAGAAGTCGTTCGGCCACGGACCGCCGTAGTCCGGGTCGTAGCAGGCGTCTTCGGGGCAGGAGCTCACGCAGACCTCGTCGTTGAGCTCCTGGGAGGCGTCGGTGCCCCAGTGCAGCACGAGGGGGTCCAGGAACTTCTCGCAGTAGTTGTGGTCGGTGGCGACGATGCGGAGGCTCTGGCCTGTCGCAGCCTCGATGGCCAGCGGGGCGTGGGTGGAGCGGGACTCGCTGGTGTCCGAGAAGACCAGGGTGCCGTCGATGTACACCGCGACGTCATCATCGACGGCCCAGTGATCGAAGATGCTGGCGCCGCCGGAGAGCGTGTACATGGCCGGCTCGTCGAGCTCCCACACGGTCACGTCGACGGTGTCCTCTGCGGACTGTCCGTCACCGTCGGTGGCTCGCAGGGTGATGGTGATATCGCCGGGGGGCAGGGTGCTCTCCAGCGACACGTCGGAGCCGTCGGGTGTCGAGGTGCCCAGCAGCGAACCATCGGCGTACCAGGCCACCAGCAGGTTCTCCGGGCCGCCGTCGTCGACCGCGACGCCCTCGAGCTCCACCGTCTCCCCCTCGATGAAGTAGTTCCCCCAGTCCGGCGAGGTGATCTCGACCGTGGGGGGCTCGCCCATGTCCTCTGTGTTTCCCAGCAGCCGCACCGCGACGACGGGATCGTCCGGGTCGTTGGTCGCGATGAGCAGGTTGCCGTCGACCGGGTCCTCGTCGACGGGCGTGAAGGTCACATCCAGCGAGATCCCGGTCCCGCTCTCGAGCTTGTGGGGGATCTCGACGGGGGCCTCGAAGCTGAAGACGCCCGCGTCGTCGTCGAGCTCGATGGCCTCGATGCGCAACCTCCCCTGGCCGCGGGCGACGATGTCCACCGGCAGGGTGGAGCTGCCGCCGAGGGGGATGTCCCCGAACCACAGGGTCTCCGGGTCCACGTCGATGTGAGGTTCGACCCCCTCGCCCGTGAGCGCGACCTCGACCAGCGGGTTGTCCTCGTCGTTGGCGTGGATCTCGAAGGTGCCCAGGGCCTCGCCGACCTCGTCGGGGGCGAAGCGCAGGCTGATCTCGGAGCTCTCGCGCGGGTCGACCTCTTCAGGGACCGCGGTGATGGAGTAGCGCTCGTGCGTTCCCTCGGCGAGCACGACCGGGTCCAGGACGAGGACGCCGATGCCCTCGTTGTGCACCTCGAAGGTGAGGGTGACCTGGGCACCGATGACGACCTCGTCGAAGTCCAGCTCGGAGATGTCGACGACCAGCTCCGGCTCGCCTTCGACGATCCCGGTCTCGGGCTGACAGGAGGATGCGAGCAGGAAGAACATCACGCCGGGCAATATAAGCAGTCAGATGATGGTTCTGGGCATCGAGACGAGTTGCGACGAGACCGCGGCGGCTGTTGTGGGCCCAGAGGGCATCCTCTCGGACGTCGTCTACACCCAGACCGTGCACGAGCAATACCTGGGCGTCGTGCCCGAGCTGGCATCGCGAGCTCACGCCGAGAAGCTCCCCGCCGTGGTGATGGCCGCGCTGGAGCAGGCCGGCTGCGTTCTCGAAGGGGTCGCGGCGACCTCCGGGCCGGGGCTCGTCGGAGCGGTGCTCGTCGGACTCTCCTACGCGAAGGCCCTGGCCCTGGGCTGGGGCCTGCCCTTCGTCGGTGTGAACCACCTGGAGGGACACCTGTTGAGCCCGCTGTTGGAAGACCCGGCCCCGAGCTTTCCCTTCCTGGGGCTGGTCGTGAGCGGGGGTCACACCACGCTCTACCTCGCCTCGGCTGTGGGGGACTACGAGACCCTGGCGACGACCGTCGACGACGCAGCAGGCGAGGCCTTCGACAAGGTCGCCCGCCTGCTCGGCCTCGGCTACCCCGGCGGGCCAGCCATCGACAGGCTCGCGCGGTCGGGCGACCCGACGGCGATCCGCTTCCCCCGGCCTCGCGCCACGGGTCTGAACTGGTCGTTTTCAGGTCTGAAGACCGCGGTGCGAAACCACACCGGCGCCCTCGACGCGGACATCGCGGCTTCCTTCCAGGCAGCGGTGGTCGACGTGCTCCTGGACCGTGTCCTGAAGGCATCCGAGGCCACCGGGATCCGCACCCTCGCGCTGTCAGGAGGTGTGGCCGCCAACAGCGCCGTGCGCGCCTGCTTCTCCGAGCGTCCGGAGCTCGACGTCTTCCTCCCCGCGCCACAGCGCTGTACGGACAACGCCGCGATGATCGCCAACGTCGGACGCCTGCGGCTCGCAGCCGGTCAGCGCGACGGTCTCGATGTCTCGGCCCGACCCAGCTGGCCGCTGGACTCCCTGGCGAGGCCTTGAGCGAGCACCCCGTCCAGACGCTCCGCAGGCTGGAGCAGCAGGCCCGAAAGCGCTTCGGCCAGAACTTCCTCGTGCGCGAGTCCGCCGTGAAGCGCATCGTGCAGCTCTGCGGGGCGAGGGAGGGGGTGAAGGTCCTGGAGATCGGCCCCGGGCTGGGGGCCCTGACCCGGGCGCTGATCGACACGGGCGCGACGCTGCGAGCCATCGAGCTGGACCGGGACCTGGCCGCTCATCTTCGCGTCGAGCTGCCGGAGCTGGACCTGGTGGAGGGGGACGCCCTGCGGGTCGATCTGTCCGAGGTCGCCCCGGGCACAGGCTGGGTCTGCTGCGCGAACCTGCCCTACAACGTGAGCACGCGAATCCTCAGGCGGGTCCTGGTCGATCGACGCTTCGACCGGCTGGTGCTGATGTTCCAGCGAGAGGTCGCGGAGCGCATCGTGGCTGGCCCGGGCTCGAAGACCTACGGCTCGCTGAGCGTCCTGGTGGCGGCCCACGCCCAGGCCCGGTTGGCGCTGTCGCTGGGGCCCGCTGACTTCCATCCGCGCCCGAAGATCGACTCGGCGGTCGTGGTCTTCGAGCTCCTCGACTCCGGGCGACCGTTGGATCTGGAGCACTTCGAGAAGGTCGTGCGCGCCGGTTTCTCCCAGCGGCGAAAGGTCCTCGCGAACGCTCTGGGGCCCGCCTTCGGCAAGGACGTGGCGCGGAAGGCGCTCGCCGAGACGGTCGGCACCGGACGTCGCGCCGAGTCCCTCGGCCTGGAGGAGTGGCAGGCTCTGGCGGAGGCTCTTTCGTGAACTTCCAGAACCGGCTCCTCGCCGCCCAGCTCGCGCCGCTGGTGCCACTGCTCATCACGGGCTTGCTGGCGGTCGCTGCCCTCTGGACGATGACGCGCTCGGTCCAGCAGGCGAGGGCCGTCCAGCTTCGCCGGATGGTCACCGCCGCAGAGGCCACCGCCACCTTCCGCGAGGAGTACGCGCTGCTCGAGCGCTACGCCGAGACCGGGGACCCCATCTACCTGGAGGAGGCGCGGCTGAGGTCGTCACGGGTCCACTCGAACCTCACGGACCTCGGCCAGGACGGCAACGTCGAAGACGCCGCCCACCTCCTCGGGCTGGTCTCGGACTACGAGGAGGAGGCCGGGCTCGACGGAACGGAGCCCCAGAGCGCTCAGCTCGCGGCGCGGACCGTCGTGCACGAGCTGGAGCTGCGACACCGGGAGTACCGGACCGAAGTCCAGGGCGACCTCCTGCAGGTCGTGCGCATGGGTCGGACGACGGGGGCTTTCGTCATCTTCATGGTCGGCGTCGTGATGGTCATCGGCGGCTGGCTCGCCTACGTCGTGGCCCGCGATCTCGGCGACGCCGTGCGGGAGCTGGAGCGGGGGACCGCCGCGCTGGCCTCTGGCGACTTCCACTACAGGATCGAGCTCGGCCGCAGCGACGAGCTCGGTCAGCTCGCGACGGCCTTCGACGACATGGCCAACCGCATCGCGATCCTCGACCGCATGAAGGTGGACTTCTTCGCGAACGTCAGCCACGACCTCAAGACGCCGCTGACCTCCATGAGCGAGGCCGCCGATCTGCTCGACGAGGAGGTGGCGGGTCCGCTCACAGAGGACCAGCGACGCCTCGTTCGGGTGCTCAAGTCCGACGTCGGACGCCTTCGCGGCCTGGTCGCGAACGTGCTCGACCTGTCACGGCTGGGCAGCACCCAGGCGGAGCTCACGCCGGGGGACGTCGGCGCCGCCGTCCGCGCGGTCCTCGACGACCTCCAGCTCCTCGCCCGGTCTCGCGACGTGGCGCTCGAGGCGGAGATCGAGCCCAGCCTCCCAGAGGTCGTCATCAACCGCGGCATGGTCGAGCAGGTCGTGATGAACCTCGTCAGCAACGCGGTGAAGTTCAGTCCGGACGGTGGCGTGGTGCGGGTCGAGGTCAGCATGCTGGAGAACACCGAGCTCGTGCGCGCCTCGGCCAACGGCGTCCTCGTCGTGGTCTCGGACCAGGGCCCGGGGGTCCCCACGAACTACCAGAAGCGCATCTTCGAGCGCTTCTTCCAGGTCCCGCGAGAGGAGCACCGTGGCGGCAGCGGGCTCGGCCTCTACATCTGCCGGGAGATCGTCGAGACCCACGGCGGCCGGATCTGGGTCGACGACAACTTCGGCGGCGGGGCGCGCTTCTGCTTCACGCTGGTACCGGGGCGGATCTGGGACGTGTGAGCATCGCCCCCGCTATGCTCGGTGGGAAAGGAGCGCGCGATGGGACACCTCGGTCACCTCAAGCAGGAGTACCGCGACCTCGTGCGTCGGCTGGACGCCGGCATCGTGGGCCTGCCCGAGCCAGAGGACCCGGCAGCCTGGGTCGGGTGGAAGGAGATCCTGGAGATCCTCTACACGGCCGAGGAGGCGACGATCGCCTCGAAGATGCCGGTGAGACCCTCCAGCCTGGCCAGGGTCGCCGAGCGGGTGGGCATGCCGATCGCCGAGCTGTCTCCCAAGCTCGACCGCATGGCCGACAAGGGCCTGGTCATGGACCTGGTCAGCCCCACGACCGGCAAGACCCGCTGGATGCTGGCCCCTCCGGTTGTGGGCTTCTTCGAGTTCAGCTTGATGCGAGCGAAGGACGAGAACATCGACCAGGCCGCCATCGCAAAGGCCATGGGCGCCTACATGTACGGCGACCCGGCTTTCGCGAACGACGTCTTCGGCGGGGAGACCGTGATCGGTCGCTCGCTGGCCCACGAGGACGTCATGGGCGAGGACCAGGCAGAGGTCCTCGACTGGGAGCGGGCCACCTCGATCATCAGGGACGCCAGCCGGCACGCTGTGAGCGTCTGCTACTGCCGCCACAAGGCCGAGCACCTCGGGCACGCCTGCAAGGCGCCGCAAGAGGTGTGCATGAGCATCGACGCCGGCGCCGACTTCGTCATCCGCCGGAAGTTCGGGCGCGAGGTCACCAAGCAGGAGGCCATGGAGCTCTTGGAGGTGGCGCGGGAGCACAAGCTCGTGCACATCGCCGACAACGTGCAGGACAAGCCGACCTACATCTGCTCCTGCTGCGGCTGCTGCTGCGGCCAGCTCCTCGCCATCAACCGCTGGAACCTGCCCGCCGTGGCCCCCTCGGGCTTCCTCCCGGTCCACGACGAGGAGCTCTGCACCGGCTGCTCCCGCTGTGCTCGCGCCTGCCCGATCTCCGCCATCGCGATGAACGCGATCCGAGCGGAGGGCAAGCCCAAGAACAACCTCCGCCCGGGTGTGGACACCGATCGCTGCATCGGCTGTGGCGTCTGCGGGATCGCCTGCCCCAAGGAGGCCATGACGCTGGAGAGGGACGGGGCGCCACGCTCCCCACCCAAGAACGTCATCGACCGCTCGATCCGCATGGCGATGGAGCGCGGCCGGCTCGCCCACCTCATCGTGGACGAGGGCGCAAGCCGCGGCCACCGCTTCCTCAACGCGGCGCTGCGGGCCATGACCAGGCTCCCCCCCGCAGAGCGCGCGCTGGCGAGCGAACAGCTCAAGAGCCGCTTCGTCGCCCAGGCGCTCAAGGCCATTCCGGATCCGACGGCCTAGCCCTCCCCGACTTGCACCTGTATGGAAAACAAGACACTGTAGGCCCGGTCATACAGTGGAGACTCGGTGGATCCCACCGTCCTGCTCGTCGATGACGACGAGAACATCCTCACCGTCCTGAGCATGCGACTGAAAGCGGGGGGCTATCGAGCCCTCACGGCTCGAACCGGGGACGAGGCCGTGCGCTTCGTGGTCGACGAGCGTCCCGACGTCGTGCTGTCCGATCTGCGGCTCGAGGGCGAAGACGGCCTCGACGTGATGGAGCGGGTCCACCGGATCGATGATCAGATCCCCGTGCTCATCATCACCGCCCACGGGTCCATCCCCAACGCCATCGAGGCGATGAACAAGGGCGCCGCGGGCTACCTCACCAAGCCCATCGACCGCGAGGAGCTCTTCGCCCAGCTGGCCCGCTGTGTTGAACAACACCAGCTCGCGGAGGAGGTCGCGGGGCTTCGGCGCGCCGTGGAGTCCAGGGCCGAGCTCGAGGGCATCATCGGTCGCAGCTCGGCCATGAAGAAGGTCTTCGAGCTCATCGAGCGGGTCGCCCCCACCACCACGACCGTGCTCATCTCCGGCGACTCCGGCACTGGCAAGGAGATGGTCGCGAAGGCCATCCACAGCCTCTCGCCTCGGGCGAACAGGCAGTTCGTCGCGGTCAACTGCGCCGCGCTGCCGGACACGCTGCTCCAGAGCGAGCTCTTCGGCTACAAGAAGGGCGCCTTCACGGACGCGCGGACCGACAAGGAAGGGCTCTTCCAGCGGGCCCATGGTGGCACCCTGCTCCTCGACGAGGTCGGCGACATCAGCCCGGCGATGCAGCGCAGCCTGCTGCGGGTCCTGCAGGAGGGTGAGATCACGAGGCTGGGCGGGGGCAAGCCGAAGCGCATCGACGTGCGGGTCGTGGTCGCGACCAACAAGGACCTGCGGGCCGAGGTCGAGCGCGGCAACTTCCGGCAGGATCTCTACTTCCGCCTACACGTGGTCCCAATCCACGTCCCCTCCCTGCGCGAGCGGGCCGAGGACGTGCCGCTGTTGGCCCAGCATTTCCTGGAGCGCTTCTGCAAGCGGCACGACAAGCCGATCAAGGGCTTCGCACCCGAGGCGATGCAGCGGCTGGAGAGCGCGCGGTGGCCCGGCAACGTTCGCGAGCTCGAGAACACCTTGGAGCGCGCCATCATCCTGTGCGATGGGGACCGGCTCTCGGTGCGAGACCTCGAGGAGTTCGGGAACCCCATCGGTGTGGACGGCGAGGAGATCGTGCCCTTGCGTGAGGCTCGGGATGCCTTCGAGCGCCAGTACCTCACCCGCCTGCTGCGCTCGACCACTGGCAACGTGTCAGCCGCCGCTCGGCAGGCGGGCAAGTACCGGGCGGACCTCTATGGGCTCCTCAAGAAACACGGGATAGACCCCGGCGACTACAAGTGACCTGAGCACATGCGCATCACCTCTTGCGGCATCACCGACGTCGGCATGAAGCGGACGAACAACGAGGACAACTACCTCGTCAACGACGAGCTGAACCTCTTCGTCTGCTGCGACGGCATGGGCGGACACGTCGGCGGCGAGTACGCCTCCGCCATCGCGGTGAACACCGTCGAAGAGGTGCTCGCCTCCATCGAAACCGACCCCGACGCGGTCTCTCCAGAGGCCGATGGCCCTGTCGAGCGCACCCGCGAGAAGCTGCGCTACGCCATCCGGCTCGCCGGGAAGCGCATCTTCGAGAAGGCGTCCGCCGAGCCGGAGTACAAGGGCATGGGCACCACCGCGCTGGCGCTGTTGCTCGAGCTCGGGAACTTCTACATCGCCCACGTCGGCGACTCCCGGGGCTACCTGCTCCGCGAGGGCCGCATCGAGCAGCTGACCGAGGACCACAGCCTGGTCTACCAGAAGGTCAAGGAGGGCGTGCTCACGCCGGAGGAGGCCAAGACCCACAAGCTGCGGAACATCATCACCCGCAGCCTCGGGTACATGGAGGAGGTCGAGGTCGACATCCAGGTCCGCGCCGTCCGTCGGGGCGACAAGTTCCTCCTCTGCAGCGACGGCCTGTCGAACCACGTCAGCACCGCCGAGATCGGGGAACTCCTCCAGCGGAACAGCCCGCAGCAGACCGCACGGCAGCTCGTCCATCTCGCCTGCGACCGCGGCGGCGACGACAACATCACGGTCGTGGCGGTCCGCGTCGACGAGACCTGAGCGTGATTCCCGAGCGCTTCACCATCCTGCTCATCCCGGACGAGGGCACCGGTCCCGTCCGACAGATCAAGCTCACCGTCTCCACCGTTCGGCGCCTCTTCGTCACCGGTGGCGTCGCGCTCGGCCTGCTCATCGCCGGTGCCTTGCTGGGGGTCGCGGCCTTGCCAGCGCTGATCCAGCATGACGGCCTCGTCGCCGAGAACGTGACCTTGCGAGAGAAGCTCCACGACGTCGAGGGTCAGCTCGACGACATCGACGCCACCCTCCAGCGGGTGCGGCTCTACGACGCCCAGCTCAGGGAGCTCCTGCGCGAGGTGCCGACGGTGCCCGGCGCCTTCGGACCGCTGGAGCCAGACGAGGTGGAGGCGCTCGGCCTCGCTCCGGACGAGGACCACGAGGGCTGGGAGTGGGAGGCCGCCTCCGAGACGGAGCTGCTCCCAGAGGATCTGCGGCCCGCCGAGGCCTGGGCCCACGGGGTCGCTGCGCGGACAGAGGACTTCGTCTCCCGGCTGGAGCGGCTCGAGCCGCGGATGGAGCTGATGGCCGAGGACATGGAGGACCTCTTCTCGTGGCGGCGCGCCTTTCCGGGTGTCTGGCCGGTCCAGGACAGCGTCCTGACGAGCGGCTTCGGCTACCGGGCCTCGCCCATCACCGGACGGCGCAAGTTCCACTCGGGTCTGGATCTGTCGGCCGCGCGCGGAACACGTGTCGCCGCCGTGGCTCGCGGCCTCGTGACCATGGCCATGTACAACTCGGGCTACGGCCGCATGGTCGAGATCGACCACGGCCTCGGCATCGTCAGCCGCTACGCCCACAACTCCTCGGTCTTCGTCGAGGAGGGCGACTGGGTCGACGAGGGACAGATCATCGCGACGGTCGGGACCACCGGCCAGACGACCGGTCCCCACCTGCACTTCGAGCTCCTCGTCGACGGGCAGGCAGTGGACCCGTTGGAGTACCTGCCCACTCCCGAGTGAAGGCCTCGGGATTCGCCGTCCGAGCTTGACGACGAGCGTCAAAGTGGCCATTTAGAGCTGTCTCTGTACGTCTCTCTGGAGAGTCATGTTCGGCGCCGTCGATTCCGTCATCAAAAAGGTCTTCGGGAGCGCGAATGACCGCGTCCTCAAGAAGATGCATCCGGACGTCGTCCGCATCAACGAGTTCGAGTCGGCGATGCAGGCTCGCTCGGACGAGGAGCTCGCCGCCATGACCGCTGGCTTCAAGCAGCGCGTCGAAAACGGCGAGACGCTCGAGTCGCTCCTGCACGAGGTCTTCGCCTGCGTGCGCGAGGTCAGCGTGCGAGTGCTCGGGTTGCGGCACTACGACGTCCAGATGCTCGGCGGCATCGTGCTCCACCAGGGCAAGGTCGCCGAGATGAAGACGGGCGAGGGCAAGACCCTCTGCGCGACGCTGCCGCTCTACCTCAACGCCCTGACGGGCAACAGCGGCCACCTCATCACGGTCAACGACTACCTGGCAAGGCGCGACGCCGAGTGGATGGGAGGCATCTACGGCTTCCTCGGCATGAGCACCGGCAGCATCCTCTCCGGAGAGCGCAACGACCGCATCAAGCGCGATGCCTACGCCTGCGACATCACCTACGGCACGAACAACGAGTTCGGCTTCGACTACCTCCGCGACAACATGAAGTTCCGGGCAGAGGACTACACGCAGCGCGGGCACCACTTCGGCATCGTCGACGAGGTCGACAGCATCCTCATCGACGAAGCCCGGACCCCCCTGATCATCTCCGGTCCGACCAACGACTCGGTAGACAAGTACTACGTCATCGACCAGGTCGTGCCGCTCTTGCAGGACGAGCTCGACTACCTGGTCGACGAGAAGGGGCGCAGCGTCCACCTCACGGACGCCGGCGTCGACAAGGTCGAGAAGAAGCTCGGCATCGACAACCTCTACGACCCCCACAACATGGAGATCCTCCACCACGTGAACCAGGCGCTGAAGGCCCACACCGTCTTCAAGCGCGACAAGGACTACGTGGTGCGAGAGGGCAAGGTCGTCATCGTCGACGAGCACACGGGCCGACTGATGCATGGTCGCCGCTGGTCCGATGGCCTCCACCAGGCGGTCGAGGCGAAGGAGAAGCTGCGCATCGAGAACGAGTCGCAGACCTACGCCACGATCACCTTCCAGAACCTCTTCCGCATGTACGACAGGCTCGCGGGCATGACGGGTACGGCCGAGACAGAGGCGCCGGAGCTCGCCAACATCTACGACCTCGAGGTCGTGGTCGTGCCGACGAACGTGCCGATCATCCGAGACGACGAGGACGACATCGTCTACCGCACCCAGGAAGAGAAGTTCGACATGGTGCTGAAGGACATCGTCGAGTGCAACGGGCGCGGCCAGCCTGTCCTGGTCGGCACCACCAGCGTCGAGAAGTCCGAGCTCGTCTCGCGCATGCTGAAGCGCCGGAGCATCGCGCACCAGACCCTCAACGCCAAGCAGCACGCCCGAGAAGGCCACGTCGTCGCCCAGGCCGGCCGGCTCGGTGGGGTGACCATCTCGACGAACATGGCGGGCCGCGGCACCGACATCAAGCTCGGCGGAAACCCCGAGGAGCTGGCCAAGGACCTCGATGATCCGGGCAACTCAGAGGGCTACGAGCAACGGCTCGAGGTGCTCCAGGTCGAGTGCGCCACAGAGCGCGACAAGGTGCTGGAGGCTGGGGGCCTTCGCATCATCGGCACCGAGCGCCACGAGTCGCGTCGCATCGACAACCAGCTGCGCGGCCGGTCCGGACGCCAGGGAGACCCTGGCTCGAGCAAGTTCTACCTCTCGCTCGAGGACGACCTGCTCCGCATCTTCGGCACAGACAAGATGATGGCCTTCATGGACAAGATGGGCATGCGGGACGAGGAGCCGATCGAGCATCCCTGGATCTCCAAGTCCATCGAGAACGCCCAGAAGAAGGTCGAGGGACACCACTTCAACATCCGCAAGAACCTGCTCGAGTACGACGACGTGCTCAACCAGCAGCGCAAGCTGGTCTACGACCTTCGTCGGCGCATCCTCACCGGAGACACCGCCGAGCTCCGCGAGATCACCCTCGAGGCTTTCGAGGGGGTCGTAGAGGACATCCTCGACGACCACGTCCAGGAGGGCGTGCATCCAGAGGAGTGGGACATCAAGGGGCTGCGCGAGAAGTGCCTGGCGACCTTCGCGTACCAGTGGGAAGGAGACGACGACGGCATCCGCGACTTCGCCCACACGGAGCTCCGCGAGCGCCTCCTGGAGGTCGGGACCGCCGCCTACGAGGCCAAGGAGAAGGAGCTCGGACAGAGCTGCCACCAGATCGAGCGCATGCTCCTGCTCCAGTTCGTGGACCAGCTGTGGAAGGACCACCTCCTGGCGATGGACCGGCTGCGGGACGGGATCGGCCTGCGCGGGTACGGGCAGCGCAACCCGCTGCTCGAGTACAAGAAGGAGGGCTTCAGCATGTTCATGATGATGACCGCCCTCCGTGACGAGTCGGTCGTCTCACGCCTGTTGCGGGTGCAGCTGACCACGGAGGCTGAGCAGGCCGCGAGTCGCGGCGACAAGCGCACGGCCCGGCAGGTCGCTTCAGGGGCCCTCGAGCAGAAGGCCGTGCCCCGTGGTCCGGCGATCCCGCCGGGGCTCTCCCGCGAGCAGGCCGATGCCGCCGCGAAGGCCGCGGCTCCGACGGCTCCGCAGGCCCGGAAGCGCCCGGAGGCTGGCGAGGAGGCCCGCCTCTTCGCTTCCCAGGCCGGCCTGCGTCGCAACGACCCCTGCCCCTGCGGGAGCGGCAAGAAGCACAAGAACTGCTGCTACAAGGCTGGCTGGAAGCCGCCCGCGTTGGTTGAGCCGTCTGCCGCCCAGTAGTTCGGAGCCTACTTGAGTCTCTGACCCTGGTCGCCACCACAGGAGGAGGAGGGATGCCGATCAGCGTGCTTGAACGGGTCGAGTAGGTTCTGGGCGACCGCGACTTGCCGGTTTGGCCGCCAGACGTGTTTGCTGCTTGCGGTGTGGTGCTGCGTGAAACGGGGGCCTACGAACAGTTGGTTCGGCTCCGGCGTCCGGTCCTCCTGCGGCCGGGATGGCACCGAGACCTCGAGCGTTTGGGCAGCGGCTGGCGTGACGTGCTCCCGGGTGGGGAGGCAGCGAGTCTGCCCTACGAGATTCAGGGGGCCTGGCGGTCCCTTGTCACGATCGGCGCAGAGGTTTCGCTATTGGACCTCCAAGTTCCGGAAGACGAGGACGCGGTCAAGCGAATCCTGAAAGAAGCGCAGGCCTGGGTACGAAAAGACGCGGACCCCGCGCTCGCGAAATAGCCTGGACGTGCGGAGGGGGGCGCGCGGTTGTCTGGGACGTGGTCAACCCCGGCCCTCGGCCCGGGTTCAAAAGAGGTAGACCACCTCGATCTCCCAGAGCAGGTTCTGCAGGATGTGGATGACCACGCAGGGCCAGATCGAGCGGCTGACCCAGGCCAGCAGGCTCAGGAAGATGCCGTCCAGGATCGAGAAGTACAGCTCGGGGGTGGGGTAGCCGTAGTGCAGCATCACGAAGGGGATCAGCGGCACGAAGATCGCCAGCGCGCCGAGGCGTTTCTCCAGCCCGAAGAGCATGTAGCCGCGCAGCAGGAACTCCCACCCCACCATCGCCGCGGCCACGAGGGCCTGGTAGATCCAGAAGTCCGTTCCGCCGTCTCGGGCTGGCTCGTACAGCGGGTAGCGCTCCAGGATCTCCGGCGACTGGGCGTAGGCGAAGTTCACCGGGTGCACGACCACCAGGTAGACGATGGAGAAGACGAACCAGCGCGCCTTGGGGAGCCGCAGACCGAAGTCCAGGAGGCTCTTCCGGTGGACGAGGAGCACGAGGAGCAGCGGGACAAGCCCCCAGAAGACGACCCCTCCGATGCGCAGCCGGATCT
Organism: Myxococcota bacterium; assembly: GCA_036012755.1. Lineage (GTDB taxonomy): Bacteria > Myxococcota_A > UBA796 > UBA796 > CAJQPC01 > JAAESX01. The sequence continues at coordinate 24,914 of DASCPX010000023.1, read as the reverse complement.
CCGAGTCAGCCAGGATCGGGGAGATCGCCTCCAGGAGATCCGCGGTCCAGCGGGCCTGGTGGACCGTCCGACGCGTGACGAAGATCACCGTCGCGAAGAGCAGCACCAAGCCCTCCTGGCTCGTGCAGGCGGACCAGAAGCGCTTCAGCGCCGGCAGGTCTTCGCGGAACCCCGAGAGTCTCATCTGACTGCCGCATAGCCCACCAGTGTGACAGGGGTAGGCTTGGCGGGTGACTGCGTTCGTCGACTGGTCCGCCGGAGAGCTCGACCACCTCCGGGCGTGGGTGCTCCGCGTGATGATGCGGGCGCAGCTGTTGCGGCGGATCTTCCTCGATCGCGCCTGGCGGCTCTTCGTCCTGTACCTGGGCTTCATCGCGGTGGCGCTGGCCTTCTGCAGCCTGGCCCCGCTGTGGCAGCTGCTGCTCGGACCGATCTGCTACGGCTTCGCCCACCTCGCCTTCAGCATCCGCTTCTTCCACTACGGCCTCGCCTCGCCAGGGCAGCGGGACGACGGGGCGCTCAAGCGGCGTACCTACGCAGCCCTCGTAGGCGCAGCGGGCATCTACACGCTCTACCGCATCGCTCGGAGCAGCGGGCTGGTCCCTGGCCTCGCATCCCAGCTCTCCGAGTGGCAGGGCGCAGTCTGGATCGACGTCGGCTTCGTGCTCGTCGTCTTCCTGGGCGGGGCCTGGCTCTATCGAAAGTCGCCTCTGCGCCTTGTCCTCGGGGCCCTGATCCTCGCGCCGCTGTCCTGGCTGCTCTGGAGGGAGCCGCTGGTGACGGCCGGTGTGTTGGCCCTCGCCCACAACCTCGTGGCCTTCGTCTACTGGATCTCCCTCGCCAGGGGACGTGACCGGCGCTTCGCCTTCGCCGCCCTGGCCGTCTTCCTCGCCGTCAACGCCGCGATCTTCGGTGGGCTGCTCGACCCGATCTACGAGCACCTGATGATCCGGGACTCGCTGAGCTGGGCTGGCCTCAGCGTCGCCTCGATCGGCCAGCTGATCCTCCCCTGGGCAGAGGGCGAGATGACCTGGGTCCACGCCACCGCCGCCTTCGCCTTCGGGCAGTCCACCCACTACTACGTCTGGCTCAAGGCCATTCCGGACCAGGCCAACGACCACCCCGTCCCGACCTCGTTCCGACGCAGCTTGCGCCTGCTCCGCCGGGACTTCGGATCTCGGACCGTCCTGTGGGTCCTCGGGATGGTCGCGGCCTCCTTCTTCGTCTGGGCCCTGTTGAGCTTCCCGGGCGCGCGGCTCCTGTACTTCTCGGTCGCCGGCTTCCACGGCTACATCGAGATCGCTGGCCTCGCTCTCCTGGGTTGGGGGATGGGCTCGAGGCACCGCCGAGATGGGAATCTGGTGACATCCTGAGTCCTCGCCGCTCCAGCATTCGTGCTGCGCGTCTCAGAACCATCCCAGGACCTGCGAGTCATGCAACCTGATCTGCCCATCCTGGTGCGACGGGCGCAGTCGGGGGACCGCGAGGCCTTCCGTCTCCTGTACCTGGAGCACGTCGAGCGGGTGCACGGCTACTGCCTGGCGTTCTGCCGGGGGGATCACGCGGCGGCCTCGGACCTGAGCCACGAGAGCTTCGTGAAGGCCTTGGCGAGCCTCGACGCCCTCGCGGATCCGGCGGCCTTTCCGGGCTGGTTGATGAGCATCACGCGCCGCCCCTGCCTCCGCTTCGTGGAGCGCCGCTCCACCGAGAAGCGCGTGCTCCAGCTCCACGCAGAGGAGCCTCGGGCTGGGGGCCTGCGCGACTCGGCGCCGCTGGTCCGGGCGGTCCGACAGGTCATAGAGGCCTTTCCCGATGCCAGCGCCAGGGAGGCGGCGCGGCTCTTCTACCGGGAGCCGCCGCACACCACCCTCGAGATCGCCGAGCACCTCGGCATCAGCCAGACGGCGGTCACATCGCGCCTCCACCGCTTCCGGAGATGGGTGAAGCGCCATATGCTGAGTCGCCTCGCCGCGACCCTGGAGGAGGCGTCGTGAGACCGCACCTCGATGGTCCCCGTCTCCATGACCTGCTCGAGGGACGTCTGTCCCGGGAGGAGCTCTCGGAGCTGCGTGAGCACCTGGCCACCGAGTGCAGCGACTGCGACCTCGACGGTCTGGGGCTCGACACGATCCTGCGCCTCGTCGAGGCCGAGGAGGCGGCGCCCGAGGCGCCAGGGGACCTCGACTCGCACTGGCAGGGGATCGTCTCGGCGGGTCGGCCCCCACGGCGCTTCTGGCCCCTGATGCTCTCCCCCGGCTTCGACACCTCCGGGCGCCTGAATCGATACGGCCACGTCTCTGGCGCGCTGATGACCGGTCCCCACGGAGCGATGCGCGGCGACGTCTACGCCTTCCTCGGCGACCAGGCCGGTGAGAGCGCCCTGGTGGACAACCACAGCGTCCTCTGCGGCTACGAGCGGCACTTCGGCGCGGCCGGCTTCGGCGCGGCCGGCTTCGGCGCGGCCGGCTTCGGCGCGGCCGGCTTCGGCGCGGCCGGCTTCGGCGCGGCCGGCTTGACCCCTACCTCGCCTTGGAGCCCGGGCTGTCGCTCACGCGGGTGAGCTCGACGGACCCGATCTCGTTGTCCCCGGTCGTCTCCGTGGCCGGGGGCACGAGCATCTTCGTCAACCGGTTCTTCCACTTCTACGCGGAAGCCCGGGGCCTGACTGGCCGCCATCTGGGCTACGGCTCGGAGCCCGTGAGCCTGACGGAGGTGCGCTTCTCGATGGGGCTTGGGGGGAACCTGGGCGGCTACGGGGGAGGGTGACATTCCCGCCTCCCGCGGTTACACGCGGCTGCCGCTTCGGCGGACACATCCACGTCGGAGTGACGGACTCGCCCAAGGGTGCCCCCAGTGTGGGGTCGGGTGACGCCGCCGGCGGTCGCACAACCCGAACGGAGAAAATCGATGGTCAACGTCTCGCTGCGCCAGCTGCTCGAAGCCGGCGTCCACTTCGGCCACCAGACGCGTCGCTGGAACCCGAAGATGAAGCCCTACATCTACGGCCAGAAGAACGGCATCCACATCGTCGATCTGCAGGCCACGGCCCGCGGCCTCATCGAGGGCTGCCGCTTTGTCTCCAGCGTCGTCGCCAGCGGTCGGTCCGTCATCTTCGTCGGCACCAAGCGGTCCGCCGCGGACATCGTGCGCGAGGAGGCCGAGCGCTCCAGCATGTTCTACATGAACAACCGCTGGCTCGGCGGCACGCTCACGAACTTCCAGACCGTCAAGAAGTCCCTCGACCGCCTCAACGCGCTCGAGAAGGCCTACACAGAGGGGCGCTTCGAGGTCCTCACGAAGAAGGAGGCCCTCGGGCTGACCCGTGAGATGACCAAGATGAAGAAGAACCTCGGCGGCATCAAGGCTCTTCGGGCCCTCCCGGGCGCGCTCTTCATCGTCGACCCGAAGAAGGAGCACATCGCCATCCAGGAGGCGGGCAAGCTCAAGATCCCGGTCGTGGCTCTCTGCGACACCAACTGCGACCCCTCCGGAGTCCAGTACGTCGTCCCCGGCAACGACGACGCCATCAAGTCCATCCGCCTCTTCACAGCCGCGATCGCCGACGCCTGCATCCAGGGCGCCGCCGCCAGCCGTGACGACAGCGAGGCCGTCGCCATCGAGCCCGACGTCGACGTCGAGATCGTCGAGCGCGTCCACACCCCCGAGGCGGAGCCCGACGCCTCCTCCGGGCCCGTCGATACCGAAGCGGTCGAAGAGGTTTAGGAGCCCCCATGTCACTCGCCCAGATCAAGACCCTCCGCCAGCGCACCGGCGCCGGCATGCTCGACTGCAAGAAGGCCCTCACGGAGAACGAGGGCGACATCGAGGCGGCCATCGACTGGCTGCGCCAGAAGGGCATCACGAAGGCAGCCAAGAAGGCCGGTCGCGTCGCGACAGAGGGCCTCGTGCACAGCTACATCCACGCCGGCGGCAAGATCGGCGTCCTCGTCGAGGTCAACGCCGAGACCGACTTCGTGGCCAAGACCGAGCGCTTCCAGGAGCTGGTCAACGACATCGCGATGCACATCGCCGCCTCCGCCCCCGAGTACGTGTCGAAGGAAGAGGTCCCCGCCGAGGCCATCGAGCGCGAGAAGGCCGTCCAGCTCGCCCGCGTCATCGACGAGGGCAAGCCGGCGCACATCGCCGAGAGGATCGTCTCCGGCCGCATGGGCAAGTTCTACGAGGACGTCTGTCTCCTCGAGCAGCCCTTCGTCAAGGACGACGACAAGACCGTGGGTCAGCTCGTGACCGACGCCGTCGCGACCATCGGCGAGAACATCAAGATCCGCCGCTTCACTCGCTTCGTGCTCGGCGAGGGTCTCGAGAAGAGGCAGGACGACTTCGCGGCAGAGGTCGCCGCCCAAGCCGGCCTCAACTAGGCCTTGTCCGAGCCCGTCTTCAAGCGCGTCCTGCTCAAGCTCTCCGGGGAGATGCTCTCCGGGAGCCAGGGCTTCGGGATCGAACAGCGCGCCATCGCCCACTTCGCCGACGAGGTCAAGGCGGTGAAGCGGCTGGGCGTCGAGGTCGCCGTGGTCATCGGCGGCGGGAACATCTTCCGTGGCCTCGCGGGCGCGAGCCGCGGAATGGACCGCGGTCACGCCGACTACATGGGCATGCTCGCGACGGTGATCAACGCCCTCGCGCTGCAGGACGCGCTGGAACGCCGCGGTGTCTACACCCGCGTCATGTCGGCGATCCCGATGTCCAAGGTCGCCGAGCCCTACATCAAGCGTCGGGCCGAGCGTCACCTGGAGAAGGGGCGCGTGGTCATCTTCGGCGGTGGGACCGGAAACCCCTACTTCTCCACGGACACAGGCGCGGCACTCCGGGCCGCGGAGATCCGTGCGGACATCATCCTCAAGGGCACGAAGGTCGACGGTGTCTACGACAAGGACCCGCTGAAGCACTCCGACGCGGTGCGCTACGACCACCTCGGCTACAAGGACGCCATCGCCCGAGAGCTGAAGGTGATGGACGTCACCGCCATCTCCATGTGCATGGAGAACGACCTCCCGATCATCGTCTTCGACTTCAACGAGGCCGGGAACGTCTGCCGAGTCGTCTGCGGTGAGCAAATCGGCACGCGGGTGGACGCCGGTTAGAGCGCATTAGTCGGCCAGGAGGACACCATGTCGAGCGAGTACCTGTCGTCGATGACCGACGACATGAAGAGCGCCATCGATCATCTCAAGCGGGAGCTGGCAACGCTCCGAACGGGACGCGCCAGCCCGGCGCTGCTCGACGGCGTCCAGGTGCACGTCAGCAGCTACGGCGCGACGATGCCCATCAACCAGCTGGCGACCATCTCTGCCCCGGACGCGCGGCTGCTCGTGGTCTCACCCTGGGACAAGACGACGCTGCCAGAGGTCGAGAAGGCCATCGGCGCCGCCGGGCTGGGCCTGAACCCCAGCAGCGACGGCCAGATCATCCGCGTGCCGATCCCCGCCCTGACCGGAGAACGCCGCGAGGAGCTCCGACGCCTCTGCAAGAAGTACGGCGAAGAGCACAAGGTCCGGGTCCGCAGCGTGCGTCGCGAGTACAACGAGCTCTTCCGTGAGCTCGAGACCGAAAAAGAGATCTCGGAGAACGAGCTCGGTCGCATGCTCAAGGAGGTTCAGAAGTCCACGGACGACAACGTCGCCAAGATCGATGGGGTCGTGGCCGCGAAGGAGAAGGAGATCCTGGAGGTTTGAGCTCCTCCGTCCCGACGTCGGTGGCCATCATCATGGACGGCAACGGTCGCTGGGCGCAGGCCCGCGGCCTCCCACGGGTCAAGGGGCACGAGCAGGGCGCCGAGAGTGTCCGCGAGGTCGTGCGCAGCTGTCGTGAGCTGGGGGTCGAGGCCCTGACGCTGTATTCGTTCTCTACGGAGAACTGGAACCGGCCAGAGGACGAGGTCGCCGCCCTGATGCGGCTGTTGAAGAACTACCTGAAGAGTGAGCGCCGGGAGATCCTCGACAACGGGATCCGGCTTCGCGGCATCGGTCAGCTGGGTCGCCTGCCCCTGTTCGTGCGCAAGCCACTTGTGGCGCTCATGCGCGAGTCCGACCGGGACGACGTGAAGATGACCCTGAATCTCGCCCTGAGCTACGGCGGACGTGCCGAGCTGGTGGAGGCCAACCGAGAGATCGCGCGCAAGGTCGCCGCCGGCCAGCTGAACATCTCGGACATCGACGAGGACTGCATCGCGCGTCACCTCTTCACGGCGGGCCTGCCGGATCCGGACCTCTTGATCCGGACCAGCGGAGAGGTGCGCATCTCCAACTTCATGCTCTGGCAGCTCGCCTATGCCGAGATCTACGTGACCGACGTGGCCTGGCCGGACTTCCGCAAGCCACAGCTGCTCGAGGCCTTCGAGGCCTTTGGACGCCGAGAGCGTCGCTATGGCAAGACCGGCGCGCAGGTCTCCCGCTGATGTTCTCGCGCGTCGCCATCGGGCTCGGCGGCCTGGCCATCCTGCTCCCGGCCATCATCTTCGGCGGCGAGCTCGCCATCGAGATCATCGTCGGTCTGGCGATGCTCATCGGCCTCGACGAGTACGCCAACATGGCCTTTCCCCAGCGGCGCTGGTGGGCCACCGGTCTCCTGGGTGTCGTCGGCGCCGCGCTCTATGTCTCGGTGCTCTACGGCCCCACGGGCTCTACACAGGTCGTGCTCGTCGTCGGTGCCCTGGTCCTGATGCTCGCCACCCTCTTCCGGCGCGGCTCTGTCGATGGCGCCGGTGACGCCGCGGCCCGGCTCGTGCTGGGGGTCGCCTGGGTCTCCGGGCTGGTCTTGTTCATCCCGCTCTTGCGGCGCCTGGACGACGGCCTCGCCTGGGTCTTCACGATGCTGGCCATCACCTGGCTCGGCGACACCGGCGGCTACTTCGCGGGTCGGGCCTTCGGCAAGCACAAGCTCTACGAGAAGATCTCGCCCAAGAAGACCTGGGAGGGCGCCGTCGGCGGCGCGGTGCTCGCGACCATCGGCGTCTTCGTGATCCGAGCCGTCGCGCTGCCCCAGCTGACAATCGTGGACTGCTTGCTGCTGGGTGTCGTGGTCGACGCCTTCGGGGTCGTCGGCGATCTCGTCGAGTCGATGTTCAAGCGGAGCTTCGGCGTGAAGGACTCCGGGTGGATCCTGGGCGAGCACGGGGGCATGCTCGACCGCATCGACGCGCTCCTGTTCACCGCGCCGGTGTTGTACCTCTACCTCACGGTGGTCCGCGGGCTCTGACGGGCCTATGGTGAGTCAGTGTCCTACTTCGCTGCCGCGCTGCTCGTCGCGGTCCTCATCTTCGTTCACGAGTTCGGTCACTTCGTCGTCGCGAAGGCCTTCCGGGTGGGAGTGCCGGTGTTCTCGCTCGGCTTCGGCCGGCGGCTCTTCGGCTTCGTCTTCCGCGGCACCGACTATCGCGTCAGCCTGATCCCCTTCGGTGGCTATGTCCGCATGGAGGGCGCGGACCCCTTCCAGGACGGCGGGGAGGGGGCGGAGTCCCTGGGGCCCAACAGCTTCATGAACAAGCCGGTCTGGCAGCGCTTGCTCATCGTCGCCGCGGGACCGGCGATGAACCTCGTGCTCCCGGTGGTCGTCTTCTCGCTCCTCTACATGGCCGGGCAGCCACAGGCATCGACGCAGATCGGTCGCGTGGACATCGACTCCGTCGCCTGGGACGCCGGCCTGCGTTCTGGCGATCGGATCGTCGCGGTGGATGGGGCGCCGGTCACGATCTGGGCCGACATGGCGACCCAGATGGGGGGAGCGGACGACGAGCTCGCGCTTTCGGTCGATCGTCTCGGCAATCCCCTCGAGATCGTCCTTCCCGTCACAGACGAGCTCAGGGGAGACTCCCTCGGTCCGTCCGCCCTCGGGCTGGCGTTCCACGACTTCGACACCACAGTGGCCTTCGAAGACCCGCTGTCCCCTGCCGGCCAGGCCGGTCTTCGCTTCGGTGATCGGATCACCGCCGTCGACGGGGTCGAGATCGACGGCTTCCACGAGATGCTGACAGCCCTGGACCTGAGCCAGGCCGAGGTGACCGTCGAGTACAGCCGGCTCGTGGACGAGGAAGAAACGGCAGGCGCCGCGACGCTGAGGCGGCAGCCTTTCCAACCCCGAGCGGACGACGCCTACGCCAATGACTGGGGGCTCGCGCCCGCACAGGTCTTCGTCGGCGCCATCAGCCCCGACAGCCCCGCACAGAGCAGCAGCCTCGCCGTCGGGGACCGCATCATCGAGATCGACGGCAGGGGCATCGACAGCTTCGAGGACATCCTCCGGCGCGTCCGCGAGAGCGCTTCTGGCGAGGAGCTCGACAGCTCCACCCGGCCGGTCGTCATGACCCTGGTGCGCAGGGGACGGACCCTCGACGTTCGGGTCATCCCCGAGATGGTCGAGGACAGCGACGCCTACGGGAACTACCAGACCCGCCCGATCATCGGCTTCTCCGCGGGGGGCGGCAGCGTTCCGAGCGCCCTGGAGAGCAAGCAATACCCCATCACGGAGGCCGTGCCGAAGGCAGTCGAGACGACCTGGAGCGCCTGCGTCATCATCGTCGAGACCATCGGCAAGATCATCACGGGCGAGGCCGACCCCAAGAAGACCGTCGGGGGCCCGGTTCGCATCGTCAAGGCCGCCGCCGATGCCGCGGAGAGCGGGATCTTCGAGTGGGCGGGGCTGATGGCGGGGCTGAGCGTCAGCCTCGCCATCGTGAACTTCCTGCCCGTGCCGGTGCTGGACGGTGGACAGTTCGTGTTCTACCTGCTCGAGGGCATTCGGGGGCGCCCGCTGCCGCTCGTGGTGCGCGAGCGAGCGCAGCAGATCGGCGTCCTGCTCCTCATCGGCCTGATGTTCGTGGTCTTCGTGCTCGACATAAACAACGTCTTCGGCGGCGGGTGATTCCGACCGTCCTGGCTCTCGACACCGCCTCCCCGGTCATCGGCGCCGCCTTGATTCGCGGGGCCGAGGTCCGGCAGTGGTCCCAGCGCATCGTGCGTGGCTCGGACGCGGCGCTGACACCGGCGCTGGCCGAGCTCCTCGATGGCATCGATCGACTCGACGCCATCGCGGTCTCCGTGGGCCCGGGGGCCTTCACTTCCTTGCGGGTCGGCGTCGCCCATGCCCTGGGGCTGGCGCTCGCACGGAGCGCGCTGGTCGTTCCGGTCAGCTCACTGGAGGCCCGCGCGGCTGCGGCCCCAGGGACCAGGACACTCGCCCTGCTCGATGGGCGAAAGGGCAGGGCCTACGCGGGCTTCTACGCCCCCGGGCTCGTAGGGGAGGAGGTCGATGTGCAGCCCTCGGACGCCATCGCCCTCGCGGACGGCGACTGGGCGGCGACGGGGGAGGGCGCGCTGGTCTGGGCAGCGGAAGTCGAGGCCGCGGGTGGGCACGTCGTGGACGAGCCCGCCGCTTCTCCAGCCTTGGCGTTGGCGCGACTCGGCTTGGCGAGGATCGGCGCTGGGATCGCCCCCACCGGCGTGCGACTCCGCTACCTGAGGGCTCCTGACGCGAAGCTCCCTACGATCCGATATTCTCGTTGATCACCACTTCCGGCCGCGGGTACCCTGGGCTCAGGCACGTGGAGCGTTCATGGAAGAACGGGATCTCAGTCTGATCTCCTCCCTCACCCCGTACAACCCAGAGCTCGCCGCGCTGATGCGGGAGCACGGCAAGCTCGAGAGAGAGCTCACCGGCTTGGTGGGCCGCCGCTTCCTCAGCGAGCGCGAGCAGCGCGAGGTCAAGTTCCTCAAGCGCCGCAAGCTGCGAGGCCGCGACCGCATCGAGGCCATCCTCTCTCGTCATCGCTGACGGGTTAATCGGGCGCCCCATCCAACCAGGGGCTTCATGAACATCGCCCTCGCTGGCGCCACAGGCGCGCTCGGCAAGGAGCTGCTCGACGTCCTCGGGCGTGCTCCCTTCTCCATCGACCGCTTCGTCCCCTGCGCGAGCCCGGCCACGACCGAGGCCGAGGTTCAGTTCGGCGGCAAGTCCCATACGGTGCACGACCTCTGCCCAGAGGCCCTCGACGGCATCGATCTCTGCTTCGCCGCCGTGCCGCGCGGAGTCGGGACCGAGCTCTTCCGCGAGCTCGCCGACGCAGGCTGCATCGTGGTCGATCTCTCCAGCGTCTTCCTCGCTGATCGGCAGGTCCCGGTGCTCGGGCTCGGCCTGAACTCGCTGGAGCGGGACAGCGTGCGCGAGGAGGGGGCCGTGGTGGCTCCGGGTCCGCTCGCGCTCATGCTCGCCGCCCTCGGGGCACCGCTGTTGCCTCATGGCCTCGTCGGTCTCCGCGGCACGGCCATCGCCAGCTCCGCCATCGCCGGACGGGATGGCATGCGCGAGCTCTCCGGCCAGGTCGCCGCGCTGTTCAACAGCCAGACCCCTCCGCGCAAGGTCTTCAGCGGGGGGCTCGCTTTCGATCTCCTCCCATCATGGGGCGAGGAGGTCGGGGGCTGGAGCCGCGACGAGCTGACGAGCGCAGCTCATGCCGGCCGAATCCTCGGCGTCGACAGCGCTCGGATCAACGTCTCGATGACCGTCGCCCCCCTGTTCCTCGGCATGGCCCTCGATCTCCACCTCCTCACCGAGCGGGCGGCTACGGCCGAGCATGTCGCGGGTCTCTTCCGCGAGGCCCCGAACATCCGGCTGGCGGAGCGTCGGGAGCTCCAGCCCCGGGCTTGCACCGGGAGCGCCGAGCTCGCCGTCGGCCGCATCCGGGATGACCGCGCCGGGCTGGGCGTACACCTCTGGGCTGCCTGCGATCCGCTGCGTCTCACGGCGGCGAACGCCGTCGCCCTCGTCGCCGAGCTCGTCGACTCCGAGCTGATCTGACAGGCTGTCGGCCTCGCGGCGACCGGACCGCTGCAGTTGACAGCCTGTCACGACTACGGCCTCCAGGACCCCCGCGCGGGCTGGCACAGATCTCGCTATGAGCATCGGCATGTTGCTCCTGACCTCGCTGGCGATCGCTGCTCCCGACCACGTCGCGGCCACCCTCGACGACGCCGCGGGGACCACCTTGTCCGACTTCACGCCGGTCATCGAAGAGGACCTCGTCGGCTTCCTCGAAGAGGGCAGCACCGAGCTGCGGGTCATCGACGGCCAGAGCTTCGAGACCCTCGCCGCGGCCGTCTGCTCCGAGCCCGCCGGAGTCGGCTCCTGGACCGACGACAGCGGCACACACTTCGCCGTCGGCTGTGCCAGCGGTGACGTCGACGTCGTCCTCGTCGACACCGACCGCCAGATCTCGGTCGAGGCCACCGTCGAGCTCGGCATGGGCGCCGTGCTCGACGTTGCGGTGAACGGGACGGACCTCTGGGTGCTCGTGGACGGCGACAGCGGGCTCGAGGGCTACCGGGTCGACACGACCACGCTGGAGGCGGACACAGACAGCGCCAGCACCTTCTCCAACTCTGGCGTGGAAGACAGCGTCGGCATCGGAAGCTACGTCATCGTGCTGCACGGCAACGACGACCTCAGCCGCATCGACGCCACGACCGGGAGCGTCTCCCAGAGCACGGAGACCCTGGGCGGTCGCGACTTCGTCCACCTGGTCGTCGAGCCCGACAGCACCAACAACCTCCTGGTCGCCGACGCCGGGGGTGGGCTGCTGCGCTACCAGATCTCCGGGAACGACTTCCAGATCCTCCTCGATGACGAGCAAGGTCTCGCCGAGACCACGGCGGTCCAGATCGGTGCCATCGAAGAGGACTGGGTTGCCCTCGCCGAGTCCGGAGATGTCTGGCTCTACGACTACTCCGGCGGCGTCGACGCGGACTCCTCCGAGACCATCGACGTGGGCGCAACGGTCCGCGAGCTGGCCTCGATCGAGGGCTACCTCTTCACCGGCAGCGATGAGGGCACGGTGCACGTGCTCACGGACCGGGCCTGGCTCGAGTTCACCGACGCGCCCACCGAGACCCTGGTCACCGGGGACGCCGCCGATCTCTCCTTGACCAGCGACACCGCTGGGACCTGGACCATGACCCTGGGCGAGGACGGTGACATCGTGGAGATGCGCGACATCGAAGCCGGCGAGACGGCCACGGTCACCCTCGAGATCGACGACGCGTGGTCAGAGGGCACCAATCGCGTGTGGCTCACCCTCGACGATGGGCACGATGCGGTCGATCTGCTCGTCGACAACCCGCCGCCGAAGCCGAGCGTGTCGGTGGACTGGGGGGACCAGGCGATCTACGTCGACATCACCGCCGCAGGCATCGACGACCTCGGCAGCTACGAGATCTACGTGAGCAGCGAGGAGTTCACGGCCGACGACTTCGACACCGGAGGCCCCGAGGGCACCGCGCCTGTCTCACCGATCTCGCTGACCGGGGACGGAGACATCAGCCACACGATCACCGACGTCGACAACGGCGTCACCTACTATGTCGCCGTGCGCGTGGTCGACGATGGAGGTACGGAAGGAGACATGAGCAAGGTCCACGAAGTGACTCCGCAAGAGACTGGCGGCTGGGCCGAGGCCGTAGGCGCCCCCAATGGCTGCGCCCACGTCCCCCTCGGCGCCCTCTTCCTCCTCGCCCTGGCGGGTCTGTTCATGGCGCCTCGCGCCGAGGCAGCCGACTTCGAGGGCTGGAAGACCAAGACAAAGACCAACGAGCTGCACGTCGGCCCGATGGAGTTCGACCAGGCGGCCTTCGGCACTGTCTACGGCGACAGCGTCTACATGCTGCGCTTTGACGGCGGTCGTCAGCTCTGGCGCTTCTTCGAACTGGGCGGCTCGGTCGGGCTGGTGCGCAAGGAAGGCACCCTCGTCGGGACGGACAGCGAGGCCTCCTCCGGAGACGCCAGCCAGCTGACCATCCTGCCGCTGTCGGCTGCCGTGACCGCTCGCTTCGACCCGACGCTCAAGATCCGGGACGGTTGGCGCGGAATGCCGGTCGTGCCCTACGCCTCCATCGGCGCCGACTACTACCTGCGACGCGAGCGCTACGGTGACATCGACACGGAGGATCCCTTCGGGAACGAGGTCTGGAGCGGCGGGCAGGCTGGCTGGCACTACGCCCTCGGCGCGGACATCCTGCTGGACTGGATGGACCCGGACAACGCCTCGAGGGCCCAGGCCAGGTGGGGGATAGAGGACACCTACCTCACCATCGAGTGGCGGACCCGGCAGGACTGGCCGTCGAGCACTTCCAGCCTCTCCTTCGCCGGCGACACCGTGACCGTCGGACTGAAGGTGGACCGAAAGTAGGGCCGTGCGTACCTGGCGTCTCGTGCTCGAGTACGACGGCGGGGGCTACTGCGGCTGGCAGCGACAGCCCGACGTCCTCAGCATCCAGGAACAGGTCGAGGACGCCGTCGCTCACGTGCTTGGCGTAGACGAGAGGGTGGCCGTCATCGCCTCTGGTCGGACCGACGCCGGTGTCCACGCCCTGGGCCAGGTGTGCAGCTTCCGCACGAGCATCGAGCGGCGGCCGCACAACCTCCTGGAGGGCATGAACTCGCACCTCCCAGAGGACATCGCCGTGCTCGAAGCAGCAGAGGCCCACCTGGACTTCCACGCCCAGCGCTCGGCGATCGGCAAGCTCTACCGCTACGTCATCCGCCAGGGGCCGGGTCGCTCGGCTTTGCGCCGCGGCCGCCACTGGGGGGTGCGCTGGCCCCTGCACATCGACGACATGCGCGCCGGGCTCGCTCACGTCGTCGGGACTCACGACTTCACCAGCTTCCGCGCCGCGGGCTGCTCGGCGAACAGCCCCGTTCGGCGGGTGGACCGGGCCGAGGTCCGCGTCGTGGACGACGAGATCTGGTTCGAGATCTACGGTGGTGGGTTCCTGCGCCACATGGTGCGGAACCTCGTGGGCTCCGTGCTGGAGGTGGGCCGGGGGCGCCGGGAGCCCGCCTGGATCGGTGAGCTGCTCGCGCTGCGCGACCGCCGAGAGGGCGGACGCACGGTGCCCGGGTGCGGCCTGTTCCTCGTTCGGGTCGACTATCCGCCCACGTCGCTGGTCCCCTGACCCAGGTCCCTCAGGCCCCGGCCTTGTCGGCCTTTTCGGCCTTGTCGGCCTTGTCGGCCTTTTCGGCCTTGTCGGCCTTTGCGGTCTCGTCGGCCTTTGCGGTCTCGTCGGCCTTTGCGGTCTCGTCGGCCTTTTTGGCCTTTTTGGCCTTTTTGGCCTTCTTGTCGTCGTCGGCCTTTTCGGCCTTGTCGGCCTTTGCGGTCTCGTCGGCCTTTTTGGCCTTTTTGGCCTTCTTGTCGTCGTCGGCCTTTTCGGCCTTTTTGGCCTTCTTGTCGTCGTCGGCCTTTTCGGCCTTGTCGGCCTTTGCGGTCTTGTCGGCCTTTTCGGTCTTGTCGGCCTTTTTGGCCTTCTTGTCGTCGTCGGGCTTTTCGGCCTTGTCGGCCTTTGCGGTCTCGTCGGCCTTTTTGGCCTTTTCGACCTTTTTGGCCTTGTCGGCCTTCTTGTCGTCGTCGTCGTCGGCCACGGTCATCGGCGCCATGAAGCTGTCGTCAGCGGAGGTCGCCGGGGCCTCTGGGGCCTTCTTCTTGCGACGACGCTTGTTGAAGCGCGACATGAGCGCCTCTCGCGGGTCCGGGTTGGGGTTCTCGCGCTGGTCCGACCCACAGGTAGGGCAGTTGGGCTCTTCGCGGTTCAGGTCGTAGAACCTGGCGCCGCAGGAGAAGCAGACGTAGCGGGTGCCGAGGGCAGCCTTGTCGAGGGGCATCGAGACGCTCCAGAGTGGTCCGCGCTCCTAACCCCACCACGGTGGCGGGCAAGGGATAGGATGCAGCGCTCGCGGAGGTCGCATGTCCCAGGCCGGTCCGAGGCGACGACGCAGGGAGCGGAGTCGCCCCCGGACTCCCAGCATCCTGATGCTCGCGGTCGCGGTCTGCATTGTGTTGGGGGTGGTCTGCGGTTCGGCGTGGGTGGCCCTGTCGATGCCCGAGACGGAGGCACCCGAGGGAGTCGGTGACGTGCTCGGCGACCTCGTCCAGGACAGCGACGGGGACTGCCTCGTGCCGGCCTGCATCCACGCGGCGGAGGACGCGCTCACTCGGCGTTCGGACCTCGGCGGAGCCGAGCGGGTGCTGCACCACGCGCTAGGCCAGGAGCCGGACTCACCGGAGGCGTGGCTCCTCCTGGTCGAGGTCGACGCGCTGCGCGGCGGGGAGTTGGATCGGGCGCGAGTGCTGGAGGCGGTCGAGCGCTTCCATCCCGGCCACGAGGGGCTGGACCGAGCCCATGGCGCGGCGGCTCTGGCCTCGGATCGGCTCCTGGAGGCGAGGTCCCGCTTGCGCGATGTCGACGACCCCCGCCTGCGAGCCGACCTCCACCTCGCCCTGGGGGAGCTCGGCGAGGCCGGATCGCTCGCGGAGTCCCTGTTGGAGGCAGATCCCGCCGACGGGCACGGCTGCGACGTCGCCGCGCGGGCCTTGTGGGGCAGGGGACTGGTGGTGCAGGCGGAGGCCAGGATCGCCGGCTGCCTCGAGGCGGGCGCGGACCTGGGCCTCGCTGGCCTCTCCGGCGCCATCGCCGAGGCCGCTGGTCGTCACGAGACGGCCCTGTCTCGCTACGTCGCTGCCGGCGACCAGGAAGCCGAGCAGCGCCTGCGCTGGGCCCTCGGCGAGGGCGTCGAGGCTCCGCAGATCATGCCGGACGCGGTCCAGCAGGCCGTGCTGGACGCCCGCGAGCAGAACACCGAGGGGGCCTGGGCCATCGCGATCGCCATGGACCTGGACAACGCCGCGATCTGGCGCGAATACCTGGCCCACGCGGAGGGGCCCGAGCTCGCCGCTGCGCTGTCCGAGCTGGAGGCGATCGATCCCCAGCGCTTCGTCCTGCGGCGAGGCCTGGAGGGGCCGTGGATGGTCTATGCCCCCTCCAGCTGGGAGGAGGTGCTCGAGAAGACGGACGACCACCACTGCGTACGCCTGTTGGCTGGGCTTCCGGTGCACGAGGGGCCCGCTCTCTGGCGCTCGGCCAGCCTCAGCGAGCGGGGGCTCGGGGCGGAGGCGCTCGCCCTCGTCGAGGGGGACGGTGCACAGGCCCGGACCGCCCGCGTCGCCGCGTTGTTGGCCGGTGGGCGTGGCCTCGAGGCGCAGGCGGAGGCCCTGCGCGGGATCGACGATGACGAGCCAGCTCTGCGCCCCCTCCTCGCGCTCTCGATGGCGACTCGGGACGACCCGGAGCCGGCCTTGCGCGCCATCGCTGTCATCCTCGCCGAGCATCCTCGGTGGCGCGCCCTTCGCGCGGCCCGCTACGAGCTCTCGAAAGGGGTCGTCGGGTCACCTTGACAGGCATCGCTGCAAGCGGATAAACGCGGCGGGTTCCGCGCCTGGGCCCACGGGCGCTGTTTGTTTCAAGGGCTACCCATGAGCACCCTCACCACCAGTACGGTCTCCACCAAGCCGGCCGACGTCGTGCGGCAGTGGTACGTCATCGACGCAGAGGACCTCATCCTCGGTCGCATGGCCACCCGCATCGCGACCGTCCTGCGCGGCAAGCACAAGGTCAGCTTCACCCCGCACGTCGACACTGGGGACTACGTCATCGTGGTCAACGCGTCCAAGGTCCAGCTGACGGGGCGGAAGTTCGAGCAGAAGCTCTACCACCGCTACAGCGGCTACTTCGGCGGACTCAAGAGCATCAACGCCGAGAGGGTGCGGGAGACCGACCCAGAGCGCATGATCATGCACGCCGTCAAGGGCATGCTGCCGAAGAACCGGCTCGGCCGGCACATGCTCGACAAGCTGAAGGTCTACGGGGGTGCCGAGCACCCGCACGAGGCCCAGCAGCCCAAGCCCTTCCCAACCAGCATCTAGGAGCGCCCCGCACATGACCACCCAGTGGTACGCCACCGGCCGTCGGAAGGAGGCCACCGCCCGTGTGTTCCTTCGCTCCGGATCGGGTCAAATCAACGTCAACGGCAAGGATCTCGACGACTACTTCGTTCGCGACACGCTGAAGATGATCCTCAAGCAGCCGCTGTTCCTCACCGAGTCGGCGAACGACTTCGACATGCACATCACTGTCCGCGGTGGTGGCAAGTCCGGCCAGGCAGGCGCGATCCGCCACGGCATCAGCCGTGCCCTGTGCGTCAACAACCCGGACAATCGTCCGGCGCTGAAGAAGGCCGGCATGCTCACGCGTGATGCTCGCAAGGTCGAGCGCAAGAAGTGCGGCCGCCCCGGCGCCCGCAAGCGGTTCCAGTTCAGCAAGCGCTGAGTCGATCTCAGCCATGCACCCGCGAAGGCCCGCCCATCCGCGGGCCTTCCGCCGCTCTGGGTGGACGATCGCTGTTGACGAGTCCAGGCCTGGCGTGACAAACATGACTGTGCACGCCATCGCCGTCATCCCCGCGCGCTACGCGAGCAGTCGCCTCCCTGGCAAGCCCCTCGTCGAGCTCGCGGGTGCGCCGATGGTCGAGCACGTCTGGCGTCGGGCTTGCGCCTCGTCGGTCCAGGGCGTGGTCGTCGCCACTGACGACGAGCGCATCGCCCGCGCGGTCGAGGTCTTCGGCGGGACAGCCGTGATGACCTCGACAGAGCACCGCTGTGGGACGACTCGGGTCCACGAGGCGGTGCAGGACCTCGACTGCGAGGTCGTCGTCAACGTGCAGGGCGACGAGCCCCTCGTCGATCCATCGGTCATCGACGCGCTCGTCGCCGCCTTCGACGACGCGAGCGTCCAGATCGCCACCCTCGCCGCCCCTGGCGACGACGAGGGCGCAGTGAGGGTCCTCGTGGACGAGGCTGGCGATGCGGTGGACTTTCGCCGTGGACCCATCTCGGGCTCGCTGCAGCACCTGGGTCTCTACGCCTACCGGCGCGAGGCCCTCGAGGACTTCGTCTCTCTCGGCCCGACGGCCCGAGAGGAGCGTGAGCGCCTCGAGCAGCTGCGGTTGCTGGACCACGGGCGCCGCATCCGGGTCGTGGTGGTCGAGTCCGCCTCGCCGTCGGTCGACACGCTAGAGGACCTCGCGCGGGTCCGGAAGATTCTCGAGGAGCACATATGAGGAAGAAGTTCATCTTCGTGACTGGCGGGGTCCTCTCCGCTCTGGGCAAGGGGCTCTCATCCGCGGCGATCGGCGCCTTGCTCGAAGGTCGGGGCATCCGCGTGACCAACGTCAAGATGGACCCCTACATCAACGTCGATCCCGGCACGATGAGTCCCTACCAGCACGGCGAGGTCTTCGTCACCGACGACGGCGCAGAGACCGACTTGGACCTCGGACACTATGAGCGCTTCACGGCGAACACGCTGTCGCAGACCAACAGCTTCACGACGGGACGCATCTACAAGAACGTCATCGAGCGGGAGCGGCAGGGCGAATACCTCGGTCGAACCGTGCAGGTGATTCCCCACATCACGGACGAGATCAAGCGCAACATCTGGGAGGCGGTCAAGAACGTCGACATCGGCATCATCGAGGTCGGCGGAACGGTCGGCGACATCGAGTCGCTGCCTTTCTTGGAGGCCATTCGCCAGTTCCGGAACGACGCGGGCCCCGACAACGTGCTCTTCGTCCACCTCACGCTCGTGCCCTACATCAAGACGGCGGGGGAGCTCAAGACCAAGCCCACCCAGCACTCGGTGAAGGAGCTCCTGTCCCTTGGAATCCAGCCGGACATCCTCATCTGCCGCTCGGACCGGGAGCTGCCGAAGGACCTCCGCCAGAAGATCGCGCACTTCTGCAACGTCGCGGTCGACTCGGTCATCGCAGCGCCCGACGTGCCGAACATCTACATGCTCCCGCTGACCTTCCGCGACGAGGGCCTCGACGATCGCGTGCTCGAGAAGCTCGGCATCTGGGCTGCCCAGCCGAACCTCCAGCCTTGGGAAGACCTCATCGAGCGCTGCCAGAACCCGAGCGGTCAGGTCCGCATCGGCATGGTCGGCAAGTACACCCACCTCACGGACGCATACAAGAGCCTCAACGAGGCGCTGGCCCATGGGGGCGTCGCCAGGGCGACCGAGGTCGAGCTCGTCTACGTCGACTCCGAGAAGATCGACCCCAAGAACCCAGAGGGCCTCGACGATCTGGACGGCATCCTCGTTCCCGGCGGCTTCGGTGACCGGGGTGTCGAGGGCAAGATCGCCGCGGTGCGCTATGCCCGCGAAAACGGCGTCCCTTTCTTCGGCATCTGCCTCGGTCTGCAGGTCGCCACTATCGAGTTCGCCCGAAACGTCGTAGGCCTGCACGACGTGCACTCCCGCGAGTTCAATGCTGCGGCGGAGCACATGGTCATCGAGCTCATGGACGAGCAGCAGAACGTGATCGACAAGGGCGGCACGATGCGCCTGGGGGCCTGGCCCTGCGTGCTCGAAGAAGGCAGTCTCGCTGCCCGTGTCTACGGCAAGAAGGAGATCAGCGAGCGCCACCGGCACCGCTACGAGGTCAACCCCGAGTACCACCAGCTCCTCCGCGATCATGGGCTGAGGCTGTCTGGGGCGAGCCCCACCGGTCGCCTCGTGGAGATGATCGAGCTCCCCAGCCACCCCTGGTTCGTGGCCTGTCAGTTCCACCCGGAGTTCAAGTCCAGGCCGCTCGCGCCGCACCCGCTGTTCTCGGCCTTCATCAAGGCGGCGCTCGACCGCGTCGCGGCGCGGGCACGAAGAGAGCAGGGCGACATCGGCGTGATGCAGGGCGGCGCGGAGGCCTGAGGCGGGGCGCCAGCCCTTTCCGAGGGCCCTGTGGTGCGAAGGTTGCTTTGTGGTCTAGCAACTTTCGTGCCAGAATCTGGACGAGGTCCATGGCGCTCGAACTCAAACAGCATCTCAAGCTCCAGCAGACGCTGGTCATCACGCCTCAGCTCCAGCAGGCGATCAAGCTCCTTCAGCTCTCGCACATGGATCTGGTCGATCAGATCCAGTCCGAGCTGGTAGAGAACCCCGCGCTCGAGGAGATCCCGGGCGCCACCCACGACGAGACCCTGGCCGAGACCCTCACGCGGCTCGACAACGACAACCGCAAGGACCAGGCGGACATCGTCGAGCAGAACAACGGCGCCGGGACCATGGAGACGGACCTGCTCAAGGCCGCTGAGACCCCCGGGAAGCAGGAAGAGCCTCCTCAGCGTGACGAGAAGCTCAGCGAGGAGGAGTGGAACAAGCTGCTCGAGAGCTACTCCCAGAGCGGCAGCTACAAGGGCAGCGGGGTCGTTCGGGGCGAGGAGCTCCCCCCCATCGAGAACACCCTCTCCACGCCCACGACGCTCATCGAGCACCTCGCGTGGCAGGTCCAGATGCAGCTCTGCACGGACGGGGAGCGGCGAGCGGCCAACGTCATCATCATGAACCTCGACGACCGCGGCTACCTCACCATCCCGCTGGAGGTGGTCTGCGAGGAGGCCGACTGCGACATGGACGACGCCGAGGGCGCCCAGATGATCGTGCAGTCCCTCGAGCCGATGGGGTGCGGGTCGCTGACGCTGGAGGAGTGCCTCTGTGTCCAGGCGAAGGCCATCCACCCGGAGGATCCCTTCTTCACGGAGATCATCACCAACCACCTCGGGGACTTCGAGCGGCGGAACTACCCGGCGGTCGCCCGGGCGATGGACATGGATCACGAGGACGTCGTCGAGTACCACAAGATGCTGCAGCGCTTCGAGCCCTGGCCGGGCCGCGCCTACACGGGAGAGGACCCCCGGTACATCACGCCGGATGTCTACCTGTTCCAGGTCGGGGAGGAGTGGCAGATCGTCCAGAACGAGGACGGCCTGCCCAAGCTGCGAATCTCCCCCTACTACCAGCGGGTCCTGTCGCAGCCGGGCAGCGCGGAGGAGAAGAAGTACATCAAGGGCAAGCTGGACTCGGCGGACTTCCTCATCAAGTCGATCTACAAGCGCCAGGCGACGATCTACAAGGTCGTCAAGTGCATCCTCGAGAAGCAGATGGAGTTCTTCGAAGGCGGTGTCGAGCACCTCAAGCCGATGATCCTCCGCGACGTGGCGGACGAGGTCGGGGTCCACGAGTCGACGGTCAGTCGCGTCACCTCGAACAAGTACATCCAGTGTCCCCAGGGCATCTTCGAGCTGAAGTACTTCTTCAACGCCGGCATCTCACAGGTCCACGGCGAGGACGTCGCCGCAGCGAGCGTGAAGGCCAAGATCAAGCAGCTCATCGGTGCGGAGGATCCCCGCAAGCCGATGTCGGACGCCGCGCTCGCCAAGGAGCTGCGCAAGTACAACATCGCCTGCGCCCGTCGGACCGTCGCCAAGTACCGCGAGGCCATGGGCATCCTCAGCTCCAGCAAGCGCAAGGCGCTGTTCTAGTCGAGGGGGGCACCCGGTGCCCAGCCCTGAGCGTTGCCATGGGGTAGGGGGGCGAGGTACGAGCCCTGGTGAGCAAGATCCTGATCACCGGCGGTGCTCGCTCAGGCAAGAGCCGCCTGGCGCAGACCATCGCCGAGGGCCTCGGGACCGAGCGCGTCTACCTCGCCACGGCCGAGGTCCGGGACGAGGAGATGGCCCGGCGAGTGAGACGCCACCAGGCTGATCGAGGATCGGGCTGGTCCACCCTCGAGGTCCCGATCGACATCGCAGGGGAGCTCGACCGCGACGAGGTCGTCCTGGTGGACTGCCTCACCTTCTGGCTGACCAACGTGCTGCTCGCCGAGCTCGATGCAGAGGCCGAGCGGGATCGCCTCGTGGGTGCCCTGCGATGCGCTCGAGGTGGGATCGTGCTCGTCACCAACGAGGTCGGCTCCGGCATCGTCCCGGTCAACGAGCTCGCCCGACGCTTCCGCGACGAAGCTGGCTGGCTCGCCCAGGCTGTCGCAGAGGTCTGCGACGAGGTCCACCTCTGCGCCGCGGGACTCCCGCTGCGGCTGAAGTGATGGACCCCACTCACCTCTGCAGGGAGTAGAGGACCGCCCAGTCACCCAGCCGGTCGACCTCGGGCAGGTCCCTGGGCCTCTCGCAGTTGTAGATCATCGGCGCGGACGGCGAGACCCAGAGGTAGAAGCCGTCCTCCGGCAAGTGGGCGAGTGCGTCCTGGGCGGGGCGTCGAGCGTGGTCGGCCCAGAGGTGGGTCACCTCGACGCCGCGGACCTCGAGCATTCCGTAGAGGTCGTAGTCGCAGGCCCAGAGGGGAGCGCGCCCTGCTGTGAGCTCGACCAGCTCGCGCTGTCCCGCCTCGGTGAAGTGACGCATGGGGAGCTCGGCGAGGACGTGGTCCGTCGCGCGCAGGTGGAGCACCCCCGCGGCGACCCAGGGCGTGGCCAGGGCGACTCCGAGCACGGCCCGGCCCGGCGAGCGGGGGTTGAAGCGCAGCTGCAGCAGGCGGTTGCAGGCCAGGGCGAACCAGATGGCCACCATCGGGGTGGCCTGGGCGAGGTGATGGAGGTCCCGGTTGGCGAGCCACAAGAGGAGGACCTGCAGCGGCACGAAGAGGGCCATGAAGCGCAACAGGGCGTCGGCGCGTTCCTTCCGGCGTCGCACCCAGGCCAGCACGGAGCCGCCGAGCACGACACCCCAACCGACCATGCCCAGGAAGACCTGGCCCGGCGGTGGCCTGGCCCCGTATGCAGCGCCGAACCAGGCGAGGGGATCGACCAGGAACCAGCCCAGTGACCCGCTCGCTTCGCGGGCTGGCACGGAGCCACCCTCGACCAACCTGTGGAGGCCCTCGATGGCGCGCTCCAGTTGGAGGCCGAGGTAGTCGTGACTGGGGATGGGGGCGACGCCGAGGTGGTCCACGGCCGAGACTGCCAGCGGCGAGACCAGCACCAGGACGATGGCGCCCATCTTCCAGAGCGGCAGGGGGGGAGGGGGCTTGAGCAGGGGCTTGTCCCAGCGGGTCACCAGGGCCGAGAGCGCGAAGGCCAGGAGCGTGACGACGAAGGTCACCTTCGCGAGCAGGCCGAGGCCCACGCCGACGGCGATCGCGGCGCTGCCCAGCCGGCCCCCCGCCCAGCGGCGGGACCAGAAGGACCACAGGACCAACAGCGCCGATGCCTGGAGGAGCACCTCCGTGCCTCCAAGGACCTTCCGGTAGAAGACATAGGACCAGGCGGTGGCCAGCACCAGCGCAGCGACTCCGGCGGAGCCCGGGGTGCCGTGGTAGCGAAGGAAGCGGTGCACGAGCAAGAGCAGCAGCCCACCCAGCGCCACGTGCAGGGCTGTCACCGCTCCGAGTGAACCGGTCAGCGCGTAGACGGCCCGGGCCGGCCAGTCCGGGGGCCCGCCTGTGTAGCTGTTCACGGCCAAGGGGAGGGCGACGGGGCCCAGCTGCAGCCGCTCCAGCGGTCGGACTTGCGAGGCCCGCAGCAGGCCTGTCTCGACATCGGCGAGGACCGGCTCGCCGTCCACCCACTCGGTGACCACCCGGGGGGGGGACTCCAGCGCCCAGCTCGCCGCGACCTCTCCTACGACGCCGACATCGCGCACTGTCGTCAGGGCCAGCCCGGCATACAGCGCCAGGGCGACGATCAGGAGGAAAGGGACTCTCGTCGGCTTCACGCTCGGCCCTCGTCACGGCTCATCCGTCGTTGACCGGGACCTCGCTCTGCCAGGCGATGAAGCGAGCCTCCTTGCTGCGCCTCAGCGCCTCTTCGAGCATCTCCTTGCCCTCTGGGTGGTTCTCCGGTTTCTTCAGCTTGATCTCGTAGAAGCGCGTGTAGCCGTCGTCTGGCCAGATCTCGACCCTGGCGTCGAGGCCCCGGGCGTTCTCGCGGAGCTCTGCTCGATAGACCATCGTGAACTCCTCGCCGGGCAGCAGGCGCGTGTCCCACAGCTCCTTCTGGAGATCGGGGGTGATGCGTCGGCTGATGTGGCCCTCCTGGCGCGTGCCTTCGATGGGCGTGCCGGCCTCGTCGAGCTGCTCGAAGACGATGAGGACCGTGGGAGTGGTGTAGGTCGGGAAGCGGTGGCCCGCGCCGGTGTTCGTCACGGTGAGCTGTGCCTCGAGGGGCTCCAGGAAGCCGGTGCCGTCGCGGTTGAGCTTCGCTACGGCAGTGAAGGCGGCGGTCGCCATGTCCTTGTCGTGGATGCCCTTCCAGAGGTGACGCCCCCCCGGCATGTGGCAGTCCTGGCAGGTCGTGCCTTCCTCTGCGAAGGAGCTGCGGCGCCACTCCTGGTAGGTCTCCTGCAGCAGCTTGTCTTCGAGGCCCAGCTGGCCACTGCGGAAATCATGACACTGCTCACAGAAGATGCTGTCGCTGAAATCCGCTGCCTGGGTGGAGCCGCCGTGGGCGTTCCGGAGCGGCTCGGAGCCCTCTTCGCCCTCGATCATGGCCGGCTTGTCGTTCGGGCCGAAGCGCTCCCACTGGCGGACGTGGCAGCCGGCGCAGGTGAGGCCCTTCTCCTGCAGGTCCGCCGAGAAGTGCGGGTTGTCCTCGCCGTCGATGACCGGGTACTGCTCGGCGTTCGGCGCATGGCATGACTGGCATGGCTTGACGAAGGCCTCGTTGTCGACGAGCTGGCCGATCACTCCCGGCCCCATACCGATGGCGTGCCAGGACTGGGACCAGTCCGTGAGCTGCTGCGGGTGGCATATGCCGCAGGTGGCCGGATCCAGATCGGTCTCGAGCTCCGTCCAGTCCTCTGGAGCCTCGCCCTGGGCGGGGATCGGCGTCGCGAAGTGTTCGCGGACCCAGGTGGCGTCGGCCTGATCGACCCGGTCCTTCACCTTGAACAGCGGCGCGGCGTGGTCGTCGGGCTGGTCGAACTCGACCGGAACGTAGTTGGTCTCGTACCAGTGCTGTGTGGCCATGCCGATGAACACGATCAGGACGATCCACAGGACCGTGTTGATGATCCGCTCCAGCTTGCTCCGCGTCCGCGTTTCCATCCCCGCTCAGTAACGCTTGCGGCCCAGAGCAACGAGACCCCGACCGCGGTCGGGGTCCCGAGTATCGACTCCCTGGGGAATCAGGCGCCGCAGGCGTTGCAGGCGTTGCATGCGTTGCAGGCGTTGCAGGCGTTGTCAGCGTTGTCAGCGTTGTCAGCGTTGCAGGCGTTGTCAGCGTTGTCGGCG
>DASCPX010000022.1:0-1081 GCA_036012755.1 Myxococcota bacterium | reverse complement strand
GGGGGCGGCGTATGTCCTTGAACTGGACCGTACACTTCTTGGGGAAGCGGGGTGTGGTGGGCCAGGACCTGGTGCTGGGCTCCGAATACTTCTCCGTGCCCCGCAAGCAGTTCATCATCGAGGAGCCAGACAAGATCGCCCTGGTGGTTGCCGACTGGGACGACGGGCTCCTGCCCCTGGTTCCGCCCAAACCACCCGGACTGCCGGAATGGATGTACCTGGCCTGGAGGGAATGGTGAGGCACCGGGCTTCCCGTCTGGCCCTGCGGAGCAGCCCGGGGGCCTGTGCGCCCACCCGGCACGGAGATACAGTGACCGAGGGGCCGTCAACGAAACCGGAGCGGGCGATGCGTCCGGTGGGCGAGCGAGTGAGGCAGAGGTGAAGATCCAGCAGGCCTGCATCGAGGCGCTTCGGTCCATCGCGGACCCCGACACCCCCGAGCAGGCGGTGGAGGAAGCGCTCGCCTCGGTGCGCGAGCAGCTACAGGGCGCCCGGGGTGGCGCGGTGCTCGCCGAGCAGGTCGAGAAGCTGGTCCGGGCGGGGAACGTCAATCGGGCCGTAAAGCTGGTGGCGCGGAACCCAATCACCCCTCGATGGGGCCTCGACGAGGGCACCAAGGGGGCCCTGATCTGGGGAGGCGGAGCATGGGTCTTCTCGGTCGCTCTGCTGATGGCGGGGAACTTCGGGGTGCTGCCGGCGGCGGGCTTCGGCGGCCTCGTTGGGCTGCTGGCCGGGATCGCCGGCTGGATCTGGACCGACCCGGAGGCGATCAGCATCCAGAGCGGGAGCGAGTACCGGTATTCGGTGCGCAAGGCCAAGCGCAGCGACGCCATCGTCTGGATGGTAGGGGCGGCCGGGACGCTTGGCATCCTGGCCACGATTGGCTTCATGGGCTGGGGGGAGACTTCGGGGACACCGGGCCCTCCGCCACCCGCACGCCGGGGCCGCCGGAAACGACGAAGAGCGCGCCCTCCTTCGCGGCACTGGAACTGGCCGGTCGGGTGACCTCGGTGCGCGGACCAGCCCCGGCGACTACGGGAGACACCTGCTTCGTAGAGATCCTGCCGGCCCGGGGGCCGTC
>DASCPX010000021.1:0-3049 GCA_036012755.1 Myxococcota bacterium | reverse complement strand
GCCATAACGCACACATGACCGATATTACTACTAAGGTAGATCGCTGGGAAGGGCCTAGGGACTTCCCCAGTAGTCCCTTTTAGCTTAACCTCTGTTAAGCATAAAAGGGATGAAAGCCATATCCATATCCTTGGATATGAGTTTTCGTATATTCTCTGTTTGAGATTTCTCAGAAGATTCTATCTTCTTTGAAATCCAAACATAGAGTTACTACTGGGTGGGGAAACAAGGGAGGGGAGACCGTACACATAATTAAAATTCAGTGCGCGAAATTTTGAGCGTTTTGACAACACAGCATGACAAACCGCATAATTCAAGCGCAGCTTAGCGGCGACGCGTTTCTCATGCTTGATATACGAGTAATCTTCTGTGTTGATGAAGGTACACTGCCCGGAAAATTTTTAGCGTTTTGAAACCGAAAAGTCAAAATCTAGCACTAAGATTGCCTCCAATAGCACATTCCTGGTCACACAAATTTTGATTTTTTTATGCGTTTTTGAGCGCAACAGATTTCAATATTGTCCGATTCCGGACTCCGGGCCCGGGTGCTGGATACGTAGGCATATTTCAATATTGTCCGAATCCGGACTCCAGGCCCAGGTGCTGAATACGTAGTCATATTTCATCATTGTCTGGGTCCGGACTCCGGGCCCGGGTACTGAATACGTAGGCATATTTCAACATTGTCTGGATCCACACTCCGGGCCCATGTGCTGAATACGTAGGCATATTTCAAGATTGTCTGAGACCGGACTCCGGGCCCAGGTGCTGAATACGTAGGCATATTTCAACATTGTCTGGGTCTGGACTCCGGGCTCGGGTGCTGAATAGGTAGGCATATTTCAACATTGTCTGGATCCGGACTCCGGGCCCGGGTGCTGAATACGTAGGCATATTTCATCATTGTCTGGGTTTGGACTCTGGGCTCGGGTACTGAATACGTAGGTATATTTCAACATTGTCTGGGTCTGGACTCCGGGCTGGGGTGCTGAATACGTAGGCATATTTCAACATTGTCTGGATCCAGACTCCGGGCCCGGGTGCTGAATACGTAGGCATATTTCAACATTGTCTGGGTTTGGACTCCGGGCTCGGGTGCTGAGTACGTAGGCATATCTCAACATTGTCTGGGTCCGGACTCCGGGCCCAGGTGTTGAATACATATGGTGTTGCCTTTCTCATGTGATATCCACATCCGAGCTTCAAAACACGTGTGGATTAATTATGTGGATATCTGGACAATAATCTAGGTCACGCTTCAAGTTTCAAAATAACTTGCTTCCGGATTTCTCACATCTAAATATTCTTACCCGACAAAAAGTGAAATAGTTTCTGTAAGAAGATGACGCGCGCGCCGCGCACATGACGCTGTGCGCGCGACAAGCGCCAGCCGCGCGCACAGCGTCACGTGCGCGGCGCGTGCGTCATCCTCTTACAGAAACAATCACCTGTTATATCACAAAAAGTCGGGCACTAAGCAGAATCCCACGATATTTGATCTAAAATTGCTGGACGGAGGAGAACTGTCTCAAATCGAAAGAAAACTCTCGCCCAGATATGAACCAAAAATATAGCTCAGATCCAACCATTTTGATCTATCTATAATGTTTTATAGGAAACCTGCCGTGTGAACCTGTCTGAAATGTTATTTATGGAGCAGGTAAGTCAGCTTGGAATGCAAAATAGAATAGCTAGTTTACTAGTATGATAGGCAATGTGTGCGAGTCTGGTTGTTTAAGACTTGATGTGCGTGCAAAGTGGGACAGTATCGGAGGCAAAGTAACAGAACCTGTGGGCTAGTCATGGATGCAAAGTAGCAGAGCCTGTGCGCTAGTCATGTGACATGAGAATGCGTTAAAGCTGGCTAGGCAGTCTCGAATGCTATGTAAAAGATCTTGTGGGTTAGTCTTAGTGACTAGATAAAGGGGCAGGGCGGGGTGTTTCGTAATAATGCGATTCCAGTCGACAGACTCATATCTACCGTCCAGATCTGACCCAAATAGTTCCAACTGTGTTGGATTACTGGCGAGATAGCCTGGATCTGTCGCTCAAGTATAGTTCCACAAAATCCTCTCTCACGATTTCTGTCCAAAAACAACCGTTTTGGTCAACTCGGGAAGCTTCAAAGTAGAGTTGCCGTAGGTACTAGTATGATATCTTGGGAATGGTGCCTGCTAAGCTAGTCTGTAACGCTGTGTATTGGAACCAGTGGGACTAGTCTGAAAGATTGAGTCTAGTGGGTTGAGAAAGAAGAGGGCTGGGTTGTTTCTTCGGACTGTGCAATCTGGTATGAAAGGCATGGTATTAGGACTGGGGAAGGCACTACAGGGGTGTTTCCTCAGGGTGTGTTAACAAGTAGGAAGGACTGTGTATTAGAGCTAGTGGTTTGAGAAAGAAGAGGACGCGGGGTTGTTTTTTCGGACTGTGCAATCTGGTATGGAAGACATGGGATTAGTGTTGGGGGAAGGCACTACATGAGTGTTTCCTCAGGGTGTGTTAACAGGTGTGAAGGACTATGTATTAGAGCTAGTGGTTTGAGAAAGAAGGGGCGGGGTGGGGGCATTGCTTGAGAGTATGAAAGATGAAGCTGGCTGTGCCAGTATTTTGTGACAGGGATTTGACGTAGCTGGCATAATAATTCGGCAAGTGACGTTTGCAGAGACTGGACCTGCATGTCGGACTTCAATGCACGGAAGACAGACTTCAAGGCACGCAACACAGACTCCAAATGTATGCACACACATCCATACCAAACA
Organism: Myxococcota bacterium; assembly: GCA_036012755.1. Taxonomy (GTDB): domain Bacteria; phylum Myxococcota_A; class UBA796; order UBA796; family CAJQPC01; genus JAAESX01. Next base: position 293 of record DASCPX010000021.1, on the reverse strand, counting down.
GATCGCTTAAGCAACGCACCATTCAAAAATACTTTCACACTAACACTGTTTCCTATTTTAATGAACAGTTAACACTTGAATGTTGATGTGTGCAGCCACGGCGTAAAGCACAGTACAGTAGGATTCCAAATAGTACAGCAAAGATCACAATCGGTGTGAAATAACACTTGAGTGTTGATTTCCAATGCAAAACCATCATGATCGGGATCCCATCCTTCATGACAAGTATGATTGGAAGTTGACTTAGAAGGGAAGTAGCTTGACGCGTCGGCAAGACTAATAACAAATGATCC
>DASCPX010000020.1:0-1000 GCA_036012755.1 Myxococcota bacterium | reverse complement strand
GATGCCTGGACCTTCGCGCTGGTGGACCTGGAGCAGAGCCTGGACGGGACGAATCCCAAACTGATCGCACAGGCCTGGTTCCGGAGCGGGACGGATGTCGCGGATGTCCCCCGGGTGATCGAGTTTGCCCAGAACGGGGCCTTCGTCGCTCTGGCCACCGCCCAGGGAGGCCCCTGGACGCTGCCCCACAGTGCCTCGGCCACCGGGGAGGCCTACCTCGCGAGCACGGGCGACCGGATGGGCGTCGCGGTCAGCAAGGCGCGTGGGCTGGCCATCACCCCCATGCTGTCCGTCATCGCACCACGACCCGGGCAGCCCATCGTTGGCGAGCAGGCCCTGCACGTCCTGGTCCGCGACCCCAGCGTGAGCTCCCTGGACTTCGAGATGGATGACTGGACGTGCAGCGCACCGGTGGTGGAGAACCTGGCCTGGGGCTGTACGCTGGAGCACGGGATGCCTGGCGACCTGGTCATCACCGCTCAACCGGCGGGCTGGACCCACACCGTGAGCTACCTCTTATAGGCCTGGGGTCATCGATCGAGCAGCAGTACACTGCTGTCTCAATCTTGGAGCTTCGATGATCCTGCTTCTCGCACTGGCCTGTCGCACCAAGGACCTGCCCCGGGACACCGGCACCCTCGACACCGATCCCTGCCCCGAGGGCGGAGAGCTCGCCGACTGGTTCATCGACGGTGACGGCGACGGCTACGGCAGCGAGGAGACCGTGCAGGCCTGTTCGCAACCCTCGGGAAGCTCGTCGGTCTCCGGCGACTGCGACGACGACGAGCCCGAGGCCTACCCCACCAACGTCGAGGTCTGCGACGGCATCGACAACAACTGCGACGGCCAGACCGACGAGGGCGTCACCGAGAGCTTCTACCCCGATGGCGACGGCGACGGCTTCGGCCTGGGGCAAGCCGAAGAGTTCTGCGAGCAGCCCAGTGGCTACGCCGACAACGACGAGGACTGCGATGACGACGCGGCGGCGGTGAACCCCGAC
>DASCPX010000019.1:0-65315 GCA_036012755.1 Myxococcota bacterium | reverse complement strand
GTCGGTCTCGGAGAAACATGGTGTTTCAGCCAGTCGGAGTTGAGGCGGCAAGTCGGTCTCGGAGAAACATGGTGTTTCAGCCAGGCGGAGTTGAGGTGGCGTGCACGCACGTCTTGTTGCACATCTCCGGGGGTTCCGGAGAACCCAGGCCGATACGCAACATCCCGTCGCTTTCGGGGCCCGCCCTGGAGGAGGACGGTGGCGTCACCACCGCAGCTGTCGCCGCGCACGGAGGAGCGTTCGCGCCAACGCGCGCCGCGCTCCTATCCCGACAGCATCCGCGCCAGGCGCAAGGTCGCCGCGAGCAGCTCACTCGCGCACTCCGGCCCCCGGCGGGTCTGGGTCACCACCCAGCCCGGTAGGACCCGAGAGCCCTCGTTGCCGTGGATGACCTCGAGCAGGGTCTCCGTCAGGCGCTCGTCGGCGAAGGCGGTGACGACGGCCTCGATGCGGTCGCTCCGAGCTCCCAACAGCATGCCGAGGACCGGGTTGTCGAGGTCCATCTCGTCGTCGATGACGCCCTTGCGCGCAACCTCCAGGGCTCCCAGGGCCGGGTTCGACCAGCGGGCCCGGATCTCGATGAAGCGACCCAGGTCGTCCTCCCGCTGCAGCATGCGCACTGCGCGGCCATCGACCTCGCCGGAGAGCGTCGGCAGCATGCCTCCGATCGGTGGATCGGCGCGGAGACCGATGGCGGCGCCTGCCTCCAACCAGGGCCGATCGACACCAGCTTCGAGCTCCTCGAGCACGACCAGGAGGCCCTCGAGGCGCTCCACGATGTCCTGGAGCCCCACCTTGCGGAGCCTGAACTCCATGTCCCCGTCGAGGAGCTGACCGGGTTGGTCCTTGCGGTGGGGAAGCGCTCTCCACGTCGCGAGGCGCACGACCCAGTCGATGCCGCTGTCGTGTTCCAGGGCGGTCAGGGTGAGCTTGCGACCCCCGAGGAGCCCGCGGAAGCTGCGCTCCCTCCCCGTGCGCCCGCTGTGGTGGAGGTGGAGCCCCTCCGCGATGCGCCGCCAGCCGTCCTCGATGCGCCGGGTCTCCCGGTTCCGCCCCAAGAGCACGGCGCTGATCCAGACCGAGCCGCACACGGTCGCGAGGGTCACGGATGCCACGCCGAGCACCATGCACCAGTAGGCGACCTCGACCATCGCTCAGCCCTTCAGGCCGCGGGCGAGGGCGATCACGGAGTCCACGTCGTCGGCGAGCTGGTCAGCGAGGACCCGGTCCGCGACCAGCTCCACCCGGTCCCCGACGACCCTGGAACCCGGGTAGGCGTGGACCACTGCCAACAGCGCCTCGCTGACACCCTCTGCCCTCGACAGCGCTCGCAGGGTGTCGGGAGTGGAGCATCGGGCGGCGACGAGCATGGAGAGCACGGGATCGTCGAGGTCCACGTCCCCGACGAGGCGGTCCTGGTGCAGGATCAGCAGGTCCTCGGCCAGCTCCTCGTTGTGGAAGGCCGCCGTGATGCGCGTGTCGAGGTCATCGTCGATGACCACGCCGACGTTGATCCCGTCGACCCATCCCTTCAGCTGTGGCCACGGTCCCTCGCTCAGGACGAGGCGGAGCCCGGTGCGCTCTGCGGTCTCGCGGAAGGGGCCCTCGACGACGCGCTCCAGCTCCGACAGCAGGGTCTCCCACTCGGGGAGCCAGGCAAGCACGAGCAGCTCGTCCGCGCCTCGTAGGCCGATGGTGAGCATGCCCTCGTCGATGTGCGCGGCGACCACGAAGCGCTCGCGACCGGTCGGCACGGCCGCTGCGGGAGGGTCGGCCAACAGCGCAGAGAGCAGCCGACGAGGATTGTCTCCCGTACAGATGAAGCGACCCCAAGCGCCGTCGTCCAGCCGCAGCTGGACCGAGGTCAGCCCCCAGACCGCCAGCGCCGGGCCGGCACCGAGCGAGACGCCGTCGGGCAGCTCCCGCCGCAGCTCCATCGGTATCCTCCATGTCCGGTCGCCCTTGAGGGGCTGCCAGCACCGCAGGTGGACTCGGCGCCCACCGTGGAGGCCGTCGAAGATGCGCGCCACGCCACCGTCGGTGTTGCGCGTGTGGCGGACCTGGAAGTCGGTGACGTGCTCGGGGAGCCGCTCCCTGGCCCGCTGGAGCCGGCCCTGGTGCAGGCCGAAGGTGGCCAGCAGTCCGACGAGCCCGACGAGCCCGGCGATCATCTCAGCGCGGAGACCAGGGCCAGGGCTGCTCGCACTCCGCCCGCGAGGTCCTCGTCGTCCACCACCACGGACAGGGTCTCCTCCTGCAGCATGCTCCCGGGTCTGCCGTGGAGGACCTCCAGCAGGGGCTCGACCTGGTCGTTGTCGAGACGGAAGTCGCCTGCCGCGACCACCCTCAGGCAGAGGTCGACCACGGCGTTTCCCAGGGGCTGACCATCAACGCGGTCCTTGTGACCGAGGGAGAAGCCGGCTGGCAGCTCCAGGCCGTGGCGGAGGCGTGCCAGGCCTGGCTCGACGATCACCTCGCACCCCTCGATCCGACCCTGTACCAGTCCCCGCCCGCCGCTGAGTCCGTAGCGGTCGCAGAGCTCCACCCAGGGTCGCTGGAGCTCCGCTTCGATGGTGTCTGCCAGCGCGGCCATTGCCCGCAAGATGCCCGGCAGGCGCTCGTCGGTCACCTGGCGGAAGCCCAGCATCAGGTGCCCGTCGGCGAGCTGGTGGTGGACCCGCCTCCCGTCGCCATCCGGCCTGGGACCGTCGTCCAGCGCCGGGTGCTGGTTCAGCGGGTCGTGAAGGAGCCGCCTGCGGTCGCTGCCGGTGTAGGTCAAGGTCCCGTCGGTCAGGGTGACCGAGGTGAAGCCGAAGGCCTCGACCGGCCCCAGGCGCAGGGTGCCCTCCGGCTCGTGGGCCAGGGGGACCGCGACGCAGGCGTAGAGGTCCTGCATCGCCGTGCGTGTGTAGACCCGGAAGCGCCGCCCCTCGGCCTTGGCGCGGTGACGCCGTCCGGCCCTGCCGTGGAAGATGCGCCTCCCCTCCGGAGTCAGCCCGTCCAGCCTCGGCTGGGGCGGCCGGAGCGTGAGGATCAGGATGGTCGGGGTCAGCATGACCAAGGCGCCGACCACGACGCCCACGAAGATGCCGTCGATCATCGGTCCTCCAGCATCCTGGCCAGGCTGACGACGTGCTCGATGCAGTCGGCGAGCTCCAGGCGGATCCTCTTGGGGGCGGTGAGCCTGATCCTGCCCGACTCGACGCGGCTCCCGGGCCAGGCGTGCACGACCGCGAGCAGGTGCCCGACGACCTCCTCGTCGTCGAGGAGGTCGTCGATGTCCAGCTCAGGGGGACCTCGTACGCCGATCAGCATGCCGAGTACAGGGTTCGCGAGCTGCCGGGTGCCATCGATGCAGTCCTTGTGCGCGGCCACCAGTGGGGTATCGCACGGGACCGAGATGATGGCGCTTCCGCGAACGCAGGAGACCTCGATGTCCCGGCCCTCGATCTCGCCGCGCAGCTCGTCGCCGGTGCGGGCCAGGCCGTAGCGCTCGACGACCTCGCGCCAGGGGCGGTCCTCTTCGGCCTCGAGGGCATCGACCAGGGCCGCCTGGGCCGCGACGAGGCGCTCCATCCGATCGGGCGTGACCCCCCGGTAGCCGAGCTCCAGCCACCCCGGAGACAGCCGGACCTGGACCTCGTTCCCGGTCTCCTTGGGCACGGCGCCCTTGTCGCGGGAGGGGTCCCAGCGGTTCAGGCCCCCGAGCAGGGAGAAGCGGTCCCCGCCGACGAAGGCGAGGCGCCACAGGTCCCCCTTGTCGGGCCTGAGCACGACGCTGCGGAAGCCGAACTGCCGGAGGCAGGGGTAGGTCTCCGAGTCGAGCGCCAGCTCCGGAGTCAGCGGGCGGCGTCGCTGGACCTGCAGCTTCGCGTAGATCCGGCGCTTCGGGTCCATTCGGAGCTCAGCGCGCACCTCGCGGTCGAGCCCTGCTCCCACCCAGGTGCAGCCCTTGCCGTGGGTCTGCCAGGGCGGCGTGTGGCCGATCCTGGCCAAGGAGGCACCCTCGCCGACCTCGCCGAGCCTGCGCATGAGGCGCTGGTGGTGCACGACGGCGATCCCGATCGGGGCAGCGGCAAGGAGGCCGTAGAACGCCAGCATCGCGAGACCGACGAGCGACTCTTCCATCAGCTGCCTCCGTGTACACGGACTACGCGCGTGATGGCGTAGCGCTTGCGCACCTCTTCGCGCTTTTCCGTGGAGAGCCCCGCTGGCAGCCAGACCGCCGAGGCTCCGCAGCGCAGCTCGAGCAGCAGCGGCTCGTCGGAGAAGACGACCTCGTCGGGGAGCTCGGGGCAGGCCACTTCGAGCGACGGTTTCAGGGTCACGTTGCGGGCGCCGAGGGCCACCGAGGTCAGCAGGACCCCGCCGCCGAGCACCCCGTAGGCGAAGCGGAGGTCCAGGTCTCGGAGCCTCGCGAGCCGCTCGATGCCGAGGCTGGCCAGCGCGCAGGCGCCGGAGACGAGGATCGCGCCCGAGCGGTAGAGGGTGCCGGACTCGGCGAGCGCTGGCGCCAACAGGGCCGTGGACAGCGGCAGGACCAGGGCGAGTATGAACAGCGGCGCTGCCCGGCGACGGAAGCCCACCGCCGCGAGCAGGGGGACCAGCGCGGCGAAGGCCAGGCCGTAGATCATCGGCAGGCGCGTCAGGGGCCTGGCGGTCGTGGTGGCGGGCTCGTCCCGCAGCCAGGCGCCATAGTCCGCCGCGGCCATCAAGCCCTGGCGGGCCTCGACCCACTCGGACCCGCCGAAGGCCTGGCAGCGCATCGCCCACGCCCCGAGCGCCCCCACGGTGGCGATGGCGACGACCACCCCGGCGCTCCGACGGCGGACGAAGGCCGCGAAGACCAGGCCGACAAGGAAGCCGTCGCCGCGGGTGAGCACCAGGCCGACGGCTGCCAGGGCGAGGACCCCCCAGCGATCCCTCAGCAGCGCCAGGAGCGCCACTCCACCGAGGGCCCCGGCCAGCGCGATGCTGTCCGGAGAGGCCCCCATGCGCGCGTAGCCCAGGCCGCTAGCCGCCATCACTCCCGCCCACAGGGCGGTCCGAGGACCGGCGCCCAGCTCCCGCGCGATGGCCCACGCCAGGGGCGCCCATGTCGCGAGGATGCAGACGGTGACGAGCTGATCGCCGTGTGTCCAGAGAGCGAGGCCGGGCAACAGCACCCGCGAGGGCAGGGGAGCCCAGTGGAGGTCGGCCACCGCCGGGAGGGACTCGGGCAGCTGGCTCAGGAAGACCGCCGAGCCGGTCACGGCGCCGTCCCCGGCGAGGATGTGGCCGGCCACGGCGCTGTAGTACGCCGGGTCCCAGTCGACAGGGGTCGGTACGGTGAGCGCCCAGGCCGCATGGACCAGGACCGCCAGGAGCCAGAGAGAGAGGGCCCTCACACCGTGAGCCTATACTCGCCGGGTGGTGGGCCCCCTCCTCGTCGCGGCGGGCGGGCTCGGCGCTTGGAGGCTGCTCCGCCACAGGCGGCGTCCTGCAAGGGAGGGCAGCGGCTGGGCAGAAGAGCTCGCGCCCCTCGGTCTGGAGGGGGTCGGGGCTCGCGCGAACGCGGACTTCTGCACGACGGAGTGGGCGGGGGAGCTGGACGGGCGTGGGCTCGAGCTGCGTATCCTCGAGCGCCCGGGATCCCGCTTCGTGCTGTTCTGGTTGCACCTGCGGATGCCCGAGCGTCTGCCAGCCGGGCTCGAGCTCCACCCGGGCTCCCTCGGCATCGATGCGCTGTCCGTGAAGGAGGTCGAGGGTGGCTATCGACTCGTCTGCCGGGGCCACAACAGCCACGGCCTCATGGGCGAGGTCGATCTCGGACTCCCCGCCTTCGACAACAGCGGCGCCTTCGGCCTCCAGGCCTCGCGTCGGGATGGCCACGTGGAGATGGGCTCCACGGCTTGTCCGGTGGCGCAGGTAGCAGCTCGGGCTCGACACGACGGTCGGGCTGGAAGAGGGCCGCAGCCTGGTCCGGGTGGACCACCGTGGGGCGCTGCCCGGCGTGCAGGTCGTCCACGCCGAACTCGGAGCCGCGGAGCCGACGACAAACCCCCTCGCCGACATGCTGCTCACCTGCCATGGCCCGCGCGAGGTGCTCGAGGAGCTCCTCTCGGACGAGGATCGCGTCGCGGCGCTGTTGGCGGTGGTCCACGCCCACAAGGGCAGTGAGCTGAACGCGAAGCAGGTGGTGCTGCGCGCGGACCGGGATCTGCGCCGCGAGCTGGGTGACGCCATCGGCGCGGCCCTGGAGCTGGCGAGGCGGCTCTGATGGCCCCTGGGGTAGCACCGTGACAGATTGTCAGCCTGGAGATGCGGCCATCGGGGGCCCCTGACACGGTGTCCCCCGGTGTGCTCGGATCGGCCGCTGAGGCCTGCTGAGCCTTGGCACGTCCGTTGCATTAGAAGGCGCTTGGACCCCCTCATCTGGGATTTGGATGCGAGAGATCCTCACATCGAAGCGCGTCTGGGGCGGCGCAGCGGTGCTCGCCGTGTTGGCCTTCTTGCTCGCGTTCTCCGGCAACAAGGTCCTCGGCAAGTACCTCGAGCTGCCCGAAGACGCTGTGCTTCCGACGTTGGCCGGGATCGCCGCGGGGCCATCTGACGCTGGCTCGGCCAGCGGTCGCAGCTTCGGCCCCCGGCCAGTCAGCAGCTACAGCCGCGCCATCCTCGAGCGGAACATCTTCGACTCGACGAAGCTCGATGTCGACGTGGACGAGGATGTCGGCGGTCAGACCGACCTCCGCGTCGTGCTGCTGGCCACCCTCGTCGCCGAGCCAGAGGTCTACAGCTCGGCGCTCATCGCCGAGGACGGCCGCGACGCCCACGCGCTCGGCTACGGCCTCGGCGACTGGCTGCTGGACGAGGCCGAGATCATCGGCATCGAGCAGAAGCAGGTGAAGCTGCGCCGAAAGGACGGCGAGATCGAGTACCTCGCGATGGAGGAGGAGGCGCCGAAGCGCTCCACCCGCCCGAGCAAGAAGACGGACTCGGACGAGGAAGACGGCATCACCAAGGACGGCGAGAAGATCATCGTCGAGCGCAGCGTCGTGGACGACGCGATGAACAACATCGACAGCCTGGCCTCGAAGATCCGCGTCGTGCCCCACAAGGGCTCCGACGGCGAGATCGACGGCTACCGCCTGAGCGCCATCCGCCGCGGCAGCCTCTTCGACAAGCTGGGCATCAAGAACGGGGACGTCGTCCACGCGGTCAACGGCATGGCCTTGACCTCGACCGACGGCGCCTTCTCCGCCTACCAGACCCTTCAGAACGAGAGCTCGTTCTCATTCGACGTCACGCGGCGAAACCAGCGCTCGACGTTCGAGTACGAGATTCGCTGAGTTGGAGCAGATTTTGAACACGCTGAAGCAGCTGTCGTCGTTGTGTCTCCTGGCGCTTGTCCTGCCGCTGGGTGCGGCCCACGCCGCGGACGACGACGACCCCCCGCGCATCGCCCCTCCTACGATCCGCCCCATGCCCGGTCCCGGGCTGCGCGGACTGGACGGGCCGATTCGCCCGCCCGGACTCGAAGAGCTCGACGAGGACGAGGAGCTCGAGCCACTCGAGCCCATCGATGACGCCGTCGTCGAGGAAGAAGAGGAGGACACAGCCTACTCCCCGGCCTTCTCTGGCGCGGACCGGAACAAGCCCCCCTGCGCGAACGAGGACCCGACCGCGCGCTTCAAGATCGACTTCGTCGAGCAGGACATCAACGACGTCGTCAAGTACTTCGCCGAGATCAGCTGCCGGAACTTCATCCTGGGTGACGAGCTCAGCGGCAAGGTCACCATCATCTCCCACAAGGAAGTTCCCTTCTGGTCTGCCTACGCCGCCTTCGAGAGCGCGCTGGAGGTGAGCGGCTACACCACCGTCCAGGTCGGTGACTCCTACAAGATCGTGGCCACGAGCAAGGCCAGCCAGCACCCGCTGAAGGTCTACGAGGGCGACTCGATCCCCTACTCGGACACCTTCGTCACGCAGATCTTCCAGCTGGACAACGTCTCGGTCGGCGACATCTCCACGGTCGCGAAGGACCTTGGCGGTGGCCAGGCCAAGATCCTCGCCTACGCACCGACGAACACGCTCATCGTGACGGACTCGGCGGTGAACATCCGGCGAATGTGGAAGGTCGTCTCCCAGCTGGACGTCGCCGCTCCAAGAGCCGAGCTCGAGATCGTGCAGATCGAGCACGCCGAGGCCACCGAGATCAAGACGCTGATCGAGCAGATCTACGGCTCGGAGGAGAGCACCACCAGCACCACCACGAGCAGCAGCAGCTCCGAGTCCAGCTCCTCTCGCCGCCGCCGCCGCCGTTCGAAGGACAAGTCCGCCGACACCGCCTCCAGCGCCTCCTCCTCCACAGTCGGAAAGGAGGGCAAGTACATCGAGAAGATCGTCGCCGACGAGCGCAGCAACAAGCTCATCATCATGGCCAACAGCGAGGCGATGGAGGCCGTCCTGGGGCTCATCGACGAGCTGGACAAGGACGTCGATCCCCGCTCTCGGGCCCAGATCCACGTGAAGTACCTCGAGCACGCCAACGCGGAAGACATCGCCCAGGTGCTGTCGAACCTCTCCCAGGACACCAGCTCCACCTCCAGCCGGAACTCCCGCAGCACGCGCACGTCCTCCTCGAGCTCCCGGCGAAGCCTCCCCGGTCGGGACTCCCGTGAGCCGGAGACCAGCTCCGAGAGCTCGGGCAGCGCCACCGCGCTGTTGGACGACGGCGTGCGGGTCACGGCCGACGAGAGCACGAACTCCCTGGTCATCGTCGCCTCGCCAGAGGCCTTCGAGATCATCGAAGATGTGATCGCCCAGCTCGACATCCGGCGGAAGCAGGTCTTCGTCGAGGTCGTCATCATGGAGCTCGCCAGCGAGGACACCCTCGACGTCGGCGTGGGCCTGCACAGCGGCAAGCCCGGCGACAGCGCCTTCGGTTTCGGCTCCCTGCAGCTCGGCACCAGCAGCCTGGGGCTGTCCTCCGATGTCCTCACCGGCCTGGCGATGGGGGTCTTTGGTGACTCGATCAACGTGTCCGTGGACGGGCAGGAGGTCCCGGTGCCGGCCTTCGGGATCGTCCTGTCCGCCATGCAGGCGAACTCCTCTGTGAACATCCTCAGCACCCCGAACGTGCTGACCCTGGACAACGAGGAGGCCAAGATCGTCGTCGGACGCAACATCCCCTTCCCGACGAGCCAGGGCCGCGACTCCAACAACAACCCCATCGTCAGCTACTCGCGCGAAGACGTCGCCATCACCCTGAAGGTGACACCCCAGATCAACGAGTCCGACTACGTCACGCTGGAGCTCTTCCAGGAGGTGACGGAGATCGAGGAGGACAGCCAGGGCCTCGATGTCACGAGCGCCGGCTTCATCACCTCCAAGCGGTCCGCCGAGACCACGGTGCTGGTCAAGGACAACCAGACCATCGTCATCGGCGGCCTGATGGGCGCCACCGACACAGAGGTCGAGTCCAAGGTCCCGGTGCTCGGCGACCTTCCGCTGGTGGGCGTGATCTTCCGCGGCAAGCGCAAGGTCTCCCGCAAGACGAACCTGCTGATCTTCCTCACCCCCCACGTCATCAGCACGCCCGCGGACCTGGAGGAGGTCTACCGGGTCAAGGTCGCGCAGCGAGAGGAGTTCCTGCGTCGCTTCTACGGCAAGACCGAGGTGGAGCAGCTCCAGGAGCTCAACGACCTGCTCGCCGGCTCGATGAACGTCATCGACGAGCCCTCGATGTACCGGACCAAGATCTCCGACGGCTCTGGCGGCACCACCACGATCGGCGAGGTCCCGGAGGAAGAAGACGAGGCCGATCTGCGAGACGAAGCCGCCGAGACCGAAGGGGGCCTCTACGAGGATCTCGACCGCGAGGAGCTGCCCGAGGACGACCTCGACGACCTCCCAGAGGACGATCTCGACGACGACGAGGAGGGCCTCTAGGTGGCCATCCGACGCCGCTCACTGGATGAGCTCCTGCTCGAGCAGGGGGTCGGCGCCGATCGCCTCGCCGAGGCGCGGAAGGCCGCGGAGAAGTCCGGCAGCACCTTCGTCGAGGCCGTGCAGCGGGCCCCGGTCCCCCAGGCCGAGGTCAGCCGCGGCATCGCCACGCTCACGGGCCTGCTGCTGTTGGAGGAGATCGACGTCGAGCGCGTCGAGATCGAGCTCGTCCGTCGGCTGCCCTTGGGGCTCGCTCGGGAGCAGGGCGTGCTGCCGCTGTGGCGCGACAACGGCTCCGTGGTCGCGGGCATCGCGTCCCCAGGCGGGCTCTCGGCGATCGACGACCTCCGCGTCGTCTTCGGCTGCCCGATCCGGGCGGTGCTCGTGCCCGCAGACGTGCTGCGGAATGCCATCGGCAAGGCCTTCGACAAGGCCGCCCGCTCTGCCGAGGCCGTGCTCTCCGAGGTCGAAGAGGAGCAGGGCGACGGGGCGGTGGACCTGAACCTCGAGGAGGACATCCTCGACGACCCGAACCAGGCCCCCATCATCCGCTTCGTGAACTCGCTGTTGACCCAGGCGATCAAGGACCGGGCCAGCGACATCCACATCGAGCCCTTCGAGAAGGAGCTCGCGGTCCGCTTCCGCATCGACGGCGTGCTCTACGAGATCGTCAAGCCTCCGCCACGCCTGCAGGCCTCGATCGTCTCGCGCATCAAGATCATGGCCGGCCTGAACATCGCCGAGAAGCGCATCCCGCAGGACGGCCGCATCCGCATCCGCATGGCCGGGCGCGAGGTCGACCTGCGCGTCTCGACCCTGCCCGTCCGCCACGGCGAGCGCGTGGTGATGCGCATCCTCGAGAAGGGCACGGTGTTCTCGCTGGACGCCGTCGGCATGTCCCAGGACTCGCTGGATGTCTTCCGCGGCTACATCCGGCGGCCCCACGGCATCATCCTCGTCACCGGTCCGACGGGCTCGGGGAAGACCACCACGCTGTACTCGGCGCTCTCCGAGATCAACGCGCCGGACCTCAACATCCTCACCATCGAGGACCCGATCGAGTACGAGCTGCGTGGCATCGGCCAGACCCAGGTCAACCCGAAGATCAAGCTGACCTTCGCGTCGGCCCTGCGCGCCCACCTCCGGCAGGATCCGGACGTCATCCTCGTCGGTGAGATCCGCGACAAGGAGACGGCGGACAACGCCGTCCAGGCCTCGCTCACAGGCCACCTGGTCTTCTCTACACTGCACACGAACGACGCGCCCGGTGCCTTTCCGCGCCTGATCGACATGGGCGTCGAGGAGTTCCTCGTTGCGTCCTCGCTGTTGATGGTCCTGGCTCAGCGCCTCGTGCGGCGGCTCTGCCTGGACTGCAAGGAGCAGTACCAGCCCTCCGCAGAGGAGCTCCGCGACCTGGAGCTCTCCGCCGCGGACGTCCTCGGGCACCGGGTCTACCGGGCGAGGGGCTGTCCTGTGTGCCTGAACACCGGCTACCGCGGTCGCACGGGCATCTACGAGGTCCTCGTCGTCAACGACGCCGTGAAGAACTGTGTCATGTCAGGCGCTGACGGGGGCAAGATCAAGAGCATCGCGGTCGAGCAGGGCATGAAGACGCTCCGCGACGACGGCATCCGAAAGGCCCTCGAGGGCGACACCTCCTTCGAGGAGGTCATGCGTGTCACCCAGGAGGACAGTCGGTAATGGCCGTCTTCGAGTACCGGGGCTTCGACGCAGGTGGCAAGTCCGTCCAGGGCATCATCGACGCCGACGCGGCGAAGGTGGCGCGCTCCAAGCTGCGCAAGCAGGGCGTCTTCCCCACCGAGATCAACGAGCAGAAGTCTGGACAGTCGGCCACCCGCGGCAAGGGGCTGTCGGTCGAGGTCGACTTCTCCAAGCTCTTCGGACGCTCGGGCATCTCGACCACCGAGCTGTCGACGATGACGTCCCAGCTGTCGACCCTGATCAACGCGGGCATCCCGATGATCGAGGCGCTCACGGCCATGATCGACCAGGTCGAGAACGAGACGGCGCGGGTCGTGCTCGCGGAGGTGCGCGACAAGGTCAACGAGGGGGACAGCCTCGGCAAGGCGATGGAGGGCTACCCTCACATCTTCGACAATCTGTACGTCAACATGGTCAAGGCCGGGGAGCAGGCCGGCGCCCTCGACACGGTGCTGAAGCGCCTCACCGAGTACACGGAGGCCAGCGTCAAGCTGCGCGGGAAGCTCGTCAGCGCGATGATCTACCCGATCCTGATGAGCCTGGTCGGGCTCGCCATCGTCACCGGTCTGTTCGTCTTCGTGATCCCGAAGATCCGAAAGGTCTTCGACAGCTTCGGCGCGGATCTGCCCTTCGTCACAGAGGTCCTGCTGTCGATCTCGGACTTCGTCGCTGGCTACTGGTGGGCCATCCTCATCGTCGCCGTGGGCGGCGCCTACGGCTTCCGCCGCTGGAAGAGGAAGAGCCCGGAGAACCAGGAGAAGCTCGACGGGCTCATGCTCAGGCTGCCGGTCTTCGGCCGCATCAACCGCGTCGTCGCCGTGTCTCGCTTCTGCCGCACCATGTCGACCCTGCTGTCTTCTGGCGTGCCGATCCTGACGGCCATGAACATCGTCGCGACGGTGGTCCAGAACAAGGTCATGGAGGCGGCCATCAGGGAGGCCGCGCGAAACGTCACGGAGGGCCAGTCTCTGGCCGTGCCGCTCAAGGCCAGCGGCCACTTCCCCCCGATGGTCACCCACATGATCGCCATCGGCGAGAGGACCGGCGAGCTCGAGCCGATGCTCGACAAGGTCGCCGACGCCTACGAGACGGAAGTCGACAACACCGTCAACGCGCTGACGTCGCTCCTCGAACCTGTCCTCATCATCGGCATGGGCGGCGTCGTGGCCTTCGTGGCCCTGGCGATTCTCTTGCCGATGCTCAACATCTCCAACCTGGCTGGGTAGTCACATGAAGAACAACAGTCTCTTTCTCAACACCGTCCGCTCGCAGAGGGGCCTGACCCTGGTCGAGATCATGGTCGTCATCGCCATCCTCGGAAGCTTGATGGCCATCGTCGGTTTCCAGGTCGTCGGCAAGCTCGACGAGGCCACCTGCGAGACCACCAAGATCTCGATGGGCACTGCCGATCAGGGCCTGCAGGCCTACGCGGCGAAGCACAAGGGCAAGTTCCCCTCGACCTCTGACGGGATGGAGGTCGCGGCGAAGTACTTCGGCACCGGCGAGGTCCCGAGGGACGGCTGGCAGAACACCTTCCAGTACTACAGCCCCGGCACCACCAGCGGTAAGGACTACGAGCTCATCAGCCTCGGAAAGGACAGCGCGGAGGGCGGTGAAGGGGCCAACGCCGACATCAAGAGCTGGGAGCTCTCCGATGAGACCTGCGACTGGTAGCCCGATGCTTCGTGACCACGTCTACATCGTCCTCATCGGTCTCTTCGGCTGCCTGCTGGCCGCCGTGCCGCTGGTCTGGATCGTGATGGGTGTGCTCTGATGTCCCGGGCGTTCACGCTGCTCGAGATCATGGTGGTCATCGCGATCCTCGCGGTGGTGATGATGGTCTCGATCCCGGCGGTGAGCAACGCCCTGGCGCTCCAGCAGACCGGCTTCACGAACGAGCTGGCCCAGACCTACCGGTTCCTCCACGACGAAGCGGCCATGCGGAACGTGACCTTCCGGATCGCCTTCGATCTCGACAAGCAGACCTACACGATCGAGGCGGGTGACCCCAACACCCTCATCTTCACCAACCCAGAGGACCTGCAGGACTACGAAGAGGACCTCGCCGACAAGATGGACCAATACACGGAGCGCGAGCTGGAGGAGGCCGACGCAGAGGACGCCGAGCTGCAGCGCCTCATGGAGAAGCGCTTCTCCGGGCTCGAGGACGACGCCCTCAACACCACCGTCGAGGTACCCCGGGGCTCCGTGCTCGCGTGGGTCTACACGCCTCAGTACGGCGAGGCCGTCGAGATGGAGCGCGACCTCCGCGAAGCCGACGAGGCCGAACTGGAGGAGCTCGACGAGGACGAACGGAACATCGTCTACAGCTACATCTTCCCCAACGGCTTCAGCGAGCACACGGTGCTGCGCGTCCACGACGTCGACGACCCCGAAGACGGCATGACCATCGAGGTCGAGCCCCTGAGCGGCCGGGTGCTCGTCACACACGAGATCGTCGAGCCAGAGGACTCGATGGACTGGCTCCCCGATGAAGGGCCGGAGCTGGATCTGTGATGCGCCGCGGCTTCTCCCTGCTCGAGGTGATGGTCGCCCTGGCCATCCTCGCCGGTTCGCTGTTCGTGCTCGTGAACTCCCAGACCACCGCCTACATCATGACGCTCGAGTCCCAGAAGATGACGACGGCGACGATGTTGGCCAAGGAGAAGATGTCCCAGACCCTGCTCCTGGTCGAGTCCGAGGGCTTCCAGGAGGGCACCATCGAGGAGGAGGGCGACTTCGAGGAGGGCATCTTCGGCGGCTTCACTGCGGGCGGTCTCGACGGTCAGTGGGGGGACGTCAACACGATGAGCTTCGAGGGGTACTACTGGGCCTACACCGTGCGCGAGGTCGAGCTCACACTCGACGGTGACATGGCGTCCATGGCGGACTCCCTGTCTGGCAGCGGCTACTGGGGCGAGCAGGAAGAGACCAGCTCCGCTCCCGAGGAAGAGGACCAGGGCATGGGCCTCGACGACCTCGGCGTCAGCCAGGACATGCTCTCGGACTACCTCTCTCCCTACATCCGCGAGGTCCGGGTCATCGTCTGGTGGGGTGGCGAGGACTACGAGGACACCGGCGACTACATCGAGCTCGTCACCCACATCGTCAACCCGACCGGCCAGGTCGTCCCGGCGGTGCAGTGATGCGCAAGGCGATGACCCTGGTCGAGGTCATGGTTGCCCTGGGCATCCTGGCGGTCATCGGCACGATCACCATCGCCACGCTCTCGAACACGCTGCAGGCGCGCGAGCTGCTGTCGGAGAACGACGCCCACCAGCAGTCCGTGCGGGTGGCACTCGACACGGTCACGCGAGAGCTGGAGCTCGCCTACCTGACCTTCAACACCCAGGTCCCCAACAGCTACGTGACGGTCTTCGTCGCCAAGGACGAGACCCCAGTCGACAACCTGTGGTTCGCCACGCTGGCTCACCAGCGCCTCTACCGGAACTCTCGCGAGTCCGACCAGTCCGAGATCTCGATCTGGGCCGAGGACGACCCGGAGATGGAGGGCGCCTATGTGCTCATGCACCGGGAGGCACCGCGGATCGACCACGAGCCCGACAAGGACGGTGTCATCTACCCCCTTGCCTACGGTGTGACGCGGTTCACCATCCGCTTCCTCGATCCCACGACCTGCGAGTGGGCGGATGAGTGGGACAGCACCTCGACCGAGCAGGACGGGCGCCTCCCTCGCGCGGCTCAGATCGTGCTTGGTGTCATGGGCCCCGATCCCGACGACGCGGACAACGAGGAACTCGTGGAGCGCTCATACGCCACCACCGTGTTGCTCCAGTACGGCAAGCGGGCCCGCTGTGACCTGTTCTCCGGGCAGGACGAAGAGGACGAGAACGTCGGCGCCGGCACCGGACCGGGGGACCTCGCCCAGTGAAGCTCACCCGCCGGCACGGACGTGGAAAGCGCGTGGATCAGCGAGGTATCGCCTTGTTGATGGTGCTCACGACGTTGTTGTTCATGACGGTGCTGGTGACCGAGATCGCCTACTCCTCGCGGGTGCGGTTCCTCAAGACGGCGCACGCTCGCGACGAGATCGCCGCGGACTACCTCGCACAATCCGGCATCGCCATCTACCGGCTCATCCTGGTCGCGAACAAGCAGCTGGGAGAGAGCCTGGGCGACTCCATGGGCGGCATGGCGCCGGGCTTCAACTTCGGTGACGCCCTGTGGCAGATGATCCCGGCCATCAACACCGGTCTGTTGCGCATGTTCTTCGTGAGCGGCGGCAGCGTGGACGACGACGAGCTCGAGGACTTCGCAGAGGAGGGGCTCACGGAAGAGCAGCGCGAGGAGAGTCGGGGGACCGGCCGCTTCTCGGACAAGTCCTTCCTGGACTTCGACGGCGACTTCGCCGCCGAGATCAGCGACGAAGACCGCAAGATCAACGTGAACCGCCTGGGCAGGACCTGTGACGGCACCTGCACGCTGGCCACGCTCCAGACCGATCCCATCGCGGTCCAGCTCTACGGGTTGATGTCTGGCGAGGCCCACGATCAGTGGTTCTACGACAAGGACATCGAGCGCTGGGAGCTCATCGCCGACATGGCGGACTGGATCGACCAGGACACCAACCGCATCTGGCGAGGTGGCTACGAGGACAACCTCTACAACAGCCTGGACTCGCCCTATCTGTCGAAGAACGCACGCTTCGACACCCAGGACGAGATCCGGCTGGTCGAGGGCTGGCAGGACGACGTCTATGAGCGCTTCGGCGACGAAATCACGGTCTTCGGGCCGGGCAAGATCAACATCAACACCGCCAGCGACGACATGCTGAAGGGCCTCTTCAAGGCCTACCTCGAGCCCACCGTGACCGACTACGAGGCGGATCGCCTGCTCCAGCAGATGCGGGACCAGACGATGATCGTCGACTTCACGAAGGCGAAGGAGTTCGAGGACTGGATCGTGGACATGACGAACTACTCGGTTCGCGAGGGGCTCGATCTGAAGGACGCGGTCAAGACAAGCTCCGAGACGTTCAGGATCGAGAGCACCGGCATGGTGGGGAACTCCAGCGCTACCGCGGTCTGCGTGCTGGACTTCTCGAGCAGCAAGGTTGGACGCATCAAGTATTGGAGGATCGACTGATGGCGACACTCGTTGGCATCGACCTTGGATCCCACACGGTCAAGCTGGCCGTGCTGGAAGGACGACTGGGCAAGGTCCAGGTGCGCGACTACCGCGTGCGAACGGTGAGCTCCGAAGATGAAGGCCTGGGGCCGCGCCTGGCGGCTGCCGCCGGTCTGCTCTCCGAGCTCCAGCTGGAGGACACGACCACCTACGCCGTGGGCATCCCGGCCGAAGAGGTCTCGGTCCGCAACGTGCACCTGCCCTTTTCGGCTGGGGATCGTATCGAGAAGACCCTGACCTTCGAGCTCGAGGGCTACGTGCCCTTCGACCTGGAGGACTTCGTCCTGGACCACCGGGTCCACGCGGCGGGGCAGGGGAGCCGGGTGCTCTGTGCCCTGGCCCCGCGGGAGCGCGTGGCGAGTCGCCTCGAAGCGCTCACCGCGATCGCCGTCGACCCACGCCACGTGGTCCTCGACGCCGATGTCCTCGCCACCTTCGGGGACGGCGCCGGGATCCAGGCCATCGTGGACATCGGCCATGAGCGCACGCTCGTCGCCCTGTGTCGCGGTGGGGAGCACCTGGGGGTCCGAGCCATCTCGATCGGAGGCGGTGTCCTGACCCAGGCCCTCGTAGACGAGCTCGGCATCAGCTGGCAGGACGCGGAGGGTGCCAAGCACGCTGCGAGGCTCTCCACGGCGGTGCAGGCCGAGGTCGAGTGGGAGGACGAGGACCTCACAGAGCCGGGCTCGCTGAGGCAGAAGGAGCCCGGGGGTGTGGCTGACGTCCTCCGCGCGGCCATTCGCCCGCTGCTGGCGCACCTGCGGGCCACCCTCATCGCCATGGAGGACGAGCTGGAGGTGGGCGTGGACGAGGTCCTGCTGTCCGGCGGCAGCGCCTCGCTCGACGGCCTCCCGGTCTTCATCGCCGACAATCTCGGGGTGCCGGTTCGTCGGGTGCACATCTCGACGGAGGCAGACGACCTCGGCGACCCGTCCCGCTTCGCGCTTGCCCACGCGCTGGCGCTTCGGGCCGCAGGGCTCACCGGCGGGCAGGAGCTGCAGTTCCGCAAGGACGAGTTCGCCTACAAGGGCGACATCGCCACGATGCGCACTGTGCTCGGCTTCGGTGCTGTCGCCGCCTTGATGTTCTGCCTGGTCGGGGCTGGCCTGTTCGTTGTCCGCTTCGTTCAGTACCAGGCCCAGATCCTCGAGGTCGAGGGCGAGATCGCCGCGGTCGTCACGGAGACCTTCCCGGACGTCAGCGCCGAGCGGGCATCTGACTCGTCGATGGCGAAGGCCATCATGTTGGAGAAGACCAGCGAGGTCGTGGACAAGGTCGATGCGCTGGGCTCGACCGTCGGGGGAGAGCCGCCGACACTGAGCGTGCTCACCGACCTGTCGAGGTCCCTCCCAGAGGCCACGGAGGCCTCGATCAACGTCAGCGAGCTCACCATCAACGCCACCGGGGTGAGCTTCCGAGCCGAGACCTCCGGCTACGAGGCCGCGGCCACCATCGAGTCGGCCCTGCGCGAGGAGGAGCGCTTCTCCAACGCCAAGAAGGCAGACGAGACCAAGGTCGGGGACGGCATCAAGTTCTCGATGTCCATTCCCTTCGAAGAAGAAGAAGAAGAGGAGGTGGACGGATGAGCGCCATTCGACGCCGGATCGAGGGCCTCACGGCCCGTCTCGACGCGGTCCTCGACGGCATGTCCGCTCGTGACCGCAAGCTGTTGATGGGGCTGGGCGGCTTCGCTCTGCTCATTCTCGTCGGAGGGGGCTTCAGCTTCATGAGCTCGAGCCTGGACAACCTCGACAGCCAGCTCCAGCAGCGCCACGCGGACCTCGCCTACGTGACCCAGCTCCAGGATGACTACAGCGCGGCGAGCGTGCAGCTCGAAGACATCGAGGAGGAGCTGCGGCAGCACGAGTCCACCTCGCTGTCGGCCTTCATGGAGCAGGCTGCCGGCAAGGCGGGGATCCGCGAGAGCCTCGATAGCGTCCGGGAGAACTCGGTCGTGGAGCTCGGCTCGCTGGTCCAGAAGAACCACACCGTCTCGCTCACGCGCATCACCCTCGACCAGGCCGTGAGCTTCCTCTATGAGATCGAGGCAACCGGCTACCCCTTGCGGGTGTCGAACGCGAACTTCAAGGTAGTGAAGGTCAAGGGTGACAAGATGTTGAACTTGAAGCTCGAGGTCGCCGCGTACTCCTTGCTCGAGATGGAGGAAGGCTGATGCAGAAGCTCGCGCTCGCCGTCCTGGGTGTCCTGTGGACCGTCGGCTTCTTCATGCTCGGACTCCACTTGACCTTCCCTGGCGAGGCACTGAGAGACCGCCTCGTCTACGAAGTCGATGACGCCAGCCGCGGCGAGATGCTGCTGGAGCTGGCTGGCACGGCGCCATGGCGGGCCACGGGGGTCTCGCTGGAGTCGCCCAGGCTCTACTCGGTGCCGAGGGCTCGTCGCGGCGAGGAGTCCGTCCCCGAGCTGCTGGTGCAGGCCGACCGTGTCTCGGCCCGTGCGCTCCCGTCGAAGCTCGTCGGCGGCGACGTCGGCGTGGCCTTCGACGCGGAGCTCTACGGCGGGGATGTCGTCGGTACCGTGATCCAGACCGACGAGACCAGCGACATCGAGGCAGAGGTCGAGGGCCTCGATCTGGCCCGCTATCCCTTCGACTTCGATGGTGGCAGCGTCGATCTGTCGGGCACCTTCGACGCTGTCGTCGACATCGTCTTCGACGCCGCGGACGTGAAACAGAGCACGGGCACGCTGGAGCTCGGGCTCCCCGGGCTCGCCATCGGCGAGGGCAGCAAGGTGGCGGGCTTCGACCTGCCCCCGATGACCTTCACAGAGGCCGTCCTGAGCTTCGACATCGACGACGGCCGGGCGGAGGTGGAGGAGGGTGTCTTCCTCAGCGACGTGCTCGAGGCCGAGCTCAGCGGCGAGATCAGCCTGGCGATGCCGCTGAAGCGCAGCCGCCTGAGCGTCGACGTGGAGCTGACACTGCTGGACGAGAAGCTCGCGACGCTGGCGGATCTCTACGGTGACATGAAGCGGGCGAAGACGGATGACGGCGCCTACCTCGGCGGCGTGATCGGGACCTTCGAGCGTCCGAGCTGGCGCTGGAACCGCAGCTCCTCGAGCTCGCTGTCGGGCTCTTCTCGGACGACGACCCTGCGCTCACCGAGAACCGACTTCGACCCGGACGAGGTCGAGGCTCGCCGGGATGAGCGCCAGGACCGTATTCGGGAGCGTCGTGACCGCCTCCAGGCGGAGGAGGACGGGGGCTCACCCGTGCGTCCGCGCAGCGACGACGAGGAATACGACGACGAGGAGTACGACGACGAGGAGTACGACGACGAGGAGTACGAGGACGACGAGGGCTTCGAGGCCGACTTCGAGCGCGCCTCCACACCTCGTCGCCTTCCAGGCGCAGAGCCCACCGATGGCCGCGAAACGGTCGGGCTCCCCGAGCCTGACTACGACGACGTCCCCCCGCCGGACTTCAGCAACGACATCCGGCCGGACGAGATGGACTGACCGCTCAGGTCTTGGGCGTATTCGCGGCCTTTGCGCGCCGGATCTCGTCCAGCAGCATGTCCACGCCCGGGAAGCTCGGCTCGCGCTTCTGGATGCGGATGCAGCGGGCTTCGGCGCGGGCAAACTCGCCCCTCTCTCGTTCGGCGGTCGCCAGGTAGAGCTGGATCTGGTCGCTGCCGTTGTCGAACTGGTCGGACAGCCGCAGCATCTCGATCCCATCGTCCCGGAGCTTCGAGGCGTCGGCGTCGTGCTTGTGCTCGGCCAGGCGCCACATGGCCCAGCCCAGGTGCCCCATGAAGGCGGCGTTGTCGAGGTCGGCCTTGTAGGCGGTCCGGAAGCAGCCAACGGCGGTCTCCCAGTCCTTGGCGGCCATGGCTCGCTCCCCCGCCAGGAAGGCCTGGTCCTCGCGCGAGGCCTTCAGGGGGTTGTCCGACGGAGGCCGGGCCATCTCGGCGGCTCGTTCGACCATCACGCTGAGCTCTGCCGCGATTCGGCGGGCCTCGTCGTGGATGCCGTCGTCCCCCGCCAGGTCGTCGTAGCGCTGCTTCATGCGGGCTGCCGCGGCCTTCACGAGGGCGCGATTGTCCGTCGGCGGGATGCCCAGCACGGTCCACTCGTCGGCGCGCGAGAGGTGTTCCTTTTCGCGTCGCAGGCGCTTGAGCTCCATCTGGGCTTGCCTCAAGCTGCGAGCCCTTCTCGGGCGCGGCGGCCCGTCCCGCGTCGGTTCCTCGTCGAGCGACGGCTCGCCCGAGACCGGCGTCTGTTCTGGGGCGAGTCCCGCGTCCCGGAGCTCTTCGTCGGCGAGGTCGTCGACGATGCGCAGGCGGCCGCTGCGACGCTGTGACCCGGTCTCGACGACCACGGCTGGCGCCTCCGGCTCCGGTGGCCGGAAGAGCAGGGGTTTGCTCACCTTGGCCTCGCGCACCGGGGCGAACTTCAAGATCCCCATGCACTCCAAGGCCGAGAGCTCTTCGCCTACACGCTTGACGTCGGTGACGCTGATGGCATCGATGAGATCGGAGAGGTTGATGTAGCCGTCGGCGGAGGCGGCGATCTTCCTGATGTCCTGGTGGATCGGCAGCTCGTCCAGGGTGGCAGGCCATGCGCAGTCTCCCAGTGCCTTGCCGCCGTTGAAACGTATGAAGCGAGGCTCTGCGAGCTCCATCGCGGCTCCCCAGAGGATGCTCGTGAAGCTCGGGCGACGGTGGTTGGGCTTGCTCCGGGTCTCGCTGAAGGTCAGATCCAGGGTCGACTCCAGAGACTCCTTCGCGAAGATCTCGCTCATGACGTCCGCGGGCGCTCCATCCGCGAACAGCGCCGTCCCGGGGTGGTTCGCCGCCTTCAACGTGCCCGACTGGCGGCGTCCCCAGATCTTGGTGAGGGTGCGCAGGATGCCGATGTTCAGGACCCGCTGGCGTTGGAGCGGCACTTCGGGCTCGGGCTCTGCCTCTTTGCTCGGCCTGATGTGCATCGCGCGGGTCACGGGAGGCGCGAGGGGCGGCGGGCTCGGGGGCAGCTCCCTGCCCTCCTTCTGGGAGGCGGCGGGCTCGCTGTCGCGTCCCCACTCTGCGTCTTCTTCCCAAGGCGCTGTCGGGCGCTGGAAGGGAGCCACCGGCTCCGCGCCCGGTCGGGGCTCAGGAGGCAGGAGCACTGCACCGATGGACCCCTCGGACATCGTCTCGAGGGGCGGCAGTGTCGGGTCGTCCCGCACCGGACGAGAGGTCCGGGCCTTCGGCTCCGGGCGCTTCATTCCCCAGTTCGGATCCCGCTCCCACGGGGCGACAGGCCGCTCGGAGACCTCATCTGTCGGCGCTGGGTGCGTCCGAGGCTCGCTGGCGAGGATCTCGTGGATCATCTCCGCGAACTGCAGCATGGGGATCGGCCGCACCAGGATCCGCTTGGCGCCGAAGGACTCCGCCAGTGCGACGATGTCCGGCTTCTCCGGGGAGCGATCCGTCAGCAGGAAGGTATGGACCGAGGCCTTCAGCACCTCGCAGATGCCCTCCAGAGCCAGCTCTGCTCCGCCCCTCGGGAGGTCGGCGTCCACCACGAGCACGTTCGGCTGGTTCGCCAGCGCCGAGGCGCGGGCTCCGGCGGGGTCGTTGGTGGCGGACACAGCGAAGCCGTCCGGAACGAGCTGGTTGCGCAGCAGCCGGGAGAAGCCCACGTTGTCGTCGACGATCAGGACGTGCATGCGTCCCGGGGACCTCCTGCTTCCACTCTTCTACCACTGACGGGGCTCTGCGCGCGAGTTAGCCGGCTCGCTCGTGCGGACCATCGAGCTTGCACCGACTCCCTCCACCGCTGCGGTCGCGGGGGCCCTGGCCGCGCGCGACGATCTCGTCTGGTTCGACTCCGGCGACGAGGGTTTCCTCGTCTGGGGCGCCAGCGACGAGGTCCGCGAGGGCCCCGACTGGATCCGCTCGGCTCGCCACATGCTCTCTCCTCGACACCGTCACCCCCTGGGTTTCGTGTCGGGGCTGGTGGGTTGGCTGGGCTACGAAACCGGCCGCTGGTGCGAGCGCATGCCCGCTCCGCGAGCCCCACGTCGGCTCCCGGATCTCTGCCTTCGGCGCTACGAGGGGGCCTTGCATCGCCGAAGGGGACGGTGGATCGCCGTGGGCCCCGAGCGCTTCCTCGCAGAGGCTCGAGCCGCCGTCGTCGGTGCCGTCGAGGAGGGACCTCCGGGGGCCAGCGGGCAGCTGGTCGATCGAGGCAACCCGCAGCGTTTTCTCGTTGGTGTCGGAAGGGTCCTCGACCGCATCGCGCGGGGCGACTGCTACCAGGTGAACCTCGCCCGGCGCATCCTGGTGGATGGAGTCGGCGACCCGCTGGAGGCCTACCTGCGGCTCCGCCGGCGCAGTCCGGCGAGCCACGGCGCCTACCTCGTCTCTCCAGAGGGCTGCGTCCTGTCCAACAGCCCGGAGCTCTTCCTGCGGGTCCGCGATGGCGAGGTGGAGAGTCGGCCGATCAAGGGCACGCGTCCGTTGGGACTCCGGGACGAGCTGGAGGTCAGCGCCAAGGAACGGGCAGAGCTCACGATGATCGTCGACCTCGTCCGAAACGACATCGGGCGTGTGTGCGTTCCCGGGAGCGTTGTCGCTGGAGCCCGACGGATTCGCGAGCTGCCCACGCTGCTCCACGCCGAGCAGTCGGTCCGCGGACGCCTCCGCGGCGATGTCTTCGACCTCGTCGACGCCAGCTTCCCGCCGGGCTCCGTGACCGGGGCACCGAAGGTCCTGGCGATGTCCGTCATCCACGACCTGGAGGCCACCCCCCGCGGCGTGTACACGGGAGCCATCGGCTGGTTCGACGATGCGGGCGACGCCGAGCTCAGCGTCGCCATCCGCACGGCGACGGTGGTGGACGACCTCGCCGAGTTCCACGTCGGCTGCGGGCTGGTCGCCGACTCTGATCCGCTGCGGGAGCTCGAGGAGTCGGACCTGAAGGCCCGCGCCCTGCTCGATGCCCTCGTTCAGCCAAGCAGGCGGGCTGCTGCGACCGGATCCGGAGCCCCGAGGACCGCTGAGATCACGGCCCACGCGACAGCCCCCGTCTCCTTCACGGCGGCGAGGTTCGAGGGGCCGATGCCGCCGATCGCCACCACCGGAACCGTCGAGGCTCGCACCACCTCCGAGAGGGCCGCGAGACCCTGGCCCGTGCCCACACCGGACTTCGTAGCTGTACTGAACACAGGGCCAAAGCCGACGTAGTCGACGCCCTCTGACAGCGCCGCCTCGAGCTGCTCGAGGCTGTGGGTCGAGCGCCCGCGGAGCCCTCGCGTCTGGGGAAAGGACCCGTCTGTCTGGCCGAGGTGGACGCCATCGCAGAACTCCGCCAAGGCATGATGATCGTTAACGATGATCGGCACACCAGCGCGCCGGCAGGGCTCCCGGAGCTGGAGCAGGACCGACCGGACCCGGGCCTCTGGCCAGCCCTTGCATCGGACCTGCAGCACCCTGGCGCCGCCATCGAGCCAGGCCAGCCCGAGCGCTACCGGGTCGCCGAATCCGGAGTCGGTAATTCCATACAGACCCTGGATCACTCGCGCCGCCTCGGGTGAATGAGTCCGTATGCTATGCCCTTCGCTCGAAGGGTGTTCCGCGCGATCCCGAGCAGCTCGGCGGCAGCTTTCTGATCTCCGCCAGTTCGTCTCAGGGCGAGTCGGATCAGCGCCCTCTCGGTGGCCTCGACGGTCAGGCGGTGAACGGGGATGTCCGAGTCCACCTCCAGCGAGTCCACCAGCGGGGCGAGGCGCTCCTCGGCCAGGCGCTCGAGGCTGCGTACCTGCTCGATGGCCGCGGCGTGCGGGGGTCGGTCGACCGCCTGGCGAACCCGCTCGGGCAGGTCCTCTGCGCGGATGATCGCTCCGGTGGTGGAGGTCAGGCACTGGACGATGAAGCCCTCCATCTCCCTGGCGTTTGTCGGCCACCTGTGGCGCCGGACCAGCTTCCACAGCGCCCGGTCGAGGCGTCTGCGTGGCAGCCCCAGGCGCATCCGGTAGCGCTCGAGGTACAGGTTCAGGAGCCTGCGAAGCTCGTTGGGGCGCTCGCGGAGAGGTCGCAACGTCAAGTGGCGCCACGCCGGCAGGTGCAGCGGGGTGCGGAGTCCGGCGCAGACGCGCCACCGGCGGTCTCGGGCTATCTCGGCGATCTGGTCCAGGTCGTCAGCGCTGGCGGCTCCAGCGATGTAGAGGGTGCCGGGCGGACCATCGAGGACCTCTGTGCCCTGGTGGAAGGGACCGGCAGCGCCCGTGCGCGCGTGCAGGGCCCTGGCGAGACGCTTCTTCCCGGTGCCAACCTCTCCGACGAAGAGCACGGGGAGGTCGGCGTTGGCAGCGGTGGCGAGGAGCTTGAAGGTGTCCTTTCCGAGGCCGAGCAGCCGGAGTTCGTGCCGTTCCGCTCCGGGCACGCGTCGCGCGCTGCGGGTCACCAGGAGCGCCAGCTGCTCGGTCCTGACGGGTGTCAGCGGTGGGGCCGGTCGGCCGACGCTGCGAACCCGGGGCGCATGGCGCAGGGAAGCCGCGAGGCCCACCAACGCGGCTGGAAGGAGCTGCGGGAGGCGCCCATCGACGAGCATCAACGCGCAGGCCGGATCGGTCAGCTCCCGCAGGAGTCCGTCCCAGTCCGAAGCCGTCCGGACGGGGTGGCCGACCCGCAGGATGCTCTCCCGGAGCCGATCCCGGAGCGCCTCGTCCTCTGTGACGACCACTACCCGGGCCATGGCTGCTTGTATCCCGGTCGGATAGGAGCGGCCTTTGCGGAGTCCGCTTGCTGGCGCTCTTGGCCACACTGTCCTGGGCCGAACAACCTGGGATCTGGGAGACCCTCGAAGCCGAGAAGGGCGTGTCGCTCTCGGCTGACGAGGTCGCAGCTTCGCGCGAGCTGGCGGACGAGCGCTTCGACGAGCAGCGCTTCCTGGGGGTCGGAGTGCTCGGTCGGGAGCCTGACCTGCGCCTCTACACGGACCCCGTCGCGGCGCTCGCGGTGGACCCACTCCACCTCGCCGAGGTCGACGAGGCTGACTTCGACATCCCGATCGACATCAACCCGATGGTCGAGAAGTGGATGCGGTACTTCACGGGCCGGGGACGCAAGTGGTTCTCGCTCTACCTGGCTCGGGAGAGCCGCTACCGGCCGATGATGCAAAAGGCCCTGGAGGACGCTGGTCTCCCCCAGGATCTCGTCTACGTGTCGATGATCGAGTCCGGGTTCTCGAACTCGGCTCGCAGCTTCGCCTCGGCCGTGGGCCTGTGGCAGTTCATGGCGCCCACCGCTCGGGCCTACGGCCTGCGCGTCGACTACTGGGCTGACGAGCGGGTCGACCCGGAAGCCTCGACGCGCGCAGCCCTCGCGTACCTGGCTGACCTCTACCAGCTCCAGGACGACTGGTACCTGGCCTGGGCCAGCTACAACGCCGGGCCAGGGCGCGTCAACGGCGCCATCAAGCGCCACGGCACCCGCGACTTCTGGGTCCTGGCGCAGCAGGAGACCCTCGCCGAGGAGACCCGGAACTACGTCCCGAAGGTCATCGCCGCCGCCATCATCGGCAAGCACCCGGAGCGCTACGGCTTCACGGACATCGAGCCCCAGGGCGAGCTGCGCTATCAGTCGGTCGAGGTGCATGGGGCCGTCACCCTCGACGTCATCGCCGGGTGCGCGGAGACCACCGAGACCGAGATCGTCGAGTTGAACCCGAGCCTGCTGCGCGGGGCGACTCCGCCCGATGGGACGACGCTGGTCCACCTGCCGGAGGGCAGCGCCGAGACCTTCGCCGTGTGCTTCGAGGCCATCCCGCCGAGCGAGCGCATCAGCTACCGGCGACACGAGGTCAACCGCGGCGAGACCCTCTCGGGCATCGCCTCGAAGTACGGGGTCAGCCAGACGGAGATCGCGAAGGTCAACCGCATCGCTGACCCCAGCAGGATCTACGTCGGCATGGAGCTGGTCATTCCCATGCAGGGGGTGTCCGCCGAGCTCGCGCCCGTGCCCGAGCCCCCGCGGACCACGACGGTCCACACGGTCCGGAGCGGGGACACGATCGCCGCCATCGCGACCCGCTACGGGGTCGCTGTGGCCGACATCGTCGAGTGGAACGACCTTGGCGACGCCGACCACATCCGCGTCGGCCAGAAGCTGACGATCCGCGGGGGCGACGCCGCCTCTACGACCCAGCTCGTCTACACGGTGAAGAGCGGCGACACGATCAGCGGCATCGCGAAGGACTTCGGGGTGACACCCTCCCAGGTCATGGAGTGGAACGGCATCAGCGACGCCTCCAGGATCCAGGCGGGGCAGACGCTCAGGCTCTACGGTCCCAGCGACGACTGGAAGGTCTACGAGGTTCGCTCGGGCGACTCGCTGGGCCGCATCGCCCAGGCCAACGGCTGCTCGGTCGGGGAGCTCAAGGACTGGAACGACCTGTCCGGCTCGACGATCCATGTCGGGCAGAAGCTCCGCATTCGGGTGGACTGATGCTCTCTGTCGACGACGCGCTCCGCAGGGTCCTCGCGGCGGTTCGACCGGTCCTTCCCGAGCGCGTGCCGTTGTCGGCGGCCTTCGAGCGCGTGCTCGCAGAGGACATCGTCTCTGGTCTCGATGTGCCGCCCTGGGACAACTCGGCGATGGATGGCTTCGCGGTCATCGCCGCGGATCTGCCTGGCTCCCTGAGGGTGCTGGAGACCATCCCGGCGGGAGGCGTCCCGGACAGAGAGGTCGTTCGAGGCTGCTGCAGCCGCATCATGACCGGTGCTCCGGTGCCGGCGGGCGCAGACGCCGTCGTCATGATCGAGCAGACCGACGGCGGGCACGAGCAGGTCGTGATTCACCACGCCGCCACGGCGGGACAGAACATCCGGCCTCGCGGCGGCGACGTCACCAGCGGCCAGGTGGTGCTCTCGAAGGGGCGCGTGCTGGACCCGGCGGCGGTCGGTCTCATCAGCTCGCTGGGCCTTCCATCGGTGCTGGTCGCCCAGAAGCCCAGAGTCGCCATCCTCTCCACCGGCGACGAGGTCGTCGAGACGGGCTGGCCGCTCCAACCCGGTCAGATCTACAGCTCGAACACCATCACGCTGATGGGGCAGGTGCTCGCCGCCGGCGCGGTCCCGATCCACTGCGGCATCGCGCCGGACGACCCAGAGGGTCTGCGGGAGGCCCTCGAGAGCTGTCTGCGCGCGGACCTCGTGCTCACCACCGGCGGGGTCAGCGTCGGCGACTTCGACCACGTCAAGGACATCCTCGGAGAGGTGGACTTCTGGAAGGTCGCGATGAAGCCCGGCAAGCCCCTGGCCTATGGAAGGGTCCGCGGCGTGCCCTGCTTCGGCCTCCCCGGGAACCCCGTCAGCTGCATGGTGAACTTCTTCCAGTTCGTGCGGCCCGTCATACGCAAGACGCTCGGCGACCCACGACCGCACCTGCCGGTCGTCGAGGCCGTCCTCGCCTCGGCCATCCGCGCGAGGCCAGGGCGCGCCGAGCTCGCGCGGGTCAAGCTCTGCCGCTCCGCAGAGGGCTTCGTCGCGAGCGGAACCGGGACTCAGTCCAGCGGGGTCCTGACCTCGATGGCCGAGGCCGATGGCCTCACGCTGATCCCGGCGGACGAAGGCACCAGACCGGCCGGAGCCACCGTGCGCGTGCAGGTCCTGTCCTGGCGCTTCCTCGATGGCGCCGGGCCCGACTACGGCTGGCCATCACACCCCCCGCGCGAGGATCGCGGGTGTTGAGAGGCTGGGTCCTGGCCGGAGGAGCGTCGTCTCGCTTCGGTCGTGACAAGGCCACGGTCGAGGTCGAGGGCATCCCGATGGTCCTCCGCGTCGCCCGCGCCATGCAGGCGGCGGGCCTCCAGGTCGGCATCGTGGCGAAAGACCGACGCCTCGATCACCTCGGTCTCCCCGTGCTCGTCGAGCCCCTCGAGCCCCGCCACCCGGCCCTCGGCGTCGCCGTCGCCCTCGAGCTCGGCGAGGCGGTGTTCGCCCCTTGCGATCTGCCCTGGATTCCGCCCGAGGCGTTCCTCGCGTTGGGACCCGCCAGCGTGGCCTTCGACGGGCACGTCCATCCCCTCGTCGCCCGCTATCCGGGGTCGTGGGCAGGCCGCGCCCGGGAGATCGCGGAGGGGGGCCATGCGGCGAAGAAGCTGGCTGACGGTGCCGAGCGAGTCGCCATGCCCACCAGCTGGTTGCGCAACATCAACCGGCCGATCGACCTCGAACCCTGAGCGCGGGCTATACCTCTGAGGAGCCCCTTCTCCGGAGGAACAATGCGGGTCGAGGTCCTCTTTCGCGGGCGTGACGATGGTCCGGCTGGCCTCTGCGCCACGCTCGTCGGTGACGCGGGCCACACGGTCGTCGGGCCGCGCCACGTCGAGGACGTTGGCGTCGGGCCTGCGCTGACCGCGGCAGCCGCCCAGGGTACGCGGGTGGTCATCGTCACCGGCAGCCGCTTCTTCCCCGAGACAGACAGCGTCCTCGCCGGGGGCATCATCGAGGACGCTGTGCCCGGCTTCGATGCGCTCTTCCACAGCCTCGCCCAGCGCGAGCTCGGCTCCGAGTCCCTCCGCATGCGGGCTTCGGCGGGGCTCTCCCACGGCGTGCTGCTGGTCTCGCTGCCCCAGTCGCGCGCGGCGGTGCGGGTAGCGCTCGAGGAGCTGCTCCTCCCCGAGCTGGAGGACCTGGCGCCGGGTATCGAGGAGACCACCGACGACGATCCCTCGGAGCGGGGCTTCCAGCTCATCGGCTCGGAGGAGGCGCCCGTCCTCGACACGCCCCCCTGGATGGAGCAGATCGCCGCCCTGGGTGGCTCCCTCGATCGCGAGGCGCGCGCCGACCTGCCGCCCTCGATCGCGAAGTCCGCTCCTGTGCTCGAGATCCTCAACACCGCGGGCGAGCGTGGAGTCGCCATCATCAACGACGAGTCCTACGGCTGCTACGGCTTCCCCGACCTGCGTCGAGCCAACTCGAAGGTGCTCTTGATCGGACCGGGCGAGCCTGTCGGCGAGGTCGTGGCGCTCCACCGCCTGCCGGCGAAGATCGGGGTCTCCCGGCGCGGGGGCGGCGTCCTCCACTCGACCGGACGCCTCGGTCGTACGGCCGAAGAGGTGACAGGTCAGGATTATCCGGAAAACGGGCGACTCTTTGCCACGGACACCGGGCGCATCTACGTGTGCGAGGGAGATCAGGTCTACAGCTGGGATGGCAAGGCGCGTCGCCACGAAGGATCGCCCCAGGCGGTGCTCGCGTCGCTGCTGCTGGCGTGGAGTGCGCGTTAGACAGGCCGCATGGCCAACGAAGACCCCCGTCGCTACCTCGAACCTGCCGCCACGAAGGTCCGTGATCCACTGAGCAACCGCTCGGTCTGGCTCGCGGGCATGGTCAGCGACGCGAGCATCGAGGGCGACACCCTCAGCTTCACCCTCGACTTCTCGAAGGACCACGAGCGCGACGATCGAGCACGCATCGTCGAGGCCTTGAAGAGCAACCTCGCCGGGGCGGGGTGGCAGGGCAGCATCGCCTCGAGTGTCCGGGTCGAGGGCGTGCGCCGCGGCGGCGGAAGGCCCCCTCGGCCGGCCTCCGACGACAAGGTCCCCGGGATGTCCGGGCCGGGCATGCACGCCCACGGTGGGCCCGTCCAGCTCTCGCCGATCCCCGGCGTGAAGCACATCGTCGCGGTCGCCAGCGGCAAGGGTGGCGTGGGCAAGTCGACGGTCGCCACCAACCTCGCGGTCGGGCTCGCGGCGAAGGGGCACCTCGTGGGCCTCCTCGACGCCGACATCTACGGCCCCTCCCTGCCGCTGATGATGAACGTGCAGGGCAAGCCGGTGGCGGACGCCGACCGGAAGATCGTGCCCTTGATGGCCTACGGCGTGAAGTGCATGAGCATCGGTTTCCTCGCCGATCCGGGACAAGCGATCATCTGGCGCGGACCGATGGTGATGGGCGCCGTCCGCCAGTTCCTCCAGGACGTGGCCTGGGCGCCGGTGGACTACCTCGTGATCGACCTGCCCCCCGGCACCGGCGATGCCCAGCTCACGATGATCCAGAACGTGCCCATCGCCGGCGCGATCATCGTCACCACACCCCAGGAGGTCGCGCTGCTCGACGCCCGACGTGGCGTCCAGATGTTCCGCCGGCTCGACGTCCCCGTGCTCGGCGTGGTCGAGAACATGAGCTGGCTCGAGCTCCCCGGCGGGGACCGGATGCACCCCTTCGGCGAGGGCGGAGGTCCCAGCATCGCGGCGGAGTTCGGCGTCGAGCTGCTCGGCCAGGTCCCGCTGGATCCCGCGATTCGGGCCGGTGGCGACAGCGGATCCCCAGCGGCCCTCGAAGAGGGTCCCGTCGCGGATGTCTTCAAGAACATCGCCACCCTCATCGACGCACAGCTGGGGCGCTAGGCCTTGCTCCTCGATCGGTTCGACCGCGACCACACCTACCTCCGCGTGTCGGTCACCGATCGCTGCAACTACCGCTGCGTCTACTGTCTCCCCCCAGACGGCGTGGACTGGATGCCTCGGAAGAAGCTGCTCAGCTACGAGGAGGTCGCGCGGCTCGTGCGCATCTTCGCCGAGCTGGGCATTCGGCGGATCCGGCTCAGCGGCGGCGAGCCCCTCATCCGCCGTGACCTGGAGCGCCTCGTCGAGGAGATCGGCGCCATCGAGGCCATCGAGGAGATCGCGCTGACGACGAACGCCCATCGGCTGGCGGGCTGCGCGGAGCGTCTCGCCCGCGCGGGACTGAGTCGCCTGAACGTGAGCCTCGACGCCCTCGAGGGCGAGCTCTTCCGCTCGATGACGCGGGGCGGGAACCTGGCGAAGGTCCTCGACGGCATCGACGCCGCCGTCGAGGCGGGGCTGACACCCGTCAAGCTCAATGTCGTCCTCCTCCAGGACCTCAACGCCGAGCAGCTCTTTCCCATGGTCGAGTACTTCGGACGGCGCCCGGAGCACTTCGTCGTGCGCTTCATCGAGTACATGCCCTTCCAGGCTCGCTGGCACCGGGGCGTCACGGGCAGCGCCATCAGGGAGCGCCTCGGCGAGCGCTACACGCTCGTGCGCCACCGTGAGCACCTCGGCGAGGGGCCAGCGGTCCACTGGAAACTGGAGGAGCTCGGGCTGCGCCTGGGCTTCATCTCACCGCTGTCGGAGCGCTTCTGCTCCCGCTGCAACCGCCTGCGCCTGGCCGCCGACGGCCACCTGCGGACCTGCCTCTCCGACGACGGCACACCTTCCTTGCGCAAGCCCCTGCGGGAGGGGGCCTCAGACGAGGACATCGCCGCCGCGATTCGGGCGATGGTCCTTGGAAAACGCGAAGGTCACGAGGCGCTGATGGAGGGTGGAACGCCCTTTGAGGGCGTCATGACCCAGATCGGGGGTTAAGCGCGGGAGGATTTCTTCGGAGACACCCCGTGGGCTACGCGCTCATCGCCCTTGCAGCCGTCATGTTCGGCATCGTCATCTGGAAGGCCTGGGCCGGCGCGCTCGGTATCGTCGCCATCGGCGCGCTGCTGGGGTCGTTTGCCGCTTTCTGGGTCGGACGCAAGAAGATCGACAAGGGGCCGCGTGGCTCCATCGACATGGTCGCGAAGGTCATCTTCACCTTCGTCGGCATCATGGCGTTGTTGCGCCACCCAATCGACGTCGAGGAGGGCGTCAGGGCGCCGATCTACGAGGCGATCGCGCTCTACATCGACCAGGTCGACACGGGCACGTTCCTGCTGTGGGCGTCCGTCGCGATGGGGGTGAAGTTCATCGGCGTCATCTCGAGCGCGTTTGCCTGGCACCTGCTGTTGAAGGGCCAGGGCATCCGCTACCCCTTCTGGTCCAAGATCATGACGGCCTTCCTCATCGGTCGCTTCATCGGGACCTTCCTGCCGAGCACCATCGGGCTCGACGGCTACACGCTCTACGAGGCTGGCCGCTACAGCAACCAGTGGCCCCGCGCCATCACGGCCAAGGCGCTGGAGAAGTTCATCGGCGTCACGGGGCTCTTCCTCGGCATGGTCGTCACCATGCCCTTCGGGTACCAGGTCATCGTCGACGTCACGACGAAGATGGGCGAGCCGGACAAGGCGCCCCTGCTCGCCGGCGCCATCGCCGCGGTCGCCGGTGGCATCAGCCTCGTTGTCATCGTCGGTCTGGTCTGGCCCGACATCATCGTCTTCTTCGCTCGCCTCGCCGAGCGCATCCTCGGCGGCGTCGGCCCGCTGAAGAAGATCGTCGGTCTGCTCAACCAGTTCACGAACGCTGTCGGCGCCTACCGCGGCAAGGTCGGCCTCTTGATGTCCGCGCTGCTGGCCAAGTTCGTGACCCACTTCACCACCGCGGCCGTCTACTTCTTCACGGCGCTGGCGATCGGGGTCACCACCGCCGAGTTCTGGCCCATCACTTTCGGATCGACCATCCAGATCCTGGCCACACTCCTGTCGCCGACCATCGCTGGCGAGGGCGCTCGAGAGGCCTTCCAGGCGCTCTTGTTGTCCGAGCAGCTCGGCGGAGTGGCGCAGGCGGTGCTCTCCGGCGCCCTCGGCTTCATCGCGGCGGAGGCAGCCACCCTCTGGGGCGGCATGTTCCTGTGGACACGCCGGGCCGGCTGGCGCCCGCGCTTCGCAGAGGTCGACGGCGAGCAGGTCGACTACGCCTGGATCGACGACGACGACGACGGCGGCTTCGACGCCGAGAAGATCGAGAAGGCCCGAGCCGAGCACGCCGGCAAGGCCTGAGGGCCCGGCTCCGACCCCGCTCTGCTACCCTCTGCGGCGATGTTCTTCGCCTTGATCGCAGGAGCCACGGCCACGGCCTGGCCCGACGATGTCGACCTCACCCAGCTCGCCTACCACAACGACTCGCCCGTGCTCGATCCGGCCGAGAACGTCGACGACTACCGCACGGTCGTCCAGGAGCTCGGCGTTGCGGTCGCGAACAAGCCCATTGCGCCCGCCGAGACCCTTGGCATCAACGGCTTCGAGGTTGGCCTCGCCACGACCATCGCCTTCCACAGCAACAAGGCCCCGGACTTCGGTGTCCCGTCGCCCTGGGACCGGGTGGACGTCGACGGCGATGCACGCAACGCCCTGTGGATTCCCTGGCTGATGGTGCGCAAGGGCCTGCCCCTGTCGACCGAGCTGGGGGTGAACCTGGGCTGGGTGGGCTTCTCGCGCCAGACGGTCTTCGGCGGCTACGGTCGCGTCGCGCCGCTGGAGGGCTACAAGCAAGCCCCCGACATCGCCTTCCAGATCGGCTACGCCGGCTACGTCGGCAACGACCAGCTCGAGCTCGGCGCGATGGACTGGTCGGGCACCTTGTCCTACTCCCTGCCCTTCGGCTCCCTGCTCGGAGTCAACAGCGCCAGCTTCTCCCCCTTCATCGGCGCCGGGCAGGTCATCCTGCACGCGGAGCCCAAGCTCGCCAGCGAGGTCTCCCAGAGCCTGGGCGTGACGCCGGTGAGTGGCTTCAAGAACACAGAGGCCTACGACCCCACCGATGACGCGTGGCGCCGCGCCCGCATCCACGGGGGCATCCGCATCGTGTCCCGGGCCTTCCACTTCAAGCTCGCGTCGACCTGGACGCCTCAAGTGATGCCCGAGATCCACGCTGGGATGGGTTTCACGTTCTGAGCCCCTGGCTCTTGGCGCTGAGTCTGGGTGGCGCAGCGTCCGCAGCCCGCATCGTCGCGACGGTCGAGGACGACCTGCGCACCATCCGGGGGTCCTACGAGATCGCTGGTGAGCTGGTCGATCCGCTGGCCAGGCTGCCCGAGCCCGAAGACGACTACACGCTCCAGCGCACCTACCCCGGGGCGCCGTCGACGGGGTCGGTGGAGTTCTCCGAGGGCACCTTCACCACCAGCCTGCCTCGGCGCTACGGGGCCCTCGGGGCGTTGCGCGGGGGACTCTGGGCAAACGGCGGCTGGTACCCCCAGGCCGAGGAGCTCTCCGTCCAGAGCTGGACGGTTGAGCTGAGCCTCCCAGAGGGCACCGTCGGCGTGATCAACGGCGTCGCGGGGGAGGGGACCCTCAGCTACCACGGCGAGGCCGCCCGCCTCTCGATCGCGGTGGTGGATGGGCGCCTCGAGGAGCTCGGCGATGGGCTCTGGCTCATCGACCGGGGACCTCGGCGGCCGCGACGCCTCGAGGAGCTGTCGCTGGCCTGGGAAGGGGCCTTTCCGGAGGGCGAGCGTCCGGAGTCCCTCGTCGTCGTCGAAGCCCCGATGCACCGGCGGCTCGTGCGCCCGGGCGAGGGCGTGCTCTACCTCTCGAGCCAGGCGTTTCGCACGCCGAAGCTGCTGTACCGGTTCCACAGGGGACCGGTCGGTCGGGGCCTGCTCGCGGCGGGTATCGAGGTCTCCGGGGTCTGGGAGGCGGAGCTGGCCGCGGCGGTGCTCGGAGCCGAGTACCAGGAGCGGATCGAGGACGTCGAGCTCGGCCGGCTGATGCGGCTCGGCAGCTTCATCCCGCTGGTCGACTACATGCTCTATTCGGGCCGCATGCCCTTCCACGCAGAGGTCTTCGACGAGACCTTCCCGGGGGACTCGCTGCGGGACGATCTCGTCGAGATCTTCGAGCCTCGGGTCACCGGCAGGGTGCTCGCCACCAAGCTGGACGACGCCTGGGGGGCCGGCACCGCTGCCGAGGTGGTCGACGATCTGCTCGATGGCGCCTCGCTGATCGAGGCCATCGAGGGCGTCGGGATCGAGGCCGGTTGGCTGGACGGCTGGGCCCGGCCCTATCCCGAGCAGGACTACTCGCTGCGCGTTCGTCGAGAGCTCGTCGAGGTGGAGCGCGAAGCCCCCGCTGGCTCGGTCGTCGAGCCCCTCGTCGTGGAGGTCGACCGCCAGCGACACGTCGCGGAGATCGAGCCCGGAGGGTCGTTCAGGCTGGAGCGCAGCAGCCTGCCGCGCCGTGTCGTGCTCGACCCAGAGGGCCACGTGCTCCAGACCGACCTGGCCCACGACCGGTGGCCGGCCCGCTGGACCACGATCGGCACGGTCTACCCGGAGACCATCAACCTCTCCCAGCGGCAGATCGTCGGGGTGGCCACGGCCCACCTCCGGAGGCAGTACGACACCCGCAACGTCATCGCGCTCACGGCGTCGACGGACGAGCAGGACCTCTTCGGGGCGGCTGTGGGCTACCACCGCTTTTTCGGACCGCTGAAGGACCGGCGGTCGAGGACCTCGAGGGTGTCGATCTGGTCGGCCGGGTCGTGGTTCTCTCCGTCCTTCGCCTCGACCGCCCAGGGCAGCTACGCCTTCGGGCTGGGCGCGGCCTGGGCCCACAACACCCGGGTCGACTACCAGTTCCCGCTCCGGGGCCACAGCTTCGGCCTGTCAGGCTCGAGCGGGATCGTGCCGCAGTCGGGCAAGACCTGGCTCTCGGGCGAGGCTCGCGCGATGAAGGTCTGGGCGCCTCACCCGCGAGTGGCGCTCGCAGGGCAGGTGCGCGGCGGCCTGGCCAGCGGCTTCGTGGAGCACCGCCTCTTGAGCCTGGGCGGCAGCAGCGCCCTGCGTTCGATCCCACCCGGGGCGGTGCTCGGCCACCAGCGCGGACTCGCCCGCCTCGAGCTCCGCGGCAGGCCGGTGAAGAACGCCTCGGTTCCGCTTCTCTGGCTCTACTGGCTGGACGAGGTGCAGCTCACCGGCGGCGTGGAGGGCGGCTGGATCGGCCAGGCCTCCGAGCTCGACGAGGCCGGTGAGCTCATCGACCCCACGCTCTCGGGCACCTGGCTCCGCTACGGCGCCACCGGTGGCGTGATCTTCACGCTGGACGGACTCGGCGTCATCCCCTGGACGGTCGGCGCCACGGTGGGCGTGCCGCTGT
This sequence comes from Myxococcota bacterium, assembly GCA_036012755.1. Lineage (GTDB taxonomy): Bacteria > Myxococcota_A > UBA796 > UBA796 > CAJQPC01 > JAAESX01. The sequence continues at coordinate 28,737 of DASCPX010000019.1, read as the reverse complement.
CCCAGATAGGGCCCCCCCAGGTCTACCTGCGGCTCGGCCAGGAGTTCTGAGTCACGGCGCTCAGTCCCAGCGCGGGATCGCCATCCCGAGCCCCGCGCTGGTGTAGCTGTAGACGCAGTGGCGCCTGGCGCGAGGCTCTGGGGTTTGCGGCGAGGGGAGCGGCCTCTCGTCGCTGTTCGCGGCGCTGCTTCTGCTGGCCTCGGCGGCTTCGCGGCGCTGTCGATCTCGGCGGCGTCCGGGCATGGGCGAACAGTCTAGATGAGCCCGGCGAGAGTCACGGTCCCACGACCACCACCCTGTCCGGCCAGGACCACACCATCACGTCCTCGACCTGCTTCACCGTCACCGGGGCGCCCGCGGCGTGGATCAGCCGAAGATGGCAGCACCGGCACAGGGTGATCTGCCTCTGGGTGGGGTCATCGCCCCCCTTGCCGCGAGGCTCGGGCACCGTGTCCAGGAACCAGCGGGCCGCCTCCACGAGGTCCGGGTCCACAGGCAGGTAGTGGGGGGTCTTGCGCCCTCGAGCAGCGACGCGGCCCAGGTCCCCGAACGCGATCCTGGTGACCCGACCGCCGGTTTCTGTCGCGCTCGGGCCACCGCCGGTTTCTGTCGCCTCGCCACCGCTGACCGGGGCCCACCGTGCTCCGCAACCTCCGCTGCCTCCGCCAGCGCCGTCGCTGCGCTGAGCCGGTGCCTACACTCCGCCAGCACCCGCCGGCTTCCCCGCTCGATGACGTGGTCGCCCACCTCTGCCAGCATGCGAGCTCCCAGACAGCGGCAGATCTCCAGCCAGTCCCTGGCTTCGCGACCGCTCTGGGCGATGCCACCCACGAAGCAGGCCCGGTCCAGATCCAGGCCCTCGGCGACCGCGGCCCGGATCTCCGGGTGCATGTCCAGGGTCTGACCCAGCTTGCGGTAGCGCTCCAGGCTCCGCTGGCTCACCCCGACGACCTCGTTGGCGAAGGCCCCGAGGGTGTCGAAGCCCATGTCGAAGTGGAGTCCCTGCCGGATCACCAGCTCGGCTAGCTGCCCCAGGGCTGCGACGCGACCATCCCGAACAGACACCAGGGCTCCGAGGAACTCCAGGGCGTGCCAGGGATCTCGCGGCTCCGTCCAAGCCCCCAGCAGTGACGTGGCCGGATCCGGGTCCTCGCACCAGGAGGGATTGAACTCCGGCTTCGGCCGCGGCGCTCGGGCCTCTGCCTGCACTTCGTCCGCGGTGCGCCCCTGTCTCCAGCAAGCCAGGATGTAGCGGTCGACCTCTCGCATCGGCAGGTGCGCGCCGAGGTACAACCGAGCCCTCTGTCGGGCCCGCTGGATGTCAGCCACCGGCTGCCCGAAGACAAAGACCCGGAAGCCGTCGTCGTCGCCGTCGTGTTCGATGCCGGTGGGACACCCCCGGGTGACCAGCCCCGCCCGAGCCCTGGTCAGCCACTCGAGCTGGTCGTCCACCTCCACCAGCTCGAGCGGGCTCCCCACCAGCCGCAGCAGGTCCCGGAGCTGGCTCGTGCGCCAGGGCACGCGCTCTTTGCAGAAGGCGGTGAAGCTGGAGTAGCCGAGCCTGGCGACGTCGTTGGCCCTGATCCAGCCGATGAGGCGGGCCAGGCGAAGGTCAATGGCCGCGCCGTCTGTGGCGAGCTGCTCGACCGCCTGTCGCAGCTCCGCGAGCCGATCTGCTCCGGGGTGGAGCGGCCACGGCCCGAGCAGCGCGTCGGTCACGGGGGGTCGCAGCGCGCCGGCGACAAGGGAGGGGTCTTCTGGCGAGAGCACGAGTGCTTGTATCGAGGAGGGCGGTCAGAAACTGTCCGGGCCAGGAGCGGGGGCGCGAAAGCGGTGGCGGAAGAGCCAGCTCCAGAACTCGCAGGTCCCGCCTCGCCGGGGGCAACGCGGAGCCCTCGAAGATGCGCAACGAACCGTCCCGCTTCGGCCGGGGCACGGGCCCGCGGCCACCAACGCCCTGGTGCCTCCAGGACTCGCGGCCACCAACGCCCGAGGGCCTGCGGCCACCAGCGCCCCTGGGGTCTCCAGGACTCGCGGCCACCAGCGCCCCTGGGCCTCCAGGACTCGCGGCGAGCAACGCCCGAGGGCCCGCGGCCAACACCACTCACGAGATCCTGACGCCGTCGGGGCTGGAGGACACGCGCGCCCCCCCGGAGGGGGAGACGATGCGTCGCGGAGCGGCGGGTGGACTGCGTCATCAGGAGCGCGTCGCTACTGCCGATCAGGGGTACTGCTAGTCCTCGCTCGGAAGCACCTCCCACGCTCCGGCGGTGATCTCGGCCTTCAGCTGGCCCGCGTGCCACCCCGCGTAGCCACTGTGGATCGCTACGACGGCCTCGTCGGGGACACGGGGAGCCCTGGCCCAGCCGGGGGCGGGAAAGGGCACGTCGAGCTGGCAGTTCGTCCAGCGCATGCCTGCCTCGTCGCGGTAGAGCACGAAGACCTCGCCCTGTCCCACCGGGCCCTCGGTCTCCATGAAGCCGACCGTTCCGTAGTCGGGGGCGTGGATGCAGATGCGCACGACCCGGTCCTCGAAGGGCTCGCCGATGCCCGCGCGCCCGAGGATGCGCTCGTCGAGGCAGGGCTCGTCCACTGGTGGAATGGTCGAGCCCGTGCCGATCAACGGGTACTGCAGCGGCGTCAGCGCCCAGGCGGTCCCGACGGCGACCACGACCGCCGCGAGGAGCGCTGCCTTCAGGCATCCCTGGGTTTCCCTGGTCACGCGAGCATTGTCCCCGCGGGCCGCGCCGGGGGATAGAGGGGCTGCGCCAGGAGGACCGACATGAAGGTCACAGTCGAGGTCCTGACCTACAAGGAAGGCCTGATGTCACGGGTCGCACACGACCTGAAGCTGGTCGCGGACTCGGTGGCCGTGGACGATGACTTCAGCGCTTGTATCGACGCCAGCTCCCTGCGGGTGGTCTGCGTCATGAAGAAGGGGCGCGAGGCGAGGGGCACGCTCTCGGCCAAGGACGTCAAGAGCATCGAGGACAGCCTCCGGAGCGACGTGCTCCACACCAGGCGCCACCCGGAGATCCGCTTCTCCGCCGGCTCCGTGGAGGGCGATCCGACCGCCCCCCGGCGGGTCTCGGGCACCCTGCACCTCCACGGCACCGAGCGCCCGATCCGGCTGGACTTCAAGGGAGGAGAGGCCAGGGTGCGACTGCATCAGCCCGACTTCGGCATCAAGCCCTTCTCGGCGATGATGGGCATGCTGAAGGTGAAGCCAGGCGTCGAGGTCGTCGTGCGTCTGACCTAGTTCTCTCCGGCGCGAGTTCCGACACAGTCGGGGCTGCGACGGGGTGAACGACGGCACGCGCAGCGGGCCGCCGGGGGGAGGGCCGTAGGCCCGGGGGGCAGGGCGCCGGTGGAAGGAAACGAGTGCCCCAGCGCCGCGCCGCGGCGCGCGCCGAAGGCGCCGGTGGAAGGCGCGTCGCGACTTCTGCCGAGGGGTACTAGCCCCCCGAGATGGGCACGAGCCGCTCGTTCACGAAGCGCTCGAGGTCGGAGATCCGAGCATCGAGCTCCGCGCGCAAGACCAGGGCGACGTTCTCGGCTGGCAGGACGTGTGCTGTGAAGCGGTAGCAGGAGACACGCGCGAGTCCCTGGCCCGTGTTGATGGCCTCGAAGACCGCCGCGGCGTCGTAGTCGCCGATGCGAGCCCAGGCCGACAAGTAGGGTGACCAGTAGTCGGTGGAGTGAAAGCCCAGGAGCTGGTGGGCGAGGGTGACGAAGTCCCTGCTGGCGCACTGGCGCCGGAACTGGGCGGTGTGCAGACGGTAGAGGCGCTCGGTTGACATCGTCGGTGTCCAGACGGTGACTACCCTCTCGCGCGGAGGCTCGAATGACAGAACAGCTCGGCTACGGAAGGGCCATCGACGAGGACGAGGAGCGGCAGCTGATCCAGGCCGCCTCCCAGGGCTTCGCCTTTCCTGTGGCCAAGGCCGTCGCCTACTACGAACGGATCGGCATGGACAACGTCCGGGTCGTCCGACGGGGAGGGCGGGTCGTCGGGACCGCCGCGTTCTACCCGGTGGGCCAGTGGTTCGGAGGAGGCCGCGTGCCCAGCGGCGCCGTGGCTGCCGTGGCCGTGCCGCCACACGAGCGGGCGGCGGGGGTGGCGCGCACGATGATGCGACGCCTGCTGGAGGAGATGAGGGAGGGCGGCTTCCCGCTGTCTTCGCTTTATGCCTCGACCGCCCACCTCTACCGGCGCGTCGGCTACGAAGTCGCCGGGGACCACGTCACCTACTCGATCCCCTGCGAGTCCGTCACGACCCGGAACCGCGATGTCGAGATGTGGCCCTTCGATCCGGTCGACCACGACCTGATGAGACCCATGTACGAAGCCCGGGCATCCCGCGAGGCCGGACACCTGGACCGCAACGAGGGCCTGTGGACGCAGATCGCGCCGGGCAGACGGGGAGAGAAGCTCTATGCCTACGCCTTCGGAGCTCGGAGCTCTCCGGAGGGCTACTTCATCTACGCCCACGACCTGAGCGAGCCTTTCAAGGTCCGAATCCGCGACATGGCGCTGCTCACGGCGGGCGCGGTCCGGCGGTTCTGGACCTTCGTCGGTGATCTGGACTCCATCGTCCGCACCGTGCAGTGGCTGGGGCCGGCGAGCGATCCCATCTTGATGTCCCTGCCTGAGCAGTCCTGGAAAGTGGTGGAGAGCGAGCGCTGGCTGCTGCGCGTGGTGCACGCCAGGCGCGCCCTAGAGCTGCGGGGCTACGAGCCCAGCCTTCGCGCCGAGCTCCACCTGGACGTGCGCGACGAGGTCCTCGCTGCCAACTCCGGACGCCACGTGTTGCGAGTCGCCGATGGTGTCGGCGAGCTCGTCGAGGGCGGGGACGGAGCCCTGAGGGTGGGCTGTCGCGGCCTGGCCGCGCTCTACTCCGGCCTGCACTCCGCGGAGGAGCTGCAGCGACAGGGCGCGCTGGAGGGTGAAGCCGGGGTGCTGCGTACGGCGTCGCTGCTCTTCGCGGGTCCCAGGCCCTGGATGCCCGACGACTTCTAGCAGGTTGCTGAAGAAGGCTCCCGAGGCCACGACGGCGGCCGATGGCCGACCAGGACGTTTTTCAGCAGCCTGCTGGGCCTACTCGGTGATCTCTCCGCCAGCGGCGGCCTCTTCGGTCTCGTAGCGCGACTCGGTCGTTCCCCGGATCATGCCCTGCACGATGTCGGCGGACTCGGCCACGTCGTTCTCGGTCCAGCTCACGTAGTAGCGCCAGATCTTCTCGTCGGTCGGGTGGTCCATCCACACGTCGAGCTCGAAGTTCTGCCAGAGGTGGGCTTCCTTTCCGTTGGTCGTCGGCCAGCTCTCTTCGAACCATGCGAAGGCGACGACCGCCCTCCGGCCATCGTCGAGCTCGACCCAGCGCCAGTACTTGTAGACCTCGAGGTAGACCTCGTAGAGCGCGTTCTCGCGAATGCTGTGGTTGAAGGTCAGGATCGACTCGCAGCTCCCCTCGGCGAAGCAGCTCCCGTCCTCTGTGTCGGGGAAGGTGCGCGTGTAGTAGACGACCCCGGCGTTGATGTTGGTCTGGTCGACCCACATCATGTAGGGGGCGTGGTCCTCGATGGCGTGGAGCTCCTCGCCGACGACGCCGAGGGTGACAAGCACATCCAACGAGCGGTCGGGGTGCTCGTAGAGCGCGACGTCGTCTTCGGTGAGCACATCCACGATCCAGCTGCGCTCGTCGACGATGTCGCCCTCCATGTCGATGGTGGCGAGGTGGGCGTCGAGCTGCTCCACGCCGGCGGCGAGGACCTCGATGTCCTCGTCCTGGACCTCACGGGCGAGGTAGCGCGTGAGCTCCGAGATCTCGGCTGGGGCCTCCGGAGACTTGCGACAGGCGAGGGCGGCGAGCAGCAGCACGGGGCTCACTCTACGCGCTTGTTCAGGCCCTCACCGCGGCCGATGCTCTCTTCGAGGTAGGGGTCGACGCAGGCGGTGAGGCCCTTGTCGTGGGTGCCCTGGGGATTCGGCTGGCAGAGGACCTCGCAGGGCTTCGACGCGATGCAGCGGTAGACCGTATCCGGCAGCGTCGTGAGCATGCCGCTCTCCGCACACTTCTCGAAGGGCTGCTCATCGGTGCAGCCGCACTCCTCCAGGCGCAAGCAGGCCCGCTTGACCGCGTCCTCCTTGTCGGCGACCGGGACCGGGACCACCCCCGGGCCGGTGGCGAGGGGCTCCGGCTTCGTGAGGTCCATCTCCACCGTCGGCGCTTCGTCGGTGGTCGCGACGGGGGGCTCGCCCCAGCAGGCCAGGAGCAAAGGGAACATCCAACTCGGCTAACGCGATAGACGGCTTGTCATCGTCCAGGAGTCCCGATGTTGTTGTCCCTGCTGTTTTCCTGTGCCACGGAGACCCCAGAGGTCACCACCGTCCCCGACCCCGTCACGGCGCCCGAGGTCGTGGAGGCCGCGCAGTCGGACACCCACTTCGGGGCGGACTTCACCGTCGACGAGGTCGTCAAGGCCGAGCTCTTCCTGGCGGATCCGAGCGGCTTCGAGGGCCAGACCGTGCGCCTCGAAGGCCGCGTGGCCGATGTCTGCCAGAAGAAGGGCTGCTGGATTGTCGTCGCTCACGAGGACAAGACGGTGCGCGTCCTGATGAAGGACCACAGCTTCTCCGTGGCGAAGGACGGCACGGGCCGAACCGCCCAGGTCGAGGGCATCGTCGAGGCCACGGAGCCCGAAGAGAGCTTCGTGAAGCACCTGGAAGAGGAGTCGGAGCACCCGGAGGCCATGCCCGAGAAGCAGGCCGGCACGATCTACCAGATCCAGGCCACGGCGGTGCGCTTCCTCCCAGAGGCCTAGCACGGCGAAGCCTGCTGCCTCAGTCCAGCGAGCTGCCGTCTGGCCGGACGTAGCCCGTGGCGCCCGAGGTCTCGTGGTACTCGGCGCGGGCGGCGACGCCCTCGAAGGTGGCCAGGACCTCGCGATCGGCGAACTTGGAGAACAGCCCGGCGGGGACGTTTCCTCCGGGGTCGCTCCAGGTGAAGTACTCGACCCAGGTCCGGCCGTCCGACAACGGGATGACGAGGTAGCCGCCCTTGCCCCAGGCGATGGGCACCGAGTCCTCGAGCAGCTCCTCGAACTCGGTCCCGTCGAGCAGATCGGTGTCGAGGTCCTCGACGAAGCTGACCTCCCAGACCTGGCCCCCGGACTCCGTGTAGAGCTTCTCGTTGAAACTCCAGCGCGTGATCCACCAGCGGTCCGTCAGCATCGGCGCGTCGAGGTACTGGAAGGTCGCCCGATCCGAGTGGTGGGCCGTGCCGTCCACGGTGCCGGAGTAGGTGGGGACGAGGTAGTCGCTGGCTTCGTCCTCGTTGTTGATCGCCTTCCAGACGGCCTCGACCGGGGCGTCCCAGATGGCGACCCCCCAGCCCTGGGTGGTCTCGAAGCCAGCCGGCAGGTCCACCCCTGCCACCGTCTCGCCTTTCGCGGCTTTCTTCCTGGCGGACTCGGGGATCTTGGGCGCTGGCGCGGTGCGGTGCTTGCGGAACTCGTCCTGGGCCTCGACCTCTGCGAGGACCTCTTCGGGGGTCAGGGCGAGGGCGACTCCGACGACAAGCAGCATGGGGCCATCTAACCCCTGCTCCGGTGGTCGTACTCCTCCGTGCGCGTCTGTTTGCTCCCCATCGGCTCTCGCGGCGACGTGCAGCCGATGCTGGCCCTGGCCCGAGCCCTGCGTGAGGCGGGCCGTCACTCAGCTGGAGCGCTGGGGCGGGAGCCCTCGATGAAGGCCAAGGGGTCGACCCAGCCTTCTTGCTCGGCGGAGTAGCCGCCTCCGACGCCGAGTGCCTCGTCCGTGCGGATCTCGAAGTGGAGGTGGGGGATGTAGACCCCGTCCGCGTCGCCGATGGTGCCGATCGACGCGCCGCGGACGAGGTCCTCGCCCACCTCCACGGAGAGCTCGTCGAGGGGGGCATAGAGCGAGGTCAGGTGCTCGCCATCGGGGAGGCGGTGGGCGACGATGACCACCTTTCCCCAGCCGCCACCGAGGTCCTCTGCGATCACGACCCGCCCGTTTGCGACCGCCTGGACCGCGTCGCCCTTGTCGGTGTCTCCACCCCCGATGCCGTCGAGATCCGCTCCGAGGTGGTCGTTGTTCCCAAAGGGCTGGGCGTCGTAGTAGCCCTCGCCATCGGGGGCTCCGGTGGGGAAGTCGAAGCCGTCGGTCTCGGGGACCGGAGAGAGCGAGAGCACCATGTACCCGGCGAGGAACATGAGAGGGCAGACCAGGGAGTCGCCGCCCGGTTCGCGGCTTGACCAGCTCCTGACGCTGCTCAGGGCACGCTGAAGGCCAGCTCCTCGCCGTGTACGAGCAGGGTCCAGTCACCGGAGGGCACGTCCTCGACCGTCGTGAAGAGGTCCAGGTCGCAGATGCAGTCGCAGATGTCGTTCTCCAGGGTGTAGACGATCTCGACGGTGCTCGTCTCGACAGTGAACGTGGCGGTGGCGCCGAAGTCGGGGCAGCAGCCCACCGAGAACGCCATGTCCGTCACCGTCACCTGGCCGCCGTCGACCTCGACGCTCAGCGTGCGCTCCTCGCCGCTGTCGCCCCCGTCGCAGTCGTAGCGGGCCTCTGAGACGGTGAGCTCGCAGGTGGCGCAGGTGCCGGTGTCGTCGGGAGGGGTGCTCTCGGTGGAGCTCGGCGGGGGAACGAAGCAAGCGGTGAGCAGGAGGAACATGGCGTCTCCTCGCCCTGCTCCTGGAGCGTAGCCGTCGAGATAGGAGGGCTGCATGTTGCTGCTGATCACGGCCTGCTCGTCTCCGAGCGCCCCCGAGGAGCCCCTCGCCGACGTGCTCGAGGTCCAGGCCAGCGGAGAGCCGGGCGCCTACGAGCTGTCAGTCACGGTGCGCAGTCCCGATTCGGGCTGCGAGCGCTACGCCGACTGGTGGGAGGTGGTGGGCGAAGACGGGGAGCTGCTCTACCGGCGCGTGCTGCTCCACAGCCACGTCGAGGAGCAGCCCTTCACCCGGAGTGGGGGTCCCGTGCCTGGGAGCGCGGACCAGCAGCTCTGGGTCCGCGCCCACATGGCGCCGGGGGGCTACGGCGGCCAGGCGCTCTTCGGCAGCTTTGGGGAGGGCTTCACGGTCACGCCGACGCCGAGCGGCTTCGCGGCGGGTCTGGAGACCACCGACCCCTTGCCGGAGGGGTGCGCCCACTGATCTGGGTTAGATCCCCGCGGCATGCAGCAGCCGCTCGAGGTCGTCACGATTCCCCCGCCGCCCGTGGAGCAACGCGTCCGTCGCGACGCCTGCTTCGCCGCAGAGGGAGACAAGCGGACTCGCTACAGCCTGCCGAGCGCGCTCGAGTCGGCCTCGCCCGTGGGCTACCGGGTTCGCGTGCCCCTGAGTCCGGAAGAGGCCGCAGAGGTCCTCCCGCTCCTGGCTCTCGAGCGGCCCTCGGCCTTCGTCGAGCCGGATCCGGTGACCGAGGGCGAGCTCTTCGAGGAGAGCAGCCTGGGCCTCATCTCGGCCCGCCAGTCCACCAACTACCGGGGGCAGCGGCAGGTGGTCCTCGGCCCCGAGCACTCCGCCCGGGTCGCCGAGCTCCTCCGCGGGATGGAGGGACTCGAGGCCCCGGTGCTCGAAGGCGCCGCCTACACCATCCTCGGTCTGTCTCGGCCCTACCGCACGGCCTTCACGCTCCTGCTGACCTTCGTCGGGCACGCGGCCTTCGCCAGCATCGCGACCGTGCCGGTGCGGGCGCTGAGGAAGAGGTTCTTCGGGGCCCACGACATCCCCACCATCGGCTTCCTCCAGGCGATCCACCTCGGCATCTGGATGGACGGCCTCGAGCGCGCCGTCGTCGTCGCGAGCGAGGGTCGCCGTGCCGCGCAGATCTTCTCCGCGCCCTTCTGCGGCGAGGGCAACGCCGAGGCTCGCCAGGAGCTGGGGCGTCTCGCTGGAGCGGACGGGGACTGGAGTGTGGCCTTCGTGGCGCAGGTCGGACAGCTCGAGTCTCCGCTGCGGCTCTCTCGTCGCACGGCCCGCAAGCTCGGTGCGAACCTGCTCGCCTTCCGAAGCGAGCGCATCCAGCCGGGCGTCAACGCCGAGGAAAAAGCGCCGCCCCAGTACCAGTCCCGCCAGGACATGGACGTTCCAGAGGAGATGGCCTTCTACACGGCGCGGGCGGCCTACAACGCCTTCGAGCACTGGACCGGCGTGCAGCGGGAAGAGGCCAAGCGGCTCCTGCTCCTCGAGCGCGTCGACGTGCTGACCCCCGGGGGCAAGGCGCGCCTCCGGCAGATCCGTCGTGACCTGGGGGAGATCACGGATCGGGTCTGCGAGGGCATCCCGCTGTGGGCGGATCTGCCCCTGATGCGGGCGCTCTCGAGGAACGCGGCCAGAGGCAGGAAGGCCTTTGCCCTCGCTGGGCAGCGCATCTACATCGGGGGTCTGTCCAGAGATGAGATCGAGGCCGCCGGTGTCCCCTGGGATGTGGCCCTCAGGGCTTTTGGCTCCGCGGCCGCCCGCTCCGCCCTGACCTGCGAGATCGCGGGCTGCGTCGATCTGCCGCCGGACTGCGACCTGCTGGCTGGTACCTGCGTCATGGCCGGTCCGGTGAACCAGAACGACGTCGGCAAGCAGTTCTTCGGCTACCAGGATCTCCTGGCCAGGGCCCACCCCGGTCGGGACCCGACGGCGCTCTTGTTGTGGACGCTGAAGGCCAAGACCGTCGCCGACCCCATCGGAAACGAACAGCAGCTCCTCGACCCGAAGCAGAAGGGCCCGCTGGTCGATCTGCGGCCCGGTCCGCACGAGGTCGTGACCATCGTCCGCGGCGACGAGCAGGAGCCCATGCGCGCCCGCAGCGGGCGGCTGAACACGGAGCGTGCCTATGGAGACATCGGCAACTTCGTGACGGACTCGGAGGGTCGGGAGATCCCCGGAAACCGAGGCAGCGCCTGGCCCCGCGCCTGGGCCGAGGAGGTGCTGTGGCCCTGATGGAGTTCGACGAGGCGCCCTCGATCTCGATGGTGTCGCTGGCGCTGAAGCGCAGCCGCGGGCTGAAGCCCTCGATCCCCAGGATCGAGGCCTCCCTGCGGGGGGTGGTGGCAGAGGACCTGGCCACCTACCAGCGGATCTGCGGCTTCCCCGAGACTCCGTGGCTCCCGCTACCCCTTCCGCAGGTCATCGCCGGGCCGATGCACATGGCGATCCTCGGCCACGCCGAGTTCCCCCTGTCGCCCATGGGCATCGTGCACGTCAGCAATGGCATCAGGCAACTGCGCCCCATCGCCGCGAGCGAAGCCCTGGATCTCCGCGCCTGGGTCGAGGGCCACCGGAGCGCGCGCACCGGAGTGGAGTTCGACCTCGTCACAGAGGCACGGAGCGGCGTCGAGAAGGTCTGGAGCGCCAGGACCACGGTCCTGAGCCGGGCCGTCAAGGGCGACGGCAAGAAGCGCGAGCGCGCGGTCCAGCCACGAATCGAGGTGGCCCGGTCTGCGGCGTGGCGCGTTCCGGAGGACATGGGCCGGCGCTACGGGCGGGTCGCTGGAGATCGAAACCCCATCCACCTCTACCCGCTGACCGCGAAGCTCTTTGGCTTCCGGCGCCACATCGTGCACGGCATGTGGAGCCTCGCGCGGTGCTTCGCCGAGCTCCAGGACGACCTCCCCGGTGGGCCGATCGAGCTCGAGGTCGCCTTCCGCCGTCCGGTCTTCCTGCCCTCGACCGTCTTCTTCGAGAGCGGCTCCGTCGACGACGGCATCGGCTTCCGCCTCTTCGACGGCGAGGGCAAGGATCACCTCGTCGGTTCGGTCTCCTGATCCGGCTCGCAGCTGTCGCGCCAGGCGACGACCTCGCCGTGGGTCGTGCCCTCGGGGAAGAGGTGCATGGCGTCCTCTGCGCCGCCTGTGCGTCCGGCGCAGAAGGCGTCGTCAGGCGGCAGCAGGGCGTGGCGCGCGCCGGGTGACACCCCGGGCGGACCCTGGCCGCGCTCGAAGCTCACGATGAGGAGCACGGTCGCGGGATCCGGCTCCAGTCCGCGCATGCTGCGATCGAGGTTCACGGCGCTGGCCTCGGCGGCCTTGGGTCCGGAGAGCCAGGCGCCGTCGAACATCACCGGCTCGGTCGTCGACGCCGCGATCTCGGTCGTCAGGCCCAGGGTGCCCGGACGATGCGGCTTTCCTGGCTCCGGGCTGCGCCCCATCGGAGGACGCAAGGCCAGCAGCCCCGCCATCACCCACCAGCCGGGCACGGCGCCGAGGCAGGCCGCGAGGGGGACGACGAAGAGCCGCAGGTGGTGGTCGCGCAGGTAGCCCAGGAGCGCGCCTGCCCCGATGAGGAGGACCACCGACAGCCCGACGACCAGGGCCAGTGACCGACGCCTCCATGCCGCCGTCAGCAGCGCCAGGATGAGCACGCCGGCGCTCCACGGACCTTCGATCAGCCAGGCGAGAGCTGCCTGATCGATGCCAACCCCCTCCACGTTGGGGCCACCCTCGAACCACCCCCTCGAGAGCAGGAGCCCGGCCCCGATCGCCAGACCCACCAGGCTCCTGCGGGTGCGGGGCATCAGGCCGAGCAGCGGCGCGGCGCAGAGGGACAGCGGGTGGTTCATCACGGCCATGGCCCACGCGGCAGGCGCCCCCGCTGCCGCGCCCCGGCCGGTGAGCACCAGCAGCATCACGAGCCCCAGCCAGACCGGCGCCAGGTAGCCCTCCGCGCCGGAAAGCGCGGTGTCCAGGAGGCCCGGTTCCAGGGCGACGATCGCCCCGGCGACCAGGCCGTGCCGCCAGTCGCCGACCCGGGCCGCGCAGAGGGTGGCCAGCGGGGCGGCCAGGGCATGGAAGCCCATCATCACCGCGACCGCCATGCGGAGGTTCGGGGCCAGGAGCGCCAGGGCAAAGGGAGGATGCAGGCCCCAGCCATAGGGTGGAGCGTGTGCGTGTGGGTTCAGCGCGTTGGCAGAGGCCGACAGGTAGGGCCCGACCGAGTCCGCCAGCATCATCGTCGCGTCGAGGTCCCAGAGACGCACCGCCAGCGCCAGCAGCCAGGCTCCGGTGGCGATGATGGGGAGGCGGCCGCGCATCGTCGGACGTTACTGCGGCGATCACTCCGGTTGACCGTCCCTCGCTTGCCCCGGACACCGCCGGGCGGCGTTGCCCCGCCTCGAAGTGTCCAGACACGCCTTCGTCGGGCCGTCTACCCCGGCGGGCCCGTTTCGGCGCGATCATCCGGCCCACCTACGTGATCGCCGCAGTACCGCCAGGGCGCTCTGACGACCCTTTGGGTACACCAAGAGTCGCAGCGGGCTAAAAGCCTCTCTTCGGAGACGCCCATGTTCCTCGCATTGTCCACGATGGCCGCGGCTGGGGTGCTGCCGGTCGACGTCCAGACCGAACAGTTCGACAACGGACTGACGGTCTACCTCGCGCCCATGGACACCCCTGGTGTCGTGTCGTGGCAGGTCTGGATGGACGTCGGGACCCGCAACGAGACCGCGGACAGTCGCGGGCTGAGCCACCTCCACATGTACCTGGCCAGCGCCGGAAGCCGCAGCCTGGACCGGGACGAGCGGGAAGCCCAGGTCCTGCTCACCGGGTCGACGGACACGGCGTTGGCCTGGGAGGATCAGACCGTCTACAGCCTGGTCGTCCCGGCCGAGCACCTGCCCTCGATCATCATGATCGAAGCCAACCGCCTCATGTACATGGCCTACGACGACGCGGATCTCGAGCAGACCGAGGGGGCCGTCAGGGGCGCGAACAACCGCAACCGCGCCAACAGCGACCGGGCTCTCTTAGAGGCCTTCGACTCACTCGCCTACACGACTCACCCCTATGGGCACGCGCCGATGGGCACGGTCGAGGACATCGACTCCTTCGACGACCGCTACGACGAGATCAGCGCCTGGTACGAGACCTGGTACCGGCCGGAGCGGGCGCGCATCGTGGTGGTCGGAGACTTCGACCCGCAGGCGGTGCTCACCCAGCTGAACCTGACCCTCGGCGTCTGGGAGCCAGGCGTCAGCTTCCCGGACACGGTCCAGGAGCCCGAGCAGACCAGCACGCGACGGGTCCACGTGGAGTGGGACAAGGGTCCGGTGAACCCGAAGATCCGCATGGGCTGGCGCATCCCCGGCTTCGACCCCAGGGATCCAGACGCCGCGGTCCTGGCGGTGGTCGAGGAGCTGCTGTCGTCCGAGGTCGGCGCGCTGCACCAGGACCTCGTCGTCGAGCGGGCGCTGGTCTATTCCGTCGGCTCCGAGGTCGACGAGTTCACCGACATGCACCAGTTCAAGCTCACGGCCGACGTGAAGCACCCGGACGACCTCGCGCTGGTCGAAGAGGCCATCCACGCTGCGGTCGTGGACCTCGCAGAGGGTGTCGACCCGGCGACCCTGGAGCTCTTGCGGGACTCGGCGCTGGCGCGCTTCCGCCTGTCCCAGGACACGCCAGAGGCGGTCGGCAACACCATCGGCACCTTCACCTACGGGGGCCGCGACGCCTCCGCGGTCGAGGCCTTCTACCGCAACTTCGCCAACGTGACTCCAGAGGACGTGAGTCGCGTCGTCGGGGAGTACTTCGTCGCCGAACACCTCACCGTCGCGACGCTCAGCGCCGTCGCAGAGGAGGAGTGATGCTCCTCGCCATCCTCATCGGAGTGGGCTGCCCCAAGGTCGAACCCGAGCCCGCGGCGCTCGAGGCCGTCGAGACCCCGGCGCTGCAGCCCATCGTGCTGCCCGTCCAGGGCTCCCAGATCGTCTACCTCAACGCCACCTTCCGGGCGGGCAGCGCCCATGACCCGGCGGACAAGCAAGGACTCGCCTGGGTCACGACCGAGGTCATGCGGACTGGCGGCGCCGGGGCCTTGATGCCGGACGAGGTCCAGACGCAGCTCTTCGCGCTCGGCGCCGAGATCGAGGTCGTCATCGACAAGGACCTCGTGACCTTTCGGGGCAAGGCCCTGCGCGAGGACATGCCGGCCTTCCTGCCCCTGTTCACCCAGACCATCACCGCTCCCGGCATGGACGAGTCCGCCTTCTACCGGGCCCTCGACGAGGCCAGGGCGCAGATCACGATCGGCATCCTCGAGTCCGACGAGGAGCTTGGCGATGCCGTGTTCGATCACGTGCTGAACGAGGGACATCCATACTCGCACCCGGTCCAGGGGCTCCCCTCGGGGCTCGACAACATCTCGCTGGAGGACGTGAAGACCTTCCACCACGGCGCCTATGACCAGGCCGGCCTGACCTTCGGGCTCGCCGGCGCGGTCGACGACCCGCTGGTGGCGGACCTCGTGGACGCGCTGAGCGTCCTGCCCTCAGGCGAGCTCGAGACCCCGACGCCAGCTGATCGCAAGGCCTTCAGCGCGCGTCAGCTCATCGTCATCGAGAGGGGGACCGACGCCACGGGCGCGCACTTCGGTCATCCGCTCGAGGTCACCCGCTCCCACCCGGACTACCCCGCCCTGCTGGTAGCGATGACGGCCTTTGGCGCTCACCGGGAGAGCTACGGGCGGCTCTACCGCGAGATGCGGAGCGATCGCGGGCTGAACTTCGGCGACTACGCCTACATCGAGCACTACCGTCAGGTGAGCATCAGGGAACCGGAGCAGCTCCTGGGGACCCTGCGCGCCCAGCCGCAGTTCTCGGTCTGGGTCCGTCCGACGGACCCGGATGACGCGCCCTTCGCCCTCAAGATGGCCCTCAAGATGACGGAGAACCTCGTCGAAGAGGGCCTCGAGCAGGATGAGTTCGAGGCCACGCGCACCCACCTGATGAAGCGCAAGAAGCTCTGGGCCCGGGATCCCGGACGCCGGCTCGGCTACGCGGTGGAGGCTGCTGCCCTTGGTGTCCCCAACATCCTCGACGACCTTGGCGAGAGGCTCCGCGAGCTCACGGTCGAGCAGGTCAACGCCGCGATCAAGGCCCACATCCACCCGGAGCAGTTCCAGGTCGTGGTGGTCAGCGGGGACGGCTCGACGTTCGCGACGACGCTGCTGAAGACCTACGACACGCCGATGACCTACAAGACCTCGGCCCCGAACTCGGAGCAGGCGGCAGAGGACACGAGCTACGCCACCTATCGCTTCGAGCCCCAGGCCTGGAGCGTCGTCGAGGCAGAGAAGGCGTTCGACTAGTACCCCCGATCGGAAGTCGCAACGCGACTCCCGATGGCGCTGGGCGCCCGCCGCTTCGCGGCGCTGGGGGCACGCGTTTCCTCCTCTGGGGGGGCCCCGCCCCCCGCGCTTTCGGCGCCGCCCCCGGCGGCCCGCTTCGCGTGCCGTAGTTCCCGCAACGAGACGGTGGACGAGGTTCGGGACTTCGGATTGCGGGAACTATCCTCTCGGTGGGGCTATGGTTCGGCATGGCCACTCCGCTCCCGACTCCCACGCACAAGCACCCCCCGAGCAGCGGGGGCTCCTCGTCCTCTTCGTCCTCATCGAGCGGCGGTGGCGGCGGCGGCGGCGGTGGCGGCGCTTCCTCGGCAGGTGGTGGCGGCGGGGGTGGCGGCGGTGCTTCGTCGCCGACGGCCTCGGGCTCGACGACTGCGGGCACGGACCTCGGGAGCAGTCTCTCGAGCCTCGGGAGTTCCCTGGGTGAGTCCGGCTTGGAGGGTCTCAGCTCGGTGGCCTCGGGTACCGACCCGATGGAGGCGTTGCAGAAGCTCCAGGACGCCGCCACTCAGCAGGTCATCCAGGCGGCCAGCGAGAACAACCCCTTCGCGGCGATCCCCGGCGTCGATGAGGTCGCGGACGCGCTCGGAGAGGGCGTGGACAAGCTGAAGGACCTCGCCGACGACATCCCGGGCGTCGACGCAGACGACGTGGACAAGCTGCTCGGCGAGGCCGCGGAGGCCGCAGGTGGCGCCGGCGGAATCGTCGACGACCTGGCGAAGGGCGAGGTCCCGGGGGTCGACGACGTGCTGAAGGCCGCTGGGGTCGATCTGCCGGGCTCTGACAAGGGCGGCAAGTCCGACAAGGGTGGCAAGTCGGGCGGCAAGTCCGACAAGGGCGCCAGCGCCAAGGGCGGTGGCGGCAAGGGCGGCGGCGGCAAGGGCGGTGGCGGCAAGGGCGGCGGCGGCAAGGGCGGCGGCGGCAAGGGCGGCGGCAGCAAGAAGGGCGGCGGCAGCAAGAAGGGCGGCAAGAAGGGCTGATCAGCGTCGGAGGGTCAAGCCCTCTCCGCCCCGTGTCGCCGAGTCCGAGCACGGCGGAGCCGCGCGCAGGCGAACTGGCCGAGGCCGGTTCGTGCTCCGGGCGTTGTCGCCCGGGGAAGGCGACGCTGGCGTCACCACCGCCGCCCCGCCGGGCAGGCCACCGCCCTCCTGCGAGCAGCAGCCGCTGGTGCCCTCGTGAACGCGTCCGGTCCTTGCGAGCACCAACCGCTGGTGACCCTCATGTGCCAGGCCCGCGGAACCCCCTCTGGCCTCGAGGATCCAAAACGTATCCTTGGCAGCCGAGAACCCCGGGGTTCTCGAGGCTCGAGGATACGCTTTGTCTCCTTGGGCCCGGAGATCCCCCCCCAGAGACAACGCTAGCTGTAGAAGGCCTCGATGTCGGAGGCGTACTTCTCGCTCACGATCTTGCGCTTCACCTTCATCGTCGGGGTCAGCTCGCCGGCGTCGATGCTCAGATCGGCAGGCAGGATCTTGATCTTCTTGATCTTCTGGACCCTCGCGAGCTCGACGTTCTTCTCCTCGACCTGCTTCCAGATGAAGCCGTGGACCGCCTCGCACTTGGAGGCGTCCTCCATCGTCTTCGCGGGGCTGCCAGCCGCGGAGAGTGTGGTCTGGAGCTTCTCCTCGTCCAGCGTGATGAGGGCGCTGAGGTGCTTGCGGCGGTCGCCGATGACCACGAACTGCGAGACCGCGCCGATGCTCTTCATCAGCCCTTCGATCATGTTCGGAGCGATGTTCTCGCCGCCGGCGGTGATGATCAGCTCCTTCTTGCGACCGGTGATGTGCAGGAACTTGCCGTCGAGCTTGCCCAGGTCGCCGGAGTGGAGCCAGCCGTCATCGTCGATCGCCTCGGCGGTCGCCTCCGCGTTCTTGTAGTAGCCCTTCATGATGTGGCGGCCGCGCATGCAGATCTCGCCGTCGGAGTCGATCTTGACCTCTGTGCCGGGGAGGACCCAGCCGACGCTGCCGGTCTGGTACGAGGTGGGCAGCGACATGGTCGCCGGTCCGCTGCACTCGCTCATGCCGTAGACCTCCATGATCGGAACGCCAAGGCTGAGGAAGAACTCCAGCGTGTCCTTGCTGATCGGCGCTGCCGAGGTGATCTGCACCCGGCACTGGTCGAGACCCAGGAGCGCACGGACCTTCGAGAAGACCAGCTTGTTCGCCAGGCCGTAGAACATGGGAGGCGCCTCGCCCTTCTGCATCCGGTAGCCGCCTTCGAGGCCGACGCCCTTGGCCCAAACACCGATCTTCTTCTTGAAGTTGGAGTTCTTGGCCGCTCCGGCGACGATCTTGGCCTGGATCTTCTCCCACACCCGCGGCACCGCCAGGAACATGGTCGGGCGGACCTCTCGGAGGTTGTCCCCGAGCTTCTCGATGCTCTCTGCGAAGTAGGTGCAGCCACCGCTGGTCACGGGCGTGTGGAGCGAGATCAGCTGCTCGGCGATGTGCGACAAGGGCAGGTAGCTGATGATCCGCTCCTGCTCGACGTGCTCGTAGCCGTCGATGGTCTGGCGCGCGACCTCTGCGGTCCAGGTGAGGTTGTCGTGGGTCATCATCACGGCCTTCGGGCTCCCGGTGGTGCCCGAGGTGTAGATGAAGGTGCAGGTCTCGTCTGGATCCTGTCCGTCGATGCGCTCCTGGAGCTGATCGTCGGTGACGTTGTCGGACAGGGCCAGGAACTCGGACCAGGAGTAGGCGTAGTCCGCCTCGTCCGAGCTGTCGTCCATCAGGACCAGCGCCGTGCAGCCTGGCAGTTCGTCCCAGATCTTGTGGAACTTGGCAGCCTGCGAGGCGTTCTCGGCGAAGGCGACGACGGTGTCGCTGTGCTCCGCGATGTACTTGCACTGGGGCGGCGAGTTCGTGGTGTAGATGCCCGCCGGGAAGCCGCCGGCGTAGATCGCGCCAAGGTCCGCGATGGCCCACTCGGGGCTGTTGTAGCCGATGATGGAGACGCCGGTCTGCTTCTGCAGGCCGAGATGGATGAGGGCCTTTGCCGCCTTCCGGATGTCCGCGTGGTAGTCGGCCCAGGTCCAGGTCTTCCAGCTGCCATCGTGCTTGACCTTGAGGGCCGGCTTGTTGCCGTGGGTCTTGGCGGTCTGGTCGAGGACCTGCATGACGGTGCGCTTGTCGGACATTCCAGTCTCCATGGGGGGTTTCGAACACCGAGGGCTAACTTGGCGAGGCCTTGACGAACAAGGTGAGGAATTCAGGGCACCTCATGTCTGATGTTGTCACTCCTTCTCATCACGGCCGTCGAGGCCTCTGAAGGTCGCTTCGAGTTCGGCTTCGGCGCTGGCTTCGGGGCCGCGACCCCAGCCCTCGCCTACGACGGCGAGACCACTGCGTTCGCCTTCCTACCGGGCCGTCACTTCAGCCTGCGTGGCGGCGGTGGCGTGCTGCTCGGAGAGCACCTCGAGGTAGGTGGCCAGGGCTTCATCGACTTCCCTGACTACGCGATCGTGTATGCCGATCGCGGCATCTCGAAGGGTCAGTCGGCGGCCTACCAGGTCGCGCCCTTCGCCCGAGCACGCCAGGACTGGAAGCACTTCGGGCTCTACGCGGGCCTGGCCCCGGGAGCGGCGATGTACTCGAACTTCACGGCCGGGCGCGGGGCGGAGGGACGCTGGACCGACACGATCACCTTCGTGCCCGCGCTGACGAGCTCGGCCGGTGTCACGGTCCAGGGTTTCGGGGAATACAGCTTCTTCGTCGAGGGGGCCGGCACCTGGCAGCCGGTCTTCGTCAGCGAGGAGGAGCTCGCTCTCTTCCAGCAGGCGGCTGTCCAGTCTCCGGTGGAAGCTCAGCTGCTCGAGGACCCCCACACGCTGAAGTGGAGGGTGGGGGTGGGGGTCCACATCTACGGTCGCTGAGACCGGGGACGGCTCCGCCGGATACCATCGCACCGTGGACACGGGCGCTGCTCTCGTCGAGCTTCTGAGCGATCCCAGCGACGCCGAGCGCGTCGCGGACGAGGTCGACGCACTCTTTGCGGGACAACAGGACCGGGTCTACGCGATCTGCCTTCGGTTCGTCGGCGACCCCGAGCGGGCACGGGACCTTGCCCAGGACACGATGCTGGTGGCCTGGTCGAAGCTCGACGCCTTCGAGGGGCGCGCCGCCTTCAGCACGTGGCTGTACTCGATCGCGCGCAACCTCTGCTTCAACGCCATGCGAAAGTGAGGGGAGCTCCTGGCGGTGGACGGGGTCCTGGAGGCCCGAGATCCCGCTGTGTCGGTGGTCGGGCGCCTCCGCCGCAGGGAGCGCGAGGAGCTGCTACGACTCGCCTCCGCCACGCTGGACCCGCTCGAGCAGGAGGCGGTCCACCTACGCTACGTCGAGTGTCTGCCGCAGGACCGGATCACCGAGATCCTGGGTCTCGAGAGCGCCAGCGGAGCCAGAGGGCTGCTCCAGCGCTGCCGCCGCCCCTTCGGTGTCCCCTTCTGCCGAGGCCGGGCTCGCCAGCAGCGCCAGGCTGAGAGCCGCAATCACGACCACCTCCTGTGCGGGTCTACCACGGGGGATAGTCCCCGACGGTGTGAGGTCGCGTTGAAGATCTGGTCACAGCTCAAGCGCTGGTCATGGCGTGTGAGCGCCATGTCGCTGTTGGTCTGCGCTGTCGGGCTCGCCCCGGTCTTCGCCTTCGCCGGAGACGCCCTGGCGATGGGCTACTGGTTCTACGCGGGGGAGACCGAGCCCACCACCCCCGAGCTCGTGTTCCCCTGGCTGGGTGTGTTGCCCCTGGTGCTCGGCTCCTTCGCCTGCGTACTGGGAGAGGTGAAGACCGGCCAGCGGTGGTTGCTGTTGCTGGGGGTCTCCCTCGCCGTCATCGCGCTGCTGGTAGAGGCCACCCACATGGTCGGCCTGGTCGCCAGCGCCGCTCCCTGACCGTCGCGATATGCGGAGTGCATGGTTGTCCAGTGCTTCACCGTCGGCGCTTTCGACGTCAACTCCTACCTGATCACCGACCCCGCGACCGGGGCCGGCGCCATCGTCGACACCGGAGAGAGCCGCGAGATCGTGCAGCGGCTCCAGGCCCTCGATCCGGCCCCCGACATCCGCGCCATCCTCTTGACCCATACGCACCTCGACCACGCGGGAGCAGTGGCCTTCCTGCAGGAGGTCTGGGACGTCCCCACATACTGCCCGAAGGCCGACAAGCCCATCTTCGACACCCTGCCGATGCAGGGGACGATGTTCGGTATGCCCCAGCTGAACCGGCCCTGCGGGCGCGTCGACCACTGGATCGAGGGGGGCTTCGAGCTCCAGCTCGGCGAGACCACGCTCAGGTTCCTGTCCACTCCCGGACACACCCCAGGCCAGGGCTGCTGGTACGACGACGAGGACATCCTCGTCGGCGACACGCTCTTCCTCGGCAGCATCGGTCGCACAGACTTCCCCCTGTCCTCTCCGGCGCAGATGGCGGAGTCGCTGCGGCGCCTCACCGAGCTCCCGGGTCACCTGCGAGTCTGGTCGGGTCACGGCCCGATGACGACGATCGAGCGGGAGCTCGGGACCAACCCCTTCCTCGGCTACATTCGTCGCGAGCGTGGGATCCCCGGCCCGCGAGGGTTCTCCTGGGCGCCCGGCACCTGAGCCATGCCCACTCGCCGCCGGTTCCTCGCCTGCTCCGGGCTCGCGCTCGGCGCTGCAGGGCTGGGCTTCGGGGGCCTCCTCCACCGGGGTGAACCTCGCTTCCTGGTCGTCCTCGCCTGCTCCGGCGGCGCCCAGATGATCGACTGCTTCATGCCCATCGATCGCGCGGTCGCCGCCGTTGACCCACGGCGCGGCAGGGTCATCAGCCACGACACGGTCCGTGTCGGCAACATCCGCAGCGTCGACCGGGAGGTCCCCGTCTCCTTCCTGGAGCGCTTCGGGCACCAGAGCGTCGTCCTCGGCACCCAGGCCTCGACCCTGAACCATCGTGCCGCGCGTGCCCGCGGCGACGACGGTGGCGGCGCCAACGGCGGTCTCACCCTCTGCGAGACCGTCGCGGCTGCATACGGGCGTGACATGCCCCGGCCCCGTCTTGTTGGCGAGCTGGGCGCACAGGCCGCGGATGCCCACCGCCTGTTGCAGTCCGGCGACTCCTGCGCGATCACGCTCGATGACGGCGGGCTCGCCTTCGACCGCTCGCACGACGACCACGCCTCGACCCAGGCCGAGAACTGGGATCGGGTGCTCGAGGTCGCAGCAGGCCTCATCACCCGGCTGGAGCAGACCGCCTTGTTGCACCCCGACGGGGAGCCCGACGGCAGCATCTGGGACCGCACGCTCATGGTGTTCTCGACCGAGTTCGGGCGGGACAAGTGGGACAGGGGAGGCCGCTTCGGGACCGGCCATCACCTCAACAACGGGCTCTTGCTGGTGTCGCCCCTGCTCGCTGGCGACCAGAGCCTCGGCGAGCCCGACCCGAACAACGGCATCATCTGCGGCTTCGATGTCGACACGGGTCAGCCGACCCCGATGTCCGAGCTGGGCCCCGGCGAGGACCCGGTCGCCACCGACCCGCGACTACCTCCTTGCGAGGCTCGGGTCTACGGCGGGATCTGCGACGTGCTCGGTATCGCCTTTCACGGGCAGGAGACGCTCCCGGTCTTGAAGGGATAGAGATCAGGCATGTTCCTCCAGGATCCGCCTCAGCCAGTCGACCAATACGCCGCCGACCCGGTGCTCCACGCCGAGCTCCGACGCCGCCTCCCTCCAGAGGTGCTCGCCGCCAACGAGGAGCGCTTCGCAGCCCTGGGTCGAGCCACCGCCACAGAGCTCCACGAGCTCAGCGAGCAGGCCGAAGCCCAGCTGCCCGAGCACATCGCCTTCAACGCCTGGGGCAGGAGGGTCGACGAGATCCGCGTCTCCCCGGCGTGGAAGCGGCTGAAGGCCTTCTCGGCCGAGCACGGGCTCGTCTCCAGCGGCTACGAGGGCGACGGCCACCGGCGGGTCGTCCAGGCCACCCTGCTCCACCTCTTCTCTGCGTCGAGCGCCATCTACAGCTGCCCGCTGGCGATGACCGACGCGGCGGCCCGGGTCCTGATCGAGCAGCAGGTCCCAGGAGCCACCGAGCGGCTCCTGCCGCAGCTGTTGTCGACGGACCCTTCCACCTTCATCACCTCTGGCCAGTGGATGACGGAGACGGCGGGCGGCTCCGATCTGGCCAACACCGGCACGGTGGCCGATCACATCGACGGGCTGCGCTATCGGCTCACCGGGACCAAGTCCTTCACCTCGGCCGTCACCAGCGAGATGGCGCTCACCCTGGCCCGGGTCGGCGACCAGCCCGGCTCCCGGGGACTCTCCTGCTTCTGCGTCGAAGTGGTCCGCGACGAATACGGCGCGATGCAGGACATCGAAGTGAACCGGCTCAAGGACAAGCTCGGCACCCGGGCTCTCCCCACCGCGGAGCTCACGCTCTCCGGTGTGGAGGCCACCCTCGTCGGTGACCTCGGCCGCGGCGTGCCGACGATCGCGACGATGCTGAACGTCACCCGCTTCCACAACGCCGTCAGCTCGGCCTCTTGCATGGCCAAGGCGCTCTACCTGGCCAGGGACTACGCCGGCCGCCGCATGGCCTTCGGCAAGCTGCTGCGGGAGCACCCGCTGCACGCCTGGACGCTGGATCTCATCGAGGCCGACTACGCCGGGGCCCTGGCGCTGTCCATGGAGGTGGCCGCGCGCATGGCGCCGGTCGAGGACGGGGCGGAGGACACCCCCTTGCGTGCCCTGATCCCGCTGGCGAAGCTCACCCTGGGCAAGCAGGCGGCCGCTGTCGGGTCAGAGGCCATCGAGTGCTTCGGGGGCGCCGGCTACATGGAGGGCACGACCCTGGCGCGGCTGGTGCGCGACTCCCAGGTCCTGTCGATCTGGGAGGGCACCACCAACGTGCTGTCCCTGGACCTTCTCCGTGCGGAGACCAAGGAGGGGGCGTGGTCAGCGCTGTTGGCCGAACTCGGAAGGCGGGCTTCCGCGCTGTCGAACACGCCGGTCCACGCGGAGATCCGCACCACCCTCGGGCGCCTGGTCGAGAAGGCAAAGGGGCTCATGGGCGATCGGGGTCGGCTGGAAGCCCACGCCCGCAGACTCGCTCTCACCACCGGCTTCGTCGCAGAGGCCATCCTCCTCGCGGAGCTCGGCGACTCCGGAGCCAGGAGCACCGCCCATCTCGTCGAGCACCGGCTGAGCGCGCCGCTGTCGCTGTAGGTGAAGCCGAGCTTCTTCGCCTCGGACGTAGCTGCACCACTCGCGGTCGGGAGCGCCGTCTACCTCCTCTGGCGGTCATCGGCGCTCCGTGTCTTCGACTGGGTCCGGGCCCTTGGCCTCGGCGGTCCGCTCGGGAGCGCGCGGGAGGCAGTCGAGGGTCTGGTCATTCCCGAGATCGTGCTCTACAGCCTCCCTGATGCGCTGTGGACCTACGCGCTGACAGCGTTCATGGGGCGCCTGTGGCGAGGGCGCGTCTCCTTGGGCTCGGCCCCTTGGCTGGGGATTGGTGTCCTGATCGGCTGCGGGGGAGAGGGGCTCCAGGCCATCGGACTGCTCCCGGGGACCTTCGACGTGCTCGACTTGCTACTCTGTGCCGCCGCTGGCCTCCTGGCCTTTGGTCGCAGCCTTCGCAGAGAACCCCCCTCGAGAGAGACGCAGTGAACAAGCACCTCCTCAGCAGCGCCGCCCTTTGTTCCTTCCTCGTGCTGGCCGCTGGCTCTGACCCGAGCAAGACCGGTGGCACCCAGCTCGGCAACCAGATGGACGCCTACGCCATCGAGTACCTCGACAACAACGGCATGCTCGAGGCGGGCGAGTCCGTGGTGGTCTACTACGACGCCACCATCCAGCTCGACGGCACAGAGGCCGCCTACGTCACGGACCAGCGGGTCTGCTACCACAAGGCCAGCCGCAACAGCTGCATCGATCTGGCGGACATCCAGAGCGTCGAAGCAAGCGACGGCGGGGCCATCGGCGACATCATCGACATCATCTCCGTCCACGGAGATCGCTTGCGGATCGAGGTCGCGCCGCTCAATGGTGGGGATCTGTTCCTCAGCGAGCTCGAGCGGGCCTGGTCCATGGCCCAGTAGGAGGCACCGTGCTGCTCATCGCCCTGTTGGCCTGTACCAGTGGTACCGGCGACGACATCGACCGTCCACGCAAGAACGGAGAGGGCGACGACAGCGGCGGGGTCGACGACAGCGATCCGGGCGGCCCCGACACCGAGCAGGACTGCGGCGACGGCCTCGACGACGACGAGGACGGCAAGACCGACTGCGACGACAGCGACTGCGACGCCTTCGCGGCCTGCAACTTCCCATCGGTCATCGACCACCGCTCGCTCTTCGACTTCAAGGGCCGCAAGGTGACCTGCGAGACCTGGGCCGGGGACTTCGACGAGACCATCGACGACTGCGTCACGGACTTCACCTCGCCCCTGGAGCAGGTCACCGACGGCGACATCTGCACCCAGTGCGACGCCACCTACGAGGGCCCCTTCAGCTACAGCCAGGACACCTGCACGGTGATCTTCGGCGACGGCACGGCGCCGCCTGCGTCTGGGCGCTTCGGCTTCGCCTTCGTCAACGACAACAAGTGGGTGCTCTTCGGAAAGAACGAGACCTCCGGCCAGTGGGAGGAGGGAGTGGACCTGTCCAATGACGGCGGACGCTACACCTGGGCCACCACAGAGGCCGTCAACGTCGACGTCGACGACTGCGACAACAGCCCCTTGTACGTCGGGGACGTCACGGTCACGCTGAGCTTCACGCCGCGGGACTGACCAACCACCCCGACCTCGATCATTCGTCCCCGCCTCGAACGAGGTAGGCGGCGCCAGCCCAGGTCCCGCTCGTCGACTCGCCCGGCGCTCCGATCAGGAGATCGTCGAAGCCGTCGGCGTCGGCGTCGGCGCCGCCCGCCACGTGGCTGGCATAGTCCTCGGCGCTCTCCCCGACGAGGGTCGCGTCGGCGTCCGCCGGCTCGGCGGTCCCCGTGACGGAGCCATAGAACACGTAGACCTCCCCCAGGTCGTCCGCGTAGGACCCCACCGCGATGTCAGCCAGGCCATCCGCGTCGAGGTCGCTCCCAGAGGTGAGTGTGATCCCCACAAAGTCGCCAGCGGAGTCGCCGGAGAGAACCCAGTCCGCCTGTGCCAACGACACCTTGCCTGTCGCCGGGTTTGTGATCAGGTAGGCCGTGCCTTGGCTGTCCTCGTCGCTGCTGTTGTTGTGGGGCGCGCCGACCAGGATGTCCGCGTGCCCGTCCGCGTTTACGTCCCCGGAACAGTCCAAGGACGTGCCGGCGAAGTCCTGGCTCTGCTCCCCCTCGAAGCGAACGGTGGCCGCATCCAGCTGGCCGTCCCCGTCTACCAGCGGCAGGGCACCCGAGAGCGGACCGTGGACGACGTAGACGGCGCCGGAGTCGTTCAACACGGTGCCGTGCTTGCGTCCGGCGCCTGGCGCTCCCAGGGCCACGTCGAGCAGCCCGTCGCCGTCGAGGTCGCCGGCGCAGGCACTCCGTCCCAGGAAGCTGTAGTCGTGCCCGGGGCCCAGGTACAACTCGGCGGACGCGTCGTTCGGGGTTCGGCTGGAGGTGATGGGCCCGAGGAACAGGTAGGCCTGGCCAGTGTAGGGGTAGGTCCCTCCGTCGAATAGGTGGCCGGGTCCTCCGAGCAAGAGGTCGTTCCAGGCGTCGCCGTCCATGTCTCCAGGTGCCGCCATCCCCATCGCGAGGTGTCCGCCGGTCGAACCCGTGAAGTCCAGGTCCGAGTCGTCCAGATCTCTGGGACCCGAGACTGGACCCAGGTGTACGTAGACTGTATTGTAGCTTGAGGCTCCCGCTACCAGGTCGTCGTAGCCGTCGCCGTTGAGGTCTGGGACCACACCCAGTGCGGAGCCGAAGGTGAGTGTGCGGTCCTCGTCTGTAAGCACGGCATCGGCATCCGCGAGATCGGCGTCCGAGTAGGGCCCCTGCGTGAGCAGGTACAGGCGCCCAGCCAGGTCCTTGCCGGTACTGAACTGTCCGGTGGCCAGCACAGCGAGGTCGGTCGTGCCATCGGCGTTGCTGTCCCCGCCGAGCCATGTGATCGTGCCGGCAATCTCCCCGGCGCGATCTCCGAGCAGCTTGGCGGAGGCATCCGCCAGGTCCACCTCACCGACCAGGCGGCAGGCCGGGTCCCCGTCCCCAGCGCAGTCGTTGTCAGCGCGGTCCCCGCAGATCTCCTCCGCCCCCGGGTAGGAGGAAGCGTCGGCATCGTCACAGTCCCCGCCGCGATCGACGTAGCCCTCGGGTGCTTCGCAGGCCTGGACCACCGTCTCGTCGAGGCCCCACAGATCCTGGTCGTCGTCGAGGTACCAGGTCGGAGGATCGACGGGGTCTTCGTCCACGATGCCGTCACAGTCCTCGTCTCGGCCGTCGCAGTGCTCCGCGGCGCCTGGGTGAACCGCGCTGTCATCGTCATCGCAGTCTCCATCGATGGCGGCGCTGGCGACGGGTTGGACGCAGGCCTCGAAGGCGCCCTCCGCGACGCCATAGCCATCGCGGTCCATGTCCGGAAACCAGGTCGGACAGTCTTCCACCTCGGAGTCCACCGGGGAGTCCACCACGACGGAGTCAGGGCTGTCGGTGTCGACCGGCGCCGTGTCGGGACCGTCCCGACAGGCCAATACGGAAAGGAGCGCGGCTGGGATGGGGGAGCCCACGCTCAGTTGGCGAGCTCGGCGAAGACGATGGCGGCGTCGTCTGGATCGACCGTGCCATCGTCGTCGAACCCACCCCCCACGATCTTGCATTCGTCGGCGTCGTCATCCAGGAGCCTGAAGAACATGCCCTCGTGGATGGTGCTGCCGTCCTTGTGCACGATGGCGTGGATGTTCGCGATGCACTTGTCGCTCGGACCGGTGCTGGCGCTGTCCCACACGAAGTCCACTTCGGCTTCGTCGACCCAGTCCGAGCCGTCCCAGTAGATGACCTTCCAGACCTCTGGCGTGGTCGTGTAGTCCTTGAAGTACATCTTGGACTCGCCGCCAGGGAGGGGGATGGTCGAGTTGTCGTGGCCGTCGTCGATGTGGATCACCGGGCAGTCCGGCGAGGCCCCGTCCATCTCGATCGTCCAGTCCCACTGGGAGGTGCCGGTGTCCCACTCTCCGTCCGCCCACCCGATGTCATCGTACCCACCCGAGTCGCTGCAGTCCCCAGAGGAGGGTCGCTCGATCTGGTACATGACCACCGGCTCGTCCGTGCCTGCGTCGACGATGGGATCGTCGACATAGGGCCACATGACGCGGCTGTGGCGAGCCTGGTCCACGAAGTTCGTGTTGCCCGTTCCGTCAGCCTCGATCGCCATGTAGCCGTCGTCGCTGCTCAGGAAGCTGTCGGTGCAGCTGCTGCTGCCGCTGTCGCAGTCCAGGCCGAAGTCGTCCCCGATCTCGTCTTCGGACTCGATCTGGATGAGCTCGTCGTGGTCTCCCGCCTCTCTCTGGCTCTGCACGAAGAGCTGCACCCGCTTGTCCGAGCTGTTCTCGGTCAACATGGCGATTGGGTGGTCGGCGGCAAAGTCGTCGTTCTCGGTGTCCGTCGACCCCTCGGCCACCAGCTCGTCGTCTCCCCACTG
>DASCPX010000018.1:0-30615 GCA_036012755.1 Myxococcota bacterium | reverse complement strand
CAGCGCGCCTGCGACAGGGGTGGGGTCTTCTGACGAGAGCACCAGTGCTTGTATCGAGGAGGGCGGTCAGAAACTGTCCGGGCCAGGAGCGGGGGCAACGCGGAGCCCTCGAAGATGCGCAACGAATCGTCCCGCTTCGGCCGGGGCAGCGTCGTTCCACGACTGACTGGTAGAGATCCTCGAACGCGCACGACTGGTGGGACGACGGCTCCGTGACGAGAGGCGTCCCCTTCGATCTACGGGCTGACCAGTGCCCCTCGGCAGAAGTCGCGACGCGCCTTTCACCGACGCCTTGGGTGCGCGCCGGGGCGCGGCCCTGAGGCACTCGTTTCCTTCTAGGGGCCTACTGCCCTTCCCCCGGCGGCCTGCCGCGCGTGCCGTCATTCACCCCGTCGCAGCCCCGACTGCGTCGGAACTCGCGCCGGCTCGCAGTGGCCCGACAGACTCCGACCGCTACACCGTGTTCTTCACGCTGAGCTCCGCGAGCTG
The DNA here is from genome assembly GCA_036012755.1 of Myxococcota bacterium. GTDB lineage: Bacteria > Myxococcota_A > UBA796 > UBA796 > CAJQPC01 > JAAESX01. Next base: position 30,126 of record DASCPX010000018.1, on the reverse strand, counting down.
CTCCGGGTCGACGACGTTGGGGGCGCTGGCCATCAGATCCTGGGCCTTCGTGGTCTTGGGGAAGGCGATGACGTCGCGGATGTTCTCCGTCTCGGTCAGCAGCATCACGCAGCGGTCGAAGCCGAAGGCGATGCCGCCGTGGGGAGGGGCGCCGTGGCGCAGGGCCGAGAGCAGGAAGCCGAAGCGGCCCTCTGCCTCCTCCTCGTTGATGCCGAGGGCGGTGAAGACCAGTGCCTGGGTCTTGGGGTCGTGGATACGGATGGAGCCGCCAGCGATCTCGTAGCCGTTGCAGACGAGATCGTAGGCATCGCTCATGATCTCGGCCTCGCGCCCGGTGCCGAAGAGCTCGATGTGCTCGGCGGTGGGCGCGGTGAAGGGGTGGTGGGTCGAGCTCCACCTCTGGTTGTCCTCGTCCCAGTCGAAGTTCGGGAAGGTGTGGACCCAGGCGAAGGCGAACTGCCCTGGCTTCGTCAGGCCGAGCTCGATGCCGAGGTGACGACGGAGACGACCGAGGCCGGTGTTCACCTTGCCAGGCTGGCCGACTCCGAGCAGCACGGTGTCACCTGGTTCGGGGGACAGCGCCTCGTTCACCGCGGCCTGCTCCGCCAATCCGAGCAGCTTGCCGCCAGGCCCGGCCCACCCGTCGTCGTTGACCTTGGCCCACAACAGGCCGCCCATGCCGTAGCGACGGACGAACTCGGTCCAGCGGTCGGCGACCTTTCGAGAGGGCTGCATGCCCCGCACGCAGAATCCTCGGGCGACGCCGCCGCCCTCCAGCCCCCGCTGGATCACGATGCTCTCGCTGCTGGCGAAGTCCGCCGTGAAGGTCGAGAGCTCCATGCCGAAGCGCAGATCGGGGTTGTCGACGCCGAAGCGCTCGATGGCCTCTGTATAGGAGAGGCGCGGGAGGGCTCCGATGTCCTCTCCCCGGACCTCCTGCCACATCGCTCGGGCGACCCCCTCGGCCATCTCCATGATGGTGTCGGCGGTGGGAAAGGACATCTCGAGGTCGATCTGGGTGAACTCCGGCTGGCGGTCGGCGCGGAGGTCCTCGTCCCGAAAGCACTTGGTGATCTGCATGTACCGGTCCATGCCGGCGACCATGAGGATCTGCTTGAAGATCTGGGGGCTCTGGGGCAGCGCGTACCACAGGCCCGGGTGGACCCGGCTGGGGACGAGGTAGTCCCGGGCGCCCTCTGGTGTGGAGCGGTTGAGGATGGGGGTCTCCACCTCGATGAAGCCGAGCGCATCGAGGTGCTGGCGAGCGGCCATCGCGGCCCGATGTCGGGCGATGAGCCTGGCCTGCAGGTCCGGGCGACGGAGGTCGAGGAAGCGGTACTTCAGCCGGGTCTCCTCGTGGGCCTCTCCGCCCTCGATGGCGAAGGGCAGCGGCTCGGTGCGGGTGAGGGTGCTGACGCTGGTCGCGACGACCTCGATGTCCCCGGTGGGGATCCTCGGGTTCTTGCGGGCCCTCTCGACGACGGTGCCCTCGACCTCGACGACGAACTCCTGGCGGACACGCCCCGCGGACTCCTGCGCGGTGGCCGGGCTGCGCTCGTCGACGGTGACCTGGCAGAGCCCATAGCGGTCCCGCACGTCGAGGAAGCAGACACCTCCGAGGTCGCGGACGGACTGGGCCCATCCCTGGAGGACGACGGTCTGGCCGACGTGTTCGGCCCTCAGCTCTCCGCAGGTGTGGCTGCGGCGCACGTTCTTCAGCATCTCGGGTGCCTCGCGGTGACCCGCCGGCTCTATTCACCGCCTGCGCCGAAGACCACCCAGGGCGAGCAAGGTCAGGAGGATGCCCGCCGAGCCGGGGCCTCCGCAGCCGCAGCCTCGCGGACTCTCGATGCCCGAGTCGCCCTCGCTGATCGAGTCGCCGGTGTGTCCGTCTCCCGTGTCGACCGGCTCGTAGATCTCGAGGGTGTAGCTGGAGCCGTCCTCGAGCCCGGTGACCGCCAGCAGCTGTCCCTCGACGAGCCACTCCGCGCTGAGGAGCACGGGACCCTCGGCGCGGACGTGGGTGTCGGTCTCGGCCCGGAGGTAGTGGCTCCCGAGGGTGTCCAGGGTCCCGCTGGAGCCGTCCTTCAGGGTGGTCGGGATCACGGGCTCGTAGAGGCTCGACTCGGGGAGCAGGGCGTTGCCGTAGGCGTGGGTGAAGGCGGGCCAGATCTGCTCGGCGTCACCTATGAGATCGAGCCACGGGTCGCCGTCGGAGCTGGCCTCCCAGACCTCGCGCAGTCCACCTGGACCCCACTGGCCTTCGAGGTAGGCGTTGAGCGCGACCATGCCGTACTGGTGGCTGCCGCTGGTGCTGTCGAAGCGCAGCTGGGTCTGCCAGGCGTAGTAGGCGGTCTGCATGGCGTAGACGTCGAGCTCCGGGAGCGCCTGCTCCACCTGCCACTCGGCGCTGGCCTCCCAGTACCAGGCCTCGCGGGGGGTCGAGGTCCACACATCGCGCAGCTTGAACTGGAGCGCGTGGGCGAACTCGTGGACGCAGAGATGCCGCCAGAAGTCGTCGTTGCTCGCGAACGCCGGGTTCACGTAGATGACCGGGACACCCTCTGGGAAGAGCGAGGAGTCCACCTCTGTCGTGACCCCCGAGCCGCCGAGGTCGAAGAGCACGACCCGCAACAGGTACTCCTCAGAGGACACCGGCGCGGCCCAGCCCTCCTCCTCGACGAGCGCCGCCCAGCCCTCTTCCAGGGCGAGGCTGGCGGACTCGGCCGCCGCCTGGTCACCCGCGCTGTCCCAGGAGACGACGAAGTTCTCGCTGATGACGGCGTTTTCGGGCTGGTCGCCCAGGATCACCTTCCCCGGACCGGGGGGTGGGACCGGGCCGTCGAGGTCCGGATGAGGGAGCGACAGCGCACCCGAGAGCGCCATCGGCAGCAGGCAGTCCACGCCTCATCATGCCGCGATAGGAGCCTCCATGCTCGTCGCGTTCCTGCGGGGAATGAACCTCGGTCGCCGCCGGATCACGAACGCGGAGCTCGCCGAGGTCTTCGTCGGGCTGGGCTTGGCGCGGGTGTCGACCTACCGGGCAAGCGGCAACGTGCTCTTCGCCGACGAGCCGCGCGAGGGGCTCTGCAGACGCATCGAGGAGGGGCTCGAGGCCAGCCTGGGTGGGCAGCAGCATCGCCTCGTCGATCCACGACCTGTCCGTCCGACACGTGCAGTGCACGGACCATGGCGAGATCGTGGAGATCGGCGCGGAAGGCGCCGCGGACGTTGTCGACACGCTGCGCGCAGAGGATCTCGCGCCCGCCCACCGCCACGGCTGCCTCCTGGACGGCCTCGTCCAGGCCGTCGCGCTCGCCGGGCCGGGGCTGCAGACCGACCGCGTGTCCCCTCCCGTCGTCGACTCACCCGTGCTCGCCAGCGTGATCGCGGCCGAGGACGTCCTCCTCCACGCTCCGAAGACATCGCCCCCCGCGCGGATCTGAGAAAGCCCTCCAGATCCCCCTTGACTCGGATGCGTGATGTTCCTGTTCATGGCCTCGATGGCCCTGGCAGGGGACCCTCCCTCTGCCGACGAGGTCGACGACTTCCTCGGTGAGGAGCAGGAGCCGCCTGCATCTTCGGCCCCCTCGCCCAACGCTTTCAACCCCCGACTCACCGTCTTCGGCGACGGCCTGCTGTCCCTGGCCGGCGACGACGCGGACATCGATCCGCGCTCCGGCCCCTGGCTGCGCTCCCTGGAGCTCGACCTCCGCGCCGACGTCGACCCATACGCCAAGGCGGTGGCGGTGATCGCCTTCGAGCAGGAGCCGCCGCTGGAAGCGGTAGAAGAGGAGGGAGAGGAGGGAGAGGAGGAAGAGGCCCACGCCGCCTTCGCAGGAGTCCCGGAGGAGGTCTACGTCGACTTCGTCCACCTGCCCGGCGGCCTGGGCCTGCGCACCGGACAGTTCAAGCTGCCCTTCGGCATCACCAACAAGATGCACCCCCACGACTGGCCCTGGCCCGATCCGCCCGAGCCCTTCGCGGGCGCCCTGGGGGAAGAAGGGGTCGCGGACATCGGCGCGATGGGGAGCTGGCGGCCGGCCAATCCCTGGGGCCTCGGGGTCACCCTCCAAGGGGGAGCCGTCGGGCATCGCGTGACTCTATTCCGAGTCACGCGTCACACCCGAGCACGAACGTGGGCACGGCGGCGTCCATGATCAAGGTCTCCTCGAAGCGCTCCTGGGACTCGCCGAGGTCCGGGAAGCTGGGCTCGATCACCGCCAGCGAGATCCGCGAGTCCACACCGGCCGCGAGCCCCGCTCCAATGTCCGAGCCGGAGTGGCCCCAGACGCCGAGGCGGCTGTCGTCCACTCCCACCCAGTCCTCGAGCAGCGTGATCGCCCGGATCGCCGCGAGGGAGCCCTCGAGGCGGATGGTCCCGATCTCGCAGTCGGTGGACTGGTAGGAGGTGAAGGCGATCTGGGCGACCTCGACCGGCGTGTCCCCCACCCAGACCGTGTCCGTGTCGAGGAACTCGACATCCAGCGTGGAGGGGTCGGACAACAGCTCCATGTCGTAGAGCTCCTCCGCCTCTCCGGTCCAGGGCTCGTTGAGGCACTCCCCGGGAACTCGTCGCAGGAGTCGGTCGTGCAGACGTCTCCGCGTCGTTGCACTGGAAGCCCTCGAACTGCCAGGCGCAGTCCGGCTGGCAACCGCAGGTCGTGTCGTCGCCGTCGGCGCCGGGATCGCAGTCCTCGCCCTCGTCGACGACGGCGTTCCCGCAGAGATCGTCGGATTCCCCGGGCACCTCGTCGATCCAGTCGTCCCGAGGCTCCTCCGTCCCGCGTCCGCTCGTGCAGGCCAGGGCGAACACTCCGAACACCAGCAGGGTCCAGCGCATCAGCCGGGCTGTCTTCGCAGAGTGGCCATCATCCGCTGCCATTGCGACTCCACCGTAGAGCCCAGGACGACCTCTGGCTCCAGCGCGCTCCGGCACTGGAAGCAAAGGGAAGCCTCCTTGCGGACCTTCGTCTCGCAGCTGGGGCACTCCCGGCGACCGCGCTCGTCCGCCCACTTCTCGGCGACCTTGACGGCGACCGCGATGACACCGAGGGCCAGCGTCAGCAGGACCACGAGGACCAGCGCCAGCACGGGCAGCCAGATCAGCAGCGTGAGGACGCCGACCACGCCGCCGGTCTCGATGCGGTGCCACTGCTTGTCGAGGTCGAAGCAGGAGAAGAACTCGATGATCCGACCGCGCACCGAGGTGATGCCCAGGTTCATCGCGACGCCGCCGCCGATGGCGCCGTAGCGCACGACGTCCGACTGCTCAGAGGCCGAGGCGAGGGCCATCGCCGTGCCGACGTCGTGGGAGGCGCCCTCCTCGACGAGCCCAAGGGCCTCTTCTTCGGGCAGGCCCAGGGCCGCGAAGACCAGGCAGCCAGTGAAGGTGCCGAAGACGCCGAGCACGTGCGTGAGGTTGAAGTCACGAAGGAGCTCCTCGATCTCCTCGTCGTGCCGCGCGAGGATCTCGAGCCCCGCCATGACGAAGGCGATCATCACGCAAGGCAGGGAGATCAGCCAGGCGAGAGCTGGCTCCATCGTCACCCAGCCCATTCGGGAGACGAAGGCGACGGTCACCTGCACGACGAAGAAGGTCAGCCCCGGGCGGGGGCTCGCCGTGAACGCTACGCCGAAGGTCTGGGCGAGGAAGCGGATCAGAGCCAGCTCCATCAGGTCCCCTCGCCCAGGAGCCAGGCCGCGAACTCACTGGCGGCGGGGATCTCGGCCTCTGTGATGAGGTAGAGCATCCCCCAGATCCCGAAGGCCCCGCCGACGGTGACCCCCACCAGCAGCACGAGGAGCCCGACCGGGACGGCCCACTCGAGGGTCTTCAGCGGGACGCTCTCGCTCTCCCAGGTGAGGCGCCGGCCGATCATCGACAGCGCCGTCTCCAGGTAGACCGCGAAGAGCGCGACAGAGAACAGGGCCAACGGAAGCGAGGCGACCGACAACAGCGGAGCGACCGCGACGTTGACGACGAGGTTCAAGCAGGTCAGCGCCGCCGCGAGCAGCTTGAGGTTCAGCCGCGTCGTGACCCGCCGCGCAGGCCCCAGCCACCGCAGCGAGTGCCGAACGACCCAGACGTGGGCGACGAAGAGCGCCAGCAGCATCAGCAGGGGGTGGAGGATGACGTGAAGTCCGGGCAACAGCCCCGTGAGGAAGCTGCCAGCGAGCACCAGGCCGTAGGCGAGCCAGCGCTTCCACCCCATCTGGTCCCGCAGGCCCTCGGTCAGCTGCCCCGCCGCGCTCCAGGACAGGCCGCTGTCGCAGCTGGGACAGTCCAACCCTCGCAGGATGTTGGTGCGAGGCACGCGCTCGGCGCAGGCACCGCAGCGCGCCTTCAGCAGCAGTGCGTCGGCGTGTTCCACCGCGCCACTCTACAGGTCGAAGGGAACGACCTCAGCGCGAACCACGACCTGGTCGGCGAAGCCTCCGACCCAGTTCGACGTCGTGTTGTCGGCCTGGACCCGGAAGATACCACCCACGCCGCTGATCATGAGGACCTCGTCGGTCCCCGGGTCGTAGCCACAGTCGACCACGTCGGTCAGGCCCCCCTGGGCCAGGCGCGCCGGGGCGGAGATGCCGGCAGCGATCTCCGCGACGGACCAGGTCCCGCCGCCCTCGCTGCACACCCAGACCTCGGCCTCTGGGCCGACGAAGGCCGCGACCGAGCGGCCCTCGATGCTGTCGTAGTCCTCGATCCACAAGTCCACCTCTCCGTCGGTCCACCGATGGAGATCAGGACGGCCGTCGCTGCCGAAGTCGATGAGCCAGACGCCCTTGTTCGCGGCGGCCACGACGTGGCGCAGGTCCTCGAACCCGGCCTCGACCAGTTCGACTTCAACCACGCCGTCAAGGGTGAAGATGTCGACGCGGTACAGCGCCTCGCTCGAGGCCGCATAGATGACCCCGTCGGCCCAGGCAGCGTCCTCGATGGGGAGATTGGTGTCGCCGACCAGGAAGGCGCCATCGACGGCCATCATCCAGATCTCGGGGCCTCGGAACACCACCCCGACCTCGTCGGAGGGCAGCCAGAGAGGTGGCCCGTAGGTCGTCCCGGGGGCTCCGAGCTCCAAGGCGGTGGCTGCGTCCTGGTCGATGGCGACGAAGGACCACTCGACGGACCCAGCGGCCGACAGCGCGACCGCGACGGAAGGGATGTCCGTGTCGGCGTCGCTGTCGGCGTCGCTGTCAGCGTCGCTGTCGGCGTCAGCGTCAGCGTCGGTGTCGGTGTCGGTGTCCGCGTCGGTGTCGGTGTCCCCCTCGACCTCGGCGCACTCGGGGAGCTCGTCCTGCGTGCACGGGATCGAGCCGTCAGCGAAGAGGTGGCATGCGGGGAGGAACAGCGTCAGCAAGGTGGGCTTCGTCGTCTTCGTCTCAGTAGCGGCAAGGGTAAGCCGATCCCGAGCGCCAGCCAACCGGCGCGCCCGAGACAGCCCGGGAGAGAGGCCTCCGGTGGCGGCAGGCGTAGGCGTCCGGCCCCCATAGTGTTGTCCACCTCCTGCCAGCTGGTGCGCTCGGACACAGCCCAGCCCTCGATGAGCTGGGAAGCCTCTCGGCCCGTCAGGGAGGGGTCCCGGGACATCACCACCGCGAGCGCCCCAGCAGCGCTGGGAGAGGCGGCGGAGGTCCCGTAGAAGCCGCGGGGGCCATATGCGGAGCTGGTGACGCCGTCGGTGGCCACGATGTCCGGCTTCGGATCGCCGGCCATGTTGGGCCCCTGAGAGGAGAAGCCCTCGATCGAGTTCGACAGGTACCCGTCCTGGTCCATGGCGCCGATGGTCCACGCCAGCGGATGTGTGCCCGGATCGGTGACGCTGCGGTCGGCGTGGCTGCCCTCGATGCGCCCGCTCGAGGTCAAGAGGTTCATCATCACCGCGGGGTCTCCGGCGACGCGCCGGATCTCGACCTCTGCCCACTGGTCCTCTGACAGGGTAGGCGCGAGGCGCTCCACCGGGGAGCAGCCCTTCTCGCCGTCCTGCACCCGGTCCCCGACGTCGAGCACCGTGCCGTCCTCGCTGTAGACGACGACGTCCAGGTCCGTGTCCCCGCAGCGGTAGTAGTTGTCCCACTGGAGGGCGAGGCCTCGCTTCTTGCCCGCGTGGAAGTAGACCCCGAGCCGCTCGCTGCCGTCCTCGAACTCGTGGAGCCCGTCGCCGTCGGTGTCGACGAAGGGACCGCTCCAGTGGCCCTGGGCGTAGTTCCCGGCCGAGGTCACCAGGAGCGTGCCGCCCTCGCTGATGTCCTCGACGAGCACCGCGAGCGGGCCGCTGCCGTCGTAGAAGCTGCTGTTCATGTAGGACATCGACAGGGTGACGACGTCGATCTCCTCGCGCACGGCCCAGGCCACGGCGTTCTCGAAGGCGACGGTCCCGTTGGTCCGCACGAGGTGGAGCTCGGCTTCGGGGGCGAGGTCGCGGACGACTTCTGCGCAGGCCAGGCCGTGGACCCCTCCCTCGTAGGTGAAGCGTGGCCGCAGGGTGTCGATCTCGGGGGTGCACGCCGTGTGGGCCCAGCAGTCCCAGGACTCGAAGTCGCCGAGCTCCTCGTGGTCCAGTTCGGTGCCGTACCACTGCAGGTCGAAGACCGCGATGGAGACACCCTGACCGAGGAAGCCGGCATCGTGCCAGGCGTCTACGCCGAGGGCTTCCGAGGCCCCGTCCGCGCGCTGGGACCCGACCCCTTCGTCGACGTGGGGGACCTCTTCGACGAACCACTCGGTGCCATCGGTGGGCGGCTCGAGCAGTATCGAGCCCCTGTGGGAGCGCGCGATCGCGTCGGGGTGATCGGGGTCTTCCACGCGGACCAGCCCCCATGGATCGTCATCTCCGAGGGCTGTGCTGAACAGCATCCAAAGCACCGCGCCATCGTAGCCGCTCCCGGTTAGGCTCCGGCTGCCTCCAACCTCCCTCCCCGGAGCCCGCGTGAGCACGCACCAGGCCATCGAGCTCGCCGAGAAGTACGGCGCCCACAACTACCATCCGCTGCCCATCGTCATCGCTCATGCAGAGGGCGTCTGGGTCACCGACCCCGAAGGCAAGCGCTACATGGACATGCTGTCGGCCTACAGCGCGCTGAACCAGGGTCACCGCCACCCCAGGATCGTCCAGGCGCTCGTCGACCAGGCCGGTCGCTGCACCCTGACCTCGCGGGCCTTCCACAACGATCGCCTCGGTGAGTTCCTGGGCACCCTGTGCGAGGTCACGGGCTTCGAGGCGGCGCTCCCGATGAACACGGGCGCGGAGGCGGTCGAGACCGCCATCAAGGCGGCGCGCAAGTGGGGCTACCAGAAGAAGGGTGTCGCCAAGGGCAAGGCCGAGATCATCGTCTGCGCCGACAACTTCCACGGCCGCACGACCACCATCGTCGGCTTCTCGACAGAGGACCAGTACAAGGAGGGCTTCGGCCCCTTCACCCCTGGCTTCGTGGTGGTGCCCTTCGGTGACATCGACGCGCTGGCAGCGGCCTTCAACGAGAACACCGTCGCCTTCCTCGTGGAGCCGATCCAGGGCGAGGCAGGCATCAACGTGCCGCCGGCGGGCTACCTCGCCGCGGCCCGGGCGCTCTGCGATCGGCACGGCGCGCTGCTCATCGCCGACGAGATCCAGACCGGCTTCGGCCGCACGGGCAAGCTCTTCGCCTTCGAGCACGAGGGCATCCGTCCCGACGGCGTGACGGTGGGCAAGGCCCTCGGCGGCGGTGTCTTCCCGGTCAGCGCCTTCCTCGCCAGCTGGGACGTCATGGGCGTCTTCAACCCCGGCGACCACGGCTCGACCTTCGGCGGCAACCCCCTCGGCTGCGCTGTGGGTCAGGCCAGCATCGAGGTCCTCGTCGAGGAGCGCCTGGTCGAGGCCAGCGCCGCGATGGGCGACTACTTCATGCACGAGCTGCGCAAGATCGACAGCCCCCACGTCCACGAGATCCGCGGCCGAGGGCTGTTCATCGCCGTCGAGGTCAAGGCCTCCAGCGGCTCGGCGCGGCCATTCTGCGAAGCGCTCATGGACCGGGGTCTGCTCTGCAAGGAGACCCACCAGCAGGTCATCCGCTTCGCGCCGCCGCTCACGATCACCAAGGAAGAGGTGGACTGGGCCCTCGGGCACGTCCGTGAGGTGCTCTCCGCAGAGGTCGTCGCGAAGGCCGGATGAAGAGCTCGCCCTGGCGACTGCGGCTGACCCACGAGGGCCACAGCGCGATCCGTGTCGAGTGGCCAGGCAAGCCGATCCGCTTCGACCCCTACAGGGACGTCGGCAGGGACGACCGCTGCGTCCTCACCTGGCACGAGTGCGAGCGGGCGGAGGGACTGGTCCACGCGATCCGAGCCGGGGTCGAGCCCCAGGTGGTGGCCTCGTCCGCCGTGCGGGCCTGGCTCACGTCCGTGGGCCGTGTCCGCGACCAGGCGCCCGGCGGCCGCTTCGGCGAGGTCCTCGTCGAAGCCCTCGAGTACGCACCCATCCCCTACGCGACCCCCACCGAGTTCGTGCGAAAGGCAAAGGCCGGGCTGATGAACCCGCTGCTGGCGGTCCGGCGTCTCAGGCGGCGGGTAGGGCTCCCCGAAGCGAAGCCGATCATCGCCCAGCTGACCTTCCCCGACGGAGGCAGGCTCCTGCACCTGAACTGCTCGCTGCACCACAACACCGATGCGGAGTGGCTGAGCCGAGCAGCGCAGCGCTTTGGCGGCGCGGACTGGGTGATCCTGGGTGTCGACTACGAGGACCACGACGCCATCGAGCAGCTCATCGGGCGCTTCGAGCCCGGGACGCTGCTGGTCACGGACCTCGTGAACGACACCCGCGCGACCCTCGGCCTGCCGACGCGCATCCTGACGCCGCTGGTCGACACCCTGAAGGACCGCGGCTTCGACGCCCATCCCTTCGTCGAGGGCGCCAGCTACCGCTACGAGACTCAGTAGACGTCGTTCTTGTTGAGGAAGACCGTGTTGACCGAGAGGGTGGAGACGTAGACGGCGTTGTTGTCGTCCTCGTCGACGTCGATCTCGCCAGTGACCAGGAAGTCCCCACCTGGTTGGGCGCTGGACTCAAGGACAGAGGGGCCACCGAAACCGCGGGCGAACCACGCCCTCAGTCACACTCGATGGGCTCGGCGGGCTCCGCCGTGAAGGTGAAGTCCGAGATCACGACCTCCTTGGACCAGCTCTCCTCCGCCGCCTCGCCCGAGTAGAGCCACAGGTTGATGTGGACGCGCTCGTCGCCTTCAGGGGGGGTGTCGCTGCCCGCGTACTCCCAGCACTCGCCCCCGGCTTCGAAGACGACGCCCTCGGCGGTCCACTGGAAGCGGTGGGTGGTGGGCGTGGTGTCGTCGATCATGAAGCGGTAGCGATTGCCCTCTGTGTCGTAGGGCTGGACCACGAACTGGCCGTTGTCCGCGCCAGCTTCGCCCCACACGGTGTACTCGAAGTCGAGCTCGCGGTGGTTGTAGGCCTCGTCGTCGTCCCACAGGAACATGCCGAGCACGGCGTTGACGTCGCCGAGATCGTCCAGCGGTGTGTCGACGGTGAAGCTGTACTCGCCAAAGCCCAGAGCCTCTGGCAGGTAGACCTCGCTGCAGTAGGGGGCACCCTCCGCGAGCAGGTGGAGCTTGCCGTCTCCGTCGACCGTCGAGTAGTCCTCTCGGAAGACGCAGGGACCGGGTCCGTACGAGGTGCCGCACTGTCCCTTGATCGTCCACGTGCGCTCACCGAACTCGAGCGTGGTGTCCGGGGCGGGCCGATCGACGCAGACAGAGGGCCAGGCCTCCAGCGACTCGTCGAGCTCCGCCGCGCCCAGCGCCAGCGGGGGCTCCTCGTCGAGGGGGAGCAGGTACGCACAGATCCGGGTGGCCGACTCGTCGACGCCCCCGGTCGTGATGTCGACGGTCCAGGTCCCGTCATCGGCAAGCTCCACCGTGGGTCCCTCTGCGGTGGGCTTCGTCCACCAGCCACCGGCGGCCTCGACGTAGATGTAGGGCGCGACGTGGTGATCGCCCTCCAGCCCGCAGGTGGCGCCCTCGAGGTCGTCGAGGGTGCAGTAGTCCGGGACCGTCGTGAAGCTGATGGGCTCGCAGGGCGGCTCGGTGTCGACCGGCGAGTCCGGCGGCGAATCTGGCGGCGAGTCCTCGACCTCGGTGTCCTGGATCAGCGGAGGCACCTGGGTGTCTTCCTCGGGCGCGGGGCATGCGAGGAGCGAGAGGATCACTGGACCTCCACGGTCTCGTAGGCGCGCTGGCTGCCCGACTGCACCATGAGCTCGCAGCTGCCGGCTTCCTTCCAGGTGACGACGCCCTCGTCGATGGTCGCGCAGCTCGTGGGGTCCACCTGGACGACCATGGCGCCGAAGACCAGCGAGCCGTCACAGATCGGCCAGACGGTCCAGCTCTCGCCGACGCTGGGCGGGTTCTCGCCGTCGTAGCCGACCTCCAGCACGTCGCATCCGGTGGGTTGGGGGTCGTCCTCCACCGAGGTGTCCTGTAGCGCTGGGTCGGAGTCCTCGCCGCCGGTGCAGGCGAGGCCGAGCAGGACAAGGACCGGCAGGAGTCGACGCATCGCGCAGAGTATCTCCGGGGAGAGACCGGAGGTGAGGATCGGCCCGACCCGGGCTGGTGGTATCAAGGTGACGTGGAGGTGAGCATGGGACCCGGTGAGCGGGTCGGGCGCTGGACCCTGCTGGAGCCCCTGGGAACCGGGGCCTTCGGGGTGACCTGGCGAGCCAGCGCTGGAGCGGGGCGCGACGTCGCCCTGAAGCTCATCGACCGAGCTCCCGGCGAGGAGCTCCGCGCGCTCTCGAGGATCTGCCACCAGGACGTCGTCCAGCTCATCGACGCCGGGAGTCGTCCACCCCACCTCGTGATGGAGCTGGCCCCGGGAGAGCCCCTGTCACTGCGCCTGAAGTAAGGACCGCTGCAGGAGGACGAGGTCGTCCGGATCGGCGCGGGTCTCTCGGACGCCCTGCCTGCGATCCACCACGCCGGGGTCGTGCACGGCGATCTGAAGCCCGCCAACCTCGTCGCCACCGAGCAGCGCGTCCGCATCGTCGACTTTGGGCTGGCCGAAAGCACCGGTGGCACCCGGGACTACGCCGCTCCGGAGCGACTCGCAGGCCAGGGCGAGGCAGCAAGCGACGTGTACGCCCTGGGCATCGTGCTCGGCGAACTGCTGACCGGGCAGCCCTCCACACAGGTCCCGGAGTGCGAGACGCCGTGGCTGGGCGAGCTCATCAGCCGCATGCTCGCCGAAGCTCCCCACCACCGCCCGACCGCAGAGGAGATCGCCGACGCCTTCGGGGCCAACGGTCACCCACAACGCCCACCGGACCTGGGACTCCTCCGCCGGCGCGCGGCGACTCTGCGGGTGCCCCAGCCGCTAGCCGACGATGCCATCGCCCGCTGCCTCGAGGAGGGCGGGCGCCTTGCGCTCCGCGGCCCCGAAGAGAGCGGCCAACTGCGGATGCTCGAGGCGGTCGCATGGGAGCTGCGTCTTGGTAGACGACAAAGCGAAGGTCAAGGCGGCGGCCCCGGGCCTGGCCTGGCTCATCGAGGTCGACGCGATCGTCGAGACGGACAGCGTCAGCGGCAACGAGCTCCACCTCCGCTCGGCGAGATCGCCGAGGCCTACAGCGTCTGGGACTGGGGCAGCGGGCTCGTCACGAACCCCCTCGGAATCGTCTTCCAGCCCGGGGCGCTGGGCTTCGGCGGCCCGATCGGTCTGCCGGGCGGCGGCCCGCTCGACGGGAGCTCCATCGCGGGCACCACCACCCAGGCCTTCCTGGACGCTGGCGGCAACCTCACCGACGAGGGCTGGCCGGTGGCATCGCACCTCGCCGGGAGCGGCGTGAGCGGCGAGCTGGAGGCTGCCAGCACCGACGGCACAGGGGCCGGCTCGGCCGGAGACCTCGAGGCCTTCTGAACCGAGGCGGCAGCAAGCGGTCCAAGAGCTCATGCTGCTGTTGTTCTCTGGACATTGACAGTCCTTGCATGGACGACGTGGAGACAGAGGGACTGCTTGACGCAGGCTCTTTCTTGCTGCCCGCGGGCACTCTGACCGGAAACGGATCGTGTGCTGCCAGCCTTACGCTTGGGCGACACATCAATGGCGATCTCGACGGCGCTTACATGGCTGGCCAGATCATCGCCAGCCAGATCCATACTGTCGAATTCATCACCGCTCCGTAAACGCACCAGGAAACCGGATCGGTGGAACAGATGACGCGTCGGTGAGAGGCGCGGGCTGCTCCCCGCCACCGCAGTCGGTGGCGGTCGGGCTTCAACGCCCGCCGCCTCCACCTTCCATCTTGGAAATGGCTGAAATCAACTTATGAATCGGCCGCATCGTCTTTTGGTTCGCCGTCCGCTTTGAAGCGCATGGAGACGCCGTAGTGGGTCTTGATGAACTGGCCGTCCTCCTTCCGGGGTTCGAACCGCCACTGCGAGGCGGCCTCCATGACTTCATCCCGCCAGTACGCGGCACAAGGGCCCACCCAGATGTCATAGGGCGCCCCCTTCTCGTCGACCCAGAACCGGACGTAACATTTTCCAGAAATGCCCTTTCCTCGGGCCTCATCAGGGTATTTGGCGCGGACTCGCCGCGTGGTTGGGACCTCGGAGGAATAAGGGTCGTTGAAGCAGCACAGATCACGCTCCCACACCCGCTTGGCCACCTCCCGCGGCTGGGCGTCGAGGAGATCTTGCCAGATGGAGAGCCGCTCAAGGGACTGCATTTGAAAGAGTTCCATCGGCAGCTTCAGGGAGAGGGGGACATCATCCAGCATCAGATTGATCAGAGCTTTCATCTGGCCAATCTCTGGCGGTAGGGACTGGAGACCGTTGCCTTCCAGGTACATTTCTTGGACCGCATGCAGGTTGCCGATCTCTGCGGGAAGCGTTTCCAGGCCGCAGTTCTCTATGTACAACTGCTTGAGTTGCCGCAGATGGCCAATCTCTGGCGGCAAAGACCCCAAGGCGTTGCCGGACAAGCTCAGATCTTCCAGGGCCTGCAGTCGGAAGACCTCTGGCGGCAACGTCTCCAGGCCACAATATCCCACCCATAGGCGCGTCAGCTTCTGCAGTTGGCCGATCTCCGAAGGCAGGACCTTGATGGCGTTGCGCTCCAGGGCCAGAGTGTCCAGGTCTTGCAGCTGCCAGAGCTCCCGGGGCAGGCGCTCCAGTCGGTTGGATTCCAGGTCCAGCCTTTGAAGGGCGCGGAGCTGCCCGATGTCCTCAGAAATCGTCTCGAGTCGATTGCCCTGGAGGTTCAGGACCTCAAGGGCCCTCAGCCGCCAGAGCTCTTCGGGCAGGGCGGTGAGATCATTGCGCGACAGATCCAGTCTCTTCAGGGCCTGGAGTTGGCCGATCTCGCCAGGCAGGGCCTCAAGTTGGTTGCCCTGCAGGTTCAGCTCTTTAAGCTGGGTGAACTGGAAGAGGTCAGACGGTAGGCTCTGCAGCTCATGTTCTGAGAGATCCAGGGTGGTGGCGTTGGCCTTTCTGGCCCGGTCGATGGCGTGACACGCCTTGTACAGCGGGGTGCCGGGCTCAGGCAGTTTTCGGAAGCACGGCCTGCAGTAGGCGTGCACTTCTCCCGCACCGTCACGGTACTTCTTTCGGGAAAAGAACCCGATGTTGGTCCCGCAGGCTTCACAGAAACTCATGGGCTCAACCCGCTGGAGAGGTGCGACTTGAAGGCGCCTGCTGCCTCCGCAGCGACCACCGCACCTTCAATGATGCCCGTGTTCCCTATCCTCCACCGCTGGCCAAGTCGAGGCTGGAGACCCGCTGTTGGCGCTTGTTTTCGGTGGAAATCAGGCGGCTTGATCTGTCGAAGTCGGCCGTGAACCACTATTTGCGCGCTAGATGGCCTTCAAGCAGGCTCGGTTTTGGACTAATGTTTCCTATCCTTTCGCACAAGAAACATTATGTTAACTACGATGTACTTGGGGGTGGGGCTTTGAACTTCCTATCCTCTGACAAGGCACTCGCTGATGCACTCGCTGATCAGGCCGCCGCTCAAAAGGCCGCCGCTTCCTTAGAGCTCATGCTGCTGTTGTTCACCGCTGCGCTCGCTGGCGAGGTCCATGACCAGGCGATCGAGCACGCCGAGGGCTACCTCGGCACGCCCTGGGCCTGGAACGGCCAGGCCACCGCCGCGAACCCTGGCCTCGGGTGCATGAGCTTCGTCTTCCGCAGCTACTCCGCCGCCACGGGCACCCCCCGCGCGAGCTACTCGGTGAACCCCTCGGAGCTGGTGGCGAGTGGCCTGCTCGGACCACAGACCGCGGTGATCTCACGCGGCGAGGAGGTCCCATTCGAGCGAGGGGACGTCGTGTTCTTCCTGCTGGCCGGCTACGAGATCCCAGACGCTCCGCTGCACATCGACGGAGACACGAAGTACTGGCCCTGGCACATGGGGCTCTACACCGGAGAGGGACAGGTGCTGCACTCGGAGCCCGGAGGCGAGGTGCGCTATCAGGCCCTCGAGGACATCAGCTGGGACAGGGTCCTCGCCACTCGACCCTAGCTCCTGGGACGAAACGGCGGTAGCGTTGTGACGGCGACGAGTTCGACCGGAGAGAGGGCGCCTGCAACTGATCCCGGCGCGGATTCGAGAATATTCTCAATCCGATGATCACTATTGTCGCCCGCTGGCCGCTGGCGCCCAGCTGTCGACGCGTGGCACGACAACTGCACTGAGATCCTGGCGAACGCCATACAGCCCTGGGGCGCTGATCCGCGGAGGTCTCGATGCTGCTCTTGTTGTCCCTGGCCATGGCCGACGACACCGACCGCCTTGCCGACGAGGCGGTGGCTGCAAACCCGAGCCTGCAGGCGATGCAGGCGCGCACCCGTCAGCTCGAAGCGCTGGCCGAGGTCGCGGACGTCTGGCCGGATCCGATGGTCGGTGCCGCGTACTCCAACATGGCGGTGAGCGCCCCCCTGCCGGGCAACCACCCGATGTCGGGCGTGCAGCTCGAGGCCCGGCAGACCCTGCCGGCGCCCGGGGTCACCGCGCTGCGGGCCGAGGTCGCGACCGGCCAGGTGGAGATCAGCGAGCAGGCCACGCTGGAGGCGGAGCTCCTCCTCCGAATGCAGGTGGACCAGACCTGGTGGAGGCTCGCCCTGAGCCGGTCCCTCGGCTCGGTCACCGAGAGGCACCTCGCCCTCACGGTCGAGCTCCTGGGGGCCGTGCGCTCCCGCTACGAGGTGGGCAGCGCCGGCCAGTCGGCGCTGCTGCGCCTGGGACTCCTCACCGAACGCTTGAAGGACGACCTCGGAGACTACGAGCGCGCGGACATCGAGCTCTCTGCGGGCCTGGCCAAGGCGCTGGCCCGCGACGACGCCACCTTCGAGACACCCGCGGAGTTGGAGCCCGTCGCCGTCGAGGGGACCGTCGACGCCTGGCTCGCCTCGGCCGCGGAGGCCCGTCCCGAGCTCCGGCGGCTCCAGCTCGTCGCCCAGAACGAGGAGCTGGCGGCCGACCTGGCGCTGGTCGATGCCCGCCCGGACCTGACGGTCTGGGGTGGCTACCGCATCCGCACCCAACAGCCCGAGGGAACGGACCTCGTCAGCGTCGGTCTGTCCGCGCCGCTTCCCTTCAACAGCCGCAAGCGCGCGGAGGGCATGGCCAGCGGCCACCTGGAGGCGGCCTCCGCCGCGCGGGCCCAGTACGAGGCGGCGCTGGACCAGCTGGAGGCCTCGCTCACGTCCACCCACGCTCGCTGGACCCGGGCAGCGGACAAGGCCCACACCTACGAGACCGTGCTCATCCCCGCCGCCGAGGCGACCCTGGAGACCACCCTGTCGGACTTCCGCGTCGACAAGGCGGGCTTCTCCTCCCTGTACGAGGCGGAGGTCGACCTGCTCACGCTGGAGCGGGCCTGGCTCGTGGCCGCCGCCGAGACCCACATCCAGCGGGCCGAGACCCGAGCACTCATAGGAGCAAACCCGTGACACGCATCCTGCTCCTGTTGATCCCTCTCCTCGTCGTCTTCGCCGCCGGCTGCTCCACGGAGGAGGAGCACGCCCACGAGGCAGGCCAGCTCTACACCTGCGGCATGCACCCCCAGGTGGTCCAGGACTCGCCAGGCACCTGCCCGATCTGCGGCATGGACCTCACCCCGATGAACACCTCGTCGACGCCGAGCGCCGACGAGGCCAGCTCGGACGCCAGCGTCCACATCGACCCTGTCGTCCAGCAGAACATGGGTGTCCGCACCGAGATCGCCCGGCGCCAGACGGTCTTCCGCCACCTCCGCACCATCGGCGAGGTGGAGGTCGGAGAGGACGAGCTCTCCGTCGTCAACCTGCGCTACAGCGGCTGGGTCGAGAAGCTCTACGCGGACCGCACCGGCGACCCCGTGAAGGCGGGCCAGGCGCTGTTCGAGGTCTACTCGCCCGAGCTGGTGTCCGCCCAGGAGGAGTACCTGTTGGCGCTGCGCAGCCAGGGAGCGGACAGCGATCTCGCGGCCTCTGCCCGCAGGAAGCTGGAGCTCTGGGACATCTCCGGCCGCGACCTCGATCGCATCCGCGACGAGGGAGAGCTCCGGCGGACCCTGCCGGTCCGCGCACCCCAGTCCGGCTTCGTCCTGCACAAGAACGTCATCGAGGGAGCCAGGGTGCCCGCGGGCAAGGACCTCTACCGAATCGGCAACCTCCAGCGGATCTGGGTCACGGCCGAGGTCTACGAGTTCGACGCCCCCTGGGTCGAGGTCGGCCAGGAAGCCCAGATGGAGCTCACCTACGACAAGGGCACGACGCTGCAGGGCCAGGTCGCCTACATCTACCCCACCCTGGACGAAAAGAGCCGCACCCTCACCGTACGCCTGGAGTTCGAGAACACCGGGCTGGAGCTCAAGCCCGGCATGTTCGCGACGGTCTACATCGAGTACCGGCGCCTCGACGACGTCCTGGCGATCCCAAGCGAGGCCATCCTCCACTCCGGCACTCGCGAGATCGTCTTCGTGGCTCGTGGAGAGGGACACTTCGAGCCACGCCAGGTCAGGACCGGACTCGTCGGTGATCGCAACCTGACCGAGGTCCTCGACGGCGTCGCCGACGGCGAGGAGATCGTGGTCAGCGGCCAGTTCCTCCTGGACAGCGAGAGCCAGCTGCAGGAAGCGATGCGCAAGATGCTCTCCCCAGAGGATGACCGCGAGGAGGCCTCGGACACGGTCTGGAGCTGCCCGATGCACCCAGAGATCATCGACGACGAACCCGGGCGCTGCACCGAGTGCGGCATGGACCTCGTCGAGCGCGAGGCCACTGGCCCCCACCCGGGTCAGTACACCTGCCCGATGCACCCGGAGGTCATCGAAGACGTGCCTGGACGGTGTTCCATCTGCGGGATGTTCCTCGAGGAGGTCGAGTGAGCTCCGCCGAAAAGGGGGGCCTGGTCGGCGCCCTGATCGAAGCCAGCGTGCGAAACCGCTTCTTCGTGCTGCTTCTGGCCCTGCTCGCCAGCGCAGGCGGCGTCTGGGCGCTCTGGTCGACCCCGGTCGACGCGATCCCGGATCTCTCCGACGTCCAGGTCATCGTCTACACGGAGTATCCGGGCCAGGCGCCGCAGGTGGTCGAGGACCAGGTGACCTACCCCCTGGCGACCTCGCTGCTGGCCGTCCCCTACGCCGACGACGTGCGTGGCTACAGCTTCTTCGGCGTCTCGATGGTCTACGTCATCTTCGAGGACGGAACGGACCTCTACTGGGCTCGCAGTCGGGTCCTGGAGTCGCTCAACGCGGCACAAGGCCGACTCCCCGAGGGGGTCACGCCCCAGCTCGGTCCAGACGCCACCGGTGTGGGCTGGGTCTACGAGTACACGCTGACCGACTTCTCGCCGCGCGCCCGGCTCCTGCGCGAGGCCTGGGACGGGGACCACGACGGCGAGGTGAGCGCCGCGGAGCTGCCCGAGCACGCGAACCTCGAGGCGCTCCTGGGCACCGACGGCGCCCGCTTCGCGCAGAAGGGCTTCGACCGCGACGCCACGGCGGGGCTCTCGCCCGAGGAGCTGTTGCGCGCCGCGAACTTCCGCGGTCTCGACCTGGCCCAGCTGCGCAGCGTCCAGGACTGGTACCTGCGCTACGACCTCATGAGCCAGCCCGGCGTGGCAGAGGTCGCCTCGGTCGGCGGCTTCGTCCGCCAGTACCAGGTCGAGGTCGACCCGGAGAAGCTCCGAGCCTACGGCGTCACGTTGAAGCAGGTCCGCGTGGCGATCCAGGCGGCCAACCAGGACGCCGGCGGGCGACTCATCGAGATGGGGGAGACCGAGTACATGGTGCGCGGCCAGGGCTACATCAGCTCGGTCGAGGACCTCGAGACGATCCCGCTGGCGATGGCCAGCGAGTCCCACGTCCCCGTGCTCCTGAAGCAGGTCGCCCACGTCCAGCTGGGTCCAGACGTGCGGCGAGGTCTCGTCGAGATGAACGGAGAGGGCGAGGTGGTCACCGGCATCGTGCTGATGCGCTTCGGGGACAACGCGCTGGAGACCATCGAGGGGGTGAAGCAGCGCCTCTCGGAGCTCGAGCCAGGTCTACCCGAGGGGGTCGAGGTCCACGTCTCCTACGACCGCAGCGAGCTCATCCTGGATGCCATCGAGACCCTGGTCGTCAAGCTCGGCGAGGAGATGCTCGTCGTCGCGCTCATCTGCATCCTCTTCCTGCTGCACTTCCGCTCCAGCGTCGTCGCCATCCTGACGCTACCGGTGGGCATCCTGCTGGCCTTCATCGCGATGCGGGCCATCGGTCTCAACGCCAACATCATGAGCCTGGGAGGCATCGCGATCGCCATCGGGGTGATGGTCGATGCCTCGGTCGTGATGGTGGAGAACCTCCACAAACACCGTGAACGGGGGGCGATCGCAGATCAGGAGCGCATGGTCATCGCCGCCGCGCGAGAGGTCGGTCCGGCCCTGTTCTTCTCGCTCCTGGTGGTGACGGTCTCCTTCCTGCCGGTCTTCACGCTGGAGCAGCAGGAGGGGCGGCTGTTCACGCCGCTGGCCTTGACCAAGACCTTCGCGATGGCGGCCTCGGCGCTGCTCGCGGTGACGCTCATCCCGGCGCTGATGTTCTACCTGGTCAGAGGCAAGGTCCGGCCGGAGCGGGACAACCCGATCTCGCGGTTGTCCATCGGGATCTACCGGCCGATCATCGACTTCGTGCTGGGGAGGCCGGGGGTCGTGATCGCCCTGGCAGTGGCGCTGGTCGTGGCCACCGCCTGGCCCGCAAGCCGGATCGGCAGTGAGTTCATGCCGCCGCTGAACGAAGGCGACCTGCTCTACATGCCGACGACCCCGCCGGGGCTGTCGATCACGAAGGCGCGGGAGCTGCTCCAGCAGACGGACAAGATCATCTCCACCCACCCGCAGGTGGAGCACGTGCTCGGCAAGATCGGGCGCGCTGACACCGCGACGGACCCAGCACCGCTGACGATGATCGAGACCACCATCCTGCTCACGCCCCAGGAGACCTGGCCCGAAGGCAAGACCATCGAGGACATCAGCCGGGAGCTGGACGGGATGGTGCAGTTCCCGGGGGTGACCAACGCCTGGACGATGCCCATCAAGACCCGCATCGACATGCTGGCGACGGGCATCAAGACGCCGGTCGGGGTGAAGCTGCTCGGGGACGATCTCGACGAGCTCTCGGAGCTCGGTCAGCAGATCGAGGCCGTGCTCCAGACCCTCGACGGTACGGCCTCGGTCTTCTCCGAGCGGGTCGTCGGGGGCAACTTCATCGACATCCGCATCAGGCGCGAGGACGCCGCCCGCTACGGGCTCAACGTCAAGGACGTCAACGACATCGTGAAGAGCGCCATCGGAGGCATGAACGTCACCTGGACCGTCGAAGGGCTCGAGCGCTACCCGGTGAACGTGCGCTTCCCGAGGGAGCTGCGCAACGACATCGACAGCCTCGAGCGGGTGGCGGTGCCGACCCCCATGGGACACACGGTTCCCCTGGCGCAGGTCGCCGACATCTCGATCGAGAAGGGCGCCCCCGCCATCAAGAGCGAGAACGCGCGGCGGACCGCCTGGATCTACGTCGATCTGACCACCGACGACATCGGCGGCTACGTGGAAGAGGCCCGGGAGCTCGTGCGCAGCAAGGTCCCTCTGCCACCTGGCGTGAGCATCCAGTGGTCCGGCCAGTACGAGTACATGGAGCGCGCCAACAAGCGCCTCATGCTGGTCCTGCCGCTCACCCTGGCGCTGATCTTCATCTTCCTCTACGCCCACTTCCGGCGCTTCGGCGAGACCGGCATGGTCATGCTCGGCACGATCTTCTTCGCGCCACTCGGCGGCATCTGGCTGCTGTGGATGCTGGACTTCAACAGCTCGGTGGCGGTCCAGGTCGGCTTCATCGCGCTCTTGGGCCTGGCGGCGGAGACCGGGGTCGTGATGCTCGTCTACCTCGACGAGGCGGTCGAGCGGTACCGCGAGGAGGGGCGGATGAACACCGTCGAGGATCTGAGGGCCGCCATCATGGAGGGCGCCGTCGATCGGGTGCGCCCCAAGCTGATGACCGTCGCGACCACGCTGTGTGGCCTATTGCCCATCATGTTCGGGACGGAGACGGGCACCCGCGTGATGAAGCGCATCGCGGCGCCGATGGTGGGAGGGCTCGTCAGCAGCACGCTGTTGACCCTCGTGGTGCTGCCCGCGCTGTACCTCCTCTGGAAGAGACTCTGGGTGCTGGACCGCGACGCGCTGGACGAGTGAGTCCGGCGGGGGCTTCACGCCGAGGCGGGCAGCTCGACCTCGAAGACGACCCCGTCGGGCGTGTTGCGGGCGGAGATGGTGCCCCCGTGGCTCTTTACGATGCGCCAGGCGACGCTCAGCCCGAGCCCGGTGCCGTCGGCGCGGGTGGTGAAGAAGGGGTCGAAGAGCCGCTCCAGGTCCGGCTCGGCGATGGGCGGGCCGTCGTTGTGGACCAGGATCCGGCCCCCGTCGGCGACCAGCGACAGCCGGCCACCCTTGGTCACCGACTGCAGCGCGTTGAGCGCCAGCACGAGCACGACCTGGGTGAGCTGCTCGGCGTCCCCCTGGACCTCTGCCCCCTCGGTCCTGAGCTCCAGGCGGGTCTCTTGCCGCCCGGCCTGGGCGCGCACGAGGTCCGCAACGCGCAACACGACCGCGTCGAGCACGACCGGGCCGGTGGAGCGCGCCCCCGGATCCCGCGCGAACTCCAGGAACCGCTTGAGCACTCCGCTAAGGCGATCGATCTCCTCGATGTGGGCCTCTCCGAGGGAGTGCTCGGGGGCCTCGTCGGGCACGGCGTCGAGCAGGATCTCGGCGGTCCCTCGCATGGCGTGCAGCGGGTTGCGGATCTCGTGGGCCAGGCCCGCTGTCAGCTGGCCGAGGGACTCCAGCCGAGCGGCCCGCGCCAGCTGATGGTCCTTCGACGAGAGCTCGGCCTGGCGGGCCTGCTCCCGCTCGGCGAGGAAGCCGGACACCCCGCCGATCACGACGTAGAAGATCATCTCGAGGAGCTTCTCGGTGTGGTTGGCGGGGTCGTGGCCCAGGTGGTCGATGAAGGCATGGGGCACGTAGACGGCGACGGCGACCCCCGCTGCGAGCAGCCCGCCTCGCACGCCGGCCTGGGCCCCCGCCAGGAGCACCGGCACATAGAAGAGCCGTCTGGCCACGTCATGGAGCCAGTGAGCGTCTGGCGGAGAGAGGTAGTGGAGCATCGCGGTGGCCGCGATCGGGACCCAGACCAGGAGCAGCCCTCGGGTCGTGAACAGGCGAGCGACCCTCATCGCCGCGCGATCCCGAACTTCTCGATGCGGTAGGCCAGGATGTGGCGGGCGACGCCCAGCAGGCGCGCGGCCTCGCTGACGTTCCAGCCGCAGCGGTCCAGCGTGTGCTCGATGGCCTGGGTCTCCAGCTCGGTCAGGGTGATGTCCGCTGGCAGGTGCTCCAGCCAGCTGCGGCTGCGGCTCAGCGTGCGCTCGGCCGGGATGTCGGCGGCGCTCACCTCGGGGCCGGGGGCGAGCACGGAGAGGCGCTCGCAGAGGTTGCGCACCTCGCGCACGTTGCCGCGCCAGGTCCTCTTGCGCAGGGCGTCGCGGGCGGACCGATCCAGCACGAGCTCGCGCATGGCCAGCTCCGCGAGGAAGGCCTCGGCGAGGGGCACGATGTCCTCTCGACGCTCTCGCAGCGGTGGGATGTCCACGCGCAGGACGTTGAGCCGGTAGTAGAGGTCCTCGCGGAAGTGCCCGTCGGCGACCCCTTGCTCCAGGTCCTGGTTCGTCGCCGCGACGATGCGCACGTTCACGTCGACGGCCCGGTCCGCGCCTACCACGTCAACGGAGCGCTCCTGGAGCACCCGGAGGAGCTTGGCCTGGAGCTCTGGCGGCACCTCGCCGATCTCGTCGAGGAACAGCGTGCCACCCTCCGCCGAGCGGAAGCGACCGAGGCGGGCCTTCTGGGCCCCTGTGAAGGCACCCTTGGCGTGTCCGAAGAGCTCCGCTTCGAGCAGCGTCGCCGGGATCGCCGCGCAGTTCACTGGCACGAAGGGGCCCGAGGCGCGCGGTCCTCGGGCGTGGACCCGGCGCGCCATGAGCTCCTTGCCCGTGCCGCTCTCGCCGAAGATCATCACCGGGGCGTCGCTGGCGGCCATGCGATCGACGACGGCGAGGAGCTCGGCCATCGCTTCGGACCGGGCGATGATCGGCCGCTCGACCGAGCGCAGTTGCTTGTTGTCGCGGCGCAACCGGGACGCTTCGAGGGCGCGCTGGACGGCCAGCTCGAGCCGATCCCGGGAGAAGGGCTTCTCGATGAAGCTCCAAGCGCCGGCCTGCATGGCGTCGACGGCCTTGTCCACGCTGCCATAGGCCGTGATCACCACCACCGGCACGTCCGGAGCACGATCCCGGACCAGCCGCAGCACCTCCATGCCGTCGAGCACCGGCATGCGCATGTCGGTCACGACGACCTCGTGGCGACCTGGATCGAAGACCCGCAGGCCTTCTCGCCCGTCCGCGGCCTCGTTCACCTCGTGTCCGCAGCGGCGCAGGTTGTGGGCGGACAGCCGCCGCCCGGTGTCGTCGTCGTCGATCAGGAGGATGGCCATGTGCTCTGCGCTCCGGGCTTTGAGAATATCCTCAATCGGACCCGCGGATGGGGCGACGCCAGCGTTCAGGGCGGGTCGAACTCGGCGTGGAGGAAGGCCAACAGGTCTGCGATCTGCTGGGGCTCGAAGTCGAAGCCGGGCATCTCTCCGGCGCCGGCGGCGACGATCATGACCAACTCGGGGTCGGAGTGCATCGGCATCATCTCGAACAGTGAGGGCCCGGACTCGGTGCCCAGCCCATCGGATCCGTGGCAGACGGAGCAATGGTCGACATGGGTGGCCTGGCCGCAGACTGCCCTGCCGTCGAGCTCGAGGCTGTTCTCCCCCACGCTCGAGCCGTCCAGCGTGCAGTCCGCGGCCGTGTCGACGAGAGCCGTAGCTCGGCACGACCGCCCGCCGGTACCACGCGGCGGGTCTCCAGCCCACGGCGGCGTGGTCCGTCTCCGGCGATCGGCTGTCGTCGCGCACCGAGGTCGGTGTGCGGGTCCACCAGGATCTCGTCCTGACAGAGAAGAGCAAGGAGTCCTACGCCATGCGAGCTGGCCGCCTTGAGGTCGCGCGGTTCTACAACGACTACGAGAACCTCACCGGAGCCTGCACGGTCTCCGGAGGCTGCTCCGGAGACCAGGTCGGCCTCCAGTTCAACGGCGGCGAGGTCAAGGTCTACGGCGCCGAGGCCCCTGCCGGCTGGACGGTCCGCCTCCCGATCCAGCTCTCCATCCCGCTCTCGGCCAGCTACGCCTGGACCGAGTCGGCCTTCCAGACCGGCTTCGACTCCTCCTTCCCACAGTTCGGCACCGTCGAGATCGGTGACCACCTGCCGTACGTGCCCGTCCACCAGGGGCACGCCGGTCTGGCCCTGGTCCATCCACGGGCCGAGCTGAACCTCGGGCTCTCGGCGCGGAGCGGCATGCTCGATGCCGCCGGGACCTTCCCGATCGGAGACACGGACGTACCCCCGCTGGTGCTCCTCGACGCTGACGCCGAACTGACTCCTCCCCCGACGCGAGCAGCGCTTCTGATTCCAGATCATGATTCCGGCGTGCCTGCTCTGCTGGCTCAATCGCCTGGGACCGCGTCCTCGAAGACCAGTTAGTACCGCGGACTTCGGAGAGCCCCATGTCACAGCTCGACCTTCGCCCCACCCCTGTTCTCTTCGGCGCCGCCCTGCTGCTGATGGGCTGCCCGCCAGCGGAGCAGGTGCCCGTGGACTCAGAACAGGAGCTGATCGACACCGGCCCCCACGTCTACACGGGGTTCACCGGCGAGTTCACGTACCTCACGACCTTCGGCGACGAGACCGAGTGCGATCTCCGCATCGGCCTGGTCGGCACCCCCTACACCGGGGAGTGCGAGGGCTGCGACTTCGCCTTCGATCTCGAGGCCACGATCCTCGAGGACAACAGCATCGGCGGCTGCACACCCTCTCCGTTCACGACCTGGCTCGAGGGCCCCTACTACCACCACTACGAGTACGCCCTCGAGGACCCGGCGATGGCCTACCTCCCGAACACAGAGGACTACTCGCAGCTCTTCCTGTCGAGCTTCCGCTGGAGCGTCGTCGACGGCGAAGAGACCGAGTACCTCGGCCGCTACTGGTTCCCGATCGCCTACGCGGGCAGCCCCTACGGCGTGTTCATCCGGGACGGCGACGACGTCAGCTGGAGCTGGTTCCAGTACATCGCTGACGACTCCCGCACGGCCTACCTGGACGCCGACACCCTCTGCCTGGTCGACGATGACTCGGCCAGCGCCTTGGAGGAGGCTGGCTTCACCGCCACCAGCGAGCTGGGCTGCGACCCGGAGCTGGTCGACGTCTGGTCCGTCGAGGGGGTCGAGGGCGAGACCGTCACCGTCACCGTCGACACCGTCTCCGATGAGACCGCCCTGGACCTCGTCGCCTGGATCAACGACACCGCCAACGAGACCTGCGTCGTGGCCTACTCCGACGACGACCACGCCTGCAGCTTCCCGCCGCCGGACTACGGCTGCCCGACGCTGGCCTTCGAGGCCCAGAGCGGGACCTTCGAGGTGGTGGTGGCCTCCTACGGGACCTGCGCCGGCGAGACGGCGGAGTACAAGGTCCTGATCGACTCCGAGACCACCGTCACCGCCGAGCTCACCATCGACGACGTCGCGGTCGTGATCGAGGGTGCCTCGGCCAGGGACATCCTCGGTTCCGGAACCCTCACCTGGGAGTGACGAATGAGCCTCCTCAGCCTCCTCGCCGCCTGCGCAACCGGCCCCGGCCCTCTGGGTGGCGGAGCGACCAACGACACGGCGACCGGCAGCTCGTGTGACGGTGAGCCGACAGTCGTCATCGGTACTGGAGAGAACTTCTACCGCCCCCTCGAAGAGGGCGACTCGATCCCGCTGATCTACGGACCCCAGGGCGGCTGGCACATCTGGGAGGCCGTCGAGGTCCAGAACATGGGTGCGCTCGGGAGCGTGCACTTCGTGGCCGAGGCCATCGAGGTCGGTGGTGTGGTCTCGGAGACCAGGAACCGGGTCGGGCTGATCCCGGACGAAGACAACGAGTGCATGAGCCACTTCTTCGGAATCTACGGCTACCTCGACGTCGACGACCTGGAAGACGGCGCTTGCAACACGCCCCCAGAGATCCTGGCATCCACGGAGATCTGCATCTTCGTCGACATCACGGACGAGCACGGGGACATCGCAGAAGACGAGCTCTGCGTCGAGGCCATGCAGTGGGCGCAGGACCCGACTGGCATCGACGCCGGCTGCGGTGTGGCCGACTGAGGCGTGGCCGACCGAGGCGCCGCCTCAGAACACCATCCAGCTGACCTCGCTCCGCAGCGCGTCCTCGCAGTCGCCCTCGCGGTGCCAGCTGTCGATGTTGCAGGCCCAGGACACGCGAGCGTCCTCGTCGTCGAAGAGGCGGTCCTCGCCCGGGTAGAGGGTGACGTCCGAGCTCTCGGAGGTGATCTCCAGCGAGGACCGCGTGACCGTGCCGCAGTCGTCCTCGACGGTGCCGACCTCTGCGCCCTCGACGACGCTGAGTCCGACCTCCTCCGAGAGATCGGTCGTGCCGCCGCGGCCCGACTCCATCGCGTAGACGAGGCGCTGATCCTCCCAAACGGCGAAGCCGACGCTCTCGCCCTCTCCACTGGTCACGACGACTCGCGCCTCGTCCTCGGAGCCATAGACGAGGTTCGTGTAGTCGCTGCCGTCGGCGAGGATCCAGGCGTATCCGATCTGGATCTCGCCGCCCTCGGTCTCGATGACGATGGCGTCGACTGGCTCCTCGTGGCAGGGCACCAGGTCGAACTCCAGCGCCGAGGGGTCGACTTCGTAGACGATGCGACCCCGCGTCTCGATGCGATCGAAGTCGCCGTCTATAGAGGGGTCGGTGCTGCCGACGCAGACCACGGCCGTGCCGGGGCCCGCCTAGAACATAGCGTTGGGAGCCATCGGGCTCTCGCCCCAGATGAAGCCGCCCAGGAGCGCCCCAGAGGCAAAGGTACAGCCGGTGAGCCCCGCCATGAGCGTGGTGATCGCGAACAGACGCATCGCGTCCTCCGACCTGCCCGGTCCAGGACCATAGCCCGGCCTCGGCGGGCTCCGCGGATTCGTCGTACCCACCTTGGGAACGGCCCGTTAGCGACAGAGCATGGAGCAGGATCTCAGCGGACGCCGCGTCGTCATCAGCGGGGCCAACTCTGGCCTCGGGTTCGTCACGGCCAGGGAGCTGGCCCGGATGGGAGCCTCGGTGACGCTCGTCTGCCGCAGCCAGGGCAAGGGCGAGATCGCCCAGGGGCAGATCAAGGAGGCCACCGGTCGTGACACCAGCCTCGAGCTGGCTGACTTCGCCTCGCTGCAGTCGGTGCGCGAGCTCGCCGAGCGCCTCGGCGCGATCGACGTGCTGGTGAACAACGCCGGCATGATGCAGACCAGGCGCATGCTCTCGGCCGATGGTCACGAGCTGATGTTCGCCGTGAACCACCTCGCGCCCTTCTTGTTGACGCACCTCCTGCTGCCCAAGCTCGAGGGACGGGCGCGCGTCGTGAACGTCGCATCTCGCGCCCACCGACGCGGCAAGCTCGACCTGGACGATCTCGACTTCTCGAAGCGCCGCTTCGACGGCATGGCTGTCTACTCGACCTCGAAGCTCTGCAACATGCTCTTCAACCTGGAGCTCGCCCGGCGCCTGGAAGAGGAGGACAGCGCGATCACCTCGAACTGCCTCCACCCCGGGGTGATCGCGACCGGCTTCGGACGAGACAACAGCGGCCTCTGGCGACTGATCCTGGGATTGGTCCGACCCCTCATGACCAGCGTCGATCAAGGCGCTGAGACCCAGATCTGGCTGGCCTCTTCACCGGACGTCCAGGGGGTCACCGGCGAGTACTTCGTCGACTGCAAGATCACCGCCCCCACGAAGCAGGCTCGGGATCCTCTGCTGGCCCGCGCCCTCTGGGATAAGAGCGCGGAGCTCGTGGGAATCTGATCCCCCGGACACTTTCTGTCCGGAGCGCTGCATACATTCCTCCTCGCCCTACAGAAGGAAACGTCATGATCAACAAGGTCATCCTCGTCGGAAACCTCGGACAGGACCCAGAGGTCCGCACCACTGGCGGCGGCACGCCCGTCTGCAACCTCCGCATCGCCACGACCCACCGCCGCAAGGACCGGGACGGGAACTGGCAGGACCAGACCGAATGGCACAGCGTCGTGCTCTTCGGACGCAACGCGGAGAACGCCGGACGCTTCCTCAACAAGGGGCGACAGGTCTACGTGGAAGGTCGACTCCAGACCCGCAAGTGGCAGGACCGCGACGGTCGGGACCGCTGGAGCACGGAGGTGGTCGGCGACGAGATCAAGTTCCTCGG
The DNA here is from genome assembly GCA_036012755.1 of Myxococcota bacterium. GTDB lineage: Bacteria > Myxococcota_A > UBA796 > UBA796 > CAJQPC01 > JAAESX01. The sequence goes on along the minus strand of DASCPX010000018.1, from coordinate 221 downwards.
CAGCCGCGGCGATCGACCCGCCGACGGCGGCGGTGGCGGCGGCTACCGCGGAGGCGGAGGCCAGGGTGGCGGAGGCTACGGCGGAGGCCAGGGTGGCGGCGGCTACGGCGGAGGCCAGGGCGGCGGCGGCTACGGCGGAGGCCAGGGCGGCGGCGGCTACGGCGGAGGCCAGGGTGGCGGAGGCCAGGGTGGCGGAGGCCAGGGTGGCGGAGGCCAGGGTG
>DASCPX010000017.1:0-2423 GCA_036012755.1 Myxococcota bacterium | reverse complement strand
CGGCTGTTGCTTCGGGCGGCTCACCTCAATGTGGGCTTCCGGGCACAATGAGAGTCTGCATCCATCGTGGCGCCAAGCAGATCGGGGGGACTTGCATCGAGTTGGAGTCGCGTGGGAGTAGGCTCGTGCTCGACCTGGGCTTGCCGCTCGATGCGGGCGTCGGCTTCGGCAACGAGCTACCCCTCGTCGCCGGACTCGCTGCGGGGGACGATCCCGATCTTCTGGGCGTGGTCATCTCCCACCCGCATCCAGATCACTGGGGGCTGCTTCCCCTTGTCCCGGACACCGTGCCGGTGTTCATCGGCTCCGCCGCCCTCGTTTCATCGGCAGGCCGACGATCGACACGCCTTCGCTTACCGCGACGGCGATCTCGTCTGGATGCGCGGGCATGTCCTGCTGCCGGACGGGACGGTGGAGAGCCCGACGTTCGAACTCGCGGACCTGGTGGGGAACTTCACGTTCTCGCTCGAGATCACGGACAACAGCGGAGGTGAGAGCTGCGGCTCGGCGCAGCAGGTGGTGACGGTGGTGCCGAGCGGATTGGTGCACGTGGAGCTCGCGTGGCCCGAGGGCGGAGACCTGGACCTGCACCTCCGGCACAGCACAGCGAGCGGGTGGTTCGATGGCGAGCTCGACGCCTGGGCGGGCAACCCGAACCCGGATTGGGACGACGTTCGGACACGTCGGCCGGCGACATCACGTTCCGGCGGCGCCGGGCACCGCTCGCGGTGGGGCCCGTCCTCCCGCCGACATGCCGTCCCGAACGGCGTCCCATTTCGGGACTCCGATCCCGAATGGGACGAATCACGGGACGACTTCGCGGCCAACCCATTGATATCACGCCAGCAGGCCAGAGGCACGGCTGTCGCACCCCGTCCGGGCCATGGGCACGGTTCGATCTACGATGCAGCCACAGTACACGCCGCGGGAGCCGGGCAACGGTGTGTTGGGCGCGGTGATCCGAGACCATCTCGAAGAGCTGCTCGACCGGGTGGCGAGTGAGGCGGACGGTCCCCGGCTGCCGGCGTTCGTGGTCAGAGAACTCCGGGCCGTTCGCGGGTGCGGGGACATCGTTCGGGGTTTCGCAAGGTACCGCTGCGATTCGTGCCGGCGCGACCTCGCGGTTCCGTTCTCCTGCGGCGGTCGGGTGTGTCCATCGTGTGCCGGCCGCCGGATGGCTGACACCGCATGCCACCTGGTGGATCGCGTGCTGAGCCCGACGGTGCGGTGGCGTCAGTACGTCGTTACGTTCCCGGCACCAATCGCGGTTGGATTGTGCTTTCGCGCTCGGCTGGCGTCGGCGGTGACGAGGGTGTGCATGCGGGTGCTGTTCGAGCATCAGATTCGGCGGGCTGTGTGTCGGCTTCCGGACGGATCGGACCCGGGCGTCGCGAAACCGGCGGCGGTGGTCTGGATCCAACGATTCTCGGACGGGCTCGGGGCCTGGCTTCACCTCCACGCGCTGCTCCCCGACGGCGTCTTCCGGCAGCTTCCGGACTCGCCGGCGGTCCCCTTCGAGGCGCAGCCCCCGCCGACGTCGGCTGAGGTCGAACGACTCGTCCGCACACTGGCCGCCCGCGTCGATGGGTTGCTGCGGCGTCACGCGAAAACGGCGGTGGACGACCCGCTGCTCGAGCGATGCAGCCGGCCGCCGGCCGTGCGCGTGCGTGTGCCGACGCCGGTGCCTTCGAGGCCCCGGCGACCCGAGCCGCTGCGCGCTGAGCACGCCGAGTACACGGTGCACGCCGCCACGTCGGCGGCCCCGTCGGACTCGGCCGGCCTGGAGCGACTGGTCCGCTACATGGCAAGGCCACCACTGTCGCTGAGCCGCCTGAAGCGATTACCCGACGGCCGCGTCGCCGTCGTGTTGAAGCGTCCCCGCCGTGGGGTGACCCGGTTCGTCTTCGAGCCGCTCGCTTTTCTGGCGCGGCTGGCGGCCCTGATCCCCCGACCAAAACAAAATCAAACACTGTACTTCGGCGCCCTCGCGGGCGGATCCCCGCTGAGGCCACACGTGATCCCCCAACCGCCGCCATCGACACCTCAGCGGCCCACGGCCCCCGCACGGCCACAGCGAATGTCGCACGCCGCGTTGCTCAGCAGAGCCCTGCTGATCGACATCGCGAAATGCCCATGCAAAAGGCCGACTTCGGCTGCTCGCACTCATCCGGGATCCCGATGTTGTCCAGGCCGTGGCCGCGGCCATCATCATGTCGCAGAAGGGCCCACGCCCTCCACCAGGTTGACCCCTGACGTCTCAACCTGAACCGGCAGGCCACAGCCCGGATCCCTGATCTCCATCATGCGACGCATTTCTGCGTCTACTACCAGCGCGCCCATCGCAGGAACACCGCGGGTCGTCCGCCCCGAACCCGATTCTCCCCCCGGGTCCCCCTGGCTCACCCCCCTCAAGAACGAGGGTC
>DASCPX010000016.1:0-234598 GCA_036012755.1 Myxococcota bacterium | reverse complement strand
TCGCGCGCTGGCGCCGCGAACCATCAAGCGCCTCGAGGCCGACGTCGGGACTGTCCTCCGAGAGATCACAGCGAAGAACTGTGAGGCCTGGTTCAGGCACTGCGGCTATGTCCCTCAAGCATCATGATCGGCGCGATATTGTGGTCCTGCCCCAGCTCGATGCTGGTGAGCATGGTCAGGGTCCGACGGAGCTTCCCGAAATCCACGGTCAACGCGAGCACGAGCGCCCCCACCAAGGCCATGCCCAGCAGGATCCGCCATCGGAAGCGCCTCTTCGGGGGGTCTGCTCGATCCAAGTCCGGGCTCCTGCGGAACAGATTCAGCTACTTCTCGGCTGGCCCAGCGAAGACGGCGCTGGCGAACCGCGGCGCGTCCATCCTATCCTCCCCCGACCGGAGGGAGCGCCCCCCATCGCGAGGGTTTCTCGCGACGGAGCGCATCCCCCTGGCCTGGCCCCCGATCCCCCTGGACCCTCACCATGGCCGCCGCCACCTACCAGAATGAGAAGACATCGCCCGACGGCGGCATCACCGTCCAGCTCTGCATGACGGCAATGCGCATGTCCCACTGGATCGGGAATCCCCGGGTGCTGGTCGCCGGTCGCGACGCTCCGCTCCTCGACCTGTGGCACCCCGACACGTGGGACTGGGATGCCTCGGTGAGCTTCCCGAGCAGCGGGGTGGTCGAGTTGGCCCTGCGCAAGTATCCGGGCGACCAACCCACGATCCGAGTGGCCATCGATACCCGAAGTGAGACCTACCGCATGGTCGAGGGCGAGCTGCCCCCTGAGCTGACCTCATTCTTCGAAGCGACGCTGTCGAGCCGCTAGCGATAACCGCAAGTCCGCGTATAGGACCGATAAGAGGCCTTATGTTAACTCTGCGAGCTAGCGGCAGGACGGCGTGCACCAAGAAGATGATGGAGAGGACGGTAACTCCATAGACCACGATCATGCCTTCGACCATGAGGGCGTGTTCGACCCCCCGGCTCCAGTCCGTCATGTGGAGGGACCCGTAGATGCTCCAGAAGACACACCACGAGAAGAACGGAAGATAGACGAGAGGCATGAGCCAATTCACCCACTTGCGCCCCCTCTGCACCGAGCGGGGGGGGATCACCGAGGAGAGCCTGCAGCGCCTCGGGGTCCACGCGGCAGGTGGTGGGCTCGGGGGTCGGGGTGGTGGTCACTGCGAGAGACTATCCGAAATCGGGGTCCCGGAGAGGTCGTCCCCGGGCTGCTCGGTCAGCCTTCGTCCTCGAAGGAGAGGTCGCCGTCCCCGGACGCCTGCGACAGCCCGCCCACGGCGGCGTCGGGACGCTCCCGGATCCTGCGGATGGCTGCCTTCGCGGCGGCCTTGAGGCTGCCTTCGTCGAAGAAGCCCGTGTGGCGTTCCAGCATGGGAATGCACTCGGGCGGTCCGACCTCTCCCAGTGCCCGCGCGGTCTCGACCCGAATGGTGACATCCTCGTGGCCGAGAAGGACATAGAAGCGAGGCGTCTGGGCGGTCAGCCCGGGGCCGAGCTTCATGGCGGACGACAGGACAGAGCGGCACAGTTCGGAGGGAGAACCGGGGAGGAGCTTCGCGGAGATCTGGTCCAGCCGCTGTGCAAATGCGGTGCGGGCGGCCACCGAGTCGGCCCAGCACAGCGCCCCCATCAGACGCTGGAGTTCCACCTCGTCCGCAGTCCCGAGTGCCGCCTCGAGGGCAGGGCCGACACCGGCCACCCCCCAGTCGATGAGAACCTGGAGGAGCCTGATCTGCAGCTCGGGCTGTCTCCTCGAGCGTGCGGACTCCAGGAGGAGGTCGAGCCTCCCCGCGCCGAACAGGATCTCGACCACGGCGTCCGCAAAGCGCGGCGACGGCTGCGACAAGAGGATGCCGACGGCCTTCCCCAGGGGCGTCTTGGACGGGGACTTGTCCGAGGGTGGGGGGACCGTGAGCAAGTACTTCAAGATGCCGAGCTTGAGGAGCTTGTCCGGGTCTCGTTCGAGAGCCGGCTTCAAGAACGTCCAGGGCTCCTCGTCCAGGACCTGTTCGAATCGAGAAGCGAGCTCCTCACAGGCGTCAATGAGGAGCTTGAGGTCGTCTGGCACGACCGATCCAATGAAGCGGACCGCGGCCTTCCGGCCCGAGCCGGGGTCCTCGATCCCGAGCTCTGCTCGCCCGCCCAACTCCAATCGGCCGTGGGACACCAAGGCCGCCACCAACGTCGATCTGCAGACTCCCTCCAGACCGGCTTGACGGTCTCCCGGGTGCCCGAAGCCGAGCAAGGCGTAGACCGTCTCTGGTGGGCCGTTTGCGGCGATGTAGAGGCCGGGAAGAGTGAGGTCCCCGTAGGTGAATGGATCGGGCGTCTCGTAGAGAAACGTGTCGCTGCAAGGCGCTTCGAGCGCCCGCCCTATCGTGACAATCGCGGTCGACTGGGCCTCGGACTCACGGTCCGTGTCCGGCTCCGAGTCGCCCAGGAGGCTCCAGGCCTCCCACGAGTCGGGGCCGTCCAGTCGGTAGCCGGTCGTGCCGCTGAGCCAGATGGGTCGTCCGAGTGGGGCTGCATCGAGGGGCAGCAGGTCTCTCACGATCGCCCGCTCCACTTCCAGAGGCGGCCGCTGCCGGGGCCCGGGATCCGCGCGTCCCTGGGCGCCGTGCTTGTAGTAACTACCGATTCGGCAGATGACGTCGCCGAGAGGGTCCTCGTCGGGCCAGCCGTCGACGATGACGCGACCCGGACCCCAGACGCGCCCCGAGCGAGGCAGGCGGTCCGACTGCAGTCGATCCTGCAGGTCGACCAGACACTCCAGGAAATAGCCCACCTTGGTCGGCCGACTCGGACTGTCGTCGTCGGGTGGGTCCGCGGCATCCAGCCTGCCCTCGGCCAGGAGCTCCAGGCGCCGCCTGCATTCCGCGATCGTTTCCTCGATGCTCCGCGCGAACTCCTTGTCCGAGCGGATCCGGTGGGGGTCCAGCCCGGGCTGCTCCGTGGCGGGCCCCTGGGGCGGCTTCGGCCTCTGGTCGGGAGAGCGATCCATGGACACGGCGCGGACGGCGCTCAGCTCGGAGTCCGGATCGTAAGCAAAGCGCAGGTCGCCCAGCTCGGTCTTGATGAGGTGGGTCATGAGGCGTTCGCCGTCCAGGACGCACGAGTGCTCCGGTCGGCACGGAACACCCTTCCAGCGGTCGGCCACGTCCCGCACAGGGACCGCTGGGCTCGCTGGCAACCCGAGGGACAGCTTCGCCGTCCCCGAGTCCGGATACCACCTGAGCTCCGCGTCCTCGAAGGGAAAGTCCGAACCACCGAACAGCTCGTAGACCTCGCCCACCATGGAGTTGGACTTCACCATGCGCTTGCTGCAGCCCAGCGCCTCAGCTACCGCCTCGGGGTCCAGGAACAAGAGGTTGGCCACCCGCTCGATCCCATCGATGATCTCGTTCACTGCGACCATCCTTCCACGCAATCCAAGCCTGGCGCGCAGTCCCAGAAGCGACCCTCAAGATACTGGTGGGCCAGGACCGGTAGCTCCTCAGAGTGCACACGAGGCCTCTCTGGCTGCAGGCCCGCCGAGAGGCCTCGTGGCGACTCCGTCGAGTGATCCTACAGGGGGTAGTAGCCCAGGTTGCGTATAGCTGCCGTTACTCAGCTCGTTGCTGGCCTGGCAGGGCGAGTTGAAGTTGGCCAGCGGGGAAGGGAGCAGCAGGCCGTCCACCCGTCATCCGCGGAGTTCACATCGTCGCCATCGTCCGCCACGATGCTCAGATGCTGCTCCAGGCCGCCTCTGCAGCGGGGCGTGCCGCGCTGGGCCAACGGGCGGGCCGCCGCGCCAGGCGCATCCAGGTCCACCGGGGCCGGGTCTACGAGCTTCCACCACGGTGTGCCGTGTGCGATGGCTACAATCTACATGCTGGTGTCCGAGTGGCTCCGCGCGCGCGAGCCACTCGCCGTGGTTGCCTGAGGAGCAGCACCACGGACCATCACCGAGCCCAGAGGGAGCCGCCGACGTAGCGGGCGGGGGAGTTGCGCGACGAACCGCTCGGCGCTGCCAACGGCGGCCACGACGACCAGAAACGCTACGCCCTACGCGGCCCTCGAACTCGTACGGCCACTGAGGGCGGGCTGCCTGTACACGCGGGACCCGCTTGTACGGCTCACGGGCTGTTAGTCCTTCCTATCCCCAATGCTGGCCTTGGTGTCTGTGCAGAAAACACTCAGCGGCGAAGTCTGTGCTACGTGCAACGGTGCGGCCCAGAAAATGGGCGCCTGGCTAGGGCAATTGCTTTTCCCATGCTTGTCGCTTGGGTGGGTCGCGTGCTGTTAAGAAAATCGAAAGAAAGAGAGCAAGCAGACCCCACACAACCTTGCTGAGACACTCAAGTGCCTGACCTGACCAGGTGCCATGCGCTTGGTAAATCACATGATACCATGAACTTAACAAGCGATCAGCACCTTCTCACCTTCCCGGCCATCACTTCGCCCGCTGGTCCATCACCGGCGTGCCGGATCCATCGAGATCATTTTCCTTGCGGAGTCCTTCGGGGTCGGCCGGGGTGACGCGACAGGATGCGGTCAGCGCCACACCCACCGCCGCGACGCAGTGGTTGTCCCGCACGGTCGCGACGCACTGACCCATCAACACGACAGCGGCTCCGGTCGCACCCGCGACACAGTGGTTGCCCTCGATATCGACCTCCGCATCACCTTCGATATGAAGCGCGTGCTCGCCATTTTCTTCGAACTTGTTGGCGCGCACAGTCCCATTGCCGGTGCCCACCCAGGCCAGGCCGCTGCGCCCATTGCTGGCACAGTGGTTGGATGCCACCGTCACCGTCGAGTTCCCCCACACCATGATGCCGTTTTCCCCATTGAGATGACTGCGGTTGTTCTCCACCGTCGCGCTTCCGTTATCTGGCCCAATTGCCAATCCGTGGGCCCTGCACTTCGAGGCGTGGTTGCCCACCACGCGGACCCGAACCTGGCCAGACGCAAAGATGCCCGCATTCGTGTTGCGCGTGACATTGTCCAGGACATCCACCTCGGCATCGCTGAACACGCCGATACCGTGATCCTGGCAGGCTTCGACCTGACAGCCCACGACCCGTGCCCGGGACTCGCCCCACACATAGATCCCCGCCCGATGGTGCCGAGCGATGATCCCCTCGACCTCGCCACGCGCAGTGTCTCTGATGGTCACGGCCCCGTCGTTGTGCTCCACCAGGGAGTCTCGAATCGAGCCCTGTGCCTCTCCCCAGAGCCGCATTCCACAGCCACCAGAATTGTCGTATGCAGTGGCCCCTCCGAGTCGACAGCGGCGAACCTCCAGGGTGCCCCCCGCGGCCGCGAGCACGTCGGCAGCGGCATCCTTCGGACCCAGCCGCCGAAAGAACAGGTCTTCGAAGACCACCGTTCCCGCAGTGACCAGGAACCAATCGTCCGTACTCGTTCCCTCCAGCACCGTTCGACCGATCTGCTCTCCGACGAAGGTCAGACTGCGCTCCAGCTTCCACTCGCCATCCAGGCGGTGGGTACCCGCAGCCAGCCACACGGTGGCCCCCTCCGGAGCAGCCTGGATGACATCTCCCAGGGAATCCCCGACCTGCACCACGATGTCGTCTGCACCCGGGGCCCGTCGAGGTGCCTCGGGGGCCGTATCCGGGTCGAGAAGCTGGGGTGGCACGGGAGGCAAGGGAGGACTCTCGATGCCATAGGGGGCACTGTCCTCCCGCTGGTCTTCCAGCCAGCCTTCCTCAGCGGAGAAGGCAAAGCGACCGGCCACCAGGTCGTCGGCATAGCGCTCGAGCAAGGCCTTCCAGGACGGCGCCAGCACCAGCCGCTCCGCCTCGTCATGCCACACCTCGACCACCTGGCCTGGGACACCACCGGCAGCGGGGTCGAAGTCCAGCACCAGGCAGTCTCCTGCATGATTGGTGGCGATGGGCACCCAGTGCGGGCTCCACCAGGCGGGCTTCACGGGGCCATTGGGGGTGCCCTCCTCCGGGCAGTCATCGTCGCCCAGGAATTCGCACCAGCCCTTCCAGTCTTCGAGAATGCCTCGAACCGAGAGGGTCGACCAGTACTCGATCACGCGCACCGCATCCGAGCCGTCATGGGCCTGGAGCATGGCGCGAGCCTCGGAGGGAAGCGTGTGACCCAGCTCGCCCTCGAGCTCAGAAATGGCCGCATCATCGGCCCCACTCGGTAACCCGTCGAACATGGCCCTTGCATGATGGGCAAGCCAGGACACGACGCGATGCCAGGGCTCCCCATCGGGGGAGGCTGGAGGGGGCAGAGACACGGGGGACGGGGCAGGAGGAGCGTCCGCCGAGGGGATCTCGACATAGCCCTTGGTGAGCTTCTTCTTCGCCTGCTTTTCGGCATCGCGCCGAGCGCTTTCCGGGTCGGGGTGGGGTTTGGTCTTGCTCTGCCCTTTGGTTCCGACGCGGCCCCAGCGGGTGGTCACATCCGACCCGTCGACCTGGACCTCCCAGAACTTGTGAGAGCTGCCCTCGTGGTACTCCAATCTCCGCATCGCTTCCTCCTCACCTCCACCACATATTGCCCCCATGACCCCCACGGCGGGCCCGACGGTGACTGGTACAAGGAGTACCCATGGCCGCTGGACTGACGCTCTGCCTCAGGTGCCACGTCGGAAACACCTTCCAATGGCGTCTCGGCCTCATTGGCGCCGGGGAGTACACGAGTCCAGCGGTGCCACCACCCTGAGAGTTGCGAAGGGGACGGCATCCAGCGGGGAGGGGCTATCGAACCTCGTACAGCACGGCCTCTCGCGGAGAGAACAGCGGCCAGCGGCCGATCTCGACCCAGCGGCCCTCCAGCTCCAGGGGCTCGGTGGCCAGGACGTGGCGGAACCTCGGCTCCTCGGCGGGCTCCGCTCGGGAGGGGAAGGGGCAAAGCTCGATGGGGTCGGAGCCCAGCAACGCGAGGTCCCAGCGGGCCTCCACGCGCCCGGACTCGTAGAGCAAGCGGCCGATGGTCTCCTCCTGGACGTCTCCGAGGACCAGGCCCAAGGTGCCCTCGGGCAGCTCGCTCGAGGTGTTCCAGGCGACCTCCTCCCAGGTCTCGACGTCGGGCAGGGGGCCCGGTGGCTGGCTGCTGGGACCGGCCATGGGCCAGTGGAACTGGAGCAGGCGCTCGCTGGCGGACAGCTCCGGGGGGCCCGACTCGCCAGCTCGCACCTGGCCATATGCCCACAGGGTGCAGAGGGCCTGCAGCGCGACCAGGGCCACCACGACCCAGCGGGCGTGGACGTGACGCAAGAGCGGGGGCACGGCGAGGGCCGCGAGCAGGAACAGGCAGGGCAGCGCGCTCACGGGCTGGACCTCGACGGGGATGATGGCGAGCGAGACGAGCCCACCGAGCCCACCAGCCAGCAGCAGGTCGCGACCCTGGCGGCCCGCACTCCTCCACGCCAGCACCAGCCCCGCCACACCCCCCAACAGGCCAGGCCACCCCACAGCCTCGATCACCACCGCCGGGTGGAACAACCAGCGCTCGGCGCCGCCGAGTCCCTCGGGCAGGCTGAAGGTCTCCAGGATCCAGGGTCGATTCCACAGGTAGAAGGGCAGCCCGACCACGAGCGTCAGGCCCAGCAGATCGATGAGGTGCCCGCTGAGACGTCGCCGAATGGCCGAGCCCACCACCAGCGCGAAGATCGGCAGCAGGTACACGGGAGCCGAGTACTTCACCAAGAGCGCGAGCCCGAAACAGATCCCGGCGAGGACCGAGGCCCGGCGTCTCGTGAGTCCGCTGCTGGCAGCGATCCACGAGCAACCCTGGACGAGCAGGGCGGCGAGGGGGAGCTCGACGGCGTGCCGCTCCGTGGCCTGGAGGACCAGCGCGCTGCCCGCCAGGGTCGCCCAGGCCGTCGGAGCCCACCACCAGGCGGCGTCCGGCCACGTCACTCGGACGAGGCGAGCCATGCCGTCGTAGAGCAGGAGCAGGCACAGCCAGCTCGCGAGGATGGGCACCAGCGGCGAGGGGCCCAGGGCCGAGTACAGCAGCGTCGGCAGCGCCAGGGCGCCAGCCGGGTAGGGCGCGACCACGCTCGCGAGGTGGCTCAGCGCGGGACCGAGCCAGCCTTCGCGCATCTCGTGCGCCACCTGCATGGCGATGCCAAGCCGATAGGGGCCGTCACCGAAGGGGCTGGAGCCTGCGTCCTGCGAGGTCCACCCCGCAAGCGCGGCGAAGAGGATGACGAGCAGCCATCCCCGCTTCACGAGGGCTCACCGAGGGGTCCGTTGCGGAGGCACGTTCGCACCTCCGCAGGGTACTCAGAAGTAGAAGCTCACACCGCCGGTGCCCTGCAAGGCGCCAGGCACCTGCTGGTCGTCGCCGACGTTGACGTAGCCGATGTACTGGCCGCGGAGGTCGATGGCGGCGCGCTCGCCGATGGCCAGTTCGACGCCGAGGCCAGCGTGGGGACCGTAGGCGGTGGACTCGATGTCGACGCCGTCGTAGCTGCGGCGGCTCATCGTGGCGCCGAGGTTCAGGTAGGGGCTCACCCGCTTCCAGGGCACGGCGTAGACGTTCACGCTCGCCTGGCTCGTCGAGGTCTGGCGCTGGGTGAACTCGTCGAAGGTCTGGTCGAAGTAGGTGTGGGTCAGCTCGAAGCCGACACTCTCCACCGGGCGGTAGCCGACGTTGAGGCCAAGGCCCGCGTCGCCGAAGCTGTAGGCGCCCTCGTTGAAAGCCGAGTAGTGGGTGCCACCCTGCACGCCGAGGCGGAAGGTGTCGTTGCGGTCGACCTTGCGCGTGGGCAGGTCCGGGACTTCGCTCTTGTCCACGGTCCCGCCACCGGAGCTGCCGCCGCCGTAGTAGTGGTGGTGCACGGGACGGGGTCCGTAGACCCACACGCCGTGGTACCAGTGCACGCTCCGGTGCACGTTGACGTGGTACACGGGGCGGCTGTGGGTGTAGTACCAGCGGTGCATCGGGGTGTAGGGGCGGCTGTGGTGCACGCGGTAGCGGTTGCCCGGCCGTGCGTGGCTGCTGCTGCTGCCGCTGCTGTGGTGGCCGGTGCTGGGGCGCGTGTGGCTGTTCGAGCGGCTCGGGGTGCTCGTGTGGCCCGTGCTCGGGCGGGTGCTGGACCCGCTGTTGCCGGGGCGGGTGTGGCTACCGCTCGACGCGCTGCCGCTTCCGCTGGAGCCGCTGCCGCCAGGCCGGGTGTGGCCGGAGCTGATGCCGTTGCTGCCCGAGCTGTTGCTGCCGTTGCTGCCAGAGCCGTTGCTGCCATTGCTGCCGGAGCCGTTGCTGCTGCTGCCAGGTCGAGTCTGGCCGGCGCTGACGCCACTGCCAGAGCCGTTGCTGCCAGAGCCGTTGCTGGCGCTGCCAGGTCGAGTCTGGCCGGCGCTGACGCCGCTGCCCGAGCCGTTGCTGCCAGAGCCGTTGCTGCCCGAGCTGCCCGTGTTGGCAGTCGAGGGCTTCGTAGCGGGGGTCACACCCCAGACGCTGTTGGAGCTGCTGGAGCTGGAAGACGAGCTGCCGGGTCCCTTGGAGACCTTGGGGGTGCGGACGCTGCTGGAGCTGGAAGAGCTGGAGCTGCCAGGCCGAGCGGGCTCGGAGGTGCTGGGCTTGCTGCTGGAGCTGCTGGAGGTGGAGGGCCGCGCCGAGGAGGAGGTGCTGGGGGCGTGCGAGCTGCTGCTGGAGGTCGAGGGCTTGGACCGCCCGGAGTTTCCGGGAGTGGCGGCGGAGTACCCGCTGGGACGCGTCGCCTCTGCGTTTCCGTGGTTTCCAGGCTGATGGCTCGGGCTGGAGCTGTTGCCCACGTTGGCGCTCGGGCGGTTGCCCTGCGTGCCACCGGGTGCGTTCAAGTTCCCGTTGTTCGGCTGTTTCTCGGTCTGTTCCTTCTTGTCGGTCTTGCCGGCCTTGCCGGCCTCGGCGGTGCCACCGAGGACGAGGAGCAGGGAGATGGGGAGTAGCGCGGTCATGCCTTCCTCCAAGAGGAGTTTGCCTGAGACAACCCCCAAGACGCAGTATTCTTCAACTTATTCAAGGGCGATCACGTCCGCGCAAGGTTCGACACCGGCGATTCGCAGGCGGTTCCGGCTCCGAGGATGAGGACATCGACGTGCATGCCCTCCTCTATGCCAGCTCAGCCCCTGCCGATACCCTTTCGCAGGTGATCCAGGCTGCTCTCGGCGTAGACCCAGAGCGTCTCGCGGCCCTTCACCCGCATCGGGAACCAGCGGCGGCCGTTGTCGATGAAGGGGGTGCCGAACTCGAGCACCTCCTCGCTGCCGCCGACGAAGGTGATTGTGAAGCGGTTGCTGAGCTCGCCGAAGGGGACCTCGTCGGGATCGAGCAGCGCCTGTCCTCGGAGGTTCGCCAGCGTGTTCGCCGTGAAGACGATCTGCTTCACGTCGGCGTCCACGTTGGGCGGCTCGAGGATGGTCCACATGCCGTCGTCGGTGTGCTGGACGAGCACCGGCATGCCGCCATCCTCGAGGTGGATCGTGTCGATCAGGCCCGCAGAGAACGAGAAGACCGTGAGATCCCGGAAGTCGTCCCAGTCCTTCATGACGCGGGCGCGATCGGCGCTCCCGACCTGGAAGACCTCGCTGCGGTCGGATGCCTTCACGTAGGCAGCCCCGTCGAAGACCCGGGAGCCGAAGGTGAGCACGTGCTGCTGGCCCTCGATGTCGAGCAGCGTCACCACCGCGCCTGGAGGTTCCCAGCCGCCGTCGTAGTCGTCCGAGAGGATGCGCCCGCTGCGCAGGACGCACGTCGAGCGCACCAGGGCGCTGATGGCGGCCTCGTCGGGCACCAGGTCGGGGGGGCCGCCCACGGCGTACCAGTCTCCCAGCTCCGGTCGGCCGCCCGGATCGAGATCGCCGGTGGCCTCGCGGCGGAAGGCCCAGCTGCCATGGGCGCTGGCGTCTACTGCGATGGAGACCATCTCCTCGTGGCTCCACTCGGCGACCATGCGGTCCTTCCAGTGGATGGGCTGGTGCTCGTAGCGGGCGCGACCACCGACCTTGGCCCGGTAGACCTCGTCGGAGCCGGGGATTCGCACGAAGCTGGAGCCGCCTGGCACGTCGTAGCCGACGACGACGCTCATCGCGGGTCTGTCGCCGACGGTGAAGAGCTCGACGAGCACGCCGGTCTGGTCGTCCACGCCGTAGGACTCGAGGTCGCCCTCGTCTACCCGCAGGTCCATCTCGATGGGGTCGACGAAGGCGTTGAGCACCGGTCGGAGAGACATGAAGTCCGCGGAGCCCTCGAAGGGCTGGAGGACCTCGTAGCCATCGTCCCAGGTGCCCTCGATGACGACCTTCTGGATTTGACCCTTCGTGATCTCGACGCGGGTGACCTCTTCGCGGGCGACACCGTCGAGGGTCGGGAGGACATCCGCCACCGGACCGCTGGGCTCCATCAGCGACAGTCCGGCGAGCACGACGGCGACTCCGGCCAGGACCAGGCTCTTCTTCGTGAGCATCAGCGGCGACTCCGCCAGCCGGCACGAGCCCCGCCGAAGAGCAGCAACAGGCCGATGGGACCGAGCAGCATGCCGAGCTTCAGGCCCGCCAGCTTGCCGTCCTCGACCGACTCCAGCGCCGGCACCTGGACCGTCTTGCTGCGGATGCCGATGAGATCCTCGTCCTGGACCATCCAGTCCGCCAGGTTCGACATGAAGGCGAGGTTGTTGGCGATGAAGTCCGCGCTGCCAGCGACCACCAGCCTCGTCGGTGCGCTGTCCTCGATGAAGGGGACGAGCTCGCCGGAGGCTGGTGAGTCGGGGATGTCCTCTGTCGCGAAGAAGCTGCGGTACTCGCCGCTGACCGTGACGATGAGGGGCCAGGCGCCGATCTCCTCGCTCGGATCGCGCCGCTGGTAGACCCGCGGGTCGATGAGCTGGGGTGCCTTGATGCGGCCGCTGTCCTCGTCCGAGCGGGCGAGCACATCGACCTCGACCGTCGGGTTCGGGCTCTCGGGCAGATCCAGTGACGAGGCGAAGGGGAAGGTCATGGCGTCGAGGTCCTTCACCACGACGTTGTCCTCTGCGAGGTCCAGGACCAGCGGGATCAGGGGGTAGTTGATCGGCAGGTACTTGACGTAGTCGCCCTGCCGGACCGGGAAGCGCATCTTGCCGTTGTTCACCCGGTCGACGACGACGTCCTTGTTCAGCTCGACACCGAAGTGGCCGACGAGGGCCTCGAGCCCGTGGTCGACCCGGGTCGCGCGCAGGGTGCGCATGTCCGGCTTGTAGTTGGACAGGAAGAAGGCGACCGGCTTGCCCTGCATGAGGAACTGGTCGATCTGGTACTGCTCGCGCAGGCCCACGGTGGACTGGGGCCCGATCACCCAGAGGGCGTCGACGTCGTCCGGGACGCCGGTCTCGCCGCCGAGCTGGACGACCCGGAGCCGGTAGGACTGGGCGAGGTTGTCGCGGAGCTGCTTGATGGGCCCCTTGCCAGCGAGCACGTCCGGTTCGCCGTGGCCGGTCAGCAGCCCGATGGTCTTCACGTCGTCGGCGTCGAGCAGCGTCTTGATGGTGCGGGCCACGTCGTACTCGATGGTCTCGACCTGGGTGATCGCGCGGAGGGTCTTCTGGCGGTCGCCGTAGATGAAGGCGGCGCCCATGTAGACCTGCCGCAGCTCCGAGCGGCTCTTGCTCCGGAAGCTGTAGGGGATCGGCGAGATGCCGAGGCGCTTGGCCTCCTCCTGGAGGTCCTCGTCCAGGGTGGGATCGACGACCGTGAGCTCCAGCCTTCCGCCAGACCAGGCCCGGAACTCGTCCAGCTTGTCGACGAGGATCTGCTGGTGGTTGTTGTAGGGCGCCTCGAGGCCAGAGGTGAAGTAGACCTTCACGACCAGCGGCTTCTCCAGGCGCGCCATCAGCACGCGAGCAGCGTGGGAGAGGCTGTGGACGCGGTCCTCTGTCAGGTCCAGGCGAGAGAAGTGCCTGGTGGCGAGCACGTTCGCCAGCACGACGATGAGCACCACCATCCCCATCTGGAACAGGGAGTTGCCTCGGAGCTTGCGCCTCACGAGAGCCTCCGCTGCTCGAGGGCACAGACCGCTACGTGGAGGAAGAGCGCGGCCACGCTGAGGTTGAAGACGATGTTGCGGGTGTCGACGACGCCGCGCGCCAGCGAGCTGAAGTGGTAGTCGAAGGACAGGTACTGCACCAACGGCAGGAACGTCGCCGGGACCGCCGTGAGGAAGAAGCCCACGACGTAGGGAATGATGCAGAAGGACACGGCGATGAGGAAGGCGATGATCTGGTTGTTCGTGATGCTGGAGGCAGCCGTCCCGATGGCGGTGTAGGCGGCGGCCAGCAGCACCAGCCCGAGGTAGCCGCCCATCACCGGCCCCCAGTCCATGTCCGCCATCGAGCTCAGCACCAGCGGGTAGCCGATGGTCAGGCCCAGGGAGACGAGGATCAGGGTGAGCGCGGCGAGGTACTTGCCCAGCACGACCTCGCCCTCTGTGACCGGCATCGTGACGAGGAGTTCGAGGCTGCCGGTCCGCTTCTCCTCTGCGAAGAGGCGCATCGTCACCGCTGGCACCAAGAGCAGCAGGAACATCGCGCACCAGAAGAAGACGACGCGCATGGTCGCCAGCCCGGTGTCGAAGATGTCGTTCAAGTAGAGCGCGAAGAGCCCGACGAGGACGAGGTAGACGGGCACGACGATGTAGGCCAGCGGCGAGTTGAAGCTGCTCGCCAGTTCCCGACGATAGATGGCCAGGACCGTCCGCACATGCGGCGGCTAACCGGGTTGGGCGCTCAGTGGCACACGGACTGTGAAGCGGGCCCCGCCCAGCGAGGATCGGCCGACCTCGATGCGACCGTCGTGTTCCTGCACGACGCGGCGGGCGATGCTCAGGCCGAGCCCGGTGCCCTCGCCTGCGGCGCGGGTCGTGAAGAAGGGCGCGAAGATGCGCTCCTCGACCTCTGTGTCGACGCCAGGGCCGTCGTCCTCGACGCAGAAGAGGTAGTCACCCTGGCTCTTTCCGCTGCGCACGCGGATCGTGCCGCCGCCTTCGACAGCGCGGACCGCGTTCTCGAAGAGGCGCAAGGCAGCCTCGAGGGGTGCGGCCGGCTTGAAGGGCTCGTAGTCACCCTTCTGGACACCGGAGAGTCCGAGGAGGTCTTCTGTGAGGGTGTGGATGCGGCGGCTGGCTTCTTCCATGACCTCGAGCAGCCCGTCGATCCGCTCGTGGCGATCATCGGGCAGGCGCCTGGGCAGCAGCTCCACCGCAGAGAGCAGCGCGTTGAGCGGGTTGTGCAGCTCGGCGGCGTCGTCCACCACGAGAGCCAGCGGAGCCTCAGCGTCGGTGGAGGTGTGCCCGAGCAGGACCGGGTCCGTCCTTCGCTTCACCATCTTGATCGCGCCGGCGTCGAAGCGGGCGAGCAACAGGATCTGGTCGATGAGCTGCTGCACGCGCAGGCCGTTCCTACGCATCTGGAGCAGCGCGCGGTCTCGACCGCCGGGGGGCTCCCGGCCCTGGGAGAGGTCCTCGAGCGGGCCCATGATCAGCGTCAGCGGCGTGCGGAGGTCGTGGCTCAGGTTCGCGAAGAAGCGGCTCTGCGACTCCGAGAGCGCCTGGACCCTCGCCAGTGTCTCGCCGAGCTCGTCCCGGGTCTGCGAGAGCTCCGCGGTGCGGCGCTCGTTGGCCACGGCGGCGCTCTGGAGCGCCTCGTCCAGCCTGGCGAGGTCCCCGCGGTGTCGGACGAGCTGTCCGCGAAGGTCCAACGTGACGCCGAGGAGGAAGCCGATCGCCGCTGTGAGTCCGGAGAAGACCAAGACTTGCCAGACCTCGAGGCCCGCCAGAGCCGCGGCGCCACCGCCCAGTCCGAGCCCGACGAGGGCCAGCACCCACTTGTACCGCCGAGGGGCCGGGCCCATCAGGTGGCCGTCGCCCTGGGCAGGCGCACCTCGAAGGTCGTGCCCGTCGGGCTGGGCAACAGGGCGATGCTCCCGTCGTTGCTCTTGGCGAGCGAGCGGCAGATGCTGAGGCCGAGCCCCGTCCCGCCGCTGTCATGACGGGTCGTCCGGAAGGGCTCGAAGAGCCGCTCCCTGATCTCGGCCAGGAGCACGCGGCCCTTCTGGCTCGTGTTCCTGAGGGACAGGCGGCGGGTGCGCTGGTGAAGCCCCAAGAGGTAGTTGACCGCCTCGTCGAGGCAGTCCATCTCGCCGGCCAGCGTCTCCATCGCGGCGGTCGGGAGGATCGAGCCGCTCTCGTCGAGGGCCTCGCGCAGCGCGTGGACGCGGCGCACGCCCGGATGGCGCCGCCGGGCGATCTCGCAGAGCTCGATGCCGGTCATCTGCGGCATGCGCTGGTCGGTCACCAGGATGGCGACCTCGTGCTCCTCCATGAAGCGCAGGGCCTCGCTGGCTGAGGACACGAGGTGGACCGGGAAGAGGCCCTCCATGGCCTCCTCGAAGACGAAGAGGTTTCCCTCCTCGTCGTCCACATAGAGGACGGGGAGCGGTCCTGCTTATTTTTTTTCCTTCCTGGTGACTAATTTTTCTCAAAACAGCAGGCGAGGTCAACGACTGCTTTGCGACAGGGGCCTGACGCCTCCGGAGAGACGCCGGTACACTCCAGGTGCAGGGCTCGGGAGTAGCGATGTTGTTGTGGGTCTCTCTTGCAGGTGCCGCCGTGCCTTCCGGCGCCTTCCTCGTAGGCGCCGCGCCCGGTAGCGACGGCGAGGTCACAGCCTCGGTGACCGGCTTCCAGGTGACCGACTCTTCCACCCGCGCGCGCTTCGAGGGGGGGCTGCTGGAGACCCACGTCGACCTCCACGATCGCGCGACGCTGACGATCGGGCTCGCCTACGACGACTACGACATGGGCGTCCTCCCACACTTCGGAGTGCGCACCCTGATCGTGGACCAGGAGCACATCCGCTTCGGCTTCCACCTCCAGAGCGGCGCCTGGCTGAAGCTCTCCGAGAGCGACGAGTACGACGATCGCACCGGCATCGGCATCGGCTGGGCCCTCGAAGCGGGGGGCGAGCGCGTCGTTGTCGATGCGACCCGAACGCCCTTCGCCGCCCACAGCTGGGAGTCCGACTGGGACGGCGAGCGCTACTGGGATCCCGCCCGCGGCGAGTTCCAGGAGCTCGGTTTGTCGGTCATCTACGGCGGGCATCGGGCCCGCCTCGGACTGCTCGGGCTGACGCCGGTCGCTGGCTACACCTACGACCACGGCTCGTGGTTCGTCCGGGCGATGGGCGGCTACGCGCCAGAGACCGACTGGGCGACGTACCGCGGGTTCCTCGTCTCGGCGGGCGTTCGCGGCGAGCTCTTCTGAGGACCTACTTGGCGGAGACCTTTCCGGGGACGATGTCGACGCCGTCGTACCTCGCCCAGGCCATCGCCTCGTCGAGGGTGCAGGGAGTCCCCAGCTGCGGTCTCAGGTTGAGCTGGGCGGTCTCGAAGAAGCCCTCGAGGGTGCGGAACATGGAGCTCGTGTCGATCCAGCAGGCCCGCATGCAGCCCTCGCAAGCGCCGGCTTCCATCTTGCGCTTGTAGTCGTACTCGACGGAGCGGAAGAACTCCTCGAAGTCCGGGTCGAGGAAGTGCTTGTAGCCGTGCGAGGTGCGGTGGCAGATGGTGAACTGGCCGTTGGGCGAGATCGAGAAGTACAGCGCGCCGGCGTCACAGCCGTCCGCCGGGAAGCGACCGGTCTTCAAGTAGACGCGGCTGGACTCGAGATACGGCGTGGAGTTCAGGACCGGCCAGCCCTCCTTCTTCATCCGGATCAGCGTGTCGTAGGCGCGGTCGATGCGCCCGGTGACGTCGTCCTGGGGTCCGGCCTCCAGGCCCATCTCCGGGCGGTAGCGGATGAAGCGGGCCTCCCAGTTCCGCACCCCGGCCTTGGCGTCGGGGAGGAGCTCGATGGGGAGGAAGCTGACCGCGAAGCCCAGCTCCTTCGCGAAGCGCACGATGTCGGGGCACTCCTCGAGGTTCAGGTTCGAGACCACGCAGTTCAGGATCAGCATGCCGCCGGAGCCGCGCAGCTTGTCGCTGAGGTAGACCATGTTGCGGACGGCCCTGTCCCAGCTGCCTTCGACCTCGCAGATGTAGTCGAAGCGGACCGGGTAGAGGCTGTCCAGCGAGATGCTGAAGTTCTTGACGCCGAAGTCGATCGCGCGGTCGAGCCGCTCGGTCGTCACGTTCACGCCGTTGGTGAGGACCCGCACGGTGAGGCCCTCGTCCACGAAGGCCTTCGCCGCCCACTCGATCTCCTCGCAGGCGAAGGGCTCGCCGCCGCCGATCGAGATCTGGACCACCCCGAGCCGCCGCATGCGCGCGGCCATTTGCTTGATCTGGTCGATCGAGAGCTCTTCCTTCTTGTTCCCGTAGCGCCAGATGCCGCACATCTTGCAGGTCAGATCGCAGCGATGGGTGATGCCGAAGTGGGCGTAGACCGGGACCTTCCGGGTCGCTGCGGCCCGGGCGATGCGCGCGTAGTTCCGGAGGTTCAGCTTCACGTGAGACCTAGGGCCGCCTGGCGAACAGCTTCGCACATGTGCCGAAGATCGGAGTTCGAAAGATTGGGGTGGACCGGGATGTGGAGAAGGTCCGTGAAGGCGCGCTCGGCGTTGGGGCAGCGGGCAGAGAACTCAGAGAACAGCGGGTTGTTCGCGCAGTTCGACATGTAGCCGATGGTCGTGTCCACTCCGCGGTCGCGGAGGCCCGCGGCGAGGCCGTCCCGGTCGGCGTGGTGAACGACGAAGCTCATGTAGATGGGCTCGGCGGTCTCCGGGTAGCTCGGCACGGTGAGGCCCTGCACGCTGCCCAGGTTGTCATCGAGGAAGCGGCCGTTGCGGATGCGGGCACCGTTGAGCGCCTCGATGCGGGTGAGCTGCTTGAGCCCGACGGCAGCCTGGACCGCCCGGGGGCGGGCCTTCGTGTAGTACTCGGGCACGCTGTCGTAGCGCTTCTCCGCCTCGCCGAAGCGCTCGTGGATCGGGTCCTTGCCGAGGCGGTTCCCGAGCACCACCGCCGGATGGACCGTGAAGGGGTAGACCAGGGGGTGGGTGGCGACCATCATCGCGAGCCCGGTCAGGGTCTCCTTCGCGCTGCCGGAGAGCGGGGCCCACTCGCTGGCCTCCATCTTGGACCGGACGTTCGCGGCGAGCTCGGCGTCGTTGGTCGTGATCATCGCGCCCGAGAGCGTCGTGATGTTCTTCGTCAGGCCGAAGGTGAAGTAGCTGGCGTCGCCAAATGAGCCGACGCGCGCACCCTGGTAGCGGGCGCCTGTGGCCTGGGCGACGTCCTCGATGACCTTGATCCCGTGGAGCTCGGCGATCTTGCGGATCGGCTCCATGTCGCAGGGGGTGCCGAAGAGGTGGGTCGGCACGACCGCCTTGGTCCTTGGCGTGATGGCGGCCTCGAAGGCGCCCGGGTCCAGCACGTGGGTCGTCAGCCCGATGTCCGCGAAGACCGGGGTCGCCCCGGTGGCGATCGCCAGGCTCGGGATCGCGAAGTAGGTCAGGGCGGGCAGGATGACCTCGTCGCCCTCTCCGATGCCCCAGCCGGCCAACAGGAGGTGGAAGCCGTACCGGGCGCTGGGCACCATGACGGCGTGCTCGGCGCCGATGTACTCCGAGAAGGCCTGCTCGAACTTCCGGACGACGGGGGTGTCGTCTCCACTCCTGCTCAGGTAGCGGGCGGCCACGAGGGCCTCGCGCGCGGAGAAGGAGGGAGAGAAGCGGGGGATCTTTCCGAAGGCCATGGGGTCCTGCGTCCGGGGGCGCGAACCATTAGCCGATCGAATCCCGCAATGTTGCGCGTCAGTAGTGCCAGTAGAGGTGGGTGAGCTCCAGCTCGACCCCCGCGCCGTCTCGAGGTGACTGCGTGCCCGTGTTGCAGGAGATAGGACCCGACGAAGAGACACGTCTTCCTGGCGACTCTCCTCGCGGCCCACTGCGCGAAGTGTCCTCCCATGTCCATCACCGGAGTCGAGGATCACCGGGCGCTCGCCGAGGAGCTGGCCCAGGCCTGCACTGGAGGTGACCTCGAGGCATGCCTGGCAGCCGGCTCTGCCTACAAGGGCTTCGGCTACGTCGTCGAACCCCGAGATCTCGACCGAGGACCTCGACGGGGATGTCGCCGTCGTCATCAAGGCCGAGCTCGCGCTGCCAGCCCAGCGGGACCCCGCGGGCAGAGACGCCGCCACAGAGGCCTTGGGGACCGCGGTCGCCGAAGCGAAAGAGCGCCTGCGCCGGGTGCCCGACGAGCCCTACGCGGACAAACTCCGAGAGCGGCTCGAGGGTATCGGGAACGACCTTGCGCTGGAGATCGTCGCCACGGAAGACCTGGAAGGTCCCGAGTTCGCATTCCACACAGAACCTGCGATGAGCGTGGGCTTCGACGGCGACTGGAACCGCATCGGCATGCTCTTCGACCAGCTCGCCGTCACGTCTCGCGCCCTGTACTGGCGCTCGTACTCGATCGAGCCCAGTGGCGATGAGCACCTGGCCTTCGAGGGTGAGCTGGTGATGGTCGTCTTCCTTCCATCAGAGGCTCGGCCCGAGTCGCCGCAGCCCGCTGTCGACTTCCCGATCGGCGCCCCCAGCCCAGAGGGCTGGCGATGGAACCCGATCGACGGGCCGCAAGCGCCCTTTGCCCGTCACTGAGCAAGCACGCTCGTAGCTCACTCCACCGGCGTGGTGATGGCAAGCATGGAACCGCAGCGCTCCGTAGGCTGTCGACGTGTCCATGCTCCTGCTGATCCCCGTCGCTCTCGCCAGTCCCCACCGCGTGCTCATCGACCCCGGCCACGGCGAGCCCGACAACCCCGGGAACACAGGCGCCACCTGCCTCTCCGAGCAGGACGAGATGCTCCGGGTGGCCCTGGAGCTCGAGGAGCGCCTGGAGCCCGAGTACGAGGTCCGCCTCACCCGCGAGGGCGAGGACCAGACGGGCTACGCCGAGCGGGTGGCGTCAGCAGGGGACGCAGAGGTCTTCCTGTCGCTCCACTCCGACGCCCGGGCCACGTCGGAGGGCGTCGAGGTCGATGGGTGCATGCGCAACCTGGGCCACCCCGGCTTCACCATCCTGGTCTCCGACGAGCCAGAGGATCGGGACGGGCGTCTGCGCCTCGCACGCTCGCTGGCAGACGGGATGCTCGCCGAGGACTTCGTGGCCTACGACGGCCGCGACTACAAGGCCGCCTACGACGCGGAAGGGACCCCCGGCGTCTTCCTCGATCGGCGAGGGCTTCGCATGCTGCGCCGCCCGACCATGCCGAGCGTGATCATCGAGACCCACCACGCCTGGGATCCCGCCGAGGTCGAGGCCTGGCAGCAGGAGGAGACGATGGACCGCTTCGCCCGGGCGGTGGACGCGGGGCTCGACGCCTACTTCGCGAGCCCGGCCGAAGACTGACTCAGAAGCTGAAGGCCCCGGCGCTCAGCTGTACGTCTGCCGGCCGCGGCCTTCACGAGTCCAGGCTCTGCGCGAGCGCGAGGAGGATCATGTGGCCGTCCAGGCGGCGATGCTACCGCCGAGCCCCACTCACTGGGAGTACTCCACGGTCGTCGAGACGTGGTTCGCGCCGATGAAGGCGTAGAAGTCGACCGTGCCCGGGGTGCTGCAGTCCCGGACCGACAGGAGCTCCGTGACCTCCTCGCGCCACTCTTTCTTGGCGGAGTCCGTCGCCGAAGCCCGCGTCGCCGAAGCCCGCACAGGTGGGAGCCATCAGCATGTACAGAACCAACATGGGGCGAGGATATCGCGCCGATCACATAGGTTGATTCGATGATCGCGCCGCAATGCGTGCGGCTGGGTAGACGGCCCGACGAAGGCGTGTCTGGACACTTCGAGGAGGGCCAACGGGGCGACGCGTTGCCAAACCCGAAGGTCGGCGAGCCTCGTTGCCGCCGCCAGGCGTGCGCAGGGCCAGCGAGGGCGGATCAACCGGAGTGATCGGCGCGAAACGGGTGACAATGCGGCATGGTCCTCGCCTTGTTGTCCTGCACCGACCCGAGCGTGCCCTCGCTGCCGGTGGACTCCGACTCCATCCCCATCGAGGACCCGGACGACAGCGGAGTCGAGGACGTCCCGGGCGTCGCGGAGGGCATCTGCCGCATCGAGCTGGACTGCGGACAGGCGATCCCCGACGAGCCGAAGATCGACTGTGATCTCGAGATCGCCGACGCCGAGGGGCTCGTGCTCTTCGACGGGGAGGCAGGGGTCGAGATCCGCGGGCGGAGCTCTTCTGGCTTCCCGAAGAAGCAGTACGCCGTCGAGCTGCGCAGGGACGGAGAGGCCCTCGAGGTCGATCTCTTCGGCATGGGCGCAGAGAGCGACTGGGTGCTCAACGGTGCCTGGATCGACCGGGCCCTGACGCGGAACAAGTACGGCTACGATCTGTACCAGGACTGGAGCCCCGAGCACTACGGGCCAGAGAGCCGCACCTGCCAGCTGCGCCTGGACGGAGCCGACTGGGGCATCTACTTCCTGGTCGAGCGGGTCAAGCGGGACGCCGCCCGCATCGACATCGACGAAGAGGGCTTCGTGCTGAAGCTCGACGACCAGGGCGGGATCTACCCGAACGACGCTGTCGGCTTCGGCACCTGGGCGCCCGTCCACCCAGAGGCGCCGACCACCGAGGAGATCAGCGCCATCCAACAGATCCTCGCCTCCTGGCAGGCGGCGATCCTGGACGATCCCGACGCCATCTTCGACGTGCTCGATCGGGACTCGGCGATCGACTTCGTGCTCTTGCAGGAGTTCATGAAGAACAACGACGCCTACTACCTGAGCGTGCACCTGTGGCGGGACGCCTCCGGCCTGATGGCCTTCACCCCCTGGGACCTCGACCTCACCTTCGGCCAGCCGACCTACAACGACAACGTCGTGCCGACCGGCTGGATCCTGTACAGACCGACGTGGGTGGCGAGGATGACCAGCGCAGAGGGCTTCTCAGAGGCCCTGGCGGCGCGCTGGTTCGAGCTCCGCGAGGGCACGCTGTCCGACGAGGCAGCCCTGGCGCGCTTCGAGGCCCAGCGCGAGCTCCTCGGTGACGCCGCCTACGAGAACTTCGAGGTCTGGGTCTGGGACGACATCGACTTCCTCGGAGGCTACCTGCCCGTGGTCGAAGACTACGACGCAGAGGTTGAGAAGATCCGGGAGTGGATCCCCGCGCGCCTGGCCTGGATCGATGAAAACATCGAGCAATATTGACCTGTTATAGGCGAAGTCCGCCGTCGACTTCGACCACGCGGCCCGTGAAGTAGCTGCACTCGATGCAGAAGCGAAGAGCAGTCCAGATCTCCTCCGGCTCGCCGAGGCGACGCATCGGTACGGGCTTCAGGGCGCGCTCGAGGGCCTGGGGCGGCATCGACTCGACCATCGGCGTGCGCACGAAGCCGGGGGCGATGGCGACGACCCGCAGTCCGTACCGAGCCAACTCCCTGGCCCACAGCACGGTGTCGGCGACGAGGCCAGCCTTCGCGGCGGCGTAGTTGCTCTGGCCAGGGTTCCCCGCCCGGCTGATGGAGGACATGTTGACGGCGAGGCCCGGCTTCGTCTCGCTCTCGATGGCCCGCCGAGCGAACTCCCGCATGCACAGGAAGGGGCCAGTGAGGTTCACGTCGAGGACCTGCTGCCACTTCGTCGTCGACATGGTCGAGAGCTCTCCCGTGTCGCGATCGCGCTTGACGAGCAGGCCGTCCCGGATGATCCCGGCGTTGTTGACGAGCAGGTTCACCGGCCCGCCCAGAGCCGCTTCGGCCTCCAGGAACAAGCGGGTCACGTCTTCCTCGCTGGAGACGTCCGCCACGGTCCCGCCGTCCAAGGGCTGGATATCGCAGGAGAAGACTCCGGCTCCTTCGTCCCCGAGCCGCTCGACGAAGTGCGCCCCCATGCCGCTGGCGCCGCCGGTCACCAGCGCTCGGACGTCCCTCAACTCCATCGTCTCCTCCGCAGCACCAGGAGCCCCAGCCAGGCCGCGCCGAGGGCCCCGGTGCCGCTGGCGCATCCATCACAGTTGCGGGCAAGGCGCCCGGAGCCGTCCGGATCGCCAGGGTCGTCGTCCTCGACGAACCCCGTGTCGTCGATGTCGGGTTCGTCGGTGTCGGGATCGGCGAGGACCGTCTCGACCCAGCCGAGGGTGTCCGCCTCGACATACCGCTCGCCGACGGCCCGCATCCAGCCGTCCTCCGTTGGATCGGCCTCGCCGGCGTCGATGAGGATCTGTCCGGTGATCTCAGAGGCATAGAGCAGATCGAGGTGGGCCAGGTCGACCACGCGGAGCTCTCCGACGCTCGCTCCTCGGCCGGTGAGGGTCTCGACCCGCGTCGCGCTGGAGAGGAACACCAGGCCGTCGGAGGGCCCGCTGATCTCGCCGAGCACGAGCTTGCCCTGCACCAGCCCACGGAGCTCGTCCGGGTCGATGTCCACGACTCCAGCCTCCTCCGCGGCCTCTGCCAGCAGCTCGGCCCACGCGTCGAGGCCAGCGGTGGCCACGTCCACCCAGCTCTCTCCAAAGGCTGCGATCCACTGGTACTCAGCGCCGTTGTGCAAGAGCGGGTTCTCTCCGGCGAGCACGAAGAGCTCGACCTCTGGATCGACGCCGTTTTCCTCGAGCGCCGCCAGCAAGTCGCCGGCGTCGTCGATGGCCGCGTCGATGCCCTCGCTCCAGCTGACGTAGCCAAGGCCGCCCTCGTAGGTCGTGTACCAGTCCTGCTGGACCGAGTACGGACCGAGGAAGGACTCACCCGGCAGGGCGTGCGCCTGGCGCCGAAGCAGCTGGCGGTGGCCTGGAAAGAGGTCGCCCCCATCAGAGAGGTGGTCCTGCTCGGAGAGGTCCTGCGTCACGTACAGGTTGGCAGTCGTGTAGGGGTAGTAGGTGCTCCAGGACGAGGGCGAGAAGGCCTCGTCGCTCTCCAGAGAGAGCCAGTTCTGGGCCGGCCACCGGTAGGCGGTGTCGATGCCGTCCAGGGGAGCACCGATCGCAACGAACCGGCGAATATCGTTCGCATATTCGGTCCCGACCTGCTCATAGGCGCTGCTCGGCCAGGAGGCCGAAGAGTGGTTGCTGGCGTAGACGGCGGCGGCGATGGCTCCCTTGCTGTGGCCTACCACGTCGACCTGGGAGACGCCTCGCCGCTGTCTGATGCGCTCGATGGCATCCGCTACGATCTCGGCCTGCATGAAGACATCGCCGTGGGGGTGGGCGAAGGTCAGGACGAACACGGGCCGCCCGCTGCCGTCCAGGCGCGAGGCCATCACGATGAAGCCACGGCTGCCGTTGTCTCCGGCCCCGGGGACGAGCAGGATGGGCGTGCCCTCCGAGATGGGCTCCAGCGGGGCCGAGTGCAGCAGGAAGTTCGAGGAGTGAGGGTCCCCCGTGCCGAACATCTGGTGGATCCACGGAGCCCAGTCGCTGTCCGCTGGCCACTCCAGCGAGTCGTTGAAGTCCTCTTGCACAAACAGCAGGCGGTCTCCGTCTTCGTGGAGCTCGATCTGCCCCCACAGCTGCACGGAGCCGTCCTGGAGGAAGGTCTCCTCGCCGGTGTAGGTGGTGACGGGCGTACCGGTGAAGTCGGTGGTCGCCAGCGCGGTCGCGATCCAGATCACAGGCCCTCCAGGAAGCGCTCGACTGCGTCGTTGAATGCGCCGGGGTCGTCGTGGTGCACGGTGTGGCCGGCCCTCGGGACCAGGACCAGCGAGGAGCCCGGAATGGACCGCTGCCCCTGCTTCGCGATGGCCGAGGTGCGGCCGCCGGTGAAGACCGGGTTCGGGATCATGCGATCGTCCTCGCCGAAGACGATGAGCGTCGGGGCGGAGACCTCGGACAGGCGCCCGGCGACCGGGTGGTCGAGCATGCCCGCGATGCTGCGGGAGACGGCCACCGAGGTGCCGCCGAAGTC
The DNA here is from genome assembly GCA_036012755.1 of Myxococcota bacterium. Lineage (GTDB taxonomy): Bacteria > Myxococcota_A > UBA796 > UBA796 > CAJQPC01 > JAAESX01. The sequence continues at coordinate 209,751 of DASCPX010000016.1, read as the reverse complement.
CTCGTGACGACCCAGCCGAACCCGCTCCTCGATGAGCCGCTCGACGCCCTCGTCGTGGACGTTGAACACCATGGTGGTCATCGTGGCGCGGATGTCCTCTTCCGTGGACTCCATGGCCCTGGACTCGGTCCACCAGCCCTTCATCCAGTCAGCGGCGCCCGGAGAGAAGGTCTCGATTCCGGCGGGGGCAGCGAGCACGAGGGCGTCTACACGCTCTGGGTGCTCGAGCGCGAGGGTCAGGGCGACCTGTCCGCCCATCGAGTGGCCCACGAAGACCGCTGAGGACAAGCCCACCTCGTCCATCCAGTCCACCACCGTCTGGGCGAACCAGGGAGGCGTGTAGGGCGCGTCCGGGCGTGACGACATCCCGTAGCCCGGGAGGTCGAGCGCGAAGACCTGGTGGGACTGTGCGAAGTGTGGGAGCTGGTGCTCCCAGTAGCCCATGTAGGAGGACAGGCCGTGCAGGAAGACCAGGGCCGTGCCTTCCCCTGCGCTCGCGTAGGCGACACGGACACCGTCGAGATCGACGTGGGACACGGGGAGGGGCGCGTGGAGCTCGGATGGCGCCAGCGGTGGCGCGGAGCCATACCGGGGCGCGCAGGCCAGGCCGAAGAACAAGGCGTTCAGGGGCATCAGATCACCAGCCAGTCGAAGGAGGCGTAGACGATCCAGGCGTCCGTGCCCGGCCTCGCGAGGTAGGCGCCGGAGAGACCGGTCCGCATGAACAGGTAGGGCTCGCCGAGCACCCGGAGGTTGATCTCCTGGGCCGAGGTCCCGCCGCCATAGCTCGCGTGACCACCGCCGAACTGGACGGTCAGGCGGTCTGGGACGGGGTCGTAGCCCAGTGACCCGGTGAAGCTGAGCTGGCCCCGCCCAGAGGCCGCCAGGTCGCCGGTGTGGCTCACCTGGCGGTTGATAGAGAAGAGATCCGGGTGCAGCAACAGGGTGCCGTGGGTGGTGTGGTTGGCCCCCGCGATGCCCCAGGTGTTTCCGGTGAGGACGCCGGTGTAGCCGACATCAGACACGGAATCGCCAGTGGCATAGAGGACCTCTGCCCGGAGCACGCTGCCCTTGCCCGCGGTCCAACGCCAGCGGGCCTCGCCGTTGGCGCTGAAGCCCTGGGCGTCGACGTCGCCGAGGGAGCCGAGGTGAGCCAAGGCGACGCCGTGGGCTCCGAGGTCACCGCGGCGCAGGTCCGCGTTCCAGCCGGCGTCGGCCCCCAGCCAGGTGACGTCTACGTCCCCATCGACGTCCAGAGAGGGGCCCCCCTGGAGCGCCGAGGTCGAGGATGAAGGCCCCACGCCCAGGGCGCCGCCCTGGCCATCCGAGCGATCTCGCAGGTACCAGGCGTGCAGGCCCACCCGCGTGCGCCAGCCGGGTTGCAGCTCGACATCCCCCATGCCCAGGGTGACGTCGTCCGGCTGCGAGCTGGCGTTCTCGACGAGCTTGTAGACCCCGAGCCTGTATCGCAAGCGCTCGGGGAGCTGCCCGTGGAGCGAGGCGCCGGCTGCCTCGCTGGCAAAGACCGTGCCGCGTGCTCCGCTGCGGAAGATGGCGTCGAGGCCCTCCTCCGGGAGTCCGACGCCGTCGCTCACGAAGTGCAGGCCCACCCTCCAGTCCTGCTCGTGTCGCAAGAGCTGGCTGTCGACCTCGACGTAGAGGCGGCGGGTCTGGAGGTTCACCTGGTCGCCGCCGAAGCCGCCGCCGGTGTTGCCCCCGATGCCGTAGGCGGCGTCTCCAAAGGCGAAGTCGATCTCGAAGCCGCCGTGAAGGGCCGCGTGGCCATCCAACAGCGGCGGACGGTAGCCCAGAAAAGCCGCCACGCGCTGTTCGCTGAAGTGGCTCAGGGAGTCCCCGGCGTCTGCGCCCGAGTCCCCGTCGATCACGCCGATGACCTGCCCATCGAGGAAGGCGTTCGTGGTGGCCACGTTCGTGCCCGAGGTCTTGACCTGGGCGAGCCCCACGAAGTCGAGGCCCACATCCGGGGGCTCCTCGACGGGCCTCAGGGCCTCGACCGGCTCTCGCGCGAATGCGGCACAGATCCAGATCACGGTCTGCGGTAGACCTGCACGTTGTCGCCCTCTGAGAGGTTGGGGCCGGTGGTGGAGCCGAAGCCCTCCTCCGGGGTCGGGGGCGCGTAGCCATAGTCCGGCTCGACCTGGACGACCTCGTAGGTGAGCACCTCGTCCTCGACGAGGTAGATGCCCCGGGCCACGGCGTTTCCGGGCTGGGTCTGGATGAGCTCGATCGAGGCTGGAGTGCTCGAGGTGTCGATCGTGAAGGTCCCGGCGAAGGTGTAGTCGTCGTCTGCCGTGTGGCCGACCACCTCGTAGCCCTCGTCCCCGAAGACAGCGTCGATGCTCAGGTACTCGAAGGGTGCGCCGGAAAACAGCGGGCTGATGTCCGCTCCGTCGGAGATCCACTGGCCGTAGAGGGGCTCGGTGCTCGCGGCGGCGGTGTCGTCGAGGACCGGGACGGAGTCGTCGAGCGCGACATCCTCTGGAAGGCAGGCCAGAAGGAGCAGGATCACGGCATCTCTCCGAGTCGCTGCTTGTCGATCTTGCCGCTGGGAGTGCGGGGCAGCGAAGCCAGCACCTCGATGCGCTTGGGCTGCTTGTAGCGGGCCAGGCGTCCTTGGAGGGCACCGTGGAGAGCCTCTGGCGAGAGCGTCGCCCCCGGACTGGGCTCGACGAAGGCTCGTCCGACCTCGCCCCAGCGCTCGTCCTCCACGCCGATGACCGCGCACTGGGCGATGCCGCCGCAGGCATAGAGCGCTGCCTCGACCTCGGCCGGGTAGACGTTCTCTCCGCCGGAGATGAACATCTCCTTCTTGCGCCCTGTGACGGACCAGAAGCCCTCGTCGTCGACCTGCAGGACGTCGCCGGTGTGAAACCAGCCCTCGTGGGGAGGGTGGCCCCAGTAGCCGCCGAAGACCATCGGGCCGCGCAGCTGAAGCTCGCCGTCGACGAGGCGGGCCTCCAGCCCGGGCACGAGTCGACCGACGGTCCCGAGCTTCTCGCGCACGCGCTGCGGTGGCGTGGAGAAGCAGTTGGGCCCCACCTCCGTGAGGCCGAAGCCCTGCCGCAGCGGGATGCCGAGCTCGAGGTAGGTCTGGAGCAGCGTCAGCGACAGCGGGGCCCCGCCGCAGAGGGCGTCCCGAACAGAACCCATCGCCTCGGAGAAGCCGGGACGCTCGGAGAGGAACTGGTAGATCGTCGGCACGCCGGTCAACAGCGTGATGCCCTCGTCCCGGATGACATCAAGCGCGTCCTCCAGAGAGGGGCGCAGGACCACGTGACCACCGACGCGCAACAGCGGCGTCGTGAGGCAGTTCAGGCCGCCGGTGTGGAACAGGGGCGTGAAGGTCAGCGTGCTGTCCTCGGCGGTCAGCTCGCAGGCCCCGAGGGTGACCGCGGCGTTGGCCCGGACCTGCCCGTGAGTGATCAGGGCTCCCTTCGGCTTGCCGGTCGTGCCAGAGGTGTAGAGCAGCATCCAGGGCTCGGTCTCGGCGCGCTCGTCACCGCGGATCGCCGCGTCGCCGGGGCCCTCGTCGAGGTCCGCGTCGCGCAGCACGACTCGGGGGGTCGAGTCCGCGATCTGCCAGTCGAGCTCTGCCTCGGACAGCCTCCAGTTCATCGGCTGGAAGATCGCGCCGAGGTGCTCGCAGGAAAGCAGCAGGACGATGAACTCGCCGCGGTTCCTGGCGAGCAGCGCCACGCGGTCTCCTGCCTCGACGCCGCGGGCCGCGAGGGTGCCGGCCCAGCGCGCGGCCTCGTCCCGGAGCTGGGAATAGGTCCAGCTCCGCCGCTGATCCGAGAGCGCGAGTCCCTGGTGGTCTCCGGTCCAGCTCACGCCTTCTCCCTCTTGGGTGCCGCCGACAGCGCAGGCACGGGCAACAGCGCGATCGGTATTCCGACCGCCACCGCGGCGCAGGCTGCCAGGCCCGGGTTGTCGAAGACCGTGAGCGCGAGACCGAAGTGCACGATCAAGGCCACGATGGCCGAGCACAGCGCCGGGACGGCGTGGAGGCGGCCATCCCTGAAGAGTCCGGCGAGCAAGGGGCCCGCGGAGGCCGCGACGAGGCCATAGACACCGAGCTGACCGAGGATCAGCACGAGCTGCGGAGGTGACAGGGCGATGGCGACCGTCACGACCGCGAGCCCGGCGAGCACGAGCCGGTTGCGGGAGACCGAGGGGCGCTCGAAGAGGTCACCGCCGACGCTGGCGGCGATGGCGACGAGGAGACCGTCCAGGGTGCTCATGCTGGCGGCGAGGATCGCCACGCTGACCAGGGCGGACAGGGGCTTCCAGGGGAAGGCCTCGACGAGGTAGGTGGCCATGACCTGGTCCTGGGCGATGCCCTCTGGGAGCACCACGCGGGCGTGGGCGCCAGCGAGCAGCACGAGGCTGAAGACCGCGAAGCACAGGATCGCGACGACCACCATCTTGCGCACCGCAGCCCGGTCGGCGACGTAGAGCGCCTTGCACAGCAGGTGGGGCTGGGTGGTCAGCGCGATGCCCATGAAGAAGGGCACGAGCCAGACCTCGCCGGGGGTGGAGAAGAGCAGGCTGTCCGGTGCCGTCCAGCCGGTCGAGGCCAGGCTCTGCCAGGTGACGCCGAGCTGATCGAGGCCCGCCGAGGCGATGACCACGGCGACCACGAGCATCACGATGCCCTGCAGGGTGTTGGTCAGGGCATGAGCCCCGGCGCCGCCGAAGCCCGTGTAGCCGAAGACGAAGGCCACGATGCCGACCACGGCCACGGGGTAGGGCACCCCCAGCGCCGCTTGCATCACGTAGCCACAGCCGACCGTGATGAGCACGAGGTAGGCGACGTTGAGCACGTTGAGCCCGGCGAAGAGCTTGCGCAGGGCGGGGCTGTCGTAGCGCTCGCCGAGCCAGTGGGGCACCGTGAGGGCACCTCGCGTGCGCTCCTTGAAGGGGCCCGTGAAGACGAAGAGCCCGAGCGCGATGCCGGCGATGAAGGGGGCGGTGAAGCCGACGAGCGCCGGGAGCCCCTCCGAGTACACGAAGCCGGGCACGATGACGAAGGTGGCAGAGGACGCCAGGCAAGCACCCAGGGTGATGCCGGCGACCCACCAGGACATGCGCCCGCTGCCGATGGCGAAGCCCGCGCCGGTGGACGACTGCCGCCCACCTCTCCAGGCCAACAGCGCCGTCAGCACCGCGTAGACGAGGAACAGCGCCCAGCTCAGAGCCACGAGTGGATCCTCTGGACCAGCCGCGGGAGGTAGCGCCCGACCACCGCGCCGATGTGACCGGTCGGGAGGACCTCTACGGTGGCCCCCGGGATGACCTCCGCGACGGGGAGCACGCTGGCGACAGGCGCGATGAAGTCGCGCTCGGCGGCGAGCACCAAGGTGGGGTGGTCCAGCGCGGCCAGGTCGACAGCGGAGTCCCCGATCACCCAGGCGCCATCGAGCAGATCGTCGTCCTGGTAGGTGTGGCGGATCCACTCCCGCGCGAAGGCCCCTGGCATGGGCACGTTCTCTTCGAGCCAGCGCTCGCGAGCCATCGTGCGGAGCATGCGGCGAGGGTCCCGGCTGGCCTCTTCGATCGCGACGAGCTTCGTGAAGTTGCCGGCTGGGTCGAGCATCGAGAAGGCGGGCTTCATGAGCTCGACCGGCACGAGGCCGTCGCTGTCGATCAGCGCCTCGACGTCGAGATCGCGACAGAGGTCGAAGAAGCGCCCACCCTCGCAAAAGCGGAAGGGGGCGTTCAGCAGGACGAGCCGCTCCGCGAGGCCTGGATGCCGGGCCAAGCACATCGCCGCCAGGGTGCCGCCCATGCAGTAGCCGAGCAGGCACACCGGAGCCCTCGCGTGTCGGCGGATGCGACGCAGGGCCCGCGCGAGCAGTGAGTCGAGCACGTAGGCGACGTCCTCGTCAGCGTCTTCCGGGCCGGGCACGCCCCAGTCGACGAGGTAGACCGGGTGGCCCTCTTCGGTCAGGGCCCGCACGAGGCTCCGATCTTCTTCGAGGTCGACGATCCACGCTCGGTTGATGAGGCTCGGGACGATGACGATGGGGCAGGCCCCGGCGCCGGCGTAGAAGCGGACCCGCAGCTTGTCGTGGACGTGGATCACCCTGTGGGCGCTCTGCCCGACGGGCGGCCGTGGGTGGCTCGCGAGGAGCCAGGCACCGCGAGACATCTCCGCGATCACGAGAGCCACTCCGACAGCGCCGCTGGCAGCGCCTTCTCGAGGCAGATGCCGACGTGGCCACCACGCAGCGTCCTCTCGGTGACCGGGCCGTCCCAGACCGCCGAGAGGTCGTGCGCGGCCGGCGGAGGCACGATGTGGTCCCGGCTCGCGGCGACGCTCAGAGCAGGCACGTCGACACCACCGAGCTCCTCGCGGAGGCGGTTGTCGAAGTAGCAGGCACGCACGTACTCGCGGTAGGCGCGCCCCGGGAAGTCCACGCCGTCACGGGACCAGGACTCGAGGTGCGCCCAGAGCTCGCGGGCCTGCGGTCGCTCCAAGAGCGACCTCCACTTCCGAGCCTGACCCATCGGCTTCAGCCAGGCGAAGCTCGCGCGCAGGCGCTCCGCTGGGAAGTTGCCGTGGAGGGCATCCAGCGGGAAGTGGGCCGGGTCGGCCCAGCGTGAAAGGCGCCCGGAGGCGTGGAAGTCGATCGGGGTCGCCACGAAGGCAGCGGAGCGCACCTCGGGCCGATTCCGCGCCAGGTGCCAGGCCAGGAAGGTGCCCCCGACGCAGTAACCAGCAACGTCGAGGGTGGTGCCAGCGTGGCGGCGAGCCCTGTCCAGCGCCCGCCCGAGGATCTCGTCGACGTAGTGGTCCAGGGGACGATCCTCGGCCTCCGGGCCGGGCTTGCCCCAGTCGAGCACGTAGACGTCGATGCCCGCATCGACCAGGGCCGCGACCACGCTGTGTCCAGGGAGCAGGTCCCAGATCGTCCACGTGTTGATCAGCGGCATGCACACGAAGAGGGCGCGCCGGCCGGTGGAGGCGAAGAAGCGCAGCTTCGCGGAGGCCTGAGAGTGGATCACGGTGTGTGGCGAGGCGCCTGGTCGCGCCTGGCCGATCGGATCCGTAGCGAGGAAAGCGGCCGCGTCGATGGCGCGCTGCAACATCACTTCTTCTTCGCCGGAGCCTTGCGCTTCGTGGAGGCGGCCTTCGGCGCAGCCTTGGCCTTCGGGGCGGCCTTTGTAGCGAGCGCCGCGTCGAGCTTCGCCTCGATCGACGAGAGGCGGCCCTTCAGCTCCAGCCGAGCCTCGGCGGCGTCGATGCGCGCCTGGAGGGAGAGCTTCTCGGCCTCGACGCGCTGATCCTCGAGCTCCAGCAGGCGGTCCTCCAACCCGAGCAGCCGATCTTCGAGGAGGCTGCAGATCTTCGCGACGCGGACGAGGTCCTTTCGCGTGGGGAGGTGCATGGCCTCCATGTTCCGGTCGAGGTGATCCTCGTAGGCCTTCCGGGTCCTGCTGTGGCCGGCGAGACCCTGCCCCATGCCCTTCACGAAGGCAGGGGAGTCCAGCACGGTGTCCCACCACTGGGTCATGGCCTTCTCCCAGGCCTTGTACATCTCGGTGTCGCTCATGGTCTCTCTCTACTCCAGATGCCGCAATGCGTCAAATCGGATGTGCAAACGCAGCAGGGACGATCCCCTGCTGCGTCAGCGGACTCAGGACGTCGCCTCGGGCTTGGAAGCCCAGGAGGCAGCGAGCAGGGCCTTCGTCATGGCCTTCTGCGCCTCCATAGTGGTCTCCCACTGCTTCATCGCCACCTTGATGGACTCGTTCTGAAGGGCGAAGTAGCGCTCCGCCGCATCCTGGTACTGCTCGGTCTCGAACATGCCGTCTCCTTGTTTGACGTCCACAACATAAGAAGGATGCTGCGTTGCAACAAGGACTTTCTTGTTGCAACGCAAAAAACTGGCCGCGTGATCGAGTTGCACAGCTCCTGCACATCCGCGTGGGACCATGCGCTCGCGATGCGCACCCCCGAACGAACAGCGGCCTGGATGGCGGCCATCGGCTCCATCGTCGGAGCCCTCGGACTCGCCGCCGTCTCGCCCTGGCTCTTGTTCGCGGGCTTCTTCTTCGGACTCGCCGGCGGACTCGTCGTGGGCATGGTGCCAGCCTTCTTCCCGCTGGGGCCGACCCTGCGCTGCCTCGTGACCTCGGTGGCGGCACTGGCGCTGAGCTGGGCGGGCACCTTCTACGCAGGCACGATGCTCCCCCAGGGAGCTGACCTGGCCGTCGCTGGCGCAGCTTTCGCGGTGCTCGGCCCCCTGGCCGCCCTCGTCATGGGGAGGCAGCGCCACGACAAGCCGCTCTACCTGGCGATCGGCGCAGTCTTGAGCGTACCTGTCGTCCTCGCTGGGGCCTGGTTGGCGTAGGGCGCCTCGGACGCGTGGGTGTCCACGAAGACCAGGACGCGGCGGGCCATCCAGCCAAGCTGCTCGGTCTCGATGTTGTGGCCACAGTCGGCGACGATCTCGAGCTCGGCGCGGTCCATGAAGGCATCGCTCAGGGTCACGAAGGCCTGGACGCGGCGCCCCATCGAGCGAGGCAAGAGCGCGCTGATCGCCAGCAGGAGCTTCGGCCAGAGCGGGACGCGAGTCGGGTAGCCACGGCCCCGCGCCGTGCACGATCCGAGCACGAGCCCGCTCACCCGACGGGGATGGCGCCGAGCCGTATCCAGCGCGATCATGCCGCCGAGTGACATGCCGAGGATCCAGGCACTTCGAGCGCCAGCAGCGTCCATGACCGCCACGACGTCATCCGCCATCTGGTCCGAGGAGTAGGGACCCGCAGGGCGATCGGAGCGCCCCGAGCCGCGGTTGTCGAAGAGGATCACCCGGAAGTAGCGGGCCAGGTACGGGACGATCGGCTCGAAGTAGCGGTGGGAGCGGGCGAGTCCGCGGACCAGCACGATGGGCGGGCCGCGACCGATGGCGGTCCAGTAGATGTGGCAGTCGCCGCTGAGCGCGAAGGGCATCTCAAGCCTCCGGGGTTGTCGGTGCGAGGTCACCCTCGAGGTCGATTCGCAGGCCGTCGATGAGGGCGTCGGTGCAGGCCAGGAGCGTGAACGCGAGCATGCCGAGCTGTGATTCAAGTCCCGTGCCAGGGCTCAGTCGGCCTCCACCTGGCGCCGATGTCACGGTCTGACCCCGTGTAGGGGGTTGGGATTACACACGAAACCATGTCACGCGCCCGTCACATGTCAGGGTCTGACCCCCTGGCGGGATATGTCGTCGATCGTGGTCACCATCAAGAAATATGGCAACAGGCGCCTCTATGACACCTCGGCCTCGAGGTACCTGAACCTCGAGGAGCTCGCGGCGATGATCCGCGAGGGGACGACGGTGCAGGTGGTGGACGCAAAGACCGAAGAGGACCTGACGCCCCAGGTCCTCGGCGAGGTGGTGCTGAAGTCCCTTGGCGGCGCCGAGCTGATCCCGACCTCGATGCTCCACCGCATGATCCGGTCCACCGGCGACGATCCCTGGCAGGCGATGCTGCGCGAGCAGCTCACGACAGGCCTGGCCCTGGTCTCCGCCCAGATGGACCAGGTCGAGGCGATGCTCAGGCCCGGACAGCAGGCCCCCCGCGCCCCCGACGCCCCGGAGCCCGATCCCGAGCCGCCACTCCGCGCCTCGGATGACGAGCTGGACGCGCTCCGTGCTCGCCTGGCCGAGCTCGAGGAACGCCTCGAGAAGTGAGGCGCGACCGCTGGCTCCTGGCCTCGCTGGTGGTCGGGCTGGTGCTCCGTGCCTTCCCCTTCATCTTCTGGTGGGACGTGCCCTGCACCAGGGACGAGTGCTCCTACCTGCAGCTCGCCCACCGCATGGCGGCAGGCGAGGGCATGACCGCCGACACCTTCATCCCCTACGTCTGGGCCCCGGGCTACGTGACCTTCCTCGCGGCCCACGAGGTGCTCTCCGGCTGGGCAGACGTGGGCCTCGTCACACAGGTCGTCGGCTTCGGCGTCGCGCAGGTCCTCGTCTACCTGTTGGCCCGGGACCACCTGGATCTGCGCGCCGGACGCATCGCCGCGTGGCTCTACGCGCTGAGCCCCACCCTGGCCTTCTTCGCCGGTCACCTCTGGACCGAGTCCATCTACCTGACGCTGCTCTTGGGAACGCTCTACACCATCGGCCTGGCCCGGGATCGATCCTGGCGGTGGGCACTGTTGGCGGGCCTGCTCATCGGCCTGTCGGTGCTCCTGCGGGGGGTCGCCACATACCTGCTCCCGATCTTCATGCTGGCCTTCGTGCCACGAAGGCAATGGCGACAAGCCGGCGCCATGGCGCTCGTCGCGATCCTCACCGTCGCGCCCTACTCGATCTACGCCAGCAAGAAGTTCGGCGGCGTGGTCATCACGGACACCACCCTCGGTCACAACCTGTGGCTGAGCAACAACGACTTCCCGCTGATCACCTGGGACCACGGGCTCAGCCAGAGCACCGCCGAGTTCAGGCGAATCACCGCCACCGGCCGACCGATGTGCGACATCGAGCTCCCCAGGACCGAGTGGGCGGACTGCCAGCGTGACACGGCGCTGGGCTGGATCCGGGACAACCCAGCGGAGTTCCTGCGCCGGATCCCCCAGCGCGAGGCCTTCCTCTTCAACCCCAACAGCTTCCTCACGCGCAAGGTCCGAGCCGGGCGCTACAAGGGTCTGCCCGCGCCTGTCGCCGAGTTCCTCTGCCTCGGCACGATCGGGTTCTCCCTGCTCACCGTCTGGGGAGGCAGCGTCGGCGCCTTCGCTCGGGGTCGGAGCTGGCTCTTCCCCATCACGCTCTTGATCGTGCTCTACCACTGCGCCGTGGTCGCGGTGCTCCTGGGCACGACCCGCTTCCGCGTCCCGCTCGACGGGCTCTGGCTGATCTGGACCGCTGGCTTCCTCGCGGCGCCCGGGTCTGCGATCCGCGGCTGGCGCCTGGCGGCGCTGTTGGTCACCCTGGCCCTCGCGATCCCGCTCACGCTCTGGTACCTCCCGGTCGGACTGCAATGATCCTCGCCTCGCTGGCCTGCACCCCACGCGCGATCCCCCCCGGCGGAGAGCGCCCCGACGTGGTGCTGGTCAGCATCGACACCCTGCGGGCCGACCACCTCGGCTGCTACGGCCACTCCCGCGACACCTCGCCCTTCATCGATGGCCTGGCGGCGACCGGGACGCGCTTCGCCCACGCGCGCAGCCCTTCGCCGTGGACGCTGCCCTCGCACGCGACGCTGCTGAGCGGATCGACTCCGCTGGAGCACGGGGTGGTCGACGACGGCCGCGCGATCCCCGACGAGCTCGCGCTCATCCAGGAGACCTTCCGCTCGGGAGGCTTCACGACCGTGGGCGTCGTCAGCACCTTCTTCGTGTCGGCCCGCTTCGGCTTCGACAGGGGCTTCGATGTGTGGGAGGACTTCGAGGTGCACGACAAGAAGACGAACCGACAGAGCACGGTGGATGCAGAGGACGTCGTCGATGCCCTGATGCGCAGCTTGCCGGCGGGGCAGGAGGCCTTCGTCTTCCTGCACCTCTACGACGCCCACTACCCCTACGCGGCGCCGGGGGGCTACGACACGCTGTTCGATCGGGCGGCCACCGACGGGGACCTCGCCTACAAGCAGTACCACCACTACCTCGAGCACCCGGTCGAGGCCGATCAGATGGCTCACCAGGTCGCCCAGTACGACGAGGAGATCCGCTACGTCGACGACCAGCTCAGGCGGCTCCACGAGAGCTTCTCCGCCGCCGGTCGCCCCGTGATCTTCGTCGTCACCTCCGACCACGGCGAGGAGTTCGGCGAGCGCGGCAGCTGGGGCCATGCCCACACGCTCCACCCCGAGCAGCTCCACGTTCCGCTGGTCATCCACGGCCCCGGAGTGGGCGTCGCCGTCGTAGAGGACGTCGTCGGCACCCAGGACATCGCGGCGACCCTCGCCTCGCTGGCGGGGCTGGAGCGACAAGGCCAGGTCCTCATCGGCGAGGACATCCCTGCGCGCTCCTTCCTCTCCGACACCTCGCGCTTCGACACGAACAGGCTGGGAATCTACCGAGAGGGGGCCCGCCTGGACTGGGACCTGTCGAGCTCGAAGAGGACCCTGTATGGGGACCCCGCCGAGCTGGTCGAGCTCGACGATCCGGAGACCGCGGCGCGCCTCGAGGCCGAGCTTCGCGACAGGCTGCCGCGCACTCACCTGGCCACGGGCGAGGTGCGGACCTCGGCGTGGACCCATCCGGCGAGTCCCTCTGAGGGTGCTTCCTTCGCGCTGCTGCCCCCGGACGCCGAGGTCGAGGGCGCACGTCCGCTGGGCTTCGCCGAGCGCGCCGTCACCTTGGGAGCCGAAGAGAAGAAGCGACTCGAAGCCCTGGGGTACCTCCAGTGATCCTGCTGGTCGCCAGCGCCTTCGCCGCCGAGCTCTCCGAGGCCGACGCCGAGCGCATCGCCCGCCTCTACTACCAGCAGCTCGGCAAGCCCGTGCCGACCGCCTTCCTCGACGACGACATCGAGGCGCTGCTCGAGAGCGACCACAGCGCGGCCGAGCTCGAAAAAGCCGTGCGCTACATCGTCGCCTACGTGGAGGGTGCTGATGCCTACACGCTCTCCGGCATCCTCGAGAGTCACCTCGCGGCGGCCCTGGACTACGAGGAGGATCTCGTCCTGCCGGAGGGCTACGATCCGAACGAGGTGCTCGGCGAGGTCTCTGACGAGCCCCTCGGCTACGCTCCGGGACCGGCCGAGGTCGAGGCGCTGCTCGTCCTCTTCTACGAAGGCAGCGGCAGGCGCGCTCCGGACCCGGCGCTGGAGGCGGACCTGGCGGCCTTCGAGCGACTGACCGAGGAGGGCTGGAACCGCGAGGGCATCTTCACGCTGGTGTCCTTCGTGCCCGACCGCGTGCAGGGGGCCGAGCTGTTGACCTTCGCCGAGGCCGTCGACGTGGCCCTGGACCAGGGCTACCTCGGCGGCCCCAGACCGCGGGGGGGCTACGACGAGCTCGAGGGCGTCGAGCCGATGATGCCGATGGTCCGTGAGGCCTGGGTGGTCGAGCGCGTGCCTCGTCGCTTCGACGGAGGCCGCACTCGCTCGGTGGCCACCACTGGAGCGCTCCCGGCGGCGATGGACCGCATGGGGGCAGAGCTCCCGGGCACCGAGCTGCGCGTGCTGGAGGCCCGCAGCAGCTGGACCTTCGAGGGCACCACCACCAGCTTGGCGATGGGTGAAGCCAGGGACGACTCGGGCTTCGTCGTAGAGGGCCTCTACAGCCAGGTGGTGCCTGGCCGGAGTGACGTCGACGGGGTCGCCCTCGACGGCGGCCCGACCTTCCAGGACGACAGCGGCACGACCCCATTGTTGCTCGGCGGTCGGGGCTCCGTCGGGCGGACGATCACGGGCATCATCACCATCCCCGGGACGGCGGTCGGCGCCACCGCATGGGGCTACACGGCGGCCCCGATCAGCGAGGGCGGCGCCAACGTCTCCTTGAGGATGGGCCAGAGATTCTCGGTCGTGGGCGAGGCAGGCATCGGCGGCATCCGCCAGGACATCGACGATCTCGAGGTCATCGGCCAGCTGGTCCAGCTCCGGGCGACCCCGCGCCTGCAGCTTGACGGTGGGTACGTCGAGGCCACCTGGCGTGGCCGCTGGAACGGCGGCGGGCTGCTGGATGACGCGCCGCCGATCTTCGACGATGAGTGGGCAGAAGAGCGCCACCACGTCTCGGCGCGAGCGGTGGTCGAGGGCGACCGCTACGCCCTGGGGATCGGGGCTGCGGCCTCGGGCGGCTCCTGGAGCCTCCAGTGGGTCGAACGTGACCTGCTGAACGTCGAGTTCGGCTCCCGCGGCGACTTCCGCCAGCTCGAGGCCTTCGCGGGCGCAGAGGCGAGGGTGTGGCGGGACCTCTGGCTCATGGGAGGGACCCGCTGGGTCCGCCTCGACGGCATCGCCGAGTACGAGCTCGCCGCCGGCACCCGTGTCCTCGTCAGGGAGTGGGTGTGGGTCGAGGCGGAGGTCAGAGGTCCCCGCGAACCCCAGGCCTCGCTCGCGCTGGCCTTTCCGTTCTGATCAGAGATCCAGCTGCTCGGCGAGATCGTCGGCGACCTCGGCCAGGGTGTCGGGATCGAAGGGGTCCTTCAGGCCGACCTCCGCCACCAGGGCGCGGAAGGGGAGCTCGCCGCCGAGTCGACACAGATGACGGTACTGGGACATGGTCCCGGCGTGGTCGCGGCGGCTGTTTCGCCAGAGCTGGAAGGCGCAGGTCTGTGCGAGGCAGTAGTCGATGTAATAGAAGGGGTTCGAGTAGAGATGGCCCTGGCGCTGCCAGAAGCGACCGCTCTCGAAGTGGGGGAGACCGTCGTAGCGCCACTCGGGCAACAGGCGGGACTCGAGGTCGCTCCAGGTGGCGTTCCGCTGGTCCGGAGTCTGTGTGGGGTCGTCGTAGACCTCGTGCTGGAAGGCGTCGACGGCGGCGCCGTAGGGCAGGAAGAGGAGACCGCCCTCCACGTGGCCCCGGCGGAAGCGCTCGGCGTCATCGCCGAAGAAGAGCTCCATGTGCGGGTAGGTCAGCATCTCGAGGCCCATCGAGTGGATCTCGCAGGCCTCGTAGGTCGGCCAGACGTAGTCCCGCAGCACGTTTCGCTGCATGGTGGTCCAGCACTGGAAGGCGTGGCCGCACTCGTGTGTGAAGACGTTGACGTCGTCCTGGGTCCCGTTGAAGTTCGCGAAGATGAAGGGCAGTCCGTAGTGAATGAGCGCCTCGCAGTATCCACCGCCCATCTTCCCGTCGCGCACCTTCAGGTCCAGCAGCTCCCCGGCCTTCATCTGCTCGAAGAAGGCGCTGAAGTCGGCGCCCATCCGCTCGAACATCGTGGTGGCCTGCGCCAGCATCCAGTCGTGGTCTCCGTTGGGCCGAGGCACGCCCAAGGTGTCGCTCACGCTCGTGTCGTGGAAGGCGTAGTCGTCGAGCCCGAGCTGCTCTGCGTGGCGCGCACGAATCGCGGTGCACAGCGGCACGATGCGGGCCTCTATGGCGCCGCGGAACGCCGCGACGTCCCCTCCGTCGTAGTCCGTGCGGCCCAACATGCGATAGCCCAGGGGAGTGTAGGTGGCCTCGCCGAGCTTCCGTGCCATCCGGTGGCGCACGGCGACGAGCTCCGCGAAGAGCGAGTCGAGCTCATCGACGGCGCCCGACAGGAGCTGGTTCTGGGCCTTGCGCGCCGCGTGTCTGGTGGAGCGATCGGCGTCGCCGTAGAACCCGCGCATCGAGGACAGCCCGTGGGACTCACCCCGGAAGTCGACCCGGAGCGAGGCTCGCAGCTCGTCGTAGCGATTCACGAGGTCGGACTCGGCCCGAAGCTCGTCGGCGATGGCCGGGTCGAAGGAGTCCAGCGTGCAGCGCCACAGGGCCAGGGCCTGGCTGCCCAGGCGCTCCTCCAGCAGGGCCCGCTCCGGGGACTCGACCACTCGGCGGAGGAGCTTGGTGTCGAGCTCCTTCACGTCCGGGTCGACCCTGTCGAAGTGCTGTTTGAGCGCCTTGCGGCTCGCGTCTGTCGTGTCCTGGGAGAAGCGGATGCTCGCGAGGAACATCGCGGCCTCGTACTCGGCCTTCCAGGCGTCCCAGCGTCTCATGACCGAGACCTTGGCGTCGGCGTCGGGCGCGGCGTCGAAGTCCGTGATCAGCGCCGTCGCTGCGCCCCGAAGGTCAGCGAGTTCTGGCTGGTCGGCTGGGAGCTCTGAGAGGCGCATGCGCGCCAGCTAACCGCCGATGACTAGCGCGGATAGAGGGCGTGGAGGGTGACGGTCTCGATCTCGGCGTGGTCTCCGACCGGCTCGACCTTCGCCAGCTGCACGGTCTGGTCGCCGACCGCGATCACCACAAGGCCGGCGGCCTCGATCATCGAGCCCGGAGCGACGATGATCTCGTCGCCGTTGGACAAGCCCAGCGCCGCGCGCGGAGGCTGGGCGCTCGGCAGGGTCTGGAGCAGCCGAACACCCCAGGCAGGCTCGCTCGGGAGACCCGTGGGAGTCGGCAGCGCCGCCGGGGGCTCCTCCGTATCCAGCTGGACACCCTCGAACACGGCATCGACCGCGTCCAGGACCACGGCCTCGACGGCCTCCACAACAGGGGCCGTCTCGTCCGTCTCCGTGGCCTCGGGACAGTCGAGCGGATTGTCGATGCACTCCTGGCTACGACGCGCCGCGAAGGCCTCGTCGATGATCGGCTCCGCGCCCGAGACCACCGCTTCGGCCGAGGTCTCGACGGCCTTGGGCGTGAACATCGTCATGAGGTCGCCAGAGCGGGTCTGGCAGGCGAAGAGTGCGAGCAGCAGCGGCACATGGACTCCGAGAGTGCGGAGATCCTAACGTGACCGACGAGGCGCGATCGAAATCGCAGGGAAACCTCGATTGTTCGAGACACTGCGATTCTGGGGGCGCACTCCTGCCAGGGCATCGAATGGAGCGACTCCCGCGCTGCGCGCGCTGCGGCATCTCCTGCGCCTCCTGCGCGTGCCTCGTCTGCGAGCCTCCAGCCATCGAGCGCTGGTTGCTCGGTCGCATGTTGGCCCGGGACGGACAGTTCTCGAGCTGTGAGGCGCTGGGAGTCGACACGGAGGGGCGCATCGTCGCGCGAGGCGTCGCCGATGCGCTCGGCGAGCGCTGGGAGCCCCGGTCCTTCATCGACCGGAGCCGACTCCTCCAGGGCCTGGAGCACGAGGCCCTCGGCGGGATCGATGTGGTCGGAGATGAGGACGGCCTGTCCTACCGGATCTGTCGAACTCCCGAGGAGCCGACGGCCCGCGCGATCACCGCTGGCGGCGCGCTGTCCGAAGACCTCGTGCGCGGCGTCGCGGTGTCGCTCCTGCAGGCCCTCGTCGTGCTGCACGGCGACGGCCTCATCCACGGGAACATCACGCTGGACACGGTGCACGTAGGCGTGGACGAGGCGCGGGCCGTCCTGGTGCGTCCCGCTGCCATGGCGGGAGACGGCGACGCAGCGAGCGACCTCTCCGCGGTCGCCTGGGTGCTCGGCAGCCTGCTCGACGAGCGCCCGGTCGCGGGCTGGCGGCGGGCAGAAGGCGTGAAGCGACTCATCGTGATCCTGCTGGACCCCTCGATGCCCACCTCTGCACGGACCGCCCTCGACGTGCTCCAGTGGCCGAAGTCCGCCCACAAGCACAAGCGCAGGCGCGGTCGGCTCCCGGATGGGCTCGTCGGCTGAAGCCGCTCGATTGGTCGAGCCTCGCAGTGCGAAGTTGGTTACGCACCGGGCCTTGACATGGGAGTTGTAGTGAAGATCCGTACCCTCATTGGTGGCGCCGCCCTGGTCGCAATGGCCCTTGCATGTGGTGGTGGAGAGGTCGAGGACATCTCGATCGACGTTCCCACAGCAGTGGACGCACCCGCAGCCTCCGCCTCCAGCGGAGAGAAGGCTGACGTCGAGGCCCTCTGCGTGGCCATCACCGAGTCTGGCGAGACCGACGCCGAGACCGACGCCGCCCTGGCCGACGCCAAGGTCACCACCGACAAGGGCAAGGCCCTCGCGGTGAGCCTGCAGGAGGGTGATGTCCTCCCCGATGCCCCCATGGACGAGCTGATCGACTGGATCCGGGCCACCGGTGCCCAGGAATCCAGCCTCGACTGCGCGCTCATCGAAGGCCTCTGGAGCCTCGGCGAGTGATGCGACCTGCGCGCCTCACCTGAGGCGCGCAAACCCCGATCAGGCGACCCAGCTGTCTGTGTCTTCCGTGCTCGGGTTCAGGGTGTACTCGAGGCCCCCCACCGCCCAGTCGAGCTCGGGTGCACTGCCCAGCTCGCGCCTGGCTGCTCTGGCGTCCCACAGGGCCGCCATCCCGACCAGCGGGTCGCCGTTGAGCATCGCGATGCTCCCTGCGCGGCAGAGGAGCACGGCTCTCTGTTCCGGGCACCTCACCCGACGGAAGGCCTGGGCGAGGAGCGCCTGACCTCCGGGGTCCCCCAGCCGAGCCCAGAGCTCCGCGAGCGCGCCCTCGAAGCGAGCCCGCGTGTCCTCGTCCAGGCCTCCCTGCAGGGCGGTCTGAAGGCGCTGGTCCGCCTCGTCGAGATCCCCGCGCTCGAGGTCGATGCAGCCGAGGTGCCCGAGGGCCTCGGCCGCGAGCTCCGGGTGACCCTGGGCGGCGCCGAAGAGCGCCTTGGCGACCCCGCGCGCCTGCTCCAGCTGCCCCTTGGCTGCCATCTTGCGCGCGGTAGCCAGGCCCTGGTTGATCGCCATGGGGGGCAACGAAGTCGCCATCGGATTCCCGGGGTGCCTGCCGGCTGTCAGTGCAAGCGGTGGGCCAGGACCGGGCGCAGTTAGTCTGGGGCCATGGCGGATCCCCTCCGGCAGCTGCGCGCGTGGCGCGCGGAAGAGCAAGGCTCGACGTTCTCGCCCGGACCGCGGCGCGTCGCGCTCCTGTACCCCTCGCCCTACCGCGCCGCGATGTCGTCGCTGGGGTTCCAGTGGATCCACCGCCTGCTGTCCGACGCGGGCTTCGCCGTCGAGCGGGCCGTGTTGCCCGACGACCCCGGAGCCTGGCGCGGACCGCTCCTCACGATCGAGACAGAGACGCCCCTGTCGCACTTCCCGGTGGTTGGGGTGAGCGTCGCCTACGAGCTCGAGCTGGCCGGGCTGATCAAGTGCCTCGAGCTGGCCGGGATCCCGCCGCTGTCAAAGGACCGCGGGGACCGGCATCCCCGCATCCTCGCCGGCGGCCCGCTGACCTTCAGCAATCCCCTCCCGCTGAGCCCTTTCGTCGACGCCCTGTTGCTCGGCGAGGCCGACGAACAGGTCGTGCCCGCGATGGACGCGGCGCTGCGGGACGAGGACTGGCTCAGCGTGATCGAGGGACTGCCCGGGGGGCTCGTGCCCTCTCGGCGCGAGGGCCTCGTTCCGGTCGCGAGGGCGCCTGACGAGCTGCTTCCGGCGAGATCGCAGATCGTCACGCCTCATGCAGAGCTCTCCAACATGTTCCTCGTCGAGGGCGAACGTGGTTGCCACCGCCAGTGCACCTTCTGCGTGATGCGTCGCTCGACCTCCGGCGGCATGCGGCTGGTGAGCCCGGAGCGCGTCCTGGAGCTCGTGCCTCCCTACGCGTCTCGGGTCGGGCTCGTCGGCGCCGCCATCTCCGACCACCCGGGGCTGGTTCCCTTGCTCGATAGGCTGGTCGAAGCCGGGGTCGGTCTGGGCATCTCCTCGCTGCGCGCGGATCGCGTAGCCCTCAGGCCGGACATCGCGCGGCTGTTGCGGGCGGGGGGCTACTCCACCCTGACCGTCGCCAGCGACGCCGCCAGCCAGCGGCTTCGTCGGGACCTGGAGAAGGGCACCGTCGAGCGGCACCTGCTGCGCTGCGCCGAACTGGCCCGGGAGCACCGGTTCCGGGTCCTGAAGGTCTACATGATGGTCGGCGTCCCCGGGGAGCAGGACGAGGACATCGACGAGCTCGTCGCCTTCACCCGACAGCTCGCCAGCATCCACCCCGTCGCCCTGGGCATCGCCCCCTTCGTGCCGAAGCTCGGGACGCCGCTGGTGGACGCGGGCTTCGCGGGCCAGAAGCAGATCGAGCGGCGCTTGCGGCGTCTGCGCCGAGGGCTGAAGGGCGCCGCCGAGGTGCGCGCCACGTCGGCGAGGTGGGCATGGGTCGAGGCGGTCCTCGCCCAGGGCGGCCCCCCGGAGGGCCGCGCTCTCTACGACGCCGTCGCAGCAGGGGGACGCTTCGCCGACTACAAGCGCGCCTTCGCGGAGGCGCCGGCGCTCGGGCGCTTGGAGCGGTGAGCGATCAGAGGGGCAGCGCCCGGAGGGACGTCGCGAGGCACTGCAGCTCCCCAGCGCGCGGGTGATCCGGTCGCCAGAGGAGACGGAGCCAGTCGCTGCGAGGGCGATGACCGGGCGTGCGCTCGACGAGGTCACCAGCCGTCAGGGCCTCGCGGACGAAGTACTCGGGCAGCACCGCGACTCCGGCACCAGCCAACAGGCGAGCCTTGATCGCGCCGATCGTGCCCATGTACTCATGCGACCCGAAGCGCCACACCTGCTCGGCAGGCTGGGCTTGTCGCCAAGACTGGAAGAGCGGCAGCTTCGGAGAGATGTCGACCAGCGTCAGGGCCGCGGCGTCCTCTGGCGACTCGATGTCCAGCTCGGGCGAGCTCACCAGCAGGTGGTGTCCCTCGTGCAGGAGCGCGGCCTCGAGAGTGGGTGAGGGCGGCTGCATGCTCCCGATCACCGCATCGGCGTGGCCCTGATCGAGTGCTTGGACGAGGTCCTGGCCATCACCGAAGGTGAGGTGGAGCCTGCGCTCGGGGCGCTCCTCACGGAGGGTCTCCAGGCCCGGAACGAGCCAGGACAGGCCCAACTCGAAGCCGACGCCGAGGGTCAGCTCGAAGGGGCTCGGCCCGCCACCGAGATCGAGGCAAGCCCTCGCCTCGGCCAGGGTCCTGCGCGCCTGGGGGAGCAGGCGCTCGCCCTCCAGAGTGAGCTGGACGCGGCGGGTGGTGCGGTTGAAGAGCCGGACACCGAGGCGGTCCTCCAAGCGCTTGATGCGCTCGCTGAAGGCGGCCGGCGACAGACCGACGGCGCTGCTGGCTGCCCGGAAGTTCAGCCTGACCGCTGCGGCCTCGAAGCATCGGAGGTCATCGAGTGCGGGCAGCGTTGGCAATCTTTGTCGACTCCAGAGGACGTCCTGTCTCCGCGGTCATGAAACCACGACCATCTCGGAAGGCAAAGTCCCCTGCCTCAGTACCGGGTCGTGAGGTCCCACATGTCCAGGAAGTAGGTGCCGCTGTGAGGGGACGCGAAGAACTGGCTGGGCTGCTCGCCGGTCTCGGCGTCGAGCTCCCAGACGACGGGGTACTGGCCACCGTAGGCGGACATGAAGTACTCGCCGTAGACCGTGTCGACGGTCATCGCGTGAGGCTCCCACGACTCGTCGAAGACGGCCTTCTCGACCCACTCGCTGTTGGTCTCGTTCAGCCGGAAGACCTTCCACCCCTCCGAGTCCTGGCCGCCGGCGTACCAGCCGCCGCGGGTGTCCCAGTGAGAGGCTGACCACATGTTGTGGGTGATGTTGTCGAAGTCCGTCTGGATGACCCAGGTCACCTCGAAGGTCTCGGGATCGATCAGCGCCGCGCCGCCGTAGTAGCCGAAGACCGCGATCTGACCGGTGATGTTGTCCACACCGACCTCGAAGGCGAGCATCAGGGGGGTCTCGCCGTCGGTGTCGAGGAACTCCGCGACGGTCTCGACCTGCCCGCTCGGGTCGACCTTGTAGAGCACGGTCAGGCCAGCGACGAGGTAGTAGCCGTCGGGGTGGACGTCGATCCCCCAGGCGCCGCCGGGGTAGGCCTCGGCGTCGCTGAAGTCGACGAGCTGGGAGACCTCGCCGGTCTCGCTGACCTCGACCATGAGGCGTCCGTGGGTGGTCCGATCCTCGCCGAGCACGGCCCAGCCGTCGAAGACACCTGGGGCCAGCTCGAAGGTGAAGTCGTACCACTTGCCCGAGTTGTCCTGGAACTGGATGGGCTGGACGTTCAGATCGAGGAACTCGACCTCCTCCTCTGTCTCGCCGAAGCTGTCGACGAGCACGATCCTGGAACTGGTACCGAGATCCCAGCGCCCCTGCTGGAGCACGACGAGTCCCCGGAAGGTCTCGTCGATGGTGCCGTCGCAGTCGTTGTCCTTGCCGTCGGTGTGGTTGCCCTCCTGGTCGGACTCCTCCCAACCAGGGTGGATGTAGATGTCGTCGTCGTCGCAGTCGCCCTCTTCGACAGACCACCCGTCCCCGTCCTCGTCGGTCCCGTCGTCGCCGGAGTCGGGCCAGGGAACGTAGGGATCGCTGTCCAGCTCCTCGTAGATGGGATCCGTGTCGCCGTTGCAGGCCATCAGGAGAAGCAGCATCTAGCCTCCGAGAGGTCGGAGGATATCCGGCTGAAGAGGAGGCTCGAATGACACTCGCTCTGTTGTGGGCCTGCACCGGCCTGAACGCCCTCGATTCCGGGCTCGTTTCGGAGACAGACGCGGACACGGACTCGGACTCGGACAGCGACGCCGACAGCGACACGGACAGCGACACGGACAGCGACACGGACGCCGACGCCGACGCCGACACGGATCTCAACCTGCTCTCGAACCCCGGCTTCGAGGATGGCTTCGCCGACTGGTTGATCTACACGGCGGACCAGGACAACTACGAGATCGTCGCGACCGGCGACACCCTCTTCAACAGCACCGACACCTTCGCGGCGCCGGAGGGCTCGCAGTCGCTGAAGCTCTACGGGGAGTGGCTGGACGAGGGCGTGGAGAACGACACGGCGATCTACCAGGAGACGACTGCCACCGCGGGCTCGGTCTACACGCTGTCGGCTACTGGCTGGCACCACGAAGACGACCCCCTGACCGCGACGCACACCTACGCCCAGCTCGAGCTGAAGTTCTACTCGGAGGGCTACGGCGAGCTCCTCGGCGAAGCGGAGAGCGACCCGATCACGAAGGACTCGGCGACCGGCACCTGGCACGAGCTGACCGCGAAGGGCACGGCTCCGACAGACAGCGCGATCCTGCAGGCCGTGCTCATCTTCTGGCAGTGCAAGGCCCAGGACCCCGGCTGCTTCGATGGCAACGGCGGGGTCTACTTCGACGAGTTCGCGCTCTTGGAGGAGTGACTACCGCTTCGCTTCGATCTGGCGGATGCGCCAGAGGATGCGCGGGTCGGGGAACTCGGCGTGGAGCGCGCGGTACTCCTCGACGGCCTCGTCGAAGCGGCCCTGGGCCACCAGCAGCTCCGAGGACAGGGCGAGGCCACGCTTCGATCTCAGGCCGAGGAAGGCGCGGTAGCCCTCATCAGAGGGCCCGATGTCGAAGGTGTGGGTTCGCGCCACGAGCTCGAGCTTCCAGACCTCCTTGATCTTCCAGGGGTCCATCGCCTCGATGTCGGGCTCCTTTCGCGTGACCGTAGCGGTGGAGTCGCTGACCTCGTCGACCGAGCAGAGGGAGTTGCTGCGGATGACGGCGACGCCCTCGAGCCCGAGCTCTTCGTAGACCGGCCCGTAGCCCTCGACGCCGTAGCTGGCGTCACCGCGCCAGATCTCGAGCTCCTCCTGCGCCACGGCCCGGCTGGCCAGCGCCTGAGAGGCTCCGTCCATGTACAGACCCGGCATGGCTAGGCATGTCTGCATCGCGACCCAGTGAGGATCGGCGCTTGGCTGGCATGCAAGGAAGAGGAGCAGCACACCGTAGGTCTATCGTGGACGCTGGAGGCCGCGATAGGCGTAGTGATCTGCAGGGACTGCGGCGGCGACGTCAGCGAGCGCAGGACCAGCTGTCCCCACTGTGGTGGCTCGATGTCGTCGACAGAGCGGCCCTCCTCGATCGGGGGGATCGTCGCCGGGGTCCTCGGGGCGGGCGTCCTGCTCATCGTGGTTGTGGGCCTCCTGGCGGCCATCGCCATCCCGAGCATGCTCCAGATGGGCTGGCGCGCCAAGCGCGCAGAGGTGCCTTCCAACGTCGACGGCATCCGAGCCGCGGAGTTGGCCTACGCCGCCGCCTTCGACAGCTACCTGGGAATCCCGGACCCGACGCCGCGGCCCGTGACGGCGCTGGACGGGGCGGCCGTGCCCTGGCCGGATGGGGGGGCTTCGAGCAGCTCGGGTGGTCGCCGGATGGCCAGGTCCGGGGTGCCTGCTGGGTGGTCGATCTCGGAGACGACTTCGAGGTCCACGGCATGATCGACATCGACGCCGACGGCGAGCCAGCGCACTACGTCGCCACGCGCGAGGACAGCGCGCGGATGTTGACACCGACCAGCGCCTACTGAGCTTTGGACTATCCTGGTGCCTTCCGGAGGGAGCGATGGGATTGACCCGCTGTAACGACTGTGGCCGCGAAGTCAGCGACCGAGCCCCCACCTGTCCGGGCTGCGGGGGTCCGATGCCGACCTCGGCTTCTCAGCCCTTGCTGTCCAAGCCGACAGCAAAACCGCCGCCCGCTTCCGAGGCGAAGAAGTCCGACGGTGGAGGCGCTGGCGCCACGATCGGGATCGGGATCGTCATCGTCATCGTGCTGTGCATGGGCCTGCCGGTGATCGGGATCCTGGCAGCGATCGCCATCCCGAACTTCGTCGCCATGCAGTACCGGGCCAAACGCGCGGAGGTCCCCGCCAACGTGGACGGCATCAAGAATGCGGAGATGACCTACGACGCTGCCTTCGACGAGTTCATCCCGGCGCGGCCGGCTCCGCGACCGTCTCACGTGCTGGGGAAGAACGCCGTCCGCTGGACCGGCTCCCAGGGCTTCGACAAGCTCGGTTGGGCGCCGGACGGCGAGGTTCGAGGCACCTACCAGGTCGACACGCTCGGCTGCTGTGACTTCATCGTCACCGGCATGATCGACGTCGACGGAGACGGCAACCCCGCGATCTACACGGCGACGAAGTCCATCAACACCGTGATGGTCACCCCCAACAGCGTCTACTGACCCGGTCAGTTCCTGGTCGCTCGGTGGGATAGACCGACACCATGCCCGAGCTGCGCCTCCAGTCGCCTTTCGCTCCCGCCGGGGACCAGCCCCGAGCCATCGAGGAGCTCGTCGAGGGCTTGAACGAGCCGAGGCAGCACCAGGTGCTCTTGGGCATCACCGGCTCGGGCAAGACCCTGACGATCGCGAACGTCATCGACCGTGTGAAGCGCCCGACCCTGGTCCTCGCCCACAACAAGACCCTCGCGGCCCAGCTCTACGGCGAGTTCAAGAGGCTCTTTCCCGACAACGCCGTCGAGTACTTCGTCAGCTACTTCGACTACTACCAGCCAGAGGCCTACGTCCCCTCGAGCGACACGTACATCGAGAAGGACAGCCTGATCAACGACCAGATCGACAAGCTCCGTCACCGGGCGACGAAGGCCCTGTTGACCCGACGGGACGTGGTCATCGTGGCGTCGGTGAGCTGCATCTACGGCCTCGGCTCGCCAGAGGCCTACGACGGCATGATGCTGCGCCTCGAGGTCGGCCAGCAGATCGACCGGGACGCCATCCTCCGCAAGCTGGTGGAGATCCAGTACTCGCGGAACGAGATGGACTTCCGCAGGGGCACCTTCCGGGCGCGGGGGGACGTCATCGAGATCTTCCCAGCAGATGCGCAGGACGCGGCGATCCGCGTGGAGCTCTGGGGGGACGAGGTCGAGGCCATCTCGGCGACGGATCCGCTGCGGGGCGTGCGGACCGAGACCATGCAGTACACGACCATCTTCCCGGCGAGTCACTACGTCACGCCGCGGTCGCGAGTGGAGCAGGCCGTGGGGACCATCCGCGAGGAGCTCCTGGAGCGGCTCGGCACGCTGCGGGTCGAGGACAAGCTGCTCGAGGCCCAGCGGTTGGAGCAGCGCACCCTCTTCGACCTCGAGATGATCGAGGAGCTCGGCTACTGCTCGGGCATAGAGAACTACAGCCGGCACCTGACCGGGCTGCCTTCGGGCGAGCCACCGCCGAACCTGATCGAGTACTTCCCAGATGACTGGCTGCTCGTCGTCGACGAGTCCCACGTGGCCGTTCCCCAGGTGGGGGGCATGTACCGAGGCGACCGGGCCCGAAAGGAGACCCTGGTCCGCCACGGCTTCCGCCTGCCATCGGCGCTGGACAACCGGCCGCTGCGCTTCGACGAGCTCGAACAACGCGTCAACCAGGTCATCTATGTCTCGGCCACCCCGGGCCCCTACGAGCTGGACAAGACCGGGGGCCTGGTGACCGAGCAGGTCATCCGACCCACCGGCCTGCTCGACCCGGAGGTCGAGGTGCGCCCTGCCAAGGGCGAGGTCGACGACCTCCTCGACGAGATCCGCGAGGTCGTCGCGGGGGGTCATCGCGTGCTCGTGACGACCTTGACCAAGCGCATGGCCCAGGAGCTGACCGACTACTACCGGGAGCTCGGAGTCCGGATCCGCTACCTCCACAGCGACGTCGACACGCTCGAGCGCATGGACATCCTGCGAGACCTGCGGGCTGGTGAGTTCGACGTGCTCGTCGGCATCAACCTGCTCCGGGAGGGCCTGGATCTGCCAGAGGTGGCGCTGGTCGCCATCCTCGACGCCGACCGCGAGGGCTTCCTGCGCAGCGGGCGCAGCTTGATCCAGACCATCGGCCGAGCAGCTCGAAACGTCGAAGGACGCTGCATCCTCTACGGGGACAAGATCACCGACGCGATGAAGCTCGCCATCGACGAGACCGACCGCCGGCGCGCCATCCAGGAGGAGTGGAACGCGGAGCACGGCATCACACCAGCGACCATCAAGCGCGCGATCGAGAGCCCACTGGCCCAGCTGCTCTCGGACACGGTGGAGATCCCGAAGGACCGAAAGGAGCAGGCGGAAGCCGCCCCAGAGGGCTTCGAGGATCTCGAACTGGAGGACATCCCCAAGAAGCTCAGGTCCCTCCGCGCGGAGATGAAGGCCCACGCCCAGAAGCTGGAGTACGAAGCCGCCGCCAGCGTGCGCGACCAGCTTCGGGCCCTGGAACAGTACGCCTTGGAGCTCTCGGGGGAACTCTGAGCAGCGGCCGGGTCTCTGGTGGACCTGGGTCGAGGTCACGCACATCGCCGGCCCGGTAGGAGCGGTGCGGCCTGCGTGCGAGGCGACGAGATCCTCGCCCGGGCCCTCTCCGTGCCGGGACGAGGCACTGTCAGGCACGAGGCAGGGCGCTCGCCGACCCTGACCGCCGGGGCCTCACACGAGGCGTTCGCCGACCCTGACCGCCGGGGCCTCACAGAAGCGGACGAGATGTTGCACATCGCCGGGGGTTCTCGAGAACCGAGGCAGAAGCGTGACAGTGCCTGGCGAGGTGTCGCCGGCTGGGTGACCGCGTTCCGCCGGAATCGCCACCGCCGACGCTACAAGTATGCGGGATCCCGTGTGGCGCAGGACTTGCGTTGTGGGCGGCCATGATCGTCCACCTCACCATCGCCGTCCGGGGTCGAAAGGCCCTCGCCCGCACCGAGTCCGAGCGCCGCGCCGTCGTGCGAATGCTGGCTCGGCTTGCCGGGGACAGCCTCCTCCTCTTCAACGTCGTCGACGACCACCTCCACCTCGTGGTCAGGGCGCGACAACCTGGTCGTCTCGGCCGATCCGTGGGCCTTGGGCTGGGGGGCCTGAGACCTGAGCTCAGGCTCAAGCGAGCCCATCCCGAGCTCGTCGACTCCCGCTCCTACCTCCGCTTCCTGGTGCGCTACGTCTACCAGCAGTCTGGGGAGAAGGGGCTGGGGCCGGACGCCACGTGGAGCGGCTCCAGCTTCCAGGATCTCGTCGGAGCTCGCCGCCTGCCGGGGCTCGATCGTCTCGCCATCTTCGAGGAGCTACCTCGGCTGCGGATGCGCGAGGTCTTCCCGCTGGTCGGGCTGAAGCCCCGTCCGCTGGAGCCTCGAGAGGCTGCCGCCAGCGATGGCATCGAGCGCCTGACTCGGGCCTCTGCCGCCGCCTGTTGTGTCGCGCCGGAGCTGCCCGGTCGCAGCGCTCCGGTCTTGCGGGCCGTGTCGGTCGCGCTGGCGTTGGCGCTCGAAGCTGGGCTCAGCTCTGCCGAAGTCCGCCGTGGTCTTCGGCGCTCTCGGTCGGCGCTCTCTCGACTTCGCCGACATCGACCCGATCCCCGCGATCTGATCGCCGCCCGACTTCGTCTCGCCCTGGAGGACAGGTCATGACCGCATTCGCTCGTCTTCTCGTTCGGACCCGTGAGAGGTCCACTGCCTGCCGCGCCATGAATGACGTGAACATGCTGGAGCTCTTCTCTCCGGATCGACGCCGCGAGGCCTTGCTGCTGTTCTCTCCGCTGGCGCTCCTGCCCGAAGTGGCGGCGGATCCACACGCGCTGTGGCGCCCCCATGTGCTCCAGCGTCGACTGCTCGAGGCCCTCCGTACCAGGACCTCCTGGTCGACAGAAGCCCAGAAGGTCGTCGAGGAGGCCTTGGACTGCCTCTATGACCCGCAGCGCCTGGCCGAGTGGCTGAGGATCGTGCGGGAGGCGGCGGTCCCCTCCGTCTGGGATCGGGTCCAAGCGGACACCACCCGCGAGGCCGCCGTGAGGTTGCTGCGCGACGACCGGCCCGCTGCCTCGCTCGCCGTGCTGAGACCAGCGCTGGAGCAGATGCCGGACCATCCCTTCCTGAGGCGGCTCGAGATCGCGGCCCTGAGCGCCAGGGGTGAGCTGGCACCGAGCGAGACGGCCTTCGCCCTGCAGGCGCTGTCCCAGACCTGAGGGCTCGAACAGGGCAGGGGTCTCCGCGCTCGCGGTGATGCCCGATAGACGAGGCGCTCCGAGGTGTTAGTGGGCGCCGTGCTCTTCCTCCTCCTGGCCTGCGCCTACACGGTCGACGACTACTGGTCGGATCTCACGAAGGCGCACTGCAAGTGCGAGCAGGAGCAACCCTGGCGCGACTGCCAGGACGACTGGATGGCGCTCTACGAAGAGGGCCCCTACGCGGCCTGCGCCGAGAACCCGAGCCCGGTGCCGCGCGCCGAGGTCAAGGAGTGGGTGAAGGACTACACAGAGAACTGCATCGACCCCGACGAGCCCTTCCCGGAGCCCGAAGACCCGGAGTGGTACGAGAGCTGCGGCTAGGGGCGGTGCGTGCCAGGGCGCGCCTGGTCCATCTCCAGAGCTCGCTCACACGCCCTTGCGCGAATCGGTCCAAGCGTCTGACATTCTTCGGTGGTGGTGTCTTCTGCCGTGTGGGCGAGGACGTACCGGTAGGTCCTGAACCAGGCGGCCTCGGTCTCCACCGCTAGCCCCAACGCAGTCATGTGTTCCTGCGCAAGCCCATCAACCTGGCCGACGCGGGCGTCCGGAGGCACCCATGCGCTCAGCCCGTCCCTGTAGAAGTGGAGCTGGCACTTCACCTCGAGTCCACCGGTGCCCGAGCAGAGCTCAGGGTCTTGCGATGCCTCTGCCACTACGAATGCGCACTCGTCGGCGTGTGCCCCGGAGAGAGTCCGGCAGATTGCTGTGGCTGCTGCCGGATCGCTCTCGGCAACGACAGCGGCCACGCTCCACGCGCACTCTGCCGCTGCCTGGGTTTGCGAAACCTGAAGGCAGATGGCCGCGGCGGCTTTCGGACGGCCTGCCGTGAGCTCTGCGATGGACTCTGCGATGAGCTCAGCGTCGGACGTCGGGTGGCAGGCCAGCGCCAGTAGCCTCACGGGCCTGACGCATCCAGCCAGAGGAAAGCCCCGGTCTTGGCGGAATCGAGCACGCAGGTCTTGCATCCAAACACCAGCGTCTGTCCGTCGGGGGACCAGGCCTGCGTCGCGACGAGCGGGAGCTTCTGCGTCGAGGTGAGCTCGACATGGCCGTCTGCATCGCTTGCGGTGAGCACGCCCGACGCGGCTGCGTCATAGAACAGGTAGACAGCCCCCTCCAAAGAGGCAGCGACAGCCAGATCCGGCCCGCCCGTGTTGTCGAGGTCGAGCACGAGGCCCCGATAGCCGAAACCGCCGTAGGCGGTCTCTCCGTCGACCCTCAAGTCCGCGGTCGCCGTCGAAACAGCCCCTGACTCCAGATCGGTGAAGACATACAAGGTCCCTGCCGGATCCCAGCCTGTAGCCGGCGCGCCGAGGAAGAGGTCGTCTACGCCGTCGTCGTCCAGGTCGGAGATGTTGATGCCCTCGAGGCGGCCGTTCTCGATGGCGCCTCCGATGACGGACCGTGCATCGCCGATGTCGGTCGAGGACAGCGGAAGCTCGAACACGTAGGCCGCTCCCCCTTCGTCCGAGACCCGATCAGAGCCGGGAGCTGAAGCCAACAACTCGGGAACTCCGTCGCCGTCGAGATCTCCCCGGGTGACCACCTCACCGAGCTCGTCGCCGTCGCCCTCTCCCAGGACGAGCGTGCCCGTGCTCACGGGGTCGAACTCGCCGCTGCCCTGATACGGGACAGCATAGATCCCGCCCGTGGTGGACGCGGAGATGGCGCCCACACCAATTCCAGGTGTCCCGGCTCCGTCGATGTCGACGAAGCCAGCTACGGCGTGTCCGAACCGCCCCGAGCTGCCCGACGGCGTGAACACCGTCGTCGCAGTCGAGGCCTCGCTCAGCTCGTTCCACGGCCGCGTGAACACGTGAACAGTTCCGCCAGCGCGGTCTCCACCCACGATCACCTCATCGCGAGAGTCTCCGTCAAGATCGAAGAGGTCGACGCCAACTCCGAATCCGCTTTGGTCTTCGGGGCCGATGAAGATGCTGTGGGCGTCCGTGGCGGTGGCCGCCAAGCCATCCTTGAAGAGATAGACCTTACCTGGCTCCTCGCCCTCTACCCACGCGTCAGCTGCACTCACCAGCAGGTCGTTGGCGGCTGCGCCGTCGATGTCACCCAATGCCAGACGGGCGCCGAATGAGTCCCCGTCGACCTCCCCGTAGACAATGTCGAGGGTCTCGGCGGACACCACCCCAGACCAGCGGCAGTCGGTGGTCTCGTCGCAGTCGTTGTCGATGCCGTCGTTGCAGACCTCGGTCTCGCCAGGGTTGATGTCGGGGTCCGACTCGTCGCAGTCGCCGGGCTCCTGGGCGTAGCCCTCGCCGGGGTCGCAGGTCTCCGTCGCCGTCCCGGAGCCGTAGCCGTCGGCGTCCGGGTCTTCGTACCAGGTGATCATCGCGCCATCGTCGGGCTCGCCGTCGCAGTCGTCGTCGACGCCGTTGCAGGCCTCTGCGGCGCCGGGGAAGACACCGGCGTCGGCGTCGTCGCAGTCCGTGTCGTCCTCCACCGCGTTGTCCGGGAAGGGGCAGGCCCCGAGGGGCTGGTCGGGGTCGCCAAAGCCGTCCCGGTCATCGTCGATGTACCAGCCGACGAGCTCCTCGAGGTCCTCGTCGGTCCCACCATCGCAGTCGTTGTCGACGCCGTCGCAGATCTCCTCCGCGTCCGGGTTCACCAACGGGTCGTCGTCGTTGCAATCCCCTGGGAGCAGGTCGAGGTCGTCGAGGTGCTCGTCTCCAGCCCACTGTTCCTCGTCGTAGAAGCCATCCCCGTCGGCGTCGATGACGTCGCGGACGAGGGCCCGGTAGGAAGCCGGCGCCGTCAGGCAACTGAGCAGGATCAACAGCACGGAGCGATCCTACGTCAGGGTGTCGGGCCAGCTGCCGCAGCCCCGGGCGAACTCGGGGACGCGCTGCAGGAGCCCGGCTGGATCGGACATGCGCGCACCCTGACTCTGGGTCAGCGCTGGGCGACCTCTGTGCCCTGGCCCGGGTAGACGAGCTCCACCGCCACGTCGGTCGCCCCGGATTTGCCGAGGTTGGAGAGCCAGCGAGTGTCGGCGACGCAGAGGTCGAGGTCGGCGTCGCCGGACTCGACATAGGCCGAGGTGAGCTCGGAGTACTCGGCGTGGAGCATGAGCTCGTGGGTGCCCGGCTCGATGGCGCCGCGCTTCTCTGCCCGGACGAAGCAGTCCTCTATGTCGTCGAGGCCGTTGACGAGGTTGGTCGTGAATCGCTCCGGCGTCACGTAGCCGTCGATCGCCAGGGCGCTCCCGACGCGGAGTCCTGTCCCGTCACCCTTGGCGAAGCCCTCGTACCAGGTGTCCTCGTCGATGGGGACTCGACCAGCCAGGCGAGCGGACTGGCTCGTGAGGACGCCGCCGTCCGGATACCAGAGCTCACTGCGAAGGGCGTAGCTCTCGACGACGTGACCGGAGCTGCTTCGCCGACACCAGGCCTTCTCGATGCCCACCGAGCTCTCACAGGTAGCGTCGATGGCCAGCGCCGCGGGAGCAAAGAGGAAGGGAAGTCCCAGGATGAGCGCGGCCGCCAGCGGCACGGCGGCACGCCGGAGCCAGCGCTGACGGTGGACGGCGATCACGGGTGCAGCGGCCACGACGATCAGGGCGAGGGCGGCGAAGCCCGCGATCCCGGTCGCGTTGGCGATGAGGTCCTGCTCGAGGCTGGTGCGGCCGAGGTACTCGAGGGCCTCCAGCCGCTTCCAGTTGGCCACGAGGGCGCCGACAGCGAACAGGGCGATGCCCCCGCGCCAGTGGCGGATCGAGCGGACTTCGGCCGGGGTTCGGCCACGCCTGAGCGCGCCGACGGCCATCGCGCCACCCGCGGCGAGGACCAGCATCGGGGTCCAGGTCGACAGTCCGGGAGAGGCCTCGATCTCCCAGAGACCGATGCAGAGGGCTGCTTCGACGGCCAATGCCCCGGCGAAGAGGGCCTGGGTGAGCGAGGGACGAAGCTGCCAGGAGGGCCGGAAGATGATGGACAGGGCCATCACCCAAGCGAGTCCGAGGAGGAGGAAGGTGGACGAGGTGTGGACGAGATGCATCAAGGTCCCCAGTGCTTCCAAGCTACCCGCGACAGGCTCGGGATCGAGTTGAAACGCGGGTGAACCTTCGTGCAGCAGATGTGCACCTCTGGTTCCGACCGGTAGACGTACGAGCGGTTCCTTTCTTTCAGCCCGATCGCACTCTCTTCACGCCTCTTCGACGGGCTCTGGCGCCGAGGGCTCCGCGGACTGCGCCTCTGGCGCGGTCTTGGGGGTCTCCTGGGCTTCCACCGGGGTCTCCTCCACCGGGGTCTCCTCCACCGGGGGCTCCTGGGCTTCCACCGGGGTCTCCTCGACCGGGATCTCCTGGGCCTCCACCGGGGTCTCCTCGACCGGGATCTCCTGGGCTTCCACCGGGGTCTCCTGGGCCTGCTTCAGGGGAACGGTCTGGCTGCCGAGATCTCCGACGACGACGTCGCCCTTGTCCTTCTTTCCCTTTCGGCGCACCACGGTGCCGCGGTCGTGGGTCGTCTTGACCTCGGCCGCAGCGGCATCAGCGATGGCCGTCTGCTCCTGGTCCGCCTGGCGCTCGATCTCCGTGGCCTGGCCGCTGGAGATCAAGAGCTCGAGGCGTGCCTTCTCGAGCTTGTAGCGGGAAAACGCCGGGCTGCTCTCGGGACACAGCTGTATGGCCTTGTGCAGCTCCTGATCCGCGGCGAAGACCTTGCGCTGGGCGAAGAACAGCTCCGATAGCGCAGCGTGCGCCTGGTGCTGGCTGCCCTTCTGGCCGGCGAGGCGCTGGATGGCGGCCTCTGCCTCTGCGGTGCGACCGGTCCGGGCGAGGATGCGCGCCTTCAGGACCTGACCTGCTGGCGTCTTGCGGATCTTCGCGGCCTTGCGCGCACACCACTCGGCGCGATCGAGGGACTCCCCGAGCTCGAGCAGCAGCTCCGCCAGCTCCAGGTAGGGGCCGGGGTTGCGAGGATGGGCCTGGACGGCCTTCTCCAGGCCGGCCTTTGCCTCGGCGTTGAGCGCGGCGCGGGTCTCTGCGTCCTCTGCCACCAGCGCGCGACGGCGCAGCAAGCGCGCGAGGCGGTAGCCATGGGTCGGGCGCTCGGGCTCCAGCCCGAGGGCGTAGCGGATCGCCTGCTCGGCGTCGGCGTGCCTGTCCGGGCCCTGCGCCAGCAGGACCTCGCCCAAGCGGGACCAGGCCTCTGGTGCTCCGGGCTCGACCTCCAGGGACTTGCGGAACGACGCCTCGGCGTCCTTCTGGCGGTTGAGCTCCACCTGCTGGATCGCCCCGAGGCGACGCCAGAGCGTGCCGTCGCCGGGGAAGACCGCCGTGCCCGCTTGCAGGGCCTCCGCTGCCTTCTGCACATCACCCTTCTGTCGGCGCTCGAGGCGCCAGCTGGCCTCTGTGTGGAAGACCTCTGGAGTGGCTGCGTTGGTCCGGGCGTCGGCGAAGACCGCCTCGGCCTCGTCGGTCTTGTCGTTGTAGTGCAGCACCCAGGCCTCGAGGCAGGCGGCCTCGGGGTCCCGAGGGGCGCTCCGACGGACGGGCCGGATGATCTGCAGCGCGACGTCGAAGCGCGGGTTCTTCTGGTTGCGGAGGATGCCGCGAACGGAATCCAGCGCCCCGTCGTTGTCGGGGTAGCCGACATCCCGAAGTCCCCGACGCCGGCGGGCCGCGGTCAGGGTGCGGTTGGCCCGCTGGTGCCAGGCGAGGGCGTCGACACCCTCGGCCGCCTCCGCGCGCTGGCGCTGCAAGCGGCCAAGGACCTCGAGCGTGTCGAAGTCGGACAGGGCGCGGGGATGCATCGTGCGCCTGACGAGGGGGTGGACCCGGTACTCGCGAGGCTCACCGACCGGCAGGGCGTCCAGCAGGCCGGCGACGAGCAGCTCGGTGCGACGTTCCCGGTTCAGACCCAGCTCGCTGAGCTCTCGTCCGCTGACGGGGAGGCTGGCGTGCGCCGCCGTAGCCAGGGCGCGAGAGAGACTGGAGGGCAGCTTCTCGACCCGCCGCATCAGGTGGCGGGAGAGCGGCTCGACGTTGCGCTCGGTCAGCTTCAGGAACTTCTTCCCGTCGATGAGCCCGTCGTCCTTCTTCCCCGCCCAGGCGATCGCGAAGGCGCGGTTGGCGAGGGCGTGACCGCCGGTAGTTGAGAACACCTGGCCCATCTTGGCGCGATCGACCTCGCTGGCCCCGTAGGCCTCCCAGATGGCATGGAGGTCCTTTCCACGCAGACCACCGAGCGCGACGACTCGGATCGCGGCTGTCTGCCCGTCTCCGTAGAGCGCGGGCTTGCGATCCGTCACGAACACCACCCGGCACTGCGTGGGGCGGCTCAACAGCGCCATGACAAACAGGCTGAGCCGGTCCCGCCGCGCGATGGAGCCGTCCGGGTGCTGCAAGTAGCGCAGGTTGCGGAAGACCATCGCCGTGTTCTCGAAGGCCTCGCCCTCCATGGCGGCGGTGAGCCCCTCGATCACGTCCATCGGTGCGCGCTCGCCGCTCCGCACCAGCTTCTTGACCGCGTCGTCCCCGCTGGCCTCGGCGATGCGAGCCGCGAGGGTGTCGAAGCCGGAGCCGTCCTCGACCAGGAAGTCGGGCAGGCGTCGGAGCTCCGAGGCCTCCAGTGCCTTCTCGACGAGCCAGGTACGACCGACGCCCGGGTGGCCGACGACCGCGACCGGGCCAGGCTCGGAGAGGACGTGGGCGAGCTCCGCCAGCTCCTCCTCACGCCCGATGAATTCGATCCGTGGCGCCCGAGGACCGCTCTTCTGCTTCTTCGCCTTCTTCTTGTCCGGGGCCGGTCCCCCGGGGGCGACCATGGGCAGTCGCGCCATGAAGTCCTTCGCTCGGACCTTGTGCTGGTCGAGCTTCAACAGGCGCATCGACATCGGAAGGAGGAAGGGGTTGAAGGCGCGCGCCACGATGTGCACGCGAGGCTTGTTCGGGGCCGCCTTGAGCAGACCGCCGAGGCTCTCGAGCGCTCGCCCGTCGGTGCCCGCGTCCGGCTCGATCAGCACAAGGATGCCGCCTTGGCTGGCGGTCGCGGGCGCGATGGCCTCTGCGCTCAAGGCCTGAGCCGGCTGGACGGCGTCCCCGCCCAACATGACCGCTGGAATGCCGCTGCGCCGGCGAAGCTCCACGAGCACGTTGTCTTCAGCCAGTGTGCGGCCGCCAAACGCGATGACGCAGCGACCCTTCTGGATGGCATCCTCGACGCGGTTCATTGCTCTCTCCGTGCCCCGCCAATGCCATGGCGGGGGCCTCCGGGGCTAACCACCGGATCGACGCCGATCAACAGGCTCGGCGTCGGGAAGCTCACCGGAGGTTCGAGCCCGGTTATGCTCGACGCCGATGGCCGCTCCCAACCCGCAGGCGCGGACCTTCGCCGGCTTCCGTCCGACGAACCGCCTGCAGTCCTCTCGCCGCGACGTGCAGCGCTGGTCCGCCGAAGGCGACAGCGGCACCGCAGAGATCTTCCTGGGCCCCGAAGTGCTGGCGGCAGAGGCCGCGTCCTTGCCCCGCGGGGGCCCCTTCGCGGAGTTGACCTGGGGAGTCGAGGATGGCGAGGCCTGGGTGGTCAGCCGTTCCGCCCTCAAGGTCCCCCTCACGGCGCTCCGGCGTCCGCTCGAGGACCCCGCTGCCTTCGCGATCGTACTCCTGGTGGCCGAGGCCCTGCGCGGTGTCCATGACACGAGCAGCTGGCACGGGCACCTGCACCCCGAGGGGATCGGCTTCGACGAGGGCGGCGTGCTGCGGATTCGGCCAGCGTTGCACTTCCCCGCGATGACCGAGCCGGGCGGCGACGACATCGGGCCTGCGACCGACTGCAGAGTACTCGGAGCCGTCGTGCGCTACCTGCAGGGCGAGGTGTGGCCCCCCAAGATGGTCGCGCCGGTCGAGCTCGAGGGGCTCGACGCCAGCCGCGCAATGCTCGTGCTCACCGGCATGCTGCGCGAGCGTTCCCGCCTCCGGCTGCACCCTGCTCGAGCGCTCGTCCAGGCTCTGTCCGCCCTCTTCCACACCTCGCAGCTGGATCCGGACGCCTTGGTCGTCGAGCTGCTCGAGGAGGTCGGTGTCGGGCGCGCGCTGCGCAGCCTCGGCGTGGTCGAGGTCGCTCCCCCCGCCCCCACCACAGCGCCAAGCGTGCTGGGCCGGAGCCCGCGGGTGGTCACCCGGGGCCAGGACGAGGACGACGCCCGTCGTGAGTCGAAGCGAAGGCGCCTCGAGGAGGCTCGACGCGCTGACGAAGCCCGTCGCGCAGACGATGCCAAACGAGAAGTGGCGGTTCAGGCCGAAGCCGCCGAGGCCATCCGGCAGGCCGAGGCTCGTCTGGAGGCCGAGAAGCGCGAGGCCGCCGCCAAGGTGGCCGCCGCCGAGCGCGAAGCCGAGCTTCGCAGGGAAGTCGAGGAGGAGACCCGCCGTCGGGTCGAGGAGGAGGTTCGCCAGCGCCTCGAAGAGCAGGCGCGTCGCGAGCAGGAGGAGGCCAATGCTCGTCGGGCCACCGAGGAAGCCCGCAACGTTGCCGTCGAAGCGCAACTGCAGGAGCTCAGCGAGGAACGCGAGCGTTTGGAGCAGATGTGTCGCGACGCGGTCGACGCCCGCAGGAAGGCCGAGGACGAGGCCCGTGCCGCCGAGGAAGCGCGCCAGCGCGAGGCCGAGCGCCACGCCGCCGAAGAGGCCCGCCGCGAGGCCGAGGAACGCGCTCGTCTCGAGGGTGAAGCTGCGCGGAAGGCCGACGAGGGACGTCGCGCGGCGGAGAAGGCCCGGGGGCGCGCGGAGGAGGCCCGCATCGCAGCGGAGAAGGAGGCCAGCAAGAAGGCGCGCCAGGCTGCCGAAGCCGCCCGCAAGGCCGCCGAAGAGGAGGCCTGCCGTATCGAGGAGGTCCAGCGCAAGGCCGAAGAGGAGCGGGACAAGGCGGAAGAAGCTCGCCGTGCCGCGGAGGAAGCGGCTCGCCTGGCCGAGGAGCGCTGGAAGGCAGAGGAGGCCCGCCGCGCCACGGAAGCCGAAGCTCGAAAGAAGGCCGAAGAGAAAGCTCGAAAGAAGGCCGCGCACGCCCGCGCCGCAGCGCTGGCTCGGCGTCGAGCGGAGGAAGAGGCCCGGAAGAAGGCGGAGGCGGAGGCCGTGCGCAAGCGGGCCGAGGAGGATGCCCACCGCGCCGCGAAGGCCGAAGCTCGCCGCAGAGCGGACCAGGACGCTCGAGAGAAGGCCGAAGAGGCTCGAGAGAAGGCCCGAAAGAAGGCCGAGGCCGAGGCCCGCAAGAAAGAAGCTGCCCGCGTCGAGGCAGATCGCAAGAAGGCCCAGAAGAAAGCGGCGCAGACCAGGCCGCTCGAGCCGACCGACGAGACCGAGGACTTCGACGGCCCCATCGAGCCGGCCGTTCCACCCAAGAAGCCAATCGTCCAACAGCCCGGCAAGACCTTCGTCAGGCAGGTCGTCGACGAGCCCGAGCAGCCGTCGAAGGAGCGCGCGGAGGAGCCGCTCCAGGAGGAGGCATCGAGCGACATCCTCTTCGGAGCGGGCGAGGTCAACAGCATCCTCGGCGGCCGCGACCGGGGTGGTGACTGGATGCTCGGCGAGGTCGGCGTCAGCAGGGACAGCAGCAAGCGGGAACAGGAGCTCGGGAGCGGAAAGTGGGGCGCTGAGCAGACCAAGCCGCGCTCGACCCAGGACATCTCCAAGGTCCTGCCGAGCACCCCAGCTCGCAGGATGCCGATCGAACAGGACCCGCCCTCCAAGGGCAAGCTCGGCGTAGCGGTGGTGCTCGCGCTCGTGCTGCTGGGCGGCGCCTGGGTGGCCTTGTCCGGTGACGACACCCCGGAGGCCGCCGAAGACGCTCCGGCCACGGTCGACAACGGGTCGAGCACCGCCGTGGTGCGCGAGGGCGAGTGGGTCATGGTCACGACGGACCCGGCGAACGCTCGCATCACCTTCGACGGTTCCGACTACGGCAAGGCCCCCGCCGAAGTGCCGCTACCGGACGACGAAGGGAGCCACGAGCTGTGCATCCACAAGGGGGAGCTGAACAGCTGCCGGGAGCTCACTGCCGCTGACCTGTCAGCGAAGGACCCATACCACTTCGACGGCGACGGCTAGCCGGGGAGCCCGAAAGGGCCTCACCGATCCACCAAACGCGGACGGTGACCGAATCTGGACTCATGCCAGCGACTTGTTGATCTCCGCCGCAAGCGCGGGCCCGATGCCCGGGCAGCCGGCGATCTCCTCGGCGCTGGCGGCGGCCACCTTCTTCATGCTCCCGAAGTGGGTCAGCAGGGCCTTTCGGCGGCGTGGGCCCACACCCGGGATGCCGTCGAGCTTGCTCCTCAGCGTAGAGACCCGCCGTGAGCGACGGTGAAACGCGATGGCGAAGCGGTGGGACTCGTCGCGGAGGTGGCGCAGCAGGTTGAGCACCGGGCTGTTGTCGGGCAGGCGGACGAGCTCGTCGACGCCGGGGACCAGGATCTTGTCGACCGCGTCGGTCTCGCCTCGAAGGCGCTCGGCCCGGGGCTTGGCGAGGCCCACCACCGCCTGGTCCTCGAGTCCGAGCTCGGACAGCACGTCGAGCGCGACTCCGAGCTGTCCTCTTCCGCCGTCGACGACCAACAGATCGGGGAACAGGCCCTCTCTGGCAGCTCGGGTGAAGCGGCGGGTGAGCACCTCCTTCATCGAGGCGTAGTCGTCCGGCCCGATGACCGTCTTGATGCGGTAGTGGCGGTACTCCTTCTTGGCAGGTCTGCCGTCGAGGAAGACCACACAGCTGGCGACAGGGTCGTGACCCTGGATGTTGCTGTTGTCGACGCACTCGATCCGGTGCGGGGGAGCGTCGAGGCCGACGAGGTCCGCGAGCTCGGACAGGGTCTTGTGGCGGCGCTGTCCCTCGTCCACCTCTCGGCGAAAGCGATCCCGCGCGTTGGCCTCGGCGAGCTCCAGGAGCCTCCTCTTGTCGCCGCGAAGAGGGACGACGAGGGCGAGGCGTCCGCCGCGGGCCTCGCGAAGGAGCTCCAAGAGGACCTCGTGTTCTTCGGGGAGCTCGGGCAGCAGGACCTCTGGCGGTGCTCCCCCGTCGGAGTAGGCGGCCATCAACCAGCCCGACAGGCACTCTGGCAGCGGCCCCGGCTCGCCGCGGATGCTCAGGAACCAGGGCTCCCGGAGCATGCCGCCGCGCACGGGCAAGACCGCGATGGCGCCGAGGTCACCCTCTCGGAAGACCCCCCACACGTCTCGGTTGGAGAGCTTGCGGTCGACCACCTTCTGCCGCTCCAGGGTCGCCTCGATCTCCCGAGCGAGGTCCCGCAGGCGCGCGGCCTCCTCGAAGACCTCGGCCTCGGCGGCGGCCCGCATGCGGCTTCGGACCAGCAGAAGGGCGTCCTGGCGTCGACCCGACAGCACCAGCGTCGCCTCTTCGACGAGGCCCTGGTACCGCTCGGGGGTGGTGTGGCCCTCCACGCAGGGAGCGACGCAGCGGCTCATCTGGTGGAGCAGACAGGGCTTCCGACGAGACCTCAGCACCGCGTCGCTGCAGGTCCGCAGTGGGAAGCTGCGCTGCAAGAAAGCCAGTGTCCGCCTGGCCTTCTGGGCCGATGAGTATGGGCCGAAGGTCTTCGCTCCGTCGGCCCGGATGCGGCGCACCATCGTGAACATCGGCCACTGCACTCGGGGGTCGATGCGGATGTGGAGGAAGTTCTTGTCGTCTCGAAGCTTGACGTTGTACGGCGGCCGATGCTGCTTGATCAGGGTGTTCTCGAGGATCAGCGCCTCCTTCTCCGTGTCCGTCAGCACGACATCGACGCTCTGGGACTGCTCGACGAGGAAGCGCACCATGAAGCGCTCGTCCTGGCCCGAGAGGTACTGGCGGACTCGCGCGCGCAGGTCCTTGGCCTTGCCGACGTAGAGCACGGCGCTCTCGGCGTCCCGAAAGAGGTAGACGCCGCTGTGCCTGGGCAACTCAGCGGCCTGGCGCTCCAGGCTCAAGGGGACTGCTCGAGCGCTATCACCACGGCGTAGGGGGCCGCTCCGCCCTGGCTGTCGTCCTGCACCTCGAGATGGCCCGCCGTCGTCGACAGGCTCATGACGGGGTCGCTGTCAGTGGCCACGCCCTCGGTGTCCCGGGCCTCGAGCGAGGCGTCGTCTCCGAGGACGCAGGTCCGCAGGTAGCCGGCCGTCCCCGCCCCGTAGAGGGTCGCCTCGGCGCAGAGGACCTGGACGCGGCAGGGGCCGAGGTGCTCCGGGTCATCGGAGGAGGGCTGAGACCAGCCTATTTCGGTCCACTTGACGAGTCCCGGGCTGCCCTCGACCACGACCGTGCACGAGGTACCAGCGGGGAGCCAGTCGAGACCTCGGGTCTCGATCACCCGGCCGGTGAGCCGCCGGCTCATGCCCTCTGCGGTGTGCTCGGCGAGCTGGATGTGCTGCTCGGACACGCTGTCCATCGCGAAGGCGCCGGCGACGCCGACACCGAAGGAGAGCACCAGCCAGCCAGCAGAGACCCATCGGGACTCGCCGAAGTACAGCAGCACGAAGACCAGCAAGCCGACAGCCGCCAGGCTCAGGGCCGCCATCCCGGCTCCGAGACCGGCGTGCTCCCGCCACGGGAAGTTCATCGCGAGGCCAGCCAGCGCCAGGGAGACCGAGGCGATGGCGACACCTCTGATGAGGAAGGAGACGACGACCCAGGGCGTGGTCAGCTCGGCGTTTGGGGCCATCGGGGGTTTGTATCCGAATCCAGCCTGAGATCGATCGCCTCGGCCGGCTCCCAGGTGATCTGGTTCCGATCCACCGGGAAGAGGGGCTCCATCATGGCCGCGAGGTGCTCCTCGAGGGCCGAGTCGAGCTCGGACGCGAGGGTTGCGTAGCTCGGGTCGTCCGCGACCGAGGAGCTCTCCCAGGGATCGTTGTCCGTGTCGTAGAGCTCCGTGTCGAAGACCGTGGAGCTGGAGCTCCGGTAGTAGCGCACGTACTTGTGGGTCCGGGTCGCCACCAGGCTCATCCACGGCTTGTCTCCGCTGAAGAGGAAGTGGGAGAAGGCGTGCTCGGGCACCTCGACGGCGTCTCGCTCGATCGCGGCAGCGGGGAAGCCGGCGGCCTCGACGAGCTCGTGGCCAGCGCTCCCCTAGAGGACGGCAGCGCCAGCGAGGCGGGCGGCGTCTGGGCCCTCTAGGGCGCCGCACCCTGGTCGATCTCACCGCTGCCGTCGCTGACGTCGGGATGCCGACAGGCGTGGATCGTCGCGGGCCTCAGAGCGGAAGCGGCACCGACAGGTTGGCGCCGGAGACCTCGACCTCCACAGAGGTGGTCTGGGCGCTGAGGGTCCCGCGGGTCCCGTCGGGCACGGGGATCACGAAGCCGCCGCCTGGGGCGGTCCTTGTGCGGATGGAGAGCTCGGCGAGTTCCACGAGCACGTCCCCGAGGCCCTCTCCGGCGGAGTAGCGGCCGTCGCCGTCCTTGTCCGAAAAGACCGATCCCACCAGGAAGAAGTCACCCTCGAGTCGAGCCCGGGTGAGCACCACCAGCCGGAGGGTCCAGCCGCCAAAGCGTGGATCGGTGGGGTGCTGGGCGAGCGCCGTCGCCGTGCCGATGCCGACCTCGCGGTCCTGCTCGGAGAGGACGGTGCGACCGAGGACGTGGTCCCGATGACCCCGGCCGTTCACGCAGCGATCGACGATCAGCGAGTCGATGCCAGAGGACCACTCGTGAAGCTCGGGATCGCCCACCTCGCCGGTGGTGAAGGCCGACCGGGAGTAGAGCGACTCCACCTGGTTGTCCCGCTGCCCGGCCCCGTACAGGTACACGCGTCCGTCGGAGGGCACGCGCACATCCAGGGCGACCCCCGCCCGGCGGAGGCGCTCGTTGGGGCCGATCCCCTGGGGATCGACGTGGTTGAACCAGCCGCCGGTGGCCATGGCCGTGGCGTGGGCCTCTGCGACCTCGACCAGCGCGCTCACCGGCGCCAGAGGGGGACGGGACTCGGCCTTGCGCAGCGGCCCCACGGTGGACCGCAGGCTGTCGTCACACTGTCGAGGACTGCGGGCCTCCTCCTCCTCGAAGAGGGCCTCGAAGTCGTCGACGCAGCTCGGGGGGTCCGAGCGCACGCGGTTCAGCCGCTCGAGCGCCAGCTGCTGATCCGCATCGAGCGCGGGCGAGGCGACCTCGACCCAGGTGGTTCCGCTGGCGACACATGCGAGCAACAGCAAGAGCACGACTCGAAGGTAACCACGCTATGGGGGCTCGGAGGTGACCCTTGGCCACATCTGATCCCACTGCCCAGGTGCTCCGCTGGTTCGAGCCCCTCACGCGAATTCCCCGTCCCTCAGGAGGCGAAGAACGAGTCGCCGCCTGGCTGGAGAGCTGGGCAGCCGAGCGTGACCTGGCCACCCGTCGCGACGCGATCGGCAACCTGGTGATCATCGCCCCCGGGAGCCCGGGCCAGGAGCAGGCGCCAGCGGTGGTGCTCCAGGGACACATGGACATGGTCTGCGAGCGCACCCCCGACAGCGAGGTCGACCCCGCGACGGAGCCCCTGGTCCTGCGACGAGAGGGGGACTGGCTGTGCGCGGACCGCACGACGCTCGGAGCGGACAACGGCATCGCGATCGCGATGGCGCTGGCGATCCTCAGCGATCCCGAGACCGTGCATCCTCCGCTGGAGCTGTTGTTCACGGTCGACGAGGAGACCGGGCTCACCGGCGCCACCGAGCTCGATCCCTCGATGCTGACAGGGCGCACGCTCTTGAACATCGACTCGGAGACCGAGGGGGTCCTGACGGTGGGCTGCGCCGGGGGGCGCCAGACGGACATCACCCTGGCCCTGACCTGGGAGGCGGCCACCGGCTCGCTTCACCGGCTGCGGGTCCACGGCCTGCGCGGGGGGCACTCGGGGGTGGACATCCACGAGCCCAGGGTCAGCGCGAACAAGACCCTGGCGATGGTGCTCCGGGACCTCGACGGTGTCCGCGCTGCCAGCCTGGAGGGCGGCACGGCCCACAACGCCATCCCCCGGGACGCCGAGGCGATGGTCTGCGTGGCCGACCCGGCGGCGGTGCGGGCACGACTCGCGACGCTCCAGGCCGAGCTGCTCGCCGAGCACGGAGAGGACGAGCCTGGCCTGCGGCTCTCTCTGGAGATCGTGGAGCGCCCGGTCGGGGTGCTGATGACTCCGGCTTCCCAGCAGTCCCTCGTGGCTCTGCTGTCGGAGCTCCCCCACGGCGTTGCCGCCTTCTCCAAGGCCATCGCTGGACTGGTCGAGACCTCCAACAACATGGCCACTGTCACCGCCGACCCGGAGACCGGGCACGCCGCCATCGTCAGCAGCCAGCGCAGCTCGGTCCGGGCCGACCTGGACGCCCTCTGCGAGCGCATCGAGGGCATCTCCGCCGCGCTCGGAGCGGTGGCCGTGACCGACGAGGGCTACCCCGGCTGGGAGCCGAACCTGGACTCCCCGCTCCTGGCTCGCTGCAAGGCGGTCCATCTCGAGCGCTCCGGCGAAGAGCCAGTGGTCGAGGCGATCCATGCAGGGCTCGAGTGCGGGGTCCTCGGCCAGCACTGCCCGGGCATGGACATGATCTCCTTCGGTCCGACGATCCAGTACCCCCACAGCCCAGAAGAGCGCTTGCACCTGCCCTCCGTGGGCAGGACCTACCTCTTCCTGGTGGACCTGCTCGCAGCCCTGGCGAGCTGACAGACCCGAAGAAGCCTGATCTGTGGCCAACGGGCTCACGGATCGGGGATATAGGCGAGCCCATGACCCCCTACGAACGTCGCCACACCATCCTGCAA
The DNA here is from genome assembly GCA_036012755.1 of Myxococcota bacterium. Classification (GTDB taxonomy): domain Bacteria; phylum Myxococcota_A; class UBA796; order UBA796; family CAJQPC01; genus JAAESX01. The sequence continues at coordinate 165,761 of DASCPX010000016.1, read as the reverse complement.
CGCCGCGAGCTCTGTCCCGGCACCGTCTTCTTCCGGATCTCGGCGCCACTGGTCGCCCGCAAGATCGAAGCGGGGCAGTTCGTCATCGTGCGCCCCAACACCGGCTCCGAGCGCATGCCCCTGTCGATCGCTGGATGGGATCGAGAGGCCGGCACCCTGGATCTCGTGATCATGGGTGTCGGCGTGACCTCGCTCGAGGCCACGGACAAGGAGCTCGGGGACGCCTTCTCCGATGTCGTCGGCCCCCTCGGACGGCGCTCTCACGTCGCCCGAGAGGAGGGCACCTCCGTGGTCATCGGCGGGGGCTACGGCACCGGAGCCGTGATCCCCACCGCCCGGGATCTCCGAGCCCTCGGCAACCGGGTCGTGGGCATCGTCGGAGCGCGGCGAGCCGACCTGTTGATCATGGTCGAGCAGCTCTCCGAGGCCTGCGACGAGGTCCTCTTGACCACCAACGACGGCTCCGCGGGGACGGAGGGCTTCGTCACCCACGCCCTGGCCCAGCTCATCGAGGTGGAGAACGTCTCCTCCGTGCTGGCGGTGGGCCCGGTCCCGATGATGGAGGCGGTCACGCGCATGTGCGAGCAGGCAGAGGTGCCCTGCCAGGTCTCGCTCAACGCGATCATGCTGGACGGGACGGGGATGTGCGGGGCCTGCAGGGTCTCGGTCGGGGGCGAGACCCGCTTCGCCTGCGTACACGGCCCGGACTTCGACGGAGCCGGGGTCGACTTCGAGGAACTGCGGGTACGACAGCGCATGTTCGCGGCCCAGGAAGAAGAAGCACGGAGGTGTCGCTGTGGCTGAGCTGACCGGAAAGCAGCGGATGCAGAAGCCGCACAACGAGATGCCCCTGGCCGACGCGGTCGCCCGCGGCAAGACCTGGGACGAGGTCCCCCTCGGCTACACGCTCGAGACGGCCATGGACGAGTCCCTGCGCTGCATCCAGTGCAAGAAGGCCAAGTGCATCATCGGCTGCCCCGTGGGCATCGACATCCCGGGCTTCCTGGGCCTGGTCGAGGTCGGAGACATCGCCGGCGCCGCCCGTCGCATCCGCGAGACCAACTTCCTGCCCGGCGTCTGCGGTCGCGTCTGCCCCCAGGACAAGCAGTGCCAGGCGGTCTGCGTCGTGGGCAACAAGTACGCGCCCGTCGGCATCGGAAACGTCGAGCGCTTCGTGGCTGACTACGAGCGCGAGCACGACCTCGATCGGCTGCCCGAGCCGGTGGAGAAGACCGGCAAGAAGGTGGCCGTCGTCGGGGCCGGACCCGCGGGGCTGACCGGTGCCTACGAGCTCCAGCGTCGCGGCCACCAGGTCACGGTCTTCGAGGCCTTCCACCGCGGCGGCGGCGTGATGGTCTACGGCATCCCCCGCTTCCGGCTCCCGCTCGAGGTCGTGGACGAAGACCTGGCAATGCTCGAGGAGATGGGGGTCGAGTTCGTCTACAACGTGGTCATCGGCCGCACCTTCAGCCTCGACGACCTGCTCGAGGAGGAGGGCTACGACGCGGTGCTCATCGCCACAGGCGCCGGGCTCCCCAAGATGCTGAAGATCCCGGGGGCCAACCTCAACGGCGTCTACTCGGCCAACGAGTACCTCACCCGTGTCTTCCTGATGGACGCCAAGAACTTCCCCGAGTCCCCGACGCCCTTGTTCCAAGGCAAGAACATGGCGGTCATCGGAGCGGGCAACACCGCCATGGACGTGCTGCGGACGGGGCTACGGCTCGGTGCCAACGTGACCTGTGTCTACCGGCGCTCGAGGGCCGAGGCCCCCGCCCGGACAGAGGAGCTCGAGCACGCCGAGCAGGAAGGCATCGCCTTCCGCTGGCTCAGCAACCCCGTCGAGTTCCTGGGTGATGACAACGGCTTCGTGCGGGCCATGACCTGCATGGAGATGGAGCTCTCCGAGCCCGACGACAGCGGACGCCGCCGGCCCGTGCCCACCGGGCGCACCTTCGAGATGCCCGTGGAGACGGCGGTGATGAGCCTGGGCTGCAACGTGAACCCGCTCATCGCCGAGACCGCAAAGGACGTGCGCACGAACCGCTGGGGCATCGTGATGGTGGACAAGGCGACCTGCCACACGAGCAAGCCGGGTGTGTTCGCGGCCGGAGACGCCATCACCGGAGGCTCCACCGTCATCCTGGCGATGGGCCAGGCGAAGAAGGCCGCCGCGGCGCTCCACCGCTACCTCATCGGCGACTTCGACGACGAGCTCGACGTTCCGGACGACCCTGACGCTCCTGGGATGGAGTGGTCCTTCATGAAGCCTCGGAAGGCCAAGCGCTGAGCTCGGGCTGATCAGTCGCAGCTCTCGACGCCGTCGTAGTGGATGACGACCTTGTCTCCACCAGAGGGGTAGTCGTCGTCGAAGATGACCACGTTGCGCCCGGCGTCGAAGGTCCAGTCGTAGCGCTCGGTGCCGTTGACCTTCACGATGATCGTGCTCTCGACAGCGGGGTTGGAGAGCTCGAAGGTGGACTGGTTCACGCTGGCGGCGGCCAACAGGGCGAGGTTCGCGGCGCTGGCCCAGTCGTCGCAGATGGACAGGAACACGCCGCCGGTGGCGGTGACCGCCTCTGCGTAGCCGGTGGCGGGATCGGCCGAGTCGCAGCCACCAGGCACCGGCCCCGCGATGGCCGAGATGCGCACGTGGCTGGCGCTGCCCTTCTTGTCCCAGAGCTTCTGGACGTTCTCGTCCCAGGGCAGGCCGCCCATCTCGACGGACTGCTCGGGCTCGTCGGTCACGTCGATGATGTGCAAGAGCGCCCCGTCGCGCATGAAGCCCGAGTTGCACTCGCCGCTGTCGGTGTTCTCGATCGCGTTGACGTTGATGGTCAACAGCGCCTCTGTCCAGTCAGCGAAGAAGCCGCCCCAGAGGATGTTGTCCTTGAAGGTCTGGATGTAGTTGGCCGTGGTGGGCTTGAGGATGCCGCCGGAGTTGCAGCCGTCGTCGCTGCTCCCGATGATGACCTGCCAGTCGCTCGTGTAGTTGTCGAGCTCGGTGATGAAGGTCTCGAAGTTCTGGGCGAGGTCCCAGAGATCGTCGCCCATCGAGCCGCTGGCGTCGACGGAGAAGAGGATGTCGCTGGGCGGGTCCCCCTCGGGGATGTACCAGTCGTCCGTGTAGCTGCCGTCGACGCCGCCGGAGCCGAGCTGCAGGGCCTCGCGCACACCCATCGCCTCGTCCGAGGTCACAACCAGGGCACCCTCGTAGTCGTAGACCACGCTGGGGGCGAACTCGATGTCGACCTCGGCGGTCTCCCCGGGCTGAAGCGTCAGCGGGAGGGTGGGACCAGAGAGCATGGTGAAGCCGTCTCCGGAGACCTCCAGTGCAGAGATGGTCACCGGCGCCGCGCCGACGCTGGTGATGGTGGCGATGTTCTCGCGCACGCAGCCGACCCCGATGTCGCCGTGATCCAGCGGATCCGGGTCCACGTCCAGCTCCGGCACGTCCGCGTCGCCGAAGAGGTCCACCGGCCAGTTCGGCGTGTCCTCGTCGTTGCTCACGACGACCGCGCGAGCCTCCTGGTCGTTGCCCCAGGGGTAGAAGAGCACGTCGATCGCGATGCTCTCGCCTGGCTCCATGGCGTGGGCTTCGACCTCTGTGAGGAGCTCGAAGCTGGCGTAGTCGCCGTCGCGGAGCTGCACTTCCTTCAGCGCGAGACCCTCTGTCCCCACGCTGGAGATCGTGAAGGTCTGCATCACGGGATCCGCGTCGGCGTCCAGGGTGCCGAAGTCGAGAAGGTCGGGCTCGACGAGGATCTGCGGTCCCTCGCCGCCGGAGCCTGCGACCATCTGGTGTAGCTGCTGATCCGAGCAGGCGAGCGCGAGGACGATGAGCATGGGACCTCCAAAGGGGCTCCCGGCTCAGCGCGGACCAGGGCGCGTGAGCGTATACCAGAAGCCGCACCGTTTGATCCAGATGTAGTCTCCCGACTACAGCGACGAAGAGGTCGCAGATCGCGATAAAAATGTCCCGATCTGCGAGAAAAACCCTGCGTTCTTGCCATGTTGGAAGCTGGCACGGGGCTTGCGAAGGAGATCGGACATGTCCAGTCTCCTCCTGCTCGCCTGCATGGACTACGGCGTCCACACGCCGGAAGACGTCCGTGAACCCAACCACCCCGTCCGCACCCCCGGCTTGTACGACGACAGCGGAGAGGGCGGTGACACGGACCACCTGCACGACAGCCTGCCGCAGGAGGAGGTCCCGGACGACGACACGGACGATCCCGACGACGAGCCTCCGGACGACGACGATCCGCCCGGGGACTTCGGAGACCCACCCAACGGCGACCCGCCGAGCGACTGGCACGACGACTGCGACGGGGGCACGAAGGCCACCTCGTCGAGTTCGATCTACGTCCTGTCCTGGGACCCGACACAGATGGACGCCACCGTCAGCACCGGCACCTCTGCCTGGTACCACATCTACAGCTCGCACATCGCCGAGTCGGGCTCCAGCCAGCGCAACGAGTCCGCCTACTACCGCGTCCCCAACAGCGCGAACCCCAGCGGGGCGCCTCGGTGGGGCAACTGCGGCTCCGACTGGGTCGTGCGCGACGCGGACAACGGCGGCGGACCGCCCGCCTCGCTGATCTACGTCGGCACCTTCTGGCTCGAGAAGGGCGACAACACCCTCGAGATGCACCACTTCTGCCCGGTCTACCGCTCCGGGAGCTGCTCCGCCTACCACGTCACGAGCGACTCGGGCTCCACCTGCGACTCGGGCAACGCGAACTCGGTCCACTTCGAGGGCAGCGGCATCTGCGTGACTCGGGCGAAGTGATGAACCCCGAAAATCGGGAGCCCGGGTTCCGATTCTCGGGGTAAGCTCCTGGGGTGATTCCCCGCACCGCCCACCTCGATCGGGTCCGAAAGCGACTCGCCCGAAGCCCTGTCGTTGCGCTCCTCGGAGCCAGGCAGGTCGGCAAGACGACCCTGGCAGCGCAGGTCGCCAGCGAGCACGACACGGTGACGCGCTTCGACCTCGAGGACCCGCGAGACCTGGCGCGGCTCGAGGACCCGTCCTTCGCGTTGAGGCCGCTCACCGGGCTGGTGATCCTGGACGAGATCCAGCGGCGTCCCGACCTCTTTCCGCTCCTTCGCGTCCTGGCCGATCGCGAGCCCCTCCCCGCCCGGTTCTTGATCCTCGGCAGCGCCTCACCTCACCTGCTGCGGCAGTCGAGCGAGACCCTCGCGGGGAGGATCGAGTTCCACCGGGTCGACGGCTTCGAGCTGAGCGAGGTCGGAGATCTCGACCGGCGTTGGCTCCGAGGCGGCCTGCCGAGGCCCTACCTCGCCGACAGCGACGAAGACAGCATGGAGCTCCGGGCGCAGTTCGTGACGACGTTCCTCGAGCGGGATCTCCCCCAGCTGGGGATCGGAGTGGCCGCTCCGACGATGAGACGGTTCTGGACGATGCTGGCCCACTGGCATGGCCAGCTCTGGAACGGCGCCGAGCTGGGACGCTCGCTCGGCGTGTCCGCGAAGACCGTGCGGGCCTACCTCGACCACCTCGCCAACACCTTCGTCGTCCGACAGCTCCAGCCGTGGCACGCCAACCTCAAGAAGCGGCAGGTCAAGTCGCCCCGGCTGTACATCACGGACTCCGGGCTCCTCCACGCGCTGCTCGACCTGGGGACGCGAGAGGCCCTGCTCCGATCGCCCAAGTGCGGCGCTTCGTTCGAGGGCTTCGCGATGAGGACGGTGCTGGCCCACCTCGGAGCGAGAGAGAGCGAGGCCTGGTTCTGGCGCACCCATGACGGCGCCGAGCTCGACCTGCTGGTCCAGCGTGCCCCGCGTCGAGTCGGCTTCGAGTTCAAGCTCACGGACGCTCCCCGCCGAACCCGCTCGATGGCTCGCGCGATCGAGGACCTGGAGCTCGACGAGCTGGTCATCGTCCACGCCGGCGAGGACAGCCACGGCCTGAGCGCGCAGATCCGAGCCGTCGCCCTCTCGCGCATCTCCGAGGAGATAGCGCCGCTCTGACCGCGCCAGCTGGAGTCTGAAGGAGTAGCCTCCGGCCATGCTGCTGCTCCTCCTGTCCTGCAACGGGGATCCGGACGATCCGGTCGCGCCGACCGACGACTCCGAGGTCCAGACCGACGATTCCCAGACCGACGACAGTGACCCGGAGGGCGAGGTCACAGAGGTCATCGGGCCTGACGGCGGCACCATCGAGCACCCTGGTGGCGCCTCGGTGACCGTGCCCGCCGGAGCCCTCGATGCGGACGTCGAGATCACGATCCGGCAGCTCGAGGACGGCGAGGTCGAGCTCCCAGCGGACGACGTCGTCACCGCAGCCTGGGACTTCGGCCCGGACGACACGACCTTCTCCGAGCCCGTCACCGTCACGCTCCCCGTCACCGGGACCGTGGACGAAGACGAGGACGTGCTGCTCGGCTACTACGACACCACCGACGCTGCCTGGTACGTCGTGGAGTTCATCGACGAGGACGACGACCACACGGCGAACACCCACGTCTTCGACCGGGACGCGATGACCATCTCGGCGGACACGGAGCACTTCACGGCCTTCCTCGGGGGCTCCAACGCCCTGAGGAACCAGACGACCTACTCCAGCGGCGAGTTCTCGATGGAGGCCTGGGATGTCCGCTGCAGCGGCGGCAGCTTCAACCACCTGGTGGCGATCCCCTTCATCAGGGGCCTGAACAACGCCTCGGGCTCGCCGAGCACCACGGCGCTGTGGGGCTGGAACAACGAGAACCCCGACTACGTCTCGCTGATCAGCTCTGGAGAGACACAGCTGGGCACCCTGTCCTCGTGGACCGTCGACGGCGAGGTGGTCCTGCGCATCGCCGCAGCCGGCGGGAGCGGCGGCACCCCCGGAGGCACCGCCGACTACTACAGCTTCCCGGGCTGGTTCGGCTTCGCGGGTGGACAAGGCACGGTCAGCGGCCCCTGAGAGGCTACCCTGTGTCCTTGCTCCTGCTCTTCGCCTGCACCGCCTCCGTCCCCCTCGGCTCCACCGGGGTCTTCGTGGTGCCCGGCGAGGAGTACGTGCCCGACACGGGACTCGAGGAGGTCGGCGGCGTCGACCCGGGGACCGACGGCGAGGTCACCTTCGACGACAGCTACGTGCACACGATCCACCTGGAGATCGGCGACTACGCCTGGACCTCGCTGCAGTACAACCCGACGACCTACACAGAGGTGCAGCTGCTCCTGGACGACGGAGAGGAGATCGACATCGGCGCGCGGCTGAAGGGCCACACCCAGTACCGCACGATCGACGACAAGCCCTCGCTGATCCTGGACTTCAACCGCTACGTCGAGACCCAGCACTGGGACGGGCTGTCGTCGGTCTACGTCCACAACATGACCTACGACCCGAGCAACCTGCACGAGCACCTCGCCTACCTCTACTTCCGCACGGTGCAGGTGCCGGCGTCGCGCTCGGCCTATGCCCACCTCTCCATCAACGGCGAGGACTACGGCATCTACCTTCTGCTCGAGAAGCAGAACCGCGTCTTCAACGACCGCTGGTTCGACGACGGCGACGGCGGCACCTGGGAGGCCGGCTCCTTCAACTACGGCTGCGATCTCGCCGACGCCGGCTGCGACTGCTGGGAGACCGACACCGAGGGCGACACCCTGGCGCTGTTCGAGCTCTGCGAGGCCGCCACGGCGACGGACTTCAAGGAGGCCACGGCAGAGCTCGTCGACTGGGACGAGTTCATCCGCCAGATCACAGCCGAGATGGCCATCGCGCACTACGACAACTACGGCTGGAACATCAACAACTACCGGGTCCACCACGTGCCCTCGACCGGGCGCTTCCACTGGACCCCGTGGAGCACCGACCTGGCCTTCGGCTGGTACCCCTGGTCCGCCTCCCCCCACTGCGGCGAGCTGGGCACGAACCCGGCCGATCACTCCAACGGCTACCTCACGAGCCGCTGCTGGAGCGACGTCGAGTGTAGGGACCTCATCTTCGATGGCCTGCTGGACCACGCCGATCGCATGGAAGAGGCCGACCTCGTCGCCACGATGGAGGAGCGCCTGGTGCTCATCGACGAGCTCTCCTCCCAGGACACGCGGAGCTGGTACAGCGAGCTCCAGCGCGAAAACGAGCTCCAGTGCATGCGCAACTGGATCGAGGCGCGGCCTAGCTACCTCCGCGACTGGGTGGAGCTCTACCGCTGAAGAGCCGCTTGATGCCCCCCAGTCCGGCGAGCCCGAAGACCAGCGTGAGCAGCCCGAGCACCCCGGTGATGGCGGCGTCGTAGAAGAGCCGCTCGCCGTTGTCCTTCCAGCCCGAGATGATGCTCTGGCCCCCCTCGTCGACGAGGACGGTGATGGAGTCGCCGATGTCCGTGCGGTCATAGGTGCTCGCCGCCACGGGCTGGAGGTCCTGGTGCTCGCCCTCCTCATCGACCCAGGCCCAGGTCAGCAGGAGCTGCTCCGGACGGCTCGCTCGCCGGGTGATCCGCTCCTTGTGGACGACCTCGGCCTCGACGATGTCGTGAGAGGGCAGCATGCCCGCCCGCCAGAACAGCGCGTCGGCGTAGCTGGCGGTCTCGCGCCCGGCGAACAACGCGATCGGCGCGCAGAACAACAGCACGACCAGCGCCTCTGCTCGGCTTCGCTTCTTCTTCTTGGGGGGCATGAACCCCGAGTATCAGCCATCGAGGCTGGTGGGCAGCGCCCCGAACCCTCAGGCGCGGATCCCCCAGACGCGCTCGGCGACCTCGGCGATGGCCCCGCTGTGCTCGGCTTCGAGCTCCTCGCCGGCGGCGGCCTTCACCTCTGGGGTGCTCTGGCCCATGGCGAAACAGCGGCCGGCGCGCTCGAACATCGGGAGGTCGTTGAGCCAGTCCCCGACGGCCACGGTCTCTTCCGGGCCGAGGGCGCGCTCGGAGGCCAGGCGAACCAGCGCGGTGCCCTTGTCCTCGCCACCGCGCCGAAGCTCCAGGAAGCTCTCGCCTCCAGAGGTGCCGAAGCAGAAGCTGATGTGCTCGCCGGGGAGTTCCCGGTGGAGTCGGCGACGAAGGTCCTCGATGGCCGCAGCCTCTCCGACGGCGCTGACGGCGACGATGTCCTCGTCATCCCAGGCCGAGGCCTCGAGCAGCTCGTCGTGGAGCTGGATTCGAGGGGTCCAGACGCTGAGGTAGGGCGCCCGCCACTGCGATGCCCGCCCCAGGTGGATGGTGCGCGAGGAGAACAACAAGGGCGTCAGGGACGATGCCTCCAACAGCTCCCGGGCCAGCATCCGGGCGTCCCGATCGACGTAGACGCCGTGGCGGGTCTCGCCGCTGTCGGCGTCGATGAGCTCGCTGCCGTTGGCCACCCCCACCGAGCCCCGCACGCCGAGCTCCTGCGCGACCCACTGGGTGCCGGTGAAGAGGCGGCCCGTGCAGAGAGTGACGCCGATCCCACGATCCCGAAGGGCGTGAGCGGCGGCGACGTCCCTGTCGGCGAGCCGACCCTCCCTGTCGAGGATCGTGCCGTCGAGGTCCAGGACCAGGAGGCGGTACACCTAGCGTTTCGGCGGTCCGAGGGTGACCTGGCTCAGGACCAGCGGCTCTCCAAGGGCGAGCGCGAGGACCGGGATCACTCGGAGATGTCCAGCTCATCGAGGATGTGCGTGGCGCCTTCGGTCTCGAGGATCCAGAGCACGTAGCGGATGTCGACGTGGATCGAGCGGGTCACGGCGTCGTCGAAGAGCCAGTCGGCGCTCATGGACTCGTAGTTGCCGTCGAAGAGGAAGCCGACGAGCTGCCCCTGTGCGTTGAGCGTGGCCGAGCCCGAGTTGCCGCCGGTCGAGTCCAGGGTGCTCAGGAAGCAGACAGGCACGTCCCCGAGCTCCGCGTCGTACCAGCGGCTGTCCTCGACGTCAGCGGCCGCTTCGACGAGGCGCTCGGGGGCGTCGAAGGGCCAGTCACCACGCTTGGCGACCATGCCCGAGAGCGTCGTGTTCGGCTCGTAGATCACCGCGTCGGCCGGCCGGTAGCCCTTCACGTGGCCGACGGTCAGGCGCAGGGTGTTGTTGGCGTCCGGGTAGACCTGCTCCCGGCTCTGGCGCAGAGCCTCCATGTACAGCGGCATGAGGCGAAGCCAGGCACCCTGGCGCGTCTCGTCGAGCTCCCGCTTCGGCGCGAGGAAGCCGTCTTCCAACGCGATGGCGAGCTGCATCCACGGGTTTTCGTCCGCCCGGTGCTCGGCGGCGCCGAGATCGAGGCGCGCAGCCATCTGGTCTGCGGTGAGGAGGTTGCCCTCTGCGTAGAGGATCTCCAGGGCCGCCTCGACGCCACCCATCTCTTCGAGCCAGGCATCCAGCGCCTCGGGATGCTTGTCCTCTGGGAGGGCCTGCATGCGGCCCAGGAAGTGGCCGAGCAGGACGCGATCCGCCGGGATCCAGGTGGTCTCCTGCGCCTCTGCGAACCACTGCTCCGTCTGCTCGCGGTCGCGATCCTGGTAGCCGCTGTCGCGCTCCAGATCGGACTTGTCCCGCTCGATGGACCACCGGTAGGCCGTGTGGGCCGCGTCGAGCTGGCTGGCGAGCCACATCATGTAGCCGAGGGTGACCTCCTGCTCGTAGAGCGCCTCGTCCTCGATCTGGATGGCCTCCATCTCCCCCAGCACCGGGCCATAGATCTTCGTGTCGACCGGATCCGCCTCGACCCACGCGACGAGCTCGGCCCACTGCTTGTTCTTGCGCTCGACGACGCCGGAGCCCTGGAAGTTGTCCAGGTTGCCCTGGCGGTACTTGCGGCCGTTGGAGATCCAGCCGATGGGGGCCTTGAGCCGCGCGGCACCCTCCGGGTCCTTGGCGGACTCGGCGTGGAGGATGGCGAGGATGTCGTCCGCCATCTGGACACCGTGGGGGTAGGCGGTCTCGGCCGAGAACGCCATCGAGCGCGCGGTCCGGTAGCGGTAGGTGCGGCCGGGGTATCCGGCGGCCATCACGAACTCCCCGTCAGCCCCGCCGGTGGCGTCGATCTGGAGGTGGTGAGGCGGGGAGTAGGGGATGTTGTCCTCGCTGTACTCGGCGCTGGAGCCATCCGGGGCGACGTATGCCCGCACCAGGGAGAAGTCGCCCGCGTGGCGCGGCCACATCCAGTTGTCGATCTCGTCCCCGTAGTTCCCGACCGAGTCGGGCGGAGCGTAGACGACTCGCACGTCCTTGATCTCCAGCCGCGAGATGAGCCGGTACTGTCGACCGCCGTAGTACTCGGCGACGAGGCAGCGGTGGTTCGGGGTCTCCTCGCACTCGGCCACGAGGGTTTTCTTGGCCTCTTCGACCAGCTCGTAGCGCTTCTTGTCCTTGGTCCAGCGGCGGACCTTGGCCTTCACCGACTCCGTGACGTCCGTGATGTCGTCGACCACGTAGGCCCGAGCCGTGGGGCCTCCGGAGAGCTCGTCCGAGCGGGTCTCGGCGAGGTAGCCGTCGGTGCCGTAGTCGTGCTCGGCGTCCGAGTTGAACTGGAGCAGCCCCGTGACGCAGTGGTGGTTGGTGCCGATGAGCCCATCGGCAGAGATGAAGCTCGCCGAGCAGTACTCGCCGAAGCTCACGATGGCCCCCAGCGGCGCCTGGCTGGTGTCGGCGAGCTGCTCGGCAGAGAGCTCCAGGCCCATGCCGGCGAGCTCCTCGCCCATGTCGGGGAGCTGCTCGGGCAGCCACATGCCCTCGTCGGCACGGACGTCGTCGGACAACAGGGCGCAAAGCGCGATCAGCATCGGTCACCTCGGAGCGGGAATAACCCCCGCCCCCGCCCTCAGCTGGCTCGGCGCAGCCTCGCCGCGACTCGGTCGTCGAGGACCTCTGCGGCGAGGACGAGGGCCTCGACCCGCTCGAGGAGGGCCTCTGGAGACAGGGGCGGAGTCTGTGAGTGGACCCCGTCCGGGGCGATGTGCGCGCCCAGTCGCCTCAGGGCGCCGAGCACGAAGGAGGACTCCGCCGGATCGCCTGCCAGGGCGTGGAACTCCCTGCCACGGGCGTGGACGAAGAGGTCGGCCCCGCTGTGTGCGAAGCGCAGCCGCACCGCCCGGCCAGCGATCACGCCGAAGGCCTCGTGGCGGCCGAGGGCCAGGCCCAGCCTGAACACTGGCGCGCCGAAGCGCGCGTAGACGATGGCGTCCGAGAGTCGCAGGACCGCGGCCAGGGCAGCGCTCGTGACCCGCCAGTCGGAGTGGTCGTCGAAGGAGAGCTCGAGGTGGTCGCCGCGGGTCTCGACCCGCCTCACGCCTGCCTGGTGCAGACAGCGGGTGATCGCGGGCCCCGAGAAGACATCGTGGGGATCTACGGCGAAGAAGCCGTCGCCGTCGCGGAAGGCCTTGGCTCCCGGCACCGGGACTCCCAGCGGGAGCTTGACCAGCACCTGTCCGGGCACGCGCAGGCTGATCCCTCCCGCCCCCCGGGCGCAGCGAAAATGCAGGTGTCGCTTGGACTTGATGCGCACATCCCAGCCCACGCCGGAGAGCAGCAGCGCGTGGCCGATCCTCCGCGAGGCGAAGCCCACGAGATCGAAGATCCCTTCCATGCCCCACTCATCGGACCAACGGGCGAGGACTTCAACTCACTGGGGGGCCCTGGTCCGGACTCAGGGCTCGAGCGAGGCAGAGGGCCTGTGCCACTAGTCCGCGGAGCTCCTCGCCCGCTACTCCGGGGACCTCGAGGGTGACACCGCTGGGGCTGACCACCGAACCGGGGTGGCCGTGGACGACCTCGAGCAGGGGGCCGATGAGCTCCTCGTCTTCGAGCAGCTCCTTCAGGAGCGCCGGATCGCCGTTCAGAGCCAACAGGCCGTCGAGGACCGGGTTCCCCAGCGTCACCCCCCGGAAGTTGGCGTGCGCCTTGTGGATCGCCGTCAGGCCGTGTCCGGCGACCGCCACGACCACACGTGTCTTGCCGCCCCAGAGCCGGATCCGGGTCTCGTAGCCCTCGATCACTCCGGCGAGGGACTCGCCCTCCATGGTGAGCCCGAGGTCCTCTGCGATGCGCCGCCAGGTGCCCCCGGTGAGCGCGCGGGCCAGCCGGAAGGCGGACACCATCAGGGGCACGCTGGGCACTCCATCGTCCTGGCTCAGCACCAGCCTCCGGCCGCCGATCTCGATCCTGGTCAGCTTGGCCCCCTTCAGCACAGAGCGCGCCGAGGGCCCGAAGGTCAGCCGCGCCGCGTCCGGACGCCCGGACATCAGGAGCCACTTGCCGTCGAAGGTGGAGTCTCCGGTGAGGACGCCGTCGCTGTTGCCGACGAGGCCCCTCGGCGTGAGCACCATCTCCGAGAGCTCCCGCGACAGCGGCACCGTGATCGCCAGGCGCAGCCCGTCTCCGCGGGCGCCAGCGTAGGTGCGCAGGGTGATGTCCCCGACACCCTCTTCGAGCTCGAACTCGACGGTCTGGGGACCGACCCGGCGGGCCATGACGACCTGCCGGCTGCCCTTGAGCCACTTGATCACCCGCTCGAAGGCATCGCTCTGGCGCTTGCGGATGACGAAGCCCGCGGCCACCGCCACGAAGGCCACCGCCATGACAGCCGCGCTCAGTGGGTCCAGGGGCTCAGAACTCCACTGTCAGGACCGCGATGCCACCGCCATCCTTCTCGGGCGCCACCACGAGCTGCGTGTTCCACGCGGGCGGGATCAGGAAGTAGCTGACGACACCCGCCGCGACCCCGACACCAGTTAGACCGAAGCCCAGGCCGCGAATCTGCCTCGCTGGCTTGAGCTGGGTGTTGTTGATGTTGATGGCCTCCGGCGAGAGGGGGTCGTTCCCGACGAGGACGTCGTAGGACGGCTGGTACGCGTTGAGGCGAGAAGTGCCCACGGCGACGAGCCCGACCCCCGCGCCGGCGACGGCGACGCCTCCGACCACACCAGCCCCGCGGACGGGGAAGGGCTTCCCCTCGCTCTGCTTGCTGTTCCGAGAGCTGGCATCCAGCCGGTCGTCGGGTTTTTCCGACCGGCCCCTTCGTCCGCTGGGCTCCTCGTCGAGGTCGCCGTAGCGGTCGTAGTCGTCGACCTCGTCGTATTCGTCGTCGTACTCGTCTTCGTACTCGTCTTCGTACTCGTCCTCGTATTCCTCTTCGTCCCCGAACCCGTCCAGCTCGTCGAGCTCGTCACGGGCGTCCTCATCGTCGCGATCCCGACCTCGGCGACCGCTCTCCTCTACCACCGGCTCGTCGAGACTGTCGATGTCGCCAAAGCGCGCCATGCGCTCCTCTTCGGCGCGCCGACGGGCCTCTTCCTGCGCGCGGCGGGTTTCTTCTTCGGCCTGCCTGCGACGCTCCTCCTCGGCGCGGCGCGCCGCGTCGATGGGATCGTCCATGTCGTACTCGGCGTCCAGATCGGAGAGGTCGTCGTACTCGGGCTCCTCGTAGCGTGGGACCTCGCGCTCGACGTACCGCGGCTCCTCGACGATCTCGGCCTGGACGAGCTCCGGCTCGACCGTGGACCACTTCCCGCTTGTCACGACGACGAGGTCCTCCCACGCCTCGAAGCCGGGGCTCTCGACGCGGACCCGCCGGGCGCCGCACTTGACCTCTGAGCCGTCCTCCAGCCCCAGCGCGTCGCTGGGGGCGTTGTCGATGTAGACCTCGGCGCCACGCGGGAGGCCCCGGACGCGGATCGTCCCGGTGCCGCCGCGGTTCTCGACCGTCATGTGGGCGGTGACGGTCTCCTCCGTCCGCACCTGCGCGGTGCCGGTGGCGAACATGCAGCCGTACTCGACCTCGATCACGTGCTCGCCGGGGGGCACGGACTCCAGGGTGGTCGGCGCCATGATCCCCGTCGGGAAGCCGTCGAGCACGATCTCGCCCTTGGCGCTGCCGGAGTCGACGACGATCTTTCCAGGGCGCTGCTGGGCCCATGCCGTCGTGGACACGAGCAAGCCCACCACCACACTCATCCAGGCGCTCCGCTTCTGCATTTGTCGCTCCCTCGACTCTCCAGACTACTTGATCGCGATGCTCTCGTCCCAGTCCGAGCCGTTGTGGACCTCTTCCTTGGAGGTCACGCGCCGGTGCTCGGAGTAGTCGAAGCTCTCGCCGAGCCAGACGTAGTAGGCCGCGACGTGCGTACACCCCGTCTGGTCGTAGGGGGGCTCCTCGGAGGCCGGGAAGATGGCCTCGACCGGGCACTCCGGCTTGCAGGCGTCGCAGTCGATGCACTCGGCCGGGTTGATGTAGAGCATCCTGTCGTCCTGGTAGAAGCAGTCGACAGGGCAGGCGTCCACGCAGTCGCCGTACTTGCAGTTGACGCAGGGTTCGCCTACGACGTAGGCCATTTAATCCACCTCGAGCCTGATCCTGCGGATCCTACGACGTGGGGATGGCCGAGTAGCATGACGGGCTCGATGCTGCTGTTGTCCCTGGCCTGTGCGAATCCGGAGGAGGGCCTGCTCACGGTCCAACACTGCACGGGCGAGATCCACACCAGCATCTACGAGCTCGACAACGTCCACGCCGCCATGCCCGGACTGGAGCGGGGCGGTCAGGCCCTGGTCATAAGTCCCGCGGGCTTCGCCCTCGCCGCCGCGGAGCTGCTCGTCGACGACGACAGCGTGGAGCTGTGGTTCACCGACGGCAACCGGGTGGAGGCACAGGTGGTCCGGAGGGACGAAGAGCTCGCCCTGCTTCGATACCCGTCGCAGGATCCGACCTGCTTTCCGATCCGCAACTCGTTGCCCTATGAACGAAAACAGATCTGGAGCCCCCGGCTCTCGGGGGCGCCGGTCCAGGGAAGCGTCACCGACAGGAGCACGCCTGGGGTGCTCGTGACCGACCTCCCCGCACCGACCGAGCCCGGTGAACCGGTGCTCTACTGGAACGAACTGGGGGGGGGTCCGCCACATGGACGGACCCACCACGGCGATTACGGCTGAGGACCTCGCCGAGCGCCTCGACTTCGACTGGCGACACGGCGACCCCGGTCCGACCGTCGAGCGCCTCGCCTGGTGGAAGATCGGCTCGGTCGCAGTGGCGCTGTTGACCCTGGGGTTCGTCCTCATCCGAGCTCTCGGCAAGTACCTGGCCGATGACGACGACGATGACGACGAGCTCGCCATACGCGGCAGCAAGAGCGGAGAGGAGCGACCGCTGCCGCACATCTGGGTCGACGCGGCCGAGGATCTGGGCCTCGAGGTCCACGAAGACGAGCTCTCCGGTGAGATCGATGGCTTCGCCGTCCGGGTGAGTCGCCTCGGCAGCCGGGAGACCTGTGTGAAGGTCCGCATCGACCCACCCTTCGACCTTCAGGTGGTCCACGCGGACCGCTCGGGCAACGTCCAAGAGCCGATCGACCTCCACAACCCCGTCCTCGACAGCCTGATCGCGGTGGGCGGAGAGCCAGGAGCTGTCGCCCTCTTCGACGACGAGGACTTCGTCGGCCCGCTGCTGGAGGTCGTCCACCGCCACCCGGCGTCCTCTGTGGACGACGAAGGCGTCACACTGAGAGCTGAGGGACTCGGCGAGCTCGCCGCCGCCCTCGGGCGAGCACTCGAGCTGGCCTCGGCCCTGCGTCGCCTGCAGTGACGTCGCATAGACTCGCGCCCAGAGGCGGGCTATTCGAGGAAGCCAGATGTCCCGCACCGAGACCCCGACCCTGATCTTCTTCGCCTACTTCACCGCCTGGGCGCTGGGCGGAGTCGCGCTGTTGCTCGGCCTGGTCCTGCTCTTGGCCATCGGCCAGGGCGAAGTCGCTGTCGGGATCGTGGGCTTTGTCTTCTGCCTGCTCATCGCCGCCTACCACGGCGCCATCATCATGACGATCCGCCAGCGCCACCCCTGGGCACGTCGCCTCATCCTCGGCTGGTGGGCCCTCTACGGCCTGCCGACCGTGCTCGGGGCGCTCATCACCCAGGAGTTCGGGGGCGCGGTCCTCGCCGCGGCGCTCTTCGGTGGACTCGGGTGGGCGAGCTGGCGTCACCTGAAGACGCCCGAGGTGTCGGAGTTCTTCCTGGAGTAGGCGGCCGCTACTCCGGGAGCTCCAGGTAGCTCGGAGAGTTGCCAGCCTGGACCGTGAAGGCGCCGCCTCGAGCGCGGAGCTCGGACTCCTCGCCGAGCATCGAGATCAGCGAGGCGGTGCCTCGCCCCGGCACGAGCACCTCGGTCTCGCCGGAGGGGTCCCAGAAGACCAGGGTGCGACCAGCGCCGCCGGAGAGCTCGTAGACGTGGGCCTCTGTCCCGAGGAGCTCGGCGAGGTCGACGACCGTGTCGTGGCCGCCGAGCATCCGCACGAGCACCGTGTAGGCGACCGCTGCCGCCTTGGCTTCGGGCTCGGGCGCCGTGGTGGGGTCCTCGTCCCAGCCGTAGAGCCCGAAGGCGTGCTCCTGGTTGGCGTCGTCGTCCCCGGAGTCGCGGAAGGTGTACCAGTGGAATGACTCGACGCCGTGGGCGAAGGCGATCACGGAGCTGCGCACCAGGTAGCTGGCCTGTTGCTCTTGGGTCGCGCCTCGAGTCAGGGCATCGATGGCGGTGTGCCAGCCGAGCTCGGTGATGTGCAGCGGCATCTCTCCGGCACCGACCTCGGCGTTCAAGTCCCGGAGATCGCACAGCTCCTGCTCGAGGGTGCGCTGGAACTCGTCGTCCTCTGGCGCGGTGAAGGGGTAGCGGTAGGGGTGGAAGGCCATGGCGTCGATGTGCTCGGCGAAGTCCGGTACCGCCTCGTGCACCGCAGCGATGAACTCCTCGCCCGGCGTGTTCAGTCCCAGGTCGGGGTGGAAGACGCCGGCGAAGATGACCTCGGCCTCTGGGTCGACCGCGTGGATGGCGTCCGCGGCCACCACGAGCAGCGCCCCGTAGGCCGCCGGGTCCTCCTCCGGCTTCCAGAAGGCCAGGCCCGCGTTGGGCTCGTTCCAGACCTCGTAGCTGTGGATGCGCCCCTCGTAGCGCTGGGCCACAGCCGTGGCGTAGGCGCCGAAGTCGGCGAGATCATCGGGAGGCCCCATGCCCTCGCCGTCTTCGCTGGCCCAGCTGTTGCCGTAGTCCAGGAGCCCCAGCGGCTCTACCCCGGCAGACTCCATGGCCTCCACCGCGCGATCGGCGGGGGCGAAGTCCCACTGTCCTCGGGCCGGCTCCAGCACCGACCAGGTCAGGTCCCGCCGCACGACGCCGACCCCCAGGTCCTCCCACCCGGCCAGCTCGAAGTCTCGCGCCTCGCTGGCCTCGCCCCACTCGAGGTGGCTGCTGAGGCCCATCCTCCGCCCGAGGTCGCCATCGAACGCGGCCGAGGGACTGCACACGGCCTGGCGCCCACCGCCAGGAGGCTCGTAGGTGCACGACAGGGCGAGAAACAGGTTCACCGCTGCAGTATCCTTCGTTCGTGTCCGTCATCGCCCGCCGGATGTCGAGCGCCTGGAGCGCCAGCATCGACCGATCCCTCGTCCCAGCGCTGGAGCTGATGTGGATGCTGGGCGGCAACCCCAACGACGAGTCGCGCCAGGCCCGACAGGCCCTGAGCTTCGACTTCTACACCTCGCCGCGCTGGCAGCGGGAGTCCTTCTTCGTCGAGCCGCCGGCCCCCAGGATCGAGCGCAGGACCCGCCCGCTGGAGAGGCGCATCGAGCGCTTGCGCTGGCCCTCGAACTACCGCACCCGCGATCCGGACTACCAGGCGCGCTTCGACAGCTGGGAGGCCAACACCACCTGCCACGCGGAGCACTTCCGCCACCCGCGGGGCTGTCGGGGCACGGTGATCCTGGTCCACAGCTGGGCCACCGGCAGCTTCCTGTTCACCCGCGAGGCCTTCCAGCTCCGCGAGCTCTACCGCAGCGGCCTGGACGTCTTCATCTTCATCCTGCCCTTCCACGGCCCGCGCACCCCCAAGGGCTCCCTCTACGGCGGCCAGCTCTTCCCCGGGACCAGCCCCCGCAGGACGAACGAGACCTTCGGTCAGGCGATCTGGGATCTGCGAGGCCTCATCAAGACGATCGAGGGGCCCGTCGGCGTCATGGGGCAGAGCCTGGGCGGCTACGTGGCGGCGCTGCTGGCCAGCGTCGAGCCGAGGCTGTCCTTCGTGATCCCGATGGTCCCGATGGTGTCGCTTGCCGACCTGATGTGGGAGCTCGGAGAGAGGAACCCCCAGCGCCGGGCCGCAGAGGAGCGCGGCGTCACGGTGGACACCCTGCGCGACCTGTACGCCGTCCACTCGCCGCTGCGTCTCCAGCCGCTGGTCCCCCGGGACCGCCGGATGATCATCGCCGGCAGCGGTGACCGCGTGACCCGCCCCGATCACGTGGAGCTCCTGTGGCAGCACTGGGGCCGGCCACGAATCCACTGGTTCCCCGGTGGCCACATGCTGCACTTCGGACGCGGGGCGGCCTTCGCCGAGGTCCGCGAGTTCCTGGCGGACCTCTAGGGGATGTCGAACACCCTCGATGATGGCCTTCAACATGGACGAGGTGCTGTACCACCAGATCTGGGTCCCGACCTGCCTGGATGCCGCCCGCTCCACCCCTGGCTTCTGCGAGGGCGTGCCCAGCGACCCCTTTCGCATGCAGGCCTGGGTCCTCGAGGCCTGTGACCGGGGGGACATGGCCTGCAACGTGGCGATGCAGGGGGTCTGGGTACACTGCCGGGCCAAGGATGACGGATGATCGAGGGCGGAAGCCGTACAGCGCTCCTGGTGGCCGCATACCGTGGCCGGGCGAGCGCTCGTGGCCAGGTCTGCAGCGACCCCTGGGCGGCGGACCTCGCAGGTGAAGCCGGGCTGGAGTACGCCCGCATGCACGACGCGGTCTTCCCCCACGGGGAGCTGTGGATCGCCGTGCGCACAGCCACGCTCGATGGCTACGTCCGGAGCCTGGTCCGCTCCGGGATGCAGCAGGTCGTGATCCTCGGCGCCGGACTGGACACCCGAGCCCAGCGCCTGGCGAGCCCGGGTGTGCGCTTCTTCGAGGTCGATCACCCGGAGACCCAGGCCCTGAAGCTCAGGCGACTGGGCGAGCTCGACTACCCCTTGGAGGTCGCGACCTACGTCGGCTGCGACTTCGAGCAGGACGACTTCGTGGAGCGCCTCGCCGACGAGGGGCTCGATCTTCACGCTCCCGCGGCGATCGTCTGGGAGGGGGTCGTGCCCTACCTGACTCGCGCCGCCGTCGAGGCCACCCTGTCGAGGGTCGCCGAGGGGCTCCATCCCGAGAGCGTGCTCCACTTCGACCTCGTCAACCAGAGGCTGGTCCAGGGCGACGTCCAGGAGGGGCTCTCCGATCTCGTCGAGGGCCTGGGCGAGCCCTTCCGCTTCGGCTGCAGCGACCCGGTGCCGATGGTTCACGCGGCGGGCTTCCGCCACATCCGCACGATCTCCTTCGACGAGGCCTGCCTGTCGTTGACCGGCACCTACGACCGCGCGCGCACCTTCCGCTTCCAGCTGATCGCGGTGGTCAGCCGGGAGCGCTGCCTCGACCCCTGAGGTAGAGCGCCTCGATCTCGTCTGCGTAGCGCTCGGCCACGACCCGACGCTTGATCTTCAAGGTCGGCGTGACCGTGCCCTCCTCGAGGCTGAAGTCCCGGGGCAGCACCGCGTGTGCCTTCAGCTGCTCGAAGCGGGCGAGGCGTGCGTTGGCGCGCTCGACGGCGACCGAGATGCGGCGAAGGACCTCTGGGGACTCGGGCAGCTCTGCCTCGCTCAGGCCGAGCTCCTCTGCCACCCTGCCGGTCTCTCGCTCGTCCAGGGTGACCAGCGCGACGACATAGGGCCGCCGGTCGCCGTGCACGTAGACCTGGCTGACCAGGGGCTCCTCCTTGATGAGCGCCTCCAGTCGAGCGGGGGCCACGTACTTGCCGCCAGCGGTCTTGATCAGGTTCTTCTTGCGGTCGGTGATGCGCAGGTAGCCGTCGGCGTCGAGGTCTCCGATGTCTCCGGTGGGGAACCAGCCCTCCTCGTCGAAGCGGGCAGCCCCTGGCTGGTTGAGGTAGCCGGCGAAGACAGCCGGGCCGCGGAGCCAGATCTCGCCGTCGGAGGCGATGCGGCACTCGACCCCCGGCAGGGCCCTGCCGACCGTGCCCAGCCGGAGATCCTCGGCGCTGTTGGAGAAGCTGATGGCGCTGCACTCGGACATGCCGTAGCACTCGATGATGACCATTCCGACGCCGTAGAAGAACTCCAGGATCTCGATGTTGATGGGCGCCGATCCGGTGAGGAAGCCCCTCACGCGGCCGCCGAAGACAGCCCTGAGGCGGCGATAGACCAGCACATCCGCCACCGGGTAGAGCAGCCAGTCCAGCAGCGACATCTCTTCGCGGGCCTTTCGCACCGCCAGCGCCTTGGCCCAGACGAACAGCCGCTGGCGCCTGGGCGAGGCCCGGGCCACCCGCTCGTGGATGCGCCCGTACATCTTCTCGAAGATGCGCGGCACGCCGCCGAAGATGGTGGGGCGGATCTCCTGCAGCTCGTCGAGGACGGTGTCGTAGTTGGTGGCGTAGGCGGTCTGGAGCCCCAGGTTCATGCGGCCGAAGAAGCCGGGGACGTGCTCGGCGACGTGCGCCATCGGCAGGAAGGACAGGGTGATGTCCGCTGGCCCGACGTGGTCGACGAGGCTCTCGCCCGCGAACAACATGGCCAGGATGTTCCGGCTGTTGAGCGGCACGCCCTTGGGCTGGCCGGTGGTGCCGCTGGTGTAGACCACCAGCACGTCGTCTTCGGGCTGCAGGGTCGCCTGGGCCTCTCGGACCGGCGCCGGGTCGAGGGCCCGGGAGGCGAGTCCGTCGAGGGTGGTCTCGTGCTCGGTGCCCCAGGCGATCACCCCCTCCAGCGTCTCGACCGTCTGAAGCAGCGGCGAGACGAGCTCCAGGGCCTGTCGTCCCTGCACGAAGACGAGGCGGCAGCCGGCGTCCTCGAGGAGGTACTGGACCTGGTCGAGGAGGAGGTTCTGGTAGACGCCGACCACCCGCGCGCCCAGGAGCAACGAGGCCATGTCGGCCTCGACCCAGCCCGGGTTGGTGTCCCCCATGATCGCCACCGAGTCGCCACGCCGCAGGCCCCACTCGTGCAGCGCGGCGGCGATGGCCTCGGCCCGGTCGCCGAACTGGCGCCAGGTCGTGACCTCCCAGGATCCGCCTCGCTTGACGCGGTACATCGGGTGCTTCCCGGAGGCCTCCACCCGCCTGCGGAAGAGCTCGACGACGGTGCTGCAGCTGCCCGCGAGCATCAGGTGGCCACGAAGCGGAAGTAGGCGATGCCCTCTGCGGCCTCGATGACCTCTGGCTCGACCCGCTGCCCGATGGAGAGCTCCTCCATCCTCCCGGCGATGGGGGCGAGGACCTTGCCCAGGCCTGGCACGTCGACGACGCCGATCACCGCCGGGGCGGCGAAGCGCAGGGCCCGGGCCTGGGTGGTGAAGGCGTGGATGGTGCCGCCGGTGGGGAAGGGCTCCCACCCGAGCTCCTCGCCGAGACAGTCCGGGCAGTGGCTGCGCGGGGGGAAGACGCGGCTGTCGCAGGCCGTGCAGCGGGTGCAGCAGACCTGGCCGTCCTCGCGCAGGCGTCGGCTGAACTCCACGAAGCCCTCGTTGCCGAAGTGCGACAGCGACCGGGCGCTGAACTCGTCGAGCAGGTTCACGCAGCCTCCAACAGCATGACGACGGAGCCGTTCATCATGCCGTGTTCGGCGTGCACGAGGCCGACCCGGGCGCCCGGGACCTGCCGGCCAGGGGCATCGCCTCGGAGCTGGCGGACGACCTCGATCAGCTCGTAGATCGGCGTGGCGCCGGCCGGATGCCCGAAGCTGATGCGACCTCCGGTGGGATTGACGACCAGATCGCCGCCCCAGGTCGTGTGACCGCCGTTGGCGAACGCGGCGCCTTCTCCTTTTTCGCAGAAGCCGAGGTCCTCGTAGAGCATGAGCTCGGTGGCGGCGAAGACCCCGTAGATCTCCGCGACGTCGACCTGCTCGGGCCGGCGCCCGGCTTGGGAGAATGCCTCGCTCGCAGCCTCGACGACGGACACGAAGCGGGTCAGGGGCGCGTCTCGAGGGATGAAGTGGCTGGGGTCGTGGTACTCGCCGTAGCCGGTGATGGGCACGCCCTGGCCGCGGCTCACGACCACCGCGCAGGCCCCGCTGGAGATCCCGGCGGCCTGCAGCAGGCGAATGGGCGGGGACAGGAGGCGACTGGAGAGGACCTCTTCGACGGTGATGGGCTTGCGGAACTGAGCCAGCGGATGCTCGGAGGCGTGGCCGCGGAGGCGCACCGAGACCCGGGCGAGGTCCTCGTCCGTGGCGCCGTACTCGTGCTGGTAGCGCTGGGCGCTCATGGCGTAGATGGGGATCGGCGTGCCCAGGCCCATGATCGCGTGGAAGGGCCCATAGAGCGCAGTGGCTTGCTGAGTGACCACCCGCAGGAAGGCCTCGTAGCGACTGGAGTCGAAGTCCGGGCGGGTGTCCGAGGCGATGACCAGGGCGTGGTCGATGCGCCCGCTGGCGACGGCGTCCATGGCGCTCCGCAGGGCGAGCATCGAGCTGGCGCCACCGTTTTCGTAGAGCC
This sequence comes from Myxococcota bacterium, assembly GCA_036012755.1. GTDB lineage: Bacteria > Myxococcota_A > UBA796 > UBA796 > CAJQPC01 > JAAESX01. The sequence continues at coordinate 142,315 of DASCPX010000016.1, read as the reverse complement.
CGAGGTGGCGGGTGGGGATGCCCAGGAACTCGGAGAGGTTGGCGGCCCACATCAGCCAGGGCTCACCGGACATGGCGGCGGGGGTGACGAACAGCCCGTCGATGTCGTCTCGGCCCAGCCCCGCGTCGGCCATCGCCTCGCGCGCCACCTGGGCGCAGAGATCCGGGATCGGACGGGACAGCTCGCGGGTCACGGGGACCGCTCCGACACCGCTGATCGAGATGTGCACGAGTACTCCGGCCTTGCTAAAGTATCAGGTGACACCTCGTACTTAACACAGGAGCCAGGAGTGATCGACTTCACCCTCACCGAAGAGGAGCAGATGTTCCTCGACGCCGCCTCGCGCTTCGGCGCCGTGCTGCGCGAGCAGGAGCGGGAACACGAGGACAGCGGCTACCCGGCCGAGCTGTGCGCGCAGTACGAGGAGCTGGGCTTCGCGGACCTCGAGGAGCTCCCGCTGGGGACGCGCATGTCGATCTGGGCGAAGCTGGCCGAGGCCGACCCCTCCGCGCCCCTGGGACTCGGTCGGTGGCCGGGGCTCGAGCGCCCGGGCCTCGGCGCGATCGTGGTGGAAGAAGGCCTCTCGATCTCGGATGGCCGAGTCACCGGCGAGCTGGCATGGCTGCCTCGCCGGCGGCTGGACTGGCTCGCGATCGTCGGGCAGCGCGTCTGGATCGTGGAGGACCCGCGCTGGGAGGCCGTGACGAGGCCCTGCGGGCTCCGGGCCTGTGGGGGCATCTCGGTGTCGCTGGACGACCCGGTCCAGGCCATCGAGGCGACGGACATCGAGCGGATCCTGCGGGTCTTCGCGGCAGCCCTGATGCTCGGCGCCGCGCGAGACGCCTACGGGGCAGCCGTGGAGTACGCCCAAGAGCGAGTCGCCTTCGGCAGACCCATCGCCCACCACCAGGGCCTGGCCTTCAAGCTGGCGGACTGCGCAACCGAGCTCGACGCGGCGGAACTCCTGGTGGGATCGGTCTGCGGCCATGCGAACGAGGCGCTCCTGGCCAACGCGGTCGTCTACGCCCACAGCGCCGCCGCCAGCGCGGCCGACTGCGCGGTGCAGGTGTTGGGCGGCCACGGCTACCTGACCGACCACCGGGTCGAGAAGCGCATGCGCGACATCCGGGCGATCGGCGCCCTCTTCGGCGGCTCCTTGGCCGCGGAGACCGACGCTGTCGATGGCCTCTTGAACCTCCCGAGCGCCCTGGAGCTGGCCCCATGATCGACGCCACCCTGGACACCGGATTCACCAACGTCCTGCTGATGATGCGACATGTCGGCAAGTCCCTCCTCCGGCCCGCCGGGCTGGAGGCGGAGGCCCTCGGCGAGCCCCTGCCAGAAGACCACCCGGTCTTCGTCGCCTTCAACCGTACCGGCCTGCGATTCGGCCTTCGTGGAACCGGCAAGGGCTCGGGCGACGGTCCCTCGCGGGTGGGTCGAGCCGCGATCATCGTGGCCGAGGAGCTCGCCTACTGGGACCAGGGCGTGATGATGTCCCTGCCGGGCCCCGGACTGGGCGGACCGCCGCTGCGCATCCTGGGCACACCGGAGCAGAAGAAGAGGTTCCTGGACGAGCCCTTCTCGGACCCGGAGAGACCCGCATGGGGAGCCTACGCGACGACCGAGTCGGGCGCGGGAAGCGACGTGGCGCGCATCGGGACGACGGCGCGGAGAGAGGGCGATCACTACGTCCTCGACGGCGACAAGATGTTCATCACGAACGGAGCCCGGGCCGCCTGGGTGATCGTCTTCGCCACGGTGGATCCCTCCCTCGGGAGGGCGGGCCAGCGTGCCTTCGTCGTAGAGAAGTCGACCCCCGGCTTCGGGGTGGGCCGCATCGAGAAGAAGATGGGGCTGACGGCCTCTGAGACCGCTTCGCTCTTCCTGGACAACTGCCGCGTGCCGGCCGCCAACATGCTCGGCGGCGACTCGAAGTCGGGCTTCAAGACAGCGATGGCGACCTTCGACCTGTCGCGGCCGATGGTCGCGGCGATGGCGGTGGGCATCGGACGTTGTGCCTGGGAGCGAGCGGTGGAGATCGCCGCCGCAGCCTTCGGCTCACGCCCGACGGCGACCGCAGAGGTCCTGGCCCTGCAGAGGCTGGCAGAGGCACGCCGTCGCCTCGACGCCGCGCGGCTGCTCTGCTGGCGCGCCGCCTGGAAGATGGACCACCGCGAGACCAACACGCTGGAGGCCTCGATGGCGAAGGTCCATGCCCCACCGGCTGGCCTGTTCGCGTGCGAGGCGGCCATGGACGTCACCGGGCTCGCCGGTGTCCAGGACCGGCTGATCGAGAAGTGCTTCCGGGACGTGAAGGTCTTCGACATCTTCGAAGGCACCGGCGAGATCCAGCGCATCGTGCTCGCCCGAAGGCTCTTCGGCTATCCCTCGCTGCGGGCCGCGAAGGCCGCGAAGTAGGGGGGCGCCTCAGGGCGTGACGAGGTGCCTCCGGGCCGGGCGCTCGACGTGCTTGTTGCGGGTCATCTCCAGGCCCGTGATCAAGACGTTCCGAGTCTCACGGGGATCGATGACGTCGTCGACGAGGCCGCGGCGGGCGACCTGGTAGGGCGTGATGTAGCCCTTGATGGCTTCGATCATCTGGGCCTTCATGGCCTCTGGATCCGGGGCGTGCTGGAGGAGTTTGTTGCCCGAGATACCGAGCATGCCCTCCGCGCCCATGACCGAGATCTCGGCCGTCGGCCAGGCGACGATGAGGTCTGGCTCGAAGGCGCGGCCGTTCATCACGTAGTAGCCGGCGCCGTAGCCCTTCCGGATGACCACCGTGAACTTGGGCACCGTGGCCCGGGCGACCTCGAAGAGCATGCGCGAGCCGGCGTTGATGATGCCGCTCTTCTCTGCGTGGGAGCCGACCACGAAGCCCGGCACGTCCACCAGGAACAACAGGGGGATGTTGAAGGCGTCGCAGAGGCTGACGAAGCGCGCGGCCTTGTAGCTGGACTGGGAGTCCAGGACGCCGCCGAGGTACTTCGGGTTGTTCGCGACGACCCCGATCGGGAAGCCGGCGATGCGTCCAAGACCGGTCACCAGCGAGCGAGCGAAGAGCGGCTTCATCTCGAGGAGGCCGTCGTCGAGGATCATCGGGACGAGCTTGCGCATGTCGTAGGTGAAGCGAGTGTCGTCGGGCAGCACGTCCAGGATGGCGTCGTCGATGAGCCCACGCCCGGGCGCGCCCTCGCGGCGTGGCGGCTTGTCCTCGCAGCTCGAGGGGAAGAAGGAGAGGTACTCCCGCACCATCTCCAGGCAGTCCTCGTCGCTGTCCACCTCCTGGTCCGCCACGCCGGAGTGGCGGTTGTGGAGCTCGGAGCCGCCGAGCTCCTCCTCGGAGATCGCCTCGCCGACGGCGGCCTCGACCAGCGCCGGTCCGGCCAGGGCCATCGCGCTGTGGCCCTTCACCATGGGCACGAAGTCGGCCAGCCCGGGGATGTAGGCCGTGCCCGCGTAGCCGGGGCCGACCATCGCCGAGACCTGCGGCACGACCCCGCTCATCACGACCTGCTCGCGGAAGAGGTAGCCGCTGTCGGCGAACATCGGGATCTTCTCGATGTTCTCTGGCCGGGGGTCCAGGCGCGCTCCAGCGGAGTCCACCAGCCAGACCATCGGGATGCGGTCACGCAAGGCGATCTCCCGCAGCCGCGTGACCTTGCGCTCGCTCACCAGGCCGATCGAGCCGCCTCGCACCGTGAAGTCGTAGGCGGCGACGCAGACCTTGCGGCCGTCGATGTCACCGATGCCGGTGATCACACCGTCCGCTGGCAGGTGGGGCCGCTCGTACTCGCTGCCCAGGATGCCCAGCTCCAGGAAGGTGTCCGGATCGAGCAGCTTGTCGATGCGCTCGCGCGCCGTGAGCTTGCCCTTGTCGTGCTGGCGGGCGACCCGCTTCTCCCCCCCCATCTCCCGGATCTTCTCGCGCCGGGCGTGGAGTTCGCTGACCTTCTCTCGCATGCTCATGGCTCGACCTCCGCGATGCCCTTGGTGATCACCGACTGGCCGCCCTCGTTGGTCACGGTGAACTCGACCCCACCATCACCCGACCAGCCCCGGGTGGTGAGGCGCTGTCCCGGCAGCACAGGCGCGTCGAAGCGGACCTTCAGCCGGCGCAGGCGCGAGACGTCGCCGCCGAGGTGCTCCTCGACGACCGCCTGGCCAGCGAAGGCCATGGTGCACAGCCCGTGGAGGATCATCCCCGGGTGACCGGCGGCCCGCGCGGTGGCGTCGTCCGTGTGGATCGGATTCTGGTCTCCGCTCGCTGCGGCGTATCGAAGGGACTGGTCGGCGGCGACATCGACGGTCCGCGAGAACGCCGGCGCATCGACCCGCTCCGGGGGCCTCGTCCGCTTCGCGCCGGAGCGGGTCGCCGCCCGGATGAAGAAGCTGGTCACCGCAGAGACCAGGAGCCCCTCGGGCCCCACCAGGGTCTGCTCGATGCGCAGCAGCTCTCCCGAGTCCTTGGTCTCCACCTGCGCGAGCACCCCGTCGACCTTCAGCGGTACTCCGGAGGGAACCGGCGCGTGGAAGCGCAGGTCCTGCTCGCCGTGCACCAGCCGCAGCACGTCGGCGCCGAGCTCCGGGTCGAGCACGATCATCCCGGCGAGCCGGATCAACGGGAGCACCGACACCAGCGGCGGGGCGCGCTCCCCAGATCGGATCCCGGGGTTCGGGTCAGAGGTGGCCTCGGCGTAGGCGATCATCTCCTCGCGGGTGAAGCGGTGGTCGGCCTCGACGCGGCGGCCGATGCAGTCCCGGTTCACGCCGGCCCTGATGCGCTCACCCCGCGCGCGGCGGGGGTCCAGGACCTGGGCGAAGCGCATCAGGATCTGGAGGTCGTCCGCTCGGACCAGGCCCTCGATGAAGGCCTTTTGCCGGTCGAGCTTGCCGCTGGAGGTGTCGAGGAAGACCTGCTCGCTGTCGTAGGTGAGCGTGCAGTCCGGCTCGCCCACCGCCCCCTCGGCGCCCGAGCACACCCCATCACCGATGGTCAAGGTGTGGACGACGTCCGAGCCGATGGCGAAGTGGATGACCGCCGAGAAGCCCTCCGCTCTCTCCGGCACGAAGGCCGCCGGCATCTTCTCGAAGATCGCGCGCGCGGCCTCTGATGGACGCCGCGTGGTCTCGATGGGCTCTTCGGGCACCTCGAGGCCGTCGAGGGCCTCGATCTCCGAGAGGCGCGAGGCCAGCTCTCGGGCGGTCCACGTGCCCTCCGTGGTCACGCCGCGGGTGGGCACCATGCGGTACTCGAAGACCTGGGCGCCGTGCGCGCCGAAGACCCGCCCGGTCACCTCGCTGGCCAGGTCCGAGCACAGCCACAGCGCCACCGGGGCGATGTGCTCCGGTCGGATCGAGGAGGGCACCATGTCGAGCTCCTCGGTCATCCGCGTCTTGGCCATCGGGGCGATGGCGTTGACCGTGATGCCCCGGCTGGCGAGCTCCTTGGCGACGACCCGGGTGAAGCCCGCGACGCCCGCCTTGGCCGCGCCGTAGTTGGACTGCCCGAAGTTGCCGATCAGCCCCGAGAGCGAGCTGGTGTTCAAGACGCGGCCGTAGCGGAGCTCGCGCATGACCTTCGCTGCGGCCTGGGTGCACTCGAAGGTGCCGCGGAGGTGGACCGCGATCACTGCGTCCCACATGGCCTCTGTCATCTTGACGAGGGACTTGTCCCGCAGGATCCCGGCGTTGTTCACCAGGATGTCCAGGGTGCGGTACTCGTGCAGGGCGGTGGCGATGATCTCGGCGCCCTCGCCGACCACGCTGTGGTGATCGGCGACGGCCTCGCCACCAGCGGCGCGGATCTCATCGACGACGCGGTCTGCCGCGGAGCTGTCGGTGCCGCTGCCGTGCCGGTCCCCGCCGAGGTCGTTGACGACCACCCGGGCACCCTCTGCGGCGAAGAGCAGGGCGTAGGCGCGCCCCAGGCCCCCGCCGGCACCGGTGATCACGGCGACCCGCCCGTCGAGGAGGCCCACAGGCTAGACGCGGCGGAAGAGGACGGGGCTCTGGAGGCGCATGACGTCGCCGATGTTGCCCTCGATCTTCAGCAGACCCCCGGCAAAGGCGACCATCGGGTCGACGTCGCCAGTGATCATGCCGATCCAGGTGCCGGAGCTGGTGCGAATGGTCGCGCTCGGCGTGTCCACCGTGCCCTCGATGACCGTGCAGGTCTGATCGGCGACGCGCAGACACCAGTCCTCGTCGCCGCCGTCGCCGCTGAAGTGGAACTGGATGTCGGAGGTCCAGCCCTCCGCTGCTTCTGCGTTGAAGCGGTCGGGCATGGCCTGGAAGATGTCGCGAATGGTGATCTCCACGGGGGACTCCTTGGTTGCATGAAAAGTGTAAGGTGACACCTTACACTCTGCAATATCTCACCAACGGTAGAGGAGCCCGATCAGGCGCCGCATCCAGCGGTAGGTGCGCTCGCTGTAGGGGTACCACCACGGCTCGCGAGAGAGCGCCGGCAGCCAGGGGACGTTCAGGTGGCGCGTCTGGCACATGTCGCGCAGGCCGTCGTCGCTGTGGACGCGGCCCAGCCCGCTCTGCTTGAGGCCTGCCCACGGGGTCTCCGGCATGGCGTAGGTGTTCAGCACGTCGTTCACCATCACGGTGCCGGCGACGAGCCTCCGGGCGACCGCGTCCCCCTTCCTCGAGCTCCCGGAGAAGACATAGGCCATCAGCCCCAGGTGCGTGTCGTTGGCCAGCTCGATGGCCTGCTCCACCGAGTCCACCGAGCAGATCGGCAACAGCGGGCCGAAGGTCTCCTCGCGCATCACCTTCATCTGTTGCCGCACCCCGGTCAGCACCGTGGGCTCGAAGAACTGGCCGGGCCCCTCGAGGCGGTGACCTCCGACAGCGACCGTGGCGCCCCCCGCGGTGGCGTCTGCGACCTGGGCCTCTGCGATCTCCGCCTGGGGAGCGTGGATGATGGCCCCGACGTCGACCTTTCCGTCCTGCGGGTCGCCCTGGCGCAGCTTCCTGGTCAGCTCGACCACGCGAGCCACGAGACGGTCGTGGATGTCGCGGTGGGCATAGACCCTCTCGACGCTGACGCAGGCCTGGCCGCTGTTGACGAAGGCGCCGTAGACCAGCGCTCGCGCGGTGCGCTCGATGTTCGCGTCCGGGAGCACCACCGCCGGGGCCTTGCCGCCGAGCTCCAGCGAGCAGGGGATCAGCTTCTGCGCGCAGGCGACCGCGACCTTCCTCCCGGTGGCGACGCTGCCTGTGAAGACCATCTTGTCGATGTCCGCGCGGCAGAGCGCGGCGCCGATGTCCCCGCGGCCGATGACCAGGCCGACGAGGTCCTCTGGCACCCCCGCCTCGACCAGGAGCTCCCGTCCGGTCCTGGCGATCAGCGGGGTGACCTCAGAGGGCTTCAGCACCACGGCGTTTCCAGCCAACAGCGCCATGACGGCGTCGCCGAAGGGGATGACCAGCGGGAAGTTCCAGGGGGAGATGATCCCGACGACCCCGCGCGGGTGGTAGTGCAGCGTGCTGGTCCGCTGGACCATCAGGTGGAGTGGGATCTCCTTGTCCGCGAGGATGCCCTCTGCCCGCTTGCAGAAGTAGTCGACGAGGTCGACCAGCGTGAAGACCTCGGCCATGTAGGCCTCGAGCCGGGGCTTGCCGCACTCCAAAGACAGCGCCTGCGCCAGCTCCTCGCCGCGCTCCACCAGCAGCCGCCGAAAGCGCTGCAGGACCCTGGCCCGCTCGCGGACGCCGAGGGCAGCCCAGGCGGGCTGGGCAGAGCGGGCGCGGGCGACCGCGGACAGCACGTCCTCTGGCGTGTCGGTGACGAGGGTCTCGATGACCTCGCCGGTGGCTGGTGCGATGCACTCGATCTCCATGGGGACTCCGCACTTGAAGTGTTACGTGACACCTAATACTTTTAGACGCACAATGATCCTGATCACCGGCGCGGGCGGCTTCCTGGGTACCACGCTCACTCGTGTCTTCGTGGAGGCGGGTCACAGGGTGCGGGCCGCCGACCTCGTCCCGCCTTCGACCCAGGGCGCTGCCGAAGCCGTCGAGCTCGACGTGACGCGGCCGGAGACCGTGCGTACAGCGATGGAAGGGGTCGTGGTCGTGGTGCACGCCGCGGGCATCTTCGACCTCTCCTGCAGCGAGCAGGCCCTGCGCGCGGTGAACGTCGAGGGGGCCGCGACCGTGGCGAGATGCGCCGCCGAAGAGGGCGTGGAGCGCTTTGTCATGGTCAGCTCGACCTCGGTCTATGGCCGCGGCACCGCGCAGGTTCCCGAGGGAGGCGACAAGAGACCCGCCCACGCCTACGACCGCTCGAAGTGGGAGGGCGAGGAGGCCACCCGCGAGATCTGCGAGACAGCGGGCCTGAGCTGGGCCGCGATCCGACCCACCCTCATCTACGGCCCGGGGGGGCGCTACGGGTTCGCGCCGGCCCTGGCGATGTTCGCCCTGCGCAGCCACCTGGGACGACAGGCCCTGCCCTTTGCGGCTGGAGGCCCTGTCGGTCACCACGTCCACGTCGAGGACGTCGCCTGCGCGGCCCTGTTCCTGGTAGAGAACCCCGCCGGGACCGGGGCCTTCAACGTCGCCGACGACAACCCGATCCAGACCGGCGAGCTCATGCGCCTGATCTGCGGGGCGGTGGGGGTGAGGGTGCTGGACTGGGGCCTGCCCTGGTTCGTCGCGAGCCTCTTCGGGCTCATCAAGCCGATGGCGCGCTGGTACCTCGATCGCCTGAACCCCAAGCTCGTCGGCGTCTGGGGGAAGATCGTGCGGGAGCTCGACCTGGTCCCGGCGCTCTCACCGAGGCTCGACGTCGACTGGATCGACTACATCATCCAGGACCACAGCTACGACAACAGCCGCCTCAAGGCGCTGGGCTTCCGCTACCGCTACCCGGACCTGGGCGCTGCCTTCGGCCCGACCGTCGACTGGTACCGACAGATGCGCTGGCTGCCGCCTGGGAGCGCGCCGCAGGCCGCGGATCAATAGCTCCGCGGCAAGCCCAGCTCGTGCTCGGCGATGAAGTTGAGGATCAGCTCAGAGGTGATCGGCGCCGTCCTCAACAGGCGCACCGTCTCGTAGTAGTAGATGAGCCCGTACTCCTCGGAGAAGCCGTAGCCGCCGTGGACCTGTATGGCTCGGTCGACCGCGGCGATCGCCATCTCGGAGGCCGCGTACTTGGCCATGTTGGCGTATGTCCCGACCCGCCCGGGGTGCATGTCCTGGTCGAAGGCCCAGGCCGCCCGGTAGGTGAGCAGGCGGACAGCGTCGAGGTCGATGCGCGATTTCGCCAGGGGGTGACTCATCGCCTGGTAGGCGCCGATGGGTCGGTCCTTGAAGACCTTGCGCTCCTTGGCGTAGCTCACCGCCTGGTCGATGCACTTGCTGGTGATGCCGCAGGCCGCTGCCGCGGCGAGGATGCGCTCCGGGTTCAGCGAGTTGAACATCACCATGCCGCCCATGTCCTTGTCCCCGACCAGCTCGCTCGCCGGCACCCGCACGTCCTCCATGTGGACCGTGAACTGGGTCATGCCCTCGATACCGCGAGTGGGGATCGGCGACAGGGTGATGCCAGGGGCCTTCGGATCGATGACGAAGAGCGCCAGCCCGAAGGCCTTTGGCATGCCGAGCTCGTCGATGCGCTTGCGCGAGGTCGTGCGGCAGATCAGCAGGATGCGGTCGGCTACGTCCGCCCCGGTGATGAAGACCTTCTCCCCGTTGATGACGTACTCATCGCCCTCCTGGCGAGCCAGGGTCTCGAGCCGGAAGGCGTTCGAGCCAGCGTTGGGCTCGGTGATCGCGAAGCCGAACTTCAGCTCGCCGGTGGCCATCTTCGGCAGGTAGCGTCGCTTCATCTCCTCGCTGCCGCCCCGGAGGATGCAGCAGGCGTCCATCGCCGTGAGTATCAACAGGGCGTTCCCGAAGCCGTGCCTGGCCAGCTCCTCGACGCCGAGCACCATGGAGAGCAGGCCCATGCCGTTGCCGCCGTACTCCTCTGGGATCACCGTCCCCAGGAGCCCCGTGGCGCAGATCGCCTGCCACAGCTCCTCCGGGAAGCGCTTCTCCTTCAGGACCATCCGGGTGAGCTCCTCGCGCCGGCCGGAGAAAGGCTCGAGGCAGTTCCGCATCGCCTCCTGGACGGCGAGGTGCTCTTCGCTCAGCTCGAAGTCGAGGGCCATGCTGCGCTCCGTATGAAGTATCAGGTGGCACCTTATACTTTTGGTGCCCGGCCCTCAACCCCTCACCAGCCGATGCCCAGCGAACCTGCGAGGAAGCGTCCGGAGAAGCCCCCGTCGTCAGGGAACACACGCCCCCGCAGTCCCGCTTGGACCGAGACCCGGTCGAACCGCCAGCCCGCACCGAGCGTGGCCGCATGGGAGCTCCCGTCGAGCATCAGGCCACTGGGAGCGTTGCCCGGATCGAAGCCGTAGCCGCCAGAGGCCCAGAGCCGCTGCCTCGTCCACTCGAGCCCGGCCCGGCCCGTGACCGTGTCAGCCCAGCCGAGCGGCTCACCGTATGGGTCGACCGCTCCGGACCAGCGCTCCCAGGAGCCCTCTGCCCGCACCGACAGCCCATCGCCGATGGAGACCGCTCCGCCGAGGGTGACCGACGGCGGCGCGTAGTGCCGAATGAAGTCGTGCCTGTAGAGCACCTCCAGCCCCTGCACGTCGACATAGGTGGCGCCGAAGTCGTGCATCTTGCGCTCGGTCCGCCCGACCAGGCCCAGCTGCAGCGGCCCCACCGAGCCCCACAGCCCGAGGTAGGGGTGGAAGGTCGGGGAGATCGTCACCGCCTGGCCCTTTCCGGCTTCCTCGGGCACATCGGCGTCCTCGACCTCGACGAAGGTGTAGGTCTCGACCTCTGCCGAGACGTCGAAGCCGAGGCCGACAGCGAGGCGCTCTCGCACCAGGTCCGCGCTCACCGCGCCGGCGATGTCCAGGCGGTCGAGCTCCGACTCGAAGCGCGGCACGTGGGGCGTGGCCGGGGCGGTCTCGTCTTCGGGGGGCACCTCGTACCAACTGAAGGGCCCCTTGCGGGGCATGAAGACGGACAGGCCCGCGTGGGTCCTCGGCAGCCGCAGCCAGTAGCCGTTGACCACCACCCCGATGAGCAGCCCGTCGGTGTCGTAGGAGGGCGACAGCTCCTGCCCGTCCAGCGTGAAGCTGGACCGGCCCAGCAGGTACTCGGCGGAACCTCCCGCCTTCTCGGAGCGCATCGCAGCGGGGTTGGACCAGGATGAGAGGGTGCTGGGCGCTGCCACCCCGGCGTTCCCCGGCACCGCGGCGCCGCCGTAGGTGGCGAGGACTCCAGCCGCAGCGGTCGAGATCCAGAGCATCAGAACTCCGTGGCCACGCCGGCGGAGACGACCCAGATCCGTCCGGAGATGCGGCTGTCCGCGACCGGACGCTCCGAGAGCCGGTGGTACTGGACGGACAGGGCGAGCTCGCTGGCGTCACCCTCCCGAGGGAGACCCTCGCTGCTCCAGGCCAGCCCTCCGGCGAAGAGGTTGCGGTCGGCGTCGGCGATGCGGGAGTCTCCGACCTGATCGGGGACCGGCGAAGGATGCCGCGCGTAGCCAGCTCGCAGCACCAGGCCCTTCCACAGATCGCCCTCGACACCCCCAGCCAGCTGCAGGACGTCAACAAAGGGCGTCTCGGGCTCCTGGTTCTGCGAGTCGCGCCAGGCCGAGGACCACATGTAGCGAGCGCCCAGCTCCGGCCTGACCCGCCCGAAGTCCCAGCTCACACCGCCGGCGAGCCGGGCCGGCGACCAGCCGGAGAGGTAGTCCAGCTCGAGGTCGACCGGGTCGAGGGTGATGCCGAAGAAGTTGACGTTGAACTCGAGGTCATTGTCCCCGTAGCTGCGCATTCCCAGCGGCCCACGCCAGGACAGGTAGGCGTCGAGGTCGTCGTGCCGCAGGTGTGCGCCGACCATGGGCGCGATCTGCCAGACGATCTGGCGATCCAGGGTGACGTCGATGCCCTCCTGGAGCTCGAGCCCCTCGTCGGTGGCCTCGCCACCGGAGATGTCCTCGACGACCGCGGTGGTGTCGGCGAGCAGGTCCATGCCCACCGCGGCCCCCAGAGCCACGTCCACCGGTCCCCAGCCGATCCCGCCAGCGGCGTCGAAGGCCATGAAGTCCCAGGCGTCCTCCAGCATCGGCGCCTGGGCGCTGGTCTGGTCGACATGGACGACCGTGTCCACCGCCATCGGCAGGGGCAGGTAGAGGTCGAAGCCTCCGCCAATCCGCAGCGAGCGCAGGGGAGCCCCGGCCGCGATCGACAGGTCCACCGCGTCGATCGACTCGGTCAACAGACCCTCGCGATCGAGTCGCACATCCGGTGCGGTGCGGTGCCAGCTCACCTGGAGGAGCTCGCCATCGACCGAGGTCACGCCTGCCGGATCGATGGGGATCGCCGATCCCGGTACCGACCCGGCGGCCCCGGCTCCAGCCATCGCCTGATCCCGCAGCGAGCTGCCTGTGAGATCCCAGGGCTCGGAGGCGGAGGCGGGCAGCGACAGCAGGAAGCACAGCACGACGGCGAGTGTAGCGATACCAATGCCTGCAGGGCCCCGAGGGCCGAGTACTCGGCCCCGTGAACCAGAAAAGTGTAGGGTGACACCCAACACCTTGCACGGGGAGCGCCGTGCACAACCGGAACAGAGCATGAACTCGGAAGGCATCAAGATCGGCGAGCTGGTCAAGCGCACGGGGGTGACCCGAGCGACGGTCCACCACTACGTCCGCGAGGGCCTGTTGCCAGAGCCCGTGAAGACCTCGCGGAACATGGCGCTCTACGACCCGAGCTGTGTCGACCGGGTCTTGTTGATCAAGGGGCTCCAAGCCCACACGCGGCGGCCCCTCGCCGACGTGAAGGCGGTCCTGGCGGGGGCAGAGGACCACGAGGGCATCCAGCGTCTGCGAGATCAGCTGGAGCTGGAGGCGGCCCGAGCGGAGGCCTCGCCGCTGAACCCGGACGCGAGCCGGGACGCGATCACCCTGAGGCAGCTCTCGGAGCGCACGGGCTTCGACGCCAAGGCCCTGAGGAGCTTCGAGGACATCGGCGTCATCAGCGCCCACGGCGGGCGATACCGACCCACGGATGTCGCCGTCGTGGATGCTCTCGCCCGGCTGACGGAGGCAGGCTTCGACGAGGCTCATGGCTTCCAGCCCGAGCACATCGTCATCTACCTCGAGGCCATGAGAGAGCTGCTCCACAAGGAGGTCGGCGTCTTCCTCCAGACCCAGGCGACCGGCCAGGATCCAGAGGAGCTCCTGGCCCTGGCCGAGCGCGGCATCGAGCGCGTCACCCCATTGATGATGGCGATCCGTCGCAAGCTCATCCGCGAGCTCATCGAAGCCGCGCCGCTGCCCAAATGAGCGTGCCCCCCTTCACGGACCTGCTGTATGTGGTCGAGGACCACGTCTGCACGCTCACGTTGAACCGTCCGAAGAAGCGCAACGCGCTGTCTGCGTCACTGGTCAACGAGCTCATCGTCGGGCTGGAGACCGCGGGCGGCGACCCCGAGGTGCGCGTGGTCGTGCTGACCGGTGCTGGCGGCGCCTTCTGCTCCGGCGGCGATCTGTCCCAGATGTCCGGTGGCGGCGGAGGCGAATCCAGCCTGCCCTGGCGCGGAGGCTTCGTCGAGCTGAACCTCGCCTTCGCGGCCATCGACAAGCCGGTGATCGCGCGCATCCAGCGCTATGCACTGGCGGGCGGACTCGGGCTGGTCTGCGGATGCCACTTCGCCATCGCAGAGGACACGGCTCGCTTCGGCACCCCCGAGATCAAGCGCGGGCTGTTCCCGATGATGATCATGGCCAGCATCTTCCGAAACGTGCCGCGCCGGAAGGGGCTGGAGCTGATCCTGCTCGGAGAGAAGATCAGCGCGCAGACAGCCGCAGAGATCGGTCTGATCAACGAGGCGGTGCCTGCGGATCAGCTCGACGCGAGGGTCGCCGAGGTCGCCGCGCAGCTGTCCCGGCTGCCGCCCGCCGTGATGCGCCTGGGGCTGGAGGCATTCCACGCCCAGGGTGACAAGTCGCTCGCGGAGGCCCTGCCCTACCTGCAGCAGATGCTGATGAAGTGCCTGCAGACCGAGGACGCCCGCGAGGGGCTGATGGCCTTCCTCCAGAAGCGGGACCCGGTCTGGACCGGCCGCTGAGAGGGGGGACAGCGGTGGACCCCGCGTCTCAGAGCTCGATCCGAAGCTCCACGTCGCCGGCCTCGGCCTTCAGGTAGAGCGCGTCACCGCTGCGCCGGGCGCAGGCGCCGGAGCCTTGGAGCGCGGGGTCCTCGGCGAGTCGGCTCGGCACCACGATCTCGCTGATGCCGCCTGGCTCCGCGGTGTATCGAAGCGTGAACGTCCCCCCGGACCAGGACTGCTCGACCAGCTCTCCGGCCAGCGCCTTGGCATAGGGCCGCATCACGCTCACGACGGTCTCACGCTCGGTGCCGTCGGCCTCGACCAGGGAGAAGTCCTCTTCGTTCCAGAGCTCCTCCGCCGTGCTGTATTCCCAGACCGTGCCGTGCAGGTCGAGCTCGTCGAAGGCCTGGAAGTGCCGGGCCACGTACTCCGCGGCGCCCTCGCGAGAGGGCTGCACGCCGAACTCGCCGACCAGCACCGGCACGTCCCAGTCGACCCCCTGGTCGTGCCAGCCAGCGATCTCGGCGGGCACGTCGATCTCCAGCGAGCCGCCCAGGTAGACCTGGGGGTTGTAGTAGTGGGGGGCGAAGACGAGGTTGTCCCCCTCGGGCAGCTCCAGGTCGGTGCTCACCGAGATGCCGTCGAGGCCGCCGACGTCGAAGAACACGATGGCGTCGTCGTCGATGGCCTGCAGCCGGGCCGCGTGTTCGCTGTAGAAGGCCGGCAGGACCTCTGTGTCCCAGTCGGAGGCCTCCCCCTCGTGGGGCTCGTTGATCAGCTCGTAGCCGAGCACCCCGGGACGATCCGCGTGTCGGGCGGCCATGGCCTCCCACATCGCGCCGTAGGCCTCCTGGGTCCCGTTTTCGTCGGCCCAGAAGTCGGTGAACGCGGCCTGCACGTCGTCGTCGAGGAAGTAGCTCGAGCCCCAGTCCGAGCAGTCGTGGTGGGGCTCCCGATCGGTGTCCACGGTCCACGCGGGGAAGCCGTCTCCGCAGAAGACCTCTGCGTAGATGTCCTGGTGGAAGTCGACGATGGTCCACATTCCGCGGTCCCAGGCGCCGTCGAGCAGGGCGTCGTAGCGGGACAGGAAGGCCTCGTCGATCACGCCCTGGGCTGGCTCGACGGCTTCCCACGAAAAGGGCACGCGCAAGACGTCGATACCCCAGCTGGCGGCCCGGTCGAGGTAGGGGCCGAGCTCCTCGTCGTAGTCCTCGAACTCGAAGGGCGCGTAGGGCGCGAACTTGCTGCGTCCACCGGCGTTGACCCCCCGGAGCTGGACGACCCGGTCGTGCTCGTCGATGAGCTCCGTGCCGTCCACCCGCAGCGTCGTCGACTCAGGGGCGTCGATGCTGCAGCGCTGGAGCTCGCCAGCCTCTCTGGTGCAGCTCAGGAGGACCAGCAACATGGGGAGAGGGTACTCCTCAGGACCCCGCCCGCAGACGGCGCGCGAAGTCTTCGATGCGCTCGAGAAGATCAGTCGGGGCCTCATCGGGCACGCCCGGAACGACCAGGCGGATCCTGGCTGGAGTCAGAGACGAGCCCGGGTGGCCGTGAACCAGCTCGAGCAGCGCCGCGAGGAAGTCCTCGTCCGCGAGCAGGGGGCGGACGGTGTCGGGATTGCCGCCCACGCGGACCAGCTGGTCGACGACGGGGTTGTGGGTCTCGAAGGCCGCGGCCGGTGGCAGAGCGTCACGGCCCGCGCAGAGGAGGGGGAAGGTGCCGGCGAGTTCGAGCACCAGTCGAGGTGGTCGTCCTAGGATCGCGACCTGGAGCGGGCCGCGGGTCCACTGTCCGAGGCCTTCGCGCTCGAACCCCAGGCTTTGGAGTTCGGGCCAGCGTTCGACGGACAGCGCCGCTCGAAAGGCCAGGAAGGCCTGGATGTGGTCCACCGCGTAGCCGGCGTCCGTCACGATCCAGCGGGCATCGAGCAGGGTGTGATCCGCGCGAAGGTCTACACCGGCGCCCAGCTCACAGGCCGCCTCGCGCCCAGCGGGACCGAACAACGCCACCAGGCCGTCGGCGTCTGGACCGTGGAGCTCGAACCTCCCATCGAAGCGTGCCTCGCCGACCTCGACGTCCGAGGGGCCGAGCCACGCCTTCACGCCGTGGAACATGCCAGCGTCGGACAGCGTGTACGTGAGCGTGCTGAGCGGAGAGCCCAGCACCCGGAGCCGAACCGGCATGCCGGTGTCGAAGGCTCCACTCGGAACGAAGACCGAGCAGCATCCCAGGGGCCCGGAGAGCTCGAGGTAGCCGTCCTTGCGCACGATCTTCTCGAAGTCCAAGGGACGAGCCTCGAGTCGCCAGATCAACCGGTCCACTCAGGGACCTCCAAGTCGAACCGAGAGAGAGAGCCTCAATCGTCGGCGGCGTCGGTGTTCTCCCAGCCGTAGGCGTCGATGTCGCCCTGCAAGTACCAGGGCTCGTCCGTGCCGCCGTCCGTGCCCTTCGGCTCTGCCGGGGCCGGAGGCTTGGGGTCCACCTTGGGGGGCGTGCGCGGATCCGGGGGGCTCGAGGGCATGCCCGTGTCGCGGACCCGGTCCTTCACTGCGTTCTTCACTCTGCGGGCGAGGTCTCGGAGTCCCATGGCTACTGGCTGATCAGCTTGCGGATGTCGCCGTACTGCCGGACCTTGAACCAGGTCAGCTCGCCGCGCTTGAAGTAGTCGAAGGCCACCTTGAACATGCGCACGTAGTTCGCGGCCCAGGCCAGGTAGAAGACCGGCTCGACGTTCTGCTTCCAGTGCTCGCGGTTGTCGATGAGCCGGCGGATGAAGCTGCGCGGCACGAAGGACTTCGACGCGAGGCAGAAGATCGCCAGGTAGAACCTGTCTTCGTCGCTGCGAGGCCAGTCCATCGACACGCGGAACTGGTACCAGGCCTTGTTGTTGTTGCCCTCGACGAGGTTGGGATCCAACGTGCCGTCGGCCAGCCCCTGCTTGGTGAGGGCGGTGCCCGGGAAGTAGTTGAGGCTGTAGAAGAAGATGCTGTAGGGCAGCGGCAGCTCGAGCAGGAACTCGGCGGTCTCGAGCTTCATCTCCTCTGTCGCGTGGGGGTTGTCCACGATGATGTCGTAGACGATGTCCATCTGGAGATCCTTGTTGAACTCCGCGAAGTTCATGATCGCCTGGTTGCCCGGGGAGCGGTTGTGGAGCTCCTTGGACTCCTTGCTCGAGCCGCTCTCGATGCCCGTCTGGACGCGGATGAGCCCTGCGTCCTTGAGCTTGTAGAGCATGTCCTTGCGCAGCATCGGGGGGATGAGCAGGCACTCGAAGGGCACACCGATGCGACCGGGGTACTTCTCGAGGAACTCGTCCATCCAGTCCTGCCCGAAGGCGAAGCTGGTGTCGTCGTCGACCTTGATCCGGGCGATCTTCGGGAAGGTCCTCTGCATGTGCTCGAGCTCGCCGAGGATGTGCTCGACGGATCGCGCCCGGTAGAACTTGCGTCCCTTCTCGTCGTAGACGTCGCGCAGGATGCTGACGTAGCAGTAGCTGCAGTTGTAGGGACAGCCACGCGAGAAGTAGATGCGGTACTCGGCCCCGCGCTTCCAGGGCTCCTCGATGGAGACCTTGCCCTTCTCGATGTAGACCTTGTTCTCGTCGGCGGTGTCCGGGTAGGGCAGCCAGTCGAGGTCCTGGATGAGCGGGCGCGGCTTGTTCTCGTGCACCGTGCCGTCGGCGTCCCGCTTCCAGATGTTGGGGATGTCGTCGGTGGGCTCGCCGTCGGACATGGCGCGCACGAGGTCACAGATGGCGACCTCGCCTTCGCCCAGGCAGAGGTAGTCGACGTACTCGATGCACTGCTCGGGCACGCTGGTGGGGTGGATGCCTCCCCAGATCTGTGGGGTCGAGGGGAAGACCCGCTCCAGACGCCTGGTCAGCTCCTTGGCCATGGGCAACAGCGAGGACATGAAGCCGATCCCGATGAGGTCGGGCTTCTTGTCATGGAGCGTGTCCATGAGGATGGAGAACTCCTTCTCGGAGGGCATCTCCAGGCGGTTGTTCACCCAGTCCCGCAGGAAGATGATCGTGGTCTCCACCCCGATGCGCTGCAGCGCCGCGGAGATGTAGCGGATGCCTGCGTTCTCGACGCTGTAGATGGTGATCAGGGCCACGTGGAAGCGCCCATTGGCACCCTGGGGCGGGTTGTCCGCGGACAGGTGCGGTGCGTTCTCGTGTTCGGCCAACTTCCAGCTCCCAGGCAGAGAACCCCCAGCGGAGGCATCCAAGGGTATCTAAGACGGCGGAGCGCAGAACGTGCGCGATTCCGATCGCTTGCGACGCAGGCCAGGCGAACATGTCATGCCCACGTCAGGACGGACTGCTGCGCCGACGAGGCCACTCCAGGGCTCCCGCCAGGACCAGCCCCAGGAGGCTCACCCAGGCCCAGACAGCGCCCGAGTTCGACCAGGAGATCACGAGCTGTCCGGCCCTCGGCGCGGTGGCCTCGACGAGACCCGAGAGGCCAGCTTTCAGCTCGACGGGCTCCCCGTCCAGGGTGGCGCTCCACCAGGGATGCCAGCTCTTGCGCAGGCGGAAGGGACCCTCCGGTACCCGCGCCACGACCTCGGTGGGCCGGGTCGAGACCAGGCTGACCTCCCCGTCTCGACTGCCGAGGATCGGCTGGTCCTCGCCGACCACCCGCCAGGCGCGGAAGGGGCCGTGGCCGCCGAGGTCCTCGAAGTAGCCGCCTTCAGAGAGCTGCAACCCCGAGACAGAGATCAGCGAGCTCGCCCCGTAGGTGCGCAGGCTGCGGTGGAGCTGCTGCAGATCGAGCTGTTGGGCGACCTGGCCCAAGATGGCGCCGGCCTCGCTGGCGCTGGGACCGACCGTCGGGACCGAAGACACGGTGTACCAGCTGCCGAGGACCTCGCGCGTGGTGCCGAGCAGGGCCCCGGCGTGTCCTCGGGTCAGGTCCGTGGGGGCGCCGGGCTTGAAGAGGCTGTCTTCGTGGTAGACGCGACCATCTGGCGCCAGCTCCCAGGTCGCCTCCAGGTCGTCGAGCAGCCCCGGGCTCATCTGGAGCTCGCGGCCCCCAGCCCAGGCCGCGAGGATGGCCAGCCCGACCACGAGCAGACCCTGAGCCCGCAGGGGAAGGACCGAGAGCCCCACCCCCGCCGCCAGCGCCAGGGCCACGCGCACCCAGAGGTAGTGGCGCCAGGGGTTCGGGCCCAACAGCGAAAACTCGAAGAGCGGGTAGAGCACGGCCCCACCGACCACGAACACCGCGACGACCCCCCCGAGTTGCAGGGCCAGGACGCGGTCCTCCAGGCGCCGACGGAACAGGGCCATGGCGGCACCGAGCCCGGCCACGACGAGGAAGGCCAGGCCGGGAGCACCGCCCACCGGAGAGACCTCGCCGAGGAGCCGCCAGGGCAACACCTCGGCGGGGAAGAACATGACCAACAGCGTGTCCAGCGGGCCCATCTCCCAGAAGCCCGAAAACCCGCGCAGGGAGGGATCCAACAGCGGTCCCCACCACAGGGCCGAGAGCAGCAGCGCCAGCCCGAGGTGCAGCAGGCGCCTGGGTTCTCGCGCCGCCAGGACCAGGGTCACCAGCACCGCCGCGACCGCCGTGAAGGTGTGGAGCAGCATCACCGCCGCGAGCCACAGCCCGGAGCGCCAGCGGGCGCCGATGCCGTACATCAACAGCCCGCATGACAGGCGGAAAGGCCACATGCCCCCGGCGGCCCCTGCGATGCCGTAGAGGTCGAAGGCGCTGGTCGTCAGCAGCACCGCGGCGAGCCAGCCAGCGTCCTCGCCGACGAGGCGCCTCCCCAACCTGTAGGCCCCGAAGGCGAAGACCAGGTTGGAGAGAAAGACGCAGGCCACGTACAGGGGCACCAGCGGGAGGCCCGCCCGGACCGCACCCGCCAGCGGCCACCAGGCCAGCGGAGCGTTGAGCTGGCCGACGACCATGCCCGAGTTGGCCCGATCGGTCCACGACACCACAGCCGGCCAGGCGTCCGCCATCGCCGCGACCTCGACGAGATGCGGCGCGTTGTCGACGTAGACCGCCACCGAAGGCTGCAGGCAAGGCAGGAGGCTGACGAAGGCCGCGGTCGCGAGGAGGATGCGCTTCACCCCCGGAGCCTACTCCGCGGTCTCAACCGGTCAGCAGCCGGACCCCCGCCTTGGCCTTGCGCATGAAGTCGAGCGGGTTCCTGATCTGCGTGAGGTTGCGCACCACGAACTTGGGCCGCCAGTAGAAGCGCTTGTAGGCGGTGTCGAGCATCTCGCGGAGCTCGGCCCCGGTGAAGTGCTCCTCCCAGACCTGGGCCTTGAAGCCCTCGTCCGGGTTGGCCATGAAGGACTTCCAGGGCTCGATGTCCAGCACCCCGGACTCCATGCCCTGGTCGAAGATCCGCGTGCCCGGAAAGGGCGTGAGGATGTTGAACATCACGAAGTCGGGGTCGAGGTCGATCGCGTACTGGATTGTCTGCATCACGTCTTCGCGCCGGCGCTCGACGGGGGTGCCGATCATGAAGTAGGCGACGGTGTTGATGCCGACCTCGCGACACAGCGAGAAGGCGTTGTGGATCTCGGCGACCGTGACGTCCTTTCGCAGGACCAACAGCCCCTCCTCTGTGCCCTGCTCGACGCCGAACTGGATGCGCTGGCAGCCCGCTGCCTTCATCTTGGTGAGCAGCTCGCGGTTCATGCCCTTCACGCGGAAGCGCACCGTCCAGACGAAGTCGAGCCCCCGGCGGATGATCTCGTCGCAGAGCTCCGAGACCCGCTTGTTCGTGATGTTGAAGGTGTCGTCGACGAAGTAGACCTCTGAGATGCCCTTCGCCAGCGCGCTCTCGAGCTCGTCGCAGACCCGCCCGGGGGTCATCACGCGGTAGCGATGCCTCGGGGTGTTGCAGAAGGTGCAGCGGTAGGGGCATCCGCGAGAGGTGATCAGCGTCGTGAACACGCCGCCCTGACCCATGACGTCGTAGTACTTCTCGAACTCGATGAGCTCGAGGTCGAGGACCGGGTAGTCGTCCAGGTCGTTCGAGAAGTAGGTGTCCGACTCCGGCACCTCGTCCTCTGGATGGGCGACCACGCCGGGGATGCCCTTCGCGATCCCGCCGCTGGCCCAGCAGTCGAGCAACAGCTCCAGCGGTCGCTGTCCCTCTCCCTTGACGACCGCGTCCACGCCGGCGAGGCCGACCGACTCCATCGGGAAGTCGTTGATGTGTGGACCGCCGAGCACGACGTGCTTCACGCTGGAGACCCTGCGGGCGACCTCGACCGTGCGATGACAGTCGACGAGACCGACCGTGTAGACCGTGACCCCGACGACGTCGGGCTTCCACTCGGCCATGCGCGCCTGCACCTCTTCGTAGTCGAGGTTCTCCAGCTGGGCGTCGAGGATGCAGACCTCGTGAGCAGTGTTGTGGGCGATGTGCGTCGCCAGGGACAACAGCGCCAGGGGCGGGTAGCTCTGGTTCTCGGCCGAGACCGCGTCCGGGACCTCGCTCTCGACTGTGTGCTTGGCGGGCGCGCGCACGAGCATGAGCCGCATGGGGGCAGCCTCCAGGGGCCTAGGCGATTGGTGGCGGGATCCTTGCGAGCCCGGGGCACGCCGTCAACTCACCCGCTTGCTCCTCGCGCGCAATCAGCCTATTGGTCTTACCAATGCTGACACCCACCGTGATCGAGAGCTTCCTGGCCATGGGCGGCCGCGAGCTCCGCGAGGCGCTCGATGGGGGCCACGCCATCGACCCGTGTGAGCTGGACGACAGCCGCTATCGGGGCATCTCCCTGGGCCTGCCCGCGCTCTTCGACCGCCTGTTCTGGAAGACCTTCGAGAAGACCTTCCATCGCGACGGAGCCGAGCTGCGTGGCTGGAACGTGCGCCTGGAGCAGACAGGGCTCCGTGGCGAGGTCCGGCCGATCATGAAGCGCGAGCTCCCCCTGACCTTCGGCCACTACAGGGTGCGCGAGGGACAGGGCCGCCTGGAGCTCGTCTACGGCGCGATGGTCGATCCGCTGGTGGCCTTGGAGGAGCGAGGGCTCACCTGGCTCCTCGGCCGATCGGACCTCTTCGGTGTGCCCACCCCGAGCTACTTCCTCCTGCAGCGGATCGGGCCCCTGACCTACGTGCCCTGACGAGCGGAGAGCCAGGCCTCGGACAGCTCGAAGAGGCCTATCTCCTCTACCGGTCCCCGCAGGCGCAGGCTGAGGTCCTCGCCGACGATGACGTCGAGGACGCCTCCGGGCATGTGGACGGCGACGAAGCCAGGCTCGCAGCGCCCGGTCCGCACGGCGGCAGCCGCCACCGCACAGCTGGAGGAGCCGCTGGCAGAGGTCGCCCCAGCGCCTCGCTCCCAGATCCGGATCTCGACCTTTCGGGGACCGCGGACCCTCGCGAACTGGACGTTGGTGCGGTTCGGAAACAGCGGGTGGGCCTCCAAGAGCGGCCCCCAGCGTCGCCAGCGGGTGGCGTCGAGCAGCGCCTCTTCGCGGAAGATGACGCAGTGTGGGTTTCCGATCCCGACCCCCGTGAAGACGAAGTTCTCTCCGGCGCTGGCCAGGGGCTGCTCGATGGCCTCGTCGACCTCCAGGAGGCAGGGGATGTCCGCCGGCCGAAACGAGGCGGTGCCCATGTCCGCCGTGACATCGTCGCCGCTGACGTGGCATGGCACGAGACCGCCGAGGGTCGACAGCGTGAAGGCGGGCGGGGCGCCGTGGTGGACGTGCAGGTAGCGGGCGAAGATGCGGATGCCGTTTCCGGACTTCTCGGCCTCGCTGCCGTCGGGGTTGAAGATGCGGAGCCCGTAGTCGCCTCCTCCGCGCTCGGCTTGCACCACCAGCCCGTCGGAGCCGACACCGGTGTGGCGGTCGCACAGGGCACGGACGAACTCGCGCGAGGGGGCCTCGACCGGGCCCTCGGACCAGAGGACCAGGTAGTCGTTGCCTAGCCCGTGCGCGCGGAGCAGCTTCACGCGGGGAGTCTACCTACTCCTGGTAGATCAGCCCCTCGGCGTTGCCCTCGCCGGTGATCTCACCCAGCGTGGGGCTGCTGTCCCCCTCGATGTAGAGACCCCAGGTCTCCGAGTTGGTGATCTCGACGTTGTCGAGCGAGCCTCCGGCGTCCTTGAAGTGCAGGGCTCCGTCCAGGGCGCCAGCGCCTCCGTTCTCGACGACCACGTGCTCGAGGATGACCTGCTCGTCCTCGACGTTGCCGTAGAAGATGACGCCGTCCCAGGCGCCCGCGGCGTTCGACTCCTGGGAGGTGAAGGTGATCGGCGCGGCCTCCGTGCCCTGGGCGACGAGGCCGGCGGCGCCGTTCTTGCCGAAGGACAGCGTCTTGCCGTTGTGGAAGCGGATCGGGCTGTCCACTGTGCCCTCGGCCAGCAGGCTGGCCTCGTAGTCGTCGGCCCCGATGACGAAGCCGGCGCCCTCCTCCACACGGACCACGGCGCCAGGCTCGATCGTGAGGGAGCCGCAGTGCACGAAGAGGTCGCCGGTGCTGCTGTCGCCCGAGTCGGGGACCGACTCCACGAAGCCGGAGTCCGGGGTGCCCTAGAAGATCGAGCAGCCGATACAGAGCGCAGCGAACAACAACAGCGTGGCGCGGAGTCTCATCTGCTCAGCCTACCTCCACCAGCTTCCGCACGAGCGCCGTGGTCGGGTGGTGCCCCTCGAGAAAGGCCAGGCGCACGCGGCCGCGGGTCTTCGAGATGCGCACCGAGCTGATGTCGTTGTGATCGCGACCGTCGCTGACCGCACGGACCGGCCGCAGGTCCGGGTAGCGGACGCCCACCTCGATGACGGCGTCGTCCGGCAGCACGATGCTGGGCAGGCGAGGCTTGTGCGGGGCGATGGGGGTGAGCTGGATGCATCGCAGGCCGAAGTGGCACGCGGCGCCGCCCGCGGCCAGCGCGTAGGCGGTCGAGCCCAGGGCCGTGGAGACGATGACGCCGTCACAGACCATGCGCTTGACGAGGAGCTTGCCGTCGACGCTGAGCTCGAGGTGGGCCGTCTGGCCTGTCATGCGCTCGAGGTAGATGTCGTTCAGCGCCCGGTCGAAGACCTTCTTCCCCTCGACCGTGTGTCCCTCGAGCTTGAGCCGGGAGACCTCGCGGGTCATCCACCGGCGCTGGCCGAGCACCTCGAGCAGCACCTCGAGCTCCGGGGGGTCGTTGAGCAGGAAGCCGATCCGCCCGCAGTTCAAGCCGAGGTAGGTCTTGCCTACACCGAGGGCGTGGATGACCGCGAGCATGTGGCCGTCGCCGCCCAGGACGAGGACGAGGTCCTCTGGTAGCGGCGGCAAGCGCCCGTCGAGGCTCTTCAAGAGCTCCTGCGCGCGGAGGTTGCGGGGATCGGCCCGAATCACGAATCGAGCCTACCGCTCTCTGTCGCGAGGTGGATCAGCGGGGGCGTCGCCAGCGATCTTCCACACGGTCATCCAGCCGGTGGGCACGAAGAGGAATGCCGCGATGGTGACCGTGGTGAGGCCGACCAGGACGAGCATGCCGAGGCTCTGGATGCCGCGGTTGGTAGCCAGGGCGAGCGAGGCGAAGGACAGGACGGTGGTGGCCGCGGACAGGCCAGAGGCCCATCCGGTCGTCGACAGGGCCTTCAGCACGCGACCGGGGCCCTCCTCCTCGAGGCGATGCAAGAGGTGGATGACCACGTCCACGCCGATGCCGAGGAGGATGGGAATGCCCACGATGTTCACTATGGACAGCTTCACGCGCGCGAGGCCCACGGCGGCGCCGGCCCAGACCATCCCGGCGAGGAGCAGCGCCATGGCACCGAAGGCACGCGAGGGCTTGCGGAGATCCAGGAGGGTGCCGATCATCACCAGCACCAGCGCTCCGATGCCCACGATGGGCGCGTCTCGCTTGATGACGGAGGCCAGGGCGCCGAGCCCGAGGAACTCGCCCGCCAGGGACACATTCGGCATCAGGGCTTCGAGCTCGGCCTTCATCTGCTCGACGAAGCGGAGGTCGTAGACGTTGCCCCCGGGGAAGAGCAGCAGGCGGTGCTCGCCAGAGGAGGCGCCGGTGACGTGCTGCAGGCCTCGCGGGAGGTCGGCGGTGGTCACGGGTTGCAGCGGCACGGTCTGGAGCACCCCGAGGTTGTTCCGGATCGACTCGGGCAACAGCTCGTAGTTCTCGTGCCCGCTGAACTCCTTGATCTCAGCGACGACGCCGAGCTTGACGTCCTGATCGCTGGGGATGACCGAGTGGAGGGAGACGCGGCGGTCGACGGTCAACAGGGAGCCGTCATCGATGGACTCGCCGATCGCGACGTGGGCCTGCAGGAGGCTGTCGGCGTCGGGGTAGCTGGCGACGGTGGGGGCCAGCGACAGGCGGGTCAGCTCACGCTCCAGCTCGGTGAGCTCGGCATAGGAGCTGCCGTCTCGGCGCAGCTCGGACAGGTCGTACTCGAACTGGATCCGACCGAGCAGGAACACCGCGACCACCGTCACGAGGCTCAAGAGCAGGAAGGCGACCGGCGCCAGGCGATAGGTCGGTGGCCGCTTCGTGCGCAGCTGCAGCTCGCGGCGGTGCCAGGGCCGGAAGTCCTTTTCCCGCCACTTCACGAGGATCGGCATCAAGACGAGCACGGACACCAGACAGGCCATGACGCCGAAGGCCAACAAGAGCCCCATCTGGGAGAAGCCCTGGAAGTCGGCGAACAAGAGCGCGCAGAAGCCACCCGCAGAGGTCACCGCTGCCGCCGTGCAGGGGGGGCCGGCCGCGTCCCAAGCCCGGATCAGCGCCGCCTCCAGGTCCGGAGCCGACATCCGCTCCTCGCGGTAGCGCGTATAGAGGTGGATCGCGAAGTCGATGCCCATGCCAACGAGGACGGCGCCGAAGACCGCCGTGAAGGTGTTGAGGACCCCGAGGGTCAGGCCAGCGAAGCCGAAGGACCAGGCGGTGCCCACGAGCAGCGGGAGGAACAGCAGGAAGAGCGCGCGCACGTCGCGCAGGGCGAAGGCCAGCAGCGTCAGCACGAGCAGGAAGGCGGCCGCGGCGGTCCACCGCATGTCCGCTCGGATGCCTTCGTAGTCCTCGACGTTCGAGCGGTAGGCGCCGCCGACCCACTCGACGACGACGCCGCGAGCCTCTGGGTCCATGGCCTCGATGGTCCCGTAGATCTCCGCCATCAGCGCGCGCGCGAAGGGGAGGTCTCGAGCCGCACCGGCCGGCCGGATGATGAGCCGCTCGATGTCCGCTGGTCCATCGTCCCCCGCCGCGCCAGCGGACATCACTCCACGGCGGGCGTCCGCCTGGCTCAGCTGCTCGGTGAGGGGGCCGAGGTCCAACAGCCGGCCCGCGATGAAGGGGTTCTGGATGGCCGGGCCGAGCGCGAGGGCGCCCTTGAGGCGGTCGCGGATCTCCTCGAGGGCCCCGATCTCCATGTTGATGACGCCGAGGCGCCAGGCCAGCTCGTCGTCCACGTCGTAGAGCGCGTAGTCGACGAGCTCGCTCCCGGAGAGCGTCTGCGCCAGCTCGGCCATGAAGGGACCGGTGTCCTCTGGCTCCCCGGTGACGGCCACGCTCACCAGGTTGACGCCGCCCTCCTTCTCCTCGAGCTCTTGCAGCGCCGCGATCGCTGGCTCGTCGTCCGGCATCAGCGACAGCAGGTTCGAGTCGACCTCGAGCGTGCTGGCGACGCCGAGGCTCGCGATGGTGAGCAGCGCCACGACGATCGCCACGGCTCGGTTGTGCCGCAGCACGAAGGCCGCGAGGTGGCCGAAGACGGTCCGGGGGCTGCCACTCACGGGGCGCACCCTAACGCTTCACCGCCGAGATTCCGATCCCTGGAACGAAGGGGGGTGGATAGGCCTGGGATCCGCATCAGGGGGGTGCATTCCTATTCACTGTATAGAATCGTATCCCCTGGTATTCCGGCTCAAGTAGCTGAAATTCCGTTGTGAACGATCTGGCACAGGCCTTGCTTTGTCCTCCGGCGAGACCCCGGTTCGGAGAGACCATGCCCGCAGCCACCGCGCTTTCGACCCCGACTTCCTCGACAAACCGCGAAGAGCTCATCCTCGCGCACTACCCGCTGGTTCGGACCATCGCTTCCCGCATGATCCGTCGCTTCCCCGCCAGCGTGGACCTCGACGAGCTGGTCAACGTCGGCGCGCTCGGTCTCATCGACGCGGTCGATCGCTTCGACCCCAGCCGCAACGTGCCCTTCAAGGCCTACGCCGAGATTCGCATCCGCGGCGCCATCGTCGACGCCCTCCGCGAGGCCGACTGGGTCCCGCGCAGCGTCCGCCGCAAGGTCAACCGCATCGAGGCCGCGCGCGGCAAGCTCCTTCGGGCGCTGGACCGGGCCCCGACGCGTGAGGAGATGGCGAAGGAACTCGAGCTGAGCATGAAGGCCTACGAGAACCTCACCGGTGACGCCCGCATCCGCAAGCTGGTCAGCCTCGACGCCCCGATCGACGACGAGAACCACACCCCGCTGGTCGACCGGGTCGAGAGCAACGACGAGGACTTCCTCAGCACCTGGAGCAAGGACGAGCTCAAGGCCCAGGTCATCCAGGCGGTGCACAACCTCCCCAAGAAGGAGCGCACAGCCGTCGCGCTCTACTACCTCCACGAGTTGACCCTCAAGGAGATCGGCCAGGTCCTCGGTGTCACCGAGTCCCGCGCCTGCCAGCTTCGCAGCGCCGGGATCAAAAGACTCAAGTTCCGCCTGGCCCGGACCGTTCATTAGGAAACAGCGGTCGAGGATGGTCCCTCGGAGGCTGTGTCGAGGGTCTCCTGATGAACCGCAACCTCCGTCTCATCGAACCGAGCGCCTCCCAGCGCCCGGCCGTTCCTGCTTCTGACGATCGCAGCGCCTACGTCGACGACCTGCGCGAGCGCTACCTCGCCGGAACCCTCGACGAGGTCCTGATCCCGGAAAAGGACGTGCCCGATCGACTGCTGCAGGAGCTCTTCCCTGCGATCTTCGGCGCCCCCGAGGATCTCAACTAGCCAGCCTGGTCCGCCGCGTAGGCGCAGCGGAAGCCCGTCGTCATCATCGCGTCCTCCGGAACACGAGGTTCCCGGTGGGTGCAGGTGCAGTAGCTGGGCAGGTTCGCGAAGCTCCCCCCGCGCACGACGCGCCAAGGGGTCTGTTGCTCGAAGCTCGGATCCCGGTGGTAGCTGGACGCGGTCCACTCCCACACGTTGCCAGCTGTGTGCAAGAGCCCCGCCGGGCTCGCGAGCGTCGGGTCCTGCTCTGAGACCGGTGCCGTCGCGATGCTGGCGACGTGGCCGTACTTGTCGCCGGCGTACCAGACGGCGGCGGCCTCCACCGAGTCACCCCAGGCGTAGCGAGAGCCGTGCGCGCAGGCGGCGTGCTCCCACTCGGCCTCGGTGGGGAGCCGACCGCTTCCGGCCGCACAGAAGGCCTCGGCCTCCCAGAAGGTGACGGCAACCACGGGGTGCTCGCCGCTCCGGTCGCCAGCTCGGAGCTCGGGCCCAGCCCCCTGCGGATGGGCCTGGGCCCATTCCCAGCCCGCGTCGCTCCAGTGAGCCCGCGTCGCGTAGCCCTCTTCGACCCAGGCCTCGAAGGCGGCGATGCTGACCTCCGTCTGGTCGATCCGGT
Source organism: Myxococcota bacterium (assembly GCA_036012755.1). Lineage (GTDB taxonomy): Bacteria > Myxococcota_A > UBA796 > UBA796 > CAJQPC01 > JAAESX01. Next base: position 113,616 of record DASCPX010000016.1, on the reverse strand, counting down.
AGGCCTCGAGCTCGACCTCTCGGGTGGGGCTGTCGGGTGCGCGACCGTCGCCGAGGGTGGCCGTGCCCGCTGCGATCAGGAGAACCACGAGTCCATGGTCTCGACGACGCCATCTGCGAAGACATGGAAGCCCTCGGCGTCCGGGTGACCCTCGTCGAAGAACAGCGGCTCCTTCACGGAGTCGTCTTCGTCGAAGAGCGCGTAGATGGACGCTGGCAGGTCCGGCCCCTGGTGGCGGGCCTCGAGCAGGACCTCTCCGGTGTCGCGCCGGAAGACGACGAAGCTGTCGCCCTCGACCCTCAGATCGACGCCGGTCTCGGTCTGGGCGGCCCAGAGCCTGTCCGTCAGCTCGACCACCGGGGTTCGACCCATGCTCTCTTGCAGACGCCGGTGCTCGACGCGGTAGCTCTCGCGCCCGCGTGCATCGAAGCGGGAGATGGGGGGGAGCGCCAGCATCGCCTTCGCCGGGGCGATGTAGAGCAGCGCGTCTCTGACGAGCTTGGCGTACTGCTCGGGGCGCTGGCCCTCGACGCGCTCTGCGATGACCACCCCGTGCAGACCGAGCCGCGGGCCCGCGCTGCGGATCCAGGCACACATCGCCTCGACGCGCTGAGCAGGAACGCCGACGTTGAGCACCTCTGCGTTCACGCCGCGATCGCGCAGGCGCTGCTCCACCAGGGCAGGCCAGGCCTCGTGGTCCTCGACCCCCCAACCGAAGGTCACCGAGTCGCCCAGGCAGGCGATGCGGAAGACACCCTCTGCCGGCGCGTCCGTGCACTCGCGCAGCCCCCGCATGCGCCAGTCGTTGCTGTTGACCGAGAAGCGCCGGAGCCGCTTGATCTTCGCCCTCAGCGCGGCGTCCATCGCCTCGGCCTTGGAGTGGGGGCGGTCGGGCACGAACATCTGGGCGTCGCGCAGCCCGGGCAGGAGCCAGTGCCCCTCGCCGACGAGATCCCAGCGGCCAGAGATCATGTCCGACTTCGTGCTGCCCTTGTTGCGGCTGAAGTGGATGGCCCCTCCGAGCCCGAGCGCGACCAGGGCGACGGCGGCCGCGCCCCCTTTCAGAGCCGTGCGACGGTTCATTCGGGCTCGTCCAGGTCGTCGAACCTGGGCATAGGCTTCGGACCGCCACCGAGCCGAACCGCGAAGCCGGCTTCGGCCCCGGCGCTGAAGATCGGAGCGGCCGCGGGGTCCTGGTAGGTCTGGAGGGCGCCCGGGGTCTTCGCTTCGCCGCTCCAGGTCCTCTGCGGTTGGCCGGCGATGACAGCCGACAGCGGCACGACCAGGTACAGATCGAGCGTGTCGGACAAGCTGACCTCGGCCCCGGGGAGCACCTGTATGAGCAGGAGGTGGTTTCCCGCGAAGCTCGGCAGGGTCGTGGCAGAAGCCGGAATCTGGTTCCTCTCGTTGCCCTCGCCGATGACGTACAGCGCCCCGATGCCGAGCTGGGGACGCAGCGTGTGCGTCGGCAGGGGAGCTCCGATCACCCGAGCGCCGACGAGGAAGTTGGGAGCGCCGAAGTCGACGCCGTCGCGCACGATGGGCTCATCTCCGACGATCTCCTGCTGGATGTGCATGTAGTAGCGGCCGGAGACGGCGCCCAGGCCGAGGTCCACCTCGAGCAGCGGGTGCACGCCGAAGCCCACCCAGGCCGTACCGCCGGATCCGGAGCTGGCCGACCGGGCCTGCCAGGCCTTGGCCTCCATGACCTCGCCGGTGGTGCTGTCCTGGGCGTACCAGCCCTCGTAGGTCGACGACCACGGTCCGAGGGAGACCAGGCCGCCCATGCGCACGACGACCTGGTGCCGGCGGCCCGCCGCGAGATCCCGCCACTGGAGCACGGTCAGGCCCGAGTTCTTGTACTTGATGTACTCGCCCGGGGTCATGCCGAGCATCTCCCAGGCTGGCCGGGCGTCCGTGCGACTTTCCAGCTCGAGGTCCCCGAGGGTGTACTCGGGGCGATCGATGGCACCACCACCACGAGAGGTCAGCGTGGTGACGTCGCCGATCTCGGCGGCGAGGGCAGCCAGCTGGCGAGAGGCCAGCTCGGCGTCGGCGCGGGCCTGGGCCTCCAGCTCCGGGTCGTCGAACTCACGAATGTCGTCGTGACGCCCCTCGCGCCCTTCGATCACGGCGACGAGGATCTGGGCGACGCCCTCTGCGAAGGCCTGGTCGTCCCCGAGCCCGAGCTCCGCGTCGAAGGCCAGGGCCTCGCGGGAGTTCCAGACGTCGATGATGGTGACGTGGACGACACTGCCGCTGGTCGTGGTCGCGACGGTGCCGGCGATGGCGTAGCGCGCCTCGACCCGGTCGCCGACGACGAAGGCGCAGCCGAGGTACTCGCCGGGAGGGCAGGACAGGAGGTAGACCCGGGCGCTGTACTCGCCGAAGTCGGGGGCGGCGCTCGCGGGGATGCTGACGAGATCCGGGTGGTCCCCCAGCTGGGAAGAGAGGAAGCCCGACAGCAGCACCGCCAGGCTCTCGGCTTCCTTGCTGGAGGCCTGGAACTCGGAGACGAAGACGCGGGTCGGCTCGCGCAGATCTTCCGCGAGCGCCGGGTTCATCAGGCAGAGGAGCAGTCCGAGCATGCCCGGCAGCGTATCAGCGGACGATCCGCCGGCGGGGAGCCCGCTTGGCGGGGGCCAGCTCGGCGTCCGGCGGATCGAGCACGGCCATGAGCTCCACGTGCGCGGTCTGGGGGAACATGTCGTAGGGCTGGAGGGTGGACACGGTCCACCCCCTCTCCATGAAGTCGGCGAGGTCCGCGGCGAGGCTGCGCGGGGAACAGCTGACGTAGACGACCCGGCGCGGGTGGAGCGAGAGGATGCCCTCGGCGACCTCTGCTTCGAGACCACGGCGCGCCGGATCGACGACGACGACCGGCCGCCGATCTTCGAGGCGCTTTCTCAGATCGGGCAGCACGTCAGCGACGAGCCCTCGGACGAACTCCGCGGGCACGCGCCCGTTGCGGGCTGCCTCGCGAGCCCGACGGACGGCGCTGGCGTTGGCCTCGACCCCCAGGGCCCAGCCGGTCTCCGGGGCGAGGGCGAGGGCGAAGCCGCCGACCCCACTGTAGAGGTCGACCACGGGGATCCCGTCTGCGTCCCCACCGAAGGAGGCGGCCTCGATGACGTCCCGGTAGAGGACCTCGGCGACGCTCGGGTTGGTCTGGAAGAAGTCCGCTGGACCCACGTGGTAGTCGACGCCGACGAGGGACTCGAGGAGGAAACCCTCGCCGAGCAGACACCGGGTCGGGATCTCGCCCTCCTCGTCGCGCTCGAAGATGGCGTTGTCCTGGCGCTCGTTGATGTGCAGGTGCACGCCGATGACGTTGTCGACGGCATGGGCGATGGCCTCTGCGTAGGTCGACAGCACCCGGGCTTCGTACCGGGCGACGATCGTCACCAGGAGCTCGCCGGTCTTGCGCGAACGGCGGGCTTGCACGTAGCGGAGCAGCCCTCGCTCTCCGTCGAAGGGCCACACGTCCAGGTCGATCATGTGGTGGGCGGCGGACTTGGTCAGGCGGCGCAGGTCCGGGTGCACGACGTGGCACTCGGGGATGGGCACGACGCGGCGCGTGAAGCGGCCCGGGGCACCGAGCTGGGGATTCCCGCGATCCGAGCGTCCGGCGAGGAGCTTCAGGACGTGGCGGAAGCCGAGCTCGCCGTCTGGGCTGCGCTTGATCGGGGACACCTCGACGTCACCGATTCCAGCGCGCTCCAGCGCCGCCGCGACGAGCCAGACCCGGGCGTCCTGCTGCGCCTCTGGGACAACGTGCATCAGCGGACACCCGCCGCAGGGGTGGAAGCGGTCGCAGACCGGCTCCACTCGACGCGGATCCGGGACGCGAGACTCGCACCAGTGCGTGTAGACCTGCTGGCTGCCGCGAGCGCGGACCTGGACCCGACACTGGTCCCCGGGGATTCCCTGCCAGACCAGGAGCGGCTTGCGCTGTCCCGGACACACGGCTTCGCCGCGCGGGCTCCAGAAGCTCGGCGTCACGACGAGGCTGTCCTCTCGGCGCCGGTGGGGCGGGTGCCGACCGGATCGAGGCGGTTTGCGATCTCGCGCCATGGCCGCGTCTATCTGACACCTCCAAGGATCGCTCGCAGAAAAAGTCTTGACGAGTCGACACTTACGTGGTCCTCTTCGATCTCCTCCCGGGCCGGCATCCCCCTCCCTCCTAGCCAGCCCACCCCCGCCCCAGATGCCAGCACCCGATCCGATCCCCTTCGACGAGGACCCCCGCGGCCACGGTGCCGGAGGTGCTCGCAGAATCGCAGAAGTCCTCGAAGATCGCGGGGTCGATGCGACCGCCGACCTCTTCGACGAAGCTGTGGAGCTCGCCCGCGGTGGCCAGCTCAACAAGGCCCGGGACCGCCTGCGCATGCTGCTGTGTCTCGACCCCCACGACGGCCAGGCGCACCTGCTCCTCGCCAAGGTGTTCGTAGCCCAGAAGCGCTGGCAGGACGCCATCGCCCAGCTGGACGCGACCAGCGCTTGCGGCGTGCGCCTGCCTCCTGGCCTGCGCGAGTCCGTCGCGGCTTCCAGGGACGCGAGCTCCCGGTCGTCCCGCGACGACAAGGTCATGGCCGCTACCCGCGGCGAGCTCCACACCCTGCGCGACGAGGCCCGCCGACTCCGGGCGGAGAACACCCGCCTCGAGCGCAGCGTTCGCGAGCTGACCGACAAGGCGCGCCTGTGGATGAGCGCGACCTCCGTGGTCGGTGTCGTCTGCATCCTGGCGCTGCTCGGCAGCGTGCTCGTGGGGGACGACCCGGCCGAGGTCTCCACCGCAGAAGAGCCGCCCGCCGAGGTGATCGCACCGGTCGTAGAGGTAGCCCCCGAGCCAGCAGAGGCCCCGGTCGCCGTCGAGCCCGCAGTTCCCCGCATCTACGTCGTGTCCAAGGGAGACAACCTCAGCGTCGTGTCGCAGAAGGTCTACGGAACCAGCAACCGCTGGGAGCAGATCCGCGACGCCAACGAGGACCTCCTCCACGGCTCCAACGCACTTCAGGTCGGAATGGAGCTGTTCATCCCAGACTGATCTTCCCACTTCGAATTGGAGGCGCGGGGTGACGGCCGCCCCCCTCCCCGCAGCGATGTCCCTGTGCCTGGGCCCGCAGCGGAGACCCCACCCGGGGGTCGGCTCTCGAGAGGGAGTCGGCCCCCGAAATACTCTGGGCGACGTCAGTACTCGCCGTCCTTCCTCATCTTCTTGAGCTTCTCGAGGCGCCTCTTGGCGGGCTTGTAGCCGTCGGTCTTCACGGCCTTCTTGAACCACGCCTCCGCGGTCGCGTAGTCCTTTCGGCGGAAGTAGAGCTCGCCCTTGCGGTGATAGGCCTGGGCCTCGTAGTAGGGCAGCAAGTCGAAGCTGAGGTAGAGGTCGATCTCCTCCTCGGCCGCCGAGTAGTCCTTCAGCTTCTGGTTCACCGTCGCCAGGTAGTAGTGGACCCGCTCGTTCTCGGGGGCATCGGCCACCACCTCGTCGAGGATCTTCTTGGAGTCCTTGTACCGCTTCTGGAAGAGGTAGACCCGGGACAGCACGAGGTTGTTGACCACGTTGTCCGGGTAGGCTCGGTGGTTCTTCAAGGTCGAGGACAGCGCCTTGTCCATCTTGCGCTCCTCGATCCAGGTGAAGGCCAGCGCCAGGGTCGCGCCTGGCCCGAGGAAGACGGCCTCCTTCTCCGCCTGCACCATGTCGGCGATGCCGTCGGCGCGCTCGTCGCCGAAGTCCGGGAGCGCCTTGTAGGACATGGTGACCACCGACCGCCAGTACTTGTAGAGGCCATCGCCGAGCAGCACGTCCTTGAAGTCCGGTGCCACCTGGCGCACGACGTCGACGTGCTCGACCGCCTCGAGGCCTCGCCAGATGGCGGGGAGGTAGTCCTCCTTGCGCATGAGGTGGATCGCCTCCACCCCCAGCATCGCCGCCGCGAGGAAGTGGTCCCAGCCTTCACGGCCCGGCTCGTCGATCGCCAGCTCGAGCTCGGCCATGGCTGCGTCGTTGGACTTCTTGTAGGACTTCTCCCAGGCGAAGTCGAAGTTCTCCATCATCAGCGCCTGGTAGACCAACACGTGCCCGGCGTGCTCGATGCCGCGGTCTGGCCAGTCCTTGCCCATCTGCTTCCAGTGCTTCTTCGCGGTCCCGTACTGCCGCTCGAAGATGAGCTCGCAGCCTCGCTGAACCTGCCCGACGAAGTCCTCTTCGAGCGACAGGGCTCGCGCCCCGTAGACCACTCGGGCGTTCCACTCGCCCTCGGCCTCCACCAGGTCGACCTCAGAGGCACGCTCCTCGACCTCTCCGAGCTCCGGGCGCTCGGCGTCGCCGGTGATCGTCTCGCTCGCTTCGACCGCTGGCTCGTCGTCGGCGAGGGCCAGGGTGGCAAACAGCAGGATCACGTCGACCTCCGGGACAGAGCCGCGTCGATGAGCTCGGCTCCGAGATCACGGCCCTGCAGAGCCTGCACCTCTCGCAAGCCAGTAGGGCTGGTCACGTTGATCTCGGTCAGGTGTTCGCCGATCACATCGATCCCTACGAAGACGAGGCCCTCGGCCTTCAGGCGGGGCGCCAGCGCCTCGCAGATCTCCCGGTCCCGTGCTGGCAGCTCGTAGCTGATGACACTCGCTCCGACGTGCATGTTCCCACGGTGATCGTCCTTGCCCGGGATGCGCGCGAACCACCCGCGGAGCTCGCCCTCGACGAGCAAGATGCGCTTGTCCCCCCCTGTCTCGATCGCGGGCAGGTAGCGCTGGGCGATGCAGTAGCTCCCGCCCTCGTCCGTCAACAGCTCCACGAGCGCGCCCAGGTTCCGGTCACCCTCCTGGGTGATCACGATGCCGCGACCGCCGTTGCCGTCCCAGGGCTTCAGCACGACCCGGTCATGCTCGGCGGCGAAGGCCCTCACGTCCGCCAGGCGGTTGGTGACCAAGGTCGGCGGGCACAGCTCCGGCCACTGGAGCGCGTAGAGCTTCTCCTGGGCGAGCTTGATGGTGCGCGGGTCGTTCAGGACGAGGCAGTCCGCGAGGTCGAGCAGGTAGGTCGCGAAGACGTAGTCCATGTCGAAGGGCGGGTCCTTGCGCATCCACACGCAGTCGTAGGCCGACAGCGGCTCCCCCCGAGCTTCCCCAGGGTGGAAGTACGGGGGCGCGTCGGTGACGTGCACCGGCGTCGTCACCGCCCACGGCTGGTTGTCCCGCACGCTGAGGGTGTCCACCGTGCACATCGCGATCGGAAAGCCGCGACGGACGCTCTCGAGCATCAGCACGTAGGTCGAGTCGCCGGCGATGTCGATCCGATCGAGCGGGTCCATCACGAAGAGCGTGCGCATGCTGGAGATCCTACTTTCCGATGCAGAAGCGGGAGAAGAGGGCCTCCAGCACCGCCTCGCGGCCGTCACGGCCAGTCAGCGCGTCGAGCCGCTCCAAGGCACCATACAATTCCTGGGCGGCGATGGCTTCCCCCGCATCAGAGGCCATCGCGGCCAGGCAGCGCTCGACTGCCTCGCTGACCTCCAACAAGCGATCCCGCTGACGCTGCGAAGCGATGACGACCCCGGCGCCACCGGGCTCCTCACCGAGGAGACAGTGCGCGATGGCCTCGCCGAGGGCGTCGACCCCCAGGCCCTCGGAAGCGACGGTGGAGAGCCCCTCGAGCACCGGCGCCCGATCCGCGTGGTTGTGAACGATGAGGCGGTGGCGCCCTTCGGACCAACGGAGCACCTCCGCGGCCGCCTCGGGCTCGTGAGCAGGAACGACGACGACGAAGAGATCAGCGTGCTCCACCAGGGCCCGGCCCAGCGCGATGCCCTCTGCCTCGAGACCCCTGGCCGGGCGCTGGCCGGCGGTGTCGAGCAGCGTGACCGCGACGCCGCAGAGGATGACGGGGCGCTCGATGACGTCCCGGGTGGTGCCCGGCGTCGGACTGACCAGCGCTCGCGTCGAGCCACCCAGGGCGTTGAACAGCGAGGACTTGCCCCCATTGACCGGCCCCACCAGGGCCACTGTCGCGCCCTCGACCAGGACGACTCCGGCGCGAAAGGTGGCGGCAGCGGCGCGCGCGCGATCCCCGATCGACGCGAGTCGAGCCCGAAGCACGGCGTCCTGCTCGTAGACGAGGTCCTCTGCCGGGTGGTCGATCCTGGCCTCGAGCTCGGCGAGGGCATCCACGAGACCCTGCCGGAGCGACTCGGACAAGGCCAGGATCTCTCCGAGCTGCCCCGCTCGCGCGACCTCTAGCCCCCGGGCCGAGCGGGCCTCGATGGCCTGGAGCACGGCCTCTGCGCGGGTGAGATCGAGCCGACCGTTCAAGAAGGCCCGCCGGGTGAACTCCCCCGGCTCGGCGATGCGCGCGCCCGCGGAGACCGCCGCGGCCAACAGGCGCTCCACCGACAGCGGGTTGCCGTGACAGCTCAGCTCGAGGCAGTCCTCGCCCGTGTAGCTGTGAGGCCCTGGCATCCACGTGAGCAGGCCCTCGTCGAAGACCCCGTCCGCGTCGAAGAGCTCGGCGAGCCGGGCCCGCCGAGGTGGGGGCCAGCCGCCGCCCGGGCGCACGAAGCGCCTGGCGAGGACATCGATGTCTTCGCCGCTGAGGCGCACGACGGCGATCGCCGCGCGCCCCCATGGGGTCGCGCAGGCGACGATTCTCACGAGCTCTCCAGCCCGTTCACGCGGACGCTTCGGTCCCCTCGGATGCCTCGACGCTTTCCTCGACGCTTTCCTCGACGCTTTCCTCGACGTCCGTGACCTCGTCGGTCGAGGTGTCGTCGTCGGTGAACTCGTTCAGGGGGTAGATCTCGATCTGCTTGTGGTTACCGTCGCCGATGCTCCGGGTCCCGACGCCATCGACCTCGGCGATGGTCACGTGCACGATCCGGCGGTCGAAGCTGTTGAGCTCCTTGCGGACGACCTCGGACTCGCCGGACTTCGCGACGCGCTTGGCGATCTTCTTGGCGAGGTCCTCGAGCCGACGCTGGTTGCGGGCGTCGTCCTGCTTGTCCCGACGGTCACCGCGGTCACCGCGATCCCGGCGCTCACCGCGATCCCGGCGCTCACCGCGATCCCGGCGGTCACCGCGATCCCGGCGCTCACCGCGGTCACCACGATCTCGGCGCTCACCGCGGTCACCGCGGTCCCGGCGCTCACCACGATCTCGGCGGCCGCCGCGCTCGTCACGGTCCTCTCGCTTGCGGGTGTCTGCGACGTCGATGCGGAACCTCGCGTCCGGGTGGTCCGCGCCGACGGACTGGGCGAGCAGATGCTCGACAGCCTGCAGGGTGCGGCCGCGTCGCCCGACGAGCCGGCCCGCCTTGTCGCAACGGATGCGAACGGCGACGGCGGCGTCGGCCAGGGCGACGTTGACCTGCCCGTCGATCTCGAGGTGCTTCAAGAGCTCGGTCATCCACTTGCTCGTGTCGCCGATGACCGCGACCTCGGAGGCGTCGCGCTGCCAGACGATGACCTTCACGGTGTCGCGTGGAACGACGGAACCGTTCTCGTTGCGGAACCAGCTCTTGTCGACCTCGTAGCGGAGGCCCCCGGCGTCGACGCCGAGCTCGGTGGCAGCTGCGGCCAGGGCCGTCTTGATGTCCTCGCCCTCGGCGGAGATGGTGGTTGCGCCCTCGGGCGCGGCTTCGTTCAAACTCATGTTCTGTCCTTGGTCCTACTTGGCTGCAAGCGCCTTTTTCGGCCCCGTGTGGTTGTTGTCGGTGTTGGCGAGCTTTCGGCGGATCAGCCACATCTGGAGGATGGACAGGCTGGTGTTGACCGTCGCGTACAACGCGAGGCCCGCCGGAAAGATGAAATAGATGGCCACGAACATGAAGGGCATCAGCCGCATCATCTTCTGCTGCATCGGATCCATGCTGGGGCTCATCGGGGTGAGCTTCTGCTGGAGGAGCATCATGACGCCGACGATCAGCGGAAGGACCGCGTAGGGGTCCATCACCGAGAGGTCCTTCAGGTAGAAGAACTCGGCGTGGTAGAGGTCGGCGCTGTAGAGCAGGGCGGAGTACAGGGCGATCCAGACGGGCATCTGGAGCAGCATGGGGAGGCAGCCGGACATCGGGTTGACCCCGTTGTCCTTGAAGAGCTTCATCTGCTCCTGGCCCATTCGCTGGGCGTCGTCGCCGTACTTCTTCTTGAGCTCCTCGATCTGCGGCTGCAGGGCCTTCATCTTCTGGCCGGACTCGAAGGACTTCCGGGTCAGGGGCCAGAAGGCGGCCTTCATCAGCAGGGTCAGCACGATGATCGAGAAGCCCCAGCTGCCCAGGACCCCGTAGACGAGGTGCAGCAGCCAGAGCAGGATCTTGGCGAAGAAGCCGAAGAAGCCGAAGTCGACAGCCAGATCGAGGTCGTGGCCGAGATCGTCCAGGGTCACCAGGTCCCTCGGACCGAGGTAGACCTGGAAATCGAGACGCTCCCCGGCGCCGGGCTCCAGAACGACGCCGTCGTTGACGACGAAGGCCCCGTAGGTGCCCGAGTCCACGCCCTTGTCGAAGCGGAAGGAACCCCAGTCGGTCCGGTCCGGGACGAGCACGGCGAGGAAGTAGCGGTCGCCGAGACCGAGCCAGCCGACCTCGCCCTCGAAGTGCTCAGCGCCGTCCTCGTCGATGTCCTCCAGCGAGTCCAGCTGCTCGAAGTCTCCGTCGACGAGGCTGAAGGGGCGGCCGAAGTTCGTGTAGCGGGCCATCATGCCGTCGCCGCCGGAGAAGCGATCCCAGCTGCCGATCCAGAGGGGGCCCTCGAAGCGCACGCCGCTGTCGTTCACGAACTCGACGCTGGCCTCGAGGACGTTCGGGTCGTCCGTGTAGCGCCAGGTCTTGGTCACCCGGACGCCCTGAGAGGTCGTCGCGGTGGCGGTCCAGCCTTCCTTGGTCTCGGACAGCAGGTAGTCGGACTCGGCGAAGCCAGAGCCGGAGCCCGCAGCCAGGAGGATCCCGTCGGGGTGGACCACCTCCTCGGTGCCGGGGTCGTCCCCATATGCGGACCAGGAATCGTCTGCGTCGCCGGTGATCTTGTCCCAGACCCAGACCCAGATGGGGGTAGGCTCGTAGGCCGCCTCGTGGTTCGGCAGGAGGATGCTGCGCAGGCTGCCGCCGTGGGACGAGAGCTTGGCGCTGACCTCGTCCGTGACGAAGTCGACCTGGCGCTCCGGGATCTCGACGACGGGCGCCGCGACCGGTGCCTCGACCGTCGCCGTCCCGTTCGCTGCCGGGACCTCCGCCGGGACCTCCGCCGGGATCTCCGCAGGAGGAGGAGGCTCCGGACCGAAGAAGTAGGACCACCCGAAGAACAGCCCCATGCACAGCAGCATCGCGAAGATGGTGCGCTGCTCCTGGCCCTTGTCCTTCTTGCGGTTGATGGCCATCAGTCCAGCTCGATGGGCGGGACGGGGTCGAAGCCACCCTCGCAGAAGGGATTGCAGCGGAGGATGCGGCGGCCACCGAGCCAGAGGCCTCGCAGGGGGCCGTGAACGCGGAGGGCTTCGATGCCGTAGCGACTGCAGCTGGGCTCGAAGCGACAGACAGGCGGCATCCAGCTGGAGACCAACAGCTGCCAGGCGCGGATCGGAAGGACGAGGAGTTCGGTCAACAACCGACTCATCCCGCCCTCTGGGACAGGGTCTTCACGACCTCTGCGATCTCTTCGTCCAGGACAGAAAAGGTGGAGTCCGCCGCTCGAGGCGAGGCGATCACAGCCAGATCCCAGGCACCGACAAGCTCCCTCCGCCGGTGGCGGATGGACTCGCGAAGCCAACGCTTCACCTGGTTGCGGGTCACGGCTTTTCCTACCTTCTTGCTGACTACCAGCCCCCAACGAGACTCCTCGCGTCGGCCCGGCGTGTAGAGCACCAGCAGATGGCGGGTGCGGATTCGCCGTCCCCTTCCCTGTACACGGCGGAAGTCATGGGAAAGAAGGAGGCGTGCGGACTTCGGGAAGCCGAAGCCAGCGGAGGACTCACCGGGCTTCAGCTGCGCTTGGTGCGGACGGTGGGAACGAGCAGCTTGCGGCCCTTTGCGCGACGACGCGCGATGATCTTGCGACCGCCCGGGGTGGACATGCGAGCGCGGAAGCCGTGGGAGCGCTTCCGCTTGATGTTGCTGGGCTGGTACGTGCGCTTCATTGGAAGCCTCGAATCGAAGAAGTGACAGCCCGCCTGTCTATCGCCTCAGCGAGCTTGTCGCAAATCGATCGGACGATCCCCTCACGCCCCGCCAAGATGCTGGAATAGCGAGGAAAGATCGCGGACTTCTCCATTGTCGGCGATCGCCTTGTGCTCCCGAGCGCTCTCCGATAGCATCCGTAGCTCCGCCATCAATGGCGGGTTGTTGGTCGGCGGCGCCGCGAGAGCGTTGCTCGTTTGGGAGTGGTGCGTTGTCGACAGCGATCTGGAAGGATGTGCAGCAGCGCATTGAAGAGCGCATCGGCGTCCAGAACTACGAGATCTGGATCAAGCCCATCCGCATGCTCACCCTGAGGGGGGATCTGGTCTCTCTCGAGGTGCCGAACCGCTACTACTCGGACTGGGTCCGGGACAACTACCAGCAGGTCTTCCTGGAGGAGCTCGCCAAGGCCGTCGGGCATCCGATCCGGGTCGAGTTCAGCGTGGAGAACGAGGCGGCTGGCGCCCTGGACCCTGGGGACCCGACACCTCGAAGCGAGGCCCGGCCTCGGCGCTCCCACAGCCTCAACGTGGACAAGACCTTCGAGAGCTATGTCGTCGGGACGTGCAACAAGTTCGCCAACGCCGCCGCCCTCGCCGTCGCGGACTTCCCCGGCCAGAACTACAACCCGCTGTTCGTCTTCGGCCACACGGGCACCGGCAAGACCCACCTGGTCCAGGCCATCGGCAACCGCATGCAGGAGCGAGACCCCAACGTCGGCGTCATCTACACGACCGCAGAAGACTTCGTGAACGACATGATCGGCGGTCTCCGCTTCAAGCGCATGGAGGAGTTCCGGGAGCGGTACCGCCAGCAGGCCGACGTGGTCATCATCGACGACATCCAGTTCCTCTCGGGCCGGGACCGCTCTCAGGAGGAGTTCTTCCACACCTTCGAGGCCCTGAAGAACGCAGGCAAGCAGATCATTCTCACCGCCGATGTGCTCCCACGAGACATCGACAAGCTCGCGCCGCGGCTGCGGACCCGCTTCGAGGGCGGTCTGCTCGCAGACATCCAGCCACCGGATGTCGAGACCATGATCGCCATCCTCCACTCCAAGGCCGAAGAGGTCGGCCTCGAGCTCGACGACGAGGTCGCTCTCTGGATCAGCTCGCGCGTCCAGGGAAACGTGCGCGAGCTCGAGGGCGCCTTGAACCGCCTGGCGGCGCTGGAGCGCTTCTACGACGAGCCGCTGTCGCTGGAGTTCACCCGGCGCAACCTCGGCAACCTCTTGGCCGAGGATCCCCAGGTCCTGACCCCCGACCACATCAAGAAGGCGGTCGCCCGCTTCTTCAACATCAAGGTCGCGGACCTCGTCGGGAGACGCAAGCTCAAGGGCATCGTCCGGCCGCGCCAGATCGCCATGTACCTGGCGCGGAAGCACACCGGGCTGTCCTTCCCCGACCTGGGTCGTTCCTTCGGCGGGAGGGACCACTCGACCGTCCAGCATGCCTGCAAGAAGGTCGCGAAGCTGGTCGAGAAGGATCCGGACATTCGCAACCACGTCGAGGCTCTCGAGCGGAACCTCGGGACCTGAGGACAAGCCTGTGATCGATCGTGGAACAGCGTTGGGCACAGCTTGTGGACGAATGGGGACAACCAGGCGCTCACGGCGCACGACGTGGAAGTCCACGATCCACCAACAAGCTCGTCCACTGGATCACGCCACTGTTGCCCCCTTCGACTTGGCCATGATCTCGGGTCTTTGTGAGGTTATCCCCAGCATCCACAGAGCTCGATCATGATGATGATGATCGATCACTAGATCTACTTCTCTTCTTCTTCTTCGCAGCGGAGCCAGCCCACCATGGAGCTGTACATCGATCGCAACGCCTTCCTCTCGGGCCTCGGCCGGGTGCAGGGAATCGTCGAGCGGCGCAACACCCCGAACCCCATCCTCTCGCACGTACTGCTGGAGGCTGCAGAGGATCGCTTGCGCCTCACGGCCACCGACACCGAGCTGGCCTTCATCGGAGACTTCCCCGCCAACGTCGTGGCGCCGGGCGAGGTCACTGTCGACGCCCAGTCGCTGTTCCAGATCGCAAAGGTCCTTCCGGACGACACCGCGCACCTCGAGCTCGGGGCGCAGATGCGCCTGCAGGTGACCAGCGGCTCGGCCTGGTACAAGGTGGTGGGCCTTCCGGCCGCCGACTTCCCCGCGCTGCCGGACTTCGACGGACGCTCCTCCATCAAGATCCAGGGCGGTACGCTGCGCTGGCTCATCGAGCAGGTGGGCTTCGTGGTCTGCCAGGACGACAACCGCTGGGGCATCAACGGCGGCCATCTCGAGGTCGTCGACGGCAACGACGGAGACCGCCTGTTGCGCCTGGTCGCGACCGACGGCCACCGACTGTCCTTTGCCCAGTGCTCCTTCGAGGGCGAGTTCGGCATGCCGGAGCGCATGCTGGTCCCTCGCAAGGCGCTGGGTGAGATGAAGAAGCTCTGCGGCAACGACGAGGAGCTGGTGGAGATCTCCTTCGGCGAGAGCGCTGCCCTGGTGACCACCTCCAGCGCTCGCTTCTACTTCCGCCTGATCGACGGGGAGTTTCCGGACTACCGCCAGGTCGTGCCGACCAGCTACCAGCGTCGGGCCTTCGCCCACAAGGACGCCTTGAACGCTGCCTTGAAGCGGGTCGCGGTGCTCGCCCAGGACCGCGGTCGTCCGGTGCGCTTCGCTTTCGGCGACGGGGCGGTCACGGTCACTGCGAGCCACAGCGACCTCGGCGAGGCCCGCGAGCAGATCCCCATCGAGATGGAGGGCGACGCCGTCGACATCGGCTTCAACATCCGGTACTTCCAGGAAGTGCTGCAGGCCGTCGAGGGCGATCGCGTCATCATCGAGCTCGGCGACGCCCTCTCTCCGGCGCTGATCCGCCAGCCGGAAAGCGACGACTCCCTGCTCATCGTCATGCCGATGCGTCTGGATTGAGGCTCTCGTCGCTCCAGCTGGCGGACTGGCGCAACATCGCCACCGCCGAGCTGGACTGCGACGCGAGCTTCGTCGTTCTCCATGGCGCCAACGCCCAGGGCAAGACCAACCTGCTCGAGGCCGTCTACGCCCTGGCGACCTTGAAGAGCTTTCGTACCCGCCGAAACCGCGAGCTCATCCGCTTCGGCTGCGGTCGCGCCTGGGTGCGCGGTCGCATCGACGACGGCCACCTCGTCCGTGAGCTGGTGCTCGAGGTCCAGCCGAGCTCCAAGCGTGGCTTCATCGACGGCAAGCCCCCGAGCAAGCTCCGCGAGTACTTCGAGGGCATCAGGGCAGTCCTCTTCGCTCCAGAGGATGTCGCGCTGGTCCGTGGGGCTCCGGAGCTCCGGCGCGCCTTCGTCGATCGGGCTGCCTTCACGGCCTCGGCGACCTTCCTCGAGATCGCCCAGATCCACAAGCGCCTGCTGGATCAGCGCGCGGCCCTGCTTCGGCGATTCCCGGTCGATCGAGATCAGCTCGCCGTCTTCGACACGCAGCTCGCCGCCGCTGGTGCTCGCCTCGTGGCACGCCGTCGCCGCCTGCTCTCTGAGCTCGCCGGGCCTTTCACCGAGCTGCACGCGCGCATCTCCGGCCGCGGAGAGGCCACCATGTCCTACCGCAGCTGCCTCCCAGAGGTCGATGGCCACGAGGAGCTCGCCGGTGCCTACCTCGCTGCCCTCGAGCGCACGAGGGCGAGCTCCATCGAGAGGGGCGCCAACCTCGTCGGGCCCCAGCGGGATGACCTCGAGCTGTGCCTCGACGACAAGCCGGCGCGCGCCTTCGCCAGCCAAGGGCAGACCCGCAGCCTGGTGCTCGCGCTGAAGCTCGCCGAGCTGCTGGCTGCCAGGGCCCGTGGAGCTCGCCCGCTGTTCTTGCTCGACGATCTCTCGAGCGAGCTGGATCGCCTCCGCACCGGACGCCTGGTTCAGCTCCTCGAAGAGTTGGATCTGCAGTGCTTCGTGACGACCACGGAGCCAGACGTGGTGCGCGCTGGAACAACTGTCGAGGTCCGCGCGTACGAGGTGGAGGAGGGCACTGTCACCTGTTAGGGAACAGGTGACTTTTCGTGATCCCCTCGGAGCCAGATGTCCAACGAGTACAACGGCGGACCGGCCTCGGACGGTAGCGACTACAACGCAGAGAACATCACCGTTCTCGAGGGGATCGAGCACGTCCGGCTGCGGCCGGCGATGTACATCGGTGACACCTTCGAGCGTGGCCTCCATCACCTGGTCTACGAGGTCGTCGACAACGCCATCGACGAGGCGCTGGCGGGCTGGTGCGATCAGGTGACTGTGCTGCTGCACGCCGACGGCTCATGCTCCGTCGACGACAACGGCCGCGGCATCCCGGTGGGCATGCACGAGACCGGAAAGAGCGCCGCAGAGGTCGTCATGACGGTCATCGGCGCCGGCGGCAAGTTCGACTCGGACTCCTACAAGGTCTCCGGTGGCCTCCACGGCGTCGGCGTGAGCTGCGTCAACGCGCTGTCGGAGTGGCTCAAGCTGGACATCTGGCGAGAGGGCGAGCACTGGGTCCAGAGCTACCAGCGCGGCGTTCCGGACGAGGATCTCGCCGTCGTGGGCAAGACCAGCAGGCGCGGCACTCGCATTCGCTTCAAGTCCGATCCGACCATCTTCGAGCAGACCACAGAGCTGTCCTTCGACATCCTCTCCCGGCGCCTCCGCGAGCTGGCCTTCCTGAACCCTGGGGTGGCCATCCACGTCGGGGACGAGCGAAACGACAAGTCCCACGACTTCCGCTACGAAGGCGGCCTCGTCTCCTTCGTCGAGTTCCTCTCGATGAACAAGCAGGCCATCCACGAGGTGCCGGTCCATCTCCGCTCCGAGCGCGACGGGATCGAGGTCGAGATCAGCTTCCAGTGGAACACCAGCTACCAGGAGAACATCCTCTCCTTCGCCAACAACATCAACACGATCGAGGGCGGCACACACGTCTCCGGCTTCAAGGGCGCGCTGACCCGCACGATCAACGTCTACGCAAACGCGAACAACCTGTTGAAGGCGAAGGACGCCTCGATCTCCGGGGACGACGCGCGCGAGGGGCTCACCGCCGTCATCTCGGTCAAGCACCCCGATCCCCAGTTCGAGGGTCAGACCAAGACCAAGCTCGGCAACTCCGATATCAGGAGCCTCGTCGAGAGCACCCTCAACGCGGAGCTCGGGGCATGGCTGCAGGAGAACCCCAAGAACGCCAAGCAGATCGTGCTCAAGTGCATCGATGCCTCTCGCGCTCGGGAGGCCGCCCGGCGGGCCAGGGATCTCACCCGGCGCAAGAGCGTGCTCGACGGCGGCGACCTGCCCGGCAAGCTCGCGGACTGCCAGGAGAAAGACCCCGACAAGTGCGAGCTCTACCTGGTCGAGGGTGACTCCGCCGGTGGCTCCGCCAAGCAGGGTCGGGACCGCTCGACCCAGGCGATCCTGCCTCTGCGAGGCAAGATCCTGAACGTCGAGAAGGCCCGCTTCGACAAGATGCTCGCCAACAACGAGGTCAAGGCCATCATCTCGGCCCTGGGCACCTCGATCGGAGAGGACTTCGACGCAGCCAAGCTGCGTTACGGCCGCATCATCATCATGACGGACGCCGACGTGGACGGCTCCCACATCCGGACGCTGCTGCTCACCTTCTTCTACCGGCAGATGCGACCCCTGGTCGAGCGCGGCCACCTCTACATCGCCCAGCCGCCCCTCTACAAGGTGAAGCGGGGCAAGAAGGAGCAGTACATCAAGGACGACGGGGCGCTCACGGACTTCCTCCTGGGCCAGGGTGCGCGCAATCTCACCATCGGTGACGGCAGCAGCACGCTCTTCGACGGCGACTCCCTGCTCACCCTCGTCCGCACCGTCTCGAGGTACGTCGAGCGCCTCGACCACCTGCCGCGGCGTCTCGATCCCACGGTCGTCGACACCTGGCTCGGGCTGGGCGGACACGACGCGGGCAGCGAGCGCGACGCTCTCGAGGGCCTGGTCGAGCCTCTCCGAGCCCGCCTCATCCAGGTCGCGCCGGAGCTCTCCATCCGGGACATCTCCGTGGTCCACGACCCGAACACCAGCGGCTGGGCGGTCCTCGTCGACGCCTTCCGCGACGGGCAGCCGACCTGCACCACCCTGGACGCCAGCCTGAGCCGGGGGCCGGAGTACGCCGCCCTGCGGACCCTCTCGGACGCGCTGCGCCCTCAGCTGTCGCTGCCAGCCTTCCTCAACGACCGCGAGGTCAGGACCTGGAAACAGCTCATGGACTCGGTGATGGCCCAGTCCAAGCGGGGCTACGAGATCCAGCGCTACAAGGGCCTTGGCGAGATGAACCCGGACCAGCTCTGGGACACGACCATGAACCCGGCGACCCGGACGCTCATGCGCGTCGAGGTCTCCGACTTCATCGAGGCGGACTCCATGTTCACGGTGCTGATGGGCGACCTGGTCCAGCCACGTCGAGAGTTCATCGAAAAGAACGCGCTCAACGTTCGCAACCTCGACATCTAGTGCCCCTCGGCAGAAGTCGCGATGCGCCTTCCACCTGCGCCGCCGGCGCGCGCCGCGGCGCGGCGCTGGGGCACTCGTTTCCTTTCAGGGGGGCCCTGCCCCCCGGGCCTACGGCCCTCCCCCCGGCGGCCCGCTGCGCGTGCCGTCGTTCACCCCGTCGCAGCCCCGGCTGCGTCGGAACTCACGCCGGAGAGAATTAGCCCATGCTGGGCTCTCGGATCCTGGGTTTGGGGCACCACGTGCCCGATCGGGTCGTCACCAACGACGATCTCGCTGTGTTCCTGTCGACCACCGACGAGTGGATCCAGAAACGCACGGGCATCGTCGAGCGCCGCTGGGTCGAGGGCGATGTCGGCCCGGCCGAGCTCGCCGTGCCCGCGGTGGAGGAGGCCCTGGCCGAGGCTGGCCTGCCGTGCTCAGAGGTCGACCTCATCATCTTCGCCACGCTCTCTCCGGACGTCTTCTTCCCAGGCTCGGGCTGCTTGTTGCAGGACCGGCTGGGTCTCAACGGCGTCCCGGCGCTGGACATCCGGACCCAGTGCACGGGCTTCCTCTACGGTCTGCAGATCGCCGACGCCCACATACGCTCGGGCCTCGCCCGGCACGTGCTCGTCGTCGGCTCGGAGGTGCACTCCAGCGGTCTCGAGATGAGCGACCGAGGCCGGGACGTGACCGTCATCTTCGGCGACGGGGCCGGAGCCGCCGTCGTCGGCCCCACAGACGGCGATCGCCGCATCCTGGGACACGAGCTGCACGCGGACGGCGCCTACGTGGAGATCCTGAAGCTGGAGGCCCCAGCGAGCCGACGGAACCCACGGCTCACCCACGAGATGCTCAGCGAGGGACTGCACTTCCCGCACATGGAGGGGCGCGCGGTCTTCAAGATGGCCGTGCGGCTCTTGCCCGAGGTCATCCTCTCCCTGCTGGAGACCCACGAGGTGCGCCTCGACGAGCTCGATCTGCTGGTCCCCCACCAGGCCAACCTGCGGATCAACGAGGCCGTCTGCAGGCGGATGGAGCTCGATCCCGCGCGGGTGTTCCACAACATCCAGCGCTATGGCAACACCACCGCCGCGAGCATTCCGATCGCCCTGCACGAGGCGGTCCAGCAGGGGCGCGTCAGGGACGGGGACCTCGTCTGTCTGGCCGCCCTCGGCGCCGGCATGACCTGGGGAGCCACCCTGCTGCGATGGTGAACGGCTTCGACATCGCCGACCTCGTCTTCGGACGGGTCGTGCTCGTCACGGGCAAGGGCGGTGTCGGCAAGACCTCGGTCTCCGCTGCCCTGGGGCGCCTGGCCGCTGCCCAGGGACGCAAGGTCCTCATCGTCGAGGCGGACGCGCAGCGCTCGGCGCTGGCTCCGCTCTTCGGGGCAGAGGTCGGGTACCGGCCGGTGCAGGTCGCTGCGAACCTGTCGATCTGCAACGTCACCTGGTACGAGGCGATGCACGAGTGGATCGAGCGGGTGGTACCGAGCACTCGCATCGTCGACATGATCCTGGCGAACCGGCTGGTTCGGCTCTTCCTCGACGCCACCCCTGGCAACCGAGAGGTCGTCACCCTCTCGAAGCTCGTCTGGCTGCGCGAGGACTACGACCTCCTCATCGTCGACCTGCCCGCTTCCGGTCACGCCGCGGCGCTGATGCGCTCGCCGAGCCGCACCCTGTCGCTGTTTCGGGTCGGCCCGCTGCACGTGCGCAGCACCGAGTCGCTGGCGATGTTGAAGCGTCCGGACACCCACCTCGTGCTGGTGGCGCTGCCCGAGGAGATGGTGGTCAACGAGACCGTCGAGACCTTCAACACCCTGGGTAAGCACGTCCCGGAGCTCAGCGTGCCCTTGGTGGTGCTCAACCGCGCCTCGCGCCCTTCCCTGTCGTCCGACGAGCGGGTCCTGCTGGAGCGGCTGTCCACTCGCTACGACGAGGGTGACGAGGGAGAGCTGCTCCTCGCAGGACGCTGGGAGGCTGCCCTCGAGGAGGCCACCGGGCGGACCATGGGTCGCCTGGAGGAGGAGGTCGGCGTTCGCGTGATCGACGTGCCCCGGCTGTCACAGGAGAACGGGGCCGCCAAGCTCGTGACCAACCTCGCCGCGGCGCTGGCGCGGACCTCGAACCGGGGGCTGTCCCGGTGAACGGAGCCCGCCAGACCCTCGACACCGTCGTTGGTGAACGCACTCTCATCGTCTGTGTGGGCAGCGGGGGTGTGGGCAAGACGACAGTCGCAGCGACCATCGCGCTCTGGGGGGCGAAGCAGGGCCGCAAGGTCCTGGTCCTGACGATCGACCCGGCGCGGCGGCTGGCCAACAGCTTGGGTCTGTCGGAGTTCGGAAACGCTGAGAAGCGCATCGATCTCAGTGAGTTGGACTTCTCTGAGGGCGGCGAGCTGTACGCGATGATGCTCGACACGCGCACCACCTTCGACCAGCTCATTCGCAGCACCGCCCCCGACGAGGCCACCGCCAGGCGCATCCTGGCGAACCCCATCTACCAGACGATGAGCGACACCTTCGCCGGCAGCCAGGAGTACATGGCGGCGGAGAAGCTCCACGACGTGGTGGTAAGCGGCAACTATGACCTCGTCGTGCTGGACACGCCCCCGGTGAAGAACGCGCTGGACTTCTTCGAGGCCCCGGGCCGGCTCTCGCGCTTCATGGACCGGCAGGTCATCGACTGGTTCCTGCTGCCCCCCAGCACGGGGTTGCTCTCGAGCGTCGTGCATGGCACCGGAGCCATCGTCTGGCGATTGCTCGGCTATGTCTTCGGCAGTGAATTCCTGGGTGATCTCGCAGAGTTCCTGCAGCTCTTCAAGGACATGGTCGATGGCTTTCGGGAACGTCACGAGCGCGTCCTGGATCTGTTCCGCAGCAACGACACGCGCTTCCTCACGGTCTGCGCTCCGACGGAGCCCAGCGTCGAGGTGGCCGGCTTCTTCGCCGAGGAGCTGAGGAAGCACGACTACCCGCGCGGAGGGCTCATCGTGAACCAGGTCCACGTCAGCGCCGCTGGGGCGCTCGAGGCGGGGGTGCTGCTCGGCGAGGCCGCGCGGGAGCTCGCGAGCGACCTCGAGCCACGCACGGCAGCGAGCCTGGTCGCTCGCCTGGGGGCGGCTCACGGGAGGCTACGGCAGCAGGCGGGCACGGAGGGCGAGCTGATCAGCCGGGTCAGCCCGATCGCCGGCGGCGTGCTCGTCGAGGTCCCGCGGCTGGAGCACGAGGTCCACGATCTTCACGGGCTCCTCGCGGTGGCCGGCCACCTCTTCGAGGGCTAACTCTGCCAGGGCTCACGCCCACCCCAAGCCCACAAAGTCGCCCGGAGGGAGAGCATGTCGCTCTTGTTGTTCATCGTCGGTTTCCTGGTCGCCCCGGCAGACGCCGCTCGTCCGGCCCTGGACCCCGAGGTGAAGATCCACGCCGGCTACTCCATGGTGAAGGGCCCCCGCAGCTCCGGCTTCATGCTGGGCTTCGACTCCCGCATGACGCGCTCGATCTATGTCGACCTCGGCGCCTTCTTCTCTCCGGCGCTGCTCACCGACGAGCACGCCCTGGAGAAGGACCTCTCGCCCAGCGAGTACTTCCGGCTCCGGCACGGCATCTACGTGCTGCCGGGCTTCCGGATTCCCCACAAGCAGCCGAAGAGCCTGAGCTGGGACGTGCTGTTGCGGGCCGGGCCCTCTGTGGCGTGGAGCGCGGATCTCACCCCCAACTTCACCCCGAACCACGAGCGCCTCCTCGAGGTCGACAGCGCCTTCGTCGGGGGGGTCGACCTCCAGGTGAAGAAGGAGGTCATCGGCGTGCGTGCCAGCGCAAGAGCGATGCTGCTGGCGCCCTTCTACGAGGACGACTTCACCGAGGTGTTGTTCTGGGGTACACAGTTCGGGCTGGAAGCGCTCTACCAGTTCTGAGGTGAACCAACGACGTTGATTCATCCTCCTCGCTTGCAAGACCTGCCCGTTGACCTGGTAGACGGTGTACTGGTACTCGATGTTCTTGAAGCCCTCGCCGACCTTCACGTTGACGCCGTCTTCGAACTTCTTAGCGTCGTTTCGGGTCTCTACCCAGCACTGGCCATCGGCGGTCATCGCGTTGGCGTCGGAGACGGGCAGGAGGTTGTGGATCAGCGAGCCTGCGGCCGGGCCGGCGGAGAGGATGGCGAGGGTCTTCCAAGACATGGCCGAGAGCCTGTCACAGTTCCGGCCGCTCAGTCGATCTTGCCGTCGAGCCAGACCTGCAGGTCCACCGCGAGGCCGGTCAATAGACGTCCGTGGGCGTCAGCATCGTGGCGTTCATCGACTTCGTAGCCGTGTAGTGGGCTGGGACGCCGTCTCGGTCGAGGTCGATCATGCCGTGGACCACGAAGCCCCAGTCCTCCTGTCTCTCCTCGACCCAGTAGGTGCCCCGGACCTGTCCGTCAGGCGCCCAGCCGAGCTCGTCATAGCAGGACCCTGCGGGCCACTCGACCGCGTCGCGGCCAAGGGCCTCGATCGGCCTGGGGAAGGGCTCGGGGCAAAAGACCCACTCGTCGAAGGCGGCGTCGAAGGCCAACTCGGCGGTCATGAGCCCGGCGATGTTCGCCGGCACCTCCGCGCGCTTGGCTCGGTATTGCATTTGGACGAAGTTCGGGATGGCGATGGCGGCGCAGACGCCGCAGCCGACCAGGGCTCCGAGGGCGCCACCCAGGACGAGGGCGTTGTTTGGTTCCAAGATGGCTACTCGTTGCTGGCTTCGGGGGTGGGGTCCTGGGCCTCCCAGGTGCTCCAGCCGTCTGGGATGCGCGCAGCTGCCTGGTCGACGATGAGCGAGGGGACCTCTACCTCGTCTACGCGCAGGCCCAGCTCGGAATAGATCGTGATGTGTTCGCCCTGGGAGAGCTGGAAGTCCGTGTGGAGTCCGTCCGCGCCGTTGTCGCACCAGATGAGGAAGTAGCCCCCCGCTGCGATGGAGATGTCCTCTGGCAGGCGCCAGGCCAACACGTCGTTCTCTGCGTCGTCTGTGATCTCCCAGGTCGAGAGATCGATCTCCTCGCTGGTCGGGTTGAACAACTCCACCCAGTCTCCCCCGGTCCCCAGGGAGACGAGCTCGTTGATCACGAGGTGATCGGCCAAAAACGGCGGGTCCACAGAGCTGTCCACAACCTGTGGATCACTTTCCTGGGAGTCCGTGTCGTCTGGAACCCCGTTGCACGCCAGCAGCCAGATCACTCGCCACGCCCCGGGTAGGGCCGCGCCTGCTTGATGTACAGATCGCCCTGGTCGAACTTGAACTCCACGTCCATTCCGTAGAAGGATTCGTGCCCGTAGGCGTCGTAGAAGACGTCGTGGATCGCGTCGAGGCCGAAGCTCAGCTCCTTGATCTGGGTCTCGGTCAGCACGTTCTCTCCGTCCGGCACCAGGTTGCTGTGACCCAGGTAGACCACCGGCTGGCCGACGTTGTCGAAGTAGTGGAGGTAGCGGTCGGTCGTGACGCCCTCGTCCGGCAGCACGACCGAGTTGTCCCCGTACTGCACGTTCACGTAGAAAGCGGGCTCGAGCCCGGAGGTGTCGAAGATGTTGGCGGTGATCGCGACCCCGTTGGCGTCCTCTGAGGGGAAGCTGCGGTGCATCAACACGGCCATGCCGATGTCCGTGTGGTCGATGCCGTAGTAGCTGCGCTCTTCGTAGGCGCGGAAGGACCAGCAGCTCGCCCAGACCTCTCGCAGGGCGTCCTCGATGGGGCGCTCCGGGTCGTCGGGATCACCGCTCTGGGAGGTGTAGAGGCCGGCGCCGTTGAAGCCAGAGACGTCCTCTGCGTTGGTCGAGGACCGGAAGCGCACCCGGTGGCCGGAGTGGTTCTCCCTCACGTAGGCCTCGAGCTCGGCGAGGAACTCCTCGTCGATCGGGGCCCGGCGCATGTCGCTGCGCAGGCGTCGCAGGCGTCCGTCCCGGGTCAGGGCGTCCCCGGTGAAGTCGGGATCCGCCATCATCTCGTCGACCTCGTCCCAGAAGCCATTTTCCTCCATGAAGCGGTCGTAGAAGTAGACCGGCATCGCAGAGGCTGTCGGCATCGGGATGGCATCTGGGGAGTGGGACATCACCGCGAAGTGGCTCGCCTTTCCCCCGAAGGCCGGCACGGCGGCGTCCAGCGCTGGCACGAGGCCCAGCTCCAGGTCCACCACCTCTTCGATGGGCAGGATCTCCTGGATCGAGAGGTCCATCGACGTCACGTCGAGGGGCTCCGGACGGAAGCCCTCCCACCAGGCGTCGGCCTCTTCCTGGGTGACCTCGCGGACGGACCAGTCGTGGGCCTCGACCGTGAGCTCGACCCAGAGGTCCTCCAGCGCGCGGAGCTCCGGGTGCTGCCAGGCGCCGATGAGCGCCATGTTGGGCGTGCCGCGGTTCTGGGACAGGACGTTGATGTGGGCAAGCGGTGTCTGGAAGGCGTCGGTGACGATGCCCATCACCACGGGCATGTCGTTGGGGACCGCGGGCAGCACGACGATCTCGCGGAAGTTCGGGATCTCCTCCTCCGGGTCCTCGTAGAAGCGCAACTTGCCCATCGAGGTGCCGAGGTTCAGGGGCTGGTAGGTGATGCCCGCGAAGAGCTCTTCGGTGGTGATGACCTTCACGTCGGAGGGCAGGTCCTCTGCCACCTCTGCGACGCTCTCGCTGGTCGGGTGGAAGTAGAGCTCCTCTCCGATCCAGCTGTTGTCGCGGATCTTGCGGTAGGCCAGCGTGATCATGTCCGCCGTGGCCGTGTCGTAGGGGCTGACCTCCCACGCCCACACGTTCGGCTCCTCGTAGATGGTCAGGGCTCCGAGCACGAAGCGGCGCTCTGGCGAGGTGTACTCGGTCTCGTTGAAGGCCCCGAGCTCGTCGACGATGGGCAGCCCGTCCCCGGAGAGGTGCTCGAAGGCGAACTCCCAGTGGATCTGGTAGCGCTCCGAGTCCTGGAAGTAGAGCGAGTCGTCGTCTGCCCGATCGACGACGGTCTTGGTGCTCCGGGCTCCCGGGATCGAGGCGTCGAGCGGGGCGGCGGCGAGGGCGTCGAAGTCCGCCTCGCAGCCCAGCTGCTGAAGGAACGCCGGGCGCTCGTCACCGCTGTGGATGCACTCCCAGCCCTCGTCCGGCATCTCGCCGTTGCAGGACACCAGCGCCCAGAGGATCATGGGCGCACCGCGGTGGGGCGGCCCTTCAAGCCGATCTCGACTGCGTAGATGCCATTTGTGTCGCGATCCATGACGTAGAGGATGTCCTCTTCCCATCCTCCCACGCCGCTGCCCCAGTGGAGGTTGGGGATCCAGCTCGAGTCCAGCTCCAGGATGTTCTCGGCTTCGCCGGTCTCGCTGTCCATGCGCCACACGATGCCCTTGATGTACTCGGTGACATAGACGTTTCCGCACTCGTCGACGTCGAGGCCGTCGAGGCCCCCGGAGCCGTAGCCCTCGCCGAGGCAGTAGTTGACGCCGTAGTCGACGCACTCTCCTTCGTAGGGGTAGCCCTGGGTGAAGACCTGGCAGGGCTCGCCGGAGGACTGGCCCTGGCAGGCCTCGATGGCGTCGTGCTCCCACTCGTCGTAGTCGAGGCAGGACAGCACGTCGTCCCCGGTCTCGTAGCAGTAGCCGTTGCCGCCGTCGGTGACCTTGCAGCTCTCGTCGACGGACTTGCCCATGCAGCCCGCGAGGTGGGCCTCGTCCACCTGGGGACAGGTGAGGCTGCCCTCTGTGGTGGTGGTGCAGATGGACTCGAAGGACTCCCCTGCGCGGGTGGTGACGCAGGGGTCTCCCTCGGCCAGCGCGTCGCAGGCGTCGGTGTCGCTCTCCGTGGCGCACAGGCCGGCCTCGCAGGCGCCGATGAGGTAGTCCTCCACGCAGACCTCGCCGTCGTCGCGGTCCTCGCAGACCTCGCTGTTCTGTTCGAGGACGGAGCCGAAGAGCTCGGGCTCGGCGAAGCCCTCGCCGTCACGTCGGATCGCGTGGACCGTGCCGCCCCCGAAGCTGTTGACGTAGAGGGTCTGCCAGTCGGGAGAGAAGGCCATGCCGTTGGGGTTGTAGAGCCCGCGCGCGATGAGCTCGGACTCGCCGGTCTCCGGGTCGTAGCGCCGCACGTTCCCGCGGGTGTGCTCGCTCACGTAGACCACGCCGTCCTGGTCGATGGTGATGCCGTTGGGGTAGGGGATGCCGGACATCAGGGTCTCGGAGCTCCCGTCCTCTGTGTCCACCCGGATGACCGTGCCGTCGGAGACGTTGGCTATGACCAGCGAGCCGTCAGCCATCATCTCCATGCCGGCGGCCTCGCCGAGGCGGGGGAGCACCGTGTCGCTGTCGCCGTCGTAGGTGTGCCAGACGAGGTGGCCGTTCCAGTTCACCGAGTACATGCGGCCGTCGTTGCCGAAGGCGAAGTCCTCTGAGTTGGTGAAGCCGCTGAGCTGGCGCTCGTCGTAGGGGCCTTCGGGGAGGGACTCGCAGACATCGATGGGCTCCGCCGAGTCACCGCTGTCGCCGCTGTCGGGTAGCGCGCTCTCGCTGGAGTCGCCGACTCCGGGCACGGTGTTGCCTGTGCAGGCGAGCCAGAGGATCACTGACAAAGCTCGATCTCCGTGTTGCAGTCCATGGTGGGCGGACAGTCGTCCTCGTCGGTGCAGGGGATGTAGCCCTCGACCCGCACGCCCACCGGCAGGGGGCTCGAGACCTCGAGGTCCACGCAGCCGCCGTCGATCTCTGCGAGGTCCGCCGTGTGGCGGGTGAGGGTGGCGTTGGGGTAGCCGGTCACGCCTCCGCCGAGCAGCGCCTCGACGAGCTCGACGGGGACCTCTCCGGCGCCGTCGTCCTCCAGCTCGCAGACGATGCGCAGGGGCGAGGAGCCGTGCTGGTCGATCGACAGCTGGAGCGCCAGGCTGCTGCGGCCCCCAGGGTCCCCCTCCCAGGACAAGCTCAGGGCGCTGCCTTCGACGACGACGAGGTCTTCTTCCAGCTCGGCCACCAGGGGTGTCGGGCCGACCCCGTGGAGCACCACCTCGTCCAGCGCCCCGTAGGCGTGGAGCTCCAGGAGCTCTCCGCCGGCCAGGGCCGGGTGGGACAGGGAGGTGTCGAAGTAGCGGAAGCCGGGGGTGACCGGCTCCATGCGCAGGTCTTCTTCGAGGCCAGCGAGGGTGACCGTGCCCAGGTCCACGTCAGAGGGGTAGGGGATGCAGGTCTCGTCGAGGTCGCAGGCCTCGTCGATCTCGCAGTCCGGGTCGCAGTAGGGGTTCTCCCGGCGCAACAGAGCGCACTCGTCGAGCCTCGTCACCTCTGTGAGTACGGTGATCGGCACGACCCCGTCCCGGACGCGGCCGTCGACGATGGAGGTGTCGGGAGCGACCTCGACGATGAAGCCCCCGAGGTGATCGGCCAGGGGACACATGCCGAGGAGCTCGACGGTGTCGGGATCGCCCACCGGATCGGGCAGATCGGCGGAGCTGTCGCCAGGCTCCGGGGTCTTGGTGCAGGCGATCAACAGGAGCATCGGGCTCTCACGGTAGCTCCGGTCGGCCGGCTTCGTCGTCCCAGACGAGCACGGTGAAGGAAACCCGACGAGACCTTGACTCCTCGGACAGGGGCTCTGCCTCTCCAGTGCCGAGGGCCTGGAGGTGCTCCGCGTCCACTCCTGCCTCGACGAGGTAGGCGACGACTGCCTCCGCGCGTGCCTGGGAGAGCTCCAGGTTGTAGCGGGAGTCCCCCGACTCGTCCGCGTGGCCTTCGACCCGAAGGAGCTCGATGTCGGGGTGGGACAGCAACAGCGCCGCGACCTCGTCGAGCAGGCTGTCGGACTCGGGCAACAGCACGCTCGAGTCCAGCTCGAACTCGATGAGGCCGTCGAGCACGATCCGGTTGTCCTCCAGCGCCACCCCGGAGGGCTGGAGCACGACGACCTCGGTCCACGGGTTCTCCGGCTCCACCTCCACCGTGAGCCGCGCCGGCGTGTGGCTCGGGGCGACGAGCAGGAGCTCGTGGGGACCGGTCTGCAGCCGCAGGGTGGCGCCCTCGGCTGGGACGGGCAACAGGCCCTGCTCGATGCCACGGAGCCAGCCGGCCAGGGGCTCTCCGGAGGGGTCCTCCAGGCGCAGGCTCAGATCGCCGAAGAGGATGGGTGAGAGCGGGATCTCCAGCTCGTAGAGCTCCTCGTCCGGGACCTCCAAGAGGCCCTCGTAGGGGAGGTGCCCCTCTCCTGTGACCCGCATCGAGAAGGTCGTCGGCGGCAGCTCGACGGTGAACCACTCACCGGGGAGCAGGCCGCTGGGGGCGAACTCGCCGAGGTTGATGGTGGCCTGCTCCAGCTCTGGCGCCGGTGAGACCACGCGCAGGCGCACGGTGACGAGGCGGTCCGGGCAGCCGTCGAGGTCGCGGTAGCCGTTTTCGACCTCTGGGTCGTTCGGGCAGCTGTCCTCTCGATCGACGAGGCCGTCTTCGTCGTTGTCCTCTTCGGGGCAGCCGTCCTTGTCCTGCCAGTCGTCGAAGTCCTCTGGGTCATTCGGGCAGAGGTCACGAAGGTCGTCGAGGCCGTCGCCGTCGCTGTCCGGGCGCTGCCGGGGGCGATGGTCCAGCATCGCGAAGCCGCGCACGCTGGGGCTGCCGAGGCCGCGGGTGAGGCCCGTGCCACCTCCGACCGAGAGCACGAAGTCGGCCGGGAGGTCGAAGCGGGCCGCGGCGAGGACCTCGACCGGGTAGTTCGCGGCGGTGCTCTCGCCACGAAAGGGGGTGGAGCCGAAGAGCTCCGTGTTGACGTGGAAGGGCCCCGCGATGTGCGAGGCCAGGCCCACCCCGTACTCGAAGCGGTTCCCCCAGGTGGTGCCGGGGAGCTCTGTGTCGGAGCGGAGCTCGAGCCCGGCGTTCGCTGCCATCGACAGCGGGCCGTAGAGGCTCCGCTCGGCCGCGAGGTGACCCATCACGGAGCCCCCCGGGT
This sequence comes from Myxococcota bacterium, assembly GCA_036012755.1. GTDB lineage: Bacteria > Myxococcota_A > UBA796 > UBA796 > CAJQPC01 > JAAESX01. Next base: position 84,070 of record DASCPX010000016.1, on the reverse strand, counting down.
CGCCCAGGTAGAGGTGCGAGGGGCCGGTGGCGAAGTCGGTCGAGACCGTCCACGCCAGGGCCAGGGGGCTCTCTTGTGATGGCCGCTTCAGGGGGATGGTCGTCCAGAGGCCCACGTCCCCGAGGCGCTTCTCGTCGGAGAGCTCGCCCCTCCAGACGATCCAGGTGTGGCGCGGCAAGGCGGCCCCGACGCGGAGGTGCTCGCCGAACATCACGGACACGCCGAGCTCGGTGGTCCAGACCTGGCCCAGCAGGATCTGCTCGCCGTCGGCATCGATGAAGACGACGAGATCCCTGCTGTAGTGGGTGCCGTATGCCAGCGCCGCGGTCCATGGAGGCCCGGCCTCGGCCTCTCGCAGGGCGATCCAGTCGCCTCCGTCGCGGGTCTGGAGCGCCTGGGCGTTGACCCCGGCCTGGGCGGGCCAGGCGCACAGCAGCAGCACCGGGGCGGGTGCGAAGCCCCCGAGGGCCACGTCGCGGACGCCACGGACTGTGACGACGGCGAGGCCTCGATCAACCCGGAGGCCGAGGAGGTCCCCTACGACGGCGTCGACCAGGACTGTGACGGCTCTGACCTGGTCGACGTGGACGGAGACGGGAGTCCGTATTCAGAAGACTGTGACGACGAGGACCCGGATCGGGCCCCGACCCTGCCGGAGCTGTGTGACGACGGCATCGACAACGATTGCAACGGCGAGGCCGACACGGACTGCCAGTACTTCGGGGGGATCGTCTCGCGAGAGCCGGCGGCCGAGATCTGGGGCGCGTACACGATGGGTCAGTCGGCGCTGAGCCCGTGGACCGGGATCGAGGTCTACGGTGTGTCCGATCTGGATGGAGACGGGGCGGAGGACTTCATCGTGCGCGGGGACGACCGGAACGATGACTATCACCTGTTCGTCGGGCCCCTAGCGGGGACGGCTGCACTCGCTGATGCAGCATACGCCTTCGAGCATCCCGGCTACCTGTCACTGTCCTGGGCGGAGGGGATGCTGGCCGTCGGAAACGCCGACAGTCACCAGGGTTGGTCTCGAGGGGCAGTCCACCTCGTCACGCACTTCGAGGGGAACCACTCTGCCGAAGACGGCTTTGGAGCGGGCATGGCGATCGGGAAGACATCCGGCGATGGGAAGTTCGGGGGGGGGGGCGGTGGTCGGAGATGTGGATCTCGATGGGGAGTGGGACCTGATGGTTGCAGGCTATGGAGGGGACTGGGACCATTACGGCTATGTTGCGCTGTTCTACGGGCCTTTCGCCGCAGATGTCGAGTTCGAAGAGGAGACGCACTCTGATTTATGGCTTGGTTCCGTAGAGGATAGGTTTGGCGGGGACTTCGTTCTGTCCGATGTAGACGCGGATGGGTTCTTGGATCTCCTCTGTGTTGCTCAATACGTCCCGAGCGCCGACTACGCGGAACTCTACGGGCCTGGGGCCCGCCTGTTCAAGGGACCACTTGCCCCAATTGCGCCGTCAGAGGCTGACAGGACTGCTGTCGGTCAGGAGGTTTGGCCCAAGGACCTTGCCGTCCTCTTCTACGATTCCAGGAACTACCCACCCGTCCAAGTCGACTCCGACTACGACAGTGATGGCCTTCCCGAGCTCACGATGCTCTTGGTGAGCTACGATGTTGCCATACCCGACGAGCTACGCGTCATAGATGCCCGCCTCGAGTCGGAGGATCTCGAGGACACCCTGGCCAAGGTCGAGCTGGAGTGGGCGCCAACCCCCTCATGGGCCACCGGTCCGAGCTTCGACGTCGCGGGCGAGCCCGCCTACGACGACGAGCGAGGCATCGCCTGGCTGTTCTTCGGTCCGCTCTCCGGCACGCTGACCCCCGACGACGCGGAGGGCTGGCTCACCGGGGCGCACCCGGCCTTCGAGCACTGCGAAGAGGACACCTACGCCTGCCAGCACCTGGGCTCCGCCTTCGGGGCCTCCGTCGCCGGCATCGGGGACAACAACGGCGACGGCTTCGGCGACCTGCTGATCGGCGCCCCCTTCACAGACACCACCCTCGACGACGAGCAGCACGGGGAAGGGGCCGCTTTCCTGTTCCACGGCGGCGCGCGCTGAGCAGGCTGGACGTCCGTTCTGGCCAGATCGCGTCGGAACCCGATGTCACGGTAGGTTGGAAGGTGCTGCCGCGACCGGTCGACGCTCAGTTCACCTGGACGAGCTCTCCGAAGCCCGGGAACTCCTCTCTGAAGAGGGCCTCGACGCCCATCTTCATGGTCATGACGGAGGAGGGGCAGGTCGTGCAGGCGCCGACGAGGCGCACGTGGACGTCCGTGCCGACGACCTCGACGAGCAGGATGTCGCCGCCGTCGGCCTGCAGGGCCGGGCGAACCATGTCGTCGAGGAGCTCCTGGACCGCGTCCCGGTCCAGCCCTGGAGGCGTCGCCGCGTCCTCGTCCCCGTTTCCGCCGCCGCTGGCTGCGGCGAGCATGTCGAGGAGCTCCGGCTTGCGGGCCTTCGAGCGGGGCTTGATGCCCTTGGCCGCGAGGCGCTTGCGCAGCTCTCCGACGGAGAGGAGTTCGATCTCCTCTGGCGTCTCGGGCGCGGCCTCCACCGGTTCTGGCTGTGGCGGCTTCACCTCCGCCGGCGGGGGGGCTGCCTTCTTGGCGGGCTTCTTGGCGCCCTCGTACTTGAAGGGGTAGGGCTTGGGCTGCGGCGGGGCGCTCGAGCGGCCGCCCAGAATCCTGCCGAGTCCCTTCTTGAGGAAGGAGCGGATCATGAGGCTCTCCTTGATCTACTTGAACGATAACGCGCAGATCGACGCGGGTGTCCCATGCGCAGCGTGAACCCCTGGACCGGAGAGGTCCTAGCCCGGCACGCCGCGCACAGCGCGGGAGAAGTAGAGCGTCGGTTGCAGCTCTGTGCCAAGTCGCAGACAGCCAACCAGGGCCGGTCGATTGCGGCGCGCGGGGCGCCGCTGCTACGCCTCGGCGAGCTGCTCGAGGAGCGGGCCGAGGCCCTTGGAGCGCTCGCCACCGCAGAGATGGGGAAGCCGATCTCAGAGGCTATCGGCGAGGTCAACAAGTGCGCGACGGTCTGCCGCTACTACGCTCAGCGGGCGGAAGAGCTGCTGGCCCCAGCTCCGACGGGGGCGCCAGAGGCCCACGTCCGCTTCGATCCCCTGGGGGTCGTGCTGGCTGTGATGCCCTGGAACTTCCCCTACTGGCAGGTGCTGCGCTTCGGCGCTCCGGCCTGGATGGCCGGGAACACGATGCTCATCAAGCACGCGCCGAACACCCTCGGCTGCGCCAAAGCCCTGGAATCGCTCGCTCTGGAGGCCGGCTTTCCAGAGGGCGCGATGTCCCTCGTCATCGTGGATGTGGACGAGGTCCCCGCGCTCATCCGGGATCCGCGGGTCGCGGCCGTGACCGTCACCGGCAGCGAGCGGGCGGGCTCGGCGGTGGCCTCGGTCGCCGGGGCGGCCCTGAAGAAGTGTGTCCTGGAGCTCGGCGGCAGCGACCCCTTCATCGTGTTCGCCGACGCGGACCTCGACGCAGCGGTCGCCGGCGCGGTCGCCGCGCGCATCCAGAACAACGGCCAGAGCTGCTGCGCCGCGAAGCGCTTCCTCGTCGAGTCTCGCGTCGCCTCGGACTTCGGCCAGCGCCTGGTGGCCGCCTTCGAGGCGCTGGAGGTCGGGGACCCGAGCTCAGCCAGCTGCCGCCTGGGTCCCCTGGCCCGCGAGGACCTCGTCGAGACCCTCGGGGCGCAGGTCGAGGACAGCGTCGCCGCCGGCGCTCGCCTGCTCTGCGGTGGAAGCCGACAGCGGCTCGTCTACGCCCCCACCGTGCTCGTCGATGTGCGAGAGGGCATGCGGGTCTTCGACGAGGAGACCTTCGGCCCCGTCGCCGCCGTCACGGCGTTCTCGGATCTCGAGCAGGCCCTCGCCTTGTCCAACGCCTCGGCCTACGGCCTCACAGCGAGCATCTGGACCGCTGATGTCCCCTCCGCGCTCGGCCTGGCCAGGCGCCTCGAGGTCGGCGGTGTCTTCCTGAACCGCATCCCGGGCAGCGACCCTCGCTTCCCCTTTGGCGGCGTGAAGAAGAGCGGCTACGGCCGCGAGCTGGGGGTCGAGGGCATTCGGGAGTTCGTGAACGTCAAGACCGTCTGGGTGCAGTAGGTTGAAGACGTGAGACCGCGCGACACCTCTGAAGAGGCCTGGGCCGTCCAGGTGGCACTGCTGCGTCGGGCGGGTCCGTCGGAGCGGCTTCGACTGACGCTGCAGATGTGTGACGACGCCCGGCAGCTCACGCGGGACGGCATCGTCCACCGACACCCCGAGTGGACGGAGGAGCAGATCCGGCAGGAGCTCGCTCGCCTGGTGCTCGGCGACGAGCTTGCCAGTCGCGTCGCGCCGTGAGCGTCTTCGTCTCCCTCGGTCGGGTCGTCGAGGAGCTCGACCGGGCGAGGCTGGCCTACATGGTCGTTGGGTCGGTCGCGAGCTCGGTTCACGGCCGGTCGCGAACCACGCTCGACGTCGATCTGGTGATCGAGGCCGACGCCGACGCACTGGAGCGCTTGCTCGGTGAGCTGAGAGAGGAGGACTGGTACTTCGACGCCGAGACCGCTCGGCGGGCCCTGCGCGAGCGGCGCCAGTTCAACCTCATCGACCAGAAGACGATGTGGAAGGTCGATCTGATCGTCCAGAAACCCAGCAGCTACGCGGCGACGGCTTTTCGGAGGCGCGTCGTGGTGCGGACAGCTGGGCTGGAGGTGTGGGTCCAGTCGGCGGAGGACTCGGTGTTGTCCAAGCTGCTCTGGAGCAGACGCAGTCCCTCTGAGCGTCAGCAACGGGACATAGCTGGAGTGTTGGAAGCCTCCGAACTCGACTGGGAGTACCTCGAGGTCTGGGCGGAGGAGCTCGGGGTCGCCGAGATGTTGGATGAGCTCAGGTGATCGCTTGCCGTCTGGAGACCCCGGTGGGGACCGCGTATGTAGCGGGTGATGGCGACGCCATCGCGGTGTTGACCCTCGGAGAGCCAGATCCCGCCTGGGTGATCGAGGCTGAGGCCTACCCGGAGGCCAGACAGCAGCTCGGCCAGTACTTCGGTCGACAGCGACGGGTCTTCGACCTGAAGCTGGCGCCGGCGGGGACGGACTTCCAGAGGCGGGTGTGGGATCGCCTGCTGGAGATCCCCTACGGGACCACCTCCTCCTACGGCGCCCTGGCCGCCGAGCTCGGCAGCGTGGCGCGGGCGGTGGGCTCGGCAAATGGCCACAACCCCATCTGGCTGGTGGTGCCATGTCACAGGGTGATCGGCAGCAAGGGACAGCTGACGGGCTACGCCGGGGGCCTGGCCGTGAAGCGCTGGCTGCTGGAGTTCGAGGCCCGCCAGCGGAGCCTGTTTTCCTGACTACTCGAGGAGCGTCCAGGCCTTCGGCTCGCCGGTCTGGAGCACGAAGTACAGCACGATGACGCCGGCGAGCCCGGCGATGGACTGGCCGGGGTCGATGCCGATGGAGAGGTTGATGACCAGGGTGATCGCCGCCGAGCCGCAGAAGCCGTAGAAGCCCCACTTCTTCCAGCTCCACAGGGCGATGGCGCAGGCGAGGTTGATCCCTCCCATCACCGCCAGCACGGGCATCGACCAGCCAGGGGCCCCGGGCATGAACTCCAGGAAGAAGTCCCCTGCCGCCAGGTAGGCCAGGGACATCGCCGAGTTCATGACCATCATGATGATCAGGTAGGCGGTCAGGCAGCCGTGCCGGGTCTTCAGCTCCTCGCTCATGGCGTCAGCTCCAGGGTGTGTGCGGCTTCACGCTCGACGTCGGCGTCATGGAACCACAGGGGCAACAGCTCCCCCTTCTTCCAGAAGCGCAGCTGGTCCTGGTAGTGGTCGCTGCCGGGCTGTCCGGACTGGCCTGGAGGGAGGACGACCATCGCCTGCCCGACGTCGGAGAGCGGCACGACCAGGCGCATGCTGGCGATCCAGGTCGTCTCGTAGCTCTCCTTGGACCAGGAGTAGCCCCCCGGGTTGACCGCCGCGGGAGAGGAGCCGTGGTCGTCCACGGTGCCGGCGCTGAAGGTCGAGGGCGCGCCAGAGGCCTGGAAGGGGTGATCGAAGTGCAGCGGGTGCACGTTCTCCCAGCGCCAGTTCGAGGTGCTCTCGCCGAGCCTCGCGGTGAGCGCCTTGTGGGTCTCCAACAGCGCCGCGCGGCGGGCCATGTCCGTGTCCTCGACGAAGTGGGCCAGGCCTCCCTCGACCTCGATCACGGAGCCCCCGACCGTGGCGGCCCACATGTAGTCCTCGATGCCCTCTGGAGACAGGGTGTCCTCCAGGGCGTAGCGCACGAGCTGCTTGTTGAACTCGGCCCACAGCAGCTCCTCCGAGCCCCGCGGCATCGCCACGAAGTCCCAGGCCAACAGCTGCTCCTGGACCCAGGCCCCGCCCTCCGTCTTGGTGTCGATGTCGCCGAGGAGCTCCGGGACCAGGGCGGCGGCGTGGTTGTCGCGCTTGTCCATCTGCAGGGACTGGAAGGTCTGGACCGTGTGCTTTTCGGTGGCCTCGAGCAGCTCGCGGATGCGGTCGATCCGCCAGGGCAGGATGTAGCTGCTGCTCACCTCGTCGGGTGTGGCGAGCTGCCGCGGGTCCCCCTCGTCGTCCTCTGTCGCGTCGGTCTCCTCGGACTCCAGCGGGAGGTACTCCGAGGGGTAGTCGTTGGCGGTGGCGACGTAGCCTCGCTCCGGGTTGAGCTCGCCCGGGAGCTCATCCCAGAAGCCCTCCCAGCCGTGGTGCTCGGAGCTGCCCGGGTATGGCAGGCGCCCGGTGTGGGCCATGCGCTTGGGCACGAGCCCGGTGACCTGCCAGCCGATGTCGCCCTGGTCGTCCGCGAGGACCAGGTTCAACGAGGTCGACGAGGCCGTGTGGTCGATCTCGCGGGCTGCGGCGACGCTCGGGGCGAGGTTGAGGCTGCGGATGAACTGGGGAGAGAGGTCGACGCTCTGCAGCGCGCTCCAGCGCATCGCCAGGATGTGCGTGCCGGCGAGCTCGGTGACGACCGGGCCGACATCTGTGAGGTAGACGGTGGCCGTGCGAGGGAGCTCCTCGTCCTTCACGACGATCTCGACGGTCTCTTCGTGGAGCCGCTTCTTCTCTCCCGCCAGGTAGTACTCCATCTGGCCCTCGCGCTCGAGGACGACGAAGTCGACGTAGTCGGCCATCGTGTTCGTGGCGCCCCAGGCCATGGTCTCGTTGTGACCGACGACCACCCAGGGCAGGCCCGGCACCGTGCCGCCCGCAGCGTGCCAGGCGCCACCCTTTGCGTCGAGGATGTACCAGGTCGCGGGCACCGAGCGCGACAGGTGCGGGTCGTTGGCGAGGATGGGCATGCCGTCCGCGCTGCGCTCGCCGGAGACGGCCCAGTTGTTCGACGCGGCGGGCACGCCGTAGCCGGTCATCATCTCGAGGAAGGTGTCGAAGGGCTCCGTGAAGTCCCCTGCCCGGACCTTTCGCAGGCCCTCCCAGTATGGGTCGGCCTTCGGGGTCTCGGGCTGCAAGCGGAAGAGCGCGTCGAGGTCTTCTCGAGAGAGCTCCTTGCGGTGGAGCCAGGCGAAGAGTTCCTCTTCCGGGTTCCGGGAGAGCCACCAGGAGTTGAGGTAGGCGATCGCCATCGAGTCGATCGGCGTCCACTCGGCCACCCTGCGCTCCTTGAGGAGGCGATGCTCGATGGGGGGGACCTTCGCCGCGTCACGTCCGGCGTTGACACCGGCGGCGTAGGCCGCGAGCACGAAGCGGGCGTCCGGGTCCAGCGACTTGAGTGATCCGGTGGCGTGCTCCCTGAGGCCGAGGCTCCTCATGAAGATGTCCAGCTCCACCATGTCGGCGCCGAGGAGCTCGGACATCTCTCCGTAGGCCAGGCGGCGGGCGAGGTCCATCTGGAAGAGGCGGTCCTGGGCGTGGGCGTAGCCGACGGCGAAGGCAGCGTCCGCCTCGCTGTTCGCGCGTATGTGGGGGATGCCGCGCTCGTCACGGATGATCCGGGCGTCTCCGGCGAGCCCAGGAGCCTCGAGACGGCCGTCCAGCTCGGGGAGGCTGCGCCCCTGGGTCATGAGGGTCATCATCGTACAGCTGAGCAGCAGGAGCAGCATTGGTCATCCTCAACAGAACCGGCCTGTGCTATACCCCGGCGCCGTGTCCAAGCCCTGTGTCCGCGTCGTGGCCTGCCAGATCGAACGGGGAGGCCTGTACCTGTTGACCCAGCGCCGCGAAGAGGCGGTGCTCGGCGGGCTCTGGGAGTTCCCCGGGGGCAAGGTCGAGCCCGGCGAGTCGGACGAAGAGGCCCTCCAGCGAGAGCTGATGGAGAAGATCGGCGCCAGCGTGCGGATCGGTGGGCTGTCGCTCCAGGTGACCCACGAGTACGAGCGCTACAACCTGGACCTGCGCGTCTACCACGCAGAGCTGGCGGGCCTGGAGCCCTTCGCCAAGCACGTCCAGCAGGTGGTCTGGGTGAAGCCAGAGGACTTCAGGGACTACGAGTTCCCGGACGCCGACCAGCAGACCATCGAGCTCCTCCTCAGCGAGGACTGAGACCCAGCTCGGCCTCGCGGACGTCGATCCAGAAGCCCTCGTAGCTGGAGAGCATGTCCATGCCGACGAGCTCCTTGCCGCGGTCTCGCTCGCGGACGACGACGAGCCCCTCGGCGGGCAGTCCGCCGATGCCCAGCCCCTCTGCCCGGTAGTAGCGGACCTCCATGACCGTGGTCCCCCCGGTGCCGGTGACCGGGATGACGTCCGAGCCCCGGAGCTCCAGGTCCATCTTGGCTGCCTCGAGCCAGGTGCCGGTGGCGCCGGTGTCCAGGAGCGCCCAGCGCGTGTCCTCGGCGGTCGTGACCGGTGCCTTCAGCCGCCAGGAGCCGAAGTCCCTGCGCAGCTCCATGCCCTCCTCGGTCCAGGTGGAGGGGTCGTGGAGGCGGATGACCTCGTCTACGAGGTCGACCTCCAAGACGAAGCGACCGAGCAGGTTCATGCCGAGCACGCCGGCGACGTCGTCCGGGATCGAAGAGGTCGAGCCGAGGTCCCGGACCGCGCAGCGCAGCTCGCCGATGTGGGCCTCGCCGAGCTCGAAGGCCGGCAGCCGGGTCGCCTCCAGGCGCACGAGCCCTCCGGAGCCCTTGGACCAGGACAGGGTCTTGCGGCGTCGCAACCCCAGCTCGTCGACGAAGTCCGTGTCACAGGTCGTCGAGGCGTAGCCGGTGTCGAGGAACCAGATGCGCCCCTCCCACTCGACGTAGAGGCGGCGCCGATCCTCCGGGTGCTCGACCAGCGGCAGCTCGACGGCGCCGGGATCGACCTTCGGCGGCGGGTAGACGGAGACGAACCCGAGCAGCCAGAGCACGCCTCCACGTAGCATGGGGGCGATGTTCTGGTTGGCCTGCACGACGCCTCCGCTGGACTCGGGCGTGCCCCGGGCCGCGCTTCAGCTGGCCTTGCCCCTGGCCGAGCCGGAGCTGATCAGCGAGACCGTCGGCGTGGACCACGATCCAGCGGTCTACGAGGGCGCCGAGCAGCTGATCTGCACGGCCTACGACGGGCGCCACTTCCCCGCCTGCTACGACGAGCACGAGGGCTCGGACTACCTGCTCGAGGGCGGCTTCGACACGATGGACGCGGGCTCGACGCTGGTGATCGCGGCGGCGGACGGCGTGGTCGTGTCGGTCGAGGACGGCCACTACGACCGCTGCCACGGCGACCTCGGCGGGGAGGTGGACTGTGATGGCCACAGCGGCGTCGCGAACCACGTGATCCTCGAGCACGAAGGGGGCAATCGCACCCGCTACTGGCACCTCAAGAAGGACAGCTTGCTCGTCGTCGTCGGCGAGGAGGTGAGCTGTGGCCAGGAGCTGGCGCTGGTCGGCTCCAGCGGTCACAGCTCGACGCCTCACCTCCACCTGCAGGTGGAGCACGACGGCGTGACCTTCGATCCCTACGCGGGGGAGTACTCCCAGCCGGGGACCTGGTGGATCGAGCAAGGCGAGGCCGGGCTCCTGCCAGGGGGCGCCTGCCCCTAGCCCCGGCGCATCGGGAGGTGGGGGATGCCGTCCTCGTCGTACTCGGGGTCGCAGACCACGAAGCCGAAGGACTCGTAGTAGCGCCTGAGGTGAGCCTGGGCGCCGATGGCGATCGGACCCGGCCACTTCGCGGCGACATGTCTCAGGGCCTCTTCCATCAGCGGTCGCCCAAGGCCGGTACCTCGCACCCGGGGAGCGGTCACGACCCGGCCGATGGAGACTTCCGGGTGACTCAGCCCCGGCGGCACGACGCGTACGGAGGCGCAGAGACCCTCCTCGTCGTAGCCCAGCAGGTGGTCGCAGAGCGGGTCGACGCCGTCGAGGTCCAGGTACGCGCAGTCCTGCTCGACCACGAAGACCACTGCCCGCAGCTGCAAGAGCGCGTAGAGCTCGTCGACGCTCAGCTCCGAGAAGTGCTTCCAGACCCAGGTCACGACAGCGGTCGTATCACTCCCAGAAGAAGGACAGTAGCCAGGTGTCGTCAGCGACGAGGCCGACACCCGGGACCAGCCACGAGGTCCTCACGTCCGCCGAGCCGGGGAGCCTGGACTCCAAGACGAGGGTCTCGTAGGTGCCGTTGGGTACGACCTTGTTCGCCTCGCTGACGACCTCGTGCACGCCCTCGAGCGAGGTCGTGCTGATCTCGGCGCCGGTGTCGACGTCGACGTGGTGGATGGTGCCGGTGCTCTCCCAGGTGTCGCCCAGGTGGACCGCCGCTGGGAAGAGGAAGGCTGGCTCGGCCAGGTTGTCGGTGTAGACGTAGTCCTCGCGATCGCTGGCTCGTCGTCCGGCATCCCTCCGGGTCGTCCAGGTGGTCGTGCCGTAGACGAGCCAGATGCCCTCCTTGTCGCAGACGTACCAGCGCTCCTTGGTCCAGCGGTGGCGGGCGCTGCCCGTGTCCCGCTTGCCCTCGTTGTAGACCACCCAGGCGACCGCGCCGTTGTAGGTGTCCTCGCGGACGACCTCGAGCTTGTTCCAGCCCTCCATCCACTCGTCCGGCACGAAGTCGTACTCCCAGCGGGTGCCGAGCTGGTCGATCCTCCAGAAGCTGCCGCAGTAGGAGCCGCTCTCGTTCGCGGTGTCGCCCGTGTCGAGCGGCGCTGCGCTGTCGATGTCGCCTCCGCCTCGGAAGCACTCGAGTAGTAGAACCCACATTCGACGCTCAGAAGGTCTCGCCCCAGCCAGTATAGATCCCCCAGGCCGAGTCCGAAACAGCCACGTCGAAGCGGACCACGTTGTGCTCCTCTGGCGGCAGGATGAGGCGGATCCCGAGCCCCGCGCCGGGATGCCAGCCGTCGTCGATCACCCAGGCGGCGTCAGCAAAGACGACCCCTTCGAGAGGGCCGATGATCATCCAGCGCTGCTCCACGTCGAGCGTCCCGATGGCCCTCGCCCGGTAGCGGCTGTCCCAGGCGCCGCGATGCAGCTCCGCCCCCCCGGCGGTGGGCAGGAGGAAGAAGGGGGTCTCCTGGTCGGGCGCGTGCGCCCAGCTCAGGCGACCAGCCGTGACCCCGCGCAGGGCGCCGAGGTAGCCGCGGGCATCCAGCCGGTAGGCGAGGTGCTCGTACTCGTACTGCATGGTGTCGACCGAGGCCGACAGCCGGTAGCCTCGCCGGTCGCCTCCCCAGCCGGTGCTCCGGTTCATCGACAGCGAGCTCCAGGGTCCCACCCCGCGCAGCCAGGCCTCATCCAGCGAGGTCCGGTCCAGGCGTCCCTTCAGGCCCACCGACAGCCGCAGGCTTGCGACAGGCAGACCCAGCCCCTGGGAGGCGGAGAAGTGCTCGTGGCCGAAGACGCTCCGGGCGCCCTCGTCGTCGTAGAGGTCCCGGACCGTGTTCGAGGCCGCCAGCGTGGTGGTCCCGTAGACCTCGCCGGGGGTCTGGAAGGAGAGGACGGTGCCGTAGGTGCCCTTCGTGGTGGCCGCGATCCCGAAGGACACGCGGTAGCCGCGCAACAGGAGGTCCGGGTGGATCCACGTGACGCCGCCACCGAAGCCGGCGCCCGGAGCCCCGGCGACTCCCAGGCTGAGGAACCAGGTGCCTGGATCCGGAGCCGGGGCGCCGTCGTGCTCGAGCAGGGCCTGGCCGAGGCCGTCGAGGTCATCGCGACCCTCCATCTCCTCCAGCCAGCGCCGGTCGCCGGTCGCCAGGTACAGCCGGGCCATGCTGGGGCCGGGGAGGGCCCCGCGCGCGACCTCGGCGAAGCGAATGGCCTCGCTGGGCCTCGCCCCGACCTGGGGGGGCGCCAGCAGGTGGTAGTCGGCCCAGGCCAGGGTCAGCCAGGCAGTCGCCGGAGCCTCGAACAGCGGCACCTCTGCCCTGGGCCCGTGCACCATCAGCCCGAGGTTGCCCGAGAAGCGCAGCATGCGGAGGTGGGCCATGGCCACCGCCTCCGGCTCGCCGCTGTCGATGGCCTCTCGGTAGTACATCCTCGCGGTCGGTCGGTCCCCCGCGTAGCGGGCGAGATCCCCGGCGCTCACCGCGTCGAGGCCCTCGCCCGCCCACGCCAGGGTGCAGGCCAGGATCAGCAGTGCACGCTCACTGGAAGATCTCCTCGTGATCGGAGGCCACCAGCAGCCAGTCGCCGTCTCGCTTCTCGAGCTCGACCTCGACGTGCAGGCTGTCGCTCTGTTCGGGCCACAGGCCGAGGCCGTCGGCCCCCTCGGCGAGCCAGATCTCGAAGCTGGCGTGAGCCCTGTCCTGTTCGCCGAGCTCCACGTCGATCGGGCCGACGACGACGTGCAGGGAGCGGCCTCGGGCGAACTGGCGGAGCAGCATGGCGCGCAGCGTAGCCTTGTCCATGCCCGAGCTGTCCTCGTAGTCCTCTGCGAGGGTCTCGAGGGTGTCGCCGAGATCCCCCGCTTCGGCTCCCTGGGCGACGTGCTCGATGGCTCGCCGGACGGCCTCTTCGTCGTCGACGTCCCCGGTGAAGAGGATCAGGCCGGCGGCCAGTGCGATCATCGCCACGACGGCGACTGCGAGCTTGCGCATGGCCACGAGGGTAGCCGACCGGGAAACCTCCGGGCGCGGAGGCGTGATTCCCAGCGAGAGGGGCAGATCGTCGGTACGTTGATCGATCAGGTTCCACATGGGAGGAGAGATGCGGGTGGTCTCGATCGCCTTGGGGCTGTGTGCGCTCGTGGCCTGCACGAAGAGCGAGCTCCACACCAGCGACACCGGCGCCGAATCCGAGGACGGGGCCGCCTACGACGTCGACGCCGACTCCGACGCCGACTCCGACGCCGACACCGACTCGGACTCCGACACGGACCACCTCCCGAGCGAGGAGGAGGACACCTTCTTCGCCATGGCCCCGGCCCCCGCCCCGAGCTTCGTCTTCGTGGCCAACCCGGACCGCGACACGGTCACGCGCATCGGCGTGCCGGCGTTGGACGTGCTCACCGCGCCGGTGGGCGAGGGGCCGGAGCAGGTCTTGACCACCCCGGACTACCTCTACGCGCTGACCTACAACGGGGGCTCCGACGACCTGTCGATCCTGCCGAGCGCCACGCTCCTGGAGACCCGGGTCGAGCTGCGGCCGAACCTGGACACCTTCGAGCTGTCACCGGATGGCGCCTGGGCGGTCTGCTACAACGCCATGGGGGTCGAGGACGAGGGCTCCAGCTCCGGCGCCTACTCGGTCAAGGAGGCCTCCTTCGTGCACGTCGCCAGCGGCGCGCACACGCCGATGGCCCTGGGCTTCCAGCCTCGCGACGTGGCCTTCACCAGCGACGCCCAGACCGCCGTGGTGCTCGGGGATGCCTGGGTCGGCATCGTCGATCTGAGCGCAGACCCGCTGGACATCGAGCTCGTCTCCATCGGTGACGAGATCGACCCGCCCCAGACCGAGGAGATCGTGGTGGACTCCGACGGCCGCTACGCACTGCTCCGCCAGCGGGACGCCGCCAAGCTGGTGCTCGTCGACCTCGTCGACTTCGGGGCCAGCGAGCTGGTGGTCGGCGCCGGTCCTACGGACCTGGACCTGACGCCGGACGGCGCCTTCGCCGTGGCGGTGGCCCGAGGGGCCGGTGAGCTCTGGCTCTATGACCTCGCCGATCCCACCGCGCAGCCGGAGATCGTGACCATGCCCGATGGCGAGGTCCTCGGCTCGATCGCGTTCTCGGGCGAGGGCGGCCCCGCGCTGCTCTTCAGCACGGCCACCGGGGTCAGCCGCTTCACCTCCTGGGACCAACAGACCGACGAGTTCTCCGTGCATCCCCTGCCGAAGCCGGTCGCTGCGGTGGGCGTCGATCCCACGGGCCAGACGGCCCTGATCCTGCACGACGATGCCAACGCCGACGACATGGACCCCGCCTACGAGGATCTCCATGGGCTGACGATGGTGGAGCTCTCGAGCTTCCGGGCCAACGACTACTCCTTGCCCGAGGAGCCCATCGCCTTCGCTCACAGCGACGATGGCGAGAAGGGCTACTTCATCATGGAGGGCGAGGCCTACCTCGAGGTGCTCGACTACCGGAGCCTGCTCATCGACGAGGTCGCGCTGAAGTCCGACCCGGTCTTCGTAGGCACCCTGCCCGACACCAACTACGCCTTCGCCAGCCAGGAGCACGCCCTCGGTCGCATCAGCTTCTATGACCCCGAGACCGAGACCCTCAAGACCATCACTGGCTTCGAGCTCAACGCCGGCATCGAGATCGAGGACTGAGCGCGGGGGTTTCCGACCCGCGGTGCTGTGTTGATAGAGGGACCCCGTGGACCTCGATCGCCGAACACTGGACACCCTCGACTGGCCCGCGGTCGTCGCCGCGGTGGGCCTGCGCTGCCGCACGTTGCGGGGGGCTGCCGCCGGCCTGCCCCTGGCTCGAGACCGGGACGGGGTGCGGTTGGCCTATGCCGGAGTCGCGGAGATCCAGGCCCTCGAGGAACAAGGCGAGAGCTTGCCGATCGGGGCCATCAGCGACATCCTCGGCGCCGTCGAGCGGGCCGCCACCGGCGCTGTGCTCGAGCCGGAGGAGCTCCACGGGGCGGGTCGCTGCCTGCAAGCGCTGGAGCACCTGCGCTGCTGGGTTCAAGAGCGCGACCTGCCCGTGCTCCAGGGGCTCTGCGCCCCGATCGACGTCGACGCCCTGATGCTCGAAGAGCTGGTGGCCTCCTTCGACGAAGGCGGTCAGCTCAGCGACCAGCGCTACCCGGAGCTCGGCGAGCTCCGCCGGCGCATCCAGTCCTTTCACGGCCAGATCCGCACGACGCTCTCCGACCTGCTGAAGGCCAAGGACATGGAGGGCATCCTCCAGGACCGCTTCGTGACCCAGCGAGGCGACCGCTACGTCATCCCGGTGCGGGCTGAAGCACGGCGAAAGGGCCTCGGCATCGTGCACGACACCAGCGGCTCCGGGGAGACCGTCTTCGTCGAGCCCGCCGCGGTCGTGGAGCTCAACAACAAGCTCCGGCTCGCCGAGGGAGAGCTCCAGCGCAGCATCGCCCGAATCCTCAGGGGCCTCTCAGCGCTCCTCGGTCGCTACCAGGTGCCCGTCGAGGCCTCTCTGGAGGCTGCTGTCGGCCTCGACCTCGTCCAGGCCCGCGCGAAGCTCGGCGCCGACTGGCAGGGGGTGCTGCCAGAGGTCGGCCGAGGCGGTGTCATCCGGCTCGTCGGCGCCCGCCACCCGGTGCTCGTGCTGCGAGAGGTCGAGGTGGTGCCCAACGACCTGGCCCTGGACGAGACGACCCGGGGCCTGGTGCTCTCCGGCCCCAACACCGGCGGCAAGACGATCGCGCTCAAGACCCTTGGATCGTTCGCGCTTCTCACGAGAGCCGGGGTCCCTCTCCCAGCCACGGAGGCGCGGGTCGACCACTTCGAGGACGTCCTCGCCGACATCGGCGACCTCCAGAGCGTGGAGGGGGATCTGTCTACCTTCTCGGGGCAGGTGCTGGTCCTGCGCGAGCTCCTCGACCGCGCCCGGCCCGGGGCGCTCCTGCTGCTGGACGAGGTCGCCGTCGGCACCGATCCGGCTCAGGGCTCGGCGCTGGCCCGGGCCGTGCTGGAGGTTCTCGTCGATCGAGGAGCCCGGGTCGCGGTGACCACCCACTACACGGAGCTGAAGGCCTTCGCAGAGGCAGACCCGCGCTTCCGGAACGCCGCGGTCCACCTCGAGGACAACAGGCCGAGCTACCGGGTGCGCCTGGACGCGGTGGGGCTGTCCCACGCCTTCTCCACCGCTCGCCGTCTCGGCCTCGATCCGGCGGTGGTGGACGCGGCGGAGGCCCACCTGGATGACAACCAGCGCGAGGTCGGGCGTCTCCTGGAGGAGCTGGAGACCCGCCGGGTGACGACGCTGCTCGCGACCGAGCGGGCGCTGGAGCTGGAGGCCAGCGTGCGACAAAGGGAGCAGCAGCTGCGTGCGCGCTGGGAGCAGATCCAGGGCAAGAGCCACCAGCTGGCGGAGAAGGAGGCCACGGCCGCCCTGTCCCGCTTGAGGGCGGCCGAGGACGAGGTGAAGGCGATCATCGCCACGCTCCAGCGAAACCCGACGCTGCAGGGAGCCGGACAAGACCTCGCCGAGGTCCGGCGAGTGCAGGAACGGATCGCTCCACAGAAGCCCGAAGTCCCTGTCATCGTTGACTCTCCTGGCTCTGTCAGCCCAGGTGATCGGGTGCGTGTCCGCAGCCTCGGCAAGACCGGTCGTGTGCTCACCGCCTCCAAGAAGGGGCGCGCGGAGGTGGACATCGGCGGCCTGCGGACTCGCGTCAAGCTCAACGATCTCGTGTTGTTGGACGCTCCGAAGAAGGCCGCGAACAAGGCGTCGGTGCGATCGAGCGAGCCGACCACCGGGGATCTTCGGACTGAGCGAAACACCTGCGATCTCCGTGGGCTACGGGCTGACGAGGCTCTCGATGCCGTCGAGCGTTTCCTGGATCGCATGGTCCTGGCCAACGAGCCGGTCGGGTGGATCCTCCACGGCCACGGCACGGGCGCGCTGAAGACCGCAGTGCGGCGGTGGCTGCCGAGCTCGGCTCACGCGGAGTCCTGGCGGCCCGCGGGGGAGAACGAGGGCGGCGACGCCTTCACGCGCGTCGCCCTGTGAGGTTCAGTAGCTCTTGCTGTACACGCCCTGGTCGCAGCTGATGTAGACCCGGGTCATCGAGCCGGCGAACTTGCCGCCGGTGCTGCTCTTGTACTTGCTCTTTGGGGTCGAGTCCGTGTCCGTGGGGCCGAGCTTGGTGAGGTTGTAGGTGTACTGGCCGTTCACCGTGATCCTCAGGTTCGTCAGGGTCTGGTTCGTGTTGTTGCGCACGTCCATGAACCTGGAGCCGACGGTCACGGACATGTTCACCCAGGGCGGCTTGTCGTCGTCACCAGATGCCGAGCCCGGAGCGTCCTCTTCCTCGACCTCCTCGACCGGGGTGCCACGGAGCGTGTTGATCACCGCGTCCGAGCAGCCGGCGTCCGACAGCGTGATGACATCCTTGGCGCTGAGCTCGAGCTTGTCCGGTGCCACCTCGATGGTGCTCAGGATCAGCTCGTCGGACAGGCCCGCCGAGCACATCTCCTCGACGTCCTCGAGGGAGCAGCAGCTCTCCGGCTCTTCCGTCTCGCCAGAGCAGGCGAGGGTGAACAAGAGTGCGATCATGGGGGCCTCCGGTCCGTTGCTTAACCGATGAACCGGGCGATGCGCTGACCGACGCGGACGTCCTGGCCAGCCTCGAGCTCCCACTCCACTGCGCCCGGTTCTGTGACGAGGATCACGGTGCTGCCGAGGTTGAAGCGACCGAGCTCGTCTCCCCGGACGACAGGGTCGCTCCGCTGTTCGCTGCGCGCCACGCCGTCGGTGTTGGTGATGATGTCGCCGTGGGTCGTGGTCATGCGCCCGACCCCGTAGGCAGCGACGAGCACCACGGCGATGCGGCCGAAGTCGCCCTCGACGAAGATCGTGAGGCGCTCGTTGTTGGCGAAGAGATCCTCTATGCGCTCCACCGCAGCAGGGAAGACCGGCCAGAAGGCACCCGGACTGTAGCGCCAGCCGACGACCGTCGCGTCGGCGGGGTGGTGGACGCGGTGGTAGTCCTTCGGCGACAGGTACAGGATGGCGAACTGCCCTCCGGCGTAGCGCTCGTCACCTCCCACCAGCTCGGTGACGCTGAAGTCGACGCCTGCGGCTTCCGGGAGGCGGCCGTCGTCCTTCACCTTGCCGAAGAAGGTCGCCTTCGAGTCGCTGGGCGAGACCAGCGCCTCCGGGTCCTGGCAGATCGGCCGCGCGCCCTCCTTCAGCGGCCGGACGAAGAAGTCCTGGAGCGAGGCGTAGTCGTCGATCGTGCCGACCATCTCGCTCGTGTCCACCCCGTAGGTGTCCGCGTACCAGGCGATGAGGTGGCGGGTGAGGCCGAGGCGTCCTGCGGCGCCTTGGAGCCTGCTGCCGAGGCCCTTCGGCACGACCGAGAGCAGGCTGACGACGAGGGCATCATTCATGGCCTTCGTCGATAACCGCTACCCGACCTGCAGCTCCCCCTCGCAGAGCACGCGGAGCACGCCGGTGAGTCGCTCGGGGGCGATCGGCTTCTCCAAGAGCGCCCACGCTCGCCCCTCGATCTGGGGCCGGAGCTCCTCTGGACGGTTGGCGAAGAGGCAGACGCGAAGGCCCGGTAGGGTCTCCGACAGCGTGATGGCGAGCTCGAGCCCGCTCTCGCCGCGCAGGTCGACGTCGGCGACGAGGATGTCGGGCGGTGGGGACACGGCCTTGGCGTCGTCGAGGTTCCCGGCTTCTACCAGCGTGTAGCCCTCTTTGAGGAGGAAGCGGCCGACGACGCGCCGGAGGCCGTGCTCCGCCTGGACCAGGAGCACGGTCGGTCCCTTCGGTCGCTCCGAGGCCTCTGGCAGGGAGAGCTGGATCAGCGTGTGGCCCTCGTGGGCGCCGAGGGTGATGTGGCCGCCGCGAGCGTTCACGAGCGCTCGGGCGTCGACGATCGACTGCGCAAGCGAGCCGCCCTCGCCACGAACCAGGGCTCGGGTCCCACCAGCCTTGGGCTCGCCCGGGTGGCGGATGAACACGGTGTGGCCGCGAACACCCACGCGGACCTCTTCGCCGCTGATGGAGATGTCGAGGGCGTTGACCAGGAGCGCCTGGAGCGCCCGGAAGAGCTCCTGCTCCGTGATCTGGGCCCAGGAGTGTTCCTCCAGGAGATCCGTGTGGAGAGTGACGCCAGCGTTGCCGAAGGCCGAGCCCAGCATGCGCACGACGCGCTGGACGACGACATCGAGCGCGCAGAGGGACTGGTGCTCGCCCGCGTGGCCAAAGCGGCGCAGCATGCGCGTGAGTCCCCGTCCGCGGAAGGCGGCGTCACGGATCTCCTCGAGGGCGGCCCTGGCCATCGGCTGAAGGGGCTGACGACCCAGGAGCTCCGCGCTGGTCTCGATCTGGGCAAGCAGCTTGTCGAGGTCGTTGCTGACCGACCGGGCGAGATGCTCCGCGGCTTCGGTGTGGGCCTCGCGCAGGACCCGGATCTCCTCCTTCCGCGTCAACTCGCGCTCGGCTGCCGGAACCAGGCGGTCCATCTTCTCCTTGAGGACCAGGTCGCGACAGCCCAGCCGCATGAGGTGAGCGGCCCGCTCCTCGCCGACTGCGCCGGTGAGCGCGATGACCGGAGTCGCTTCTGCGTGCTTGCGGAGCAGCTCCATCGCCCGCTCTGGGGAGAAGCCCGGGAGGCGGCAGTCCAACAGGACGAGGTCCCACTCCTCGTTCAGCGCCTCGGCCAGCTGCTCCTGGCTCTGGACGCGGCGAGGCTTGACCTCGAAGCCCCCCCGACGAAACTGGAGTGCGGAGAGGGCGCCATCGTCGGCGCTGTCCTCGATTTGGAGGAGACGCAGTGTCCGTGCCATGTGGCGGTTGTCGCCCACGACGGCCTCCGATGTCAACCGCGGCAGAGTCGCCGGGTGCCCTGCGTTGGTGAGCTTCCGTCGAGCGCGACGCTCCGACTCCTCGAGGCGATGGACGAGCGCGTGGTGGTTCTTCGACTTGAAGATCGGTCCGATCCGCGCTCCCTGCGCTTCATCTGGGCGAACTACGAGTGGGATCCCTACAACGAGCTCGCCATCGAAGCGATCATCGGGAAGCGCCTCGTCGACGTCTTCCCGGACGTAGCCGGAACCGCGATCCTGGATGCCTATGTCGGCGCGCTCCAGAGCCAGACCGCCATAGGTCTCCCGGAGATGAGCCTCGGGGACAGCCGATTCCCCGAGCACGTCTACCAGATCCAGGCGGTGCCGTTGTCAGAGGACGTGGTCGCTTCGGTCGTGCGCAGCCGCACGGCGCAGCGGCGGGCCCAGGCGGCGCTGCAGCTCCTCAATCGAGACCTCGAGCTGCGCATCGTCGAAGCCACGGCCGACGTTCGGGCCGCCAACCAGGAGCTGGAGTCCTTCTCCTACTCCGTCTCCCATGACCTGCGGGCACCGCTGCGGGCGATGACCGGCTTCTCCCAGTACCTCGTCGAGACCTACGGCGACTCCTTCGAGGGCGAGGCTCGCTACCTGCTGGGCCGCATCCAGTCCGGGGCAGTTCGCATGAGCGAGCTCATCGACGCGCTGCTCCAGCTCTCCCGCCTGACCCGCCAGAGCCTGGAGCGGCAGCCCGTCGACGTCGTCGTGCTCTCCCGCGAGATCCTCGCCGACCCGACCCTCACGCGGGCGCTGCTCACCAACCTGCTGGGAAACTCCTGGAAGTTCTGTCGACAGCGGCGGGTCACCCGCATCGGGCTCGCCATCGTCGATCGTATCGTCAAGCGCCACGGCGGGCGCATCTCCGCCAGGGGGCAGCCCAACAAGGGCGCCGCCTTCACGCTGTCGCTGGAAGCGAGACCCGAATGAGCCACATCCTCATCGTCGAAGACAGCATCGACGACCTCGACCTGATGCGTCTGGCCCTGCGCCGGGCGGAGATAGGCGCCGAGCTGCGCTCCGCTCGCGACGGGGTCGAGGCCCTCGAGCAGCTGCAGGACGCCGAGCTCCCTGCCGTCGTGCTGCTGGATCTGCGCCTCCCTCGCCTGGACGGCTTCCAGGCGGTCCAGGACGTCGTGGGCCAGCTCGGTCGCTACTGGACCGCCCTGAACCGTCGCCCCGACTGATGCCGGAGCGCCCCGACCTCGAGTACGTAGTCCCGCTGCTCGAGGAGGGCGTGGTCGGTCTGCGCGTCGAGAGGGCGACCATCCACAACCCCGTCGTCATGCGACTCGGCCTCGCCGGGTCCTTCGACGAGCACGTCGCTGGCTGCACGATCGAGGCGGTCGCGCGCCGGGCGCACATGGTCGTCTTCACCCTGTCGGGGGACAACGATCTCCTGGTCTCACCGATGCTGGCCGGGCGCTTCCGCCTGGTTGCGCCGAGGGTGCGGAGGCGCAAGGCGCTGTGCGCTGGTGATCGGCTTGTCCGACGGGCGCCAGCTTCGCTACGTGCGCGGACACGATGCCTTCTTCTGTCCGAGCTGCCAGCCCGACACCTCCGGGCGGGGCTTCGTGGACTGGCGGAAGCTCCCGTCAGGTCGGAGTTAGTCCCGCCGGATCTCCTTCTGGATCTGGTCTCGCAGCGCGCTCGCGTCGGCGTGGGCCGGGTGCTTGGCGAGGACCTTGTCCAGGTGATTCCAGGCCCGCACGAGTTCGCCATCGCCGTGGAGGATCTTTGCCATCAGGAAGCCGGGATCTCCATTGTCGTTGCCCATCTCCAGCGCCTTCTCGATCATCCGCATGCCCTGGCGCTGGCGCATCAGGTCCCGGGTGAAGTCGTGGTAGAGCGCGTAGCCGAGCCAGGATGCGGCGCGCGGTCTCCTGTCCCTTCTCGGTGATGCGGGGCTCTCGCAAGAGCTGGCGATAGCGGGAGGCCATCCGTCGGGCCGCCGCCTCCACGGTCTCCGGGGCCATGCCGGGCGTGCAGCCCAGCACTGTCCAGTCGTCCGCGTCGCGGAGGAGCCCCCACTCGCGCTGCAGCCTCCGCTCCGTCTTCGCGTCGACGTTGGGGCGTGGCCGCACAGGGTCCTCCCGGACCGCACCGTCGGCGGGGGCCTCGAGCGTCACCACCCCAAGGACCTCGAGGGCGACGAAATCGTCGAGGACCTCCATCCGCGCGCTCTTGTCCATTCGCACCGTGTCGCCCAGCCTCACCTTCTTTGAGTCGGCGCGGCTGAGGAAGCGGGCGGTCAGCGGACGGACGGGGAAGGCGTTGAGGCGGTGGAAGTTCTCCTCGGGCAGCACACGCCAGCGGGCACGGCCCTTCAGCGACGCGCGCTCCGCGAGTCGGGTCGCGGCCTCCCAGAGCTCCGTCGCCAGGCGCGGCGGCGTCGGTCGTCCCGGGATCGCCCCTTCGAGGAAGCTCGGGGCGTCCTCGGCGTAGAGCGCTTCGATGATCAACTGGAGCTGCTCGGGCGTCGTGGGCTCACCGTGGAGGAGGTGGAGTCGCTGCTCGCCGAGGCAAAGGGTTCCGCTCTTGCCCGATGCCCAGGCCATCGTCACGGCTCGCAAGGAGGACAGGACTGGCTTCTCCAGCGGGTGGCGGCACCCCGCGGGTCGGCGTCTTCGCGCGTCATGTACATGGACTCTCCACTCCCTTCCAGCCGCGGTGGGCGTCCTCTGTGCGCGTCCTGTCGGAGGAGTCCCGCGTCATACGCGGCGAAACGGAGATTACGTCCCAGTCCGTTGGGAGGAAGTTTTTCAAACCAGAGCAAGGTTCGATCGGGCAAGTGCATTGCGAGAGACCTGTAAGAACTGTTGTTTTTCGCTGAGATAGCTTCGCCTACCCCGCTGGATGCGCGCCCCCCCCCCGTCCGGAGGCGCCCCTTGAAGGTCTACGAGGTGCAGCTCGAGCACTTCATCCGCGCCGAGTCCGAGCGCGCGCCCGCCGATCACACAGTGGCCGAGCTGTCCGCTGGCAGGCTGCCGCTGCACGTGCGCGAGTTCGACTCGCCCTTCGCTCAGGTCCAGACACCGACCGATCGCAACGGGGCCGTCGAGGAGGCGCTCAGCTACGTGATCCGGCTCGGCCCGCTCGGGGACTGGCTCGAGGTGAAGGGCGTGCGACTGCGCGAGAGCGGTCACAGCGACTCGGAGATCGTCGACAAGGCCGTCGGGGACTGGCTCGTCGGCGTGACGGATCTCGCGGTGCGGGAAGTGCTGAGGCGCGCCCTGCTGCGGAGCTTGCGCGATCTCGAGGACTGCTCGGAGGAATCCACGGGCTGAATCGGGCGCTCCGACCTTGACAGGTCAAGCCCGGTGAGGCCAATGATGGACTCGTGAACGCGGTCTTCATCGCCATCGTCGTGATCGCCTTCGTGGTGGCCGCGCTCACCTCGAGCATGGAGACGGTCTCGCAGTCGGCCCTGGACGGTGCCGCGAACTCCGTCACGCTCGCGATCTCCCTCATCGGCTACATGGCGCTGTTCCTCGGCTTGATGAAGGTCGCGGAGGACGGGGGCCTGTTGCGCATCCTCGCGCGGGCGATCCGACCGATCATGGTCCGGTTGTTCCCCGACGTGCCGCCCGAGCACCCTGCGATGGGCGCGATGATCATGAACATCGCCGCCAACATGCTCGGGCTCACCAACGCCGCGACGCCGCTGGGCATCAAGGCGATGATGGAGCTGAACAAGATCAACAAGCGCCCCGGCGTGGCCAGCAACGCGATGGTCCTGTTCCTGGCCATCAACACCTCCGGGTTGGCGCTCCTGCCAACGGGGGTGGTGGGCCTCCGGGCCGCCTTCGGCTCGACGGATCCCTGGGGGATCATGGCCTCCACCCTCGCCGCGACGGGCTGCGCGACCGTGGTCGGCATCCTCGCGGCGAAGGGCCTCCAGCGCCTGCCGATCTTCGCCATGAAGGAGCCGGACCACACCGGCCCCGCCAAGGAGGTCGAGCGCTCCGACGCCGTCGCCGTCTCCGAACTCGTGCAGGGGCTCATGAAGGAGGAGAAACAGACCAGCACGACCTGGGGAGTCTGGGTGCTGCGGATCGTGCTGCTCGCGATGCTCGCCGTCCTGGCTGGCCCACCGCTGGTCGCGGTCGCGATCGGAGAAGACGAGCGCCCGGACACCTCCGTGCTCTGGCAGTGGGAGAAGGCCCCGATCAAGGGCAGCTGGGAGGTCGTCGAGGCCCCACCGAGCTCGGAGGTGAGCGCCTTCGAGGACACCTTCGAGCCGGACGCCACGGGCGACTACCGCCTCGAGGAGAGCTGCGAGGACGAGCCCTGCGCCACGAAGGCCCTGAGGGTCGAGCCCTCCCTCCCCTACGCCCTGCGACATGCCTCCGAGATCATCGGAGACTGGGTGATCCCCGTCCTGATCCTCTCGCTGGTGCTCTTCGGCTGGGCTCGGGGGGTGAAGGTCTACGAGAGCTTCGTCAAGGGCGCGAAGGAGGGCTTCACGACCGGGGTGATGATCATCCCCTACCTGGTGGCGATCCTCGTGGCGGTCGGCATGTTCCGCGGGTCCGGCGCGATGACCTGGCTCACCGGCTGGATGGGCATCGTCACCGAGCCCCTTGGGGTGCCGCCAGAGGTCCTCCCGATGGCGCTCGTGCGCCCGCTCTCTGGATCCGGTGCCTTCGGGCTCATGGTGGAGCTGCTCCAGACCCACGGGCCTGACAGCTACATCGGCTACCTCGCCAGCACCATGCAGGGCTCGACGGACACGACCTTCTACGTGCTCGCCGTCTACTTCGGCGCCGTGGGCGTGAGCAAGACCCGCCACGCGGTGCTGGCCGGGCTGTCGGCCGACCTCGCTGGCTTCCTGGCCGCGGCCATCGTCTGCGCCCTGTTGTTCGGGCACCTCGCGTGAGCCACGAGAGATGGGGCCTGCTCGTGGGGCGGCTAAGCTCATGAACATCTGGTTGCTTCTGGCCGGATGCTCCTACGACACGGTCCAACAGGCTTGTTCAAATCGACTCCCCGGAGGTGGCAGCGCCGCCACGGAGCAGTTCGTCGGGCGCGTGAACTGCTATCGACGGCTCACGGGGGTCTCCATGGGGCGCATGGATCCGGCGGTCTCCGAGGCGGCGCAGTCCCACGCCCGCTACTTCCAGGAGCACTACGAGTACGGCTGGTACGTATCCGACACGGCCCTCTACACCCTCCTGGACTCCGAGACCGGCGAGCCCGTGCGGGACTGGGATGCAGAGGACTCGGACCGGGATCGGTTCACCGGAGAGAAGCTCAACAAGCGCCTCGACGCGGCTGGCTACACCGAGACCAACGTCGACTGGGGCAAGTGGCAGCTCTACTTCAGCTATGACGACGTCGGCGACGTGGAGCTCTGGGTCGACCGGCTGATGGCCCACTTCCAGTTCCGAGAGGCGCTCATGTCCCCGGGCTGGTACGAGGCCGGCTTCGGGAAGGCCGAGCCCTTCGGGCAGTTCGTCTTGCTGCGCGAGGAGCCGGACAAGCACCGGGTCGGGCGCCCGGTCGTCTACCCGGCGGACGGACAGATCGGCGTGCCCCCGAACTACCAGCACTACCCGGAGGGCTCCTCGATCGAGACCGACCCGGTGGGCTTCGACGACGAGCTCGGGCTCCCCATCACGATGCTGACGACGGGTGACGCCGGCTCGAGGAACTCGAACCCCTACGATCTCATCGTGGACCGGACGAAGCTCGTGGGGCCCGACGGCGAGGTCGAGGTCATCGTCGTCGATCCGAACGACATCGAGAAGCTGCAGTACACCGTCGCGATGGTGCCGACCTCACCGCTCTCAGAGCACACGACCTACACGGCGACCATCGCGGTGACGAACCAGTCGGGCAGCTACGAGGAGACCTGGTCCTTCACCACCGGCGGCGTGCGGGACTGGCACTACCCGGACATCACCTATCAGCGCGACACGGGGCTGTAGGGCCCCTACCGCTCGTAGGGCACCTTGAGGGCGCCGGGGTCGGCCTGGCGCTCGTAGGTGAAGACGAGCCCGTCGAAGACCGCCTCGTCCGTCGTCTGGATCCAGACCTTCGGCGGCGGCCCGAACAGGCCGACCTGCTGGAAGGCAGCGATGAGCGCGGCGTCAGCGGCCGCGTGGCCGGAGCCCTCCGAGAGCGTGACGATGACGAGCTTGCCCTCCGGGTCGACGACCAGGCGTGCATTCCACGCATAGCTGGCGCCTGGCAACTTCATGTCCTTCAGCTCGGCCTCGAAGGTGGGCCAGACGGCGGCGGTGGCGGCGGTGGCGTAGCGCAGCCAGGCATCCTGGGCCTCGCGCGCGGCCTCTTCGGTGGTCGGCTGCTTGTCGAGGGCGATCGTCGGCTCGCTCGCGAGCACCGCGCTCAGCAGCAGGATCATCGAGCGAACTGCTCCAGCAGGCGCTGGACCTCCTGGTTTGCCTCCTCCTCCGCGCTGGCCTCCATGCCGGCCTGCTCGAGGCGGCCGATGTCCTCGCAGAGCGAGTCGACCGCTGCGTCGGCCAGGCCCTTGTCCCCGACCGCCGAGAGCGCCTCGAGCTGGCTCACGGCCCCGCTGACCTCGACCAGCAGCTTGCTGGCCTCTGGCCCGAAGTCGACGGACAGATCGGCTCCCTCGACGACGCGCTGGGTCTTGAAGCGATCCGAGAGGTAGTCGAGCGTGTCGCCGAGCTTGTCCATGCGCTCTCGCAGCTGCTCCAGGGTGCGCTCGATGGCGTCGACCTCCTTCTGCACGGTGAGCTCGTCCTTGGGGTCGACCTCCGCGGACAGCGGCTTGGGCGGGACGATCTCGGACACGTGCCCGCAGAGGCCGTCGAGGACCTCGACGAAGGTGCGGACCTCGTTCTTGGAGAGGAAGTAGTTCTCTGCTGCTGCTTCGAGCTCGCTGGGGTCCACGTCCAGGGGCTGGGGGAGGTGGGCGAGATCGGGGCGCTGGCGAGCGGCGACCGCCAGGTGGACCCGCAGATGCAGGATGGCTCTGGTCTTCCAGACGGTGGCCATCACCCTGCGGGTGGCTGCGGCCCGACGCTCGAGCACGTCGAGGTCGGCCTGGTAGCGCTCGGCGAGATCCCCGCGGCCCTTTTCGTCCATCTCGGAGGCCTTCAGGCCGAGGTGCTGGAGCTGCTGCTGTGCGGCGCGGTGCGAGCCTATAAGCTGGTCCTCGAGCTCTTTGAGGCGGCGGGGGTACTGCCTGAGGTCCTCGCCCCGTCGCCAGCTGCGATCCAGGCGCTGGTTGCGGCGGCTGCCCTCCTCGTCCGTGAGCCTCTCTCCGCCACCCCATTGGCCGTCGAAGTAGGCCCACGCCGCGATGGCGAGACCAACGAGCGCGACGGCACCGAAGAACGGAAGAAGAGGCACGGACAAGACCCTAACCCCCGTTGTGTACGTCGGTTACCGCCGTACTGTTCATGCGGATCACCCGCCGGCACGTGCTCGCCGCAGGGGCTGCGGTCGCCGCCGCGTCCGCGGTGGGGGTCGGAGGGCTCGGCTTGCGCTGGTGGGATCAGCCGCCGGAGGCGCCCTACGCGAGGCTCTCCGCGGAGGAGGGGCTCGTGGTGTCCGCTCTCGCAGAGGCCCTCTACCCGCCAGGAGGAGAGCCGGCGCTGTCCGGCGCCGAGGCGCAGCTCGATCGCTTCATCGACGAGGTGCTGACCCACATGCCGGAGTTCCAGGCCAAGGGCATCCGCCTGCTCGTCCACGCCCTCGAGGCCCTTGGCGGCGGCTTCTCCGAGAAACCCCTGGCTGCAAGGCGAGCCCTCGTGCACGAGTGGATGGTCCATCCCATCGCAGAGGTCCGCAGTGTCATCCAGTCCCTCGTGCTGCTGCTGGGCATGGGGTACACGATCCACCCGGAGGCGGTGGACTTCTTCAGCGCCATGACCCGCTGCGGCTACGGCGTATGAGGCCGATCCAGCCGATCCTGCCGGCCCCGGTGGCCGCCGGGTTCTCGACAGAGGACCGCGATCTGCGAGCGGATGTCTGCATCGTCGGGGCTGGACCCGGGGGCTCTGCCAGCGCTCGCGTGCTCTCCGAGGCCGGCCTGTCGGTGATCGTGGTCGAGGAGGGCCCGAAGGCCTCGAACTTCAAGACTAGCCAGGCCCACACGGCCCGCTACCACATGCAGGAGGCGGGCACGATGCTGGCCCGCGGGCCCACGCCCTTCCTCATCGCGGCGGGCCGCGGGATCGGTGGAGGCTCGCTCATCAACTCGGCGCTCTGCTTCCGGACTCCCGACGCGGTCCTGCGCCACTGGGACGAGCTGCTGGACGAGGACTGGTCGCCGGAGACCCTGTCGCCGGTCTTCGAGGAGATGGAGGAGCTCCTCGGGGTCGGTCCTCCGAGCTCGGACCACGCCGCCGGCAAGCACAACGTGCTCATCGCAGAGGCCGCGAAGCGGCTGGGCTATGCCGGAGGGCTGGCGCCGCGGAACACGCCGGGCTGCGTCGGCTGCGGCGCCTGCAACTTCGGCTGTCCGGTCAACGGCAAGGCCACGGTGAACCTCAACCTGATGGCTCGCGCGGTCCAGGCCGGCGCGCGCATCCAGGCCGAGACGAGGGTGCAGTCCGTCGACGTCGAGGGCCGGCGGGTCGTGGGGGTCAGTGGCCGCATGCACCACCCGGACACCGGCGCCAGCGGCGGGCGGGTGAGGGTCCGAGCCCGACACACGGTGCTCTCGGCAGGGGCTGTGGGCACCCCTCGGCTCCTCCACCACTGCGGGCTGGCCGAGGAGCTCGTCGAGGTCGGCGAGGGGCTCCTGGTGCACCCGGGCAGCGCCGTGCTCGCGCTCTTCGACGAAGAGGTCGATGTCTTCCAGGGCGCCACCCAGGGCTGCTACTTCCACGATCCGGAGCTCCCCGGCCTGCTCCCCCACACCTGGACCTCGCCGCCAGAGGTGGTCTCGATGTTGCTGGCGCCTCACTACGGCAGCATCAAGGCGACCTTCGGCGTGCTCCGACGCATAGGGGGCGTGCTGGCCCTGGTCAGCGATCACGGTCACGGGCGGGTCGGGGCCTTCCCTGACGGTCGAGCCGACATCTCCTACACCTTCGATCCCCACGACATCGAGCAGATCCTGGAGGGCATGATCCTCTGCGCTCGCGTGCTGCTCGAGGCAGGCGCCACCGAACTCTACGCCATCGCCCACGGCGTCCCGGCGACCGGTGACCTCGAGCTCTTCTCCAGGGCCATGCGGGCCGCCTCCATCCGGGACTTCGTCCTCTACTCGAGCCACCCGATGGCGACCTGTCGCATGGGCAGGACCATCGACGGTGGCGGCCACGCGCGCGGCGTCGAGGGGCTGTCGATCCACGACGCCTCGGTCTTCCCGAGCTCCCTGGGCGTGAATCCGCAGCTGTCCACGATGACGGTCTCGACGGTGCTGTCCCGCCGGCTGGCCTCAGCCCTCTGAGGGGCTCCAGCTGGCCGGATCCGCCGCGGCCTGCTGGCCACTGCGGATGTCCTTGACTTCGTGGACGCCTCCGTCCCGAGTGGGCAGCCAGACATAGGGGATGCCGTTGTTGTCAGCCCAGCGGATCTGCTTGCCGTAGCCCCAGGCCTTGTGGCAGACCAGCGCGCCGACGCCGCGTGCGCGCAGGGCCCGGGCCACCTCCTCCGAGTCGCGCCGTGTCTCCTCGGAGTGCACTACCACCAGCACCGTCGCGGTGCTCCCGGCCCGCTCCGGCATCAACCCGAGGTTCTGGAGGTAGCCCATGATGCGTGTCACGCCGATGCTGGCGCCGACCCCCGGCAGCTTGACCTTCGCTCCACCGGCGAGGTCGTCGTAGCGGCCGCCGCTGCAGACCGTGCTGCACTGGGGGTGGTCGGGGAAGACCCCCTCCATCACCGTGCCGGTGTAGTAGTCGAGGCCGCGGGCGATGCGCAGATCGGCGACCACGTCCTCCACGTCGTCGCAGGCCTCGAGCACGGCGTGGAGCTCGCGGAGACCCTCGACAAACAGCGGGTGGTCGAAGCTGAGCTCGATGGCGCCCGGCTCCGTGAGCGAGAGCACGCCGTCGACCTGCGTCGCCGACAGCCCCTGGGCGGTGAGCATCTCGGCGACCTTGTCGCGCCCTGCCTTGTCGATCTTGTCGACCGCTCTGAGCGTCCCGATGACGTCCTCGACGCCGAGGGACCGGTAGGCCCCCTCGAGCACCTTGCGGTTGTTGACGCCGACACGGACACGCGGGACGGGCAGCTGGGCCATGGTGTGTGCGAGGAGTCGCACGACCTCGCCGTCGTGGCGGACGTGGAGGTTCTCTGCGCCGATGATGTCGAGGTCGGCCTGGATGAACTCGCGGTAGCGGCCCATCTGGGGACGCTCCCCGCGCCAGGCAGGCTGGACCTGGTAGCGCCGGAAGGGGAATGACAGCCGGCCCCGGTTCTCGCTCACGAAGCGGGCAAAGGGCACCGTGAGATCGAAGTGCAGGCCGAGCTCGGCGGGTCGCTCGGGCGGATCGTGGATCCGCTTGAGCACGTAGATCTCCTTGTCCGTGTCGCCGCCCTTGGACAACAGGGCGCTGAGGGGCTCCACCGAGCGGGTCGTCAGCGGGACGTAGCCGTGCAGGCCGAATGAGCGTCGAATGGTGGCGATCAGCTCCTGCTGCACGAGCTCCTGCTCAGGCAGCCACTCCGGGAAGCCGGACAGGGCTCTGGACTTCTTCACTTGGTTCTTCACCTGCAGTGCTCGCCGCTAACGCGTTAGTCGCGGCGCGATGGGAGAGCAACGGACGAACCCCGTCATCACCCCTGGCGCTGTGCGTTTCTTCGAGAACGTGGCGCGCCCACTGTCGGTCTACCACCGCCACTCGGTGCAGGGTCTCGAGCACGTCCCGCGGACCGGCGGCGTGCTCTTCGCGATGCACCACTCCCTGGCCACCTACGACGGCTTCCTACTCGGGGTCGAGGTCTTCCATGCCACCAATCGGCTCCCGGCGGGGCTCGGGGACGACCTCATCTTCAAGATCCCGATGCTCGGCGAGTGGGCCTGGGAGGCGGGCATCCGCCCCGCTCTCGAAGCGTGCCCGTCGTGCTCGACGTTGGGCCGACTGGTAGTCGGAGATCGCGCAGTCCACCGGTGAGATCGAGTCGATCCGCCCCTCCGGATCCACCGTCGCCAGGAGCTCGCAGTCCGGCGGGAGGTCGGGGACGCGCTCCGCGAGATGGGAGACGTCGGGGCCCTCGCCGCGGTGGGGGCCGACGACACGACCCTCTGTCGCCGGACCGAGATACGCGGCCCGACCGTCGATGGTGACCGGGAGCTGGACCAACGTGTGCTCCGGGAGCGGCAGGGGCTCGTCCTGGCCGACCGAGTTCTGGAGCTGGATCTGGAACCAGGGGGGGCAGGTCCCCCGGTCCACGTAGACGAGCTTCCCCGCTTCATCGACCTGTGCCGTGATCGCGCACTCATCCGCGGTAGCGAGCGCCAGTGCAAGAAGCCACATCTCTTCCTCCTCGTGACTCCAGGATGCTCCCTGGAGTGGTGAACGCGCAGCGTCACGCCGATGTCGGCGCGGTGTCGCGGAGGTGCGCCTGGCGGCCCTCCTGGCGACGGTGCACGGCCATCCGGAGGGCTGAGACCGTGGTAGAGATAGCGAAGTGACCTGGCTCCTCGCATGCTCGACGCCGGTGGAGCCTTCGCCCACGCCGGTCGTGCTGGTCAGCATCGACACGCTCCGTGCCGACCACCTCGGCAGCTACGGCTACGCGATCTCCGAGACCTCGCCCGCGCTGGATGCCTTCGCCAGGGACGCGGTCCTCTACGAACACGCCGTCTCCTCGGCGCCGTGGACGACGCCGGCCCACGTCAGCCTGATGACTGGTCTCTACCCGGGCCATCACGGCGTGACCCAGTACTACTTCGACCTCATCGACGCGCTGGAGCGCGGCGACGGTGTGCGCTCGCTCGACCCCGCCGTGCAGACCCTCGCGGAGCACCTCGGCTCGGCAGGCTACGCGACCGCGGCGTTCACCGGCGGCGGCTCGATGGATCCCAAGGTCGGGCTCGGCCAGGGCTTCGCGACCTACGAGACGGACCACTACAAGCTCACGGACGCCCACGTCGCGGAGCTGTCGAGCTGGACTGCCGGGCACGCCGAGCAGCCCTTCCTGCTCTTCTGGCACAGCTTCGAGGTCCACGCTCCCTATACGGACACGCGCTTCATCGATCGGCCCGAGCTTGCCGCCGAGCTCGCCGAGTTCGACCGGATCCTGCGCAGCGGCCCGCCGGACAACGAGGCCCGGCAGCAGGCGCACACCGACTACAGCGCGACCCTGAAGGCCCACGACGCCGTCCACCCCAAGGTCACCATGGCGCTCTACGACGGGGGCATCCGTGCAATGGACGGTCACTTCGCGGACCTCGTCTCCGAGCTGAAGGAGCAGGGGCTCTACGAGCGCGCCCTCATCATCGTCACCTCCGATC
Source organism: Myxococcota bacterium (assembly GCA_036012755.1). Lineage (GTDB taxonomy): Bacteria > Myxococcota_A > UBA796 > UBA796 > CAJQPC01 > JAAESX01. Next base: position 51,759 of record DASCPX010000016.1, on the reverse strand, counting down.
ACGGCGAGGAGTTCGTGGACCACGGCAACCACTTCTACGATGCCCACGGACACACGCTCTACGAGGAGCTCGTGCACGTGCCCCTGCTCGTGAAGTGGCCCGGGGGCGAGCACGCTGGCACCCACGTCACGACCACGGTGCCCACCGTCGACGTGATGCCGACCATCCTGTCGATCCTCGAGCTGCCCGTGCCCGAGGACATCGACGGCGCCCCCCTGCCAACCGCCGACGCCGACCACCGGGTGGCGATCTCCGAAGCCCTGAATCAGCGCGGCGAGGCCAAGGCCGTGCAGGACGGCCAGAGCAAGCTCATCCTCTACGTCGAGGACCACCAGGTCGCCGAGCATGGTCGCCACTGGCTGCCCGAGGAGGGCCGCTCCGAGCTCTTCGACCTGGTGGCCGACCCCAAGGAGAAGACGGCGCTGTCTCGTCCCGCACCGAAGCTGGAGAGGACCCTGCGTGAGCACGTCGCGGCCAGCGCGGCGAGCGAGGTCAAGGTCGAGTTCGACGAGGCGACCGTCCGGCAGCTCGAGGCGATGGGCTATGTCGATCCCGCGAAGCCGGATGAGCCGTGACGGGACTTGCGCTGTGGGCCCTGGCGGCGTGCGCCCAGGAGGAAGCCGTCACGCCCTTGGTCGTCGAGGTGCCTCCCAGCGGCCTCGCCCTCGCCAGCACCAACCTCCCGGACAAGGCCGAGGAGATCATCCAGGCCCACTTCGACTCCACCGACCGGTCGGAGACCTTCTACACGACCGAGGTCGCCTCCGCGCACATGCACGTCATCGGCGTCGATCAGCTCTGTCCGCTGCACGTCCACCGCACCGCCAACGAGGCGACCATCATCGTCACGGGCTCGCCGGACGTCGCTCACGTCTACGCCGAAGAGGGGGAGCGCGTGGAGACCCAAGAGCAGTTCGGGCCGGGCTCGCTGGTCTCTTCGCCCCCCTTCACCGGCCACGAGTGGGACAACAACACCGGAGCTCACCAGGCCAACCTCGTGCTGGCCTACCCCTCCTTCGACGGCAACCTGTACCTGCGGCCGGACGACCCGCGCATGGACCAGGGCACCGCACCCTTCAGCTACCACCCCGACGACGACGTCGAGGACTTCGTCGCCTCCGGGCAGCCCTTCGACCGCCTCGATCTGCCGATCATGGAAGGGCGTATGTCTCGGCTGTTCGTGGGCGAGCAGTACGAGCTGCCCGCCACCTCAGAGGACCATGGGCTGCTCTATGCCGTCTCCGGAGAGGGCATGCTGCGCGGCGCCGGGACCGAGCGCGCGATCACGCCGGGCACGCTGCTGGTCTTCCTGCGTCCCGCGCCCGTGGTGATCGAAGCCACCGGCGATCAGCCCCTGGCGCTCTACCTCTTCGAGCCGCCAGTCACGAACTGAAGGCTCTGGGCCCGGCTCAGCCCGGGGGCTGCACCTTGGCTCGCCAGGCGATCACCTCTTCGAGCTCCGCCAGGCACTCGCCGTCCTCGCCGCACATGATCCGGACGTCCTCTGCGTCGGCCCGGTTCATCATGCGCATGGCCCACTGGGAGCGACACTCGGACTGACGGAGAGGCAGGGAAGAGCAGAGCTCCTCTGCGCTGTCCCTGTCCGGGGCCGCGACGATGCCCCGGATGACGCAGTCCGTGTAGAACGTGTCGTCGTGCACTATTCCGTTGCAGTGGGGCATGGCCTCTGCGCGAGACTGCTCGGTGCTTCCGGCGGGGTCTTCAGGCGTCGTGTGCTCACATGCGGCAAGCATGAACAAGACGGTCACGGTGTGCTCCGACCAAGAACCAATTCTAACGACAGCACAGCAAAATGAAAACAATGAGGGTTATTTTCATCTACGGGGAATCAGCTGGCGGACCCCGGGTGGGCGAGCCCAACGATCTCGCCCTCGTAAGCCAGATCGATGATTGCCCCGATCTCAGGTCGGTTTCCGTGCTCGTCGACTACGAGGAAGCACTCGGGCCGGTCGAAGATGTCGGGGTCGCGAACGAGGCTTCGGCTACGGACGATCCTGCCATCCTCGAGCCTGAGCAGCGTGCCTGGCGGGTAGCAGCCGAGCCGGTTCACGAGCAACTGGAGCAGGAGGGGATCGTAGAAGGAGCCGCTCTCGCTGACCATGAGCTGCAGCGCGAGCGCCGGAGAGAAGCTGGCCTGCTTGCTGCGGGCCAGGTTGTCGTAGTCCTCGACGATGCGGAGGATCCTGCTGAACAGCCCTGGCCGCCCGCCGCTGTGATCGTGGTTCCTGTGGTGCTCGAGGGTTGCTCGGATGCGCTGGATCTTGGCTTCATGGAAGCCCCGCTGGCGTAGCAGCAGGCGCGCGCCGGCGGTCTCATGGCTCTCGTTTGGCTGGTTGGCCGCGTAGCCGATGTCGTGGAAGATCGCGGCGACGCCGAGGTCCTGGAGCGCCGCCGCCGACAGGCCGAGCTCCTGGCCGAGGAGCAGCGCGAGGCGAGCCACGCGCACGCTGTGGCGACCCGGGCGGAGGCGTCTCTTGTCCTCCTCCCAGAGGCCCTCTGCGTTGAGCCCCTCTGCGAGCATCTCTGTGACGGATCTTCGCATCGGGAGCGGGTTCGGGATGCGGTGGTTGGCGACGGCGTCCCAGGCCTCCGCGGCGGCTTCGGTGGCCCGCTCCATCATCTGGACGGTGCTCTGATCCGGATCGGCGTCAGCGCCGACCTTGAAGAGGAAGACACCGGAGGCGTCGATGCCGTCCAGGCCCGCCGCGCGCATCCGGAGCAACAGCGCGGTCCGGCGCCGACCAGGCTCCGGTCGGGCGGCGAAGCAGCCGACGAGGCTGCGGATGGCACGCTCGTCCATGGTCGAGTGGAAGGAGAGTCCTCCGACGTTGTGCTCGCGAAGCAGGGTCGCCAGGTCCCGCTTCTCCTCGTTCGCGGTCAGCCGCATCCGGATGTCGTTGACGTAGATCTGGTCCTCGACCGCGACCACGTGGACCGCGCCGAGCTCTTGCCAGAGGCGGTCGATGCAGATGCGGAACTCGCGGACGGGGCCGTCGAAGGCGTGGTTCTGGAGGTGGTGGAGGCGCGTGAGGCGTAGGAGGCTGGTGAGGACCTGGACGAAGCGCAGGCCCTCTTCGCGCACGATCTCGGCGAGCCGCTGGTCGCCGCTACGGGCCCCGTCCAGAGCCTGGCCGAGCCGGATCTGGGCGAGTCTCAGCTCATCCACGGCGGCCCTCCCGGCGCTGGCGACGCTTCACCAACGACTTGCGACAGCGGGTGTAGAGATCCTCGCCGGCGCGCTTGGCCAGCCACTCCAACAGTGAGTCGTCCTTGGCATCGTCGAGGTGCTCGAAGCCAGCCGCCGCGGTCCAGCAGAGGGTGTCGTTGCCCTTGCCGCCGAAGAACCCGAGCATCCCCCCCCCGGTCGGATCCACCTCCGGAACAGCTCGCCCGCCTGCTCGGGATCCAGCTCGGCGAGGGCTCGGCCGACGGCCTCGGCTTCCAGGTTGGAGATGCGGCGTCCTTCGGCCCGCGAGGAGATGGTGCTGAAGCAGGGCTCGTAGCGACGCTCGGCGAGGCAACGCATGGTGCGGATGCGGACCCGCTCGAAGTCGGAGTCCAAGAGCTGCACGAGCGTGCGATCGAGGTCCGCGCTGCGGCCGACGCGGTCGGCCTGCCAGAGCAGCTCGTTCACCACCCCCTCGTCGGCCCGCGCGACCAGCTCCGGGGCGAGGGTGACCAGCATCTCTGGAGAGCTGTTCCCGGCGCTGCGGACCAGGTCGATCGCGACCTCTGGCTCCGCGCCGAGGATCTGGTCCATGAACCAGCGCTCACGGCCCTTCACGAAGGGCTCGACGAGCTGGCGCAGGATCCGTCGGCTGCCCTGGTCGCGCTCCGTCGAGAGCACCTCGAGCAGGTTCTGGAGGTGATCCCCGGGCAGCATGTGGAGGAGCTCGAGCAGCTCGGGGGGCGCCGACTGGTGGTTCTTCTGGATCGAGCGCACGATGCGCAGGAGCGCGTCGGTCCCTGCCAGGCGCTTGAGGGTCTCGTCGAGCTGGCGCGGGTTGTCGGCGAGGTTGGTCTGCAGCGTGCGAACCAGCCGCACGAGGCGTCCGATCTGTTCCTCCGCCATGAGGAAGTCGCGGAGCTCGTCCAGGTAGAAGTGGAGGTGGATGGCCTCCATCGGGTCGTCTGGGTCTCGCACCAGCTGGAGCAGGAGCCCGGCGAGGTGGAGCGCGTCCTCTGGCAGGTTCCGGGAGTCAGCCTCCGACAGCGCCGCGACCTGGGCCTCGAGGTCGATGTCCTGGTAGGTGACGATCCCGCGAGAAGGGAAGACCGGGTGCGGCAGATCCTGGTCCTCCGGGGCGGAGAGGTGCTCACGTTGCCCGTCGAGGGTTTCGTCTTCGTCGTCCTCCTCGTCGGGGATGAAGCCCTCGACCGCGTGGACGTCGATGTTCTTGAAGCCCGCCTTCCACAACAGGGTGACGAGGTCGTCCTCCTGCTGCCGGATTCCCGTGAAGCGGATCGAGAGGATCTCGAGGAGCCGCAAGAGCTCGTCCCAGGTGGCGTGCTGGCCGATGCTGAGCGTGCGCACTCCGTCCCGGAACATCTTGAACGACAGGCTGCGCTCGCGGTCGCGCTCCAGGTAGACGACCTCGTCGTTGCGCAGGAGCTCGAAAGGGCGAACGGCGAGATCGAGGTCGCCGAAGGCCTCCGAGTAGCGTGTCCAGCTGTCCTGGTAGTCCTCCAGGAAGCCGCGGATCGCCTCGTTTCCGGGGTCGTAGAGCAGGAAGCTCCGGCCCGCACGTGCGAGGGCCAGGAGGACATCGTTGGCTGCCTTCTTCGGGTCGTCCGGCATGCGCGCCCTAGAATGCCACGCGATGCGTTCTGCAACCGTCCCGTTGATGCTGGTGATGGCGGTGACGATCGTCGTGTTCATCCCGGCGCTTTCGGCGGGCTGGGTGAATTGGGACGACCCTGGGACCCTGCTCGAGCACGACACCTGGCGCGGGCTCGGCGCGGACGAGCTCGCCTGGATGTGGACCCACGCTCATATGGGCCACTACACGCCCCTGTCGTGGATGACGCTGGCGCTGGACCACGTGGTGTGGGGCATGGACCCCTTCGGCTACCACCTCACCAACGTGCTCTTGCACGGCCTCTCGGCGGGGCTCTTCTTCCTGGTGCTCAAGAGGCTGTTGCCCGAGGGCGCCTGGCTCCCCGCGGTGCTCGGGGCGCTGTTGTTCTCGGTCCATCCGCTGAGGGTCGAGTCCGTCGCCTGGGTCACCGAGCGGCGCGACGTGCTCTCCATGCTGCTGTTTTCGGGCAGCGTGCTCGCCTGGCTGCGCTATGCCGCGGACGAAGGGCGCCACTGGTTCTTCGTCGCGCTGGCATTGCAGGCCTTGTCCCTGGCTGCCAAGGCGCACGCCATCACGCTGCCGGTGGTCCTGTTGGTGCTGGATGTCTGGCTCGAGCGTCGGGGCTGGGGCCGACTCCTGCTCGAGAAGCTGCCCTTCCTTGGCCTCGCCCTGCTCTTCGGTGGGCTCGCCATATGGGCCCAGGCCGAAGGCGGCGCGCTGGTGGGCGGCTCGCTCACCCTCGCGGAGCGGCTGGAGATGGCGCTCCACGGCGCGGCCTTCTACCCCGGCAAGACGCTGGTTCCGCAGGGGCTCTCTCCGCTCTACGAGTGGGACGGCGCGGCGCTTCCGACGGCGACGAATGCCCTGGTCCTGCTCGGGATCACGGGCCTGTGTGCTGCCCTCTGGAAGCGCTCCCGAGCGCCGATGGTGGCGTGGGTGCTGTACCTGGTGCTGCTCTCGCCCGTTTCGGGCGTCGCCCAGTCGGGGCCCCAGCTCGTCGCTGATCGCTACAGCTACTTCTCCTGCCTTCCGCTGGCGGCGCTGGTCTGCGCGACGCTGGTCGGACGTCGCTGGGCGCAGGGCATCGGCGTGGTCGCGGTGCTCGGCCTGGGGGTGCTCACCTGGCAGCAGTGCAAGGTCTGGACAGACTCGGTGAGCTTGTGGACCCACGCCTTGGACCTCGAGCCCGAAAACGAGATCGTCATGGCCCAGCTGGCTCGGGCCCACATGGAGCTCGGCGAGCACGGCGAGGCCATCGCCCTCTTCGAGGAGGCGCTCAGGGTGGGGCCTCCTCGCTCCCAGACCATCTTCATGCTCGGCGTCGCCTATGGGAACGCGGGCAAGGTCGAGCAGGCCAGAGGTGCCTGGCTGCAGATTCCCCCCGATGCGCCAGAGTACGCCCGGGCCCAGCAGTACCTGGAGCGCCTGTGACGCCCCCCACCCTGTTTCTTGCGGCGCTGTCGCCGCTGTTGGAGGCCTGATGATGTTGTTCATCGCGGCCGCTCTCGCCAGCGACGGCATCGCCCGGTGCACGGCGACCTTGAAGACGCCCGACGAGACGCTCACCGTGCAGGCCTTTGCCGCTGACTTCGAGAGCGGATCCCTTCGGGTGATCGAGCACGCCTGGCTGGTCGCCGACATCGATCAGCACGTCGATATCTACCTCGGCGAGGTCGAGGTGCTCGTCGCGCGCTATGCCTCGATCGAGCCCCCCGATGTGCCGCGGGTGCCCGGCTACGAGGTCCGCCCAGGGGCCTGTGAGTTCGTCCAGGTCAAGCGCCACAGCGGAGACTGGGACGCGACCTGGGGCGACGGCTACGTGACCGCGGACCTTCCCTGGGTGGCGCTCGAGGCCGCTCGCAGGCGCAAGTGCTTCGGGGACTACCAGGTGGCGGTGGGCAAGGGGCTCCCCGAGGCCCGGGATGCGCTCCAGGTCTGCCTCTCGAAGAAGGCCACGGCGCCCACCCCTGCGCTGCGACCCCTGACGGAGGAGATCCCTACCGCTCCGCGCTTCATCTGCGTGCACGAAGAGGGCTGGGTCGGCGGTGGCGTGTCCCTCTACGAGGCCCGAGAGGACGCTCTGAGAGCGAAGGTCGCCGGGCACTCTCGGGAGACCCTCGGCTCCGTGCTCGCCGCGATCGAGGCCCAGGACTCGACGCCCCTGCCCACCATCGAGCTGGTCGAGGACAGCCTCGCCGCGGAGTACGCCAAGCTGACCTGCGCCACGCCGGGACGGAACCTGAGCTTCCAGACGACCTCTCGGTGTGCCGGCTCGAGCCGGACCTTGAAGGTCAGCGTCGGTGTCGACGCCGCCGAGGTCGCGGGGCTCTGCCACGCGGCGCACTACGAGCCGACCCTGTCGCTGTTGCCCTCGACTGTCGAGACCGGGCTCCCCACCAATCTCGCCGCCGGTGCGATCGGCCTCGCCCACCGCTGCGACGCGGCGTGCAGGAAGGGCTTCGAATAGCGCTCGGCGCTAGTGCTTCTTGTCCTTGTCCGACTCGGGCTTGCGCAGGCTGTCCTCGAGCTTCATGTGCCAGGGGTCGTCCACTGAGTCCCGGTAGTAGTAGAGGATGATCTCCTGGTCCCGGACCTTCTCCCGGGTCAGCTCCAGCGCCTTGACGCGGCACTTGACCCGGGCGCGCAGGCCCGAGCTGTCGATGTCCACGAACACCACCTCGTAGTGCTGGATGTCCATGGACTCTGGGGGCACGCCGTAGAGCCGGTCGAGGAGGAAGGGGATGTCCACCTCGTCCTGCATCGACTCCTCGTGGTAGGTCGCGGCCTTCTCGAAGTCCTTGAACTGGATGTCCTCCCAGAAGTCGAGGGACATCTTGCGCAGCATGGCCTCGTGGCCTCCGACGCCGGGGATGCCGAGGGTCGGGTACTGGCCGCCCGAGAGGTGCGCGGCGGCGAGGTAGCCGAGGGCGGCGACCAGCAGGACGCCGAGGCCGATTGCGTACTTCTTCACACGTCCCTCCGTGGGATCAGGGCCAGCATCGCCAGGACGGCGAGCACCAGGGTCTGCACGCCGAGGGCGCCGAGGCTCCCGACCACCGTCGCCCACTCGATTTCCGCAGCTGCCAGCTCCCGGATCGCCTGGAAGCCCCAGTGGGCCGGCATGAGGTTCTCCAACAGGGACATCGCCTCACCGTGGTAGCGCTCGGGCAGGGCGACCTCGGAGAACAGGATCTGGGGGAGGATCAACAGCGGGATCGCGCCGACGGCGCGCTCCTGGCTCTTCGAGATGGCCGAGACCAACAACCCGAGCCCCATGCCGCAGAGCATGCTGCCGAACATCGCCATGGTCTGGACCAAGAAGGGCCCCTTCAGCGCCATCGACCACTCGATGGCCGCCTGCATGAGCACGACCTGGACCAGCCCGATGCCGGCGAGGACGGCGAACTTGGAGCCCACGTAGGCGGGGAGTGACAGACCGAAGAAGCGCTCGCGCTCGACGATGGCCCGCTCCTTGACGACCTCGCGGCAGGCGTTGATGCAGCCGAACCACACGCTGGAGAGCGCCATCACGAAGTACAGCGACTCGGTCTCCCTGCCGGCTGCGCCCCACACGAGCGTGCAGAGGTACCCGATGAAGGGGGCCTGGGCCAACAGCAGGAAGACCGTCAGCGGGTCCCCGACGGTGCAGGCGGCGTAGCGGCGCGTGAGCACCCCGAGCTGGCGCTTGACGAGGTTCACTTCTTCAGCTCCGCCTTCATCGCGGCGAGCTGCTCCGCTGCGGACATCGGCTCGGGCTCCTCGGCGGGCGCTTCCGTCACCTCTGGCAGCTGCTTCCTCGTCGAACCGCCGATCGCGGGGGCTCCACGGCCGAGGAAGGCCGGACGCATCGACGAGGCGTTCCAGACCTTCGCCCACTCGGCGGGGGCCTTCCGTGCCAGGGCCTCGAAGATGCCCGCGAAGGTGCCCACGCCGAAGTGGGCCGGGGCGTCCTCTGGAGGACCGAAGTAGGCGACGCGACCCTTCACGAGCACGCACAGGGCCTGGCAGCGCAGCAACGACTGCATCGCGTGGGTGGCGACCAGCACGATGCGACCGGACTTCGCGAGACCCTCGAAGAGCTCCATCATCGTGGCCTCAAGACCTGGATCCAGCCCGCTGGTGGGCTCGTCGAGGATGAGGATCGGCGGCTCGGTCAGCAGCTCGAGTGCCACCGACACCCGCTTGCGCTGACCGCCGGACAGGCGCTTGACGCGCACGTCCATGCGCTCGTCGAGCTGCACCTGCTGGACCACCTCCGTGATCCGGGCCGCGCGCTCTTCGGGGCCGAGCTCCGGCAGCCTCAGCTCGGCGGAGAACGACAGGGCCTGCTGGACCGTGAGCGTGCGATGGAGCGCGTCGTCCTGGGGCACGTACCCGATGGGCACCGCGGTCACCGGCCCGCCGCCGAGCTTTGCGTCGCCGGACCTCGGGTCTCGCAGGCCGAGCAGCACCTTGATCAGGGTGCTCTTGCCGGCCCCGGAGGGCCCGATGAGCCCGCAGAGCTCACCGGGATGCAGCTTCAGCGTGACCCCGTCGAGGATGCGATAGTCCCCGGCGACCACGTCGACCGAGGACATCACGAGGGGCCCGGTAGGAGCTAGGAGATCCGTCACGTCCGGATCTTAGACGTGGCGTCGGCCTCGCCTATTGCCGACGGCGCAGCCCGATCAGTCCGAGCAGGCCCAGGGGCAGGAGGAACAAGGCGTTCTCGGCTTTGTCACGGTCCCTCTCTTTCTCGTAGAGCTGGATCGAGCTCGAGACCGGGTCGGTGCCCCCGTCGATTGCAAAGACGGCGTCTTCTGTGTGGGCTGTGGACAGGGCCATGGCGTCGAAGCGGGTGAGCCACTCGCCGCGGTAGGCCTGCGCGTAGACGAGACCGTAGCCGGGGGAGTCGCCTCCGAGGTCCCAGAGGCGGTCCGCGTAGAGCTCGGCCGGGTCGTCGTCGATGTCGCCGAAGAGGTCGCCGACCTTTGCCGAGGACCAGCCGCTGACGGTCGCGCGCTCATCACCGAAGACCAGGATGGTGGTGGTCTGCCTCTCGGCGCCAGAGGTGCTGGTCATGTGCGCCGGGTACCTGATGTCGTCACCCGCGTAGGTGATGCGCACCGCGGCCTGGGGCATGGTGTGGCCCCAGCCGCTGTCGCCGGCGCCGTCCGGGGTCTGGGTCATCGACAAGGCGATGAAGGTCCAGCCGCCCTCTGCGACGTAGTCCTCGATGGCGCTGGTGTCGCCGTTGACGAAGCCGCGCTCGTCGAGCCAGGAGATCAGGGGCTCGGACTCCTCGCCGGAGAGCGCGGTCCACTCGAAGATCCCCGCGCTCCCGCTGCCCTCGACGAGGCCGGAGTCGGTCCCCATGCCGCCACTCGAGTCGGTGAGGTCGTCCCCCTTTCCGCTGCAGCCGAAGCGGGGCTCGTCGTAGTAGTGCTCGATGCTCGGCTCGCTGTCCTGGACGGCGTCCATGAGGGCGTCGGGGTCACCCTCTTCGACCTCTTCGACGTCACCGGGCACCGGGATGACCCAGCCGAAGTCCTCTGCGTCGCCCGCGTAGGCCACGCGGTACTCGACCTCTGTGGACCCGGAGCCCGGACGGAAGGCTACGACCTGGCTGTCCGAGATGACGGGTTCCGGGCCGAAGAAGGCGCCGCAGGCAAAGGCCTCGGCGGACAGAAGCAGGATCACGGTTCCTCCACTCGCGGCCCTGACAGCCGCAGCATATCGTCGAGTCTCAGGGGTCCGCGCAGCAGCGGAAGCCCGTCGAGTAGTCGTGGTAGCTCGTTGCGTGGGCGGTCGTGACTTAGGTGCAACCGGGTCCGTTGAGCTCCGCGTCCGCGTAGAACCCGCCCCGGAACACGCTCTCGGCGACCCATTCGTGGAGGTTGCCGTGAAGGTCGTAGACCCCATCGATGCTGACGCAGGACAGGTTTTCCCCGCTGGGATCGACCGTGTCCGGCTGCTCGTTGATGCCGGGATCGTTCATGTGCTCCGTGTTCCAGGTCCCGTCGGAGGTGCCGAAGTAGTCCACCACCGGGTGACCTCCCGGGTAGCTGTCGTTGCAGGCCGTCGGATCGTAGGTGTCGCCGTATGGCCAGGTGGTCGGCGGCTCCCCCTGACAGGCGTGCAGCCACTCCTCGCTTGTGCAGAGGCGCTTGTCGGCGGCTTCGCAGTACAGCTCGGCCTGCTCTCCCGAGTGGTAGCCGGTGGGGGTCTCGCCCTCGCCGTTTTCGGCGACCCCGTCGGTGACGAAGGCCTCGTAGCGGTCGATGCAGAAGTCCTCGACCTCGACCATGTCGTCAGCGCACGGCCCCTCGATCACCGAGCTGTCGTCTGTCTGATCGAGGCCCGGACCGACGACGACCTCTTCGCCGCTGATGCATGAGATGAGCCAGACCACGACTTCCTCCCGAGGCGCGCTAACCTGCCCGCCGGAGGGCCCATGCTGCTGCTGCTCGTCGCGTGCACGGAGAACCAGGTCGTTCCTCGAGAGTCGCAGCCCTCGACCCATGACTCGGAGGTCGAGGACAGCCCGGTGGACTCCCCCGCCGACTCTCCCGTGGACAGCGAAGCGCCGGTGCTCGAGCCCGACATCGTGCTCACGCCGCGCTCCTATGGCTGGCCGAGCCTCGCCGATGTGTGCCCTGCCCAGGACAAGTCGCTCGTGGTCTACAACGGCGGCGACGCCGACCTGCTCCTGCTCGAGGTCGAGGAGATCGAGCTCGGCAGCGCGCACCTGGCCATCGCCCTGGACGACGAGGAGGTCTTCGTCGCCTCCAACGACGACCAGACCCTCTACGTGCTCGACAAGACCGGCTCGGTGGTCGAGATGACCTCGCTCGTCGATGTGCAGGTGCTGGACCTCGATCTAGACGAGGACCACGTCTACGCGGCGCTCTTCGACCTGGGCTCGAGCTACCCCTACGAAGGTCGTGTCGCTGTCTTGGACCGGGCCACCCTCGAGGAGGTCGCCTCGCTCACCTTCGAGGGCTACCCGGACGTCTACACCGGCAACACCACGATGGCGCACTACCCGCAGGCGGTGCACGTCGAGGGGAGCACGCGCTGGGTGGCGGTCACCAACGAGGACCTGCTCTTCCAGGTCGACCTGTCCACCTTCGGCGTCACCGACACCCACGCCGCGTCCAGCCGCCCCAGGTCCCTGGCCTCGGATCGGGACCACGTCTACCTCGCGAACAAGCACGGGGCCTCGCTCTACCAGTTCGACGCCGGGGGGTTGGTCGACTCCACCACGATGGACGAGTACCTGACCAACGTCGCGGCCGATGACGAGCAGCTCTGGGTCGTGCGGCAGCAGGGCGGGATGGCGCGGCTGGAGTCGGATGGGCTCGGGCTGCTGGACGACTTCGGCCACTACGGCCAGAGCTGGTCCTCGGACGTGCACATCTCTGGGGACACCACCGACTTCGAGTACCTGAACCGCCACCTGCGCGACTGAGTGCGTCGGGGCTCCCTCCTGCTCCTGCTGTCCGCAGGGGTCTTCGCCGCGAGGCTGGCGTGGTCGCTGCGCACCCCGGAGCCCCCGGGCACCGACGGCTACTACTACGTGGTCCAGATCGCGGACTGGTCCTCTGGGCTGGGGCTCCACGTACCGGACGCCAGCTGGGTGCTGCGCTTTCTCGGGATCCTGGGCCTGGTCTTCGAGCCCATCCTGGCGATGAAGGTGGGGGCCGCGCTGTTGGCCGCGTTGGTGGTCCCGGCTGCCTGGCTGCTGGGGCGGGAGCTGGGCCGCCCCTGGACCCTGGCGCTCCTTGCGGCGGCCTCTCCGACGCTGACGCACCTCGGCGGGGACTTCCCCAAGAACCTGGGCATGGCAGCGCCGTGGTTGCTCTTCGCGGCTGGGCTGATCGGGCGACGCTGGTGGCTGGCGGTCCTCGGGGGCGTGCTCTGCGCCAGCGCCCACCGCATCGGCGCAGCCTTCGTGGTGCTGGGGCTGTTGGGCCTGTTGGCCGAGCGCGTCGAGAGGCGCGTCCTGCTTGGCGGTGTCTCGCTGATCGCAGTGTTTTGCCTCTTGTCGTGGGTGCTCCCCGGGCTCCTGCACCCCTCGGATCTCGAGCGGGTGCACCTCGAGCCGAGCCTGCCCTTGTCCTGGCTGTCGCTGCGACCGACCCATCCGCTCCAGGTCCTCGAGCTGCTCGGGGGCTGGGCGGCGCTGATCTACGGCCTCCTGCGCGAGCGACGCTGGATCTTCCTGCTGCCATTGGCCGTGTGTCTGCTCGTTCCCTGGAAGCAGGACGAGCTGGACCTCGGGTATCGGCTGGCGCTGATGACACCGCTGTTGGCCTTGGGGCTGATCCCCCGCATCCCGGCCCCCTTCTGCCTGCCCCTGCTCCTGGTGATCCCGGTCGGCTTCGACCCGCGCCAGCACCCCCCCTACGAGCGCTATCGAGGCCTCATCGAGGGACTCCCCGAGCGCCCGGAGCTGCTCATCGCCCACGTGGGCATCAACTTCCTCTACGACCACGAGACCGGCGGCGAGGCCATGGCCTGGGCCCCGGAGCCCGAGCTGGACCGACAGCGCATCGGCCGCATCGTGTGGGGGGTGCGGCCGCATGAGTGGACCGGTGAGTTCACCGTGCTCGACGGGGACTACAGCTACGTCTCGGAGGCCACCTGGGAGGCGCTGTCCGAGGGACCGATCAGCGAGGATCTGGCTGGCAGGATCGAGGATGGGCGCAACCCGCGACGAGTCCGCCCGGCCGGCCTCACTCGGCGGCGTTGAGGCGGACCACGGCCTCTATTGCGCCCTCGACCATCACGATGCCCTCGCTGGCCGCCTGCTCGTGGCTCATCTGGCCCTCGCAGTCCAGCGCCGAGGTGTAGCGCCGGGCGGTGTCGATCCAGCCTGCAGCGTCGAGCTCGGAGGCTGTCGCCAGGGTGAGGCTTTCGCTGTCGAGGACCGTGGTCTCGCCGCCCTGGGTTCTCGTTCCATGGAGCGTCACCTTCGTCCAGCCGCGGAAGGCCGCCGACGGGAACCAGTCGCCGTGCGCCACGAGGTCCTCGCCGACGATGTCGAAGGTCTGGTTGGAGCGGAGCTTGATCTGGGTCTGGGTGACGCCATCGGCCCGATCCCGGCGGTGGCGTCGAAGGGGTTTGGGCCGATGCTGGACGTGAGGATCGACTGCAGCCGGGGCGGAGGCGGCTGCGGCGCTGGCTCCATGCCACACCCGAGCATCAGGAGCATCAGAAGGCGACGACCGCGTCGATGTCCGCCCCCTTCATGAGCACGATGCCCATCTCGATGGCCTCTGCGTGGCTCAGGTTCGGCGAGCAGGTCAGGCCCCAGGCCAGCTCGGCGGAGGTGACGATCCAGGTCTCCTCGTCGAGGTCGGAGGCTCGCGCCAGGAGCAGCTTGCCGCCGCCGATCCGGGTCTCCTCGTCCGTCGTGTCGGTGCCGTAGGGCTGGTAGGTCGAGCGGATGCGGTGGCGTCGGCCGTAGAGCTTGACCGCGGTCCAGGCCCCCTCCTTGCCCAGCGGGACCCAGGCACCGTCGAAGACGGTCGAGGTGTCCATGCTCTCGCCGTAGACCACGAAGCTGTGGTTGCTGCGCAGCTTGGCCTGGGTGATCCACTCGTCGCTGCAGACGCTCTCGAGCTGCTGGTCCATCAGGGCCCCCAGCGCGGTGCCAGCGTGGGCGGTGCGCAGGGCCTTGGCCCGGTCGTCCCAGGTCCTGAGGCTGAGGGGGCCGTCCTCGTCGATCAGCTCCAGCTCGGAGATCACGAGGTCCTCGTAGCGGCTGCCCGGGGTGACCTCGTCGATGGTCAGCTTCAGGCTGCGCGTCTTGACCGGATCGAAGGACAGCTCGGAGGGCCCCATGGCGTCCGGCACCTCCAGGGTCACCGACCCGGTGTCGAAGGACAGGGTCACCTTCTTCAGGCGCGCGTTCTTCTTGAAGTGGTCCTCGCTGCGCTGGTAGCCGTTCCAGAGCCGGACGCCGTGGAGCTCCACCTCCTCGTCCAGGGTGATGCTCAGGCTCTCGCCCGCGCCGGTGCCCTTGGCGCCCTCCACCCAGCCGAAGTCCGTGCGGCTGTCGACGAGGTAGAGCGTGTGGTAGGCGTCGGCGGGCTCCAGGGTGGAGCTGGCCCGGACCTCGGCCCCGACGTGGCGGGGTGGCAGCACGTTCAGGTCTTCGCCCTTGGAGTCCAGGAAGCGCACACCGCCCATGCAGGCCCCCGGCTCGGCGTGGCTCATGCGCACGAAGACGGACTTCACGACCTCGCCGACCTGCACGGCCTTGGTCCCCCCGGGCTCCAGGCGTCGGTCGTCGACCCGGGCTCCGTTCACGAAGACAGTCGGGGTCCAGGCGGGGCCGGTGGAGCAGGCGCTGACCTCGAGCTTGCTGAAGTAGAAGGGCTCGGCGAAGCGCAACAGCAGGCCTTCGCCGTTGGGATTGCCGATGGGCACCCAGGCGTCGTTCCCGCGCAGCAGGCCATCTGCTAGTCCCTCGGATGTCAGGACGGCCGCCTCCAGGTGGAAGTCCACTTTGGTGGACGCCTTGTCCGGAGCCTCGGCGAGGACCTCGAGGGCAGGCTTCTCCTCGACCTTCTGGGGTTCGGGGTTTCCGGAACAGGCCAAGAGCAGGATCACAGCAGCTCCTCGGAGACGGAGTAGGCGACCCGGGCGCGGGTCGACCAGAGCAGCTCCTCGCCGTGCGCGCTCACACGGACCAGGCGGTTGAAGCGGTAGACGACGCCATCGATGCGCTCGAAGCCGGCGTCACGCTCCTCGACGACAAAGCGCTCGTCCAGGGGCTCCGTGAAGCGGAGCTCGCCGAGCAGGAAGCCATCTTCGACGCCGAAGCCCAGACGCAGGGGCACTTCGTGCGGGTTCTTCATGACCAGGTCGCGGGTCGGGAAGAAGACGGTCGCGCCCAGACCGAAGGGCACGGTCCGGGCCTCGTCTGGGAACAGGTCGAGGCCGTGGCGGTGGCGCACGGGGAGCTCGAGTCCAGCATGCACCGCCAGCCAGGCTGCGAGGTTCGCAACCTGGCAGAGCCCACCACCTCCTCCTTGGGCGAGGCGGTCGGCGTGGAGCTCGGGGCCGGGGACGAAGCCCCGAGCGCGGATCGGCGGGCCGATGACGGCGTGCCAGGAGAGGCTCTGGCCGGGGTCGATGACGACTCCGTCCATCAAGGCCGCGGCTCGCCGCACGTTGTGTTCCTTGGCGGCCTGGAGGCCCCCTGCGTAGAGCGTGGACTGGCGGCGGAGGGGGCTCCGGCGCCTGGCATGTAGCGCCGGGAAGTCGGTGATGTCGCCCCGAGCAAGACGAGGTCGGCCCAGCCATCTCAGCGTGGCGGGGACCCTGCGAAGTCCTACTCGGATCGAAAACGGAAGACGTCGCAGCACGGCGCGACCCTACCTCAGTCCCCCGACACCCCGTAGGGCACGTCGAGGGGCTCGGTGCCCTGCATCGAGTAGGAGAAGTGCCACCACTCCTTGGAGTAGTTCTTCCAGCCGTGCTTCGACATGGCCCCACCGAGCAGGACGCGGGCCTCTGCGGCCCCGTCCGAGGCGTTGGCGGTGTGGGACTCGACGCCGAAGTGGTCGTAGGGGCTGCCGAAATCGAGCGCGACCCCATCTCGGCTCAGGCTCACGTCGATGGTGTTGCCGTGGTTGTGGCCTGACTTCCGAGCGATGTAGCCATCGTCGAGGAGGTGGACCTGGTCGGTGCGCTCCGCCCAGTCGCACATCGCCAGGGTCGCCCGGACCGGCCGGTAGGCGTCACGCACGACGAGTCGGAGGCCCTGCGCGTCGAGGTCGGCCGCCGCCAACAGGAGCGCCGCCGCCGCCTCGTCCCGGAGCCAGGCGCCCTTCGCCTCGTAGCCAGGGAGCTGGGCGCCGGTGAAGTTGTCCGTGCCGTGGTAGTCGAAGGCGAAGTCCAGCGAGGGGGCGCCGACCAGCTCTGTCCAGCCCTCCGGCGGCGTGTTCGCCACGGGCTCCGGGGGCACCTCGAGCTGCACGACGACCGGATCCGGCGCCTCGATCAGAATCCGCGTCGGAGGCGGACTCTGATCAGTCGAACAAGCAGTGATCCACAGGGTGATCAACATATCCACAGGCTACCTCGAGAAGGTCGATCCGCCCGTGATCGCGCCACGGTAGAACGTGGACGAGCTGCCCCAGCTGCTGCTGGTCAGGGTGGAGCCGTACCAGGGGGCGCCGGTGTTCAGCCGGGGCATGCGAGAGCCTGAGAAGGTGAGCTCCGAGGTGCGGGGTAGGAAACCCGTCGACAGCGACGAAGGGCAGCCGTCGCTGGGCCAGATGTCCTCGCGACGCACGTCGGTGGTGATGCCGTAGGAGGTCCAGATCTCCACCCGGCCGAGGGTGAAGGTGCAGCTGCCGACGATGCCCTCTGTGAAGATGACGTGGCCCTTCACAGAGGTCGCCCAGAGCTGCTGGCTGACCGCGTAGCGGGACAGGGTGTAGGCGCCGCCGCCCGTGATGTACGCGGTGAAGGAGGCGCAGTCGGCCGTGCCCAGGCAGTCGTCGTCCTCGCAGTCGGTCAGCCCGTCGTCGTCCTGGTCGTAGCCGTCGTTGCAGTCGTCCTCGAGGCACTCGTCGCGGCAGTCTGCGTCCTCGCAGTCCAGGGTGCCGTCGCAGTCTTCGTCCACGCCGCGGGACCACGGCTCGCAGATCTCCAGGGCGTCGGGGTGTATGAGGGGGTCCTCGTCATTGCAGTCCCCGCCGGCGTCCACCCAGTACCACTGGGCCTCGCACGCCTCTTCCTGCTCGCGACCGAAGCCGTCTCCGTCCTCGTCGAGCCAGCCGACCACGAGCTCGTCGCAGTCTCCCTGTCCGGGGGTCGCGCCCTCGGGCCCGCCGAAGGGCATGGAGCAGGACGACAGCAGCGCGAGCATCTACTACTCCTCGGCGCCGCCCCCATCATGGCCCATGAGCCCGGCCGCCGCGAGCTTGCTGAGGGCCTGGAGACGCTCGACGAGGGCTCCCGGGTCGTCCACGAAGCCCTCCGAGAGCTTGGCCTGGTCGACGAGGAGGAAGGCCAGCGGGCGCGCCTCTGTCTTGCGCCCGGTGCCGTGCAAGGCCTCCAGGGAGCGGATCAATGGATGCGTGGGGTTGATCTCCAGGATGCGCTTTGCCATCGACATGCCGGGGTTCATCGCCGTCATGATGCGCTGCATGTTCGCGGACATGCCGTGCTCGTCGTCCACCAGGACCGAGGGCGAGTCCGTGAGTCGTGAGCTGACGCGCACGTCCTTGACCGTGTCGGACAGGGTCTCCTTGAGCCAGCCGACGAGGTCTTCGTCGAGGGCGTCGTCGTGGTCGACCTCCTCTTCGTCGAACTCGAGCTCCCCGCGGCTCACGGCCTTGAGCTCGTTGCCTTCGTAGTCCTTGAGGCTCTGGACGACCCACTCGTCGACCGGGTCGGTCAACAGCAGCACCTCCCAGCCCTTCTTCGCGAAGCCCTCGAGGTGGGGGCTGCGCGCGGCGGTCTGCGGATCCGTGGCCGTGAGGAACCAGATGGTGTCCTGGCCCTCTGCCATGCGCTCCTTGTACTCGGCGAGCGAGGTCCAGTCGCTCTCCGTGCTGCGAAAGAGCGCCAGCTCCGTGAGCTTGCCGGTCACGTCGAGGACCTCGCCCGGGCGGCGGCTGAAGCCCTCCTTCAACACCGCGCCGTAGTCGGTCCAGACGCGCTCGAACTCATCGCGGTCCTTCTTCGCCATCTTCTTGAGGTGGCGGAGCACCCGGTTGACGAGCTGCTCCCGGAGCTCTCGCACGGTTCGGTCCTGCTGGATGAGCTCGCGGCTCACGTTGAGCTGGATGTCCTCTGAGTCCACGACCCCGCGCACGAAGCGGAGGTAGTCGGGGAGGAGCTCTCGGGCCTCCTCCTGGATGAGCACGCGCTTGGCGTAGAGCTTCAGCGGGCGCCGCCCGTCGGAGTAGTTCAGATCCTGCGGCACCATGGCCGGGACGAACAGCAGCGCCTTGAACTGCACCGGCGCGTCGGCGTGGACGTGGATGTGGGTCGCCGGGTCGGCCCAGTCGCCGCAGGTCTGCTTGTAGAACGCGGTGTACTCGTCCTCTGAGATGTCAGAGGCCTTTCGGGTCCAGAGCGCCTTGGGCTCGTTGACCTGCTCCTCGGCGATGCGGATCGGGTAGCCGACGAACTCCGAGTAGCGCTTGACGACGGCTGCGAGCGTCTCCGGATCGAGGAAGTCGAAGGCGTCCTCGCGCAGCTTCAGGATCACGTCGGTCCCGCGGGTCTCGCGCTTGCCCTTGCCGAGCGTGTACTCGGTGGAGCCGTCGCAGGCCCAGGTGATGGCCTCTGCCTCGGGCTCGCCAGACAGCGAGTGGACCGTGAGGTGCTCGGCGACCATCAGCGCGGCGTAGAAGCCGACCCCGAACTGGCCGATGAGGTTGTGATCGACCCCCTCCTCCAGCGCCTTGGCGAAGGCCTTCGTGCCGGAGTGAGCGATGGTGCCCAGGGCCGTGACTGCCTGCTCTTCGGTCAAGCCGATGCCGTTGTCGGAGACCGTGATGGTCGACTCGACGGGGTCGACGCGGATGTCGATCGCTGCCTCGCCGTCGGCGGGTCGCAGCTCCGGGTTCTCCAGGCCTGCCATGCGGGCACGGTCGAGGGCGTCGCTGGCGTTGCTGATCAGCTCGCGAAGGAAGACCTCGCGGTCGCTGTAGAGGCTGTGGATGACGAGGTCGAGGAGCTGTCGGACCTCTGCGTCGAAGTTGTGGACCGAAAACTCGTTGTCGTCGGTCTCGTCAGCGTCGATGATGTCGGGGGTCTGGGGATCGGCCATGGGTCCTTCCGTGAGGACCCGCAGGTAGCGCTCCGACGCCGGACGTCAAGGGTCGTTGTCGGCGGCCCAGGTCCCCGCGATCTGCTCCTGCTGCTCCAGCTCGGCCTCCGTAGGGCCTGCCTCGATGTCGAAGAACCAGCCCCCGGTGATGCCCTGCTTGTCCATCTGGAAGGTCACCTGGCCCACCCAGCGCTCCCAGCTGTCGTTGGGCAGGTGATGCCAGAGCTCGTCGTAGTCCAGCTGGGTGACCGTATCGTCGGCGTCACAGGCCCGGGTGGTCGAGAAGTTCACCTCGCCCGTGCGTGGCAGGCCAGAAGGAGACCAGAAGCCGACGAGCTCCACGTGGGTCTCGTCGATCGTGGCGACGTCGAACTCCGTGAAGCCCTCGCGGTCGCCGCTGATGGTGCCGTCGTACCAGCCGACGAGGCTGGCGCAGGGCCCACAGCCCCAGATCAGTAGGAGGACTCGTGCCACGCGGACCACTCCCCTTCGTACATTCCGATGAGCAGCCCACCCTCGGTCCACCAGTCGGCTTCCCAGTTTCCGTCGGCCTCCAGCTTGCTCGAGATGTAGCCGAAGAGCTGGCCGTAGACCTGCTCGACGCCGCCGTCGCCTTCGCTCTCCCAGTCGATGTAGAGGCCCTCGAGCTGACCCTCGCCCGGGCAGCTGTAGAGCCCGCTGAGGTTGGGCTCCTCGACGACGGTCTCGCTCGGCGTCCACGTCCCGAGGAAGCTCCCGCGCGTGGCGTCCGCGCCGTTGGCCGTGAAGTCGATGTCGATCTCGCCTTCGAGGGAGTCACCCCAGAACTCGCCCGACCAGTTGCCCGTCACGCGGGCGCAAGGCTGGGAGCAGGCGGACAGGGTGGTCAGTCCCAGGACCAGGAGCAGCCATCTCATGGCCCGAGGGTAGATCACTGACAGCCCGCTGACAGCCGCTGGTGTGGTGTCAGCGGGCTCCGTAGGTGGTCTCCACAGGAGGTCTCATGCGTTTCCGTTTGTTCGAGAACAGGGTCGAGGTGAGCCGCGAGGTGGCCCTGCAGTCCGCGGTGGACGCGGTCATGGCACACCTCGGCCGGGATGACTCCGGCGAGTGTTTCCCAGAAGCCATCGAGGTCGTCTACGAGGTCTCCGGACCGGGGCGCGGGGCCCTGCAGGCCTGGGTCGCCCAGCCGGGCTTCGCCCAGCAGGTGCAGGAGCGTGTCGTCAATCGACTCGCCCGGAGTGGTCCGGAGGTGTTGCCAGCGCTGGACTTCGAGGTCGTGGAGGGTGAGGGCAACCGTTGCTTCGGCCGCGAGGTCGACAAGCCCGCCCCCGTCCGCTTCGTGCTCGAGCCCCCGGCGGCGGAGTGTCCGTGGCGGTGGCGGGGCGCGGTGTTCGCGTTGCCTCGCAGCCAGCGGGTCTTCAGCCTCGGCCGTGGGGCGTGGCGCCGGGAGTCGCCCAGCGGCGGCGCGAACGACATCGCGTTGCCCTCGTCCGCTCGCTTCGTCAGTCGTCGGGCCGTCCGCATCGAGCGCCTGGCGAGCCGCCTGCTCGTGATCCCCGAGTCCGGCCAGCGTCGCTTCGTGGTCGCGGAGCGCGCCGACGGCGGTCGCGTCCTGCCCGACCCCGCTGGCCGCCTCGTGCTGAGGGCGGGAGACAGGCTGCTGCTCTTCGGCTCCGCCCCCCAGTTCCGCCTCGCCCTCGTCGTCGAGGCCTGAAGGAGACACCCATGTCCAAGAGCATCCATGGCGGCGATGGCCGCTTCGACATCGACTTCAAGCGGCTTTGGCAGGAGCGTCAGCCCTGGTGGAGCCTCAGCCGCTGGCTGGGCGCCGCCAACCTGCAGGTCGACCCCCACCTGGTCGTGCGCGCTTGCGAGGGGGTCGTCGACGAGCACACTGCTCTGGACGCTGCCGGCAACCCGCTGATCGGGACGGACTGGACCCTGGAGCTCTCCTCCGAGGACCACCGCTCCCTCGATCCCTACGCGGCCAGCGCCCGGCCGGCGATCGAGTTCGGCCTGACCGAGGCTGCTCGCAGGCGCGGTGCATCGACCGAGGGCTTCACGTTGCGCTTCGAGGAGAACCCCGAGCTGTACCGAGGTCACGGTCGCTTCGTCATCGACCCAGAGGACAAGGGCGCCGAGGGCTCCGAGACCCTCCGTGGCCACGTCCCCATCGACGAGGACGACCCGGACATGGTGGAGACGGAGCGCGCCGGGTCCCCCTTCACCGTGCGACGGCACGCCAGCCCGGTGCAGCGCCAGGGGCGGGTCGTCGCCGAGCTGCGCTGTCACGACAGGCCCTTCGGTCGGCTGCAGGAGGGTGTCCGCTACACCCTCGGACGTCGCGGTGGAGGCGGTGGGAGCGACTTCATCTCCCTGCCGACGGGCTCCAGCGAGTTCTCACGCCAGCACCTGCGCCTGGAGGTCGTCTCTGACCAGGTCCTGGTCGAGCGCATGCTGGGCAACCCGGTCGCCGTCGGCGAAGCCCAGCTGATGTGCGGCAAGGAGATCAGCGTTCCCTTCGACGACGCCGTCGTCGTCCACCTCACCAACGGTCTGCTCACGCTGACGGTGGAGAAGCTGTGATGGCGGCAGAGGGGCGCACTCATCGCGGCCTGGTCCGCCGGGCAAACGAAGACGTCTTCGCCATCGGCGAGGGCGTGCTCGTCGTCGTCGACGGCATGGGCGGGCACGTGGCCGGCAAGCTGGCCGCGGCCCTGGCCGTCACCGAGCTCGTCCGTGAAGGGGAGCCGGTCGAGCGCTTCGTGGCCGCCAACGCCGCGGTCTTCGGGCGGACCCTCGAACACCCCGATCTGGCAGGCATGGGCTGTGTCGCCGCGCGCGTCGCGATCGACGGGAGCCGAGCCACCATCGCCCACGTCGGCGACTGTCGGGTCTTTGCCGCCCAGGCTGGCGGTGCCTGCATGCTGCTCACGCGGGACCACACGGTCCGTGAGCGCAGCCTGGAGCGCTTCTGCGTGAGCGAATCAGAGGCCCACCGGGCGCCCGGTCGCAACGAGGTGACCCGTGATCTGGGCGCTGACTCTGAGCTCGCGGCCGATGTCGTCGACCTCGCCGAGCTCGACGTGGAGCCCGGAGATCTGCTGCTGTTGTGCAGCGACGGCCTCTCCGACCACGTGCTGAACAGCGAGATCTACGCCGAGCTCCGTACGGCACGCGAGCTCGGTCAGGACCTCGCGGAGCTGGCCGATCGCTTCATCGGGCTCGCCCTGGACAGAGGCGGCAGGGACAACGTCACGGTGCTCGTCGCAAGGGTCGGGCCAGTGGAGGACAAGGCATGAGGACGTTCATCGAGATCTTGTTGACCATCGCGGCCATCGCGGTGGGTTTCTTCGGTGCCCAGGAGGCGGCGGAGGTGACGCTGGTGCACGCCGCCGGTCGCTCTGGGGAGCTGCTCCGGACGGACGCAGAGGTCCTCGCCATCGCCTCGCGCAGCGCCTGGTTCTTCGTCTTTGGAGGCCTCGCCCTGCTCAGCGGACGGCTCATCGGGCTCCGCCGCGGCGGGCGACACATCCTGGTGCCGCTGATGCTGCCGGCCTTGGTCCTGGCGATGGCCTTCGGCCTCATGATCCAGATCGGCTACGGCGACCCGACTCGGGGCGCGGGCTGGCCCGGTCCTGGCTTCGCTACGGGCGTGCTGATGGCTGGCATCCTGGGAGGACTGGTGCTGGCCTCCCCCTGGGAGCCGGACGGCGTGGTCTGGAAGCTCCGCTGGCCGCTGGCTGCCTCCGTGGTGGTCGTGCCTGTGCTCCTGCGCCTCTTCGGCAGCGGGCCCGACGGCTCCGACACCTTCATCAACTTCGACCTCGGCCTGTTCGTCTTCCAGCCCCTCGAGCTCGTGAAGATGGCCTTCGCCGTCGTCCTGGCCCTGAGCCTCGCAGAGGTCGCCACCCGGCTGCGCACCCACCGGGTCCGCGTCGGGCCCTTCACCATCCCTCGCCCGGACCTGCTGGCGGGCTCCCTGGTGGTGCTGTTCGCCCTGCTCGTCGGGCTGGTGGTCGTGCGCGACCTGGGTCCCACCCTGATCCTCGGCGCGATGTTCATCACGATGTTCTACGCAGCCTCGCGCTCGAAGTTCTGGGCTGGGCTGGTCGTGGTCGTCGTCGGTCTCGTGGCTGCCTTCGTCATCGCCAACCCAGAGGCCATCGGGGACACCGTCCGTACGCGCATCCTGATGTGGCTCCACCCCTTCGACAACGCGCTGCCCTATGGCGCGCAGCTCGGCCACTCCCTGTGGGCGATCGCCTCTGGAGGCCTCTTCGGCCTGGGCACCGGCGAGGCCTACATCGGCGCCATCGAGGCCGGCCACACGGACCTCGTGATGGCCCACCTGGCCGAGGAGCAGGGCCTGGTCGGTCTCGGGCTCTACGTCGCCGTCATCGGCGCGCTCGTCTTCCAGGGCCTGATGGTGGCGGTCCACAACCGCACCCCGCGGCGCGGCATGATGGCCGGCTCGCTGTCCCTGCTGCTGGCGATCCAGTTCGCTGTCATCTTCGGTGGGACCGTCGGGATCATCCCGCTCACTGGCGTCGTGGCCCCCTTCCTCTCGGACGGCAAGAGCTCCATGATCGCCTTCGTGGGGCTTGTCTGTGTCGTGCTGCGGCTCGCCGAGGACGGCCAGGCCCGGAGCCTCGGCGGTGAGCTCGTGGAGCTGCGAACCGGCTTCGGCGAGCTCGGGGTCGTCGCCCTGCTCATCGGGGCTGTCGGCGTCTTCACGCTGGCTGAGATCAGCCTCTTCGCCGCGGACCGGATCGCCACGGAGCCCCTCGTCCGGACCCTGGCCGATCGCACCGTGACCATCGAGATGAACCCGCGGCTGGACCGCATCGCGGCGTCCATTCCCCGCGGGCCCTTCCTCGATCGCGACCGCGACGTGCTCGTCGACTCGAGCCGTGAGCTGGACCCGGGGCTCGGCATCGGCAGCATCTTCGGGCCGGCCGGTGGCAGCAGGGTCCTGCGGCACGAGTACCACCTCGAGCGCTTCTACGAGGAGCGGCTCCGGGGTTTCGGCTCCCGCGAGCCCTACGTCTTCGCGCACGCGGACGGCAGCGAGACCCCCTACGCGGTGCCCGACTACGCGCCTCTGCTCCCCCTCATGCGCCTCGATCGGGACGAGCGAGCCGAGCGTCTCCTGCAGATCGCGGCCGATGTGCAGTCCCGAGAGGTGCAGCTGAGCCTGGACGACGAGCTCCAGCGCGCGGCCGCAGAGGCCCTCGCCCGCATCGACCTCGGAGAAGGCGGCGCCATCGTCGTCATCGATGTCGACACCGGGCGGGTCATCGCGCGGGCCCAGTCCCCGGCCTTCGACGCCGCTGGCCCCGCTGCCCTGGAGCCGGTCATCGTGGGAGACGAGGTCTTCACGGGGAGCTACGGCCCCTGGACCGACATGACACAGCTGGTCCTGCAAGCCGGCTCGATCTTCAAGCTGGTGACCGCCCTGGTCGCGGTGCGCGAGGGGCACGTCAACACGACCCAGGGCTGCGTGAGGAAGGACTCCAGCGGGCCCGTCTTCATCCGCAGGGGTTGGACCCGCGGCGTCCACGACTACTGGAAGGACGAGCCCCACAGCACCATCGGCTTGTCCACGGCGCTGAAGGTCTCGTGCAACGTCTTCTTCGGTCAGCTCGGGCTGGACCTGGGCCCGGAGCCCTTCCGCCGGCTCGTGGCCGAGGGTGTCGAGATCGGCTGGTCCGACGACTTCGAGCCGGGCCCGGCTGGCAGCCGTCAGCTGGCCAGCACGAGCTTCGGCCAGGGCGCCGCGGCGCTCTCCGCGCTGCAGGCCGCCCGCATCGTCGCCGCCATCGCGGCAGGCGGGGTCTATCGGCGCTGTCCTGACGATCTGTCCGTCGACTCTGTCTGTGAGGAGGTGGTCCTCACCTCCGACCACCGCGCCCTGTCCGTGATCCTCAAGGGAATGCGCAAGGTGATGGGACCGGGCGGCACGGGCAAGCGGCTCGCAGACGTCGACGGCGTGAGGCTCTACGGGAAGTCGGGCACGGCCGACGATAAGGGCCGCACGGACGAGATCCCCTACGGACTCGAGGTCGGCGAGGACGCGACGCCGCACGCATGGTTCGCGCTGATCGCCGAGTCCGACGAGCTCCGCGCCGAGCAGGCGGTGGCGCCCGGAAGGCTGGCCATCGTGGTGCTCGTTCCCCGAGGTGGCTTCGGCGCCTCGGTGGCAGGTCCCGCGGCGGTGGAGGTCGCCCAGGCTGCCGCGGACCTCGGCTACTTCGAGGCGGACGTGCAAGCATCACGTTGATGCTGCTTGGCCTCTCCCTCGCCGCATGCCGCAACCGGGTGTGCGGCGAGGCTGCGTTCGGCCTGACGGACTGGGACCAGGCCCCTGACCTCGAGGCGGAGTACGAAGGGGCGGACGTGCTCGACGACGCTGTCGACGAGGAGGGCGAGGGCTGGGGAACCGACTTCTTCGACGACCTGGACGAGGAGGGCTGGGGCTTCGCCTACAGGCTCACCGCGACCAGCACGGGCTCCAGCACAGCCATCCGCTTCTTCGCCGGTGCGTTCATCACCCCGGACGCCGTCCTGCCCGAGGGCGTGGACCTCGAGGACATGCCGACCATCTCCTTCGAGGACAACGTGACCGGCGTCGCCGGGATCTTCCCGGCCCAGACAGAGGAGCCCGCCTTCTATGGCTTCGGTCGCCTCAAGGCTCTGGTCCGCATCGGTGACGGCGTCGGCGAGAGCGAGCTCTGCTGGGGCTACCTCGAGCCCGAGACCCCGGACGAGGACGAAGACGCGTTCCACTGGCGCCGGGGCTTCCTCGTCGACTACTGACAGCCGCTCGCGTCGCAGGAGACGTCGCCCTCGCCGTCCCAGAGGGTCTTGCCCTCGTAGACGAGGACGTCGTCGCCCCAGGTGCAGCCGCTGCTGTCGAAGCTCCAGCCGGTGCCGTAGACCTGCACGCCGGCGTCGGGGTAGGACATCACGTCGCTGTCGACGCAGGAGATCCCTGAGTCATAGGCCAGGATCGCGTTCGGCTCCGCCTGGTCGATCGTCGAGTCGACGAGCTCGAAGGAGCCGCCCGTGAGCACCACGGCGGCCATGGTGCTGTCGTTGGAGCCCACCGCCGTGATCGAGACCCCGTCCAGCGCGAGGCTCCCCGTGGTGGTCGTGTTCAGCTCGGCTGTGTCTCCCGAACAGCTGACGAGCTCGCCCAGGCGAATGGCGCCGGCGCAGGTCGCGCCAGCCTCGAAGACCAGGTCTCTGAGCTCGACCTGGCTGCTTCCTCGGACCTCGACGATGGTCCCCGCTCCGCCGCCGGTCAGCACGGGGCTGTCGAAGCCGCGGATGCGCTGGATGCCCTCGAGCTCACCCTGCAGCTGGACAACCTCCGCGGCGGGGACATCTCGATCCGAAACATCAGCCTGACCCCGGTCGAGGGCGAGGGCTTCGGGGTCGACTCCTGGGACGAGATCATCCCGGCTGGTGGCACCGGCTTCGCCACCCTCACCTTCGAGCCCCCGGCTCGCGGCTACCACCGGGCCCTGGTCGAGATCACCAGCGACACCGACAACACGCTGCCCGAGCTCCAGGTGCGGGGCTTCTGCGGTGAGCCTCGGCTGCGAGGCTGGCCCGCCTCGCTGGACTTCGGCTTCGTCGAGCCCGGAGAGGTCGCCGAGCTGGAGTTCACGCTCTCGGGCGCCGGAGACATGCCCACCACGGTGCGCGAGTGGGACATCGATCTGCCCTCCTACGAGGTCCTCGACGACCCGCTGCCCGTGCCGCAGGGTGAAGAGCGCCTCATCACCGTGCGCTTCTCGCCGACTGACGATCAGCCAGCAGACGCCGACACCGACTGTGACGACACGGTCGACGAGGGGACGACCTGCTACGACGACGACGGGGACGGCGAGGTCGACGAGGTCTGCACGGAGGAGGCCCCGAGCTTCGACGACGAGGGCTGCGGCTGCGGAGGAGGAGGGCCGGTCGGCCTGCTGGACCTCGCCGGCTTGTTGCTGTTGCGCAGGCGCCGCCAGTCACCCGGAGGGCGAGAGGGGACGGGTTAAGCCCGGCCCCATGCGACTGGACCGCCGATTCCTGGCGCCAGGGGTGTCGATTGCCGTCCTGGCGGTCCTGGCCTGGCTCTGGTGGTGCACGGCCTCCAGCACGATCTCAGCGCGCATCGCGGCGATGCAGACGGTCGAGCCCTACGGGCTGGCGGTCTTCGAGCAGCTGATCTTCAACTTCCGCTTCGGCGACGGCTTCTCCCAGACCATCCACAGCGGCTACTCCGACGCTTGGACGTGGGGTGGCCACCGTGCGCCCGTGCTGGTGCCGGTGGCCTGGCTCTACGGGGTCGCTCCCAGCGCCCAGACCCTCTCGCACATCCAGATCCTCGCGGTGCTCGCCGGCGTCATCCCGGCGGCCCTGATCGGACGCCGCCACCTCGGCTCCGACTGGGGGCTGATGCTGGCTGCGCTCTATCTCGCCAGTCCGCCGGTCCTCGAGCTCGCCCTCCAGGACTACCAGGACCTCGTCTTCGCGCTCCCGGGAGTGGTGCTCGCCTGGTGGGCCTTCGGTCACGAGCGCTGGTGGCTCGCTCCCATCGGTGCGCTCGCCTGCATCCTGCCGCGAGAGGAGACCCTCGTTCTCGCGCCGGTCATCGCGCTGGTCGCGCTGCCTCTCTGCGCGGCGCCCACCCTGCGGGGACGGCTCCGTCCCCTGGGTCGTCTCCTGAGGGTCGCCATCGCGCTGGTGATGGTCGGAGCCTACGTCGTCCTGTCGACGGAGCTCGTACCCCAGGACGAATACGCGATGCCGCTGCAGGGCGTCTCCCACGACTTCATCTCGGCCCGCGGCGTCATCAAGCTCGAAGGGGCGGGCTCGACGAACTTCTACCTCAGCTGCCTCGGCCCCCTCCCGGCCCTGACGCTCTTCGCACCGATCCCGCTCCTCGGGAGCATCGGCACGCTCCTGGTCCACGCCACGATCCCATCGGGCCATGGCATCGATCGGCACTGGTCCAGCCACGCTCATCACGTCGCACCGGCGGTGGCCTTCGCGGCCGTGGCCAGCGTCGTCGGCGCCGCCCGCATCCTGCGCCTGTTGGCCTGGTCGCGGCTGGGCGTGGCCGCCAGGGTGCTGCCGATCCTGGCGGCGGCTGTCGGGGCGGCCTGGTGTGGCCACCAGATGAAGGCCTGGGCGGTGGAGCGGAACTGGGTGACGGGCTGGACACCGGTCGAACCCTCATGGACCCACCCTGCCTGGGCGCTCGCGGAGCAGGTCCCCCCCGACGCCGTGTTGGTCGTGCCGGTCGAGTGGTGCCTCGCAGCCAGCGGCCGCTCGCGCTCCTACACCATCGGCGAGAGCCTCGCCCACAAGGGAGACGAGCGGGGACTGGGTGCGGCCAGCCACATCCTGATCCACGACGAGGCGACCGAGGTCATCGCCCGGGTGGAGGCGATGAGCGGCGCGGAGCTCCTTGCCCACGACTCGGGCATCCAGCTGTGGACCTGGGCGCCCGGGGCGCTCGACCCGGATCCACCGACCGGCCGCCTGGATCGCGCCCAGGTCCCCCGAGCCGAGCAGCTCCACCCGCGGGGTACGCCTGGCATCGCGCCGAACCCCGTCCCCCAACCAGTCAAGCCCTACTACATCCGCTGGTTCGAGCAGTAGCGATCAGTCGCAGTAGAGCTCATCGCCCGTGGTGTCGCAGGAGAAGGACGGCCCCGGCGCGTCCATGCCCTCGAACGAGCCCCCGCCGGCCAGGCCGAGGTCGGCCGGGAAGGACGTCGAGCAGGACCTCGCCTTCGACCCCTGGCCTGCGCCTCAGCGTCATCCGGGAGCGCAGGTCGATGTTTTCGCGGTAGGTGCCGGGACAGAGCTCCACGAAGGAGTCCTCTGCGGCGTTGTTCACGGCATCCTCGATGCTCGCGTAGACGTTCCCGTTCCTGTAGATCTTGCCGGTGAGCCCATCACCCCAGTCGCTGCAGTCCTCGACCTCCGGCACGCTGGAGTCGCCTGCGCTGTCGTCACCCGTCCCGTCGAAGCGTGGGTTCGACACGTCGAAGAGGCAGGCGCCGAGGAGCAGGATCACTCTCTCCCGCGAAGCGAAGGGTCACGCCGGTGCCTACTAGCGCCAGCCCGGCAGCTCCGGTCACCCAGCCGGCGGTCTCGGCGGCCCTGGCTGCCTGGACGCTGCTGTCGTAGACCTCGGCCCCCTGGGCCGATCGGGCTGCTGCGGCGTACCGGGAGGCGATGAACATCGACGTTCCGGACACCACGACCCCAGCACCGCCAGCGATCATCAGCGGGCCGCCCCGCGGCTTCACGGCCTCTGGCACGACCTCGGTTGGAGGCGGTGCGGTCAGGTCGAGGGCCTCTGTCACCGGCTCGGGCTCGGGCTCGGGCTCGGAGTCTGCCCCCCCGTCGTCGCTGTACTTGTCGATCCCGGCCATCACGCAGCCGAACATCGGCCGGTAGTACTTCTCTCCCTGGCGGGTGCTGCGCTCCTGGTCGAAGGTCTTCCCGGCGATCGTCCAGCGGCGGAAGGTCGGGGGCGAGCTCGCGAAGGCAGAGACCGCCTCGTCCGAGAGCACGAAGTCGACCGAGATGACGACGACGTTGTACTGCGGGATGACCTCGACGCGGGCGCCGCTGTTCACCAGGCGGATCTTCGTGCCGTCGGCGAGCACGTAGTCCAGGGTCACCGCGCCGGGGATGGTCGAGATGGCCTCTTTCGTGCCGAAGGTGTAGCTGCGCAGGGAGGTCGTGTAGTGGGCCTGGCCCCCCACCTCCCACTGCAGCCAGAACATGTCGCTGGCCTCGGCGGTCATCCGGTAGAGGCCGCTGACCGGGTCCGTGCCGCCGGTCACGTCTCGGCAGGCCTCCTTCGTGGGGAGGCGATCGGCTGGATCTTCGGGTCGCTCGGTGACCGTCGAGCCCGGGTCAGCGTGTGGGTGAGGATCTCGCCTCCGGGTG
The DNA here is from genome assembly GCA_036012755.1 of Myxococcota bacterium. GTDB lineage: Bacteria > Myxococcota_A > UBA796 > UBA796 > CAJQPC01 > JAAESX01. Next base: position 21,210 of record DASCPX010000016.1, on the reverse strand, counting down.
AGCCGATCAGGTAGAGCTCGGTCCCCAGGTCCGCCCGTGCGCCAGCGAGTGACAGGCACGGGAAACCCTCCTCGCCGAGATGGATCAGGGCGAGGTCCGCGCTGGGGTTGCGCCGCAGCACGGTCCCCGAGATGGAGGAGCCGTCCGCCAGGACCACGTCGACGGTCTTGGCGCCGCCCACCACGTGCGCCGCGGTCAGCACGAAGCCGTCCGGAGACACCACGACTCCGCTCCCGCTCGACCGCACGGTCTCGATCCGCACCGCCGCCTTCATCGCTTCCTTCGTGGCCCCGGGCATCGCCGGGGGGGGGGCGGTGCAGGCCGCGATCGTCGTTGGAGTCTCGGCCAACGCCGGGTTTCAGCCGAGCCACACCAAGAACATCCTGTCTTCCCGTCTTCGACCTGCGGACGGTAGCACCTCGTCGTTGATGCGCCCAGCCGCGGCCTCGGGCATCCTTGCGGGGTGTTGAACCTGGTCGCTGCTGCTGTCGCCGCTGCTCCAGCCACCCTTGGCGGGATCCTCATCGACGACGTCACGGGCGAGCCGGTCGTGGGTGCCGAGATCGCGCTGAAGGTCGACGGACGGGTAGTCGCCAGCGGGCGCTCCGATGTCTCCGGCCGCTTCGAGATCCCCACGGTCGCCGGCACCTACGACATCGTCATCCGGCACGACGCCTACGGCCTCCAGCTCGACCGCGAGCGCCTGGGCCCTGGTGAGGTTGCGCGCATCAAGATCCGGATGAAGGCCCCACCTGGCATGACGATCACCGTGGTGGACGAGGCCATCGGCCCAGAGGTCCACAAGACCGTCGTCACCGCCGACGAGCTGCGGGCAGTGCCCGGGACCTTCGGCGATCCGGTGCGCGCTCTCCAGGCCCTGCCCGGCGTGGCCCGGCCGAACATCGCGGAGGGGGCCCTCGTCGTGCGAGGGGCAGAGGGCATCAACACCGCCTACACCGTCGACGGCATGCCCGTGCCGTACATGTTCCACAGCCTCGTCGGTCGCAGCGTCCTTCCGCCCGGCTTCATCGACCAGATCGAGTTCTACCCGGGCGGCATGCCCAGCGCCTATGGCGAGGTGACCCAGGCCACGGTCAACGTGGTCACCGACGCCTACCCCGTGGGCCGCACCCGAGCCCACGTCGGCCTGGACTTCCTCGACGGGAGCGCGAGCTTCGAGCACCGCTTCAACGAGCACCTGGTCGTCCGAGCGGCGGGCCGGTACTCCTGGATGCACGCCTTGATCTGGGGGGGCAGCATGATCGCGGTGAAGCGCGCCGGCGGTGAGTCCTACGAGGCTGGCTACTTCTCTCCGAAGTACGCGGATCTCTTCGCCGACGTCCGCTGGCAGGCCAACCACGACGACGAGGTCTCCTTGCTGCTCCTCGCGAGCCGCGACCGGCTGGTGCTGCGCGAGGGCCGCTACGACGAGGACGGAGACGGCGAGCCCGATGCCCCCGAGTGGGAGGACTGGGACCTGCCCTACGACCCCGAGGAGTACATCGACAAGCAGTTCGTGCGCGTGCGGCTGCGCTGGGTGCACGACGACGGCTTCCACCGGCACGGGACCTGGGTCGCCTATGGCCAGGAGACCGATCAGAACCTGCTCGGAGCCGGCCAGATGTCGCGTCAGGGCCCCTACCTGGGCAAGACCGAGGGCATGAGCCTGATCGTGCGGCGAGACGAGGGCTGGGAGCTCTCCGACTCCGTGACCCTGGTCCACGGAGCCCAGGTCACCTTGCGGCCCGTGGTCGCCTACGACTTCTCCGGGGTCTGGGAGGACCCGGAGGCGGAGGTGCCTGAGAGCCGCGACGACCAGAGCACGGGCTCGGCCTGGTTCGAGCCCCAGCTGAAGGTCGGCGCCTGGTACGTCGCCCCCGGCCTGCGAGGCAGCGCCTACGCCTGGAACGGCCAGACCTCGCTCCAGGCCGAGCCTCGCCTGTCCCTGCGTCGCGACGTCGGAGACGACTGGCTCGGCAAGGCCGCGATCGGCCGCTACAGCCAGATGCCGCCGGTCGAGCGCTACGCCCAGGGCATCGGCAACCCGGAGCTCCCCATCATGTCCGCGTGGCAGGCGAGCGTGGGCGCCGAAGGACCGCTGGTCGCCGGGCTCTCCTTCGACGCCTCCGTCTATGGTGCGATCATGGACGATCTCATCGTGCGCAACCTCGTCTCAGAGGTCTACACAGAGGACGACGTCGCGTACTCCACGCTCCGCCCGGAGTTCCTGCACGTGCGGGGCTACTCCGCCGGGTTCGAGGGGCTCATCCGCATGCAGCCCGAGCAGGCTCCCTGGTGGGGTTGGGTGGCCTTCACCATCGGTCGCGCGATCCGCATCGACGAGGACCTCGGGGCCTTCTCCGGTGACTACGACCAGCCAGTCGCGCTCACGGTGCTCGGCGCCCTCGACATGCAGCGGGAGTGGAGCGCCTCGGCCCGCATGCAGTTCACCTCCGGCCAGCCCTATACGCCGCTCTATGGTGTCTACGTGCCCCAAGACGCCTGGTTCACCGAGTACCGGGGCGAGATCAACAGCGAGCGCTACCCGGTCTACTTTCGCATCGACGCAGGACTCCAGAAGACCTGGTCCACCCGCCGCGTCGACTGGGTCGGAAGGCTGGACGTCTACAACCTGACCTGGCGGAAGAACGCCTTCATCGCCGTCTACGACTACGACTACAGCGAGATGGTGCCGATGGCGCACCTGCCGATCCTGCCCACCCTCGGCGTGGAGGCTCGCTTCTGATGCTCGTCTTCGTCCTCAGCGGCTGCTTCGGCGAGCTCTTCGCCTCGCGCACGGTCTACCTCGCCACCGAGTACCGGATCGAGCACCCGCGCATCGTCGCGATGGCGCTGGACCCCCCGCGGGTGGAGCCCGATCACCAGTACACCCTGGAGTGGCTCCTGCTGGCCCCTCGCGGGGGAGACCTCGGCGGCTACTCGCTGGAGACCTGCGCCCTGGGGCGGGACGTCGTGACCTACATCGGTGATCTCAACTGCTTCCAGGACCCCGGCGAGATCGTCCGCATCGCCGAAGGCACAGGCAACTCCTTGCAGTTCACTCCGCCGCCGACTCCCGAGATCGACGAGTGTGGGGTCATCTGGTGGGACAGCGGGGGTTGGGACAGCGGGTCTTCCGGAACGGCGGACACTGGCCTCGACAGGGGCGGCAACACCTGCGCCCACGAGCTGCCGCTGGTCCTGGAGGGCTCGGTGGACGAGCAGCCGGTCTTCGCCGCCGGGTGGGTCAGCTGGAACACCAAGCCTGTGGACACGGAGTTCCCCACGTCTCTTCGGAGCTCCCGCATCGACCTGGACGTGCCGGAGAGCGCGGGGGCTGGGGAGACCATCGAGGTCACGCTCTCGGTGGAGGGTGACCTCCGGGGAGCCGACTTCCTCTGGTACGTGGACGACGGGGTGCTCGAGGACACCGGCTGGACCATCGCCCACGGCTACGTCGAGGACGACGCGGCCTGGCCAGAGGGCCTCACGAGCACGACCAATCGCTGGACCCTGCCGGAGCAGGGCACGCCGCGCGTCGCCGTCGTGGTCGTCTTCAACGGCCGCGAAGGGGTCTCCGCCCCTGACAACCACTGGGTCGTCCAGACCGTGGAGGTCCGATGATCCTGCTCGCGCTCGGCTGCATCGGGACGAACACCGAGCCCCGCTTCATGACGGTCAACGGGCTGGCCGTGAAGCGGATCTTCGGCATCCCCTTCCTGCCGGACCCGATCATCGTGAGCGCCGGGGGGAGCGTCGACATCGAGATCGAGGTCGTCGACCGGGAGCGTGACGACATCGAGCTGTTGTTCCCCCACGCCCCCGTCGGCTTCGACTTCCCCCGGAACGGGACCAGCGGCACCTTCAGCCCCCCCGAGGAGACCTTCGAGTACTCGGAGCTGGAGATCATCGCCATGGACGAGCACGGCGCCACCGAGGTGATGTACGTCAGGCTCGTCGTCGACGGAGCGACCTGGGAGTACGACACCGGGGAGCCTGGCGACGAACCCGGAGCGCTGCTCTTCGGCGAGGTCGACGTCTCCAGCGGCTTCGACGGCGAGGTCGGGCTCTACTTCGAGGACGACGTCACGAGCTGCATCTGGCTCTGGACCTCGACCACCCTGGTCTCGAAGCCGACCGACTGCGAGCCCTGCGACGCCGCCTGGGCCTTCACCGCCTCGGGAGGTGAGACCCTCGAAGGTGACTGCAGCACCCTCGCCGCCGCCGTGCCGGAGCTGGAGGAGACCAGCATCGGCTTCGCCGCCGAGTACGAGTACAAGGACTTCCCGCTCGAGAACATCGTGTTCACCCCCATCGAGGGCTACGGGTGGGCGCCCCTTGGCGAGGGGACGCTGGAGAACGACCGCCTCGAGTTCTATCTCCAGCTGCTCAGCGAGTAGCGCGGATCAGAGACCCTCGAAGTGCGTGGCCTTGGCCCTCAGCTCCGCGATGCCGAGCTCGCCCTTGTCGCCGTAGACCTCGAGGATCCGCACCTCGACGCCGTCGAAGCTCGCGGTGCCCGTGTAGCCGTAGGTCGCCGGGATCTCGATGTGGATGTCGCCCTTGCCGTTGTCCGGGAGCTCGTAGTCGCGCTCGCGGGTGCCATCGACGATGACCTTGACCTTCTTGGGTCGGTCGTAGCCGGGGGCCGGGGTCAGATCGAGGCTGGAGAGCCCGAAGCCATCGGCGTTGAAGGTGAAGGTCGCCCCCGCGCTCGGGGTCGCGAAGAAGGTCCGGGCGTTGTCGTCGATCATGTCCATGGCCGAGTGGCCCTCTGACTCGGTCGAGGTCGACAGGATCGCCGCCGCGGCGTCGAACTCCTTCATGTAGACGAGGACCTCGCTCACCGCGAGGTTCGGGAAGTCGACGCCTTCGTAGATGTCGACCACCGAGATCTTCACGGCGCCGCCGAAGAGATCGTTGCCGATCTGCAGATCGTCGATGTCGATGACCTGGAACTCGGCCTTGTCCTCTACGTCGAGGTGGGTGGTCCCGGCGAGCTCCATGCTCGGGTCGCCGGCGCAGCAGAGCACCTCGACCTGCAGGCGCTTCACCCGCGGGTGGTCGGTGTAGGTCTCGTCCGACTTGCCGAAGCCGGGGAAGATGCCGATCTTGTCGATGTCGCCCTTGGGCACATCCAGCATGATCCACTCCCCGCGGTTGGGGCTCTCTCCGGGGACCATCCAGGCGGTCTCCAGCTTGCCGTCGATCGCCGCGTTGGCGGCCCAGAAGTTGGTCCCCTTCTTCGTCTCCTTCTTGAACGACGACGCGGTGGCTCCTGCGAAGGCGATGCTGGGAACGAGCAGTGCGGCGACTGCGAGCGCGATGCGCTTCTTCATGTCGGACTCCAAAGGGCGGGCGAACGTATATCACGCACACCCGAGGCCGATGGACACCTCGGGGGTGCGGCCTGTTCCTGCGCTTGGCCCCCCACCCTTCCTCGTCAGTCGGATTCCTTCACGATGATGAACTCGACGCGCCGGTTGTTGGCCTTGCCCGCGTCGGTGTCGTTCGTGTCGATCGGTGAGCTCTCTCCGAGCCCGACGCTGGTCAGGCGACCGGCGTCCACGCCTCCGTTGGAGACCAGGTAGGTCTTCACGGATGCTGCCCGGTTGCTGGACAGCTTGAGGTTCGACACGTCCGAGCCGTCGCTGTCTGTGTGGCCTTCCACGCGGATCAGCAGCAGCTGCGGGTTGGCGTTGATCACCTGGGCGATCTCGTCGCAGAGGTCGTAGGACTCCGGCTTGATGATCGCCTTTCCGGACTCGAAGTAGATCTTCTCGTTGATCTGGATGCGGCCTTCCTTGACCACGACCCGGTCATCGTCGGGACAGCCGTCGTTGTCCTCGACGCCGTCGAAGTCCTCTGCGTCGTAGGGACACCGGTCCACGTCGTCCAGGAAGCCGTCGCCGTCACTGTCGGCCACGTCCGGACAGCCGTCGTCGTCCTCGAAGCCGTTGAGATCCTCTGGCTCGTTCGGGCAGCGGTCCAGCAGATCGCTGATGCCGTCGTTGTCGTTGTCCGGCTCGGGACAGCCGTCGTTGTCCATGAACCCGTCGTCGTCCTCTGGGTCGTCCGGGCACTTGTCGATGTCGTCCTCGATGCCGTCGCCGTCGTTGTCGGTGTCGGGGCAGCCGTCCGTGTCCCGGAAGCCGTCGAGGTCTTCTGGGTGCTTGGGACAGCGGTCCTCGCCGTCGGGCACGCCGTCCTTGTCGGTGTCCCTGGCGTTCGGGTCGAAGGAGGGGGCCGCGGAGAGGCCGACGAAGGCGCGGTAGTCGGGGGTGCCGAGACCCGGGATGAGGCCGGCGCCGCCGCCGATGTTCGCTGTGAGCCAGGGCCCGATGAGGAACTTGATGCCGAGGGCGGCCTCCAGGGGGGCCTGGTTCTTCTGGGCGCCCCAGGTCTGGCCGAAGACGTCCACGACGACCTCGGCGGGCTTGCCGACCCGGAAGGCGGCGGCTGCGCGGTAGGTCACAGCCGAGCCGGTCTGGACGTCACGGGCCCGATCCGCTGGCCGCACGAGGTAGCCGAGGTTGACGGCGGCGCGCCACTTGTACTGCCGGCGCCACACGCTCGCGTCCGAGAGCTCCAGCGCCAGGGTCGGGTTCACGGTGAAGGCGTCCTCGGACATGAAGCCGAGGTCGCCGCCGGTGGGGGAGGTGACGGGCACCAAGAGCGCGACTCCGACGGGGAACTCGTCTCGAGACACGGGCGCCACCTTCGGCGTGACCCTCAGATCGCCGAGGCCGTCGCTGGCGATCGGTGCGGGTGCGTCCAGCTGGGAGAGGCCGTCGATGCGGTAGCCCTGCTGCAGGAGCACCACGGGCAAGTCGGCCGAGACGCTGAAGAAGTTGGTCAGGCCCATTCCCAGGTGGGCGTTGGCCACCATGCGACTCTCGACGGGGCCGCCTTCGCCGTTTGGCAGGACCCCGACCCGGTTGCCGTCGCCGTCGACGAGCACCACCGGGTCGTCCGCGTAGTTGGCCCAGACGCCCACGCCGACCTGGAGGTGGCCGAGGGTCTCGGCCGACTCGGTGGCCAGGTAGCCGTAGTGGTCACTGGGGGGCTTGAAGCGATCGATGTCGACCGTCTGTGTCGACTGGGCCTGGGCGAGGCCGATCAGCAGCTGCAGCATGACAAACCTCTCAGCGGCGACGGAGGATCAGGAGGAGACCACCGAACAACAGCACCAGGCCGGCTGGTCTCGAAGAGGACAGCGCGCTGCACCCGATGAGGGAGCCGCCCTGGACTGTCGCTTCGAAGGCCGGGTAGTCGCAGCCTTCGTTGTAGAAACCGTCACAGTTGTTGTCGAGGAAGTCGTCGCACTGCTCGGCCACGCCCGGGTTCACGTCCGGGTTGTTGTCGTCGCAGTCACCGTCCGCGACCATGTACTTGTCACCGTCCCGGTCGGGGCTGTCGATGATGCCGTCGCAGTCGTTGTCGAGACCGTCGGGCTCGGAGGTGGCGTCCGGGGCGCCGGGGTGGATGTCCGGGTTGTCGTCGTCGCAGTCCCCGCCGGCGTCGCACTCGATGGAGTCATAGCCGTCGCCGTCGACATCACAGAGGTCCACGCCGTCGCAGTCTTCGTCGACTCCGTTGTACGGCGTCTCGGTGGCTCCGGGGTGGATGTCCACCGCGGAGACCCCGTCGATCACGCCGTCGTCGACGCAGTCGCCGACGTCTTCTGGATCGCAGAAGAGCTCCTCCACCTTGGGGTCCGAGTAGCCGACATAGTCGGCGTCATCGAAGTTCGGGTAGCTGTCCCCGTCGGCGTCGATGTCGTCGATCCAGCAGTTGCAGTCGTTGTCGATCCCGTCCGCGTCCTTGCCCTCGGACTTCGAGGGGTTGATGTTCAGGTCGTCGTCGTTGCAGTCGCCGTCGACACCGGTGAAGCCGTCACCGTCGTTGTCGACGAGCCCGTCGTCCCGCTCGTTGTCGCAGTCGGCGTCGTCGTCCGTCTCTCCGAAGGGATCCTCCGTGCCATCGACCGCACCGGGGTTGACGTATGGGTCGCTGTCGTCGCAGTCCCCCTCCTGCTCGGAGTAGCCGTCGCCGTCAGCGTCCTCTCCGGCGTCGTTGCAGTAGTCGTTCTCCTCGCCCGGGGTGCCGAAGAGCCCGACCCCACCGTCGATGTACCGGTCCGAGTTGCACCAGTTGTTGTTCAGGTCGTTCGCCCACTCGCCGTAGCCCTGGGGCCCGACCTGGAAGCTCGAGACCGAGGGCACGTTCCAGGCGCTGGTCCAGATGAGTTCGTCGACCGTGTTCCCGTTGTAGGTCAGGCGGATCGTGTCGCCGCTTCGGTTCATCGAGAAGTCGGCGAAGCTGTACTCGACGTCGATCGCCACGTTGCCGTTGTCGCCCGTGTCCGAGTGGACGCCGAGCACCAACGAGCTCTCGTGTTCGAGCAACAGCGAGCCCGACAGGGCGACGAGCTCTCCGCTGGAGCTGCCCTCCACCACCAGGCCGTTGAGGTCTTTGAGCTTGCCCGAGACGTTCGTGATCTCGAACCACTCCCCGTAGTAGTCGGGCACTTTTTGTGGCTCGGCCATGAACTCCGAGACGATCAGGTCGCCCTGCTCGTCGGGAGTGAGATCCTGCGCGAACGCGGTTCCCAGGAGAACGAGTGTCATTTGGGGCTCCTCTGGCCGCGCAGTCTAACCCGCGACGCCTCGATCGAGCTAGCCGGAGGTCAGGACGACGATGTCTACGCCGGCGAGATCGACGGTCCCGATCTGCAGAGGGTTGCCGGTGTAGACCCCGCGGGGGTCGCCGGGGGTGGGGCCATCGCTGGCTTCGTCGATGATGGCCTCGAGCTCGATCGCCCCGAAGTTGCGGGGCACCTCGAGGCTGAAGGCCCCCGGTTCCGACTTGAGCTTGCCGAGGTAGCGGCGACCTCCGTGACCCTGGGGATCGACCGCGAAGACGTCGACGTCGATGACGGCGCCCTCGATGCCCGGGGCGGACAGGGTGCCGCTCACCGTGACCGGGGAGTCCCCGAGGTCGTCGAACAGCGCCTGGGCGATGCCTCCGGCGCCGGCGGCAACTGGTGGCGCGGCGCCCTCGCTGCTCGGCGCGGAGTAGCCCCCCGTCGACAGCTCGATGTCCAGCTCGACGATCTCGACGTCGCCGATCTCCACCTCGACCTGGGCGAAGGGGTCGCTGGCGTCCGGGCCGTTGGTGTTGGTGTCCTGGAAGACCTGCAAGAGGAGGATCCCGTGGTCCCGCGGCACCTTCCACGAGTACTCCCCGGCTGAAGGGAACTGGACCTTGCCGAGGTAGGCATCGCCGCTGGCGCCATCGGACGCGGGTACGCGCACGTCGAAGTCCACCCCGCCCTCCAGCGGGCTCGTGACGGTGCCTTTGAGCACCGTCCACTCACCGTCGTGTTCGCCGAAGATGTCGGTGCCGCTGCCTGCCGCGAGCTGTGCCTCGGAGCGTGCGCCTACGACGAGGTCGATCTCGACTCCCGTGACGTCCGTGTCGCCGATGGTCAGGCTGACGGCGGCGAAGGGGTCGTCGTCGCTGGGCCCGTCCCCCGTCGCGTCCTGGAAGGCCTGGAGCGTGAGGTCGCCGAAGTCGACTGGGGCCGCGAAGGTGATCTCTCCGGGGGCCTCCATGAGCACCTTGCCGAGCTGTGTCATGCCCCCCGCAGAAGAGGGGTCAGAGGTCTGGACGTCGACATCCACTGCGGCGTCGACCTCGCTCGTGACGATGCCCGTCACGGTCACCGTGTCCCCTTCGTAGTCGCCGAAGAGCGCGCTGGACGGGTCGGCGTTCGGATCGTGGACGAACTCGCCGTGCTCCACGACGACGCCCCCCTCTTCCACGCCCACGGTGAACGCCTCGGGAAGGGACTTCGCCTCCCCGGTCACGCGCTCCAAGCAGCCGATGCAGAGCAGCAGGATCACGGCAAAAGCGTAGCGTGACATGGACATGAAAGCCGGCCGTCGCAGAACTTCTTTCATACTCATCGCATGCATCGCGCAGAGCAGACTCGTGCACACGATCGTCTCCTGGCCCTGGTGTTTGCAGGTTGGACCCAGGGCGAGAGCAGCGGAAACTGGAGCACCCTCGATCTGTCGGAGGGCGGGATCTCGGTGAAGGGCGCCCCACCGGAACCGGACCGGCCCATCGCGCTCAGGCTGCGCATGCGCTCTGACGAGGTGCACCTGCGCGCGCGACTGGTGTGGTGTCGCGAGGCCGCCGCCGGCAGCACGATCTCGGGGCTTCGCTTCATCGACACGCCCGAGGCGGAGCAGGATCTCCTCGACCGCTTCCTCAAGCGGCTCGCAGGGCTGACGGAGGCCCCGGAGAACAAGCTCCCCAAGGACTGGTCCCCGATGAGCCCACTGGCGTGCGCAGAGGGCCTCGACAGTGGCCACACGGCTGCGCTGATGATGCTCTGCGGGGCGACCGCGGTCAGCCTGATGGTGGTCGCCGGAGTGCTCTACCTGCTGCCCTGAAGGCCGCTGGCCACGAACCAATCGACGGTTCGGCGGAGCCCTTGTTCGAGGTCGATTTGCGCGCGCCAGCCGAAGCGTTCGGCGGCCCGTGACACATCGAGGCACTTGCGGGGCTGGCCGTCGGGCTTGTCCGTGTCCCAGCGCACCTCGCCGGTGAAGCCGCAGACCGACGCGACCGTCTCGACGAGCTCGCGGATGGTGAACTCCTGCCCGTTGCCGATGTTCACCGGTTCCCACGAGTCATAGCGCTCAGCCATCGCGACGATGGCGTCCGCGCAGTCCTCGACGTAGAGCAGCTCGCGCGTGGCCGTCCCCGTCCCCCACGCGATGATGTGGTCGTCCCCCCGATCGCGGGCCTCGATGCACTTCCGAATCAGCGCCGGCACCACGTGGGAGCGCGCCGGATCGAAGATGTCGCGGGGCCCGTAGAGGTTCGTTGGCATCGGGAACACCGCGTTGAAGCCGTACTGCTTCGCGTAGGCCCGACCCTGCTCCATCATCATCCGCTTGGCGAGGCCGTAGCCGGCGTTGTTCGGCTCCGGGTAGCCCTCGAACAGGTCCGACTCGGTCATCGGCATCGGCACTATGCGGGGGTAGGCGCAGACACTGGAGACACCCACGAACTTGTCGACGCCGCCGAGGCGGCAGGCCTCCATCAGGTGCGTGCTCATCGTCACGTTGTCGAAGAGCACGCTCCCGGGGTGCGTGCCCATGTACCCGATGCCGCCACCGTTGACGGCGCAGTGCACCACCAGGTCCGGTCGCTGCTGCTGGATGAGCCGATGGCAGGCCTCTGGCTGTCTCAGGTCGGTGTCTGCGGAGCGCGGGACGAAGACGTCTTCACCCCGTGCGCGGAGGCGCTCGACGACGAAGGAGCCCAGGAAGCCTGCGCCCCCGGTGACGACGACTCGCACGGCCTCTCCTCGCTAGACGTTGGAGTAGGGCTTGCGGAACTCGAGCAGCGACAGGCCGGCGATGAGCTCGTCCATGCCCTGCTCCATGTCGATGACGGTGCGGAAGCCGACCGTGCGGATCTTCTCGTAGCTGACCTCGTAGTCGCGCTTGTCGGCGTCCTCGCCGATGGCGGCGAAGTGCACCATGAAGTCGAGCTTCTCCCGCAGCTTCATGACGATGTCCTCCTTCGTGAAGTTCATCGAGTCGTCGCCCACGTTGTAGACGTTGTTCTTCATCACGTCCCAGTTGTCGACCGTGTGCTCGACGCAGCGGGCCATGTCCTGGATGTGAATGAAGGTCCTGCGGAAGTGCTTCTCGTAGACCACGAGGTAGCGGTTCACGAGGGCCTGGCTGGTGAAGTCGTTGATCATCAGGTCCAGGCGCAGGCGCGGTGACAGGCCAAAAGCGGTCGCGAAGCGGTAGGACACGCAGTTGCCCCGGCCCATGCAGAGGTACTCGGCTTCCGTCTTGGTCTCACCGTAGAGGGACAGCGGGTTCAGAGGCGTCTCTTCGGTGCAGACGCCCTCGACCTCGCCGTAGTTGCTGCCGGTCGAGGCGTAGATGAGCCGGGTCTTCGGGTCGAGGGCCGCGATGACCGAGCTGGCGCCGCCCACGTTGACCAGGCGAGCCCGGTCTGGGAGCTTCTTGCACAGGGGGTAGCCGACCAGCGCCGCGAGGTGGACGACGAAGTCCTTGCCGTCTGCGAGGCGCTTCATGAGCTCGCGATCGAGCACGTCACCCTTGGTGAAGGTGTAGTTCGGGTTGATGAACAGCTCCATCAGCGGCAGCGGGCCGTACATCAGGTTGTCCACCACGTGGACCTTGTGCCCAGAGGCGAGGAGCCTGCGGGTCACGATGCTGCCGTAGAAACCGGCTCCGCCGGTGATCAGGATGTCAGCCATTGATGGCCTCCTCGAGGGCTTCGCGCAAGAGCAGTCCGTGCCCCCGACCGAAGGCGTGGCTGCTTCCGACGAACAGCCCGTGGGTGTGGATGCGATCTGCCATCTCCAGGCTGCCTGCTACGCGGGCGCCGGGCACCCGCTCGAATGCGGGCTGGCGAGCGAGGTTGGAGCCGGAGATGGGACGGGTCTGGATGCCCCGGGACTCGAGGTGCGCCATCACGCTGGCGCGGTCGAGGGTCCCCTCGAGCAGCAGGGGGAACGCGAAGGCCGTGTGGACATGGCCGGCCGGCTCCGGGAAGACCCTGACGCCGTTGGTCTCGGCGAGCAGCTCGCACCAGTCGGCGTGGTTCTGCCGGCGGCGCTCGATCCATGCGGGGAGGCGCTTGAGTTGCTCCGAACCCATCGCGCCGGCCATCTCCGTGGGGCGGAGGTTCCAGCCCGCGCTGACGAAGAGGAAGCGCTCGTCGATCTCGGGGCTGGCTGCGACGAGGTCGGCCTTGTCGGTGCGCTCCCGGACCCACCCATGGGCGCGACAGGAGCGCGCGGCGTTCGCGAGCTCCTCGTCTCGGCAGACGACGATGCCGCCCTCCACGGTGGTGAGGTGGTGGCTGTAGAAGAAGGAGAAGGTGCCCGCGACGCCCATCGAGCCCGCTCGCCGGCCGTCACGCTCCGCGCCCGGAGCGGCGCAGGCGTCCTCGGCGACGAGCAGGCCGAGCGCTTCCAGCCCGACCACGTCGGCGGGTTGGCCCAGTAGGTGTACCGGCAGGGCGGCTTTCGTGCGGGGGCCCATGGCGCGGGCGGCCGCCGCGACGTCGATGCACAAGGTGTCGTCGATGTCCACGAGGACGGGGACAAGGCCCACCTGTGCGATCGGGAACAGGCTGGTCGACCAGCCGACCGCGGGGACGAGGACCTCGTCACCGCGCTGGAGCCGCCCGGTCTCGAGCAGCGCCGCGAGCATCAGCAGGTTCGCGGAGCTTCCCGAGTTGCACATGATGCCGTGTGAGGCGCGGCAGTACTCTGCCCACTGGGCCTCGAAGGCCCGGACTCGGCGGCCCATCGTGACCCAGGTCGTGACCATGCAGTCGATGGCCGCGTTGACCTCCGCCGCGCCGAAGCCGACCGCCTGAAGGGGCAGTCCCTCGCTGCAGTCATGGGTCTCGACTGGGAGCCCGGCCATCTCGGCCTCTACCAGGCGGTGGATCTCATCCAAGCGTGCCATGGCCCGATCATAGTCATCGCAGCCGGACGATTTCGATTCGCCGCCCTCCGAAGCGCAGCGAGCGGGTCCGGATGTCCCTCTCGATCACCGCCTGGCCGCGCCGCACGTTGGCTTAGCCGAGAAGCGCGCGGACGCGGTGCACCGCGACGTTCAGGTGCTGCCGATCGGAGTAGCCGAGCATTCGAATGGCGTCGTCGGTGACGATCCAGCCGCGCTCGCGCTCGGCCAGCCCCGTGTCCGCCAGCCAGATCTCCGCCAGCCGGTAGACCAGCTCGGTGAAGGGACGATCCGTTCCGGCCAGGACGCGCCCGGCGTGCACGATGTCGAGCTGGATGCCCTCCTCGGCGGCCGGGACCTTGAAGCGGAAGACGACGTCCTGCACTGCCACGACGCGGGCGTCCACCGTCCGGCCCATGAAGCGCGGCAGGTCCAGCGTGAACTCCTGACCGCCGACTACGAGCGCCTCGTCGCTCAGCTTGCGACGGTCCGCGTCCTGGTCCTCGAGCCACCAGGCTCCGGCGTCGTTCCAGATGGAGACGGCCTCGTCGCCGTGCTCGATCACGAGGACCCCGGCGCGGGCAGCGATGCGCCCCTGCGGGCCGGTCGCGGTGGCGCACGCTCTCCTTCTCGGGTACCGCCTTGCCGTCGACGAAGGGGCGTCCGTCCCCGCTTTGCTTCAGCCTGGCGATGGGGGTCTCCGCTACCATTCCCCTGTGGGCTCGAATCGTACACCCCCGGACGACTTCGAGGAGACTCGGGCCACGATCGATTCGGCCTCGTCGGATGATCCGGTCCGGACATGGCCGATCTTCCCCGATCGCTACGAGGCCCTCGGGTTCATCGCGGCGGGGGCATGGGCGAGGTCTGGAGGGTTCGGGACAAGCGGCTCGAGCGCGTGCTCGCCGCCAAGATCCTGTTGGGAGGTCGCGTTGGAGTCGGCGAGGGTCGCTTCGAGAGAGAGGCGCGGACCCTGGCGCGCCTGGATCACCCCGCTGTCGTCGGCATCATCGATATAGGCACGCTGGAGGACGGTCGTCCCTGGTTCACGATGCCGCTGATCGAGGGGCGCACCCTGCGGGCACTCATCGACGAGGCCCACTCCGGGGTCATGGGCGCTTGCGCCTCGAGGAGTCCGGCGGCGCCGATCGCCGCTCGCGGGGCAGAGGGCCCCTGCTGCTCCCAGGTCCAGCGCTCGAGCACGGTCGAGACCGCCCAGGACAGGGCGCCGTGGCGGGTGCCGCCCAGGTTCAGCTCGGGGGTCTTCTTCGTGCCGAGGTACAGCACCGCGTCGTCGGGGAGCAGCGCCGCCAGGTCGAGATCGTCGTCCGCGCAGGCATCCAGCAGCACCGTGAGGTCGCGACGCGGCGCGATCTCGTCCAACAGCACCCTGACCTCGGCCAGCGTCACGGCGTTCCAGAGGCCGTCCTTGCCCACGTCGGAGGGCACCAGGGCCCAGCCCTTGCGACCGCTCCGCAGGCCGTGACCGGAGAAGTGGAACAGCCCGGTCGTGCCCTCCTCGGCCATGCGATCCGCCAGCCAGCGCAGTCCATCGCGGAGCGCGTTCGCCGTCACGTGCTCGGTGAGCAGGAGGAAGTCCCCAGGTGCGGCGCCGAGGCGAGCGCAGCAGGCCGCGATCCGATGGGCGTCGTTCGGAGCTCCGGGGAGGGCGAGGTCGTCCCCATTCCTTGTCGAGCGCGATGGCGAGGTTGTCGTAGCTGGCGATGCCGACGACCAGGTCGACGGGACGCATGGGGGTCTCTCCGGGTTGTTTCGCCCGCACCAGGACCCATGGATCCAGTCGATCTGGGGCCGGGCCGAGCGACCAACCCCGCGGGCGCGCCGTTCATGCGGTTCGGCGACGGTAATCGATCGTTGTCGACCCGCGCCGCAGAACAGTGCTCGCTAGGCGCGAACGTCACCCCTGAACCAGCGAGAGCGGTGGATCTCCGAGAAGAGGACCTTCAGGTGGTCCTTTCCGACGGGCCACGAGAGCGCCTTCGACTCGCCGCCGGCGCGTTGGCCCTCGATGGTCGCCAGCTCTGCGATCGACCAGCCCCGCTGCATCGTCCGGATCGACATCTGGTACTCGATCGGGAAGCGCTTCACGGTGGTCTGCAGCTCCAACAGGTCCTCTCTCCGGATCGCGCGGAAGCCGTTGATCGTGTCGGTGACGAAGAGCCCGCTGTCGTTGAAGCAGACATTCGCGATGCGGGTCAGGGCTTGGTTCACCCAGGAGCGCGGACGGAAGATCCCGACGTCCTCCTCGTTCACGGAGTCCCTGGCGAAGCGGCTCGCGATGGCCAGGCGCGCGCCCTGCAGCAGCAGATCGTCGAGCCGCGCGATGTCGGCGGGGTCTTCGTTGCCGTCCGGGCTGTAGAAGACCATGCGCTCGGCCTGACTGGCGTCCGCGGCGACCCGGAAGGCGACTCCGCGCCCGGGGATGTTCTGGTCGAGGATGGGGATGTTCCGCTCGGACAGGAACTCCCGAGTCCCGTCGGTGCTCCCTCCGTCGACGGCGACGACCTCGCGGAAGTCGTCCACGGGGATCTCGTCCCAGCAGTCCCTGAGTCCATCGATCTCGTTCAGGACGAGCAGCACCAGGCAGCAGTCACGCTTGTCACTCATTTCAGGAGTCCTTCGTCGATCAGCCAGTCCGCGATGAGCTCCGCGACGAGGCGGTTGCCGTCGGCGTTGGCGTGTCCCTTGTCCTGGGGGAAGTAGAGGTCGCGCTTCTTGGACTCACCCGCCAGCGTGTCCGAGGGGTCGAAGTGGGGGATGCCCGCGGCCTGCGCCTCGAGACGCAGGACGTTGCGGTGGGTCTCGGTGTAGCCGACGACCTCGAGCGGGTAGCCCATGTGGGCAGCCTGCCCGCCGGCGGCCTCGATGCCCGCGCGGAGGGCTCGGAGGTTGTCGAGGTAGTCCTCGATCCCCACGCGGTAGACGCCGTCGCTCGGCTCGGTCTGGCTGCGCTCCTTGGTGCGGACGCGCACCTTCCCGGTCATCTCCATCATGAGGAGGTAGGTGCTCCACGAGTAGAGGACGTTGGCCTTGAGGAAGTCCGCCTCGCCCTGCATCAGGGCCTGCGAGAGATCCGAGTACGCCGCCTTGCGGGCGTCCTGCACGATGAACCCCAGCAGCACCAGGTCGGGCTTGTAGTCCTTCAGCACCTTGTCCCACAGCCAGAGGCCCTGGAAGGTCGTGTAGCCGGGCTGTCCGCCGTTGATGACCTCGACCTTGGAGTAGCCCCGGTCGTGGAGGATCTGCTCCAGCTGGTAGGGATAGGTCGACTCGTCGTCCACGCCCCAGCCGAAGGTCGTGGAGCAGCCCATCGCCATGATCCGCTGGACGTCCGGGGACTTTTTGACGCCGTGGTGTGGTGGGCGCAGTCCGTTCTCGTCGCTGCTGACTGGAAAGGCGCCGTTGAGCTCGCGATGGGAGGTCGGCTCGTCGACCAACTCTGGCGTGTACTGCCAG
Organism: Myxococcota bacterium; assembly: GCA_036012755.1. Taxonomy (GTDB): domain Bacteria; phylum Myxococcota_A; class UBA796; order UBA796; family CAJQPC01; genus JAAESX01. The sequence goes on along the minus strand of DASCPX010000016.1, from coordinate 4,195 downwards.
TAGACCGTGGCGTGGGCGAACGGGGCTCCGGCGTCCATCTCTGGGATGCCGAGCGCGCGCAGGCTGAGCTCGCTGATCCCGAAGAACAGGACCACCGCGATCAGCGCGAAGGCTATTCGCCGTCCGATACTGGCGCGTCGTCTGGCCACCGCGGAACTCTACTTCAACCGGGGCACGCTGGCCGCAGGCGCCTCAGTCGCCGGGGGAGAAGGTGATGCCGGTGCGGTCCGTGATGCCGCCGGAGGTGTACCAGGTGTTGTCGTAGTAGGTGTTGTCGTTGATCGTGACCGAGATCGTCCCGTGAGCGGTCGGCTTGTAGGCGGTGCTCGTGCCGATCGGGAAGATGTCCTCGTAGCCGTCCTCGCTGACGAAGCGCCCGATGAGCATGCCCTCTGCGCAGAGCTCCAGGTCACAGGGGAGGTCGGTGGCGACCCCGGTGGTCCCGGAGATGCCCTCTGCGTTGATCCACTCGCCGCCATCGGAGATCCGGTAGCGGTCCATGGTGGTGGCCTCGATGATGACGATGTCGCCAGCACAGACCGGGAGGTTCATGTGCCAGCCGGTGCCGTTGTCGAGGTAGTCGAACATCGTGTAGGTGAAGGGCAGCATGCACTCGCCGGCGGTGAGTGCATCCGGCACGCTGCGGAGCCAGGTGTTCCACGCCCCTGTCCCGGCGGCAGCGCCCATCGTCTGCTTGCACAGCTCCAGGTTCTTGCGAGAGAGCGCCTCGATCTGCGCCGGGCGGCCCAGGAGCACGGTCTCGACGTCCTCGACGGTGCCGGCGGCGAAGCTCACGCCGTCGTCCCGGCTGCCGAGCCACTGGCTGGTCATCGCCTCCAGGCTCTCCTGGCGGGCCATGCGGCGTCCGCTGATTCCGTCTGTGGACTCGAGCTTGTCGAAGTCCGGTGGGTGCCAGCACGGGGCCGTCCAGCCCTCCTCGATGTGCCAGCCGACCGGGGGTGGGGCGGGTTCGGCGTTCTTGTCACCGCATGACAGCAGCAGGAAGAGCATCTGGACCTCCAAGTGTGGCTAACGGTGCAAACACGACGGGGCCCGCCGGGTTTCCCCGGGGGCCCCGATGGGCTGCGTCGGACTGCGGGTTCTCTAGGAGATACCGCCGTTGATGACGAAGGGGAAGGCCAGGGTGAAGAGCACCAGGGTCTCGATGAAGACGAGGCCGATGATCATCATGGTCTGGAGCTTGCCGGCCATCTGCGGGTTGCGTGCGGAGCCCTCGAGGGCTGCTGCCGCGGCCTTGCCCTGGCCGATGCCAGCGCCGAGGACCGCGAAGCCCATGGCCATGCCGGCGCCGAGACCCATGCCCCAGCGAGCGTCGCCAGCGGCGGCGGCGTGATCCTGTGCCCAGGACAGGTCGGGGATGGCGAAGAGGATGACCGCCGAGGCGGCGAGAGTCAGGTACTTGACCCAGGACTGCATTTTGGACTCCATGGCAACGTCAGCGAGACGCGAAAAGACAGATGAGAGCTTGAACAACTAGTGGTCGTGACTGGTCGCCAGCGAGATGTAGACGACAGTCAGGAGCATGAAGACGAAGGCCTGGACGAAGGCGACGAAAGTGCCCAGCCCGACCAACAGGGAGGGGACGATGAAAGCGATCAGGTCGGTGAAGACACCCAGCAGCAGGTGGTCCGCGAACATGTTGATCGCCAGCCGCAGCGACAGGGTCAGCGGCCGGATGAAGAGCGAGAAGGTCTCGACCAGGAAGATGAAGGGCGCCATGAAGGGCACCGGGCCGCCGAGGGTCTTGATGTAGCCCCAGAGGCCGTGCTCCTTGAGGCCGGCCCAGTTGAAGACGATGAAGACGGCGACCGCGATGGCCATGTTGTTGGACATGGCGGCGGTCGGCGGCAGGAAGCCGGGGATCAGGCCCATCAGGTTCGAGAACAGGATGTAGATGAAGATCGTGCCGACCAGCGGCAGGTACTTCACCGCGGCGGCGCGGCTGTGGAGCACCTGCTCCATGAAGTTCAGGAGCGCCTCGACGATGAGCTCCATGAGGTTGCGCGGGCCGAGGTTGGCGGCGGGCACGTACTGGGCGGTGCCGCCCTGGGCGCGGGCTGAGGCGATGCCCTGCCGGGCGAGGAAGGCCAGCACCGTCACGCCGATGACCACCGCCCAGGCGGCGGGGACGGCGTGGAAGTTGGCGAGCTCGCCGTGGCTCATGGTCCATGCGGGGGCACCGGCGGCCTCGAGGCTGGTGTGCACGCCGTCGAGGGGGGCGCCGTGCTCGACGCCGGGAATCATCCAGAACCAGGAGTAGTGGTACATCTCAGGTCCGAGCCCCGGTGGGGGAGAAGAAGCTGCTCACGACGCTGCGCGCGGCAATGCCGAGCACGACTGAGAGAGCGCCGACGAGCAGCGGGAGGGCCGGCAGCACCTGGAGCAGTGCCAGCAGCAGACCGGCGGCGACGATCATCTTGAGGACCAGACCGAAGACGAGCGCGACACCGCCGCCCTCGCCGTCGACCTGCTTCTCCAGGGCTCGCTCGGTGACCTTGCCGGTGAGGGCGAGTCCTCCGACGGTCAGCGCTGCCCCGCCGAGGGCCGCCAGGAGCCACATCCAGCCACCGAAGAGCCCGCACGCACCTGCCAACAGTCCCGCTGCGAGCAGGCTGTCCTTCAGCAGGGAGCGGGTGCTGATCATCACCGTGTGGCCTTTCGGGGGGACCCCTTCGAGGGCGCCCCAGCTAACGGGATCCTCAGGCCCTCGCCACACCCATCGCGGCTCCCATGGCGCCAGCGATCTCGTCGAGGTCCGATTGTCCAAGTCCGAGGGGCAGAAAGACCGCCTCGAACTGGCTGCACGGTAGGTAGACGCCAGCATCGAGGCAGGCCCGATGGAAGCGGCCGAAGGCGGCGAGATCGCACTCCTTCACCTGCTCGAAGTTCTTCGGGGCCTCTGACCGGAAGAAGACCGTGAGCATCGTGCCGACCCGGCTCATGGACAGGCTGTGCTCCTCGATGTGGGGGAGGAGGCGCTCGTGGAGGCCGCGGGCGATGTCGTCGAGGTGCTGGTAGGCCTCGTCCGTGAGCTCCGCGAGCGTGGCGAGGCCGGCCGCGACTGCGAGGGGGTTTCCGGAGAGCGTTCCGGCCTGGTAGACCGGGCCCAGCGGGCTGAGGTTCTCCATGATCTCCCGGCGGGCGCCGAAGGCCGCCAGGGGCAGGCCGCCGCCGACGATCTTGCCCATGCAGACGACGTCGGCGGTGACACCGAAGTGCTCCTGGGCGCCGCCGCGGGCCAGCCGAAAGCCGGTCATGACCTCGTCGAAGATCAACAGGGCCCCGTGAGATGTGCAGAGCTCGCGGAGGCCCTGGAGGTAGCCCTCGTCGGGGGGGATGCAGCCCATGTTGCCCGGGACCGGCTCGACGATGACGGCGGCGAGGGCGTGCGTCGAGAGCTGGGCCTCGATGGCGGGCAGGTCGTTGAAAGGAGCGGTGAGGGTGGCGGGAGCGATGATGCCGGGGGAGCCGGGCTTCGCGTAGGTGGCGACGCCGCTCCCGGCGCTGACGAGCACGGTGTCGTGGGCCCCGTGGTAGCAGCCGTCGATCTTGATGATGGCGTCGCGGCCGGTGAAGCCCCGAGCCAACCGGAGCGCGTGCATGGTCGCCTCCGTCCCGCTGGAGCAGAGGCGGACCATGTCGATGCCGGGCACGCGCTCGACGAGGGCCTGGGCGAAGTGGAGCTCCCCCTTGGTGGGGGCGCCGAAGGAGGCCCCCTTCGCGAGGGCGGCTGCCACCGCGGCCACCACCTTCGGGTGGGCATGGCCGAGGATCAGCGGCCCCCAGCTGCCGACGAGATCGTAGTAGCTGTTGCCGTCCTCGTCGTGGATGCGGACTCCTTCGCCGCGAGCGATGAAGGGTGGGTCGCCCTCGACGGCGGAGAAGGCGCGCACAGGCGAGTTGACGCCGCCAGGGATGACGAGGCGGCTGGCTTCGAGGAGATCTGAAGAACGGGACATGAGACCGTCTATCCGATGAGCCCTGGAAGCCTGTATCGTGTGGCTTCGCATGCTCCTCCTCCTCTCCTGCACCCGCGGATCGGTCGATCTCCCTGACGAGACCGAGCCGATCGACAGCTCGGTGCCCGAGGACACGGGCTGCGAGTCGACGACCTGGTACATGGACACCGACGGCGACGGCCACGGGGACGAGAACAACCCAGTCGAGTCCTGCG
>DASCPX010000015.1:0-2353 GCA_036012755.1 Myxococcota bacterium | reverse complement strand
CCTCGACCCGCGCACCGGCGGGGTGCTCGCCCTCGGAGGCCCCGCGTCCGTCGATGGAGGAGCCCTGGAGCGCGCCTCGGCGGCGGCATCGCTCGTCGCCGAAGGGGGCGTGGTCCGGGTTCGGTACGTCAACCGCGTCGACGATGGGCGGACCGGGGAGCCGCTCGGCCTGCAGTACATCGCGGCGGTGCGCGACGGCCGCTCCACCCTCGACCGCCTGGACGAGCTCCGCACCTGGGACGAGGTCGGCTCCGTCCGGCGCCGCGTGCACGCCGACGGATGCGTCAGCGTCACCCACCCCCGCCTGGCGGTGACGGTCTGCGGCGCGGCCTCCCCCGCCGCGGTCTCCGCGCTGGGCGCAGAGCTGCCGCCGGAGAGTCCTCCGATTCCGGACGATGCGTGGCTGAATGAAGACGGGCGGCTGATGCGCCGCGCCGAGGGGAGCTAGTTAGTTCCCGTCTCAAAACGAATTAGATTCGTAATTACAGGCAGTTAAGAGGTATCGGAGGCGTCCGATCTTCCGATTCCGTCGTAGAATCCGGTTGCTTACACCAACCCCACGACGAGAGAACCGAGCCGCCTCCGATGCGCGAAAAGCTACACGCCCAGCTGCCCTTCGTCCTGCCTACGATCGACCATCCCCACGCCCACGAGCTGGAGCGGATTGGCGAGCGGCTCACATCGCTGCACGACGCCGCGGAGCTGGTCCACGCCGATCTGGTCCGGGGCAGCGCAAACCCGACCACGGGACGGCGAGGGATGTCCGCGGAGCAGGTCCTGCGCGCGTTGATCCTGAAGCAGATGAACGACTTCTCGTACGAGGAGCTCGGCTTCCACCTGGCCGACTCGCGGACCTATCGGTCCTTCTGCTGCCTCGGCTGGGGCGAGGCGGCACCGTCGGCCAAGACGCTGCAACGGAACATCAAGCGCGTCCGGCCCGAGACGCTCGAAGCCATCAACCGCGCCATCGTTCGAGGCGCCGCGGTCGAGGTCGATGACGGGAGCCAGGTGCGAATCGACTGCACGGTGGTCGAGACGAACATCCACGCGCCGACCGACAGCGCGCTGCTGAGCGACTGCGTCCGCGTCCTGGTCCGGCTGCTGAGGCGCGCCTGCGTGATGGATCCCGAGATCCGCTTCGCCGATCACACGACGCGAGCGAAGCGGCGGGCCTGGCGGATCCAGAACATCGCCCGCAAGGGTCCGCGGCGGAAGCCCTACGAGGATCTGCTGAAGGTCACGCGCAAGACGGTCCGCTTCGCGCCGAGCTGACGCGCTTCGTCGAGCTGGCGCACCGGGTGGTCGACCAGTGCCGGCGTCGCGTGACCCTCGGTCAGAAGGTGCCGGCCCGGGACAAGGTGGTGTCCATCTTCGAGCCGCACACCGACATCATCATCAAGGACTGGAGGGAGGTCCTGTACGGCCACAAGATCTGCCTCAGCGCAGGTGCCTCAGGGCTCGTCTCGGATCTGGTCGTGGAGTCCGGGAATCCGTGCGATTCGACGCTGGCGGTCGGGATGGTCCAGCGTCAGGTGGAGATCTACGGCCGGCCGCCCGCGGCGACCGCGTTTGACGGAGGCTTCGCCTCGCGCCCGAACCTCGCGGAGCTCAAAGCGATGGGCGTCGACGCCGTGTGCTTCAGCAAGTCTCGCGGGATCCCGACCCTGGAGATGACGCCTACCGTGGCCGTCTACCGTCGGCTGCGGGACTTTCGGGCAGGTGTGGAGGGCGTGATCTCGATGCTCAAGCGCCGCTTCGGGCTGAGCCGCTGCACCTGGCGCGGACTGGACTCCTTCAAGTCGTACGCGTGGGCCTCGGCGCTGGCCGCCAACCTCCTGACGCTGGCGCGACGGACTCCGAAAGCCGATTAGCTGTCCTGAAACGAGGTCTCACGCAAAGGCGCGAAGGCGCAAGGGAGACCTGTGCCCTCTTTGCGCCTTTGCGCCTACGCGTGAGGAATAGGACCCGACCTCGGCGTCAACTCTCGCCGAATCGCAGCGATATGTCGGCCAAGTGTCTGGAAAATATCGAGTTTTGAGATCTGAACTAGTTAGTAGCTCGACCCGACCTCGTTGGCCTCACCGGAGACGATGACGAGGAACTCGGCACGCCGGTTGGGGGCCTCGGTCTCACGGTCCGAGTCGCCCACGAGGGGACGCTCTTCGCCGTAGCTGATGACCTCGAGCTGGCTGGTCAGCACGCCCAGGTCCGTCAGGTACTTGGTGACGGAGTACGCGCGGCGCTGGCCGAGGGCGAGGTTGTAGATGTCCGAGCCCCAGTGGTCGGCGTGGCCCTCGACGCGGACGCGGACGTCCGGGTGACGCACGAGGATCTCGGCGTTGGTCTTGAGGAT
>DASCPX010000014.1:0-144884 GCA_036012755.1 Myxococcota bacterium | reverse complement strand
GTCAGGTGGATGCTCGTCTTCCAGAGTGTGAGCGCGGACGGCGAGTAGGTGGCCGCGGGGCCACTCGGCCTGGTTCCCAGGCTGGGCATAGCGAGGCCTGTCATCGAGCTGGTGGGGAAGTAGGGGAGGGGGTCTATTTCTTCCCGCTGTGTCCCTGGTGTGTCCAACCGACACACCTGATTTCAGAAACATACTGGATTTCAGCTACTTGAGAAAAAGATGGTGGAGGCGGCGGGAGTCGAACCCGCGTCCAAAGACACTCAGTGTTGGCCTCTACATGCTTAGCCCTCGGATACGTCTCCAGCGGGGCCCGAGGGCACTCCCCGCTACGGAGTCGGTAGCGATTTGAAGTTGGGTTTATTATCGTCCCCTGACCCTACGCTACGAGGGTCTCAGGACTAGTCAGGTCGTGACGCGCCCAGCTGGTGTCCCTGACATACGGTCCAGCCGGACGGCTCTGCAGGCTGTTCAGGCCGCGAGAGCGAAGTTGTTGTTGTTGTTGGCAGTTATGCAAACTTGAACGGGGAATCACGAGTGTCCGTTCCCACTCGGCATGCAGCCTCGACCTACCGCGACCCTGTCGAAACCGTTTCGCCCCCTCATCACCTTTCCAAAGACCAGACTCCCGAGGGAGCCACCCCAATCTTGCCTTCTATGACTCGTTCGTCAAGTACCTGTTATTGTCCAGCCCCCGTTCGGAGCCGCCCATGACCGCCTTTGTCCTTGCCTTTGCGTGCATCAAGAGCCCGCTCGACAGCGCCGACACCGGCATCGAAAGTGATGCCGACGCCGACGCGGATGCGGACACCGACACCGACTCCGACACCGACGCTGACTCCGACACCGACACCGACACCGACACCGACGCAGACGCAGACGCGGACGCCGACACCGACGCGGACACCGACCAGGGGTACTCGGGCTTCACGGGCACGGTGAACTACGTCACCACCGACAACGGCGAGATCGCCTGCGACAGCGTGATCTCCCTGAGCGGCACGCCGTACACGGGCACGTGCTCCGGCTGTGACTTCGCCTTCCTCATCGACGCCACCATCGACACCGAGGACGGCACAGAGGACTGCTACCACCACCCCTACCTGACCTACGTCGAGGACACCTGGGCCAAGGACATCTGGCTCGGCCACAGCGACTCGTACCCCGGCTACTACTACGACTACGCCGACGCCTTCATCACGGGCTTCTCCTACGACTACTACGGCTACCTCTACCCGGGGTACTACTTCATCCTCAGCTCGGATGACAGCTACTCCTACGGCACCTTCGGTCGCACCGGCGACGACGTCGCCTGGAGCTTCGGCTACACCTACGCCGAGTACGACCTCAGCTACTACGACGGCTGCGGGAGCTACGCCGACTACAGCTACGCCTCCAAGGCCTTCAGGGGTGAGACCGTCACCGGCGAGATCGACTGTGCAGGTGACTACACGGATGTCTGGACCTTCGACGCCAAGGCAGGCGACACACTCTCCGTCAGCATCGACACGGTGGCCGCGAACAGCGCCTTCGACATCTGGATGTACATCAACGACGAGTCGGGCTGCTCGATCGCCTACGCGGACGACAACTTCGAGTGCACCTTCACCCCGGTCGACTACAGCTGCCCTTCCTACGAGTGGGAGGCGGCGAGCACTGGCACCTACCAGGTCCTGGTCAACTCCTGGGACAACTGCACCGGTGTGACCGCCGAGTACAGCCTGACGGTCGGCGGCGCCAAGGGCGACATCAGCCTGGCCGCTGACGATGCCGACGCTCGCGTCGTGACCACCGAGTTCGTCTACGACCAGGACGCCTCCGGGACGTTGATCCCCGAGTAGGACCCCGGGCGCCTACGGCAAGGGCCGGTTATCGTCCGGCCCTTCCCTGGAGACGTCCATGACCATCCTGCTTCTAGCGTTCGCCTGCATCAAGAACCAGCCCGACAGCGCCGACTCGGGCATCATCGAGGCCGACGCCGACGCCGACGCAGACACCGACACCGACACCGACACCGACGTGCCCGACTACGGGTACTCGGGCTTCAACGGCACGGTGAACTACGTCACGACCGACAACGGCGACACCCACTGCGACAGCGTGATCTCCCTGAGCGGCACGCCGTACACGGGCACCTGCTCCGGCTGTGACTTCGCCTTCCTCGTCGCCGCCACCGTCGACACGGAGAACGGCACGGATGACTGCAGCCACCACCCCTACCTGACCTACGTCGAGAACGACTGGGCCAAGGAGATCTGGATCGGCCACAGCGACTCGTACCCCGGCTACTACTACGACTACGCCGACGCCTTCATCACGGGCTTCTCCTACGACTACTACGGCTACCTCTACCCGGGGTACTACTTCATCCTCAGCTCGGATGACAGCTACTCCTCCGGCACCTTCGGTCGCACCGGCGACGACATCGCCTGGAGCTTCGACTACACCGACAGCGAGTACGGCCTCACCTACTACGACGGCTGCGACGCCTACGCGGACTACAGCTACGCGACCGAGTCCTTCGGTGGCGCGAGCGTCAGCGGCGCCGTCGACTGCGACGGTGATCTCAGCGATGTCTGGACCTTCGCGGCCAAGGCGGGCGACACCATCACCGTCAGCGTCGACACCGTCGCCGAGGACAGCGCCTTCGACATCTGGATGTACATCAACGACGAGTCGGGCTGCTCGATCGCCTACGCGGACGACAACTTCGACTGCACCTTCACGCCGGTCGACTACAGCTGCCCTTCCTACGAGTGGGAGGCGGCGAGCACCGGCACCTACCAGGTCGTCGTCAACTCCTGGGGCAGCTGCACCGGCGAGACCGCCGAGTACAGCCTGACCGTCGGTGGCGCCCAGGGCGCGGTCGGCCTCGAAGCCGACGACGCCGACACCCGCGTCCTCGTCAGCGAGTTCGTCTACGACCAGGACGCGACGGGCACGTTGATCCCCGAGTAGCCTTCAGGGCGCTGCGTCCACCAGGCGCAGCGCTTCTTCGTAGGCCGCGGTCGCTTCGGCGTCGCGGCCTTGCTTTTTCAGGATGTTGGCCTCCAGCATCGCGCACGCCGGGTACTGCGGCGAGAGGGCGCGGCAGTCCTGGATCGCCCGGTGGGCGTCGTCGAAGCGCTCCAGGTTGAACAGCGCCTGGGCGATGCTGTGGTGGGTCAGCGGGCTGGGGGGCTCGACGGCGACGATGGCGTCGAGCTGCTCGAGCTGGTCGGTGTAGCGGTCCTGGCTCGCGTAGAGCTCCACCAGCACGCGCCTCGATGGCAGGGCAGGGTCCGTGATCGAGACCTCTGCGAGGAAGTGCAGCTCGGCCAGGGTCTCGTCCCCGCGCTTGCGGGCGAGCAGCCCCAGGCCGTGGTTCAGCAACGGCTGGTCGGGCTCTGCCTGCAGCGCGCTCCGCAAGAGGAGCTCCCCCTGGTCCGGGTCTCCGGCCAGACTGAGGGCGAGGCCACGAAGACCTACGATCTCAGGTACTTCCGGCAATGCCGTGTAGGCATCTCCGGTCGCGTGGGCGAGCTCCGGGAGCCTGCCCTGTTGGAACAGCGCCCGGCACAACAGCACCCGCGGACTGGCGAGGTAGGGATCTCGTTCGACGGCGGTCCCCAGGTGCAACAGCCCCTCCTCGATGTCGCCCATGGACATGCGGACCGAAGCCAGCGAGGTCGCCGACTGGGCCGTGGGGGAGGCTGCCTCGAGGGCCTCTGCGGCGGCGAGGGCGCCCTCGAGGTCCCCGAGGCGGTTCAAGGTGACGACCAGCAGGGACCTGGGCTCGACCAGACCAGGCTCGTCGGCCACGAGCCGCTCGCCGATGGCTCGGGCCTCCGCGTAGTCCTCTGCCTGGAGCGCGGAGCGCATGCGCTCGACCTCGCGCAGGACCGGGAGCTTGTCCCGCGGGTCCGGCAGCACCGCGTCGTCTGCGACCTCGACTACGGTCGTCAGGTAGCCCAGCGCCGCCAGCTGAGCGAGACGTTCGGGATCCAGCTGGGCCGGCGTGGACTCCTCTGGCGGGCTGAAGGAGGCAGTCAAGAGGGCGAGATCGTTCGAGAGATTGGCGACTGCTTCCAGCTCGTCGTCGGCGTGGTCCGTGCTCTCGTTGCCCCTGGCGTGGAGCTCGCCGTTGTTGAAGAACTTCCAGTCGGTGCTGGCCACGGCGAGCTGCTTCGCCCAGCCGTAGTGGGTGTAGGCGTAGAGGCTCTCGATGTAGACGCTGCGCTCTGGCGCCGTGCCTCCAGAGAACAACCCCGAGAGGTCGGTCCCGTCGGCTGCGAGGCCCTGGTGCCCGAGCAGCCCGAGCACGGTCGGCGCGACATCGACGATGCTGACCGCCTCTTCGACGACGAGGGGCTCGCGGCCGCCGGGGGGGCGGATGATCAGCGGGATGCGGGTGGTCGCGTCGTAGAGCAGCACGCCGTGGAACTGCTCGCCGTGGGAGCCCAGGCCCTCGCCGTGGTCAGAGACCACGATCACCCAGGTGCTCTCGAGGTCCACTCCCTGGAGCAGCCGATCCACCTGGTGGTCAGTCCAGGCGAGCTCGGCGAGGTAGGGCCGATGTGGGTACTGGGTCTTGAACTCTGCTGGCGGGTCGTAAGGCGCGTGCACGTCGAAGAGGTGGACCCAGGCGAAGGTGGGCGCAGCGTGGGCCTCGCCCAGCCAGGCGAGGGCGTCGTCCACGACCTCGTCGCCGCGGCGCTCGACCCGCCAGCGGTTGCTCCCGGCGTCGCGGGCCCCGAGGTCGTCGAAGTAGGCGTCGAAGCCCTGGTCGAAGCCCCAGTGGTGGGAGGTGACCTCTGCGCCGACGGCCGCCATCGTGTCGTAGCCCTTGTCGTCGAGGACCTCGGCGAGGGTGATCTCGCCTTCGCCCAGGAAGTGGGCGCCGTTGTCCTGCACGCCGTGGTTGGGGGGCCACTTGCCGGTGAACAGCGACGAGTGGGCCGGGATCGTCAGGGGCGTCACCGTGTAGGCGCGGTCGAAGCGGAGGCCCTCTGAGGCGAGGCGATCCAGGGTCGGGCTGGCTCCGCCGCTGTTGCCGTAGGAGCCGAGGACATCCGCTCGAAGGGTGTCGAGCGTGATGAGCAGGACGTCGGGGGGGGGCTCGGACCGACAGGCCAGGAGGGCGAACAACACCGCGGCTATCTAACGCGCCCTCAGTCGAGCTCTCCGTCCATCTCGAGCGCGACGTGGACCAGGGCTTCGTCCACATCCAGCGAGCGGGCCAGCGCGATCATCTCCTCGACCTCGCCCGTGTGGATGCGTCCATCGGCCCTGGCGATCACCGCGAGGTCGCGGATGAGCTGGGCGCGGCGCCCCCAGCGGCAGCTGCTCCTGACGGCCTTGATCCGGTCGGGGAGGTGCTGGCTGAGGAGCTCGACGTTCAGCGTGCGGGGCACCTTGCCAGGCCCCAGGAGGGAGGAGAGCGCCTCGATCTCCTCTCGCACGACCACCCCGTCGGCCCCCGCCACCACGGCACCCGCGGCGAACAGCAGCCGACGCATGGCCTCCGCGCCCGCGCTGTCCTCTTCGAGGTAGGAGGGCTCCATGAGCGACATCAGGTCTTCGACGTGCATCTCCACCGCTGTCATGGGCGTGCCGTCGGGGGCGAAGACATCTGAGTTGGCGAAGCTCGCGAGCGCGCGGAGGCGCAGGGGGCTGAAGGGATGGGAGGAGAGCCAGTCCTGGTGCTCGACGTGCTGCGACGAGTCGAGCTCGTCCTGGGCGTAGAGCTCCATCGCCTGGTCGAGGAAGGCCTCGATCTGCTCCGGACCGGGCGCGGCCCTCAGCCCGCTGGAGAGCTTGAACAGGGAGCGCGCCGCGCCGTCGAGGTCGCCCTCGCAGCACAACAAGCCCGCGCGATCCGCGCTGATCTCCGCGTGCCGCTGCCAGCTGTGCGCTCGCAGCACCAGCCTCTTGTCGAGGGCCTCTGCGTTGGCGACCAGCGCGGGCAGCGGCAGTGAGTGGTGGCCGTAGAGGTGGTGGCCCAGCTCGTGGCCGAGCACGTAGCGGAGCTCCGGGGCTTCGAAGGACTCCAGGAGCGAAGAGGACACCAGCACGAAGACCCGGCCGTCCTCTGGCTGGGTGCACCCGGCGTTGAACTCCGCCGAGGGGTAGACGAAGAGCTCGACCTCTGTCTCGACTCCGAGGCGCTCGCGGCTGGCCTGGAGCAAGCCGTGCTCCACCGGCGCGATCTCGCCGGTGAGGCGCAGCGCCCGGGCCAGGAGGTTGCGTCGCGTGCCCAGCCGCCCGTGCTCGCCGAGTCGGGCCTGGATCCGCTGGACGTCCTCGTGCTGGACCAGCTCCTCGAAGAGACGCCGGTCGGCCTCGCTGCGAACCTCCTGGGCGTCCATGGGGCCTCCTTCGGTTCAGCGTAGATCGGCTGTCAATAGCCGCAGTCCCCGGTCTCGACGCCGTCGGGGTCCTCTGTGGGCTCGCCGGTGTAGTTCCAGGTGTCGGCGCAGGTCGTGAACCACACGGACTTGTCCATGTCCACCACGCGCCAGGCGCCGTCCTCGCCGAACTCGACCACCCAGAAGTTGTCGTCGTCGTAGCGGGTCGCGGCGACCACGTAGTGGGGGAAGTGGTAGGACTCGCTGAAGTCCAGCCAGCGGTGGGTGTGGCCGACGAGCGACAGGGCGGTGTTGTCGTGGCCCTCGAGCACGCTGAAGACATCGGGGTGTTCGCCCTCTGGATCCTCGTCGCGTTGGGTGATGACCGGGAGCATGTAGTGGGCCATCCAGACCGTCGGCAGCCCCTCGTCCAGGAGCTCGTCCATCCAGGCCAGCTGCTCGCGCCCGTAGCTGGCCTTCGAGGTGTCGCAGAGCTCGTGACCTGCCTCCCAGGTCGGCCCCAGCATCGAGTTCGCCGAGATGAAGCGCCAGCCCCCCATGTCCACCGAGAAGTAGGGATCCACCTGGAAGGTCTGGGAAAAGAGGTCCGCGCTGAAGGCTCGGCTCCAGCCCGAGCCCTCGCAGTCCAGCTCGTAGTCGTGGTTGCCCCACAGCGGCCAACTCGGCGCGCGAAGCTGTCCGAGCAGCTCGGCGGAGCGGGAGAAGCCGGTCTCGTTGTCCGCGAACCAGTCGAGGTCGTCCGAGTGGTAGCTGTCGTGCACCACGTCGCCGAGGACGAAGACCGCCTCCGGCTGGGGGTCCATCGCGTTGATGCGGTCGACGGTGCCCTGGAGCCTCTCCGGGGTCTTCATGATGCTCTCGTTGTCGAGGTCGCCGTTTTCGCTGGGCTCCGTGTACTGGGGCCCGATCACGTGGCTGTCGGCGATGAAGACGACGCGGAAGCTGTCCCCCGGACCCGTGTCGGTCGGGGCCGACGTGCAGCTGAAGAACAGGAGCATGGCCCAAGCTACCGCGACAGCTACCGCGACCCCCGAGATCCCGTGATACGTTCTCCTCGTCAGGCAGAAAGAGACCCGGAAGCCCCATGAGTGTGCTCCTCTCCCTCCTCGTGCAGCCTGCCGAAGCCTTCTGCGGAAGCTACGTCGGCACAGCTGGATCCGATCTGTACAACGAAGCCAGCGAGGTCGTGCTCGCTCGCGAAGACGGTCGCACGACGCTGACGATGGCCAACGACTTCGAGGGTCCCCTCGGCGAGTTCGCCATGATCGTCCCGGTGCCGGTGGTGCTCGAAGAGGGCGACGTGAACGTCCTCGACCCTGCCATCTTCGACCGGCTCGAGGTCTACAGCGGCCCGCGGCTCGTGAGCTACACCTGCGAGGAGCTCTACCCGGAGATCCCGGAGTTCGAGTCCAACTCCGGGCGCGCGGGGCTGGGCTGCTACAGCGCGGACTACGCGCTCGAGTCCTCTCAGGACTGGGCGGCGGACACGGGCATGGCGGACGGCTACGGCGGCACCAACGTCGAGAGCCAGTTCATCGTCGGCGAGTACGAGGTCGTCGTGCTCTCCGCGGATGAGTCCCTCGGCATGCTGCTGTGGCTCTCCGAGCAGGGCTACGCCGTGAGCCCGGCTCAAGCCGATCTCATCCAGGAGTACCTCGACGACGGCGCCTTCTTCTTCGCGGCGCGGGTCTACACGGACCGCATGCCGCAAGGGCAGACGAGCCTCTCTCCGCTGCAGTTCTCCTACGACTCCGAGTCCTTCGGTCTGCCGATCCGCCTCGGCACGGCGAACTCCACCGGCGAGCAGGATCTCGTCATCTACACGATGACGCCGATCGCGGACGGCCGGACCGGCATCTCGAACTACGAGGAGGCCACGCTCGAGAGTGTCTGTCTCTACGACGAGGACGACTTCGACGGCTTCGGGGAGTTCTACGACGGGCGCTTCACGACCGCCATCGAGGGCGAAGCGAAGTGGGTCGCCGAGTACGGCTGGAAGCTCGAGGCCCAGTCGGCCAAGTGCGACCCCTGTCCGCCAGAGGTCGGTGACAACCCCTTCCCGATCGCCGACGTCTTCGCCCTTGGCTACACCGGCGGCCAGGAGGTCTCCGACAGCGGCTGGATGTGGGGTGGGGCGCCGGAGTTCTACTTCACGCGGCTGCATGTCCGCTACACGCCCGAGCAGGCCACCCAGGACCTCTCCCTCTACACCAGCGGCATCACCGAGAACGTCCAGCAGCGCTACGTGCTCTACGCGGACTACCTGGAGTCGGAGTTCCCCATCTGCGACTACGGTTGGGTCGCCGACCCCGCCTCCTGCGCCGAGGAGGGCCGGGAGATGAAGAAGCGCATGAAGTACTGGGAGTCCGAGAACGACGAGGGCACCAGCGGCTGCTCGGCGTCAGACACCCGCTGGGGCATCGTGCTCCCGCTTGCCTTCCTCAGCGCCGGGTTGGTGCTGCTGAGGCGTCGCGACTAGCGCTAGGCGGTCTCCGGCGGGGCCTTGGCCTTGGTCCCGCCCATCAGCTTCGCGCAGAGCAGGCCGCCTACGAACCCGAAGAGGTGGGCCTGCCAGCTGATCCCCGCGGCGATGCCCGGGATCATCGTGAACAGCGAGCCTCCGAAGAGGAAGCCGACGACGACCGACATGATCATCGGACCCGCGCGGCGCTCCCAGATGCCCCGACCCAGCAAGAAGCCGATGAGGCCGAAGATCACGCCGCTGGCGCCGACGTGGACGCTGCCGGTGGCCCCGAGGAGCCAGCAGCCGAGGCCAGATGTGAGCATCGTCACGGCGGTGACGACGGCGAGGTCTGACTTCTTGCGCTCCATGGCCATCATCGCCAGCGGGACGCCGGCGAGGGTGTTGGCGAGGAGGTGACCCCAGCCTCCGTGGAGAAACGGCATCGTCAGCAGGCCCCAGAGGCCATCGACGGTCCGCGGCACGACGCCGTAGTCGAGAAAGGCCCAGCCGGTGACCCAGTTCACGAAGTTGACCGCCCAGAGCACCCCCGCGGCGCCGACCGTGATCGCGCCCGCGGTCTTGACGTCTGCGACCATGGCAGAGATCTCGCGCTTGATGACACCCGCCATACGTACATGCTACGCGCATGGGGCCGGTTTCCTTTCAGCCCCGTGCCCGAGCGCGCCATGATCCTCCTGATCTCCACTGCCTGGGCCTACGAGTCCCCCGACGTCGAGTTCCTGCTCGAGGACGAGGTCAACCTCTTCGAGGAGATCGCCTTCGACAGCGGCTGGCTGCCCAGCGGCTCACCCGTCACCGTGAAGTTCGAGCTCATCGCCGAGGGCGGCAGCCTGGTCGAGATGGAGGGGCTGTCCTGGCTCTACTGGCCAGAGGCCCTGACCCATGGCTACACGCCCATCGCCGAGAGCGGGATCTTCCTGCTGGACTCGGAGATCGGGATCCAGGTCTCGTACAAGATCGACTGGAGCGGCTTCTACTACGAGGCGCCCATCTGGACCGAGACATCGCTCTTCGAGGGAGGCAGCGTCTTCGATCCCTTCCTCCTCGAAGGACAGGACCCGCGCTGGACCGAGATCGAGAGCGTCGGCGAGCAGGTCGAGCTCTTCCGCTTCGAGCAGGACGTGATCACCGGTGTGTCGCTGTACGTGGCAGTGGACTGGCGCAACGACGCCTACGCCGCCTTCTCCGGCATCCAGTTTTCGACGAACGACTCGGTCATCGACACCGTCGACGGCTACGAGGTCATCGAGGCCCCCGGCGCCCCGGAGCTCGAGCTCGACACGACCTTCACCGGCCAGTACATCGCGGCCCTCGACGTCGTCATGGTGCCCACCTTCGGCATCTGCATCGACACCATCGGCTGCTACGACATCGCCTCCTTCGACCTGCCCATCCCGCTTGTCGAGAAGGACCTCGAGCGCGACTTCGAGACCCTGCGCATCGAGCACCCCCTGCCGGTGCTGGTCGTCGAGACACGGTCCTGCGAGTTCGGCGAGGTCGAGGTCGGCCAGATCGGGACCTGCGAGATCGAGATCCTGAACTGGGGCGAGCTCACGCTCGAGGGCACCGCGGGCATCCTCGGCGCCGGCGAGTTCAGCGTGTTCCCAGACGACGTCTACGCCAGCCGCGATCTCGGGGACGGACTCACCGTCACCTTCGCGCCCACGGTCGAGGGCGTGCAGGAGTCCTCGCTGATCTTGAACACCTCCGATCCGACAGATCCCGCCTACGAGATCCCGCTGGTCGGCGAGGGCGTCGTCATCGAGCCCGCGATGGTCACGATCCCCTCCGAGGTCGGCACCTGTGGCTGCACGTCACGGCCTACCCAGGCTGGCTGGCTCGCCGTCCTCGCCGCCGGAGCAGTGGCAGCAGGAAGACGAAGGCGCCGAGAGAGCTAGACCGGCAGCCGCAGGTCTCCGGGTCCTCTTCGACGACCTCCTCGCTCAGCCCGGTGTCCTCGTATTGGAGCCCGAGGCGCTGCGCGCGCTGGTAGAGGAAGAGGTTCCGGGGCTCGACCACATCGAGGACCTCGATCCACTCCCGGTCGGCGGTCATGGAGTCGATGTCCATCGAGGGGCCGACGAGGTTCGTCTGGACGTGCTTCCAGTACGGAGGCCACAGGGGTGTCTGCAGGGCCCAGAAGGTGTTGCGCGCTCCCCCGGGCTGGCCCGCGCACCAGCTGCCGCCGTTGACGAGGTCCAACTCGCCGGTGATCGCCGTGTAGAGGTTCTCGAAGGGGCCGTCCCGGTGGTGGTCGAGGTGGAGGACGATGTCCGGCTCGACCCTGATGCGGTGGAAGACGTTGCCCGCCGCTCTGTGGTCGACGGTGGTGCCGTGGACGAAGTTGGTCTCGTAGGTCAGCTCCTCGTAGAGCCCGTCGTAGCTGTTGGCGACGTTGAGTCCGTGGTGGCCCTCTCTGCCGGAGAAGGTGACCTCCCTGACGGTGATGTCGCGGGTCAGGGTGTCGACGAGGACGCCGTTGTCGGCGTTGACGAGCTCGACGTCACGGACCCAGCTGTCGACTACCCCCGCCTCGAAGAAGACGCCGTTGTAGCCGGGCTCCTCCAGGTGTCCGGCGTACTCCGTCTCGGCGAAGCGAATGCCGAGGTGCTCGACCCCGACCTCGGAGAGCGGCTCGAGGCTGCGCAGCTCGGGGTTCCACACAGCGCGCACGTCGTGGCGGAGGGGGGGGCTGAAGGTCACCTCGCCTTCTGCGACAGCCTCGACCCTCAGCGGGACTCGCAGGGTGACCGGTCGCTGCCACTCGCAGTCTCCGGGCCCCTCCTGGTCGTTGTGGAGGTGCCAGCCGAGGCTGCTGTCGTCGTCGTCCGTGAGCGCGAGGACCACGACGTCGCTCACTTCGATGCCCGAGCTGTCGTCAACAGATAGCGTCGTGTCTCCTCGGACCGCCTCTCCGGTCGCCGTGAGGGTGGCGCCGAGCCCAGGCCCCTCGACCCAGATCAGGCCTCCGTTCCAGGACCAATGGTCCTGCTCGCCGAGGAGATCCGCGAGCGGGTTGGGGAACAGGAGCACGGTGTCCTCTCCAGCGCCTTGGAGCACCGTGCCGGACCGGGTGATGCGGAGGACGTCACCGATGAGCCAGGTGCCTTCGGGGACCCAGACGACACCTCCCTGATCGAGGGCCAGCTGGAAGGCGGCGTGGTCGTCGAGGGTGCCGCCGCCGACAGCGCCGAAGTCCCTGACGTCGCTGGTAGCCGCGCGGGAGGGGAGCTCTCCGGCGGAGTGGCCAGCCCAGGAGTAGTCGGGCAGGCGATCCTCGCCGAGCAAGAGAGGCGTCTCGGCCAGGCAGAGGCCGATCAGGAGCACGGGGGCGAACCCAGCGCAGACAGCGCAGCCAGCATCGCCGGGAGGTCGGCGTACCAGGTGACGTCCAGCCGCGGGTGATCGTCGAAGATGCCGCGGCCTGTGACATACACGGGCGTGTTGAAGCCAGAGGCGCGGTCGCGCATCAAGCCAAAGCCCGGATCGCGGGTCAGGGGCGCAGCGCGCGCCCAGCAATCACGGGAGAGATCGCTGTCGAACTTCCACAACCCATCAGGATCACGCAAGAAGATCCCGGCCGGGCCGCTCGCTGCCATCTCTGCGTCGTAGGTAGACACGAACTCCATCTCGGGAGACTGCCATGCTCCACGTCCTCTCTGGTCTGTGCTTCGCCCTGGACAACGGTGGCTGGAACGGCCTCTTGTCAGCTCACGTCGAGGTCTCCGGGGTCGACTACGCCGGCTTCGACGGCGCAGCCCTGGACTCCTATGTCGCCGCCATCGCGGCTGCTCCGAAGCCAAAGGGCAAGGACCAGACGCTGGCCTTCTACATGAACGCCTACAACGCCCTGACCGTCGACCTGATCCTCGATCATCAGGGCAAGATCACGTCGATTCGCGACCTCGACGGTGGACAGCCCTGGAAGAAGCGGACCTTCGTGGTCGCCGGAGAGGAGCTCACCCTCGACCACATCGAAAACGGCGTCCTTCGACCCCTCGGGGACCCCCGCGTCCACGCCGGCCTGAACTGCGCCTCGAAGGGCTGCCCGCCGCTGCTCGCAGAGGCCTTCGAGGCCGCCACCATCGACGCGCAGCTCGACCGCGCGGCTCGGAGCTGGGTCTCGCACAACGCCTTCATCACCTCGAAGATGGAAGACGAGCTCCACATCTCGCAGATCTTCGACTGGTACGCGGTCGACTTCGCTGCCTACGCGGACGACTTCGACGTGCCCGGCGTGGACGATCCCAAGCAGGAGGCAGCGCTCAACTTCATCCGCGCCTACTCGGGTGACCACACGCGGAAGTGGATCGAGTCGGGCTCCTACACGGTCCACTGGTGGGAGTACGACTGGAAGCTCAACGCTCGCTGACGCTCGCTAGGTCGGCTCGAGCATGGCGCTCACGTCGGCCTCTACTTCCATGAGCTGGTCGCTGGGGATGTCGTCCCAGTTCGTCCCGGGCAGGGTGTAGGTCGCGTCGAAGGCCCGGGTCTCCACCATGTGGGCGCGGGGGTAGGTCAGCTTCTCGACGAGCCCGATGCCGTTGTCGCTCCCGGTTCCGGCGCGGCCGAGGCCCACCGCCGGGAGGGTGAGAGCGCGTGTCGTCGTGGCCCGGTTGATCAACAGGCGTCCCGTGCGCAGGCGGCTCGCGAGGTAGTCGAGGTCGTGCTCCTGAGACGGGAACAGCGCGCAGGACAGGCGGTAGTAGGCCTGGTTGTGAAGCGCGAGGGCCTCGTCGATGCCGCGCACCGGGTAGACCAGGAGCGTCGGTCCTGGAGGCTCCTCGTTCAGGAAGGCGCTGCCGCCCGTCCAGTCGACCTCGTGGATGGCGGGGCTGACGTAGAAGCCGCGCTGATTCGTCCGCGTCAGCGACTGGCCTTCGAGCAGGGCGCGGTGACCCTTCTGCGCGAGGGCGCGACCGTAGCGACGGAAGCGGCTCCGGCTGTTCTCGCTGATCACCGGGCCCATGAAGACCTCTGAGTCGAAGCCGTAGCCGACGTCGAGTCTCTTGGTCTGGTCGACGAGCATGCTGACGAAGCGCTCGTAGATGCTCTGCTCGACGATCACGCGACCGGTCGAGTCGTGTCGCTGGCCGGTCGTCAAGAAGCTGCCGGTCATGACCTCGTAGACCGCGCGGTCCATGTCACAGCCGTCGAGGACCACGGCGATGCCCTTGCCGCCGCTCTCGTAGATGACCTGCAGGTCGGGGCGGTCGAAGATCGCCCGCCGGACCTCCATCGCCGTCGAGAACGAGCCGGTCACGACGAGGGCGTCGATGTCCGGGTGGGCGATGAGGCGCTTGCCGACCCCGCTTCCCGAGCCCTGCACCATGTTGACCACGCCGCGCGGCATGCGGCACTGGTCCCAGAGCTCGGCGATGAGCTGGCCGGAGCCGGGGGTGAACTTCGAGGGCTTGTAGACGACGGAGTTGCCCCCGAGGATCGCCGCCGCGCAGTAGGTCGCGGTGATCAGGACGGGCTGGTTGTAGGGGCACAGGATCACGACCACGCCGCGAGCGAGGCGGTCGCTGCGTCCAGGCTGGTCGTCGAGGACGATCGGTGACAGCGCGCGGAGTCCGCGGTCCAGCAGCACGTCGAGGGTCTTGAGGGTCTCGATGACCTCTGACCGGGACTCCCACACGGGCTTGCCGGTCTCCCGCGTGATGATCTGGACGAGCCGCTCCCGACTCTTGGCCACCGCCTGTCGGAAGCGTTTCAGGCAGGTGGCGCGGTCGGGCACCGAGACAGTGCCCCAGATCCTCGCCGCGAGGCGCGCGTGGTCGATGGCGTCGTCGACGCTGGCCCCTGAGAAGCAGAAGCGACCTAGCACATCAGAGCGGTCGCCCGGGTTGATCCCGTTGATGTAGCCGTCGACCTGCTCGGGTCGCATGAACGAGCCGTAGACGTAGTCGCCTTTGCGCACGAGGCGGTCACGACTGTCGTCCACGCGCAGGCTCCCGAGATGCAAGCGCGCGGATTATAGCGCCCACCCCCCAGCGAGGCTCACGTGCGGAACGTTCACGACAATGTGCTCTCCTGTGTCGGTGACACGCCCATCGTGCGGCTGAACTCCGTCGTGGGTGACCTGCAGGCCCAGGTCTACGTCAAGCTCGAGATGCTCAACCCTGGCGGGTCCATCAAGGACCGCATCGCCCTCCAGATCATCGGGGACGCCGAGAAGTCCGGAGAGCTCGCCCCCGGGGGCGTCATCGTCGAGGGGACGAGCGGGAACACAGGCGCCGGACTGGCGATGGTCGGGGCCCTGCGTGGCTACCCCTGCACCTTCGTCATGCCCGACAAGCAGTCGGAGGAGAAGCGCGCCGCGCTGCGGGCCTATGGAGCCAAGGTCGTGGTCACGCCGACCGCCGTCGAACCAGATGACCCTCGCAGCTACTACGCGGTCTCGACGAGGCTCGGGAACGAGCCCGGGAGCTTCTTCGCCAACCAGTACCACAACCCCGGCAACCCGAAGACCCACTACCTCTCGACCGGTCCGGAGCTCTGGGAGCAGATGGACGGCAAGGTCGGGGCCGTCGTCTGCGGACTGGGCACCGGCGGCACCATCAGCGGCGTCGGCCAGTTCCTCAAGGAGCAGTCCGCCGACGTCAAGGTCGTCGGGGTCGACCCGGTGGGCTCGCTCTACTACGACTACTTCCACACCGGTCGCATGACCGAGCCGCACACCTACATCGTCGAGGGCATCGGCGAGGACTTCATGCCCTCGACCATCGACTGGCAGTACATCGACGACGTGGTCCGGGTGAACGACAGGGAGTGCATGCAGATGACCCGGCGCCTGGTCCGCGAGGAGGGCATCTTCGCCGGTGGCAGCTCGGGGGCGGCGGTGGCAGGGGCGCTGAAGTGGATCGAGCGGAACGACTCGCCGGAGCTGTCGGTGCTCATCATCCTGCCGGACTCGGGCAGCCGCTACCTCTCCAAGATCTACAACGAGAACTGGATGCGGGAGAACGGCTTCCTCGACGACGACTCGGGGATGGGCCGCGTGGCGGACATCCAGCGGCGTCTCGGCAAGCGCGAGCTCGTCTTCGTCGAGCCGGGCGCCAGCGGGTCAGAGGTCATCGGCACGATGAAGCTCAACGGTGTGTCCCAGGTGCCGGTCCTCCTCGATGGCCAGATCCAGGGCGTGCTCACGGAGAAGTGGCTCCTGGGCAAGGCCCTCGAGAAGGGTGGCGGCAAGGCCAAGGCCACCGACCTGGCCTCTGCGGAGTTCTGCACGGTCGGACCCAGGGAGCGCGTCGCGGTGCTCATCGAGCTCTTCAAGCGCTACAAGGTCGCCTTCGTCGTGAAGAGCGAGGGGCAGCGCCACGAGGTGCTCGACATCATCACCCGCATCGACCTCATCGACTTCATCGCGTCGCGAACCACGTCGTGAAGCTCGAGACCATCGCCATCCACGGCGGACAGTCCCCCGAGCCCGTGACCGGGTCGGTGATGCCGCCGGTCTTCCAGACCTCGACCTATGCACAGCAGGGCGTCGCGAAGCACACCGGCTACGAGTACGCCCGCACCCAGAACCCGACCCGGGAGAAGCTCGAGGCGGCGATGGCGGCGCTCGAGGGTGGCACCGACGGCATCTCCTTCGCCAGCGGTTGCGCGGCGACCTCCGCGATCCAGCACCTGCTCTCGGCGGGAGACCGCGTCGTCTCCGGCGACGACATCTATGGCGGGACCTGGCGGCTCTTCACGAAGGTCTTCGCTCGCCAGGGGCTTCGCTACGACTTCCTCGATCTGAGCTCCATCGACCCGGTCGACGCCATCGCCGAGGACACGGCGATGGTCTGGCTGGAGTCGCCGACGAACCCGCTGCTCAAGGTCGCCGACATCCGCGCCCTGGCCGCTCGGGCCAAGGAGGTCGGAGCCCTCGTCGTGGTCGACAACACCTTCGCCACCCCCATCTTCCAGCGGCCGCTGGAGCTTGGTGCGGACCTCGTCGTGCACTCGACCACCAAGTACATCGGCGGCCACTCGGACGTCGTCGGTGGGACCGTCGTCACCGCCAATCCCGAGCTCGCAGAGGGCCTCCGGTTCATCCAGAACTCGGCTGGAGCGGTGCCCGGGCCCTGGGACGCCTGGCTCACGCTGCGAGGGATCAAGACCCTGGCCGTGCGCATGCAGCGCCACCAGGAGAACGCACGCGCCATCGTCGAGTGGCTGCTCGGGCGCCCGGAGATCTCGCGAGTCTGGTACCCGACCCACGAGAGCCACCCGCACTTCGACGTCGCCACCAGCCAGATGTCCGGCTTCGGCGGAATGGTCAGCTTCGAGCTCGACGCGGATCTGCGGACCGCCGAGCGCTTCTGCGAGGCGACCCGCCTGTTCATCCTCGCGGAGTCCCTCGGCGGGGTCGAGTCCCTCATCGAGCTCCCGGCGGCCATGACGCACGCCTCGGTGCCTCCAGAGGTGCGGGCCGAGATCGGGATCGCAGACGGCCTGGTGCGTGCCTCTGTGGGCATCGAGCACGTCGACGATCTGGTCGCGGACCTCGAGCAGGCGCTCGAGATCGCCTTTGGCTGAGGTCCTGATGGTCTGCGCTGCGCCGGGCATCCCGGTGCGGGGCCCGTCAGGGTGTTCGGCACACC
The DNA here is from genome assembly GCA_036012755.1 of Myxococcota bacterium. GTDB lineage: Bacteria > Myxococcota_A > UBA796 > UBA796 > CAJQPC01 > JAAESX01. Next base: position 127,455 of record DASCPX010000014.1, on the reverse strand, counting down.
TCCGCGGCCTGGCGCGAGCCTTCGCCCGAGTGGCGAGCGTCCGGGTCGTCGCGGCCAGCCTCTCCGATCGGAGGGGGGTGCACGGTGGGCTCGAGGTGCCGGTGGCGGTGGCTGCCCCGCCCCTGTTGGTGACCCGTCGGTTCCCAGAGCGGCGAGAAGCTGCCTGGGCCAACCGGGTCTACCGGCTCGCCGCGAGGGGGCCTCGGCCCGAGCTCGTCTACGAGCGCTGGACCATGATGTCCGAGGTCGGCCGTCGCCTCCGGGGCAAGTGGGACGTGCCCTGGGTGCTGGAGATCAACGCCCCCCTGTTGGAGGAGCGTCTCCGCTTCGAGCAGGTGCGGGACGAGGCCTATGCCCGCGCCTGGGAGGCTCGCTCGCTCGCGGACGCTGACCTCTATGTCTGCGTCAGCCCCTGGCTCGCCGAGTGGGTCGCCTCTCGCGGAGTGCCAGAGGACCGCATCGAGGTCGTCCCCAACGGCACGGAGGCCATCTCGGGGAGGCCTCGCGAGACGGAGGGCTTCGTCATCGGTTTCCTGGGCAGCATGAAGCCCTGGCACGGCGCGGACCGTGTCGCCGGGCTCGCCGAGCGGGTCGGAGGTGTGGCGCTCTTCGTCGGTGATCCACCGGTCTCCGAGCGCGAAGTGGCCGACTGTGTGGCCACCATGGACGTCGGGCTCGCGCCCTATCGGGCTGACGCCCCGCCGTGGTTCTGTCCGCTGAAGGTCGCCGCCTATCGCGCCCAGGGCACGCCGGTCGTGGCCACCGCGCTCGGCGCCATGGAGCTGTGGGTCGGCGACGGCGGCACGGTCACAGAGGACGACGACGACGACCTCGTCGAGGCCATCGAGGGCTGGCGGGGTCGCAGGGCCCCGGCGATGCTGCGCTCCTGGGACGACGTCGCGGCGGAGGTGCTCGACGGGTTAGTTTCGAGGGGATGCTCACTCTCATTTCGCTGATCGGCTGTTTCCCCGAGGTGGAGATCCCGCCGCCGCGTGACTGTCCGGACCGGATCGCGGTCTTCGAGGACAGCGACGGCGACGGCTTCGGCAACCAGAGCGTCGTGGCGCTGGTCTGCGAGGACACCAGCGGCTTCGTCGACAACGCTCTGGACTGCGACGACACGGATCCGACCAAGGGCGAAGACTGCTCAGAGGACACCGGGGACACTGGCGACACCGGGGACACCGGGGACACCGGGGACACCGGGGACACCGGGGACACCGGGGACACCGGGGACGGAGGAGACACCGGCGAGTGAGCGAGCGGGACGGCGAAGAGCTTCTCGAGGTAGGCGAGGCAAAGGTCGGCTTCCGCGGCGGGCTGCTCCCATACGTGCCCATCGAGCTCTACCGCTCGGCGATGCTCCGGGTCTGGGGCGTCTGCTACTACCTCTTTGGTTTCGCGTACTTCTTCCGCAAGCTGCGCCTGACCCAGCCCAGCGGCGAGCGGGTCCGCCAGGCCCTCGGGCGAGGGCCGGTCGTCTACGTGCTCCACACCCGCAGCATCGTCGACTACCTCGCGCTCAACGAGGTCCTGCGACGTCGCCGCCTGCCGCTGGCCGACTACGGGACCGGCATCTCGATGACGGCGTTCATGCCGCTGGTCGACGCCATCCCGATGCTCTGGCACAAGGTCGTGTGGTTCGCGAAGAACGGTCGCCTGCCGAACCCGGTGGACGTGGGCTGGCTCAGCCGCGCCGTGGCTCGGGGAAGCAACGCGGCGGTCTTCCTGAAGCCCGACCAGAAGTGGCGGGACTTCTTCACGCCCCCGAGCTGGCCAGACCCGGTCCCGGCGCTGCTCCAGGCCCAGGAGCACTCGGAGCGGCCCGTGCAGCTGTTGCCCGTGGTCGTGATCTGGCAGCGGGAGCCCGAGCGCGCTCGGCGCCAGACCATGCGCTGGCTGCTCGGCACGGAGGAATCCCAGGGCAGCTTCGCGAAGCTCCTGGGCGTGGCGCTGGGGCATCGCCGCGCGGTCGTACAGGTCGGCGAGGCGGTGGACGTGGCCGAGTACCGCGAGCGCTTCGCCGACGAGGAGGGGCCATCCCTCGCCAAGCGGCTGCGCCTGATGCTGCGCCGCTACCTCTTCCGGGAGCAGCAGGTCGTGCGCGGACCGGCGTTGAAGAGCCCCGCTTGGACAAGGCGGCTGGTGCTCAACAGCAACCGGGTGGGCAGCCTCGTCGATGCGGAGGCGGAGGCTACGCGCCGCCCGGTCGCCAGCATCCAGCGCGAGGTCCTGAAGACCTACGACAAGATGGCGGCGCGCTTCAGCTTCGGGGCGATTCGTCCAGCGGAGGTCATCACGAGCTTCCTCTGGAACTCGATCTTCCGGGGCATCGACGTGCGGCTCGAGGACGTGGAGAAGATCCGCCAGGCCGCGCGCTCCGGGGTCGCCGTGCTGGTGCCCTCGCACCGCTCGCACCTGGACTACGTGCTGCTCTCCAGCGTGCTCAACGAGCACGATGTCGTCATCCCCCACATCATCGCCGGCGACAACCTGAGCTTCTTCCCGCTCGGCTTCTTCTTCCGGCGGCTCGGCGCCATCTTCATCAAGCGCAGCTTCAAGGGCGAGCGCATCTTCCCGACGCTGTTCTCTGCCTACCTGACGCACCTCTTCCGCGAGGGCTACACGGTCGAGTTCTTCATCGAGGGTGGGCGCTCGCGCACGGGCAAGTGCCTGCCGCCCAAGCTCGGAATCCTCGGACACACGGTCGATGCCGGCGTGGAGGCTCGTCTCGGCAGGACCCTCGGCGAGGTGAGCTACCTGCCGATCTCGATCACATACGAGCAGGTGGCCGAAGAGGGGCCCTACGCCCGCGAGCTGGCAGGGGAGAGCAAGAGGCCAGAGGACCTCGGCGCGCTTGTGCGAGCAGCCCGGGTGGTGCTCAAGCAGTACGGCCGGGTCTACGTGCGCGTCGGCGAGCCCGTGAAGCTCGCAGAGGCCCTCGCGGACTGCGACTGGTCGTCGATGGACAGGGCGGAGAAGAGGGAGGTGCTCAGCGGGCTCGGCGAGACCATCATCCACCAGATCGATCGCCAGACGGTGGTGCTGCCGACGGCCCTGGTCGCCCTGGCGCTGCTCGCCCAGTCACGCCCCGGTGTGCCGGGCCAGGTGCTCCAGGCGCGGGTCGAGCGCTTCCGGACCCTGCTGGTCGAGGCCGGCGCCGAGATGTCGAGGAGCCTGGAGGATCCTGACTGGGCGCGAGAGATCGCGATGAAGCGCTTCTGCGACGCGAAGATGGTCGAGGAGCTCACCGGGGCCGACGACGTCGTCTTCCGGCCCGTCGCGGATCAGCGAGTGACGCTCGAGTACTACAAGAACGGCGTCCTCCACTTCCTGCTGCCGGCCTCGATGATGTGCTCCGAGATCAGGGCTCGTGGCAACGACCGCTTCCGGCCGAGCGAGCTGCAGGACGCCCTTCGCTTCCAGCTCTTCCTGCTTCGCTACGAGTTCTTCCTGGACCCGGAGCACGCCGAAGAGGACCTCATCGACCTCGCCCTGAGACAGCTGGTCGCGGTGGGCGCCGCGCAGGAGCTCGAGGATGGACAGTGGGAGGTCGTCGAGCGCGCGCGGGTCTCCGAGCTGGCCGAGCTGACCCTGAACTTCCTCGAGAGCTACTACCTGGTCCTTCGGGCCCTGCCGCAGCTCAAGCACCGTGACCTGGCTCGGAACGAGCTGGCTCGCGAGGTCCAGAAGATCGGCCGGCAGTTCCTGGCCGTGCAGGACATCCGGCGGCCCGAGGCGACCTCTCTGGTGAACCTCGAGAACGCGCTGAAGGCCTTCGCCGAGGACGGTGTCTACACGCTCAAGGCCGACGGCGGCTTCGTGACGAACCCGGACGCCGGCCGGCACTACGTCGAGAAGCTCCGAAGGCTGATGCGCCTCGAAGGCCCGACGGACGAGACCCGGCTCCACTCTTGACTGGAAGGGTCGACCGGCTCTTCGGCGGCAAGCCCGTTGGCGAGTCCCAGGTGCGCCGGGCCACGATCCTTCTGGCGATCGCAGTCCCGCTGGATGTGCTCGGGCTCGTCACCTGCACCTCTGTGCCAGGTGCGCTGCTGACCCTGGCCGCCTGGCAGCTCGCCGAGGCGGACATGAAGCGCATCGAAGCGGGAGAGCTCTCCGTCGAGCACGCCCCCGCCATCGCGCGGGTGAAGCAGATCGCCTTCTGGGCGATGGGGGCCTGCATCCTGGGCTTCGGCCTGCAGCTGGTCCTGCTCTCCACCGGCACATACGAGCGGTGGCTCAGGGCGCTCTAGAGCCTGCTCGGCGCGACCTACAGGAAGACCGCCAGCATCGGGTGCCAGTAGACCGCGGAGGCCGCGGTGGCGTAGTGGACCGAGGCCGCCTCGCCGTCGCCTTCGAGGGTGGCGAGGTCGCCGAGCACGAGCTGGGGCAGGCCGGCGGTCGGGTCGGCTTCCAGCGCCCTGTTGGCCTGCGCGCGGGCGTCGTCGAGCCGTCCGGCGCGGACCAGGGCGGCGCCGTAGCCACCGCGGAGCTCCCCGTTGTCCGGGCGTACGATGAGCTCCTTCTCGAAGCGCGCGATGGCCGTATCCAGCGTCGGCTGCGAGTCCTCGCCCGCGGCGACGAGCGCCTCTGCCGAGACCAGCGCCCAGGTGCCACTGGTCGCGTTGGCGTCTGCCAGCGCTGCCATGTGCTTCGCCGCGGCGGCGCGTCCCTCGCGCGAGGCCACGGCCATTGAGTAGGCCCGCACGGTGAGGAGGTCGTCGTTCTCAGCGGTCCAGAGTGCCTGCTCGTAGCTGGCCATCGCCTGGTCCCGCTTGCCGAGGCGGTCCTGGACCAGCGCCATGCCAAGGGCCGCGCCGGCATCGTCGAAGTAGGTCAGGCGACCGGCGCCGACACTCCACTGGAAGGCGGAGAGCGCCTCCTCGTACCGCCCCTGGGAGATGTAGGACAGGGCCGCGTAGTACCCGAGGCTCTTTTCGATGTCGCGCTCCTCCGTCCAGCGACGGTGGGCCTCGTCGGGGTTGCCGAGGATGGTCTCGGCGATGAGCAGGGTCGCGCGGGCCTGGTCGCAGCTGTGGGGCTGGGGCATAAAGCCCTCCCACTCGCCGGGCCTCCGGATGGGGATGAGGTCGAAGAGCTTGTAGCCCTCTTCCACCTTTGCCTTCTCTTCGAGGATCTCGGCGCGCTTGGAGGGGGCCATCTCGCCCCAGGGGTCGTAGACCTCGAGCGTCTTGACGTAGTACTCGCGGGCTTTTTCCCAGTCGCGGAGCGCGAGGTGGGCATCACCGACACCCTGGTAGGACGAGCACATCTCGTCCTCGTTGGCTTCCAGGGCCTGCTCGGCGTAGTCGAGCGCCTCCTGGTCGTTGCCGAGCGCCGCATGCACGGCGCTGACCCCGGCGTAGGCCGAGGCTTCGATCTCGGGGGCCTCTTCGCCCTCCTCGGTCTCCGGGGGCTCCAGAGCCTCCATGGCGTTGGACAGGGCTGTCTCGCCCCAGTCCGAGCGCTTGGACTCGCCGACCGTGGCGATGGTCACGGTCTTGGCCGAGGAGTCGAAGGCCATGTCCCAGTACGCGGTGATGTCCGCGCCGAGGAGCACCTGGTAGGGCTCGTAGGAGAAGCTGCTGGAGGTGGTCTCGGCGACCAGGAGCGGGATGGGCTTGAGGCCATCGAGCTGCAGCTCCGCGCTGTAGACGCCGAGCTCGCCCCGCTTCCAGACCGGCTCCCGGTCCGCGAGGACCTCTGCGGAGACCGCTGTTCGCTGGTCGCTCGCGGTGGAGAAGCGCACGGCGACGGGGGTGTCACCCAGGCTGCCGACGAGCAGCGCCGACGACGCGGTCGTGTGCGTCTCGATCTTGCCGTCCTTGTGGTAGGAGCCCTCGACGCGGCTGTAGGGCAGGGCCGCGCCGTCCACCGCTGCGCTCAGGTCGCTGCCTTGGGCGGCCGGAGCCAGGCGGACGACGCCCTCGCTGTTGAGGATGGCCACCGAGAGATCCTCGAAGGCCAGCAGGCCGAGGATGCCGCTGGTTCCGAGACCACCGGGTTGCGAGCCGACGATCACGGTGACGTCGGTGAACTGTGCGTCGCCCAGCCCGAAGTCGACGCCGCTGGAGACCTCCTGGACCACCCCCGCCTTGCCCATGGCGCGCTCCTTCGGCTCGCTGCCGCCGAAGGCCTTCAGGGCGCTCTCTCCCAGCGTGATGCTGGAGTCGCCCAGGCCGAGCTGGAACAGGTGCAGGCTCCCATCGGGTGCCTCGACCTCGACCAGGGGCGCGACCGTGCTCGGGTCGGCGTCGTCGTAGAGCGGGACCTCGACGACGCCGCCGATGCTGACCTCGCCGGGGTTCAGGTAGACGCTGTCCTGTGACGCGCGCGGCGTCGGCAGCTCCTCCTTGATGTCATAGGCGAGCGAGGTCGATGCAGACAGGGCCAACAGCAGCATTTCAGGGCCTCCGAAGCCGGACAGCTAACCGCTCGGTGGCGCCCGCGACAGCGCGTGCTAACGATCCGAACGCAGGAGCGACGATGAGCACGATCTACGAGGTTCACTCCCGGCAGGTCCTCGACTCCCGAGGCAACCCGACGGTCGAGGTCGAGGTCACCATCGAAGACGGGACGGTCGGTCGGGCGATCGTGCCGAGCGGTGCGAGCACCGGCGAACACGAAGCTGTCGAGCTCCGAGACGGCGGCGATGCCTGGATGGGCAAGGGCGTCTTGCGGGCGGTCCGCAACGTGAACGAGAACCTCGCCCAGCACCTCATCGGCCTCGACGCACGGGACCAGGCCTCCATCGACCAGCTGCTCATCGAGCTCGACGGCACGCCGAACAAGTCACGCTTCGGAGCCAACGCGCTGTTGGGCGTTTCTCTGGCCGTCGCCCGTGCCGCGTCGCTGGCGAACGACCTCCCTCTCTATCGCTACATCGGCGGCACCAACGCGCGGGTCCTGCCCGTGCCGATGATGAACATCGTCAACGGAGGCGCCCACGCCGACAACAACGTCGACGTGCAGGAGTTCATGGTCATGCCGGTCGGCTTCGGCAGCTTCGCCGAGAGCCTGCGCTGCGGAGCGGAGATCTTCCACAACCTCAAGCAGGTGCTATCGAGCCGCGGCCTGTCCACCGCCGTCGGTGACGAGGGCGGCTTCGCCCCGAACCTCGACTCCAACGAGGCTGCGCTCAAGCTCATCAGCGAGGCCGTGGACAAGGCCGGCTACGCCCTCGGCGAGGACGTCGTCTTCGCCCTCGACGTGGCTGCATCAGAGCTCCACGACGAGGCCGGGTACAAGCTCGGCGAGGACAAGCTGAGCGCCGAGGAGCTCGTCGGTGTCTACGCGAGCTGGGCGGAGCGCTACCCGCTGGTGAGCATCGAGGATGGCCTCGACGAGAACGACTGGGTCGGGTGGAAGCACGCCACCGATGTGCTCGGCCAGCGCCTCCAGCTAGTCGGTGACGACCTCTTCGTCACCAACGTCGAGCGCCTCAGCCGTGGCATCGAAGAGGGCATCGCCAACAGCATCCTCATCAAGGTCAACCAGATCGGCACGCTCACCGAGACCCTCGACACGATCGCCCTGGCCCAGAGCCATGGCTACACCTGCGTGATGAGCCATCGCAGCGGCGAGACAGAGGACACGACCATCGCCGACCTCGCCGTCGCCGCGAACACCGGCCAGATCAAGACCGGGAGCCTCTCCCGGACCGACCGCATCGCCAAGTACAACCAGCTGTTGCGCATCGAAGAGGAGCTCGCAGAGACCGCTCGCTACCCCGGTCGCTCCGCTCTGAGGCGCTGAACGACGAGGCGGGACGATCCCTGGCAAATTGGGGGGGGTGAGACAGGTCCGGATTTCCAGGCGGGTGCCCGGGAGCCGGGGACCGCCCCGCGCCGTTGTCGTCCTTCAGGGTGTATGACAACCCCGACACCCGCGATGCCATCGCGGTATCAGCCTCTGATCACTCGATGACGAAGACCGCTCCCGGCTGGAGCTCCTCGCAGTCCGGCCAGCCGGGCTCTCCGAAGGCGATCTCGTCCCTTCCGTCGCCGTCGAAGTCACCCACCGCCAGCTGGCGACGCCAGGGCTCCACTTCGTCCCCAGGGCAGGGGGTGGTCCAGCTCTCGCTCTTGAACCAGCCCTCCGCCCAGACCGGTTCGGCGACGCGGACGAGGTACCCGCCGTCATAGCCGAGGACCTCTGTGTGGCCGTCCACCTGCCACACGGTGAGCGCCGAGCGGGAGTCGCCGCCAGTGTAGAAGCGATGCTCCGGAGGCTCCACCTCCCCGCCCTGGCTCAGGGTGCGTCCGCTCAGTACGAGGACCGAGTCCTGCCCCTCGGCGTCCTTGGCTCCTCCGACGGCGAGATCGCCGAGCCCGTCCCCGTCCGCGTCCCCGAGGGACAAGAGGTTGAGCCTGGGCTCCTCGCTGTAGAGCTTGGCCAGGCTGGCGGTGGTTCGGTGACCGCCACCGATGTAGTACGAGCCGGGCACCACCGACACGTAGCCCTCCTCGGGATCCCGGCTGCACGCTGACGCCAACAGCGCGATCTCGCCCAGACCGTCTCCGTCGAGGTCCTCGAGGATCGCGACGCGCTCGCCGAGGTGCTCGCCGGGGAGGTTGGTCGCCAGCCGCATGCCGATCTCGTCGGCGGCGACGATGTCGGTGGCCTGGCGAAGATCCTGGCCGAGTAGCACATAGGCCTCGCCGCCGTAGAGCGGTGCGTCCGTGATCGGAGCTCCCACGACGAGGTCGGTGTATGCGTCCCCGTCGATGTCCCCGCTCGCGAGGTCGCTGCCGAAGCTCCAGGTGGCCGCTGCGGGCTCGATCTGCCAGAAGGCGCTGTGCGGCCCCAGGAAGGCGCCGTCCACCAACTGGGCACCGCCATAGACGGCGACGACGCCGTTGTCGGCGTGGGGGTGGCCGACAGCGACCTCGCCGAGTCCGTCCCCGTCGAGGTCGCCGAGCGGGACGACGTTGAGGTTGCCTGGCACTCGGGGCGAGCTGCACTCGCCGGTGGCGACGATCCAGCGAGCGCTGACCGCGTCGGTGATCGTCGCGACGTGGCCGCTGAGGGTGTAGATGTCGACGTTCCCGGCGCGGCCCTCGAGGTCTCCCTCGGAGGCCCAGGCGATGCCGATGTCGTCGGCCCCGTCCCCGTCGACGTCCCCCACGTCGAAGACCGCGTCCCCGTAGGGCTTGTCGAGATCACCTTCGACCACGCGAGAGGCCACCTCGGCGAGCGAGGGCGAGGCCTCGTCGGGAGCGGTGCATGCGAGGAAGACCCACCACATGGGGCCAGGGTACTCAGTCCTCGGGGGGGAAGACCTCGATCACGAAGTAGTCGTCGACAAAGCTGTAGCCGGCGTTCTTGAAGGCCTCCTCCAGCGCCGGCGTCATGGCGCTGGCCTTGGGCAGGGCGTAGCCCTCGACGGTCATGTCCTCGTAGGAGACGAGGCGCTCGGGCTCGACGGTGCTGGCCACGACGACCTCGATGAGGGTGCTCGAGGTGTCGCCGGGCTTCATGAAGGGCGCGACGAACCAGGTGCGGTCGGGGCGACCGAAGCGGCCGGCGCGCTCCTGGCTGACGCGCAGGGTGTAGTGGGCCGTGCCCTTGACGCGGACGGCGTCCTGCTCGACCCGAAGGTCCTGCCAGGCGACGTCTTCGGGCTCGGGGTGGCCGTCGAAGGGCCAGATGCGGGCGCTCCAGAGGAGGAACGTCAACAGCCCGATGGCCAGGGAGATGTAGAGGGCGGCGAGCTTCTTCATCGGTGGCACGAGGTTAGCGGTTCGGGGTGCGGACCTTTGTCGATCGCGGAGGGACCTTCACGGACGTCGTGCTCCTGAGCGACGACGGGAGCGTCTCGATCGAGAAGGTACCGTCGGACCGCGCGGTGGTCGGGGAACTGGCGCGAGGAGAGCTGGTCTTCGGCACGACGGTGGCCACCAACGCGCTCTTGGAAGGGGAGCGCGTGCCGACGCTGCTGCTCGTGAGCGAGGGTTTTTTCGACCTCGTCCGCATCGGCGACATGGCTCGACCGGAGCTCTTCGACGCTGACGCCGGCTGGCCCGAGCCGCTCTGTGACGAGATCGTCGAGGTCCGCGGTCGTATCGCCGCGGATGGAGCCGTCGTCGAGGAGCTCGTGCTGCCAGCGCTGGATCTCTCCGGCTTCGAGGCCGTCGCCGTGTGCCTCGTCAACGCTCACGCCAACCCGGCGCACGAGCTCGCGGTAGCGAGGGAGCTCGAGGGGGTCCTGGTAGCGCTCGGTCACGAGGTCTCTCCGGAGCTTGGGTACCTGGCGCGGATCGAGACCACGCTGATCGACGCCGCGATCACGCCGATCCTGGCTGCTGCGATCCGTCGGGACCGGATCCCCCCCGGCGCGCACGCCATGCGCTCCGACGGAAGCCTGGTCCCCGCTGGGCAGCTTCGGGCTCCCGACGCGGTGCTCAGCGGGCCCGCGGGGGGGGTGCTGGCCGTGGCCGCCATCGCGGAGGCAGCGGGCTTCGAGCGGGCCGTGGGCCTGGACATGGGGGGGACCTCTACTGATGTCTGTCGCGTCGACGCGGGCAGGCTCCCCCGCCGGGAGGGCGAGGTCCGGGTAGCGGGTGTGCGCATCCGCCGGCCCATGCTCGAGGTCGAGACCATCGCGGCCGGAGGGGGTTCCATCCTGCGGAGTGACGGCCTGCGGCTGAGCGTGGGGCCGCAGTCCGCGGGTGCGGATCCGGGGCCCGCGTGCACCGGGCGCGGAGGTCCACCGACCCTGACCGACGCGGCCCTTCGCTGTGGGCTCCTGGACCCGGGGGCCTTCTCCCCCCCGCTGGATCCCTCGCTCGTCGAGCTCCCCGGAGAGGCGGAGGCCTTCCTGGAGATCGCGCGCGAGAAGATGGCCCAGGCGGTCCGCCGTCTGGCGACGGCCCGGGGCATCGAGCTCCACGACCACGCCCTGGTCGCCTATGGCGGCGCCGCGGGCCAGCACGCCTGTCGGGTGGCAGAGAAGCTCGGCATCTCGGTCGTGCTCGTGCATCCCTGTGCCGGCGTGCTGAGCGCCTGGGGCCAGGCGCTGGCCCGGCGGGAAGAGGCCGGTGTGCGCCCGGTCTGGAGGCCGCTCGAGGACTGGTCGGCGGTGCTGGCGGCCTGGGACGCGATCGCCCTGGAGGACCTGGGCGATCTCGAGCGCACGGTGGAGTGCCGTCATGTCGGCACCGACCACGCGCTGGAGGTCGTCGGGGAGTCGGTCGAAGAGGTCCGCGAGGCCTTCCACGCCGAGCACCGGCGCCGCTATGGCTTCCTCGGCAGCGGCCCCATCGAGGTCGTCAACGTCCGGGTTCGCAGCCGCGCCACTGCTCCCGAGCCGCCACGCCTCGAGGGCAACCCGTGGGGACTCCAAGCGGCCACGGGTCCGACGGTGCTCTTCGCGCCGACCACCGCCGTCGAGCTGCCAGAGGGCTGGGTGGCCGGCGTCGAGCAGGACCTGCTGCGCATCGAGCTCGTCTCTCCGCCCCAGCGGCCAGCGCCCACCGAGCGCACACCGGAGGGCGTCGCCCTCTGGGGCAATCGCTTCATGTCCGTCGCCGAGCAGGCCGGAGAGGTCCTTCGCCGGCTCGCCCGCAGCGTCAACATCCGCGAGCGCCTGGACTTCTCCTGCGCGGTCTTCGACGGCGAAGGCCAGCTCGTCGCCAACGCCCCCCACATCCCGGTCCACCTCGGCGCCATGGGCGAGACCGTGCGCGACCTCATCCGCCGGGTCCCGGAGCTCCCGGGCGGCCAGGCATGGCTCTGCAACGATCCCGCCGCGGGTGGCTCCCACCTGCCCGATCTCACCGTCGTCACCTCGGTCGTGCACCAACAGCGGCGCTTCTTCGTCGCCTCCCGGGGGCACCACGTAGATGTCGGCGGACTCACCCCCGGCTCGATGCCGCCCAGCTCGAAGACGCTGGCCGACGAGGGCTTCGTCGTGCGCCACGCGCCGCTGATCGCGGACGGTCGGATGGTGGAGCTGGAGCTGCCCTCGAGGCAACCGGAGGTGGTGCTCGCCGACCTGCGGGCCCAGGTCGCGGCAAACAACCACGCGGCGGGCCTGCTCGTGGAGCTCGGATCCGCCTCGCTGATCGAGACCTGGATGCACCACCTGCACGACGTTGCCGCCGAGTCCGTCGAGGCGCTGCTCCCGACGATCGACGAGCGCGCTCTGTCCGCAGAGGACCCCGGCTACGGGCTCAGGGTTCGCGTCGAGAGGCAGGGGGGCGTGCTCACCTTCGACTTCAGCGACGTCGAGGGCCCCGATCCCGGCAACCGGAACGCTCCCGTGGCGGTGGTCCACGCAGCCATCCTCTACCTGCTGCGCTGCCTCGTCGGAGAGGACCTCCCCCTGAACGCGGGGGCCCTGCGCCCGATCGTCGTCGTGCTCCCCGAGGGGCCCTCGATCCTCACCCCCCCGCCCGGCGCCGCCGTCGTGGGGGGCAACGTCGAGACCAGCCAGCGCCTGGTCGATCTGCTGCTTACGGCCCTCGGCGAGAGAGCGGCCTCTCAGGGCACGATGAACAACCTCACCCTGGGCGGAGAGGGCTGGTCCTTCTACGAGACCCTCGGAGGCGGTGTCGGGGCCTCGGCCCGCGCCCCTGGTCGAAGTGGCACGCAGGTGCACATGACGAACACCCGCGCCACCGACGTCGAGGTCATCGAGGCCCGGCTTCCGCTGCGGGTGCGTCGCTTCACCCTTCGCGGTGGCAGCGGAGGGCCGGGACTTCATCGCGGTGGTGACGGGCTCGTCCGCGAGATCGAGGTCCTGGCGCCGACCACTGCCTCACTGCTGGGCTCGTCCCGCGACGTCCCCCCGCGTGGTCTCGCTGGCGGAGACAGCGGCCTCGTTGGGGTCGACGAGGTCTTCCGGGAGGGGGAGTGGAGGGCCTGGGATGGACAGCCGATGGAACTCCACGTCGGCGACGTCGTGCGGGTGTCGAGCCCCGGCGGGGGCGGCTATGGTCCGAAGCGATGAGAGTCCTCTTGATCAACCCCGCCATGAACCTCGAGAAGCTCGGTCGCTTCGCCGCGCTGCTCGAGCCCATGCCTCCCACCGGCCTCGCGTACATCGCCGGTTCCCTCGAGGCCCACGGGGTCGAGGTGCGCTGCGTCGACATGTTCGCCGACGGGCTGTCGGCCCAGGACGTCGTCGACCGCGCGGTCCGCTTCGAGCCGGAGCTGGTCGGCATGACCGTGCTCACCCCATCTGCGCCGGTCTGCGAGGAGCTCACGGCCCGGATCAAGCGGGCCCTCCCAGGGGTCAAGGTCGTCTGGGGCGGCGTCCACGCCGATGTCTTCGCCGAAGAGATCTGCCGGGACGTCGGTGTCGACTTCGCGGTGCACTACGACGGCGAGATCACGGCTTGCGAGATCGTCGACGCCCTGTCCGCCGGCGAGACCGATCTCTCCGCGATCGACGGGCTGTCCTGGCGCACGACCGGCGGAGAGGTCGTGACCAACAAGCCGCGCTCGTTGAACCGCGACCTCGACAGCCTGCCCTACCCGGCGTGGCACCTGCTGCCCTACCACCGCTATGGCCTGCTGCCCTTCGCCGACATCGCCAAGCCGGTCCTCACGATGGCCGCCTCCCGTGGCTGCCCCTACCGCTGCGACTACTGCTCGCTCATCCACACCGGCGGCAAGACCTATCGCCGGCGTGACCCGGTCCGGATCGTCGACGAGTACGAGCACCTCGTCGATCGCTACGGCGTGAAGCAGATCGGCTTCGTCGACCCCATCTTTCCGCTGGTGAAGAAGGACCTGCGGCCCTTCTGCGAGGAGATGGAGCGCCGGGGGCTCGACCAGCGCTGCGTGTGGCTCAGCGAGACTCGTGCCGACCGGCTCGACGCCGAGACCTGCGAGCTCATGTACCGAGGCGGCTGCCGTCGGGTGCTGCTCGGCATCGAGTCGGGGGTCGACATGCTGCTGGGCAACGTCAACAAGACCCTCACCACCGACAAGGTCCGGTCGGGCGTCGCGAGCGCGCGGGCTGCGGGCATCCAGACGGTCGGGCTGTTCATGATCGGCTTGCCCGGCGAGACCCCGGAGCTCACCCTGGAGACCATCGAGTTCGCCGTCGACCTGGACCTCGACTTCGCGAAGTTCGCCATCACGGTGCCCTTCCCGGGGAGCAAGCTCTTCGAGGACCGCTGGCAGAAGTCGCTTCATCGGGACGACTGGGAGAACTACACGACCTTCAACCCGGACCCCGACCGGCTCATCTACCACCCCCACAACTACGACCCAGCAGAGCTCATCAGGATGCAGAGCTACGCTTTGCGCCGGTTCTACATGCGCCCGAAGCAGATCCGGAAGCAGCTCTTCGAGCTCCGAACGCTCACGCCGAAGGTCCTGTTCAATGGCCTCTACGGCATCGCGGTGTAGCACTTTGCTACCGTGCGCAGGTGCTGCTGCTCTTTTTGTTGTCCTGCGCGGTCTCCCACGGCGTTCGCCCGATCGGCGAGGGCAACCACGCCGTCGAGGCCAGCCTCGGGGGACCGGTCGTGCGGCTCTACGACAAGCCCGTGCCGATCCCGCTCTCGAGCGTCGGGTGGCGCTACGGACTGCACGACCGAAGTGACCTCCACATGCGCCTGCAGCCCACGACCGCGCTGCTCTTCGGTGTCGTCGCCGGGGACGTCGGAGCCAGCTGGATGCTGGTCGATCAAGAGGGCTGGCGCCCGGCGGTCGTCACCGAGGGCAGCTTGTACGGAGCCCTGGGGAAGGGCGTGTTCCGAGGCTACGGAGAGCTCGAGGCGCTCGGCTCCTGGAAGCTCGGCGAGCGCGGCCACCTGGCGTATGTGGGCGCCGATGTCTTCGTGCAGCCCCGCGCCTGGGTCGAGGACAACCCCTACCTGCCGCTCCGGAGCGTGCTGGCGGGGCCGCTGGTCGGTGCTCGCTTCATGCTCGGCGAGCACACCGGGCTGGCGGCCCAGCTCACCTGGTTCGAGCCCTGGACGGACACAGAGGCGCTCACCGCCTACTACTACAGCCCAGGCCAGCAGGGCGCGATCCAGATCGAGCTCGGCTTTCACAGGACCTTCGGACGATGATCCTCCTGCTCGGCTGCATGACGATGGACGGCTTCTTCTTCGATCCGGTGGAGATCGAGGACTACGACTTCGACAGTGACGTCGCAGAGGTCGTCGAGTTCGAGTCCACCGACGGCACCCTGCTCTACGGGGTGTGGTTGCGGCAGCCCGAGCCCACCTTGCCCACCGACCCGGTCCCCCGCGTCCTGGTCCATCACCACGGCAACAAGGGCAACCTCGAGTTCCACTTCGACCGCCTGGAGCTGTACTACGACTACGGCTACACGGTCTTCTCCTACGACTACCGGGGCTACGGGCTCTCCCAGGGCACGCCAACCCACGACGACGTGCTGAGGGATGGCCTCGCCGCGATGGAGTTGGTCCTGGCGGATCCGGACACCCCCGACGACTCCCGCGAGGTCCTCGTCCACGGCACCTCGCTGGGGGGCTACGTCTCGCTCCAGACCTCGAGTGACCACCCCCCCCGGGCGCTCGTCACCGAGGACGTCTTCGCCAACGTCGACCGGTTGATCGAGACCAACGCCGGCGTCGCGATTCCCCGGCCCTGGATGTTCGAGGGCGAGTGGGACGCCACCGCGGCGGCAGCGAAGCTGGACGAGGTGCCCTACCTGGTCATCCACGGCGCGGAGGACACCTACGTCCGCACCGAGCACGCGCGCTGGCTCTACGCCGCCGCCGTCGAACCCAAGTCGTTGTGGCTCGTCCCCGGAGGCGACCACGGCCCCGCTTCCGACAGCCCGCGTCACTACGAGCTCCTACCCGAGGAGTACGAGGAGCGCCTGAAGGCCTGGTACGCGGAAGACGAGGAGTCTCAGTAGGCCTGCGCGAGATCCTCGATCATCCCGCGCAGCACGTGTAGATCGAAGGGCTTCTCCAGCACGGGCCGGCCGGAGGACCCGATGACGCGCTGGGCGCGGGCCGTGAGCGTCCCCCCGCTCATGAAGATCATCCGCGAGGCCAGCTGGGGCCAGCGCTCCTGCAAGGCCTGGTAGAGGTCGGCGCCGCCGAGGTTGGGCATCATGACGTCGCAGACGATCGCGTCGACGTCGTTGTCCTTCCGGAGCGCGTCGAGCGCCTCCTGGACGGAGCAGGCGACGCGTACGGTCGCAGCGCCGGCGAGACCTCTGCGCAGGGTGCTGCACACCAGCGGCTCGTCGTCCACGATGAGCACCCGGGCCTTGCGCTCGGGCTCGATGGGGAGGGGCGTGGGTGTGTAGCTCTCGGCGAAGGTCGTCTCGTCCAAGAGCGCCGGGAGCGTCACGCGCATGGTCGTGCCGGCCGAAGAGGTCGCAGCCACTTCGATGTCGCCGTCGAAGGAGCGCACGATGCGGCGGCAGATCGGGAGGCCCAGTCCGGTCCCGATGCCGATGGGCTTCGTCGTGTAGAAAGGCTCGAAGATGCGGTCAGCGTCCTTCGGGTCGATGCCGGGGCCGTTGTCGCTGACCTCGAAGACGATTCCCTCTGGCCGCAGGTCGGAGCGCACGGTGATGCGGGCGTTGTCCCGATCGCTGGTCGCGTGGGCGGCGTTGATCAGCAGGTTCACGAAGACCTGGGCGAGCCGCGTCTCGTTCGCGAGCACCGCTGGGACTGGTCGGAACGCCCGCTCCAGCTCGGCGTGGTGGCGGAACTGGGTCGAGGCCATGTTGATGGCGGCGTCCAGCACGTTCAGGGGGTCCACCGGCTCCAGCGAGCTCTCGTCCGAGTGCGAGGAGGTGCGCAGCTCCTCGACGATCGTGGCGACGCGGTCGCTGCCCTGGCAGGCTTCGGCGACGGTCGTGAGCATCTCGTCGACCCACTCGATGCGCTCGAGCTCGACCCCCCGCGCGACCAGGCGGGCGCGCATCGCCCTGAGCTCGCGCTTGAGGACTGCGAGGTTCCCGGAGAGGTGGGTGAGGGGGTTGCGGATCTCGTGGGCCACTCCGGCCGCGAGGGTTCCCATCGACGCCAGGCGCTCCGTCTCGATGAGACCCTCTGTGACCCGATCCGACAACAGCCAGGCGACCATCACTCCGGGCACACTCGAAGGAGGGACGAAGACCACGAAGGGCTCCGGGGTCCCGTCGATCGACAGCTTGCGATCGAAGCGGCTCTCCTTGCCCTGCTGCGCTCGCTCGAAGACGCGAGCGTGGCGCTCAGAGGACCAGTCGGGGTCGAGCTCCGAGCCCGTCGAGGCCGGGCCGAGCAGGGCCAGCGCCGAGTGGTTCGCGTGCAGGATCCGCCCCTGTGCGTCCATGATCCACGCGGGGCTCGGCGCGTGGCGCAAGAGGCCGATGATTGCGTTGAGGTCAGACACGAGGGAATCCTACTCGTCCCAGTCCAGAACCTCCCAGCCGCGTCGCCTCGCTATCGCTCTCAGCCGGAGGTCTGGGTGGACGCAGACGGGTCGCCCGACCGCCTCCAGCACCGGCAGATCCGAGGCGGAGTCGGTGTAGAAGGTGCAGTCCGACAAGGGCACGCGGCGCTCTGTCGCGAGCGTGGCGGCGTGCTCCAGCTTGCCCTTGCCGAAGCAGAGTCGTCCACGCGGCGCGCCCGTGAAGCGTCCGCCTTCTACCTCGAAGCGGTTGCACAGGACGGCATCGAGTCCGAGCTGTTCCTGGGCTCGCTCGGACATGAAGCTCGACGACGAGGTCAACAGCGCGATGGTGTCCCCCGCGGCCCGGTGCCCCTCGATCGCCCGGAGTCCGCCTGGTCGGTAGATCCCTGCGACCTCGCGATCGTAGAAGCGCCAGGTCCGCTGTCGGACCACTTCTTCGTCGTCGCCTTCGAGGCTGGCGATCGCAGCGAGCACGGCGCGCTCCATGTCCATCATGCCGAGCTGGTAGCGGAGGAGCCAGCTCATCGCTCGCAGCGCCATCCAGGGCGTGATGAAGCCCTCGCGCAGCTCGCTCCGGACCCACAGCGCGCCTGAGTTCTTCGACAAGAGCGTCAGGTCGAGGTCGAAGAAGGCGATCACGTGCGCTGGACGTCGAGGCGGGTGTGAATGCCGCACTCGGTCTTGCCGCCGGCGAAGATGCGCCCCGCTCGTTCGTTCTCTCCAGGCCGCAGCTTGCGGGTGCAGGGCTGGCAACCAAGAGAGCCGTAGCCCTTCGACAACAGTGGGTGGCGAGGGATGTCGTGCTCGGCGAGGTAGGCATCGACCCAGGGCCGTGTCTTGCGAGCCAGGGGGTTGATCTTCACGAAGCCCGTGGCGTCGCGCTCGACGAAGGGGATGCCGCCTCGCAGCCCGCCCTGGTCCGCTCGTCGGGCGTTGACCCAGGCGTCCCGTCCCCGAAGGGCCACCTGGAGCGGGGCCACCTTGCGATGGTCGCAACACTGGAGCCTGTCCTCGCGCCAGGTCGGTCCCAGCGGCGTCGGGTGGATGCTGGAGATCTCCACGTCCAGGAGATCCTGGATGTCGTCCAGGTAGTCCAGGGTCTCGGGGAAGTGGAAGCCGGTGTCGAGGAAGGTGCAGACCACGGCTTCGCGGTGCTGTCGTGCCATGTGGAGCAGGCAGATCCCGCCCGGCCCTAGACCCGTGGTGAAGGCCAGCTTCGGGCCCCATGTGTCCATCGCCCAGTAGAGGACGGTCTGGGGCTGGTCGAGGTCCGCGCGATGCAGCACGCGGGCGGCTAACCGACGCTGGGGCGACCGGCCCTACGTGTCGTACCAGGCGGGCTTGACCAGGCTCTGGTAGTGGCTCACGTCCAGGGGGCTGAGCCGCTGCTTCAGGGCGCCTGCGGCCATCATCGCGGAGACCTTCGCGAACCAGATGTACATGTCGCGCTTGTAGTCGACCTTCGAGAACAGCCCGCGCAGGATCCAGCGCGGGTTCACGAACTTCTTGTTCATCCGGTAGATCTCCATCGAGATCTCGTCGCGGGTGAGGTAGTCCGTGTCGAGTACGGGGCTGAGCCAGTCGAAGTCGTCGAAGTCGTCCATCGTGATGTGCCCGTTGGCCAGGGCGTCGTCGAAGATCGGCGTGCCGGGGACGGGGGTGATGGGGTGGAAGGCGGGGAAGTCGACGTCCAGGCGCTGGGCCAGCTCGACCTGGCGGGCCAGGGTGTCCTGGCTCTCGTTCCTCACTCCGACGATGAAGGTCGCCTGGATGAAGACGTCGGGGAACTCCTCCTTGAAGATGCGGATGGCGCGCTCGGCCACACCGCCGGTGTAGAAGCGCTTGTCCAGCTCTGTGAGGTTGTCGTCCTCTGCGCGCTCGACGCCGATGAGGATGTGGCACAGGCCCGCCTCGACCTGCTCACGCAGGATGCCTTTTTCGTGGTCGCGCACGATGCAGTCGGCCCGCATGAAGGTCATCCACTTCGTCTTCATGCCGGATTGGATCATCCGGCGGCTGAAGTCGTAGTTGAAGCGGGGGTCGATGTTCCAGCTCTCGTCTACCCAGACATACGAGCGCTTGCCGTAGCGGTAGTAGAGGAGCTCGACCTCCTCCATCATCCGGTCGACCGACTTGCTGCGCCAGCGTGGTCGCAGCCTCGTGGTCCCGTCCTCTCGATACGAGCGGTCCGCCATCGTCGTCCACCAGGCGCAGAAGCTGCACTTGCTGGTGCAGCCGCGGCTGTGGTGCAGGGTGCTCCCACCTGGACTGAAGAGGTACCGGGACGTGCCGTACAGGTGCATCGGCATGAGCTCGTAGGCGGGCAGGGGAAGGGCATCGAGGTCGCGCACGAGCTTGCGCGGGCTGGTCCGGACCGTCTCTCCGTCCCGTGACAAAGCGATGCCGTCGACCCCGTCCCAGGTCCCATCGCCGGGGCGCGAGCCCCCAGCCACCTTCTCGCAGATCTCGGCGAAGGTCTGCTCCCCCTCGCCGATGCAGATCACGTCGATGTCGCCCTGCCCGGCGTAGCGCAGGGCCAGGTTCGTGAAGTGGCCGCCTCCTGCGACCGTCACGGCTTCCGGGGCAGCCTCCTTGGCCAGCCGGAAGAAGCGCAGGGCCTCCTTGCTGTACATGGCGTGGTTCTCGCCACAGCCGATGACGTCCGGTGCGAAGTCCCGGACCTCGTCGAAGAGCGAGCGCCACCCGACGTGCAGGGGCATGCAGTCGATGACCTCGACCTCGTGGCCAGCGTCACGCGCGACCGCGGCGAGGGCGGGCATGGCCTGCTGGAGGAGGAAGTTGTCCCCCTCTGAGGTGTAGGGCCAGTAGCGCCTCGGCGGCTGGACGAGCAGGACGCGCATCTCGCTGAAGGTAGCCGCTCAGCTTCGGGGACGCGCGACGAGCATCCAGGCGCGGTTCCACTGCCGCGTCACCGGGTCGTCGCGCAGGTTTGCCTCGGCGGCGAGGACCTGGTCCAGCTCGAGCTCTCCCGCGGCTGCCTCGAAGGGGCCGCTGGGGATGTAGTGGGTGGGGATGAGCTCCTCGATCTGCCAGTCGTCACCGAAGAGATCGACGAGGTCCTCTTGGGTGAAGGTCTGGACCCACATGTCTCCCGGCACGTGCACGACACCGTCGGTGACCAGCGCTTCCAGCGTTCCGCTCCGCACGTCCAGGCTCATGGCCCAGCCGTAGCGCGCCTCGACGCTGGCGAAGAGGCGCCCGCCGGGGAGCAGGACGCGGCGGATGTTCTGCAGCACGCGCCGAGGGTCCTCTACGTAGCAGAGGACCTCTGCTGCGATGACGGCGTCGACGGGCTCGATGTCCGGGAGGAGCTCGCCGGTCGACCAGTGGAGATCCACCCGACCGGGTCTCCCCGCTGCGTGCTGCAGGGTGCGCCACAGGCTGCGCAGATCCGGATCGACGACCTCGACGTCCAGCCCACGATCGAGCATCGCCGCGGCGAAGCGCCCGCAGCCGCCGCCGAGATCGAGCACGCGCCCCTCGGAGGGCAGATCCCAGTGGTGGAGGTAGAGCGCGCGCTCCAACATCTTGTCCCGGTGGTTCGGGGCCGACGGGTCCAGGAAGTCCAGCCACTCGGGGTGTTCGATCCAGGCGGCGACGAGCCCCTCGAGGTTGTCCATCGGATCGGAGGGTGAGGGGCCGCCGGCGTGGATCGCCGAGAGTCGGGGGTCCGCGGGCGGCATCCAGAAAGCCCTTCCGGACCACGGGTCGAGGTCCTTGCAGCAGTACGGTGGACCCTCGGGGAGTTCGGGTGTCTCTCCGTCGAGGACGCGGGCGTCGGAAAGGGACAGAAAGGGCTCCGGTGGTGTTGACACCCCGTTGGCAGCGCAGCATTCTTGGGGTGCGTGCACTGGGGTCGGCCCAGGCAGCAACGACCAGACTGCCTGGAGGTATCATGAACTGGCGCCCGAGCCCCCGGCCGAAGCCCGGCCCCAAGAAGTAGCAGCTAGCCTGACTATTCCTGAGAGCCCGCCCCAGCGGCGGGCTTTCGCACGCCTGGGACCCGAGCTCAGACGAGCTCGAAGGCTGCCGGGTCGGCGACCAGGGCGCGCAACAGGGCCAGGGTCATGCCGTGGCCCGGGCGCAGGGCCTCGACGCGGCCCTCCAGCCTCGACCCGAGCAGGGTGAGGTCCCCGACGATGTCGAGGATCTTGTGGCGAACGGGCTCGTTGTCCACCCGGGGCTCGTTGAGTGTGCCCCCGTCCGGCGTGAAGACCAGGGCGTTGTCCAGGGTGCCGCCGAGAGCGAAGCCCCTCGCGCGTAGGGACTCGACCTCTTCGAGGAAGCCGAAGGTGCGTGCGTGCGCGACCTCGTCGAAGCGGTCGAGATCGATGGCGAGGGACTGAACGCCGATGCGCGGGTGGTCGAAGGAGATCGTGGCCTCGATGTGGAGGCCCTCTCCCGGGGACAGGCGCATCCGGCGCTGGCCGCTGCGGACCTCGACGGCGCGGAGCACTCGCACCCGGCGGGCGGGGCGGTCCTGCTCCTTGAACCCGGCAGAGCGCAGCAGCTCCAGCCAGGGGCCCGCGGAGCCGTCGAGGATCGGGATCTCCGGGCCGCTCACGCCGATCCTCACGTTGTCGACGCGCGATGCGCCGAGGGCTGCGAGGAGGTGCTCGACCGTGGCCACCGACTCGTCGCCCTCGCCCAGGGTGGTGGCCAGCCGGCTCGAGGCCACGCGCTCCAGCCGCGCCGGGACGTCGCTGGCGTCGGGGTGGTCGATGCGCACGAGGCGGACCCCGTGATCTTCTCCGGCGGGGTTCAGGACGACCTGCGTCCGGGAGCCGGAGTGGAGGCCGACTCCCTTCATGCGGACCTGGGTCGCCAGCGTTCGCTGGTTCACTTCTCGCTCTTTCCTGGCAAGCCCCTGATGACGCTTCCGGTCTCGACGCCGTGCGCGTCGAACCAGCCCTTGTTCATCTCCAGCGCGTAGAGCGCGTCCCCGCCGCTGGGTGTGCTGTTCCGGTCGAAGGGCTTCATCTCCTCGACGTTGATGACGCGGCCGGTCTCGTCGAGGAAGGCGATGCAGAGGGGGAGCGAGGTGTTCTCCATCCAGAAGCTGCGTGGGGCTGGCTGCGGGTAGACGAACAACATGCCCTCGTTCTCGCCGAGTGTCTTGCGATGCATGAGGCCCCGGTGGCGCTCCTCTGGTTCGTCGGCGAGCTCGACCACCACCTCTGTCTCTTCGATGGTCAGCGAGGTCGTGGGGAGCTTGTCGACCGCGCCGGCCGAGCAGGCCAACAGGATGATCAAAACAGGCCCTCCTGCTCCTCGGTGGTCGCCGGCCCGTCTGCGGGGGTGACGCCGAGGTGATCCCAGCCGCGGCGCGTGATGATGCGCCCCCGATGGGTCCTCTGGACGAAGCCCTGCTGGATGAGGAAGGGCTCGTAGACCGACTCGATGGTGTCCGTCTCCTCTCCGATCGCGGCGGCGATGTTCGCGATGCCGACGGGGCCCCCGTCGAACTTGTCCGCGATGGCGTCCAGGATGCGGATGTCCATCCCGTCGAGCCCGGCGTGGTCCACCTCCAGGCGCTCCAAGGCCAGCTGGGCGATGGCCAGGTCGATCACACCCTCGCCCTCTACCTGGGCGAAGTCGCGAATGCGCTTCAAGAGGCGGTTGGCGACCCTCGGTGTTCCACGGCACCGACCGGCGAGCTCCGAGGCGCCTTCTTCGGTGATCGGCACGGCGAGCTCCCGCGCCGAGCGCTCGATGATGCGGTGGAGCTCTGCCGCCGTGTAGAAGTCCATCGTGCACTGGATGCCGAAGCGAGCCCGCAGGGGAGATGTGAGCAGTCCGGCGCGGGTCGTGGCCCCCACCAGGGTGAAGCGTTTCAGCGGCAGCTTCACGGACTGCGCGGCGGGGCCGGTGCCGAGGACGACGTCGATCTCGTAGTCCTCCATCGCCGGGTAGAGGACCTCTTCGACCGCCCGGTTCAGGCGGTGGATCTCGTCGATGAAGAGGACCTCCCGTGTATCCAGGTTGTTGAGGATCGCGGCGAGGTCGCCCCCTCGCTCGATCGTCGGCCCGCTCGCGGTTCGAACCTCTACGCCGAGCTCCTCTCCCAGGATGTAGGCCAGCGAGGTCTTGCCGAGCCCCGGCGGGCCCGCGAGCAGCACGTGGTCCAGGGCCTCTCCCCTGTCGAGGGCCGCGCGGATGTAGACGCGGACGTTGCGCTTGATGCGCTCCTGGCCGATGTACTCGTCCAGGTTGCGGGGTCTCAGCGCCGGGTCGTCAGAGGCCTGCGCGATGTCGCGGACGTCGCTCATGGGTGGCTACCGCTGAGGATCCTCAGCGCTCCGGAGAGGCGTTCTTGTAGGGGCGCATCGGCGAGCCCCGCCGCGCGCAGTCCCGCCTCCGCCGAATCGATCTCGCTCTTGCGGTAGCCCAGGCGCGCCAGGGCCAGCCGCAGGGGATCCCTCGAGAGCGGGGGGTTGCCAGGGGGTGGCGTGATCGTGGGACCGGTCGGTGAGAACTGGCGCACGATCTTGCCCTTGAGCTCCAGCACGAGGCGCTGCGCCGTCTTCTTGCCGATGCCTGGTACCTGCAGCAGCATCCGGGTGTCCTCTGAGTGGATGGCCATCGCCAGGCCGGCCACGCCGAGGGTGTCCACCAGGCTCAGGGCGAGCTTCGGCCCCACCCCGGTGATGCCCATGAGCTGCTCGAAGAGGCCTCGCTCCTCTGAGCCGAGGAAACCGTAGAGGGTGATGCTGTCCTCGCGCACCTGGGTGCTGACGGAGAGCGTGACCTCCTCGCCGAGCGCGAGTCCGGACTGGAGCCTCCCGCCACAGCGCAGCTCGTAGCCGACGCCGCGAACGTCCACGAGGACTCGGTCGTCTCCGAGCTCGACCAGCTGTCCTCGAATCCGCGCGATCACGGGGTGCTCTCCTCTGTGATCATCGAGCGATGCTGCGCACCGCCGCGTGGTGCTTTGCGTGGGCCAGGTGGGTGATTGCGATGGCCGCGGCGTCCCAGGCGTCCGCTGCGAGATCGTCGGTGTAGCCGGTGAGCATCTGCACGGCGCGCTTCACCTGCTGCTTGTCCGCGCGTCCGGCACCGGTGGTCGACTTCTTCACGGTCATGGCGTTGTACTCGAAGACCGGGACGTTGGCCTCTGCCACCACCAGGAGCGCTACTCCCCGCGCCTGCCCGAGGCGCAGGGCGGACTCGCTCGACTTGTGGCGGAAGATCGCCTCGATCGCCACCACCTCCGGCCCGTGGATGTCCAGCACCGTGCGCAGGCCGTCTGCGATGGTGCGCAGGCGTAGAGGCATCTCCTGCTTGGTCGAGGTCCTGACCACCCCCGCGCTGAGCAGGCGGTAGCGTCCCCGCACGCGCTCGACGAGGGCGTAGCCGGTGGCCTGGGACCCGGGGTCGATGCCGAGGACGAGCATGGCTCTCCGAGGGGGTACGGATGTTCAGTATCCTACTCTCTCCGGCGCGCCAGCAGGAGCGCTCCGGTGAATCAGTCGACCGTGCCTTCCTGGAAGATGTTCAGGAGGTTGCCCTCCGGATCGCGCACCGTCACCGCCTTGCCGTGCTCGTCCGAGCGCTCGTCGACGATCGAGACCTGGTGGCGGCTCAGCTGGCGCCGAATGTAGGTGAGGTCCTGAGCGACCAGGTCCAGGTAGATCCCGTGCCCGCTGGGGCGCACCAGTCGGTCTCCCTCTGCGGCGTCCACCAGCGCGACCTTGCTGGTACCGCCGGTGTAGAAGAAGACGTGGTTCGTTCCCTCGGAGGCGACCTCCAGGCCCAGGACGGCCTGGTAGAAGTGCCGCGTGAGGCGGTACTCGAGGCACGGGACGACGACGTCGAGCAGGCGGACTCGCGGCATCAGCCGAGGATCCGGGCCAGCTCGTCGTCGGAGATGTCCGCGTTGTGGTGGACGCTCTGGACGTCGTCGAGGTCTTCCAGCAGGTCGATCATCTTGAGGAAGGTCTCCGCGTTGTCCCCCTCGATGTCCAGGCGGTTGTCCGGCACGTAGGTGAGCTCCGCTTCGTCCGTCGAGAAGCCCGCCTCGGCGAGGCCGTCCTTCACCGCCATGAACTCCGCCGGGTCGGTCGTGACCTCGAAGACGTCGTCCTCGCGACAGAGGTCCTCTGCCCCGGCGTCCAGCGCAGCCATCATCAGCTCGTCCTCGTCGACGTCCCCGAAGAGGAGCATGCCCTTCCGGTGGAACATGTAGGAGACGCAGCCGGTGGTCCCGAGGTTTCCGCTGCACCTGGAGAAGGCGTGCCGGACAACCGCGGCGGTGCGATTGCGGTTGTCCGTCATGACCTCGACCAGCACCGCGACGCCGCCGGGGCCGTAGCCCTCCATGTTGAACTCCTCGACGTTGTCGCCGCCGAGCTCTCCCGATCCCTTCGCGATGGCGCGGGCGATGTTGTCCTTTGGCATCGAGTTGGCCTTGGCCTTGTCGACGGCGAGGCGGAGTCGGGGGTTGGCGTCGAGATCGCCGCCGCCCATCTTCGCGGCGACCATGATCTCCTTGATCAGCTTGGTGAAGAGCTTGCCGCGCTTCGCGTCCTGAGCGCCCTTGCGGCGCTTGATGTTGGCCCACTTGGAATGGCCGGCCATGGGACCTCCATCAGTGGGTGGTCGCTAACCCGGGAGGCCCCGGTGCGTCAGCGCTGAGCCGACAGCTCGTCGGCCATCAGGCCGAACTTCGCGTCCCCGGTGATCGCCTCCAGCTGGCGCAGCGTGCGTGCGGCGTCTTCGTTCCGTCCAAGGTCCTTCGCGGCCGCCGCGAAGGCGAGCAACAGGGTGGGGTGGGGGTAACGCTCGAGCGCTCGGTCGAGCACGGTGTAGGCCGCGTCCGGTCGGCCCGCCTGGCTGAGGATGGAGACGATGGCCATCACCGGGGCGATCTCGGTGGGGTTCTGCTCTGCGACGCGAGCGAGGTGGTTCACCGCCGCGTTGATGCCCTCGATCGGGAGCGTGGCGAGGCCGACGCTCACGGCGAGCTCGATGTCCCCTGGCCGCGCTGCCGAGGCCTGGACCAAGAGCGGCAGGGCCTCCTCGAAGCGGTTCTCGTTGAGGGCGAGCATGCCGAGGGCGCCGAGCACATCAGGGCTGTCGGGGTTCAGCTGTTGGGCTCGGCGGAGGTCGATCTCGGCCTGTGGGACCAGGTCCTGCTCGGCGAAGAGGTGGGCTCGCCCCAGGTGCACGAGGTAGCAGTCCGGGTAGCGGGCGACGAGGTCGTCGAAGCTCACCTGCGCCGCAACGGGGGCGCTGTAGGACAGGGCTCTGGCCCGAGCGAGCTCTGCGTGGCCCGAGAGGTCCAGGCGCCCGGCGTTGATCTCCCGCACGACGTCGAGGTCCGCGCGCACCTGGCTCTGGGTCGAGTCGATCTCCAGGGCTCGGGAGAGCAGCTTCTCCGCGCCGGCGACGTCACCGGCGTTGATCCTCTCGGTTGCCAGGGCGTGGATGAGCCTGGGTTCGTTGGGGACGGCCTTCGTCCCCGCTTCGAGCCAGCTGGCGGCGTTGTCGGGGTCCAGGGTGGCGGCGGCCAGCCAGCCCTCCGGGTCCGCGGGCACGGTCTCGGTTGCCCGCTTCGTCAGCGCCAGGGCATCTTCGATCCGCTCCTGCTGCACCAGCAGGCCCGCGAGCCCCGCCCAGGCCTCCACGAGGCTCGGGTCGAGCTCCAGGGCCTCTTTGTAGCGCTCCTCGGCCCGCTGGAGGCCCCCTTGGGAGCGGTCGACCGAGGCCAGGCCCATGTGAGCGCGGGCGTAGGCGGGATCGGCAGCCAGGGACTTCTCGTAGGCGGCGCGGGCGTCTTCTGCGTCGACGCTGGCTCGCCCGTGCAGGTACCAGCCCATCGCCGTGTCGTTGGCTTCGACGAAGACGCCATAGGCGTCCTCGGCCTGGTAGCCGAGGCCGAGGTTCATCAAGAGATCGATGAGGAGCTCGTGGGCCTCGACGTCACCGGGGGTCTCGACGACGAGGTTCCGGCTGGCGGAGAGCGCCGCGGCCTCTTGCCCGGAGCGCATGAGGTTGACGACGTCTTCGGTGGAGCCGAGGGCGAGGGTGGCGAGGAGGTGGAGCATCGTTGTGTTCTAACCCCTGGGTGTCGTGAGGGCGCCTGTGCTGCCGGGGGCGTAGCCACTGGGGCCCCATCCGCATCGCGTCAGGATGCGTTCACTGAGCGGATGCGGTCGGATGGGCCGGTCAGGGGAGCGGGGTTGGTGAGCATCCAGGACAACACCATCATCCCCCCGCAGTCCGAATCTCGGAGAGTGTGAGGTTGAGGACTCGCACCGGGTGGCGAACGAGCCGCACAGCCGCCCCGACACCACCCAGGTCTCGCTCCGGCATTCGGAAGGCCGAATCCACAGCCATCCACAACGAATCCACAGGTTGTGAGTCTCCCCCCAGACCCCCCTCGGATCCCTCCCCCACCCTCACCAACGAAGCCCAATGATGGAGTGCGATGACGACTACGAGTGAGCTAATCTGTGTGTCCACTGAATCGGGTCAGCTTCAAGGAGGCGCAACGGAGATCATCCGGCGTGATGCCCTAGAGCGGTTCGTCGAAGTTGTCATCCCAGCGGTTGCCGAAGGTCTCGACCAGCACGTGCTGCTCGGCCGGGATCGCGCGACCGATCGTGAGCTCGAAGTCCGACACAGAGGACCAGGACTCCCACGAGTAGTAGGGTCCCGGCTCGATGATCAGTTCGTCGAAGCCGTCCCGGTTCAGGTCTACCCAGGCGTAGGCGACCCCGCCGTTGCGGTCCCGGAAGATCCCCTCCAGCTGGTCGGTCAGATCCGCGTCGTAGACGAACTCCGGCGCACGCTGCGAGACGCGCTGGGCGTCGCTCTCCGCGAGGGAGGATCGCCCGATTTCGGAGGCGATGGCGGAGGTCTCCAACCTCGAGCGCGCCTCGTTGAGATAGACCCCCGGCTCGATCTCGCAGACGGAGGTGGAGCCTCCGTGCCCGTACTGCGAGCCGTAGTCGCCCTCGATCAGCGCCCCTTCCTCGCAGGCGAAGTGCAGCAGCACCAGGTCCGGGAGCGCGTCGCCGTTCAACGACACGACGTGGCCCTGGAGCCACTGGTTGTTCGAGCCGAGGTACTCCCCGCCCGGAACCACGAGGTCCTCGCTGAAGTCGAGGTCGAGGCTCCAGGAGTCCGCCTCCAACGAGTCCGTGTCCCCCGCAGTCGCCAGCACCCGTAGGTCCTTGTCCGGTCCGCTGGTGACGCTCTCCCGCACGATTCGGGACACGACGCTCAGGTGGGCATCCGAGTCCCGGTACTCGACAAGGACGCTCGAGCAGGCCTCTCGGTCGACCGCGGCGGTCACCGCTACCAGCCGATCGAGCAGCACGTTCTTTCGCCCGTGCGAGGCGTCGAAGCGCGGGTCCGGACGGGCCTCGTAGTGGAAACGGGCCGTTGCCCGGGAGGTGGCGGAGCCATACCGGACCACGCTCAGGACGGGCTCCATCGAAGCCTCGTCCGCGCTGTCTCCGCCCAGCGTCGAGCAGTCCACGTCGCCGTCGGTACAGTCCCCCTGGGCGTACTGGAAGAGAATCCCGTTTCCGTAGCGGTCGAGCTGCTCGGCCAGCAGCCGCACACGGCCGGTGTGCGCCCCGAAACCGTCACTCTCCCCGTAGGTCCAGGTGGCGCCGTTCATGGTGCGGGTCCACACGAACGTCTCGTCGTCATACTCCAGCACGCTGCCGTCCCAGACCTCTGGATACCAGGCACCATCGAGGTAGACGAGGTCCATGCCGTCGAGGGAGTAGACAGCTGTCCCGTCGGGCTCCCAGCGCTGCGAGAACCGGGACAATCCCCCGATCGTCCACCCCGTTCCCATCGGTCCGTCACGTACCCCCGAGTCAGCCACCAGCGCGAGCTGGGGGACCAGGCCGCCGGGCGCAGGGGGTAGGTCCAGCGGGACGCGGTCCGTGTAGGCGCCGCGGCTCAGCCAGCCGTCCGGGCTGGGCTTCGTTGTCACCCAGGATGTCACCGGATCCGCAGATCCGATGATGCCACCACCAGCGTGTACCTCAGTGGCACACAGAGCAAGCGTGATGAAGACGATACAATACAGACAAGGCATACGCCAGGCGCGATGAGGCCGCATCGGGACCCCCAGAAGCGAGACGCGCAACGGCGCGCCCCATCACAGTAGCGCACCCATTCCGTGGCGGATTCGACCTGCAGGCCAAGATGTCAAGGAATCTGCATTACCCCTCCCAGATAATACACGCACCCTGAACGATAATCGGCTCTTGGCCATTTCGAGGTTTTACAATTTCGCTCGGAGGGGCCGGCGCGATCGAGGCGTGGGGTTCGCGAGGACCCCCACCCCCCGCCACCAGCTTCGCTCCTTCACCAGGAGGCGAGCGCCAGGGCCTCGTCAGGACCGCAGTTCGGACGGACCTCGTGCGTTGGCGCTACACTCCCGCGGACGGAGACCCCGATGCTGCTGATCACCACGCTCGCCCTCGCGGCCAAGCTCCCGGAGGTCGCTGTGATCGGCGTCCACGTCGAGGGTCTCGACGTGGAGGGGGGCGAGGCCGCGTCGCAGTCCATCGGCGAGGCCATCGGGCGCACCGGTGCGATGACCTTCATCGAACCGCAGCACGCCAGCGCGAAGCTGAAGGGGCGCGAGGACCTCGTCCTGCGAGACATGGCGCTCGGAGATGCGCTCGACCAGCTGGAAGAGGGCCGGGTGCTCTACGGCCGCGCCGAGCCGGAGGCGGCGATCCCGCTGTTGGAGGCGGCGATCGAGGACCTGGAAGAGGGCATCGAGGCCACCGGGCAGACCGCTGAGCTGCTCGACGCCTACCTGCTCCTGGCGCTCGCGCAGACCGCGATGGGCGAGGCGGAGGCTGCGCATTCCGCCTACCGCTCCGTCGTGGTCCTCGATCCCTCGCTGGAGCTCGATCCCATCAGCTACCCACCGGACATCATCGAGAGCTACACGGCTGTCCGCGACGAGGTCTTTGCGGTCGGCACCGCCACCTTGCGCGTGACCTCGAAGACCGACGACGTCGAGGTCTTCGTCGACGGGCGAGGGGTCGGCACGGTGCCAGTGGCCGTCGAGCAGCTCCCGGTAGGCACCCACCATGTCTACGCCAGCGGAGAGAGTGGCCTGCGCGCCTACGTCTCGGTCGAGGTCGCGGCTGGGGACAACGAGACCTTGCAGGTCGAGATGGGCGACCGGATGTTGGTGCCGCAGGCCGACTCTCCTACCGAGCGCAGAGCCCAGACCCAGGGTCTCTACGCCGCCCTCGGGACCTACTCACAGACCCCGCTGGTGCTGCTCGCCGGGGAATCGAGCGACGAGCAGGTCTCCCTCTGCATCTACTCCTCCCGCAGCGGCAACTTCAGCCAGGCGCTCACGGCTCCCGCCGGCTCCGATCCTGTGCAGTCGATCGTCGACCTCGTCCCGGCGCTCGGCAGCTACGTCACCGAGACAGGCGACATCCGCCCCGATCGAGTGGCCGTCTCGGTCCCGGCGCTCGACCTCGCAGACAACGCGGTGCTCACGCAGGTGCTGCTGGACCCCAACGAGGAGGTCCAGGTCCAGTACATCGAGTCCGGCCCCAAGTGGTACGTCTGGGCGGCGATGGGCGGCGTCGCTGCTGCTGGAGCGGGTGTGGGGGTCTGGGCGCTCTTCCTCCAGGACGAGCCCACGACCGAGACCCCGGACCAGGGCACGATCACCGTGGTGTTGCCGGACTGATGTGGCTCCTGGCCTGCATCACCTCTCCGAGGGACTACCAGGCGATGCGCGAGGCGGTGTTGGACCGCGACCGCGACGGCTACGGAGACCCGCTCCAGCCGGTCGTGACCTGTCCCGTCCCGGAGGAGGCGGTCCAGGACGCCTCCGACTGCGACGACAGCCGCGGCGACATCAACCCGGGCATGGTCGAGGTCTGCAACCAGACCGACGACGACTGTGACGGCGAAGAGGACGAAGACGTCGACCAGACCTGGTACCGCGACCAGGACGAGGATGGCTACGGCGACGACGAGGTCACGGTGTTCGGGTGCGAGCAGCCCAGCGGCTACGTCGAGGTTGGCGGGGACTGCGATGACGGGGACACTACGCGTTCTCCCGGGGAGCCGGAGGTCTGCGACGACTTCGTCGACAACGACTGCGATGGTGGCGACAACGGATGCAGCTGGGTCGGGGACGTTGGCGTCGAGGAAGCCGGTTTCTTTCTGGCTGCGGGCACCGGCGAGTCAGCCGGCAGCGTCCTCGATGGCGGGGTGCCCATCGAAGGTGGCGAAGCTGGTGTGCTTGTTGGCGCCCCTGGCTGGAATGCAAACACCGGCCGCGTCTACGTTGGCATTGAGGGCTACTACAATGCGGATGTCGACCTGAGTGAGGGACCCGTCTACATGGGATCCTCGGAGTACGACTACTTCGGGTCAGCGGTCGCGATCGGTGCCGATCGGGATCGTGACGACGACGTCGAGCCCATCGTGGGAGCCCGTGGTGCTGGGGAAACCAACGAAGGGTGCGTCTACGCCTTCGACGCCATCGACCCCGGGACCTATGGTCCTGACGACGGAGTCCTGGCCGCGTGTGGGCTCGACGCCCATGGCTACTTCGGAACCGCGCTGGCACTCAGCGGCTTCTCTGGCGGGTTCTGGAGCGGAGCACCAGGAAGCTCCGCTGTGTACCGGTTCCCCGAGTCTCTGGAAGGCGAGGTCGATACCGGTGCCGCCGATCGCAAGGTCACGGGTTCTGGTGACGACGAGTTCGGACAGTCGGTGACCTTGCTGGACATGGACGGCGATGGCGTAGACGCGCTCGCCGTGGGCGCCCCCGCCGAAGACGCCGTCTACCTTTTCCGAGACGTGAGCTACGGCCAGACGGTCTCGAAGTCCGACGCTGATCGACGGTTCTTCGCGCTCTCCCAGATCGGCTTTGGGGACGACGTGAGCGGAGGGGACTTGAACGGCGACGGGTACGACGACCTCGTGGTCTCGGTCGACGACGTGCAAGTCAGCGTGTTCTTCGGGCCCGATGTGGGCGATCTTCCTGACAGCACCGCCAACGTCCGCGCGACGGGTTCGAGCGGAGATAGATTCGGAGCGAGCGCTTCCATTGCCGCTGACGTCGACCTCGATCGGCAGACCGATCTGGCCATCGGGGCGCCCGCCTTCGAATCGTCCGGAGCGGTGTTCCTCTTCCATGGTCCCGTCAGCGGGGCAATAGGGCCAGATGACGCTGGCGCGGCCTTGATCGGGGAGTTCGAGGCGCAGCATCTTGGCGAAGCGCTCGTCAGTGGAGGCGAGGACGTTGTCCACTTGGACATCGTCGACTCGCTGTTCATTGGCGCTCCGGGGACGGGCTCGCTCATCGGAGGCGCCTACCGGGTGTCTGGCGAGGGATTGTGATCGGCTTGCTGAGTGCCTGTTGGTCGGCTCCATCCGATGCTGAGCTCGATCAGATAGCGCTACTACAGGCCAGCAAGGACCCTGCAGCCGCCGTGGAGACCTGCCTCCAGATCGGCGCGAACTTGGGACGGTCCGAGTGTGTGTGGAGTGTCGTTGGCACGGTGTCGCAGAGTGACTCGGAAGCGGCGGCGACGCTGTGCGGGGAGCTCACGGGATTCCACCGCGAGGAGTGCTTCTTTGTCGTCGCCGAGCGCAGCGGCGAAGCGCGGTGGTGCGCCGACGCGGGAGACTACGCGCCTCCTTGCCGTAACCACCTCGCCTTCGAGGTCATTGAGCGGTTGGATGGGGCCGATGGACTTCCGGGGCGCTTCGAGAACGAGATCATCAACGAACTCACCCCTTTTGAACTGCCCGACAGTGACTGGCCGGACCTCTATCTCCGGGCGCTCGCGCCAAGGCTCGATCTCTCTTCATCGCTCTGTACATCGGCGCTCCACCCGGAGCCGTGCCTGGTAGCGGTGCAGACGCACTACCGCGCCGTGCTCGACGAGCTCATCGAGAACCGGAAGCTCCGCTGCGAGGGTGCCCTGCCGGGGCGAGTCCAGGCTTTTGATTCGGCGGAGTTCGGACCTCTCGTCGAGAGAGCTCGCGAGCAAGGCCGCTGTGTTCACATCGATGTCGTCGGCGGGGGCCAGTGAGCGTGAAGCTCAATCCACCCTGAAGATCACCTTCGTGGTCTCGCTCGCCACCACCGTCACGCTCTGGCTCTTGTCCAGGCCGATCGTGTCGTTCTTCACGCGGATCGTGTGGTCGCCGCTGGTGAGCTCGTAGTTGAACATCGGTGTCCGCCCCGCCTTGTCGCCGTCGACGAAGATCTCGCCCCAGACCTTGCCGCCGGCGATGTTCACGTTGAGCTTGCCCTTGGCGGCCACCTTCTTCTTCAGGGTCCTGGCGACCGTCTCGCTGCCCTCGGAGGGGGCCGAGACAGAGAAGCTGGCGGTGTCGTAGCCGCCCAGGCGGTAGCTGACCTTGTGGTCGCCCGTGCCCTTGGTCCATTCCAGCGGTGTCTTGCCGATCAGCGAGTTGTCCACGTACACATCGGCGCCCGCCGGGGTGGACTCGAAGACGATGGTCGAGGTCGAGGTCGCGGTCGCGGGGGGGGGACGCGTGCCACCTGTGGTCTCGGTCTCGGTCTCGGTCTTCGTGAGCTTGATCGGCATCACGAGGCGCTCGCCGGCCACCACCTCGACGAGCTCCTCGAAGGGCTCGAAGCCCTCGGCCTCGACGCGGAGCGTGATCGAGCCAGGCTCGAGGTGCTCGACGGCGACCTCGTTGCCTGTGCCCGCCTCCTGCCCGCCGACCAGGACCAGGGCGCTGGTGTTGATGCGCAGCTTCAGCGCCCCCTCGGTGGGCAGCACCTCGACCTCGACCACGTTGGGTACGACAGGCTCCGGTGTCCGGGTTGCCAGCCACCCCACGACGCCGAGCAACAGCAGCACCACGGTGATCGCCACCGCGAGCGGGA
This sequence comes from Myxococcota bacterium, assembly GCA_036012755.1. Classification (GTDB taxonomy): domain Bacteria; phylum Myxococcota_A; class UBA796; order UBA796; family CAJQPC01; genus JAAESX01. The sequence continues at coordinate 93,206 of DASCPX010000014.1, read as the reverse complement.
CTCGCGACGGGGGCTGGGTCTGGATGGTCCCCCCCGTCCCCGAGCCCCCGGTGCCCTCTTCCCAGTCGGGCTCCAGATCCAGCTCCGGGGCGCGGCTGTGGAGCTCCTGGGCGATGTTCGAGCCGTGCTCCATGCGCTCGGTCTCGTCGGCGCGCTCCTCTGAGAAGAGCTCCTCCATGAACATCGCCATGGAGCGCTGGATCGTCGGCGGGGTCGACGGGTACATGTACTCCAGCAGCTCCTGCTGGAAGTCCCTGGCGTCGCGGAAGCGCTTGTCGAGATCGGCGGTGAGCGCCTTCATGACGATGTCGTCGAGGCGCTGCGGCACGTTCGGGTTCACAGAGGACGGGGGCTTGATGTCCACCGCCTTGATCTTCTCGAGCGTCTTGATCTCGCTGTCGGTCTTGAACAGCCGCCGCCCGGTCAGCATCTCGTAGAGGATGATCCCGGCGCTGAACAGATCCGACTGCTGGGTGACGGTGTCCCCGCGGGCCTGCTCGGGGCTCATGTACTCGAACTTGCCCTTCAGCACGCCGTCCTTCGTGTCGTACTGGGACATCTCCGCCTTGGCGATGCCGAAGTCGGCGATCTTGACCTCGCCCGAGTAGGACACGAGCACGTTGCTGGGGGACATGTCGCGGTGGATGATCGCGAGCGGGTTGCCCCGCAGGTCCGTCTTCTTGTGGGCGTAGTCGAGGCCCTTGCAGGTCTCGTGCGCGATGAAGACCGCGAACTCCTCTGGGAGGAGCTTTCGGCGATGGGCCAGCTTTCGGAGGGCCTGCTTGATGTCCTTTCCGTCGATCCACTCCATCGCGATGAAGTAGTTGTCGCGGATCTTGCCGAAGTCGTAGATCTGGACGAGGTTCGAGTGCTGCAGCGAGACCGAGATCTTGGCCTCGTCGATGAACATCGTGACGAACTCTTCGTTGTCCGAGAGGTGCGACAGGATGCGCTTGATCACCTGGACCTTCTCGAAGCCCGCCGTCGAGAAGCTCTTCGCCTTGAAGATCTCCGCCATCCCGCCGGTCGCGATCCGATCGATCAGGTAGTACTTGCCGAAGGCTTCTGGCTCGAAAGAGGTGGCCATGCTCTCCGCGCGAGATGCTACCGGATGAGGGCTTCGAGCACTACTCCCCGCCTCCGCCGCCCGCTTCCACGCCCATGTAGCGGGCAGCCTCCTGGCAGCTCCACTCGTCGCTGACGTTGTCGACGAACTCCTTGCAGTGGTCGCGCTCCTCGGCCGTGGTGTTGGCCCTCGAGAAGTCGTCGATGCACTTATCGACCTCCTCTTCGTTCACGACGTAGCCGCAGTCCTCTGCGTAGGACGTGAGCTCCTTGCAGGTGTCCTGGCAGGCGTTTCCGCAAGCCGTGAGGCCCGAGACGATGATGATCGCGACGGCGAGCTGGCGCATGGGGTCTCCGACAGACGGGCTAATCTGGCACGGGCCCCAGCCACGTGCAACGCGGCCCAGGCGGGTTTGACCACTCATGGACGTGTCCCTCGACCACTTCGGCGTGCTGCAGATCGAGCCGACGGACCTCTGCAACCTGTCGTGCTCGATGTGCGCACCCCACCACGAGGGCTGGGAGCAGATCCACCAGCGACCCAAGGGGCGCATGGAGATCGGCCTGTTCGAGCGCATCGTGGACGGGCTCGCCGACGAGGACTGCCGCTTCGACCACGTGATCCTCCAGTGGCTCGGAGATCCCAGCCTGCATCCGGAGCTCGAGTCAATGGTCGGCCACCTCCAGCTGAGGCTCGGCGACCGGGTGGGCTACCTGCGTATCGACACCAACGCGATCACGCTGACCCCAGCCCGGATGGACCGGCTCGTCGAGGTCTACAGAAGACGCCCGGAGGTGCCGCTGCTCCTGGTGTTCACCATCGACGCCGTGAGCGCCGAGACCTACCTGCGCGTGAAGGGGCAGGACGCCCTGTCCCGAGTCCAGAGGCACGTGCGGCACCTGCTGCGCCGGCGAGCGCGTCTGGACGGCGAGGTGAACCTGAACGTGGAGCTCCAGTTCGTCCTCCAGCCCGGAAACGAGCACGAGGCACGGCCCTTCGTCGAGTACTGGAGCGACTTCCTGTCCTGCCAGGGGGCGGCCCGAGGCCACACCGACATCATGATCAAGCGGCTGTCGGTCGGCGCAGGGGGACCCGGTCAGCTCGAGGCCGACGAGCTCTACGAGCGCACCTGCAAGGAGCAGGGGATCAAGGGCGAGGATCGCGGTCACGTCGAGGTCAAGCTCTGGGAGCGCCGCCCGTGGGAGAGCACAGCGAGCGCCGGCGCCCGTCAGCCCTGCCCGGGTCTCTGGATGACGCCGGTGATCCGCCACGACGGCCACCTGATGATGTGCTGCGTGGACCTGGGCGGGGAGCTCGACCTCGGCTCGTTGGCGGATCACTCCTTCCGCGAGCTCTGGGAAGGCCCCACGGCCCTGAAGCGTCGCCTCGACCACATCGAGGGGCGCTTCGAGGGTCTCTGCGCGAGCTGCGGCGGCATCAACTGGTACCGCACGACCGACGAGGTCGTTGCTGCCACGCTTCGCCAGGGGTCGGCCACGAAGTAGCATCGCGCGATGGGCGTCTACACCACCGATCAGCTCGACGCCTTGCGCGCCATCCTGGCCAAGGCCCGGCGCTACGCGGACGAGGATCCCGAGGTGGCCGTCATGCAGGTTCGCAAGGCGGCGCGCCAGGCCCGGAGCGGCCTCGGGGAGAGCGCGTCACCCCGAGCCCTCCAGGACATCGACGCTCTCGCAGACGAAGACGCGCCGGCCGGCCTTCGGGCGCTCGAGGCCCTGATCGACTGGGCCGCGTCCGAGCTTCAGGGCGAGGAAGTCGATGACTTCCTCGTCGACGAGGTGGACGACTTCCTGGACGATGGACCCTCGGCCGCGGAGCGCTACACGGAGGCCGTGCGACACGAGCTGTCCTCTGGCACCTTGAGCGCCGAAGGCAAGCAGGGCCTGTCCCGGCTGCGGCGTGAGCTGGGCCTGTCCGCTGACGAGGCCAAGCAGATCTTCCAGCGCGCTCGCGAGGGGTCCACGGCCGACAGCCCGCAGGCCGAGCCGTCGGGGCCTCCGGAGATGACGCGGGTCGAGCCGACCACGCTCCTCTCACAGCTGTTCGAGGAGGAGACCGGGCGTCGGATTCCGATGCGGGTCTCGCTCAGCGCAGCCTTCGAGCTGGGCGCCTCACCGGTCTCGCCGGCGCTCTGGAGCGAGGTGATGGGGCAGGGGATGACGTCCCTCTCCTTCCTCGACGCGGTGGTCTTCTGCAACCGCCTGAGCGAGCTCCACGGGCTGAGTCCGCCCTATGAGCTCCTCCCTCGCTTCGAGCAGGCCCGCGCGGCCAGGGATCTCGACGCCTATGGCCAGTGTCCGCCTGGCAGCGTGGTCGCCTGGCGGGTCTATGCCAACGGCTACCGGTTGCCGACCACGGCCGAGCGCTACGCCCGTCCGGACCTGGCCGCGAGCGCCGAGCTCTGCTACGACGGCGCCGTGTACCCCTTCCTGGAGGCCGATCCGAGCGGCGTCGTAGAGGGGACCCGGTCGTCGCCGGTCACTACCACCGCCTGGTGCTGGGGCGGGACCTGGCCCCCCGAGCGGTGCGACCCTACGAGCGTGGCGCCTTCGGGCTGCGCCTCGCCCGGTCGCTGGCGGGTGTGCCGCTGTCCTTGATGTTCCCCTACACGGAGATCGACGGCGAGTACTTCCAGATGAGCGTCGGCGTCGGTGTCGTGCGGGTCGAGGACGTCATCGAGGCCACCGACGAGCTGCGGGCGCAGATGACCGGCCCAGCGGCGACGTCCGAGCTCGAGCCCCGCTCCGCCACGATCGATGCATTCAACCAGCAGCCCTTCATGCTCATGGGCGGGAAGTACATGGGCATCGACGTCCAGCTCCGGTTCCGGCTGGACCACGAGGTGCATTGTCTGCAGTACGTGCACCGCAAGCGCACGCTGGTCAGCGAGGAGCTCGTCATCGTCGACGGTCGCACCTTCAAGGGCTCGTGGACCAAGCAGATCACGGGCATGCAGGAGAGCATCCCCTTCGAGCTCGTCGACGGTGGTCGCACCCTCCAGTGCCTGCTGAACAAGAAGCACCTGGGTTCGGTGATGGACGTGATGCTCGAGACCAACCAGTGCCTGTTCGAGCTGCAGACGCTTGAGCTCGTCGTCTCGGATCTCGCGGTCTGGGACTGGACCTTCGAGGGGAGCTGATGAGCCTGTTCACGCGCACCTGTCCCTTCTGCAAGGCCAGGTTCGATCCGCCCGCCTGGCACGCTCCCTACTGCTCCTGGGGCTGCAAGAAGGTCGTGATGGAGGAGGAGCGGGACGACCAGCGGCGCGCGAAGGACAACGAGCGCAGGGAGTGGCTCTCCGCGCCGGCCCCCGCGCCCACGCAGTCGGTGAGCGTCGACCAGGGCCTGATGCACGACAGCCGGAGGATCCTGAAGAACGCCCGGGACTGCCTGGCCGAGGGTCGACAACAGCTCGCCCGGATGCGGGCCGAGAACCGCGACAAGCAAGCCCGACTCGACCGCTTCGACCGGCAGGGTGCCTCCAAGGTCCGGCTGGGGGAGCTCGGGGCCGAACTGAAGAGCGCCAAGGCGGAGTACGCGGGGGTCTCCTCCGCGCTCGTCGAGCATCGCGACAGCGCCGAGGCCGCGAGTCGTGAGGGCCGCGCGCGGACGAAGGAGGCCGACCGCAAGCTCGAGGAGCTGCTCGGCGAGATCGACGGCGTGGCGGTGTGGATGATGGGCTTCGTCGGCGACGACGTGCCCCGGGGTTTCACCGTCCAGCTGGACGACACCAGCGCAGAGGACAAGAGCCTGCGCTCGCTCGGGAGCTACGTCGCTCGCAAGCTCGATGAGCAGGACGACGAGCTGGCCGAGACCTGTGCGAGCTGGAGAGGCACCGGAGCTCGGCGCGTGCCCCGGGTGATGAACCGGCAGATCGCCGACGAGGTCGCCAGCATGGCGCGCAAGTTCTACGGACTCTCGGCGCGCACGGTCCGGCCATCCCCCGATCGAGGCGACTACCCGGTCGAGGACGAGCTCGAGATCGCCTCCCTCGACGGGCTGATGCGGCGCACGGAGGCCAAGGTGCTCGGACTGCGCGCCGCCCGGCAGCAGGCTGCAGAGGAGGCGCCTGAGCAGGACCTGATGGCCCTGCTCGATGAGGCCTGCGCGCAACAGTACGTGGCAGCGGAGCCAGAGGTGACCCCGAGCGCGTTCACCGTCTCCCTGGACGCTTCTCGGGTCCCCCCGCGGCGGCGAGGGGGCGTCGAGTTCGTGCTGTCGACCCGGACCGGACTGGACGCTTCCTTCGTCGAGACAGGCGGCGCCTTGCCGCTTTCGCTGTCCGAGGTCGACGCCAGGGCCCTCGCAGAGGCCCTCGCCGGGACCCACGCGGAACTCGTCGTGAAGGTGGTGGGGGCCTGATGGGCATCTTCACCCGCACCTGCCCCCACTGCCGCCGGAAGTTCGAACCGCCCGCCTGGCACTCGCCGTGCTGCTCCTATGGGTGCTTCTCGAACATGCAGGAGGAGAGACGGGAGCGCGACAAGGCGGACGAACAGCGGCGAGATGCCTCGAGGCCTCGCTTCGGCGCGGCCGGTGGCGGAGGCCCGGTGGTGGTCCGTGGACTCTCCGAGGCGCTCGAGATCCAGCGACAGCTCGGGGACGCGGCCTCCGAGCTCGGGACCCTGGTCGCCGAGAAGAAGGCCGCGTTCGCAGAGGGCGAGCGCCTCGACGGGGAGATCGCCCGACGCGAGCGCGAGGCTGGGACGGACCCGGAGGTCGCCGCGGTCTCGGGCCGGCTGAAGACGACGCGAGCCAACATCCGCCACGGTCGCAAGACCAACGAGCGAGCGGCTCAGGCACGGCGAGAGGCCCATGGGCAGGCCCACGCCGCGGTCTTCGAGGCCTTCATGGCTCACACCGAGCGCGCGAAGATGCTCGGGGATCTCCGCGACTGGCTGCTCCGCCTCGCCGAGGTCGAGGTCTCCGACGACTGGACCGTGGTCTTCGACGAGACCCGGATCCCCAAGGACCTCCGCACGGATCTGTCCGAGATCATCGCCCAGTACACCGACGAGCACCCCCACACCTACGCGCGCATGTTCAAGCACTGGTCGTCGACAAAGGGCTCCCAGCGCATCGACGCGAAGCTGACGAAGGGACAGGCCGACCAGCTGAAGATGGAGCTGTCGATCATCGGGGACAACCTGCGGGTCCGCGTCGCGCCGGTGGGGGACGAGGCGGAGCTCTCCATGTCCGACCTCTGCCGGCTCGTCGAGGCTCGGGCGCGACAGCGCGAGCACGGCATCGAGGCCCTCGAGGTGGCACCCCAGCACCCCGCTTACGGAGAGCTCGTCGAGATGACCCGTGACCTGCCGACCGCCCGGATCCGCGGCGGCTCTGCGTTGCGCGCGGACAAGAACGTCGCCAGGCTGATCCGGGCGCTCGGCGTGCCGGACGACGAGAAGGTCCTGGTCGCCGGGGACGACAGCTACCAGAGCTGGGACAAAGGCTGGGTCCTGAGCAACCGGGCCCTGCGCTCGAACGGGCGCAAGGGCGCCTTCGACCTCCCGCTGGCTGCTCTACAGGGTCTGGAGGTGAGCCGCGTCGAGCACGCGCTCCACATCGGGCCGCACGCCATCGCCGTCTACGACCACCCAAAGCTGATCCGCCCGATCCTGGTGCTGCTGGCTCGGGACTGGGGCCTGGAGATTCCCGAGGAGTCCATCGCCGAGGACCACTTCCCGCCCATCTCGTCGGAGCTCTTCGACATCCTCTCCGCAGAGGCCGAGGGCTTGCAGGGCAAGCGCATCCTGGGGGGCACCGACGCCCGCGCTGGCAGGGCGCTGGTCCTGGCCAAGGTCCTTGGGGCGGCGGGAGACAAGGCCATCCTCGCGATGGACGACACGGCGCTCGGTTCGTGGAAGCGGGGCTGGGTGCTCACGAACCGGCGGCTTGTCAGCAGCAACTTCGAGCTCGCCGTGAGGGACCTGGTGGGGCTGCCGCTCGCGCACAGCGGCCGTGACCTGCAGCTGGGTCGAGTCGTCCTGCCTTGCGGCGACCACGGCGAAGACGTGCTCGAGCTCCTCGAGCTCCTGGCCGAGGGGCTCCGACCGTGAATACTCCCGACGCGCGACACTCTTCCGAGCCGAGGTCCAGATGCTCATCCTCCTCCTGACTGCCTGCAACAAGTACGAGGACGAGCGCACCTGCTCGGCGAGCCTGGACGGCATCCTGGCCGACGGCACCATCCTGAACCTCGATCTCTGCGCGGCCGTCGACCTCGACGCCACGATGGAGTTCGACCCGGACGACGCGCCGAAGGTCCGGTCCTTCGACCTGACCTTGCACGCGGTGGACGAGGTGGGCTTCGAGTGTTCGCTGTACATCCACCGCGAGGCCGTGTGCGGGGTCAACACCTACGAGGTCAACCACGCTGGCGCGGCGGCCTTCCTCAGCTACGACTGCACCGGGGTGCCGGACGGGCTCGAGGGCGAGTGGTGGATGGACAGCGGCCAGGTCGTGATCACCGACGCCTCCGCTGGCGACAAGACCGGGAACTTCACCAACGAGAAGCTCTTCGTCGACATCGAGGGGTCCTACGCGCTCGCAGCCGAGGGCGGTCATGCCCTGGCGGGGAGCTTCGACATCCACTGGCCGGTGACGGGACAGGACGCCGAAGAGGTCACGATGTCCGAGGGGCTCTGGGTGCTCGACCTCGAGCAGACGAACGACTGCACCACCTACCCGAACGGGAGCGCGGATGGGACCCTCCTCGTCATGCGGGTGGGCGAGTGCCTCAACGGCGTGCTCGCCGGCGACGCTGGGGAGGCGACCTACCCCCTGCTGACTACAGGCGACGGCGTCGAGGCCTACGGGACCGGTAGCTTCGAAGGAAACGGCACCGACTGCGAGGTGGGGTGGGTGGACGAGTTCCTGTTCACGCCCACCGGCGCGGGCTTCGACGTCACCGGCACGGTGAACTACATCCCGGAGGGCGCCTGCGCCATCCCCTACAACGACCCCTGCACCATGACGTTCACGGGGACCGCGGGGCTCTGACCGGTCGGTGACCTTCCTGCTAGTCGGTCGCGCGGGCCTCTGACCACAGGCCCTCGTCGATGATGCCGGTGACTGAGTTGCCGGCGTGGTCCGTGAGGCTCTGACCCGCGGCCGAGTCGCCCTCGCTCTCGCCTCCCGAGTCGTCTGACGTGACGCGCCAGAGGAAGACCGTCTTGGAGTCGACGGTCAGGGGGTAGTCGGGGGTGAAGCTCCCGCTGAACAGCTCTCCGTGGGTGGCTCGGAGCTCGTCCATGCCCAGGGTGCCCTGGCCGTCACCAAGGTCGAAGTCGTACTGGGAAGAGGTGGCGTCGAGGTGGCAGTCGAAGCTGCCCGTGTGCGCGACTTCACCGTCGAGCCAGACGATCGCGTCGTCCCGAGTCAGCTCTACGGCGAGGTGGTGCCAGCCAGCATCGCCGAAGAGGTCGGGGAGGTCCATCTGGCGCGCGACCCCCTCGGTGTTCTCGCACCGGTACTCGATGGCGGCGTCCGGCCAGGACGGGTTCACGCCCAGTATCCAGGGACCCCCGTCGAGGATCACGGTGGTCGATTCGTCGACGTCGAACCAGCCGTCGTAGGTCATCTTGTCGTCGTCCGCGGTGAGGGCGAACTGGAACGGAGTCGTGATGATCCCGACGAGCACTGTGCCCTTCAGCGAGGCGATGCCCACATCCGTGTCCGCGTCCGCGTCCGCGTCCGCGTCCGTGTCCGTGTCCGTGTCCGTGTCCGTGTCCGCGTCCGTATCGCTGTCCGCGTCCGCGTCCGTGTCGCTGTCCGTGTCTGCATCCGTGTCCGCGTCCGCCTCTCCGGTGCAGTCAGGGCTGCCCACGCAGCCATCGTCGTCGCAATCGAAGAGCCCGTCCGCGTCGTTGTCCGCTCGGTCGACGCACTCGCCGGGGTCGTCTCCTTCGATCTCTGCGCAGGCCAGGAACAGGATCAACATGTCGTCCTCCTGCCGCGATCCCTATCCCGCACGACCACGGCGCCACGATGCTCCGATCGGTCATTTCGAGCGATCCCGAGGCCAGCTGACTCGCGGGTGCGCTCCCAAGCGCGTATGAGATCCCGGCGCGGTGTGCGAGGAGGTGAATCGTGGTCTTGTTGCTGCTTGCGTGTGTGGGCGAGATCGGTGGCATCGTCACGCCGGACTCCGGGACGGACTCCGAGTCGACCGATGACTCCGTGCCCGACGACACCCTCCTGAACCGACGGCGCCTCGCCGTGGGCAGTCAGCACAACTGCCTCCTCGAGACCGACGGCACCGCGAAGTGCTGGGGCTCGGACAGCGACGGTCAGTCCACGCCTCCGGACGTGAAGCTCCGCCGGATCTCAGCCGGCGGATCCAGCACCTGCGGCCTCGACGTCGACGGGCTGGTCCACTGTTGGGGCGCCGCCCTCGATGGTGCACCCGGCGGCGACGGATACGACGACATCGATCTGGGAACCGGCCACGCGTGCGCCCTGCACTCCGATATGCACGTCGACTGTTGGGGCGCCGACAGCTTCGGCGAGACGAGCGCCCCCTCGGGCAAGCTCGTAGCGGTGAGCGCTGGCGACGGGGTGAGCTGCGGCCTCGCGCCGAGCCAGACGATCACCTGCTGGGGTGGCTCCGGCGAGTCCGCTGACGCGCCCTCCGGCCAGTTCGACGAGATCGACATCGGCTCTCGTACCGGCTGCGGCGTGAAGTCCAGCGACGGCTCCGTGGCCTGCTGGGGCCGCGACAACTACGAACAGGCCAAGCCTCCGACCGGCAGCTTCACAGAGGTCGCAACCGGCATGGACAGCTCCTGCGCTGTTGACGACGCCGGCATCGCGACGTGTTGGGGCGATGCCAGTGACGGCATTGGAGATCCGCCGGATTCCGGTCTCCGCGCGGTCGGTGTCGGCTGGGACCACGCCTGCGGCGTCGAGGGCGACGACGCCATCGCCTGCTGGGGTACCGATAGCTCTGGGACCGGGGTCCTGACTCCCCCGAGCTGACGGCTACTGGCCGTACACGACGACCGTGCCCCCGTGGTAGTCGCTGCTGGTGGCCGCGTACGGCGTGCCGATGACCAGGTCGTCCAGCCCGTCCGCGTCGAAGTCGCCGAACGCGATGGGTCGACCCTCGTAGCCGTTGTAGAGCGGGTAGCCCGACCAGGTCAGGACCACGTCGGAGTCGGTGTCGACGTCTAGCGTGCCCGACACGCCGCCGTACACCAGGTACGCCGTGTCGTAGCCAGCCTGGAAGGCGACGTCGTCCTTGCCGTCTCCGTCGAAGTCGCCGCCGCCTGCGCAGCCGCTGCCCAGGGCCCCGCTGCCCGAGCCCATCTCGAAGTCGACGTGGCTCGTGCTCGTCAGCGTCGTCTGCCCGAGGATCAGCTCGGCTGTGCCGTAGGCCTCCGTCAGCAGGACGTCGCCGAACCCGTCGTTGTCCCAGTCGCCGGCGCCACAGGCCACCGTACGGGTCCCCGGGCCGAGCTCGACGGCGAGAGTGGCTTCCGTGTCGAGCGCGCCCGTCGACAGGCTCGAAATGTTCGTCAGGACATGGAGGACTCCGCCCCGCGACGAGCCGCTGACCACATCGTCGATGCCGTCGCCGTCCAGGTCGTCCACCACCCGAGGGCGCGAGCCGTACGTGTCGGGGTAGCTGTCGCCGACGAGGATCACGTCCGAGTCGTCCAGCGTCACGTCGGTCGAGATCGGCCCGTATGTGATCTGGACGGCGCCGCGCCAGACGCCGCTTCCGCCGTTGCACTCGTGGTTCCACATGGGGCTGCCGACGATCAGGTCGTCCTGCCCGTCCCCATCGACGTCCCCGAACTGCAGGTCCTCGTCCGCCTTGGTGCCGAACCTCCAGAAGCAGTCGTAGTCGCCGCCCTCATCCAGGACGAAGTCCGCGGTGGCCGCGTCGAGCGTGGCCGTCACCGGGCCGAGCCAAACCGCGCCGTAGTCACCGGTCGACATCCAGCCTCGGACTCCGAAGTCCGTGTTCCCGTCGCCGTCGATGTCGCCCATCGCCGTGCCCATGGTCCGCTCCTCGTGCGAGGTGCTGGCGTTGTAGATGTCCGCGTCCCAGCTCGAGATCGGGCCGGTGACGATGAAGCCGATGGAGGCCTCCGTGTGGTCGCCGTTGCCGCCGATGTAGAGGTCGTCGGCGCCGTCGTTGTCCCAGTCGCCGACCTCGAGCCACGTCCCCAGGTAGGTGTCCCCGCTGCCGGACGTCGTGGTGTCCATCTCGAAGCCGAACTCGGCGATGTCGTTCTCGGCGTCGTTCTCGAAGTCGCTCCCGTCACAGTCCAGGTCGACACCGTCCGCCACGTCCAGGCCGGGCTGGTCGGGCCAGACGCTGTCGTCGCTGTCGTCGCAGTCGGTGCCGGCGTCCACCGGTGAGCTCAACGTGTCGTCGCCGTAGCCATCGGCGTCGGCGTCGATGGTGCAGAGCGTGGACTCCGCCGAAGCCGCGCCCGGGTACGCCGTGTCGTCGCCGTCGTCGCAGTCGGTGCCGGCGTCCCAACAACTGCTGGACGTCGGCGCCGTGATGTTGCCGTAGCCGTCGCCGTCCAGGTCCTGCACGCAGCCGCCGTCTTCGCCCGCCCAGTCGGGGAACGTGGTCGCGTCGCTGTCGTCGCAGTCGGTGCCCGCGTCGAAGCCACTGGCGCCGGAACACGTGCCCCAGCCGTCGCCATCGCTGTCGCGAGCGCAGAGCGTCGGCTCCTTGGTTGCGGCCCCCGGGAAGATGTCGTCGTTGCCGTCCTGGCAGTCGGTGCCGACGTCGTACAGGCCACCCGGGTTGTCGTCGCCGTAGCCGTCCGCGTCCGTGTCGTTCATGCACTCGCCAGCCGTCGCCTCTGCCACGGCGCCCGGGTACTCGGTCGCGTCCGCGTCGTTGCAGTCGCTGCCCGCGTCGTAGGGGCTCGAGGCCGCGCCGTCGGCCCATCCGTCCCCGTCGACGTCCAGAGCGCAGAGCTCCGGCTCCTCGCTGGCGGAGCCGATGTAGACGTCGGCGTCGCCATCGTCGCAGTCCGTGCCTGCGTCGTAGAAGCCGGTCGCGAAGGCGTCGCCGAAGCCGTCTCCGTCGATGTCGGTCATGCACTGGTCGGCGGAGGCCTCGGTCACCGCGCCCGGGTACTCGTCCGCGTTCTCGTCGTTGCAGTCGTCGCCGGCCTCGAGAGGCTCCTGCGCGCCTGCGTCGGCCCAGCCGTCGTCGTCGCTGTCCCGCGTACAGAGCTCCGGCTCGTTCTCCGCGACACCCAAGTACACCTCGGCGTCGGCATCGTCGCAGTCCGTTCCGGGTTCGGCGTCGCCGTCGGGCTCGGGGTCCCCCCAGTCGTCCTCGTCGGCGTCGGTCATACAGGCCGTCGCGTCGTCGTTGGGGGCCGCTCCGGGAGCCGTCAGGGGGTCGTCGTCGTCGCAGTCGTCCCCGTCGTAGACCACATCGATGCTGCCGTCGTCGTCCTCGTCGCCGTCGCTCACCGCGCACCCGGTCGATGCCATCTCGGTCCCCAGCTGGGTCGCCTCGAAGACGATGTCGCCTTCGAGGGCCATCCCGTCGTCGCCCTCGACAGCCAGGTACGCGCTGAGGCCCATCTTGTGCGGGGTCGACGCGCCCACGCCGGCGGCGATGCCCTCGTTGACGTCGTCGATCCGCACGTAGCCCTCTCCGGTCCAGGCGGCGGAGCCGCTGAAGTCGGCGCAGGAGACGGTCGTGGCGAGCAGCGCGCCGGACTCGCCCTCTCCCTGGAGGTAGTAGCCCTCGCCACAGAGCTCGGTCTGGTCGAGCGTGAACTTGCAGGTGCCGCCTTCGGCCGCCTTCATTTCGAGTGCGAAGCTGGTCATCTCGGGGCGAGCGTCTGCCGTGTACTCGAAGGTGGCGTCGAACGACCAGGAGTCACAGAAGTCCTGGGCGCTGGTATCGGTCTCGTCGCTGAGGGTCAGCAGCGCGGAACAGGTCGACTCGCCGCGGTCCACCCCTCCGTCGCAGTCGTTGTCGGCGCCGTCGCCATAGTCCTCGTCGGCGCCCGGATGGCTGGTGGCGTCCTGGTCGTCGCAGTCGTCCTCGGCGAGGGCCCCATCGCAGTCGTTGTCGTCCTCGACAGCACCCAGCGCGCTGTCGTCGTCGTCGCAGTCGTCGGCGGCGAGGACGCCGTCCCCGTCGTTGTCGGCGGCGCCGCTGTCCGAGGTGGTGTCCTTTTCGCCGCAGGCCAGGAGCAGTGCCAGGATCATCGCTCGTCTCCGTGGGAGGCCACTTCGAGCCGGGGGCGGGTATCGTCGGCCTTCTGGGGACTCACCGCAAGCCGAAACGCCGGTCGGACAGTGGCATCCAGGGCTGCATGGCCATTCGACTTGTGTGGGAGCTTAGCAGTCCGGCGCCACCCGAGCCCACCTGGGATGTCTTCAGCGACACCGAGCGGCTCATGGCGGCCATGGGTACGATCCACACCTACTACGACGAGCCCCGCGAGGACGGCGGCATCCGGCGCCTCGGCCGGAGCCAGAAGATGGGCATGACGCTCGAGTGGGAGGAGCCTCCTTTCAGTTCGTTCGTGGTCGCTGGCTGCGCTCCCAGCGGAACTTCCTGAACGGGCCTCTTCGGCAGCTCGTGCTGCTCTTGCGCCTCAAGCCCCGCGGCGACGGCGGCACCGATGTGCGCTTCTCGGTCGAGCTGGAACCCCGCGTGGCAGCCCTGGAGCCTGTCGTCGCGGTCGGCTTCGCCCGGGGCCTCCACGACGGCCTGGACGCAGCCCTCCCACAGCTCATGGAGCGGCTCCACGCCCCAGAGCTGCGCTTCGGCCCGTCCTGTCCGGTGCTGGGGGAGGCCGAGCGGCAGCGCATCGCGGCGGGCTGTGCTCGCCTCGCCGACAGGAGCTTCGCCGCTTCGCTCGAGAGCTTCCTGAACACCGCCTCGACAGCGGACACCATCCACATGTCCCCCTTGCGCCTCGGGCCGATCTGGGGTCTCGGCGCGGACGAAGCGGTGCGTGCCTTCGTCGATGCCGTCGAGGCCGGGGTCCTGGCCATGCGATGGGAGGTGCTCTGCCCCTTCTGCCGTGGCAGGCGTCCCCTCGAGCGTGCGATTCGGCGGGTTCACTGTCCGGCTTGCAACATCTACTTCGACAGCACCTTCGCGGACGCCGTCGAGGTCAGCTTCGGGCCCGCGGACGCCATCCGGGTCGAGGCGAGCGCGCCGAGCTGCCCGGGATCGCCGGTCTGGCGCCCTCACTGCCTCGTCCAGGAGCGCGTGCAGCCCGGGGCTCGAGTGCGCTTGGAGCAGGATCTCGAGCCCGGGATCTGCCGGCTGCGAGCGTGGCCGATGCGTGGCGCTGCGTCGGTCGAGGTCCGCGAGGGCGGTCCTTCGACGCTGACCGTCGAGATCGGGGAGCGGGGCATTCGCCCGCTGCGGGCCACCGTGGGCGTGGGTCGGGTGGAGCTGGTGTTCCTCAACACGGACTCACGGCCGCTCGACGTCGCGCTGGAGCGGCGCACGCTGGGAGACCAGGTGCTCACGGCCGGGCGGGTCCGGGAGCTCACCGGGCTGCCAGCCGGCCAGGCCCTCCGAAGTGGGAGGTCAGCTCAGCGCCGTGGACTCGTCGCCGCCGAGCGCACGGGCATCGGGAGGGAGTCCCTCGCGGATCGTCTTCGCGACCTCCCGGCCAGGGTGGTGCAAGCGGATGAAAGGCGCCTCGTGGCGAGCTTCGACGACCTCGACGCGGCGCTGGGGAGCGCGCTGGCGCTTGCGTCCTCAGAGGACCTGAGCGTCGGGCTCGGTGCGGGTATGGTGACGGAGCTGGACGAGCAGCTGCTCGGCGAGGCGGTGGAGGTGGTCCTGGGTGCGGCCCCCTTGGGATGGTTGCCCTTCCCGGCGATTCCGCTGGCGCAAGCAGGGGATCCCGAGCTCGGCGAGGCCCTCGCAGCCCGCACCCTCCGGCTCGTCCCCGCCCGCTCCAGCGAAGAGGTGATGCGGGTCCGCGAGGCCTTTCTCTGAGCGTCCCGCGGGGACGACTTCGGCATGTCACTGCGCTGAGCTCTGGCGTGCCCTGCGACGGACCCAGCCCCCGATCGGCCAGTAGACGAGCCGCAGCACCCACCACGGTGACACCCGGCCCAGGGTCGTCACCAGCCACTGCAGCCAGCCGGTGACCACCATCGCTCGGCCGCGACGGAAGCCCCGTAGCGACTCGCGAGCGCACTGGGCGGCGGGGATCTGGACCCAGGAGGGCACGTCGAAGCCGGTCGGGTTGCCGGCCACCTCCCAGAACTCGGTCACGACCGGACCGGGGCAGGTCTGGGTGACGACGACACCCGTTCCGTAGAGCTCGCTGCGGAGCGCCTCGGTGAAGGCCGAGACGTAGTGCTTGCTGCCGCCGTAGATCGAGGCCAGGGGCGTCCAGGTCATGCCGTAGCCGCTGGAGACGTTGAGGATGCCGCCGCGGCCGCGTTCCAGCATGCCTGGCAACACCCGGTGGGTGAGCCAGGTCAGGGCCCGCACGTTGACGTCGATGAGCAGCATGACCTTGTCGACAGGTGTGCGCTCGAAGAGCTCGATGTCTCCGAGGCCGGCGTTGTTGATCAGCACGTCGACGCCGCCATGGTCCGCCTCGATGCCCGCGATCAGCGCCTCGCAGGCCTCCAGATCCCTCAGGTCGCAGGGGCGCGCCTCTGCGTTGGGCAGCCTCGCTGCGAGGCTCTCCAGGCGATCGACGCGGCGGGCGACCAGCACGAGGACCCTCGCTTCGCCCAGCTCCTCGGCCATCGCGGCGCCGATGCCGCTGGAGGCGCCCGTCAGGACCACCACCCCGTGCAGCGGCGGTTTCATTGGAGGAGCTGTGGGCGCATGGTTCAGCCCCGGCGGAGGCGGCCCAGGATGCGAGCCACCATGCCGGCCTCTGCGCGTGTCTTCCAGGCATCGCGATCGCCTCGGAGCGACGCCTCGCGGTTTCCGGCCTCGAGCAGCCGCTCTCCGGCGTAGCCCGTCTCGTCCTTCAACCGGCCGACCGCGTCGTTGAGCCGGTCCTGCTCCCGTCGCGAGGTCCGCAGCTCGACCTCCTTCTTGGCGAGGTCGGCCCGCAGATCGGCGAGCTCTCGACTGAGCGCTCTGGCCTCTTCGCCGATCGCGGCGTTGTCGGCGCCGAGCACACGCACGGCCTCGCGCTTGAAGCCCGCGACCTCGTCGAGGGTCCGGGTCAGGCGCTCGATCGTTCCGGTCAGGGTGGCGATCTGTTCGGAGAGCCGGGTGTTCTCGGCTCGCTTCTCGCCGACCTCGGCTTCGGCCTTGTCCCGCAGGGCGCGCTCGGCTCCGAGCAGGCCGCTCAGCTCGCCGATGTGGGCTCGAGCGTCCGCTGTGTCGAGCAGGGGGGTGGAGTGGCGGTCCCGGGGCGCGGCGTCGGACACCCATGCCACCAGCGGCGCTTCGGCCGAGGATCGGGCGAAGTCCTTGGCTCGGGCGCGGGCGGCCTTCGAGCGACGAGCCACTGCCTTCTCGTCGTCGAGGACCTCGTCGAGCACGGCTTCGAGGTCGTCCTCGACGAGCCAGCCGGCCTCGCCCAGCTCCAAGGCGTGGTCGCCGCGGGTGATCACCGGCAGGCCACAGCCCAGGTAGTCCACGTGACGGAAGGCCAGGGCCAACTCGCGCTCGGGGTTCGGGGCCATCACGTCCAGGGCGGCGGTGGCGGTCGCGTAGGCCTCCAGCAGCTCGGACCAGGGGAGGTTGCCCACGTACTGCAGGCGCTTGGAGGGGGGGACCTCGGCGGGGAGGTCGACGACATCGCAGTCCCCGACCGCTGGGCGCCCGCCGTAGACGACGATTTTGCCCTTTTTGCGCTTCTCCAGGTGGGCCTGGGCTCGGGCCAGGGCCTCTCGCGGGTCCTGCCAGGGCCAGCTCACCCCGCCCATGACGATCACCGGCCGCTTGGGGATGCGGCGCTTCGGCCCCTCTGGAGCCACCAGGGGCACGACTCGGCCGCTGGCCTGGCGCAGATCGACGCCGGCCAGGCTGAGGAGACCCAGGTAGAACCAGCGCTGTCGGGGGTTGCTGAAGAGGAACTCGTCCGCGGCGGCGATGGCGCGCAGGGTCTCGACAGCGGCGTCCTCTGTGTCGTCCTGCCAGGCGGACTCGAGCAGGCGAGGGGCGTAGAGGTCGACGACCAGCGGCGCGATCCCCGCCAGCGCCGGGGCCTCCTCGGGCTGGACGCAGACGATGCGGTCGGGGCGCACGGCGGTGGCGTAGCGGCGCAGCTCGGAGGCGTTGGCGAAGCTGGGCGGGCCGCCCTCGACCACGTCCTGGTCGCGGGTGACGTAGAGCACCTCGTGACCGGCTGCGCGGAGGGCCTCGCCGTGGTGCCAGGCGCGGATGGCGCCACCGCTGCCGGGACGGTCTTCTCGGGGCAACCAACCGTGAAAGACGACGAGGACGCGCACGCCACATCCTAGCCCAGGTCGCGATCCTCAGCGCTTGAGCGGCCGCCCCTGGGCGTCGGTGTAGGTCCCGGACACGATCAGGATGAGGTCCACGATCGTCCAGATCCCGCACATGCCGCCGGTCATGAGCTGGATGAAGCCGATCACGATGTGGCCGCTGTAGAAGCGGTGGACCCCGAGCAAGCCGAGGAAGAGGTTCAGCAGCAGGCAGACCGTCCAGTCCACGTCGCTGGTGTTGGGGTCGATGACCTCTTGAGCGGGAGCGGGAGCGGGAGCGGGGGCCTGTTTCTGGGCGAGGCCTCCGGTCAGCTGCGCCCCGCAGCTCGCGCAGAAGCGCCCTGCGCTGGCCTGGGCTCCACAGGTCTGACAGAAGTTCGCCATCACGTCGTCTCCAGCTCTTCTTGTTTCTCGCTGATCCTCGCCAATAGCTCGCAGACGGGGTGGTTGTCGGGCGGGAGGCCTTCTTCAGCGGCCAGCACGGCCTCGAGCCTGCCGGTCTCCTGCCAGATCCGCCTCTGGTCGTCCAGGCGCTTCTTCTCTACCTGCGCGCCTTCGACCACCGCGCGCAAGCTGGCAGCGTCGAGCTCCTCGCAGCCGAGCTCCGTGGCCCACCCCGGGACCTGGGCCTCTTTGTTCGCGATCGCGGCCTCGACGGCCTCTGCGAGATCGACCAGCTCGTGGCGGATCGCGCCCACACGGCCAAGGACCTCTGAGGTGGAGTCGCAGCGGACGCTCTCTTCGCGGAGGTTCTCCAAGAGCTCGCGGCCGACGTCCCCGGTCCCGCTCTTGAGCTTGCCCTCGGCCATGCTGACCCTGGCCTGGATCGTCAGCTGTTCGGCCTTGGCCTTCGCCACCGCGAAGAAGCCAGAGGCGTGGTTGAGCTCCAGGTAGCGATCGCGGAGCTGGGAGCACTCTTCCTTGATCTCCGCCAGCGGCTGCATCTCGGTGGTCATCTCGATGTGGCCTTCTTCCCAGGCGCCCACCGCTGCGACTCCGAGCTCGGTGCCCAGCGCTACCAGGGACCTCTTGCTGTCTTCGACCCTCTGCGTCGCTGCCGCGACGGCCTCGTCTGCCTCCTTCCACTGGGAGTCGACGGCGAGGGTCTTCTTCAAGACCAGCTCGTGCGCGGCGTTGTCAGCGTCGTGGCCCTCGGTCGTCTGGGCGAGCTCGGCGAACAGCGGGCTCGCGTCCGACTCCGTCTCTGTGATGGCGCTCCTGAGCTGGACCTTCAGGGCACCGAGCTCGCTCTTCAGCGCGCCGCGCTTCTTCATGCTGGCAATGCCGGAGCCGATCGAGCCACCGTCCCCGCCGGTCGGCCCCTCGTCGGCGGAGGTACTCGGAGAGCTGCCTTCGCTCATCTCTCCGGCGCCGACTGTCTCCCCCTCGCCGAGCTCGACCTCGTCGTGGTCCTCTGGCACCTGCAGCTGCCATGCCTCCAGCCACTGGATGCTGCTGTCGCGGCTGTAGAAGCTCCCGGCCCCGTGAGCCCTCGCCGCGGCCAGCGCCATCCCCTCCTGGAGCCGCTTGCCCCAGCGTCCGACGTGGGCCTCTCGGCTGCCGGCGTGGCGGGTCGCCGAACGGACCCGGTAGCCAGCCACCTTCTCGCTGAGCAGGCCCCTCTCCATGAGCCAGTCGACGTCGAGCACGAGCACGTCGTGGGGCGCGAGCTCGAAGGTGCCTGGTTTGCCCCAGGCTTCGCCGGAGCGCAGCTTCATCCCTGCGGTCAGGGTCAGGGTGCCGGGGGCGACCAGGAACTCGAAGGTCCTGGGCACCTGCCCCGAGAGCAGCAGGAAGCCGCTGGTGCGGACCAGGGTGCCGGTGACCGGGCCGAAGGTGTTCTTCGTGTACCCGGTCTTGTAGCGGATGACGTCGTCGTCTCCGACCTCGCCCTCGAAGGCGTAGCAGCCCAGCGGCGCCGACTCGAAGCGCAGCTGGAGGTCGATCTGCTCCATGCCGCCCTGCAGGCGGGTCTTGACGACCACGGTCGCGGCGTCGATCGAGCGGCCGACCTCCTCCATGCGCGAGGCCACCTTGGACTCGAGTTCGGTGCCCAGCGACTCGTCGAACATCAGCCCGCGAGCCATGCCCATCTGCTTGACGCGGTTGGGGGCTTCGCCGAAGGAGATGCAGAGCGCGGCGCCCGTGTCGGCGTGGGCGCCGGGGGCGTTGGACAGGCCGGCTCGGAGAGCAACTCCCAGGTAGCTGCTGGACTCCGAGAACAGGCTCTGCAGGCCAGCGCCCATCGCCTTGGCCTGGGCGGCCTGGGCGTCGGCCTCCGCGGCGGCGATGTCCGCGGCGGCGTCCGCGAAGGCGTGGCCACAGAAGCGACACTTCCTGGCCTTGATCTTCACGTCCTCTGCGCACTCGGGGCACTCCTTGGTCTCCGCCGCGGTCGCGGTCATGGAGCCGGCCATCAGCCCGGCCAGCCGCATGCCCTCGGCCTGGTGGACCTGGGCCCGTCGCGCTGCCTCCTGGGCTTCGGACTCGGCCTGTGCCGCCGCTGCCCGCTGGGCCGATGCCTGGGCCTCAGCACGATCCGCTGCGTGCTGGCTGGCGCGATCGGCGCTGTCGGCGCGCTGTTGAGCTGCCTGGTCGGCCTTCTCGGCCCGCACGCAAGCGGGGCACTTCGTCCCGGTGATGCTCCCGGTACCCTTCGCGAAGTTCGCTCCACACCCCCAGCACTTCAGACTGCCGCCCACGACGACTCCCGTACCTTTGGACTGGCCAGCATAGACCGCTTGTGCTCCACTGCGGACGGTGCCGATGTAGTCACATGTCTACACTGCTCCTGCTCGCCTGCACGGAGACCAACCTCGCCCCCATCGAGAGGCCTCGTCCGCCTGCTCGGCCCGATCGCTCCGAAGACACCGGGGGCGTGGACGGATTCGACACTGGCACGCCAGAGACCGACGACACCGACGACACCGACGAGCCGGACACCGACACGGACGTTCCGATCGACGACGACTGCTGGGACGAGCACTTCGAGCCCCAGGCGGACATCTCGGATCTGAAGGCCGGTTTTTCGGCCGGCAACGCCCGCTCGATGCTGGAGGAGCTCTTCGATCGACGCTTCCAGTCCGCGGCGCATCTCATCGATGCCCAGTCGCACGATCCCTACATCGACATCTTCACCGAGACGAGCAGCTGGGGTGTCTTCGTCGACAGCCTCGGCACGGTCGTGCACGAGACGGTGCACGGCTGGGACTACGAGAACAGCCTGGGCGGCAGCGGGGGCTACTTCCGCTACTGGTTTCTGCGGGACCTCAAGCCCCAGACCCCCTGGTACGACGGCTTCGCGCGCTCTCGCATCTACGACCGGGTCGAGGGAGACGCCACCTCGCTCTACTACCTCTACTTGACGGGTCAGCAGGGCACCTACGGCTGGGTGGAGCTGCTCGACGAGACCAACTGCTACGTCAACGGGCTGGGCGCGCTGACCGTGGTCGCCGAGGACATGCCCTGGGGCACCTCCGCCGTCGACGGTCCCACTGCGTTCTTGTACTTCATCGCGCTCTACATCGAGGAGGCCAAGGAGGAGGAGCCGGCGGTCTACGCCCGCATCTCCGAGCCCCCCTTCCAGGACGTCGTCAGGGATCTCTGGCTGCGCACCCACTTCTTCCTGTCGTGGGCCGACCACGAGCCCAAGCTCTCGGTCGAGGGAGAGCGCATCAAGGAGCTGATGTACGCCAAGGAGCACGTCATCGAGGACTACCTCGGCGTCGGGCTCGACGGGCACTGCCTGGAGTAGTCGCGCCGGCCGCACCTCTGCTGTGCAATCGCTGCACGGGCGCCGGGCTAGACTCAGCGCCGTGAATCGCCTCTCCGATGTCGAGCGCAACGCGCGCATGTACGTCTCCCGAGCGCTGAACCGCTCGCTGGCGCCCCCGGACTGGCTCTCGGTCAACCTGACGCTGCAGTGCAACCTCTCCTGCGTCATGTGCACGACCTGCTACGACCTGCCGGACGAGCTCTCCACCGCCGAGGTCAAGGGGCTCATCGACCAGGCGGCCCTGTGGGGGGTGAAGGTCTTCAACCCCCTCGGCGGCGAGCTCTTCATGCGCGGTGACCTCGAGGAGCTGCTCGAGTACGCCTGCCACAAGGACTTCACGATCACGATCACCACCAACGGCACGCTCATCAACAAGCGGCGGGCCGAGACCATCGCCCGCATCCCGCCTCATGCCCTCCACATCAACATCAGCATCGACGGGCCAGAGGCGGTCAACGACAGCATCCGCGGCGAGGGCATGTACCGCCGGGCCATCAGGGGCTACCAGAACATCCGCGAGGCCGACGCAGCCGCTGGGAACGTGCGCCGGAAGATCCTGGCAAACACCATCGTGCACAGGCGAAACCTCGCCCTGGTGACGGACTTCCTCGCCGAGCAGGAGCGGCTGGGCTTCGACGGCGTGCAGCTCTTGAACCTCTTCCGCCACGGCGAGGACGCCCCAGAGGACGCCGTGGGGCTCTGGATCCGACAGGAGGACATCCCCGCCCTCGAGGGGCTGGTCGAGGAGTTGGTGGAGCGGGTCTCGAGGCAGGGGCGCGCTGGCTTCCGGATCCTCAACAGCCTCGACGATCTCCGCCTGGTGGTCAGCTACTACCGGGACACCCTCGAGCCGCTGGAGGCGCCCTGCTGGAGCGGCTGGAAGGAGCTCTACATCAACGCCAACGGGGACGCCATCATGTGCGATGGGGAGCTCGACTTCCTCGCCGGCGGCTTCGGCAGCGCCCGCACCCACACCCTGAGGCAGCTCTGGGCCAGCGAGGGGCTGAGGCGACGCCGCGAGGTCGTGAAGTCCTGCCGCACCCCTTGCATCCAGGACTGCTACCTGAGGCGGGACAGCGACTCCGCCGGGGCCATCGGGAGCGCGGCCCTGTCCATCGCCGCAGGGGCCGTCAAGGATCGACTCGGCAGCCTCCGCCGGCAGAAGGGGACCCGCGTCGAAGGCGGCGTGCTCCGCCTGGAGCTCTCCGACACCGCGCCCTGGGCTTCCAGCTGGGATCCGGCGACCCGCAGGCGCTTCGAGGAGCTCGTCGCCAGCTCACCTCGCCCGGTCGAGGACTGCTTCCAGAGCCCCGAGAAGTGGCTCGAGTACCGCGATCGCCGCTACATCGACTTCGGCCGTGGCTTCATGGGCTTCGAGGTCGTGAAGTCCGTGGTCGAGGACCTCCGCAAGAGCCGCCTCGTCTTTCCGACCCTGCAGCTCTCCTGGCGCGGCGAGCCCCTGCTGCACCCGGAGCTCGTCCGCGTCCTGCGCTTCGTCCTGGGCTCCATCCGCGACGGCGTCTTCGAGGAGCTGCGCATCGTCACCGACGGACGCCTGCTCAGCGACGAGATCGCCGCCCTGGTCGGGGAGTTCCCGGAGCAGAGGCAGACCTGGATCCTCCACGGAAACGGCATGGCTCCCTTCGAGGACGAGGCGGTGGCCCACGCGGAGGCGCTGCTGCGACACCGGGGAGCCCAGACCCGGGTCATCGCCAGCTGGGTGGTCGACGAGGAGCTCGATCCCCACTACTTCGTCGAGCAGTGGACCCAGCGGCTGAGGGCTCCCGAGCTCAGCGCCGGCCGCATGCCCGAGACCGGCGACGGCGTCTGGTTCCGGCGCACCGACCACGACCACTTCCAGGCCACCGCGGAGGCGAGGCGACGCCTGCGCGAGGTCGCCGAGGTCCTGGGCCTGAGCGCTGACGACGGCTCCGAGGAGCACCCACGCAGCTGCTTGGGAGCCTTCGCGACGCCGACGGTCAGCTGGGACGGCAAGGTCGTGCTGTGTCCCTGGGATGTCGGCCTCGAGAACCGGGTCGGCCAGGTCACGGACGACCGACTGTCGAGGATCTGGCAGGACGACGAACACCTCGCGGCCCTGCGGAGGGACAGCCGCGGCCGGGGCATCCCGCCCCTGTCGAAGTGTCGGGACTGCCACTTTCCGTACAGTCCAAACCGGTAGCTGTCACAGACCGGCCGAAGGAGACGTATGTTGGGGGCGTCAGGGCTGCTGGGCAGAGAAGCCAATGATGAGTATCTCCCTCGTCCTAGCGGCGCTGTCGCCGAGAGCGGAAGCGTTCTGCGGCACCTACATCGGCCAGGCAGGCGCCGACCTCACCAACAGCGCGAGCCAGCTGGCCATCGCGCGTCAGAACGGTCGGACCACCCTGACGATGGTCAACGACTACGAGGGCGAGCTCTCCGACTTCGCCTTCGTGATCCCGGTCCCCTCGGACCTCCAGCCAGAGGACGTGCGGGTCGTCGAGACCCACCTCGTCCGCACGGTCGAGGTCTACAGCGGCCCCCGCCTCGTGCAGTACGAGTGCGCGGACTACGGCGGCTGGGAGCGCATCGAGACCAAGTCGACGAAGGGCCACACGCCGCTGTTCGCGCTCCCCTTCGCGACCCTCGGCGGCTGCTCGGACTCCACCATGGCGAACTCCGACATGGGGATGGGCGGCAGCGTCGCGGCGGTTCCCTCGGACGAGGCCGACTCCGCCGTCACCGTCGAGGCCGAGTTCGCCGCTGGCGAGTACGAGTTCGTGCTCGTGTCCGCAGATGACGGCGAGGGCCTGATGTCCTGGCTCGACGCCAACGGCTACTCCGTCGGAGAGCACGCAGAAGAGGTGCTCGGCTCCTACATCGCCAGCGGCTCCAGCTTCCTCGCGGCGAAGGTCAGCCTCGAGGCGGTCCCGGCGGGCATGACGAACCTCTCCCCGATCCAGATCTCCTACATGTCAGAGGGCTTCTCCCTGCCCATCCGGCTCGGCACGCTGAACTCCGGCGGCGAGCAGGACCTCATCGTCTACACGGTCACGCCCTACGAAGATGGCCAGGTCGGCATCGCGAACTACCCTCGCGCCGTCATCGATGACGAGTGCCTCCTGCGCACCGACGAGTGGGACAGCTTCGCGGACTACTACAACCACCAGTTCGACCTGGCCTTCGAAGAGTCAGATGGCTTCACCTGGGTCGCCGAGTACGGCTGGGCCGTGACGCCTTCGTGGATGCAGCCTGGCGCGACCTCCTTCAAGTGCGACCCCTGCCCGGCGCCGGAGCTCTTCCCGAGCGGCGCGCCGACCCAGGCCCCGGGCGAGGACTACGATCCCCTGCCCGACGAGACCATCGAGGCCCTGGGCTTCAGGCTCGACCGGGAACAGTCCAACGACACGGGCTGGTGGGGCATCGCCCCCGAGTTCTACGTGAGCCGCATCCACATGCGCTACACGCCCGAGGCGGTCGACCAGGACCTGGTGCTCTACACCTCTGGTCTCTACAGCAACGACCAGATCCGCTTCATCGACTACGCGCCCTACCTCGAGGACCAGTTCCCCATCTGTGGAGAGGGCTGGGCCCCGGACCCCGGGAGCTGTGAGTACGGCCCCGCACCCGACCCGAAGTGGGGCCTGATCCCGATGGCCGGATGCAGCACGCTGGCGGCCTCTTCCGGGACAGGGCTGGCCGGCCTGGCAGGACTCCTCGGGTTCGCCCTTCTCTCCAGGCGGCGGAAGTGATCCTGCTGCTGGCCGGCCTCGCGCGGGGGTCGGAGCCGAGCGTGGAAACGACCAGCCCATACCAGTTGGGCTACCACGCCGGCTACGACGCCGCCGAGGCCAAGCCCCGCGGTCGCCCCGGGCTCGTCGGTTTCGCCGCCGGGTTCGGGACGGCCGCTCTCGGAACGACCCTCGTGGGTCCCTGCCTTGCCTCTCCCTGCATCGTCGCGGGAGCGATGTCGACCTCGGTCGCCTACTCGATCAGGGGCCCGAGCGACTCGGAGGATGGGGAGCAGACCTGGCAGTACTCCAACGGCTACCGCCACGGCTGGACGGACGCGACGCTGCCGAAGCGCATCCGCCCAGCGCTCCTCGGCGGGGTCGCAGGAGCCATCGTCGGGACAGGCGCCGCCTACCTCGCTGTGGGCTTCGCCTACCAACGCATCGGCTACGAAGTGGACACCTTCCCCTTCAACCGGATGCAGTAGCCGGGATCAGCTCGAGCGCGTCCAGCAGGACGGAGGCGCCGGCCCCTGGTCTGTGCGCGTGCCGAGAGAGGTGGCGCCTGAACTTGCGGGCCCCGGGTCTGCCGTGGAAGAGGTTCAGCAGGTGGCGCGCGACGTGCCCCAGGCGGTCACCGGCGTCGATCCTCTCAGAGGCGTAGGCAGCCATCGCCTCGACGATCTGGACGCGACAGAGGCCCGGGTCGTCTCCTCCGAAGAAGCGGCTGTCGGCGGTGGACAGCAGCATCGGGTCGTCGTAGGCGGCGCGGCCGAGCATCACGGCGTCGACCATCTCGAGGTGGGCCTCCACGGCATCCAGCGTCGTGACGCCGCCGTTGAGTTCGACGGCCAGCTGGGGTCGCTCGCGCTTGAGTCGGTAGACGTCCTCGTAGCGCAGGGGCGGGACCTCGCGGTTCTCTCTCGGCGAGAGCCCTTGCAGCCAGGCCTTGCGCGCATGCACCGTGAAGCGGTCGCACCCGGCCTCTGCGACCGTGTCGACGAAGCGCAGCATCTGCTCGTAGGTGTCCTGCTCGTCGAAGCCGATGCGGTGCTTGACCGTGACCGGCATCGAGCAGGCCTCCTTCATCGCGCGCACGCAGTCGGCGACGAGCTCTGGGGTGGCCATGAGGCAGACACCGAAGTGTCCGCTCTGGACTCGGTCGCTGGGGCAGCCGACGTTGAGGTCGACCTCGTCGTAGCCGAAGCCCTCGGCAGCCCTGGCGCACTCGGCCAGCATGGCCGGGTCGTCGCCTCCGAGCTGCAGCGAGATCGGGTGCTCGATGTCCGAGAACTCCAGGTGGCGCCTGGCATCTCCACGCAGGATGGCCTGGGCCACGACCATCTCCGTGTAGAGCAGGCATCGCCGCGTGACCTGACGCAGGAGCACCCGGAAGTGGCGGTCCGTGCGCTCCATCATCGGTGCCACCGACAGCGGTGGAGTCATCGCAGTTGGAGGCCGCTGGGCTGGCGGCGTACGCCGATCTCGAAGACCAGCTCGGGGGTGGGGTGGTCGGCGAAGTCCTCTGGAGCATCACCCGCGAGCACCGCTCCGCTGAGGCCGAAGCCGAACAGGGCGGTCGGGCTGATCGCGGCGTCGCGGAGGTTCCAGGCGTAGCCGACCCCCGCGTCCAGGGCGAGGCCGCCCCAGTGGTTCGGCCCGCCGCCGGGCAGGTCCCGCGGATGGGGCACCCAGCGTCCGGACAGGTCGGTCTCCTCGGCCAGGCGCAGTCTGATGGCTTGGCAGTCCGCGTCCTTGTCTCGCCACTGTTGACGCACCGCCCCGGCGGCCTCGAGCACCTGCGCGACGGCGAGATAGGGCTTGCTGTTCGGCTCCACGATGAGCCCGACATTGGCCTTCCTTAGACCGAGCTGCGTGGTCGTGTCCCAGACTCCCGCGTAGAAGTCCCAGACCCGGAAGGAGCGGTCGAAGATGCCGTAGAAGTTGCCCATGTAGGCGGCGATGGGCACCGTGCGGGTCTGGATGAAGAGCGTGTCCTCGAAGGCCTCGCGCTGGTCTCGCCGGAAGTCCGTCAGGTTCTGCATGCGCGCCGTGGTGACGAAGCCGGACAAGAGCGCCTCGACCCGCTCGGCGCTCGATGACTCGGCCGGGAGCGGGTCTTTCTCCGGGTTGAACTCCAAATCGGGGTCGAGGAAGATGAAGAAGGGGTCGGGGTCGGTGCCGGGGCGGGTGACGAGCCTCCGTGCCACCTCCATCGGGTTTCCGTCGAATGTCCCGCCGTCCATGAGCAGGATCGGATCCCGCCCCTCTCCGCTGTGGCACTGTCGCGGCCAGAGGGAGAGCCGCTCGTACTCGTCGCAGTCCAGCGACCAGAGCGGGAAGGCGATCGGGATGCCGGACGAGGGCTTCACGAAGGTGCTCATCGCCCTGTAGGGCACGGAGTCCCGGCGCCACTGGAGGACGAGGTCCTCTGCGTCGCACTCCTCCGGGTCGTCTCCGGGGCACTCGAGGTCCATCACGCGGGCCTCTTCCTCGTCTCGCTCGAGGAGGAAGGCGAAGGCCTCGTTGACCTCTCGGATCATGCCGGTCTTGTCGCTCTCCGCCTCGAGGCGGGCGGCGGTGAGCCCTACGAGGACCTCGTCGAAGACGCCTGCGTGCTCCTCCGGCTGCCAGGTCTCGTCGAGGGCATCGAGCACGAGGGCGAAGGCGTGGTGGGAGATCACGCCGTCGTCCGCTGTCAGACGCAGCCCAGCGACCGCCTCGGTGTCCTCGCCCGGGTAGCTGGGTGGGTGGTAGTCGACGGAGCGCTCGTCGTTGGTGAGCCCCATCGGTACCCACGCCTCGAAGAAGAGGGACTCCTCCGGCACCGGCGCCTCGGCGATGGGCTCCTGGATCAAGGCGGTGGCGGCGAGCAGCGCGTTGATGCTGCCGGCGCTGGAGTCGGCGAAGGCGACCTCCTCGACGCGCTCGGCCTTCTTCGCGCGCTTGAGCGCCTCTGTGATCATCCAGGTCTGGCCCCCCTGGTAGGCGCCGCGGGTGACGCCGCCGCTGATGACCACCGCGATCGGGTCGGGCTCGTCCTCGAGCACCGGGCCTGGGTGGCCTGTCCTGCGATGGCCGAGACCAGGAGACCCAGGAGCATGCCCACCTTCCGATGGGCACGATGCCACAGCCTCAGCGCAGACCGAGCACATCTCGCATGTCGTAGAGCCCGGGGGGACGCCCGACGACCCAGCGTGCAGCTCGGAGAGCGCCGCTGGCGAAGGCCTGCCGCGAGGTGGCGAGGTGCGCGAGCTTCAAGCGCTCCCCGGGGCCTGCGAGGTAGACCGTGTGCTCGCCGGAGATGTCGCCGCCCCGCAGAGCGTGGAAGCCGATCTCCTCGTCGCTGCGGATGCCGGTCTCGCCCAGACGACCATGAACCGCCAGGCGGCCCAGCTCCTCGTCCCGGGCGTCCGCCACCGCGCGACCCAGGGTCAACGCCGTGCCGCTCGGGGCGTCACGCTTGAACTCGTGGTGCATCTCGACGATCTCGACGTGGAAGTCGGGGAGGGTCGCAGCGGCCCGGGCGACCAGCGAGTTCAGCAGCGTGATGCCCGTCGAGAAGTTGCTGGCCAGCACGATCGGCGCGCGGGTCCCGCGCTCCTCTATTGCTTCGCCGACACTGGGGCCGAGGCCGGTGGTGCCGATGACCAGGGGCATCTCGCGAACGAGGCAGTCCAGCAGCGCCTCGGTCCCCTCCGGCAGGGAGAAGTCGATGACGACCTGGGCGTCGTCGAGCACCCCTGGTGCGGGGCTCGGGAAGCCCTCCGCCGCGTCGGTGGCTCCGGCGAGGACGAGGTCCTCTGCCTCCATCACGTCCGCGACCAGCAGCATGCCCATGCGCCCGGCGGCGCCGTTGATCGCGACCCTCATGAGAGACCCTCCAGCAGCTCCGGTGGCGGGGACGAGACCGGCGCCAGGGGTAGGCGGACCTCGTCTTCGCAGAGGCCCATCGCGGCCATCGCCGCCTTGCAGGGAGCGGGGTTCGTGTCCGAGAACAGCCACTCGACCAGCGGCATGAGGCGATTGTGCAGCTCGCGCGCCTCGTCCAGCTCTCCGGCGCGAGCAGCGGCGCAGAGCTGCGTCGTGATCCTCGGGGCGACGTTCGACACGACCGAGATGACGCCGAGCGCCCCCACCGCGATGAGCGGAAAGAAGGTGAAGTCGTCCCCGCTGAGCACCGAGACGCTCGTGGTGGCGGTGAGCTCCGAGCCGTAGCGGAGGTCGCCGGTGGCCTCCTTCGCTGCGACCACGCCGTCGAGCTCGCAGAGCTCCGCGAGCAGGGAGACGGGCAGGCGCTGACCGGTGCGGCCGGGCACGTGGTAGAGGACCAGGGGTAGCCCGACCGCAGCGACCGCAGCGACGTGTGCCTTGTGCCCGCGCGGGCTCGGCTTGTTGTAGTAGGGCAGCACCAAGAGCCCCTTGCTCGCCCCCAGATCGAGGGCTCTGTGTGCGTTGTCCACGCTCGTCGCGGTGCAGTTCGTGCCGATCCCCGCCGTGACGTGGGCGCCGTCGGCGACCTCGACCGCCGCGCGGATGCAGGCGGCCCACTCGGCCCTCGTCAGGGTGGGCATCTCGCCGGTCGTGCCGCAGGGGACGAGGCCATCGACCCCGTTGTCGAGCTGACGGATGGCGAGGTGTCGGTAGGCGTCGAGGTCCACGCCCCCGCCCGAAAAGGGCGTGACGAGCGCGGTGTGGACGCCCTCCATCAGAACTCGGCGGTGAGCACGAGCCGTCCCCCGAAGGAGGGCGCGTCGAAGTCGCCGCCCAGGGTCTCGTGTTCGTAGTTCTCGTAGTAGGGGCCTGGCAGGAAGGCTCCGGCGGTGCCCGTCGCGGAGAAGTGCTCGAAGGGGCTGTAGGTCAGCGACAGGTCGAACTCCTGGCCGTAGCCGCGGTCCGCTTGCTCGTCCTCTGGCAGCTGGAGTGCGCGGGCCCCGATGTAGGCGAGGTCCGCGGAAAGATCCGGGCGAAGGTGGTAGCCGATGTGGGGTCGCAGGAAGAGCGCGTTGGAGATTCCGTCGCCGGTCCGCACCGCGTCGAGGTCGCGACCTCCGTTGGCGTCGTTGATCACGGCGGGGGCGAGGACCGGCATCGGCTCCTCGAACATCATCAGCGCGATGTTGTAGTCGCGGTCGAAGGTGAAGGTCCGCAGCACGTTGTCGTTGGGGTCCGTGTCGCCCGTCGCGAGGCCGAACTGGAGGCCGCCGTAGATCTTGTCGATGTCGATGCTGCCCTCGATCACGCCGCCGGCAGCCATGATCTGGATGTCGTTGACGCCGGTGTCGAGGTCACCGCGACCGAAGACGCCGACGATCTCTGCGTCGACGTTCGCGGGGCCCATCTCCACGTGCGCCCAGACGCTGCCGTTGTAGGCGCGGAACTGGGGGCTTCCCTGGAAGCGGAGGCGGTTGTAGAGGCCCACGCCGAGGGTCTCGGTCTGCCACGCGACGGCAAGGTCCGCGGCGTTCATCGCGTCCTCGAGCTCGTCCCGGTCGAGGAGTCCCTCGTTGATGAGCTCGTATGCGCCCATCACGTAGACCGGGCCGACCCGGGTCGTGAACTGGAGCCGGTCGCCGGTGTCGCCGTACTCGTCGAGGGGGTCGTTGCCGTCATCGAAGAGCACGCCTGCGCCCCAGTCGATCGGCATGCGGCCGAAGCGCACACGCCCGTACTCGGTGTAGACGTCCGCGTAGGCCCGCGTGAGCTGGATGTTCCTGAGGTAGGAGGTCCCGTCGGCGGCGTCGCCGTAGGGCGCCACGCCATCCGCGTACGCCATGGCGATCGCGTCGCCGGTGACCGGGTCGGTCCAGGTGTTCGTCGAGTCCCCCCAGACCGTCAGCGGCAGCATGTCGATCTGCGCGAACACGCCTACGCGACTGGAGGCGTGGATCGCCGGGGACAGCCGCAGGCGATGGTCGACGAAGCTCGTCCGCCCCAGCAGGTTCGGGTTGTCCTCGGACAGCGACAGGCTGTCGTAGATGAGTCCGCGAGCTCGGTAGTGACCATGGAACTCGACCTCGGCTGCGGAAGCCGTGGTCAGAAGCGTCAGCAGATACAAGAGAAGCAGCACTCCAAGCGACGACGGGGCGTATCCGGGCGGTATGGGGCTCACCACCTCTCGTCAACGGGTAGGAGGGCCTCGCCTCAGAACATCTTCTGGGCGCGGTCCATCGACAGCAGCCCTTCCTTGTCCTCCCAGTACGAGTCCACCTCTTCAGAGGCGCTCGGCGTACTCAGCAGCCGGAACCGAATCAGCTTCATGCAGATGGCCACCGGGGCCACGGCGAACCAGTAGACCCCCGACATCAGGACGAAGTTCTGAGCCGAGATGATCTTGTGGGCCACGCCCTTCCAGGCGCGCCAGATGCGCTTCATCAAGGGCAGCACTAGAAGACCGTGTAGATGAAGGGCAGCACCGGGCTGGCTTCGGCCCACAGGATGAAGGCCACCATCAGGACGAGGACGACGATGATCGGCGTCATCCACCAGGCCTTCTCGTGCACGATGAATTCCCAGAACTCGCGGAGGAGGCCGCGCTGTCCCTCTGGGAGCTTCGGGCCCTTGGCTTCGAGGTCGCTCATGCGCCGAGTCTACCTCAGCTCTCAGCCCACGGCCCACCAGTCCGTTCCCTCCACGAGATCGCCGCGGAGACGGTGGATCGCCGCCCGAGACTCGGCGAGCGCCCTGCGCGGAATCGCCACGAGCAGGACATCGAAGTCCAGCTCGCCCAGGGCCTCGATCGGTCGGATCGAGTGGCCACGGCGGGTACCTCCGGGCTTGACATCGACCAGTCCCACCAGCTCCGCCTCGACCTCCTCCAGCAGGCGCAGCCAGGCACGGCCTCGCTTTCCAGCCCCATAGACGGCGACCCTGCGGCCCCTCAGCAGGGCTCCGAAGTGGGCCTGGCGTGTGAGCTGGAAGGCCGCGCGCGTGTAGGCGGGGTGGGTGCGCGTCAGGCGCTCCGGGTGATCGCGGATCAGCAGGACCTCCTCCTCGACCCGACCGAGCCTCCATCCCGCTGCGTGCAGGCGAAGCCAGAGGTCGTAGTCCTCTGGGATGGGCTCTCCGGCGAGCAACGCGCGGTAGCCGCCGACGGCCTCGACGGCCTCGGCGCGGAAGGTCACGGCGGGGTGGAACAGGGGGCTCTCCACGCCGATCTCGCTGTTCACGTCGCAGGTGTTGACCCAGTCGACGTAGGCCTGCATCCCGGGGGTCGCCGACTCGATGCGTGCCCGTCCTCCGACCGCGGCGACCTCCGGGTGGTCGCGCAGGAAACGCCGCTGGGCCCCGATCCGGCCGGGCAGGGCAAGGTCGTCGGCGTCGAGCCTGGCGATCAGCGGGTTGCGGCACCGGGCGCGACCCCGCTCCAGCGCTGCGACGAGTCCACTCGCGGGCTGTCGGATGGCGCCGGGCACCGGCACCAGGCTGCCGTCATCGACCACGACGACCTCGTCCCCGGGCTCCAGCTCGATCGAGGCCAGCGCTTCTGCGAGACGGGGGTCGTCCCGGACTGGAAGAAGCCAGCTGACCTTCACCGCAGGGTGAACCTGCTCTGCAGCAGCGGGATCTCCACTGGCTCACCGGGGCCTCCGGAGAAGTCGACGGTGACCATGCCGCGTCCCTCCTCCACGACCTCGCGGTCGAGGCCCTCGCGCCGCAGGTAGGGGCCCAGGTGGTAGGCCCAGCCGTGGGTGGTCTGCACGCTGCAGTCGATCTCGGGGGCGTCGATCACCCGGACCGGCCCCGGGCTCGCCCCCCGCGCGAAGTCCGCGACGGCTTCGTAGCCAAGGTCCGCGTCCACCGGGGGACGCAGCCACACCTGGACGCAGCCCGGGTGGAAGGCCTGCGCGCGGGGGTTCGGGCCGGACAGGGACAGCTCGGCGAAGCTCACCCACGCGGTCCAGCCGACCCCGGCGAGCACGACCGGAGCCCAGCGAGGGCGGGCCTGGACACCGGCGGCGAGGATCAGGCCGGCGGCGGGCAGCAGTGGCACCAGGAGGCGGTCGTACTTCTTCGGGACGAAGGTCAACAGGACGACACCGCCTACCAGCCAGGCGAGGCCGACGATCACGGGAGCGCGGCCTCGGGGCTTGCCCGCGGCGACCAGCGCCGCTGCCAGCAGCAGGAGCCACACCGGACCCAGCGCGGGCTGCCAGAGCGCTTGGGGGTAGTAGAGGACGTGGTCGCTCAGGGCTCCCGGATAGCCCGCGCTCTGGGACGCGTAGTCGAGCTGCTCGCCCAGGTTGTTCAGCGCCCACGGCAGGGCGACGAGGGCTCCGACCGGGAGGGCGACCAGGCTTCGATGAGGGCGGATCAGCACCAGCACGGGCACGACCGCGTAGAGCAGGACGGTCTGCTTCGTGAGGAAGCCCACCCCGAGCGCCACGCCCAGCAAGAGCGCGGAGCCCCAGCCAGGGCGACGTCTCTGCCAGGCGGCGGCGAGGATCGCCAGCGCGACGGCCGCCGCCAGCGCTCCCTCCGGCATGAAGTGTCGCGACAGGCCCGCTGACAGCGGCAGGAAGAGGACGGCCGCGCCTCCCACCAGCGCCCCCTCCCGTGCGCCGAGGAGTGCGGCGGTGCCTGCCACCGCGGCCGCGCAGACCAGGAGGAAGAAGAGGTTCACGGCGCGGACCGGAGCGTCCCCGGGCTGGCCTCGACCGCTGAGGTGCCACCACGCTCCGACGGCTGCCGGGTAGAGCGAGGGGTAGTCGCCCATGTCCTCGTAGACGCTGCGCTGCACGAAGTGGTGCAGGTTCCCCTCCCGCAGGTCCTGGACGAACATCTCGGCCGCGCCGACGTGGCCCTCCTCGTCCCCGTCCCTGACGAGTCGGTCCTGGCCGAGCCAGGCGATGTTCAGCGCCAGGAACATCGCGACCAGCGCGGCCGCGAGAGCTGTCCTCACGCGTGCCCCAGGATCACGAAGCCGACGAAGCCGGCGATGGCCAGGAGCGGCACGACCGTGCGGATGATCGGGCCCTTGATCGGGGCGGCGTTGGCGCCCACGGCGACCGCGCCCAGGGCCAGCAGCGGCAGGAAGTAGTGGGAGCTGAAGTGATCGATCGTGCAGAGGAACAGGGAATAGACCAGCGCGGAGCCCAGCACCCAGCGCGCCCCTCGGGACAGGCCCGGCAAGGCGAGCACCAGGCCAAAGCCCGTGTAGCGCAGCCAGGTCCAGTAGAAGACCGGCGGGCGCTCGAAGATGGGGTCGGCTTCCTGGTTGTTGTCGAAGTGCTCCGGGACGGTCTCGAACCACAAGATGTCGAGCCACTCGTCGAAGACCCCGAGCGCAATCGCCAGGCCAGCCAGGGTCGCGGCGACTGCTGCTACCAGGCCCCACAGCACCAGGAGGCGTTTGAGTACGCGCTCTCGGTAGACCATCCACAGCAGGCAGGCGGCGATGCTCAGCGCGATGGTGCCGGGGTAGCGCAACAGCCCAGCCAACAGCGCGATCGCGGCGAAGCGCCAGTGCCCCGGCTGCTTGAGCGCTACGAGGCCACTCACGAAGGCGACCGCGTAGAGCGAGTCCGGGAAGTTCGCGGAGCCGGGGTCCAGCATCAGCTTGCCGTGGGCGATGGCGGCCGCCCCCGGGAGCAGCCACGCGACGATCGGGGCGTTGGGAGCGACCAGCTCGAGGAGGCGAACTCCAGTGCCGGCCAGCAGCACCAGCACCCACAACAACAGCAGGTTCGCTCCAATGACGTCGCTGTCCACACCCACCACCGCGACGGCCAGGACCCAGCTCCACAGCGGGGGCTGGTTGACCGTGATGTTGCGTTCGCTGGCGAGGATCTCGTTCGACCAGCGCTGGTTCTCCACGATGTTGAGCAGCTGGTAGTAGTGGACCAGCTTGAGCTCGTCTTCGCCGTCGAGCTCCCACGGGGAGTGCACGCTCGGCATGACGTAGAGCTGGTTTCCTCGACCGGACAGCTTGATCTCCAGCTCTCCGGCGTCGACCTCCAACACGGTCCCCACGACGCCGCGGTCGAGGTAGCGAGGGACCGGGCCCTCGTTCACGTTCACGGTCGGGTCGGACTCGATGGTCCAGGAGTCCCCGCCGATGGTCATCATGTCGCCGACATCCCCTCGGACGGCGACCGCGATGGTGCCGGGCTCCTCGATCACGAGGGAGCCGCCGTGGCCGTCGGCGTCTTCGAAGCGCAAGGTCCCCAGCTCCTCCCACCCGATCACCGTGGCGCCGGTCCAGCCCGGTCCGGAGTGGAGGGGCACCGCGTCCTCGGCGAGCGTCTCGAGGCCCTCGGCGTGCCACCACATCTCCAGCGGGCGCAGCAGCTGGCTCCTGGCGCTCATCGCCCAGATGACGATCATCAGGACGGAGGCGAGGACGCCGAAGCGGACGCGCAGGCGCGTGGACTCCGAGCGCCGGTGCGGCCAGCCCCAGGCGGTGCCGAGCACGGCCCAGATTGCGCTCACACCGAGCAGGACCGCCACGCCGCCGCCTGTCGCGCGCAGCATGAGGAGGGTGGGGATGGCGAGGACGATGCTGATCCAGGCAGCGTCCAGGTGGAGCTGGAGCTTCGAGGCGCTCTGGCTGAGGCGCCGCGCGAAGCCGACCCCGGGCGCCCAGAGGACCGCTGGCAGGACGAACAGCGCCTTGGTGACAGGGCTGCCGTCGACAAGGACCACGACCATCGCGAGGAGCACCGTCAGGAGGTGGATCACGGCGCCGGCACCTCGTGTCGCAGCACGTCGTCGGGGTCGTGAGGCCGATCCATCGCGGCCACGACCACCAGCTCCGTGTCGCCGAGGTTGAAGATCGCGTGGGCGATGCCAGGGCCGACCTCGAGGCGCCGCTGCAGTGGGATGTGCTCCACTTCGCCGGTGCCGGGGTCGAGCACGCCGACGACGCCCTCGCCCGAGACCGCCACGAAGACCTCGGTCGTGAGGCGATGGAGGTGGTGTCCTCGGCTGGCGCCGGGGGTGACGACGATCGCGTAGACCTCGCCTTCGACCCGGCCAGGGTGGGCCTTTAGCAGGGAGCCGCGTCCGTCCGCGAAGACGGCGAGGGGATGTTCGGTCACACCGCGCATCGAAGGGCCTCGATGGTACGCGCCAGGCCCTCCTCCAGCCCGATTCGTGGCTGATGAGCCAGGAGCCGCCTCGCTCGTTCGTGGTCTCCGAGGAAGCGCTCGACCTCGCCGATGCGCGGGGCGCGGGTGGTGCGGATGAGGTCCAGCTCGGCGCCGCAGAGCCCGAAGATGCGCCGGACCACGTCGATGACGCGGAGCTCGGGACCCCCGCCGATGTTCACAACCAGTCCCTCTACGCGGTCGTCGCGGCAGGCGAGCAGGCCGCGGGCGATGTCCTCTACGAAGTTGAACTCCCGGGTCTGGGTGCCTGCGGTCATCTCGAAGGTCCGAGATGCCAGCGCGGCGCGGATGGCGCTCGGGATCAGCCGTGGACCCCGCTGACCCGGCCCATATGTGAGGAAGGGGCGCGCGACGGTGACCCGCAGCCCGGGCATCTGCCGGAGCCTCTGGGTCGCCTCGACCTTGCACCGGCTGTAGGGGCTGACCGGGGACGGCGGCTGGTCCTCGCGGAAGGGGGCGGGTCCGTCGCCGTACTCCTCGCAGGTGCCGACGTGCACGAGGCGGGCACCGGTCTCGCGGCAGGCCTCGGCGACAGCGACGGAGAGCTCGACGATGCCTCGGTGCATGAGGGCCTCGTCGGCATCGCGAGATGGATCGACGGGGGCGGCGCAGTGGATCACGAGGTCGGGTGGGAGCTGGAGGATGGCCTCGGGGTCACGTGTGTGGTGGACCTCTGCTCCGGCGGCGTGGGCGAGTCGCACGACCTCGCCGCCGATGAACCCTCCGGCTCCGGTGACGGTCACGACCGCGGAGGACAGGTTCATGAGCGAGAGGGTACCGCCCTGGAAGGGGGGAGCGGTCGCGGTCGCCGACTGGGCCATCTCGAAGGGCGACGTGGCTCCGACCGGGCTGGCTCCCTCGGATCCGCTCTTCGCAGGCGAGTGGGACCTCGGCGCCTGCCAGATGAGCGTCCTGGGCCTGGTGCAGGTGATCGAGCGGTTCCCCGACACCGCTGAGCGCTACCTGCCAGCCGTGCGGACCTGCAGCGCCTGGCTGGCCTCGCCGGACTCGCGGAGCTTCGGCGCTGCTCGCTGGGGTCGAGACGAGTTCGGCGCCGCCTACGTCGGCTACAGCGCCCTGGCCCTGGCCCGACACCAGCAGATCGACAGGGACTTTGCCCACGAAGCAGAGCTCGATGCGATGACCGAGGCGCTGCTCGCTGACCTCGACGGCCCCGTGTACGAGCTCCAGACCTACCCCGGAGAGGTCTACCCGCCGGACATCGCTGTGGTCGCTGCGGCGCTCACGGTGGCGGGTCATGGCGAAGCGGTGCAGGCCTGGCTGCCAGCCTTTCGCGAAGTCGCGATCGACCCCGACTCGGGGATGCTCTACCAGGCGCTCAGCGCCGTCGACGGTTCACCCAGGGACCTCCCCCGCGGGTCCGGCACGGCCTTCGCGGTCTACTTCGCCCACTACGCCGATCCGGAGCTCAGCGCCGAGCTCTACCGCGCGCTCGAGGACCGGCAGCGACACCTCGGACCCTTCGGTGGGGTGCGGGAATACCCCGTGGGCGTCGATGGCCACGGCGACATCGACTCGGGGCCCGTGTTGTTTGGGATCGGCGTGTCGCCGACTGGCTTCTCGCTGGCCGGGGCGCGCTTGCACGGTGACCGCGACAGCTACCTGCGCAACCTCCGCACGGCTCGTCTCTTCGGTCTCCCGGTGCCCGCCCGAGGGGGGAGCTGGTACGCCACCGGGGGAGGGCTGGGGAACGCGATCCTCCTCGCCATGAGCACAGCGGGTTCCTGAGAGATAGAGAGGCCGGATGGTGCTCATGTCGCTGCTGTCGTGCGGTTTCTCGGCCTCTGGAGGGCTCGTCGACTCCGGCGGCGATGACCCCACTCCGGCCGACGACAGCGCGAGCCCAGGTGACACCGGCGACACCGGCGAGCAGCTGGACCCCCTCGACAGGGACGACGACGGCGACGGCTGGAGCGAGAACGAAGGGGACTGCGACGACGAGGACAGCAGCGTCCGCCCCGGCGCCACCGACACCTGCGACGGCGACGACGACGACTGCGACGGCGAGCTCGACGAGGACGCCGTGGACGAGGATCCCTACGAGCCCAACGACGACGATCCCCATGACCTGGGCACGCTGGAGGCCACCTCCGGGCACGCGGCCGTGGCCTTCCTGCACAACAACGCGGACGACGACCGCTTCAGCTTCTACGTCGAGGACAACTGGTACGGCGACGCCTTTCCAGTGACCGTGACCCTGGCCAACATCCCGGCGAACGCAACCTACAAGCTGACAGTGAACCGCCTGTCGACCGATGGCTCGGAGGAGCTCGGACTCGTCGACGAGGACTTCGGCTCGGGCACGGTCTCGCTGGTCCTCGAGGACTCCAGCGGTCCGGACGACGGCGGTGTCTACGAGGTCGTCGTCGGTGCCATCGCCAACGCCGACTGCGGCAGCGCCTACCTGATGACCGTCGCGGGTGAGTGACCAGCTCCTCGCGCTCCTGATCAGCCTCGCCGTAGAAGTCCCCGTCGCGGTGGGCCTCGTGAAGCTGGCGCGCTTCGAGGTGCAAAACTGGCGCCGGCTGCTCCTGGTCCTTCCGGCCGTGACGCTTCTGACCCATCCCTTCGCCTGGACGGTCAACCAGGACCTCTTTCACTGGGATCCCTACGCCCGACTGGCGCTGATCGAGGCCTCCGTGGTGCTGATCGAAGGCCTCATCATCGGCCACTGGGGCAAGCTCGGCTTCAAGGCCGGGTTCACGGTGGCCCTGGTCGCGAACGCGCTCAGCTTCGCCGTGGGGCTCGTGTTGTTCTGATCACCTGCGGCGGGTGGCGAGCATCAAGAGACCGAGCCCCAACGCCCCGCTCAGAGGTACGTGACTGCAGCCCTCGTCGTCGGTCTTCGCCGGCTCCTTCTTCTCGGGAGCCGCCGCGCAGGCCGCGACAGAGGCACAGACACCCTCCGTGCAGGAGCCGTCCGCAGCGCAGGCCCCGGTCACCCGCTTTCGGGCCTCTGTGCAGGGTGGCGCTTCGATCGGGCGCAAGAAGCCGCAGGGGACCTCTTCGGCCACGACGCAGAGACAGGCGTCATCGGACATCAGCTCGCAGTAGGCGCCCGAGTGGGAGCTCATGCCCATCGATCCAGCCGGACAGTCGGTCGGTGCGCCCGGGATGGCGTCTCCCCACGACAAGGCGACGAGGATGTGGATTACGACCTCCTCCTCAGGACCCCCGCGAAGGCCAGCAGGAGCGCCCCGAGCCCGACGGCGCCGGTCGTCGCGCAGCCTCCGCAGGCCCGCTGCTTCGCCGTCGCACAGCGGTCGGCGGTCTCGCAGGTGCCGGTGGTGCAGTCGCTCTGCTCGTCGCAGGTCTTGTGGGCCTCGACCTTCTCGAAGGTGCAGTCGGCGGAGTCGGCGACCCGGCCCCCGCAGGCGACCTCTTCCCGAGTGACGCAGAGCCCGACGTCCGCGACACATGCCCCCTCGTTGCACTCGTTCGCGTCGCACTCGTTGGGCAGGCACCAGCTGCCGATGTGGGAGGCGGTGATCGTGCTCCCGCGCGGGCAGTCGAGGCTGGAGTCGAAGGAGACCGCGTCGGCGAAGGCCAGCGGGATGAGGAGTTGGAACACGGCTGCCTCCGGTTGACGCAAGTCTACTCCTTGCAGCGCTCCTCGTAGCTGGCCAAGAGGGGATCGACGCCGCTCCCCCCCTCTGGATGCTCCACCAGCCAGTCCCGGATCGACACCGTGGAGTCCCGCCAGCCGGCCTCGAAGGGGTAGATCGCCGGCAACCCGAGGCCCCGGCGCCTCTCGAGCTCACGGGTCCAGCCCTCTGTCTCGTAGGCGATCCACGACTCCAGGCACTCCGGGCTGCCAGGCTCGGGCTCGGACATCGCTCGGTGGGCGAGGAGGTGCTCGCCCTTCGCGACGAGCGAGGGGTCGTCCCATGCGGCGTCGAAGACGATGACCTCGCCGATGAGCACGTTCCGGTCGCCGAAGCAGACCTCGCCGAGGGGCTCGCCCATCGCCTCGAGGCCCGCCTGTCGCGCCGGGTCGACGCCGCCCTCGGGGCAGCTCTGCGAACAGGCGATCAAGAAGGTGATCACAGCTCGAGCAGCGACTCCTCGGTCACGGCGAAGCAGGGCTCGAGTCGGAGAC
This sequence comes from Myxococcota bacterium, assembly GCA_036012755.1. Classification (GTDB taxonomy): domain Bacteria; phylum Myxococcota_A; class UBA796; order UBA796; family CAJQPC01; genus JAAESX01. The sequence goes on along the minus strand of DASCPX010000014.1, from coordinate 53,011 downwards.
GACGGCCCCCCACGCGCACCGTGCCCGAGAGCTCCCCGTAGAACTGGTGGAAGTCGGCTCGAACGAGCACCAGCCGCTTCTCCTCGTGGCGGTGGAAGGCGGGGACGAAGCGGAAGTCGAGGTCATCCCCGTGGATGCGCCAGTCGCTGCCGTGCTCGTAGGAGAAGTCCACCTCGCCGAGCTTGAAGAGCCGATCCTCGGTCCAGATCAGGTACTTCTTGTTCGGAACCTGGGGCCGCGCGAGGTGGCGGTCCTTGGCGATCTGCACACCGAGCCGGGTGCGCTCGCCGGTCTCGAGGTCCACGGCGGTGCCGACCCCGGCCACCCAGTTCCATGCCTGCACCCCGCGCTGGTGCCCGATGGTGCGGTCGCAGGTCCCCATCGTGCCGGCTGGCAGCTCGACGACCCGGTCGCCGACCGCCAACAGCCCTCGCTCCAGCTCCAGGATCCGGTACCACTGGATGGCTCCGCGGCCTCGCTGGAAGCGGCTGGCCTGGATCAGCGGGGGGCCGAGGGCGTGGCGCGCCGTGGCCACGAAGTGGAGGCCGTCGGCGTTGATCGCCAGCTCCACGGAGAGGTCGTCCCCGATGCGCACGAAGCTGCCGGTCTCCGAGTCGCGCCAGTGGGTGAAGGGGGGCTCCACCCTGACCGTGTCCTGGGGGTAGAGGTGGGTCAGGCTGGCGTGGTGGAACTCGCCCGTGCGCTTGTTGGCGACCAGGAGCGCCGTGTTGCTCGCCCGCGTCAGGTTCGCGAGGTTGCAGACGATGAAGTGATCGGGGGCGTCGAAGGTGAGGTGGACCCAGCGCTGCAGGGCGATGTCGAAGGCAGAGCTGTCGTCCAGGTTCCAGTCGCCGTCGAAGTCGTGGAACCAGCCTGCTTCGTAGGTCCCGTCGGGCTTGATCAGCGCCTTCGGGCCCGGTCGCGGCGTCGAATAGTCGATCCCGAGGTCGAGGAAAACGGGGGTGCGTCCGGCGGCTGCGTCCAGCTTGTCGATGATGCGTGGCACATCTCCAGACTAACGAGCGCGGGCCGCGGTCAGATCTTGTCCGCCGCTCGGGATAGAAACGTGACATGGCGAACGACTTCCTCTCTCAAGCGAGCTTCGACGCTGACACCGTCAGCCTTCCCCCCGATGCTCTCGGGCACGAGCGCCAGGCGCGGCGCATCATCGGCTTTGCCCGCCAGCTTCCGCCGGGGGCGGTGATCGCGCTGCAGGGCACCTGGGGACGCGGAAAGACCGACGTGCTGGCTCGTCTCGCGCAGGTCACCTACCAGCCGGAGCGACCCCCGGGCGTGGTGGACCGCGCTGTGTGGATCAACCCCTGGCAGTACGGCACGCCCGACCTGCTCACCCCTGTCGTGCTCAGGCTGCAGGACCGTGCACGGACCCGCGGCGGCGCTGCGCTGGAGGCGTCGAAGATCCACGGTCCGACAGTCATCCGCGCCGGGCTCGGCTTCGGGGCGAAGGCCGGGGCCTTGCTGGGCATCCCCGGAGCCCCCCTGCTCGAGGCGGCGGCGCCAGCGGCGGCTCATGCCTTCGGCGCCTTGACCGCGGACGATCCCGGCGATCCGGTCGCGCAGATGGGCGATGCCTTCCGGCAGCTGGTCGACGCCGCCTGCCCGCCAGAGATCCGCGGGGTGGGGGGCCGTGTCTTCATCCTCGTCGACGACCTCGACCGTTGCCTCCCGGAGCGGCAGGTCGCGCTCCTGCAGGCCCTGCGGTTCCTCGTCAGCGCCGGCGCGAGCGCCACCTTCGTCGTGGCCATGGACCCCGATCTCGCGAAGGAGGGAGTCCGCGCCTTCTACCGGACGGACGACTTCGACGCGGAGCGCTACCTCGACAAGATGTTCGATCTGCGCGTCGACATCCCGCCCTTGTCCGACGCGATGCTCCAAGCGCTGATCGACGGGGAGTGTCGCCGACCGGTGCTCGCCGACCACGGCGAGATCGCCCTGGGGTTGAAGGTCCAGGACGCCGCCGGGGCGCTCGCCGTCCCGGACCTGCGCAACCCCCGACTCGTCTCGAAGGTCTTCACCAAGCTGCGCTTCCTGCGAGCGGCTGGGGCCCTGCCCGCCGTGTCCGGGGAGCAGGCGGTGCTCTGCCTCGCCGTCTTCGAGCGCTGGCCAGAGGTCCGGGCCGCGATGGACGTCGCCAGCCCTCGCGAGATCGCCTTGTGGGCCGACGGCAACAGCTTCGGCACCAACACCGACGCCTTCCTCGAGGACCTCCCCCTCAGCCGCAGCCTCGCGCTGGCCGCGTCTCGAATGAGCGAGGAGTCCGAGGCGCTGCACCGGGCCCTGCGAGAGGTGGGACTCTGACCCTCGAGATGCTCGTCGCTGCCTGGCGGGCTCGGCTCTCCGGTCGCCACGCCCTGTGGTCGTCGCCGCTGTTGTTGCCGAGCGCCGAGCAGCCGCTGACCCTCGCGGAGATGGCGCTGCCGCTGCGGGTGACCTCTCGGCGGGGCGGGGAGCAGGTGCTCGGGGCTGGGGACGTGGCCGGTCGGAAGACCGTCGTGGTCGGTCCGGCGGGCAGCGGCAAGAGCACGCTGTTGAAGCTCTTGTTCGGCGAGCTCATCAGCCTGGACGACTGCCTGCCGATCCTGCTGGATCTGCGCGATCTGCGCGCTAGACCCTCGCTCGACGCCTGGATCACAGAGGAGCTCCAGCGCCTCGTCCCGGAGCTGGTCGGGGTCCCCGATCCGCTCCGGCGGGTCGCCGCGGAGGGCCCGCGACCGATGCTCCTGCTCGACGGCTGGGACGAGCTGGGCGAGTCTGGCAACGAGATCAACGCGCAGCTCGTCGGCCTGGTTCGGGCCTTGCCCCAAATCGACGTGGTCGCCTCGACCAGGCCGGTCGCTCGCGGTCTCCCGAGCGAGGCCCAGGGCTTCCAGGCGTTGCAGCTCCAGCCCTTCGACGATCGGGATCTGGACGGGCTCGTCGATCGCCTCCTGGCGGTCTGCGTCCAGGCTGGGCGGCGGTCCGAGACCAAGGCGCGCTTCTTGGCCTCTCTGGAGGCGAGCGAGCCCGCTCGGGCCTTGGCACGCCGCCCGCTCCTGCTGCAGATGATGCTGCTGCTCATCCCCAACGAGACCCTCCCGGAGCGTCGACACCGGCTCTACGCAGAGTGCATCGACGCGCTCCTGCTCACCCGCACCACAGAGGATGACCTCGACGAGCGGCTCGCGGCGCTCGCTGGATTCGCCTGGCGCATGCAGCAGATTGACACCGTCGATCCGGAGAGCGCGCTTCCCCCGAGCTGGACCTCTCGCAAGCGCCGGGCCTTCGTCGAGTGGCTCTGCGGTGACGCCGGGCTCCTCGAGCGGACCGGGCCGGGCGCGCTCCGCTTCCTTCACCCGGCGCTGCGGGAGTACCTGGCCGCCCTCCATCTCTCGATGACGGTGGGAAGCCCCCAGAGAGGCGAGACCGCCCGAGAGCTCGCTCGGGATCCCCGCAGCTGGGAGGTCCTGCGTCTCTGGCTTGCCGTCCTCGCCGAGCCGGACGCCGCCCGCCTGGTCCGCGATCTGGAAGCGGACAGCTGCTTGATCGGGGCGATCCACTCGGACGGACTCGGCCGGGAGCAGGACTTCGAGAGCTGGTGCCGGAGCTTCCAAGGCGACCTCGTGGAGGGCTGGCCGCGACGCATCGGCGTGTGCACCCAGTCCTGGGCGTCTTCCAGCGCCCGGGCTCGTCGGATCCGCCTGGCAGAGGTCCTCCTCGATGGGGTCGAGACGACCAGCTGGGATGCCTGGCTCCGAGTCTCAGAGGTCGTCCTGGACGCGGACCTCGGGGTGGAGCTGCCGGATCCGATCACCCCGCGCGCCCGCCACCTCCTGGCTGCGGTGCGGGGGGACTGCAGCCGCCCGGAGAGCGTCGCCCTCGGGCGCGTACTCGCTGGGGGCTCGCCGCTTTGGCCCGGCGTGCTCTGGGAGGTGTCCCTGCTGCAGGCCTGGCCCTCGCGGCGGGTGGCGTGGTCCCGGTGGTTGCAGCGACTGGCCTCGCTCGGTGCCGACGAGGCGACTCTGGCCGCCGCTCGCCCGCCCCTGGTCTGCCGAGATCAGCTCTGGTGGGAGGGGTTGTTGTCCGAGTGGACGGGCTTCGTCGACGACCACGGCACCTACCGGCCCGCCGAGCACTGGGCCCACCGGCTGGCCCTGACCGACCCGCGAGCTCCGGACCCGCTGGATGGCGACGCGGTCATCGAGCTGCTGGCCGACACGCGCACCCCCTCCTTCGCTGGCGGCGTCGTGAGCTTGATCCGCTCCGCCTGCCGGGCGCGGCTGGGCCAGGGAGAGCTGGCGCCAGACGACACCGACGAGCCCCTCTGGGCTGCGCTCGCGCGGGTGCTCGCGGGCTGCTCGCAGCCGGGCGACGTCGAGCTGCTCGAAGACCTCGCCCGTCACCCGGAGAAGCGCTCGGGCCCACTGTCGTGGGGGCTGCAGTACGTGGTGCGCGGGGACATCTGGCTCGATACGGACCGAATCCTGCGGCTCGAGGACCTCGGCCTGAGTCTGCCCTTGGTCGACGCGTAGCGAGGTCGAGGCGCTTCAGCGCCCACCCAGCTCGAGCAGCATCCTCACCGCCCTCAGGCGAGCCTGGCAGGAGAGCCACCTGCAGAGCACGTCCGCTCGGGCGTCCGTCCCCGTGAGCTCCACCATGAGCGCGCTGCGGCGCTCCTCGTCGCCTCGCGTGCGGGTCGCCCAGCCGCGCATCAGGGCCCGGGCGGCGACGGCGTCCAGTCCTCGATCCGCGCTCCAGACGGTGGGCATGAAGCGGGCGTCGATGTTGGCGACCGGGCCGCCCTTGACCGTCGACCCGTCGCTCTCCGCGACCACCAGGACCGAGTCGTGGCCGGCGCGGAGGCAGAACTTGCCGCTGGGTGGCTGCGTGGCGGTCTGGAGACGCCGAGCCAGGCTCAACAGACGGGCCTCGTCGCCACGACGAGCGACGATTCGTCTGCGCATGGCGAGGCGATGGCGCCGGTCGGCGAGCACGGAGCCGAGGGTGCGGACGAGGAGCTCCTCGGCCATCTCGGCGGTCGGGGTTGGGCCCTCGGCCAGGCCACGGGCGAGGGAGGCGACGGGGTCGATGTTCTCCGGGTCGAGCTCGGCGATGGCGCGGCCGAGATCGGCGAGGTCCTCGCAAGCGTCTCGCGGGCGGGGGAGCACCGGGTCGAGCCAGGCGAGCTTGACGCCATCGCAGGTCTGGACGAGATGAGCGGGTGTGAGTCCGCCGTGCACGAGCCCTCCCGCGTGCAGGCGCCGGAGTCCGGCCAGCCCCCCTCCGACGTAGCGGGCGACGATGCGCGGATCCGGCGGGTCTTCGACCGGCAACAGGTCCGCCAGCGAGGTCCCCGGCAGGGGCACGACGAGGTGGGGCCAGACCTCGTCGACATAGCGCTCCGGAGCCAGGATCTCGGGCCCGGGCTGGGTCCTGGCGGCGCGCTCCAGGCGGCGACGCCACACGGGGTCGTCCTTGACGGAGGGGCGCAGGACCCGCAGCGCGACGCGCCCGTGACCGTCCCAACCCTCGAAGGTCACGCTCACCGGGTCCTGGGCCCAGAAGCGCCCTCGCCGCACGCCCCCGAGATCGCTCGGGAGCCCGTCGGTGATCGCCTCCAGCTCGCGCAGCGCCAGGAGCCAGGGATCGGCGCGGCGACCAAGGGCCTCTACCGCTTCCCTTCGCTCACTCAACTCGGCAGGCAGGTCCTCGCCGATCAGCGTCCTGAGTTCGGCCTCCAGCTCGCTGGGGCCGAGGCAGCGCGGGTCCCTCATGCTCGGAAGGCCACGCGGGCGATGCCCCACAACAAGGGCCGCATCAGCCGCACGTGCAGCATCGGCGGTGCGATGCCCTCCTCGTAGGCCGGGTTGTCGTCCCCGGTGGCGGCGGCGTAGGCCCGCGCCTCGGCCACGACGATCCCTCGGGCACCGATGTGCCAGGTCTTTCCGATGGGCCAGCTCATGTCCCCGTCTAACCCGCGTCAATCCTGTCGGTGGTCTGGAACCCGGGGCTATCCTGGGTGTCGTGTTGCCCGTGGCTCCCGACTCGCTCTGGTGGCTTGCAGCGGTGCCGCTCATCGCGGTGCTGCACGAGCTAGGACATGCGCTCGCAGCTGGACCCGCGGGCTACCGCGTCACCAGCTTCGGCGTCGGGCATGGCAAGCCGCTGTTGCGCTGGCGCCTGCGCTCCGGGACCATCGTCTACCTGGGCCGCTGGCTCGTCAGCGGCGGACTGTGCGTGGCGATTCCGGTGGAACCCGTCCCCGCCCGGCGCTGGCTCTACCACTCGGGCGGGCTCATCTTCCAGGGGCTCCTCGCGCTGCTCCTCTGGCCGCTGGCTGGCTTCTTCCCCGTCCTCGAGAACGTCTTCTGGTTCAACCTCGCGGTCATCGCCTGGAACCTCGTCCCGGTCCGGGTTGGCGGCTACGCGACGGACGGCTGGCAGCTCCTCGCCGATCTCTTCCGGCCCGCGACCACGGGCCACGTCTTCACGGCCCGGGCCCAGGTCGAGCGGGTCCTGCGCTTCGAGAGCCGCGTCGGCAGTCCCCTGGGCGTGACCTGGTGTCGCCTGACGCTGCGGTGGATGGACATCGTCGTTGGCCTCGACGACGACGACTGGCGACCCGACGAGGTCATGCTGATGGCCGAGACGCAGCTCGAAGCCCTGCACGGCTATGTCACCGCGGAGCGCCACCGGGTGGAGGGGCGCTCGCTGGCCGCTCTCCACACGGTTCGAGAGCTGCGGAGGGCCTGGGGTGCCCACCTCCCGCCGCTGGCGCTGGACATGCTGACCGTCGCCGAGGCTCGCGCCTTCATCGCGCAGGAGGAGCCCAAGCTCGCCCAGCAGGCCATCGCCCGCCTCGCCGGCGCCAAGGGTGTCGTCGCCCACGACGCCGCGGCCATCGAGCTCGCCGCGGCGCTCCAGCTGGCGGACGTCGAGGTCGTCGAGGTCGCAGCTCGACGCCTGATTCCGCTGCTCGATGGCGGCATGCTCGATGCCCCGGAAGCGGTCCGAAGTGTCTGGGACGCCTCGGCAGCGCTCAAGGAAGAGGGGCGCCTGACCTCCGCAGAGGACCTCGGTCGGGAGGCCCGCGCCGCGGCCCGCCACCTGATCGCCAGCGCCGCGCCGCAAGACAAGGTGTCCATCGCAGCGCGGCTGGGCGAGGTCGCCGGGGTGACGATCACCCACAAGAGCGCTGGTCCCTAGGGCCGGCCCTCGGACTCTCCAGCACCCTTCCACGAGGGAGCCCTGGGCGCGTGCCGCACATCGGGCCATGGGTCAGGACGCTCCGTGCAGGTCCAGGAGTACAGGCCCGACCCTGGCTGCGGATGGGTGAGGAGGCTCCAGCAGTCTCCCAGCGTGGTTGGCATGTGGCCGGTATCCATCGTGATGGTCTCCCGCGGGCCGGAGGGCAGCTGACCGCTGATGAAGTCGTCGGCCCAGACGAGCGCGACGATCGGAGTGGTGGCGGTGCTCATCGCCTGGCCGCAGGTGTCGTGGGTGGCGGTGCAGCGGACGTACTCGCGGCTCGCCGCCAGGATGGGCATGGGCCGTTGCCCGCTCATGTCGTAGATGACGGCGTCGGCCTCCAGGTACTTGTCGGTCCACTGCACGGCGTACAGCTCGGCTGGGACCTCGCGCCCCACCCAGTTGTCGGTGTGCTGCGCCTGTCTGGACTGGTAGCTGTTGTCGAGGTCGCTCATCGGCGCGCCTGGCAGCAGCCAACCGGCGGCGAGGCCTGCCGCCGCCAGTGGTCCGGCCGCCAGCGAGACCCCTGCGAGCGCGACGACCGGCACCTGCTCGAGGTGAGGGAGCGCATAGCGATGCGCATAGTGCAAGCGCATGACAGAGGAGGCCGCGGCCACCTGGAGCAGCACGAGCAGCAGCGCTCCCACGCGCCAGACCTCGCGGCGCCAGAGGAGGGCGGCGGGCAGCAGGAGCAGGAGCAGGGCCCAGAGCGGGCTGGTGGAGGGGAAGTGCATGGGCAGCGCGTTCAAGAAGGAGGGGTCCAGGCCATCCCCCTTTGGAGCTACGGCACCCAGCACGCGCGAGTAGCTGGACACCAGCTCGCCGAGCGCTCCGGGCTCTCCCAGGGCGAAGCCCTCCTCCATGTGCGGGCTCAGGTCTTCTACGAAGTTCATGGGCGTTCGCACCGCGATGCCTTCCAGGCTCAACAGCCCGAGTCGGTAGCGTCCGACCAGCCAGTGGGTGACCGGCAACGGCAGCAGCGCCGCGAGGACGAGCTGGGCACGCTGCCAGTACGGGCGAGGCCGAACGAGGCCGAAGCCGACTGCGACCAACAGGGTGGCCATGGCGAGGGGCAGCTGCTTGGGGTCCGCCGCGATGGCCATCCCAGCCAGGCTGGCCAGGCCCCAAGCGCACCAGGGCGAGCCCGTGCGGGCCAGCCCGATGCCCGCCGCGAGCAGACCCGCATCGAGCAGGCCCGAGAGCGGGTAGTGGGTGAAGGTGCGGCCCGCGTCCAGCACGACGGCCTGGCGCAGTCCCAGCACCGCGCCGCCGATTCCGGCCACCCGTCCCGCGAGCAGGCGGCCCACCACGTAGAGCGGCAGCGCCGTGAGGGCGGTCAGCGCCATGCTCAGGGCGGTTCCCGTGGTGGGGACAGAGGGGCCACCCCGCGCGAACAGCGCCACCAGGTAGGGGTAGGCCGGGTAGCGGTCGTCGAAGTAGAGCTCCCAGCGGCCGGTCTCGAAGGCCAGCGCGCAGCCCAGGTAGTTGCTCGAATCCGGGCCCATCGGAGCCCGCGTCGGGGCGAGCGACAGCCACGCCAGTATCAGCGGAACCGCCGCCAACAGGACCGCAGCCGCGACGGATCCAACCTCCCAGGCCCAGGTCGGGCCGGGCAAGCGCACGTGCCGCAGCCGCCTCCAGGCAACGGCCCCGCCGATGGCGAGGCCCACGGTGATCAGCTGCCAGATCAAGGCTCAGATCTCGAAGTCGGCCATGAGAATCGAGTATCCCATGGCCGACTGTGAGCCCGACCCGCCGCGAGAGCGGGGCGTGCCGGCTAGCACATCCCGTCGAGAGCGGCCTGCAGCACCGCCTCGAGAGCGTCGGCGGTGGCGGAGGCGGGGAGGGTGACGGTCAGGTCGATCGGCAGCCCGGTCTCCTCCTTGGGCAGCACTATCTCGACGTCGTCGGCGTCCACGGTCACGGTGGCGCTGCAGCTGGAGAAGCTCACGAGGCTCTCCACGGTGACGTCGACGTCCTCGATGTCGATCTCCTGGGGCTCGAAGTCGTCGCTGCCGTCGCCCAGGTTGATGAAGTCGTCCCAGTCGATGGTCACGGTCTCCAGCGTGGCGACGAGGACCTGGCTGATGTCGCCGGCGGTGGGGCAGCGGCACGGGTCGGTGAAGCTCCAGGTGAGTCCGACGATGTCGAGCTCGTTGGCGTAGGGGGCGCCATCGGTCTGGACGACCTCGCTCGACCAGCTGCCGTCGATCGTCAGGCCTGTGCTGTCGACAGCCAGGCTCCAGTCGAAGTCGGCCTCGAGGGCCTCGTTGGGACCGCTGGCGACGATGCCGTCGACGCTCCAGGCGGACGGCGCCGTCATACAGCTGGATCGCGAGGGTGCCGGAGAGTGCCTGGTCCCCGACCTGGAAGTCCTCTGACCACGTGCCCGTGACCGTGCCCTCGCCTTCCCACGAGAGCGTGAGCTGACCGGCGGCGTCCTCGCAGGCGTCGTAGTCGAGCACGATGTCGCCGCTGTCGAAGCTGGCGGTGACGCAGCGCTCCTCGCTCGGAGGAGGCGCGACGAGGTGGTACCCCCCCGTCCTCGAAGAAGCGACGGACGCCCTCGTCTTCCATCATGTCCGCCATGGTCGAGCCCAGGGCGACGAGGGCCTCTGTGGAGGCGGTCTCGGCGCTGAAGCTGCCGGTCCCGGGACCGAACTCGACGATCTCGTCCTTGGCCGGCGTCGGCTCGGTGGCGTTGTCGGTGGGAGTCTCGGTCTGGGTGCAGGCGAAGAGGCTGATGAGCAGCATTGGGAACTCCGTGAAGTGGGGTGTGCTTCCACGGTGCCCGCGCCTCGCCGGCAACCTTGCCGAAGCCTGCCTGCCCTACAAGCCCATGCCGAGCCAGACGTAGACCGCGCCTCCGTTCTCCTGCAGCGAGCTCGCTCCGGGCGCCCCCACGAGGAGGTCGTCCACACCATCGGCGCTGACGTCGACACCGGCCAGCGCGCTCCCGGCGGCGTGGTTGGCCCCGGCGCCGCGCAGGATGAGATCAGGTGACGACAGCGAGCTCAGGGGCCCGTAGAAGAGGTGGACCGCGCCGATGTCGTCCCCGCTGAGGTCTCCAGGAGAGGCCAGGGAGTTGCCCGCCGCAGCGTCTGCATCCGCTCCGGCCCAGGCCACGGCGTCGTCGAGGTCGATGTCCGCGGACAGGGGGCCGAAGCGCACAGCGGCGCTCGGCGCCCCCGAGCACGTCCCCGAAGCCATCGAGGAAGCCGTCGAGCGCGCCGCTGTACTAGGCGTAGCCGATGCCCAGGAGGAAGACGACGGCGGCGATCTTCTTGAAGTCCATGTTCATGGCTCAGCCTTTCGCTTCGAGCTCCGCGGCCCATTCTGCCTCTGTGGGCACGCGTTGGAGCGTTGTGACGTAGAAGGCGACAGCGCCTTCGCCTGTCATCGTACAGCTTCCGCCGAGGTCGAGGTCACCCTGCGCCAGGGATTCGTTCTGCTCGAGGCAGGGCGCGGTCCCGCTGCCTACCCAGTCGAGTTCGACCAGCGGGGAGAGCCGCACGTCGACGACCTCCGGACCCATCTCCTTCACGAAGATGCCCAGGAAGATCTTCTCCGGGAAGCCGTTGTCCTCGATGGTGCCGAGCCCCTTCGAGAGGGTGGTCTCGAGTCGCCCCTCCACGATGTTGAGGGTCTGGGTGTCCTCCCAGGTCGGGTTCCGGTCCATCATGGATGTGTAGATGACGAACCGGAGCACGACCCGCTTGCGTTCCACGGGCTTTCGGCGATGCGTCACGTTCGCGACCACCTCGATGGACAGCTTCGGGGTCTTGTCGCGCGCCAGCGCTGTGGATGGCCACAGGCCGATGGCCAGGGTGCCGAGCATCACTTCCCGTCGATTCATGCCCGGACTGTACCAGCGGGCTCTGCGGCGAACCGTGGGACGGATCAGAGCCGTTGTGCGGCTTCGATCAGGCGGGCTCCGGCGTCCTTGGTGATCGGTGTTCCGTGAGCGACCGTGATCACGCGGACGTCATCCCGCTTGCCCTGCTCCTCCAGCCATCCTCGAAGGGCATCGGTCTTGCCCACATGAAGAGTCGGCCGAGTCTGGTGACGCCGAAGAACCCGGTGCTGGCTGTGACGTGCTGGGCGATGAAGCCCGCGACGCCGGGCAGGTGCTCCTCGATGTTGAAGAGGAGGTCGGTGCAGCAGAGGGCTACGCCGGAGACCAGCGGTAGCTCGTAGACGTGCTCCCACTCTCCGGTCGGGCCGTGACAGGTGATGCCCTCTTCGGCGAGGAGGTCCGCGTCGATCTCGTCCACCTCGACGACCTTGCTCACAGCCTGGCGGGCAGCGGGCGGACAGCAGACCTTCATCTCTGGGAAGCGCTGTCTCCAGACAGCAGCGTCGGCTCTGTGCATCGAGTTCGGGACCACCAGGATCCATGGAGGTCCGAGCCCTTCCAGCTCTTTCAGGCGACGATCGTCGAGCGCCACGGCGCTGTGGATCAACAACCCGCCGTCGCGCAGCCGGTACAGCACCATGTTCCGTGGCAGGCCCGATCTGGGCAGCGAGCCCGTCACGGTCCACAGGCCCTCGGCCAGCTCGACGAGGTCTCCGTGTGGGTGGACGTGCTCCTTCCAGGTGGACATGGAGGCAGCCTGACACGTGACGGCACCGCCGGGGAGGTCCGGCGACTCCCCCGCCTCAGATCACGAAGCGTACCGAGACCTCGTCGCCTCCGATGTAGAGGACCGGCAGGTAGGGAGGCACGAACCAGGTCAAGCGCTGCATGAAGGCGTCGAAGTGGCCGCGCTCCGCGAAGGCGGTGGGCTCGACGTTGAACACAAGGTTCTGGGTGGGCTCGCGTGTCGAGTCCATCACCAGCGAGAACATGGGTGTCTCGACGCCGCAGGCCTGCAGGTAGCGCCGCAGCGTCGCCCGCGCCCAGGGCGGCACCAGGGTCTCGTCCGGCGCGCCGACCAGGACCTGGCGCTCCTCGCCCGCTGCCAGCGTCTCCGTCTGGACGCCGCTGGGCGTGTCGTCCCACAGGAACCTGCCTCGCGCGCGCAGCGACCACAGGGTGCCGTAGGTGAAGACCCAGCCCGGGGGGGTGCGGTTCGGCTCGAGCACGATCCCGAACCCTCGATCGGTGCAGTGCTCCAGGATGTGCGCCACGCAGAAGGCCGTGAACTCCTTGGCCTCTGGTGGGAGGTCCAGCGCGAAGTATGGGAAGCCGTCCGGCCCCTGGATCACCTGGGGGTCGCGTGCGGCAAGGCTGGCCTCGAGCACCACGTCCTGGAGGCTCCCGAGCCACTCCGCGGTCCGAGCGTCCTGCGGTTGGCTCAAGAGCTGAGCGAGCTGGTGGGTCTTCTGGAGGTCGAACACTCGAGGACCCTACTCCATGTAGCCCAGCTGCCTCAGCTGCCGGATCATCGCCGCGTCCTCGGCCGTCGAGGTCGCCGTGCTCGATGTGCGCTCGCCGTAGGTGTTCACGGTCTGGAGCGGGTTGTCTGCCTGGAACTTCGCGCTGAAGAGCTTCGTGAAGGGCTCGCCCTCCATGTCCTCGCCCACCGGGAGCCCCAGCCCGTACAGCAGGGTCGGGGTCACGTCGTGGATGCGGATGCCGCTCATGTCGGCGGCCGGGTCGATGTCGGGCCCATGAGCGATGAACACGCCGGCCGGGTCGCCGGAGTGGCCGCCGCTGTTCTCTACCCAGCCCGCGATGATGCCCTTCGTCTTCTCTCCGTCGATCAGCAGCGCCTTGCTGACGCCGACCTCGTTGGTCGAGATGACGAAGTCTCCGCCGCGCTGCTGGTCGCGAGGGCTGGCGTCCTCGATGGTGAAGGCCGGCTCGCCGCCGGTGTAGGTGATCGTGGCGAGCCTCGCCTCGAGCTCCGCGCGCAGCGCCGCGGCTGTCTCGTCTGTGTGGGTGCCCCCCGGGTCGCGACCCTCCATGCTGATGCGGACGCGCTTGCGCGCTTCGTTCAGCGCCGAGCCGTAGGTCCACATCTGGGACTGGCCGACATCGATGGTCCCGTCCGTGTAGGTGGCGTAGCCGAGGTGCACCAGGAGCTTGTCCAGGTCGAAGGTGACCTTGACCGTGACATCGTCGAGGGCGTGGAAGCCGTGGTCGCTGACGATGATGACGTTGACGTCGTCTCCGGCGCTCTCGAGCACCCGACCCACGACCGTGTCGAAGCTGCGATAGGCCCGCGGGATCTTGTCCTGGTGCTTGGCGAGCCTCTCCGGATCGGGCTCGCTGTCGAAGTCGCCCGGTCGGAAGTACTGCCAGTACTTGTGCGAGTTGGGGTCCGTCCCGTGGACGTACATCGCCATGAAGTCGAAGTCCTTTGCCAGGCGCGGCGCCCACTCGGTGGTCACCCGGTCCTCTGGCGCGAAGTTCGCCTTGCCCGGCCAGAGCTGCATGTGGGCTGTGTTCAGCGCCCCGATGCTGCCCTCGACGGAGGCGTTCCAGTCCAGCGGTGTTGCGCAGTCGGGGACATCGGACTGGCAGCGCTCGCTGATGTTCACGCCATTGACGGACTCCGGCGGCCAGCTGCCCCACCAGCCGACGAGGTTGGTCCTCATGTCGGCGGCGGAGGTGATGTTCCAGATCGCCGGGACCTTCCGCATCTCGGAGCTCACCGGGACGTCTCCGTCGTCCGTCGCCACGACGAAGCCGGTGATCCCGTGGACGTCGGGGACGTGGCCCGTCGCGACGGTCGTCCAGATGACCGGTGACCAGCCGTACTCGGTCTCCAGCGGGGCCCGGACGCCCTCGTTCGCCAGGCGCTGGAGGTTGGGCAGCTCGCCCCGGGTCCAGAGGTCCTCGATGACCGACCACTCCCCACCATCGAAGCCGATGAGCAGGAGGGGGTGTCCAGCGGGGGCGGTGGCCTCCGCCCGAAAGGCCCAGGCGGCCAGTCCCAGGGTGGCGAGACTCAGCAGGTGACGAGCTTTCATCGGGATCTCCAACACCTGGGAGATATCCCGATTCCGGCGTATACACCTTGTCTACTTTTGACATGTCGAGGCGCAGGCTCCGTGTAATGCTGCGCCCGGTACCGACGGATTGTCCGTGATCCTGTCGCTGATCTGCAGCCTTGGCCTTGCAGATGACACCGGCCTCACAGCCCCTCCACCCGTGGTCGGAGGGGGAGCGGCGCCAGCTGGCAAGTGGCCCGACACCGCGGCCATCGTGTTCAACGGGAACTCCGTCGGATGCACCGGCACCCTGATCGCCCCGGACGTCGTCATCACGGCTGGCCACTGCGTCGGTGGCATCACCCACGTCATCCTCGACTCGACGAACTACTACAACAACGGGGAGAAGATCCGGGTCCGCAGCAGCCACGAGTACTCCAACAGCTGGGGGACCGTGGATGTCGCCGTCCTCGTCCTGGAGGAGGAGACGACCATCGAACCGCGCGTCATCGCGCAGGACTGCATCCTCGACACCTACCTCGCCGACGGCGCGGACGTGCAGATCGTCGGCTACGGCGCGACGGACATCTGGGGCACGGTGTACACCTCGACGCTGATGGAGGCGACCTCGACCGTCGCCGACCATGACTGCACGGACATGTGGCGCGGCTGCAACTACGCCGTCAGCCCGGGTGGCGAGATCGCGGCTGGTGGCGAGGGTGTGGACGCCTGCTATGGCGACTCGGGCGGCCCGCTCTACCTGCTCACGCCGGAAGGCCACTACCTCGTCGGTGTCACCTCGCGCTCCTATGCAAACGTCTACGCACCCTGCGAGGAGGGCGGCATCTGGGGACGACCGGACTATGTCGTCGACTGGATCGAGGAGAAGACCGGACGCAGCATGCCAGCGCCAGACTGTGACGGGGACGACGACCCGGGTCCCGATGACGACGACGACGACGGCGGCGGCTCCGACGACAACCGCGCCCCCGAGCCGGTGTGGGGCAACATCGTCGTGGTCGCTGGCAGCATGGCGCGCACCAGGGTGGTCCCGAACGACCCCGACTCAGAGGACGCCCACAGCTACGCGCTGATCGAGGCCAGCGAGCTCGGCGAGGCCTTCGTCGAGGACGACGGGACGGTCATCGTGCGGCCGGCCAGCTCTGGTGAGGAGGTCCTGCGGGTGAAGGTCACCGACGACGGCGATCCTCCGCAGAGCACCGTCGCCGAGGTGACTGTAGAGGTCATCGAGCCAACCGCAGAAGGGGGAGGCTGCGGTGCGGTTCCCCTTGGCGGCGCGTGGCTGCTCGGGCTCCTGGTCCTCTGGCGGCGTCAGCGCCGGAGCAGCCCGCCGTAGCCGATGCCGAGTGCGTAGAGCGCCTCCCGCCGGAGCTGGCCGCTCCGAAGGCTCCGGAGCAGGCGCCTCGCGACATAGCGGGGCCGCCCATAGAAGGTGCGGTAGGCCGCCTTGGTGTGGGCCTCGAGCTCGGGCCAGGTGAAGTCGGGGTGGTCGTAGAGCCCGTTGTCGGGCTGGTGGATGCTGAAGTCGTACTTCCGAGGATCTCGGATGCTGCCAGCCCACTCCTCGTACAGGGGGGTGCCGGGCAGGGGCATCGTGATGCTGAACTTCGCGAAGTCCACGTCGAGCGAGGCGGCGAACTCGGCGGTCTCTCGGATGGTCTCCTCGGTCTCGCCGGGGAGCCCGACCATGAAGTAGCCGAGGATGGTGAAGCCGTACTTGCGGGCCCAGCCGACGGCGCGGCGCGCCTGGCTGACGGTGGCGCCTTTCTTGATGCGCTTGAGCACGGCGTCGCTGCCGCTCTCGAAGCCGAAGGCGAGGAGGTAGCAGCCCGCCCTGCGGGCCACGCGGAAGAACTCCTCGTTCACGTTCCCGACCCGGATGCCGTTGGTGCAGGTCCAGGGCAAATCCACGTCGCGCCGCAGCATCTCCTCGCAGGTGGCGATGGCTCGGGAGGTGATGGTCGTGAAGGAGTCGTCGACGAGGTTGAAGCCCCGGAAACCGTGGGCCTTTGCGTGCTCCAGCTCGTCGACGAAGCGCTCCGGGCTCTTGCTTCGCCAGTCGCTGCCGAAGACACCCTTCGTGCAGTAGACGCAACGGGCCCGGCATCCTCGGGAGAACTCGAGGTCGGCGACCGGCGCGGTGTGGGCGACGAGCGAGCTCCGGCTGTAGCGAGACAGGTCGAACTGGTTCCAGGCGCCGAAGGCCAGCGCGTCCAGCTCCTGGATGGGCGGCCGGTCGTCGGTGCGTCCGCCGCGCCAGGACAGGCCTCCGATCTCCTCGTAGCTGTCACCATCGACGAGCTGCACGATGCTGTCGTCGCCCTCGCCGCGAACCGCGACGTCGAAGGGGGCGGCCTCGAGGACCTCGTCGGGGCGGGTGGAGGGGTGCACGCCTCCAGCGACCAGCAGCGCGGAGGGGCAGACTTTTCGGGCCAGCTCTGCGATGCGGCGGGCTTGGGGGAAGAGCGGTGTCCGGAAGGTGACGCCGATGATGTCCGGGCTCTCTGCCCCGAGCCGGGCTTCCAAGGCGCCATCCGGCTCGGCTGCGAGGCGCTCGGCATCGAGGTCCCAGATCGTCGCGGTGTGGCCATGGCGCTCGAGGTTCCCGGCCAACAGCGCGAGGTTCAGTGGCGGCGAGAGCGTGATCGCGGCCTTCACTTTCGAGTGCTGGTAGTAGTCCCCCATCGTGGGGTTCACGAGCAGGACGCGCATGCCCCCTCAGGCCGTGTCGGCGGCGAGGTCGCGGTACCAGGCGAAGCTCCGGGCGAGCCCCTCGTCGAGGCCGATCCGAGCTCGCCAGCCCAGGGCCTGGATCTTGGCGGTGTCGAGGGCCTGGTGGGCGATCTCGCCCCTGGGATCCTCCGCGGCGATGGCCGGCTCCTCTCCGCCGCCAGCCAGCGCCCGCAGTCGCCCCACGATGTCGAGCACGCTGGCGTTCTCCCCGCTGGCGATGTTGAAGGCCTCGCCGCGGTGCTCCGCCGCGCGGTCCAGGAGCATCAGCGTGGCCTCCGCGGCGTCGTCCACGTAGGTCCAGTCCCGGGTCATGGTGCCCGTCGAGCGCAGCACAGGGACCTCGCGACGGGCGAGCTGCATCGAGATGCCGGGCACCAGCCGGTCCATGTTCAGGTCGCCCGGACCGTAGAGGTTCCCGCAGCGCGTCACCACGACCGGGCGGCGGAAGTGGACGCCGTAGCTGCGGGCGATGAGGTCCGTGCAGGCCTTGCTCACGTCGTAGGGTGCGCTGGGGTCCAAGGCGGCAGACTCGTTCGTGGGAGTCGCCGCGGCGCCGTAGGCCTTGTCAGAGGAGGCGACCACGATGCCCTCGACGTCCCGGCAGTGCTCGAGCAGGAGCCAGGTGCCGCGCACGTTGGACTCGAAGGTCGACAGGGCGGTGCGGTTCGCGGTGGTGACCTGTGTCTGGGCGGCGAGGTGGAGGACGTGGGTGGGCTGGTACTCGGCGACGAGGCGTTGCGCCGAGGCGAGCTCGCTGCGGACCTCGATGGCTCGATCGAGGTGCCCGCTGCGGTAGAAGCGGCTGCGCGGATCCCGATCACGGACGAGTGCGATGACCTCGTCGCCGCGAGCCAGCAGTCGATCCACACAGGCGGCGCCGAGCAGTCCGGCGGCTCCGCTCACGAGGACGCGACGAGCCATGGGGCACCTCCGTGGTCGTGGATGCGGTTGATCTCGGTGAGATCCCGGGGAGTGTCGACGGAGAGCCAGAAGCCTTCGTGGCGATAGGCGGAGAGCTGCCCGGCCTCTGCGAGGCGGCCGAGGGCGCCGTTCTCCAGCGGCTCGCTCGCGTTCATGTAGTCGAAGGCACCGGGCTCGAAGACGAAGAAGCCCCCGCTGACGTAGTCGTCCAGCTGTGGTTTCTCGCGGAAGCGTGTGACCCGTCCACCGCTGAGGTCGAGGATGCCGAAGCGCGAGGTCGGCCTCAGCGCGGTCACCGTGGCGAGCCGGCTTTCACTCCTGTGATGGGCGTACAGGGCGGCCAGATCGACGTCCGCGACCCCGTCGCCATAGGTGAAGAAGAAGCTCCGATCCTCATCGAGGGCTGGGCGCGCCAGGAGGAGCCTGCCACCTGTCGAAGTGTCGAGGCCGGTGTCCAGGATCCTGACCTCCCAGTCCAAGGGCCGATGCGCCGCGAACCAGTTGTCGATCACGCCTCCGAGGTAGCCCGTGCAGAGGACGAAGCGCCGGTGTCCCTGGTCCGCGTAGCAGCGCATCACGTGCCACAGCAGAGGTTGGTCTCCGACGCTGAGCATCGGCTTCGGGACCCTGCCGCCCGCGGTGCCCATCCGCGTGCCGTAGCCGCCGCAGAGGATCACGACCTGAAGCTGCACCGCCCAAGGATAGCCCCGGTGTGTGACACTCCCCCTCGGAGGTAGGGATGATCAGCCGGGTCCCGCAGATCCGCCGGAGCGATCCAGAGGCGTCCGCGGTCCACGTTTGGGGCGCCGAGTTCGAGGAGTGCGCCGTGGCGTGCGAGCTCGCGGGATGTCCGGTCGTTCGCCTCGAATCGGGCGGCTTCTTCAGCGAGTGGAACGCCACGACCAAGGAGCACGTGCTCTCCGGGCAGTTCCGCGTGGCGCACGAGATCCTCGCCTGGACCGTGGTCACGCTGCGCGAGCTCGGTCGTAGCCTCTTCAAGGCCGTCGTCGTCGACCAGGAAGAGGACGAGTACTCTCGCGATCCCGCCTGGGGGACAGAGGACTTCGGCGAGTCCTACGAGCGGGAGATGGCGCGCGTGGTCGGCGAGTGCGCCCAGCGCATGCGCATCGCGATGCTCGACGAGGTCCTCTCCATGGCCGCCTGGCGCGTCTTCGACCGCCAGCGAGGCATCCTCACCGCGCGCTATGGCCTCGGCGCGCCAGAGCAGTACGGCGAGGTCCAGGCCGTGCTCGACAAGATGGGCGTCGAGGGCGTCGAGCGAGAGCACCTCCGACAGGTCTGGATCGCGTCTCAGGCCTGGTGGTAGCTCAGTCCTCGCTCTTTTTGGTGCGCTCCGGCCCGAAGATGCAGTTCCGGCCTGACTGCTTGGCCTGGTAGAGGTTGCGGTCGGCCTTCACGAAGAGGCGCCGGCCGCTCTTGTACCAGGCGCCGTCGGTGCTCGCGACGCCCAGGCTGCAGGTGATCTCGATGCTGACCCCGGCGAAGACGACCGAGATCTCGCTGGTGAGGACGCGCAGCCGCTCAGCGTAGCGCATCGTGTCGTGGAGCGAGGTCTCTCGCAGCATGAGCACGAACTCCTCACCGCCGTAGCGAGCGAAGATGTCCTCTGCCCTGGCTGCACCCTGGATGACGTCGGCGACCGCCCGCAGCACCTCGTCGCCGGCGGCGTGACCGTGGGTGTCGTTGACCTTCTTGAAGTGGTCGAGATCCAGCACGATGAGGGACAGGGGCGTGCCGTGTCGCTCGGCGTAGCTGAACTCCTGCTCCAGGCGCTCGAGCAGGTACCGCTTGTTGTAGGCGCCGGTCAGGTTGTCTCGAACGGCGGACTCGTAGAGCTGCTGCTGGAAGGACTCGTCGAGCTCGTCCTGGAGGCTGAAGCGCAGGACCATCGAGCCCCCCAGCATGATGCGATCGCCGTCGCGCAAGGTGGGCTGCTCTCCGGCTCCCAGCTTGTGCCCGTTGACGAAGGTGCCGTTGGTCGATCCGTTGTCGGCGATTCGCGCTCCGTCGTCATCGGCTTCGACGCGGGCGTGGATGCGCGAGACGCCCTCCTCCTCGAGAACTACGTTGCACTTTCGGCTGCGCCCGACCGTGTTCTCTCCATCAGCCAGCCGGTGCATCTTGCCGATGGACGCTCCCGACAGGACGATCAGGAAGGCCTCTCGGTCCTCTTGGGAGGGGTCGTAGTGGCGCTTGATCGGGTTGGCTTCGGTCTTGTCGTCGTCTCGCTCTTCCACGAGCCGATCCTAATCCAGCTCCACGGCTGGGATCGGCGAGCCGGGCAGTGTCAGATAGCGGTCTCGCAGGGCTGTGTGGCGAGACTCGAGCGGGATCACGTTGCCGCCGATCATCAGCCACGTCGCCTGGGTCGTCACTTCGAGCGGATCACCGTCCCAGAGCACGAGGTTCGCGACGCGGCCGACCTCGATGGTGCCGCGGTCCTCGACACCGAAGACACGCGCCGGAGCGGCGGTGATCGCGTCGAGGGCGGCTTCGTGCGGGAGACCCTCGCGCACCGCGTTTCCGGCGAGGTGGCGGAGCTCACGGCTGTTGTGCGCGGAGCCGGTCGTGAACATCACCTCGACCCCGGCTGCGTGCAGCAACGCCGCGTTGTCAGCTCGGGCATGGAGCTGGTCGAAGGTGCGGGGACCGTAGAGCATCGGGTCGAGGATCACGGGGACCTCGGCCGCTGCGAGCTCATCTGCCATGAGCCAGGCTTCGGCGCCGCTGCGGAGCACGAGCCGGATCTCCTGCTCGTCAGCGAAGCGCAACAGCGCCTCGATGTCGGAGGCCCGGTCCGCCTGGACCACCAACGGCAGGTCTCCCCGCAGGACCGGCTGGAGGGCTTGGAGGTCGGCCATCGGCAGGCTGAGGTCCCGCAGCTGGTCCCGGTCGTAGGCGCTCTTGGCCCGGGCGTAGGTGCGCGCGTCGTCCAGCTGGATGCGGAGCGTGCCGAGGGAGGCCGCAGCGTGGGCGCCGAGGGCTGTGTGGAGAGCGACGTCCGTATCGACGAGGGCCTCTGCCTGGGTCTGGGCGGCGAGGTCGACCCAGGCCGAAGTGCCACGGATTCCCGAGCCGGTGGGCACGGCCACGGCAGAGGTCACCCCCCCTTGGCGGGAGATGGCGATGACGCTGGAGCGCGGGTCATAGCCGTCGGCCACCCGGTAGCTCGGGTAGCCCCCGGCGATCTCGAGGGTGCTGTCCTCCATGCGCACCTCGACCAGGCCCATCTGGGAGTCGACCTCTGTGAAGCCGTAGGTGAGGACCCTGCCCTCGCCGTCGACGGCCTTGCAGCCGGTGACGTCCAGGTCGCGCCCGAGTCGCTTGATCTCCCCCGCCCGCACGACGACGTCGATGGACTTGGGACCATCCGGCGTGTGGACCGAGGCGCCGGTGATGTGGATGCAGTCGGCCAGGGCGGTGTTCAGCAAGAGCAGGGTCATCGTGGTGCCTCCTGACCGAGCATGAGGTCGCTCCAGGGCTCCGTCGGCTGGGAGCGGTCGTAGCGGAGGACGCCGTCGACGAAGACCATCGAGGCGTGGGTGTAGACGGAGAACGGGTGGCCGTCCCAGACCACGACGTCGGCTCGTTTGCCTCGCTCGAGGCTGCCGACCTCGTCCTCGATGCCGAGAGCCCAGGCCGGGTTCCAGGTGATCCAGCGCAGGGCGTCGTCCTCGCTGATCTCGAGCCCGGCCTCCCAGCCGTAGCGCATGCCCTTGGCCGCCTCCTGGTTCAGTCGCTGGGCGTCGATGGGGGAGTCGCTGTGCACGATCGGACGGCCCCCCGCTGCCTCGTTCATCGCCAGGTTGTAGGGGATGCCGTCGTAGGCCTCCATCTTGAAGCCCCACCAGTCGGCCCAGGTGGAGACGCCGACGTCCTCCTCTGCCAGCACGTCCGCGATCTTGTAGGCCTCCAGCGCGTGGTGGAAGGAGCGGACCTCGAAGTCGAACTCCTCCGCCACCTGGAGCATCGAGAGCATGTCGTCCGCCCGGTAGCAGTGGATGTGGACGAGCACGTCTCCGGTCAGCACGCCGGCCAGGGTCTCGAGCTCCAGGTCGCGCTTCGGCGGCGTCGGCTCATCGCCCTGGCCTCCCTGGAGCCACTCGGCGTGAGCGTCGGCGTAGCGCTCCCACTCGGCGAGGTATTCGGTGGCCTTGGCGAAGGCCTCGCGTTGGCCTCGCAGGTTGCCCATCCGCGTGCTCGGGGCTCCCTTCTTGTTCTCTCCATAGACCCGCTTGGGGTTCTCTCCGCAGGCCATCTTGATGCCGTCGGGAGCGCCCGGGAAACGCATGGCCCGCGAGCCTCGTGTCGGCACCATGTGGACCGTCACGCCGCGGCCGCCGATGAGGTTCGCCGAGCCAGGGATCACCTGGATGGTCGTGACACCACCGGCGACGGCGAGCTCGAAGTTCGGGTCCTGCGGCCAGAGGCTGTGCTCGGCCCAGACCCCCGCCGTGACGGGGGCGCTCGCCTCGTTGCCGTCGCCGTGGGCCTTCGCGCTCGGCGAGGCGTAGACACCCATGTGGCTGTGGGTGTCGATGAGGCCAGGGGTCAGGTACTGGCCTTCGAGGTCCAGCACGACCCCAGAGGTCCGCGGCGGTTCACCCTCGCCCAGCGCCGTGATGCGGCCCTGCTCGAGCACGAGCCAGCCTGGAGACCAGGTGTCTCCAGCGGCGGTCATCACCGTGGCGCCGCGCATGGTCACGGTCTGGGCCTCGGCCGCCGGCAGTGGTTCGACCTGGGCTTTGGCCCGCGCGTCGATAGCCGAGAGCGTCTCCGGAGGACTGTCGGGGAAGCTGTCGAGGACCTCTGTCGAGGGTTTCGGGCAGGCCAGGAACCAGAACAACATGGGGAGTGCCACCTTCACCCAGGTGCTTTGACCCGCCGGGGGGCTCGCAGCCACTCCGATCGCGGATACGCGTGCGATGATGAGGCCGATGGCGGCACGCTCTCCTCTCTCCGCGACCCTTCGCGCGCTGGCCTTGCTCGCGGTCGTGGGCGCTTCGGCGATGGGGGCGGTCGCGATCAGCGGAGCGGCCGAGGCGACGCTGCCCACCTTGCTCCTGCTCGTCGCCGAGCCCCTGGTCTGGGTCATCCTCGTCGCTGCCGCCTTGCACGCCGGGCTCTCTCGCCGGGGCGGGGCGCTGGTCGTGGCGCTGTCCGCCCTCGTGGCCCTCGGCACCGCCGTGCGCCGGCCGCCTCCACACCTGGGTCCGACGGAGGCCTCTGCGGAGGCTGGTCCGACGGTGCGCCACTGCGTTGCAAAGGCCGAGATGCCCCCTCGCGCCCTGCGGATCGCGACGTGGAACGCCGCACATCATCCGGATCGGGCGGCCGCTACAGAGGCGCTGTTGTCCCTCGATGCCGACCTCCTCGTCGTCCAGGAGGTCGACGAGGAGTTCGTCGACGGCATCGCTGGGGCGCTTCAGGACCGGCTGTCCCGGCGCGCTGTCGCGAGCGCGCCCCGGGGCCTGCACGACGCGGACGAAGAGCCGATCGCAGAGGGCCTCTTCGTCCGCGCAGAGGAGCGCTGGGGCCACGGTCTCGTGGTCCGCGACGGCTTCTTCGGCGTCTGCGGAGCGGAGCAGAAGGACGCCTTCGGCATCAGCGTGCCCACCGCTGGCGATCACGAGGCCCTCGCCAGCCTCGCGTTCCCCATGATCGACGATACGGTCATCCCGGTCATGGCCGTCCACCTCGACACACCGGCGCTGAAAGAGGTCGGTGCCTGGCCGGCGCTCATCGGCGGCAGCGCGGAGCGGCTCTCCAGCTTCGTCTCGGCTCTGAACGCGCCCTCGCTGATCGTGCTGGGGGACTCGGCGACCCACGGCACCTTCCGGCGCTTCCACGGGCGCCTGCAGGACGCGGGGCTGCTCGAGGTCCCCGGTCGAGCGAGCTGGCCGACCAACGTCGCGGGCATTCCGAGCCTGCCGCTGTACCAGGTCGATCGCATCTGGCACGGCGCCGCCTGGGAGCTCGAGGACGTCGAGACGGTGCGTATGCCCTCGGATCACATGGCCGTCGTCGCCAACCTCGCCCCGAGGGAGCCGGATCCCGGGTAGGCTGCGCCGTTGTCCGAGGTGTCCCCATGCTTCTCGCCTTGCTCGGCGCAGCCCTCGCCGAGACCCCGACCGATTGCGGGGAAGTCGAGCCCCTGGTCCCGGACATCGCGCTCTTCGATCTGAACCCCGGCTCTACGACCTACAACACCGAGCTCGGCCCTCAGGACTTTCGCGGAAAGAGCATCGTCATCTACTGGGCCCACGCCAGCTGTGGCGTCTGCCAGTCCCATGGCGCGGCGCTCCAGGTCATCTGGGATGAGCACCCCGAGTGGCACGAGGACACCCAGATCCTCATCGTGAACGGCATCGGGTACGAGGCCGACCTCCCGAACTTCACCAGCTCCATGTCGCTCCCGGTCCTGCAGGACGACGTCGAGGACCTCGCCTACGACACCTACGGCGCGAGCAAGTGGTACGTCTACTTCGTCGATGACGAGGGCACCCTGAAGTGGCTCCACTACTACCTCGATGTGTCCGGCTCGGAAGAGGACCGCTTCATCGAAGAGGTCGATCGGCTGCGAGGTGAGCCATGATCTGGCTCCTCATCGCGTGCAAGAACCCGAGCGGAGACAGCCCTGTCGTCGCGGAGAGCGCTGTCGACTCCACCGCGGACACCCACGACAGCGACAGCGTGGAGCCGGAGGCGGGCTGCGGCGAGGAGCGCCTGTCGCTCTCCGGCGAGGTCTGCGTGCTGGAGAGCCCCTGCACGTGGACCGGCGGTCACTCCTACGAGTACTACGGCATGTCCGTGGACGCGGGGGACATGGACAACGATGGCCGGGACGACATCCTCATCGGGGCGCCGGGCCATCGCTATGACGGCACCGAGTCCAACGCGGGCCGGATCGTGCTGCTCAATGGCACCGGCGTCTCGGCGGACGAGCCCGCAGTCGAGCTCTTCGGCACGGTCGCCGGCGGCTACCTCGGCAGCTCCGTCGCGGTGATCGGCGACACCGACGGCGACGGGCATCGCGACATGCTCGTCGGCGCGATGGGGCTGAGCTCGACCCAGACCAACGAGGGCGCGGCCACCCTCATCCTCGGCGGTCCGGAGCTCACGGAGCTCGTCGCAGCCGCGACCTGGACCGGGTCCATCGAATACGGCCGGGCAGGCTGGGACGTCGACGGCGCCGACCTCGACGGGGACGGTCTCTCGGAGCTCTTCGTCACCGGCGGGATCAGGGACGACGAGGACGACCCCGACAGGGGCCGTGTCTACGTGTTCTCCGGGTCCGCGAGCCTGTCGGGCGGGAGCCTCGACGACGCCGACGTGGCCTACGTCGGCCAGGGCTCCGTCGAGGCCTGCGGCCAGGATCTCGCCCACGGCGACTTCGACGGGGACGGTCGCGAGGACCTCGCGATCGGGGCGCCCAACGGCAACGGCTACGACGGTCGGGTGTGGATCATCCCGGGCGGCGGCGACGAGACGGGCGAGGTCGCCATGGCGACCTGGGACGACTACATCGACGGCGAGGTCACCTACGACGCCTTTGGCTTCAAGCTCACCGCTGGTGACTTCGACGGGGACGGGGTCTCGGAGCTGGCGGTCGGAGCGCCGCTGAACGACCAGGCCGACCCCTCCGCAGGCAAGGTCTACGTGTACTCCGACAGGGCCCAGATCGGGAGCTTCCTGGGCGAGTACCACGACTTCCAGCTCGGCACCGGGCTGGGGGCTGGCGACCTCGACGGCGACGGTGACGACGAACTCGTGATGGGCTCTGTCAGCGCCTGGCGCGGGCTCGTGACGAAGGGCGGGCGCGCCTACGTCGCCTCTGCAGAGGACTTCGGCGAGGACATCCCGGTCGCCGAGGTCGATCGCAAGGTCCACGGCGGCAGCGTCAAGGACTACATCGGCGGCGCCTTCGCCGTGGGCGACCTCGACGGTGACGGGCCCGCCGACCTCGTCGTGGGCGGCGGCTACGAGAACTTCGATGGCGGTTACGACGTTGGTACCGTTCACATCTTCTTCGGAGACTGAGCCATGCTGCTCTTCGCACTGTCGACCCTCGCCTGCCGAAACAAGGACTACGAGGACACTGGCCCCCGCACTGACGACTCCTCGCTGATCGACGAGATCGACAACGACGGAGATGGCTCTCCAGCGAGCGAAGACTGCGACGACGACGACGTCTCCGCCTACCCCGGCAACTCAGAGGTCTGCGACGGCGTCGACAATGACTGCAACGGCGACGTCGACGACGGTGTCGGCGACCAGTGGCCCCTCGACGGCGACGGGGACGGCTACGGCGGCGGCGAGACGGTCCAGGCTTGCGACCAGCCCAGCGGCACGGCGGACAACGCGGACGACTGCGACGACTCGGACAGCCGCACCTACCCGGGCGCAGAAGAGCGCTGCGATGGGGTCGACAACGACTGCGACGAAGCGGTCGACGAGGACGTGCAGGAGGCCTGGTACGGGGACAACGACGGCGACGGCTTTGGCGATCCGGACCTGGCTCTCGACGACTGCGACCCGCCGGACGGCTACGTCGGCAACGACCTGGACTGCGACGACAACGACGCCGAGGTCTGGCCGGGCAACACAGAGGTCTGCAACGAGATCGACGACAACTGCGACGGCCTCGTCGACGAGGGCTTGCTGGAGACCTTCTTTCTCGACGGCGACGGGGACGGCTTCGGCACCTCGGAGACGGTCGAGGCCTGCGAGGAGCCCAGCGGCTACGCCTCGGAGGGCGACGACTGCGACGACTCGGACGCCTCGGTGAACCCCGACGCGGACGAGCTCTGCAACGACCTCGACGATGACTGTGATGGCGAGATCGACGAGGACTCGGCCATCGACGCCGAGACCTGGTGGGTGGACGCTGACGGCGATGGCTACGGCGGCACCAGCTACAGCTACACCCAGTGCGAGCAGCCCAGCGGCACGGTCGAGAACTCAGAGGACTGCGACGACCTCGACGAGGACGTCAACCCCGACGCGGACGAGTACTGCGACGGTGCGGACAACGACTGTGACGGCGACACGGACGAGGACGACGCCCTCGACGCCAGCACCTGGTACGCCGACAGCGACGGGGACGGCTACGGCGACTCCTCCACCACCGGCGAAGCCTGCGACGAACCCAGCGGCTACACGGACGACGACAACGACTGCGACGACACGGACTCGAGCGTGCATCCCGGCGCCAGCGAGACGCCGGGGGACAGCACCGACAGCAACTGTGACGGGGCCGACGGCTGCAACGACATCGACTGCGACAGCGTCCCGGACGTCGTCTTCTACAACTACTACGGCGCCTCCGGCTACAGCACGGACAGCACCTGGTACGACGCCAGCCTGACGGGCACCGACATCGACACCGCCGGCGTGCTCGATGCCCGGGCAGAGGACCTCGATCAGGACGGCTACGTCGACCTCGTCATGGCGGGCTACTACGGCGACAGTGGCTACGCCTCCGACTCGCAGGTCTGGTGGGGCAGCGCCAGCGGCTACTCCTCCAGCGACGTGACGGAGCTCGGCACTGACGGGGCCTGGCGCATGCACGTCGCGGACCTCGACGCCGACGGCTACACCGACCTGGTCTTCGGCGGCTACTACGACAGCGGCGGTTACGGCACGACCTCCTGGATCTTCTACGGCTCGTCCACCGGCTACGACGCCTCGGACTCCGACACGCTGACCACCGCCTCCGTCTCGAGCGTCGCCTCGGGTGACTTCGACGGGGACGGCAACACCGATCTCTTCCTCTGCAGCTACGTCGGCAGCAGCTACGTCTACTACGGGCCCGCCTGGACGACCTCGGACACGGTGAGCTCGACCTACTGCTACGACACAGAGGTCGGAGACCTCAACGCCGACGGCTACGACGACGTCGCG
Organism: Myxococcota bacterium; assembly: GCA_036012755.1. Classification (GTDB taxonomy): domain Bacteria; phylum Myxococcota_A; class UBA796; order UBA796; family CAJQPC01; genus JAAESX01. The sequence goes on along the minus strand of DASCPX010000014.1, from coordinate 25,288 downwards.
ACGGCCCGGGCCGATGGGTACTCCCAGATCTACTGGGGCACCTCCAGCGGCATCTCCAGCAGCTACGTCGACACCCTCGGCAGCTACTACTCCCGCAGCCTCGACATCGGCGACGTCGACGCCGACGGCTACGACGACATCGTCGTGAGCGGCTACGCGGGCTCGACCTTCGTGTGGTGGAACTCGAGCGCCGGCTTCTCCACCTCGGTCTACACCGCGCTGAGTGCGACCGGCTGCCACGGGGTCGAGGCAGAGGACCTCGACGGCGACGGCTACCTCGAGGTGATCTGCGCCGTCTACTACGACAGCAGCTACTCGACAAATAGCGTGGTCTGGTGGGGCTCCTCGTCGGGACCGGACGACTCCGACTCCACCGAGCTCGACACCGAAGGCCCCATCGGTCTCGCCATCGGCGACCTCGACGGCAACGGCTACCCGGAGCTGGTCTTCAACAGCTACTACAACGGCAGCGGCTACTCGGGTGATTCGTACATCTACTGGGGCAGCGCCTCGGGGTACGACACGACCGACCGCGACGACATCAGCAAGGGCGGCATCTGGGGCCCGCCGCTGTTGGTGGGTGACACGAGCTGGTAGCTCTGTCCCCTGGCTAGAGCAGCAAGGCCGCGGCCGCGACGAACCCGGCCAGGGCGATCGCGATCGCCAGGATCCAGGTCGCCATGTACGACGGCACCACGGGCACGCCGGGCGGGGAACCGCTCAGGTGCGGAGGCGCGGCGAGGGCTCGCTTGATCTGCCGCTTGGTGCCGGACGAGATCGCGCAGAACCTCCAGCCGTGATGGGGCTCGAAGACGTCGGACTCGTCCAGCTGCCAGACCGGCAGTGCGTCGACGTCGAAGGTGTAGCCGCGGACATGGAGCCGCATGGTCACTGCGCGGTTCATGTCGACGCCGAGGGGGCCTGTCGCGCGGAGGCCGGTCCTGGACAGGTCCAGCACCTGCCACGAACTCCAGGTCGTGGCCTGGCGGACCTCGACCCAGGCGTCGACTGCCTGGCGAGGATGACCGCGACGCTCGGTATCGGCGCTCATGCGCGAAGAGGTTGTCAGACGCGGAGCGAGGTTGTCTTCCGTCCTGCTTTCAGAGGAGGATCCACGCCGCCGCGGCGAGTCCAGCGACGACCAGCGCGACGGCCAGTATCCAGGCGCTCGTCCACTCGTGTCACAGAGGCCAGTGTCTCTTCCCAGGACGCTGACGAGGGTGGCATGTCACTCTCCTGAGAGTAGAGCGGATAGGCTCTGGTGGTGAGTCACATCCTCTTGATCGATGACGACGCCTCGCTCCTGGACGTGCTGGCGCTCTCCTTCGAGGACGCCGGCTACGAGGTCGTCTGCGCATCCGACGGCGCCTCGGCGCTCGCGAAGCACCGGGCCCGGCCCGCTGCGCTCCTGGTCAGCGACGTCAACATGCCCCACCTCGACGGCTTCTCCCTGTGTCGCAGGCTGCGTGAGTCGGGCGACAACGTGCCCGTGATCCTGCTCACATCACGGGACAACGAGATCGACGAGACCCTTGGCTTGGAGCTCGGCGCCGACGACTACGTCGCAAAGCCCTTCAACACGCGCGTGCTGCTGGCCCGGGTGAAGGCGCTGTTGAGGCGGGAGGCGGCGCGGGCCTCGGACACCAGCGGCAAGCAGGTCACCGCCGGCAGGCTGAGCCTGGATCCGGATCGGCTCGAGGTCCGCTACGCCGAGGCCCTCCTCGTCACGACGGTGACCGAGTTCCGGTTGCTCTCTGCGCTCGCCTCGCGGCCGGGCATCGTGCTGAGCCGCGATCGCCTCATGGAGCTCGCGCGGGGCGACGACTCGGTGGTCGCGGAGCGCATCATCGACACCTACGTCCGGCGCCTGCGCCGCAAGCTGGAGGTCGTCGATCCCGGCTTCGACGAGATCGAGACCGTCATCGGCGCCGGCTATCGGTGGCGCGGCTGAGGCGACCCCGTTCCCTGTGGTGGAGGGCCCTGGCGGTCGCCATCGCCGTCGCCATGGCTCCGATGGTCTTCGTCTGGATCTCGAACCTGGCGGACGCGACGGTCGGGGACCAGATGCTGGAGGAGACCAGCTACGCCGCCGACCGCGTGGAGGCGCTCCTCGACGACGAGGTCAACGAGGCGCGGCTGAGGACACAGATCGAGGGGGTCGCTAGGGCAGGAGCGGTGAGGATCCGCCTGCTCGATCCAGACGGGAACATCGTCCACGACATCGACCACGAGGCCGGCGAGGGGCTCCTGTTCGTCTTTGGCTCGATCTTCTTCGCCGCGGACGACGCGCCGACCCTGGCTGCCTACGACGCTGGTCTCCCGGCGGTCGATCGCCGCCTGGAGGTCAGCATGGCCCAGGCCACCGGGAGCGCCGCCGGTTGTGAGCACAGCCCGGGCGCCAAGCTGCTGGTCTGCTACAGCGCCCGCAGGGTCGAGCGGTCCGATGGGATCTGGGTGATCTACACCCAGGAGTCCTCCCGGCGGGCGATCCGGGCCCTCTACGACCAGCGCTACCAGCTCGCGAAGCTCACGCTCTTCCAGGTGCTCTTCGCCGGCTTGCTCGGGGCCTGGCTCGGCTGGCGCATGGTGAGGCCCGTCGAGCAGCTGAGGCGCCAGGTCCTCGACCGCACCCGCCCCCGTGTCTCGACCCAGCCCGTGGTGCTCGATCGCGAGGACGAGATCGGCGACCTGGCCAGGGCCTTCAACGAGCTCCTCGATGCACTCCGGCAGCGGAACGACGACTACCAGAGCTTCGTAGAGGACCTCGCCCACGAGATGAAGAACCCGGTGGCGGCGATCCGCGTGGCGGCGGAGCGAATGGACGGTCCGCTGGACACCGAGCGCGCCCAGAGGCTCGGTCGGATCGTCAGGGACTCCAGCCAGCGCCTGGATGATCAGCTCACGCGGTTCCTGGAGCTGGCGCGGGCCGAGGCGGGCCTCAAGGAGGTCGCGCGAGAGGAGGTCGATCTCGTCGGCCTGGTCAGGGGTCTCCTCGACATCCAGGACGAGCGCTACTCGGAGCAGCGGCGGTACCTGGACGCGCCCGAGCACGCGATCGTGTTGGGGGCTCCCTCCCAGCTCGAGACCGCGCTCCGGAACATCGTGGACAACGCCTCCTCCTTTGCGGGGCAGGGCGGGGTGGTGCGCGTGCTGGTGGCACCGGAACGCGACTGCTGGGTGGTCACGGTCCGGGACTCCGGTCCCGGGGTCGAAGAGGCCGACCGCGAGCGGATCTTCGAGCGTTTCTTCACTCGCCGGAGCGGACGTGGAGGGACCGGGCTCGGCCTGGCGATGACCCGGGCTGTGGTCGAGGCCCATGGCGGCACGGTGGGGGTGGACCCGCCGCGGGGAGGCGACGCCGCCGGGGCATGTTTCGTCGTGAAGCTCCCCAAGCGGGATTAGAGTCCCACCCGTGATCTCCCACCGCGAGCGCGCCCCCCTCGAGTTCGTACCGGCGGAGGGCGAGACCACCTGGCAGATCCCCAGCGCCTACGAGGGCCGAATACTCGTGGACGTCGTCCACGACGGCGACGTCATTCCAGAGGCATACCTGGCGGACGCACTGGGTCGGACGATCCCGCCAGAGGCCTACACAGGGCGCTTCGTGGCCGAGCGCGACTGGGGCGCGAAGCTCGTCGCCGGGGAGATCTCGCGTTGTCTGGGCCTGGAGGGCTTCTACTCTGTGTCGCTTGCGCGCGTGCTCATGGACTTCGCCCGGTTCCCGGGCAGCACGGCGGGCGTGATGGGGCACCTGCGACGCTTCGCGATCAACCACCCCTTCTCCGCTCTGTTGGGTCACGAGCAGAAGCGCGATCTGCTGGAGACCTGGTACGACGGTGTGTCCGCGGCCTTCGACGGGCGTGTGCGCGGCCGACTCATCAAGCTCGCGGTACACACCTACGACCCCCGGAACCGAAACGGCACGCTGCGCCCCAAGGTCTCCCTGATCAACCGGGTCGACGGCTTCGATCACGACTCGGGGGTCACGCACACGGCCTTCGACCCGATCTATCCGCACATCCTCGGCGAGTTCACGGCTCACCGGGTGCTGCGCGACCGGATCAGCCTCACGCTGGAGCGCAAGGGCATCGGCTGCGGTCACGACTACCCCTACCTGCTCCCGGAGGGCAGTCTGGAGGTCCGAGGCCAGGTCTGGACCTTCTTCGACTGGGTCGGCCGCCGCTTCATCCAGGCTCACCCGGGGACCCTGAGGGAGCCTGCCTTCCACATGGTCTGGGGGATGCTCCTGGACACGAACCACCGGAGCACCGAGAGCGCTGCTCTGCGGGCCTACCTCCACCGCTTCCGCCGGGCCCCTGCTGGTCGGGAGCGGTCCTTCCGAGGTGCCCAGGAAGCCTACGAAGAGGTCTGCGCCTTCGTGCGCAAGGACGACTGGGCCGTGGTGCAGGACTTCCGCTTCAGCCCGGAGCGACCGAGCTTCTTCGGCATCGAGGTCCGAAAGGACATCGTCTGCGAGTTCGGTGCCGACGGAAGACCCAACGGGACGGTCCACGAGGGCGCTCGCGAGATCGCCGAGGCCGTCGCGGAGGGCATCACGACCTACCTGCACGAGGATCGCCCCGACCGCAGCGTCGCTGTCTGACCCCGGTTCACCTCGCGTACACACTGGCTTCGCAGCCCTTTCAGCGGACTGCCCGAGAGCATCCAAACCGGCGCCCTACCTTGACTGGGAACCAAACGGAGTGCTCGTGCAGGTCATCACCAACCTCTTCAACCTGGCCGGCGGCTATACGGTCGAAGGCGAGGACGACGGTCCTGCCAAGCGGGCTCGGCTCCTCATCCAGGCGGCCGTCGCCACCATAGTGCTGGCAGCGATCTACGGCGTCGCAGCTGGGAGCACCGACGCGACGCTGGCGCTGTCGAACATCTACAAGATGCCGATGGTGATCCTGTTGTCGGCCCTGTGCGCGGTGCCAGCGGGCCTGCTCACGTGGCGCCTGCTCGGGGCTCGCCACAAGGCCACCGACCTGCTGATGGGCCTGGCGTCCGCGAACTTCACCGCGGCGCTCGTGCTCGCCGTGCTGGCCCCCGTCGTGGCGCTCTACTACCACACCAGCGGCTACCTCGGCGGCACGCTGGCGATGGGGGCGGTGTACCTCTCCCTGGTCGTCGGCTTGATCATCCTCGTGCGCACCGTCGCCAAGAGGGTGCCCAAGGATGTCGGTCGCATGCACGTCGCGATTCCGGTCCTCGTGATCGTCGGGATCCAGCTCGCGACGCTCGTGCAGTTCATCTACATCGCCTCGCCCATCCTCCCCGAGATCACGGTCTTCGACGGCGGCATGGACGCGATCGTGAACGGGGGCTGAGCGGTGCTGGCGCTCCTGATAGGCCTGGCACAGGCGGAGGTCTCCGTCCTCGACGCCGGCCACCACGGAACATGGACGGGTGACACCATCGAGTGGCGCTCGGACCTCGTGCTCGAGGGCAAGGGCGACTCCCTCTACCTGGAGCTGGCTGCGCCCCTGCCCGCTGGTTCAGAGGTCCTCGACGCCACCCCTGGGACGACGACGACGGTGCTGGACGACGAGGGCCGCATCACCGCGATCCAGATCGAGGACGTCTGGCTCGACGACGTCGTGGTGCTGGAGATCCGCCAGCCCGCGAGCGAAGAGCAGCTTGCGGCGCCGATCGTGGCGAACTCGAGGCTACAGCGGGTGACCTTCGAGGGCTTCTTCTTCGAACCCGGTGACGCCCTGGGGGTGCAGAAGCACCTCCGGCACTACGCCCAGGCCGACGTCGGCGTGAGAGAGAGGCAGGCCCTCGATCGCAGCCTGGGCAGGGCCTCGATCGGGCGGCAGCCGCTGTATGTGGTCGCTGATCCGCGCATCAGTGCGGCGGGCGGTCTGGTCGGCGAGGTCATTCCCCAGGGTCGGCGCCGGGCCAGCGTGGCGCTTGCCACGGGCGGCGCCTTCGCCTTGCTCCTCGGGGGTCTCTTCCTCGCCTACCGGATGCTCGCGGGCGTGGCTCGGAAGGAGGAGGTCGAGGCCTACCTCACGCGGGAGCTCGTGAAGCCAGAGGACCTCGAGCGCATGGGTCTCTGACCGACCACGTGCGCCAAGAGGACCTGTTCAGGGACCCCGCCCTGGCCAGCTGCGGAGACCTCCTCCAGCGGCTCGGCTACGCCGCGTGAACAAGGGCAGCTGAGCGGCGGGTTCTCGCGCCAGGTGTGGATGCTGGCTGGACTCCACCAGCCAGGCGCCGGCCTCGAGCACCTCTTCTTCGGTGGCGCCTCCTCTCAGGCGCACCAGCGTCCCCGGCTCCAGCTCACGGAGCTCGTGTCGATGGTGCAGGACGTGCATCGGCCTGGTCGCGTGGTCTACGAAGCGGAAGGTGATGTCACGGCCGAGGTCCCAGATCACCGTGCCCTTGGGCTCGTTCGCCTCGCTGAACAGGGTGCGCTCCGTGGCTCCTGGCTGGACGACGAGGGCCTCTCCGACCGGGGTGACCTGGCGGGGGTGGATGTGCCCGCAGAGGATGTGGCGGACACCGCCGGGCAGGTGGCGCTCGCGGATGGTGTCGGGCTCGTCCCGGAAGACCAGCCCGGGCACGATGGCTCCTTCGAAGGCCTGGTGGGTGACGAGCAGGTCGACGCCCTTGCCACAGGCGATACGCGAGGCGCGTTTCCAGCGCTCGGCGCGGCGCTGGTAGGGCACGAGCGCCAAGGCCACGCCTGCGATCTCCAGCCTCTGGGGTCGGTCGCAGACCCACAGGTTCGGGGCGCGAAAAGGGAGGCTCTTGACGATACCCCCGCGGTCGTGGTTCCCCGCGATGAGGGCGATCGGCACCCGCTTGGCGGCGCGTGACAGCAGCCGCGCCGCGCCCCGCATCGCGTCGGGGTCCGGACGGGAGCGGTTGAAGACATCTCCCGTGTGGATGACGAGGTCGACCTCCTCTCGCATCGCAGGCTCCAGCGCGCGAGCGAGCGCCGCCTCGTGGTCCAGCCCTCGCGTCCACCCCTCTGGAGCCCCCTTCACTCGCAGGTGGTTGCCGAGGTGGGTGTCGGTGAGGTGGAGGATCTTCATGGCTCCACCATCACCGGGTGGTGGGCCTGAATCTGTCCGAGTGGATCAGTTCATCAGGGCGCGGCTTCGGCGGCGCCAGACGGCGAGCAAGGGAAGGAGCCAGAGGGCAGCCGGGGGGACGGACGCGCAGCCGCATGAGCGACCATCGGGTTTGTCGCCAGGAGGGATCTCCTCGGTGCCGTCCTCGCCGTCGCAGTCGGAGTCGACGCCGTCGTCGGGGGTCTCGGTCGCCCCGGGGTTCACCTCGGCGTCCTGGTCGTTGCAGTCGTCGCCGTCGGGGGTCGCTGCGTAGCCGTCGGAGTCGGCGTCGAAGTCGTCGTTGCCGTTGCAGTCAGAGTCGACGCCGTCGTACCAGGCGTCGTCCGCGCCAGGATGGACGGTGGCGTCCTCGTCGTCGCAGTCATCACCCTCGCCGCCCTCGTAGCCATCGCCGTCGATGTCGACGAGATCCTCGCCGTCGCAGTCCTGGTCTGTGCCGTCGTAGGGGACCTCTTCCGCCTCTGGGTGGACCTCGTCGTCGGTGTCATCGCAGTCGTAGGCGGCGGTCCAGCCGTCCCCGTCCTCGTCGGTCCAGACATCCGGGTCGGCCTCTGGGCCTCCGAAGGCCCCGATGTCGCTCCGGGAGCCGTCCGGGTCCTCGATGTCCGGGTCTCCCGCGTCGATCAACGGGCTCGTCGCCGAGGGGAACATCGCGCCCCCGCAGCCGTCACCCGGGATCCAGTCCTCCAGGAGGGGGTCCGAGAGCACGGCCTCGTCAGAGGTCCGGTCGAATGACCACTCGTCGGCGGCGATGTCGTTCTCGTACCAGGCGTTGTGGCTGCCGCTGAGCTCCGGGTCCTCGTCGCTGTCGAGGGCGGGGGCGACCGGGTGCCAGGCGAAGAGGTTGTTCACGACCTCCGTCGTGTTCGCGCGGACCGCCAGTCCGGACCCGCCCTCGGTGGCTTCGTTGGCGAGGAAGTGGTTGTTCACCACCGTGGCGTCGCCGCCGTCGAAGAGGTTGACCGCGCCTCCCCAGACCGCGGCGATGTTCTCCGCGAAGACGTTGTTGGCGATGACGTGTCCTTCGCCCCCGGACTGGTAGTCGACGATGGCGCCCCCGTCGCTCATGGTCTCGGAGCCCTTCGCCTCGTTGCCACAGAAGCGGTTGTTCACGTAGCTGACGTCGTCGATGTCGAAGGTCATCACGGCGCCGCCGGTGCCGCCCTCGTTGTCGAGGAAGGTGGAGTCCTCGATGGACCAGCTGCCGCCGCCGTAGCCGTAGATGGCGCCGCCGAAGGACTCGGCGGTGTTGTTGGAGAAGTTGCTCCCGGAGATCTCGAGGGCTGCCCCGTCGTCCACGGGCCGCCAGCGGATCCCGCCGCCGTTGGCTGCCGAGATGTTCCCGTTGAAGCTGGAGTCCTGCACGGTCAGGCTCTCCGTCGAGGAGCTGTACAGCGCCCCACCGGAGCCGCCGATGTTGCCCTCGAAGGCCACGCTGTCGAAGACGCCGTCCCCGGCGTAGAAGCGCACTCCGCCCCCGTAGCCGTCCGCGGTGTTGGAGACGAAGACCGAGCTCTGGACAGACAGGGTCCCGGCCTCTGTGCCGACGAAGACGATGGCGCCGCCGGTGGCGAGGTCGTCGTCGGAGACCCGATCGGCCGAGTTCCCCTCGAAGGTCGAGGTCGTGATGGTCGCGTCGGTGTCCCAGATGGCCAGGGCGCCGCCGTAGTAGGTGGTCACCGAGTTGGACACGAAGCTGGAGTCGCTGATGATGAGGTCGCTCGCGAAGGTGCTGACGGCACCGCCGAAGCCCTCTTCGCAGCTGTTGAAGGCGAAGTCGCAGCCGACGATGGTCGTGCTGCCGTTCTCTGCGCGGATCGCTCCGCCTCGCCCGGTCGCGTCGCCGATGTCGGCCTGGTTCCCCGTGAAGTCGCTGTCCTCGACGTAGAGGTCGCTCGTGTAGGCGTAGATCGCACCGCCCTTCTCTCCGCGTCCGGCGCTGAAGCTGGACCCGGTGATGGTGATGGTGGACCCATAGGCGTAGACGTGGCCGCCGTTGTACTCCTCGACGTCGCTGTCGTTGAAGCTGCAGTCGTCGATGTCCACCGTCGAGCTGAGCAGGTAGACCGCGCCACCGTGGCCAGCGTTGGCGGCCGCTGAGAACGAGACGTCGGAGAGGTCCAGGGTGGCGTTGGTGGCCTCGATCGCCCTGGTGCCGCCTGCTTCGATGGCCACGCCGGAGAGCGTGACGGTCGCATCGTCGACGGAGAGGACGGCGTCGTCGTCGCCGGACAGCGTGGTGCTGCTGGAGCCGGCCCCGACGATCTCCAGGTCGATGGTGATCTCGACCGAGCCGTCATGGCTGCCGGCGGCGAGCTCGATCGTGTCGCCGGATTCGGCCGCCTCCACCGCCGAGGCGAGGTCGTCATGGTCGCCCGGGACGGACAGCGTCGCGGCGGCGGCCGTTGAGATCAGGAGCATGGGCCGAGTCTAGTACACGGGGGTCTTGATCGAATGCCCGCGCCGTTCCTACTCGTCGAGGGACCCGGCGTAGGTCAGCTCGATCGTCGCGCTGGTGAAGACATCCGGGTCGAGCTCGAGCACGAGCCGCTGGGCGGGGACCCACTCCATGACGCGGTTTCTCGCCGTGCCACGCTCCTCCAGGTCGTAGTAGGGGTCATCGAGGACATCGATCATGACGTGCCGCCCGTCGACATTGTAGGTCCCGGTCCACTCGAACGCCCAGTTGTACGGCCCGTCGTCGACCTCGACTGCCGAGCCCACCAAGTCGGGCTCCACCTCGAACTCGGCCTCCCCGAAGAACCACGAGCCGCCGCCATCGCTCCACACCCCGTGGAGATCGGACCGTTGTTCCGGGAACGGACCGCAGGCGAGCATGAGCACCGCCAGGCCGGCGCTCATGCGCATTCCCCCGGGATCCACTCGAGGCGCACGTCGAAGGCGTGAGCGTCCCCCGCCCGTCCCGGTGACGTGAACTCCGCGGACAGGACGTACCGACTGTCCAGCGCCGATGTCCCATCTGGGTTGCACGCCCGAGGCGGACCTCCGGCAGCGCGCGCCCGACCTCTCTCCTCGGCGGCGTGCAAGCACGTCTTGTTGCACATCTCCGGGGGTTCCGGAGAACCCAGGCCGATACGCAACATCCCGTCGCTTTCGGGGCCTGCCTGGCGAGGTGGTGGTGACGCCAGCGTCGCCTTCCCCGGTGCGGCGTGGTGCCGCGGTCGCCGAGCGCCGCTCGAGGCGGTCCCCTGATTCACCGAACGACTCGGGGCGCGCAATCCGGAGGTTCCAGTCAGAACCCCCGTCTCGCTGCACCGACCTACTCTCGGTAGAACGTGAAGGTGTCCAGCGTGATGGGCTCGAAGGGCTTGTCGTTGTGGTCGCGATGGACGCGCGCGATCTGCTTGATGACCTCGATTCCCTTGGTCACCTGTCCGAACACGGTGTGCTTGCCGTCGAGCCAGCGGGTCGCGACCTCTGTGAGGAAGATCTGTGAGCCGTTGGTCTTGGGGCCGGCGTTGGCCATGGAGACGACGCCGCCCTTGTCGTGCCGGAGGCTCGGGTGGATCTCGTCGTCGAAGCGGTATCCGGGGCCGCTGCGACCGGAGCCCTGCGGGCAGCCTGCCTGGATCATGAACTCGGGGATGACGCGGTGGAAGATCCCGCCCTGGTACAGGGAGCGAGAGGTCTTCCCGCCGGCCGGATCGGTCCACTCGACGTTACCGGTTGCCAGTGCCCAGAAGTTCGCGACCGTGCGAGGCGCCTCGGCCTCGTGGAGCTTGATGACGAGGTCACCCATGCTCGTCTCGATCTTCACGAAGAGGTCGCCGTCGCCGGGGACATCGACGGGGGGCGCGGGTGTGTCGGGATTCAGGGCCATCGAGGGCCTCCAGATTCAGGGCAAGTCAATTCAGCCCTCATACGTATTCCGTCGAGGAGTTCAAAACCATGAGCGAACGAAACGGCAGCTTGAAGGGAGTGGGGCGGGGTCACCAAGAGCGTGGTGGACCTCGGCACCGTAGAGGGGCTCACGGAGCTGCGGGATCTGCAGGTGAGCAACGCCTCGGCCCTGGTCGTCGGAGAGACCCTCCCGGCGCTGACCAGGCTGGTCTTCCACGACGTCTCCATCGATGATCTCCCCGGCTGCGACTCCCTCGAGACGCTGTCCCTCGACTCCAGCACCGCTCGGGCGCTCGATGTGTCGCGGTACCCGAGCCTGAAGGCGCTGGCGATCCACGGATCTCCGTGCCCGAAGCTCTCCGGGCTCGCGGCGTCGAAGGTCAGGACGCTGAGCCTTCGGAGCCCAAACGTCGAGCTCGATGGCCCGGGGCGTCGAGGTCGTGCAGGTCGAGGTGTGAATCAGTAGCTGCGCTCAGAGCGCTTCGAGCACCCGCCGGATCTCGATGAGGTCCACGCCGCCTTCGTTCTGGCGCTCGGCCTCGCCCAGGATCTCCAGGGCTTCCTCACGGCTCACGCGGCTGGTCTGGCCTCGCTCGGCCTTCATCGCCTCGGCGTAGCCGTAGATCGCCTCGCCCTTGGTCAACAACGCCGTGTCACCAGCGCTCATCTCGGCGAAGGTCCAGCTCTTCCGGAGCTGCTCGTCCGCGAAGGTCTCCGCGTCCTTCCAGCTCACCTCCACCCCGATCTCCGAGTCCCCGCCAAGCTCCTCGGGCGCGCAGGTGACCAGGCTCATGTTGAAGACCATGGTGTCGTTGGGGGGGATCAGGTCCCTCACATCGGAGTTCATGATCGACAGCTCGTCGACTGTGCTGAGACCGCTCAGACCCGTCAGGTCGACCATCGTAGAGCCTTCGATGAAGACCGACCGCACCTCGACGACAGAGTCGAGTCCCGACAGGGAATCCAGCGAAGAGCCGGTGACCATCAGGTCCTGCCCGGTCGAGCGCAGGTGTTCGAGTCCGGTCAGATCGGTCCCGGACACCCCATCGAACCATGCGTCTTGTTCGACTTCGCACAGGCAACCCAGATCCCCGAGGTCTGCGACATCCCGGACATGCAGCTGACCCTCGACGAAGAGAGACCCGCCCGAATCGCAGACGCCTGTGTCATCCGGCCACGTCAACGTGCTTGGCCATGTGGTCCTGTCAGGCCGGTCACAGTATTCACTGTCGGAGGCTGAGTCTTCGCGCACCCCCGCCTCAGGATCGACGGGTTCGCCATCGCCCGCTGTATCGTTGGGGACCTGACAAGCCAGGACGAGCCACATCCTCATCGACTGGTCACAGATGCGGCAGCGGCCTCTACGTCATGGGAGACGCGATCGACACCGACTGCCGCCCCAGCACATCGCCAAAGAAGCACGGGCACCTCCAGACGATGACGTACGACCAACCACGTCGGCGTGTGACCACAAGCACACGAGGCTCAGCTGGAGGAGGAGCCGTTGCACGTCCGGAAGCGTCGAGCCCTGCTTCCAGGACCGCAGGCACCGATGTCCCGAGAACAGGCAGCACACAGTCTCCGGACCCCCGGATGGCTGGTGATGCTTCGAGGTCGATCGTGATGTCCAACACCAACACGCAGCTGTCCTCGTTGACGGCGAAGCCCGACTCGACGACTTCCAGGTCCACGGTCCCCTTCCAGACCCCCTCCCAACTCGGCGGAGCGACCCCCAGCTGAGGCGAGAAGCGCCGAAGTGGGACTCAGGAAGACCCCCGAGAATCCGGGAACGTGTTCCCCGCGTGGGCCGTTTCGGGCCGTCTTCGGACCCAGCATGCGGACCTAAGCGGCTGGAATCACGTTCGCGTCGATTACTCGACATAGCCCAGACTCCGCAGCACAGAGAGGTCGTCACCCAGCTCGCCTTCGTAGGCGGGAAGCGGCCCCGGGAGACAGGCCACGGCCTCTGGTGCGAGCAGGTCGTGCTCCCCCGGGTCTTCGTCGAGGTCGTAGCGGCCCTCTGCGAGCCACTTCGTGTGGCCGTCGGTGCAGGCGCTGGCCTCCTCACCGAAGAGCAGGGATGCCATCGGGGTCATGGCGTCGGGGCCCCCTGGCTCGAGCGGTCCGAGGTCTCGCCGGTCGGCCCAGGACAGCAGCGCCCCGTGCACTCCCACGAGGTCGACGTGACGGTCCACGGCTCCCTCGCCGGCTCCCCAGACGAAGAGCGGCACCCGGACGACCTCTTCGTGGAAGCCGTTGCCGTGCTCGACGCCCCCGTGGTCCCAGAACTCCTCGCCGTGGTCGGCGGTGAGGACCACCAGCACCCCGTCGGCGATGACCTCTTCGAGCAGCGCGTCGACCGCGGAGTCCAGCCGCGCGAGGTCCTCTTCGTAGAGGGCACGGACCCGCTCGCGGTCCTCGACCTCGGCGCCCTTGCGCACCGCGGCCCAGTCCTCGAAGCAGGAGGGGAGCTCGCATGGGGTGCCCGGCACCCAGCCGTCAGCGTGGTAGGGCGCGTGGGCGTCGATGTAGTGGACCCAGAGCAGGCTTCGCCCGGCAGACATCTGCGGCCACTGATCGAGGGCCAGCTCCGTGGTCGCGGCGGCGGTGTCCAGGAAGGGCTCCAGCACCAGGCGGAGCAGGAAGGTGCGGCGCAGGGCGAGGTTCAGCTGGGAGCGCCGGGCGAGGTCGTGGAAGCGGTCGAAGCCTTCGTGGAAGCCGTAGCGCACGCCGAGGTAGGGGTTCGTCACGATGGCGGCGCTCACGTAGCCCCGGTCCGCGAGCTTCGTGGCGAGGGTGTCCAGCGAGTCGTCCATCGGGGCTCGCACGTGGTTGCCCTGGCCCGGCACCCGTGCCCCGGCGCCGTGCTCGTGCACGCTCACGCCGGTCTGGAGCGAGGCCATCGCCGGCAGCGTCCAGGGGGCGTTGGAGTGGGCTCGTTGGTAGCGCCGGGCGCTCGCCGTTCGGGCTGCCAGGCGCGGCATGCTCTCCAGAGCATCAGGCCGCAGGGTGTCGAGGGTGATCAGCACGATGGCGCCTCCGTCCTCTGACACGAGGCGTGGAAGGGGCTGCTCGTGGGTCAGGGAGCCCTCCAGCTCGGCGTCCAGGGTGGAGCGGTTCTGGGCCACGCCGAAGGCGATCAGACCCGCCACGACCAGCGGCAGGAGCGCAGCTACACGGGCCCAGGTCCCGACCGCGCGCCGTCTCGGCAACAGCGCCGCGACGACTCCGGCCAGGCACCCGATCAGGCCGAGGACCAGGACATCGATCAGGCCAACGCCGAGCAGGCGACCGACGAGCGGCTCGCCGATCTGAGGGGTCGCCACGAGGCCCTCGACCAAGCCCAGCGTCACGCCGATCAAGAGGGCGGCGCCGAGCACCTCGAAGAAGGAGGCGAGCCGGTTCACAACAGCCGCGTGTTGTCGCAGGCCAGGCGCCGGAGTGGCTCGACGTCCCCGCCGAAGGCCTGCCACTCGATGAGGCCGGTTTGGGTCCGGACAGCGACGTGGGTCCAGTCTCCGGCCCGTCGCTCGACCGCACCACCGCACCGGGGGATGCGCTCGAAGCGGTAGTCGTCACCGCTGTCCACGATGGGGTGGAGCACCGGGAGCAAGTCCAGCGCGGAGGTCTCCGCGAGCACGCCGAGATCAGGCAGGGCGTGAAAGGTCAGGACCGCGACGAGCTCCCCGTGGCGCGCCTCCAGCAGGGTGCCTTGCAGCCCGGCCCGAAAGTGCTCGGGCGCCAGCGCGAGCTGCCAGCCCTCGCCGAAGGTGACGGCCGCTCCGAGCTGTTGCGCCGTGTAGGTGCGGCCGACCACCTCGCCGACCGCTGGTCGCTGGGTCGGACCACAACCCAGCGAGCCCAACAGGGCCAGGATCACAGCGTCAGGCCGAGGGCCACCTGCTCGCCGTCGGCGAAGACCCATGGGTGGAGCCGGCGCGCCAGCCCCCCCTTGCTCGAGGCCATGCCCACGTCGAAGGCCAGCAGGAAGCTGCCTTGGACGATGAGGCTCCAGCCGATGCCGATGTGCGCGGGGTCGTCCAGGGCACGGCCTCGGGACCACAGCGCCGCCCCGGTTGCGATGTAGGCGGTGTCGAGTCCGGCCATGAGCATGTAGAGGGCCCGCTGGCGCTCCAGGTCGACCACCAGGCCGGGCCAGCTCGGGTCGCCGCGGTTCCGCGCGGAGGCGAGACCCCCCGCCGCGATGGCCACGTTGACGGTGTTCCACGCTGCGTTGGAGGCGTGGAACCACTTCCAGACGGGCTCTTCGGCGGCGAAGAAGCCGGCTGTCCCGCCGACCACGTTGGCCGCGCCCCACACTCCGAGGGTCCACATGCCCGTCCGATCGAGGCGCAGATCGGACTCGGCCACGCGGTACAGCTCAGCCGTACTCGGCTCGCTTGCAAGAGCTTGCGCCAGGAGGAGGGACCACATGGCGGGCGAGTATCCCGCCGTGTAGGCTCTCGGCAGGTCAGGAGACGGAGCGACGATGAAGCAAGCTCTCACCACGCTGATGTGCGCCGCGTTGCTGATCTTCGGCCTCGGGCAGCCCACGGCGCTCGCCGAAGAGACCGCCGAAGACCTGCCGACCCTCGTCGACGACTCCTTCGAGGTCTCGGGCGCGGATGTCCTCCTGGTCCAGGACGGTCCCGTCGCCCATGACCCGATCCCCAGCGGCTCCATCCCCCCGAGCAGCGGCACGGACACCGTCACGCTGCTCATCGCCGCTGCGGGCGGCTTCGCGGTCGGCGTGATGGCCGGCGTGATGGGCTGCTGTGTCCTCTTCCTCGCCTACTACTACTGATGTGGGGGGGCCTCCTCGTCCTCTTGGGGGCGGGGTGGAAGGGGGAGCTCGGAGCAGGCTGGACCTGGGAGGCGGAGCCGGTCGAGCTCGTGGAAGGCCAGACCGCGCGCGCCAGGGGTCTCCTCGGCGGACTGGTCGTGCGCCCGCTGGAGCTGGAGGTCGAGGACCGCAAGCTCGGCGAGCTGGACCTCGACGCCGCGCTGAGTCCTGATCGGGTCGCGCGGCTCACCCAGCAGGCCCAGGAAGAGGAGCTCACGACGCTCTTCACCGGGCCCGCCGATGGTGTGGACGCGCGGGTCGGGCGCTGGGTCTACGTCGACTCGCGCGGGGTCGCCTGGTGGCAGGTCTTCTTCAGGGAGGGCGAGGGCTTCGTCCAGCTCATCGCCTGGGCTCCGGCCGATCGCTTCTCCGAGTTCGCCACGGTGATGAGGTCGGTCGAGGGGCGCGTCCCGGCCTCTGGCGAGACCCTGCTGTTCGACGGCGGTAGAGCGGACTGCGCGGTGCGCCAGGTAGACCGCGCCTCGCTGATACGGGACTCCCGCCGCTTCGAGGAGGCCCGCGGCGCCCTCCGGAGCTCCTGGGAGGCCAGCGAGCTGGACCCGAACGCCCTCGCCATGGCGGAGCTGCGCATCCTGGGTCTCTTGTACCGGAAGACCGAGCGCTGCGTTCACGCCGCGGCTCGTTCCCAGCGCGCATGCCTGGTCCACGAGGGGCCGGTTTGGGGTGAGCGCGACCGGGCCCTGCATGCCGCCGCGGTGGCTTGCCTCGACGAGGACGGCGAGGTCCCAGAGGCGATCTCCCTGGCAATAGGGGACTTCCTGTGATCCTCGTCGGTGCTGCCCTGGCCGGGGGTCTGCAAGGAGCCCAGGAAGCGCTCATCCTGGGCCACGAGAGCATGACCGAGGAGGTCGTGGCGGCGGACCCCGAGGCCTTGGAGACCCTGGCCTGGGGAGAGGACCTCTACCGCCGCGGGCTCTACGAGGAGGCCTGGCTGGCCTTCGATCAGGCCGCCTTCGAGCTTGGCGAGGCCTCCGAAGCCAGCCGGGCCCGCTTTCGGGCGGGAGAGGCGCTCTGGGCCGCCGGCGAGCTCGCTCGGGCGGAGCAGGTCTTCCAGTCGGGCAGCGGCTACCCCTTCGTGCTCGCCGAGGCGGAGACGATGTACTGGCGCGGAGACCTGCAGGGAGCAGGACTCAAGCTGCAGCTCCTCCCCGCCACCGACGAGGTGCTCTACCGGCAGGCCTGGATCTGGCTGCGCGAGGGTGAGATCGAGGGGGCCGCCGGTCTGCTCAGCCAGGTCTCTCCTGGCTCCCTCGCGGATCCCGCGGCTGGTCTCTCCGCCGAGATCCAGGCCTGGCAAGCCCCCGACCGACGCCACCCGGGGCTCGCGGGCGGGCTGAGCGCTGTCGTGCCCGGGGCTGGCCAGGTCTACGCCGGGTCCCCGCGCGAGGGTGTCTCAGCCTTGTTGCTGACCGGCGTGCTCGCTGGCAGCGCGGGGGCGCTGGCGCGACGGGAGGTGTGGGGTGGCGCGGCGCTGTTCGGCGGCTTCGCGCTGGCCTCCTACGGCGTCAACATCCACGGAGCCGTGCAGGCCGCCCGCGCCCACAACGAGCGCTTGGAGGCCGAGCGTCTCGAGCGTCTGCGCGCTCGCTACGAGCTCCACATGCACCTGGCGGACGAGGGCATGGACCTGGTGCTGGAGGTCGGGCCCCCGGGCGCGGAGATCCGACTACCAGTAGCCCCCTGACTCCGTCTTCAGCTCCTCGAGCGTGACCTCGGAGAGGGCTCCGCCCGGTGGCGCCCCTGGTCCGGTCCGGACGGCCTTCAGCAGGGTCCCCAACTCCGTGACTCGTGCGGGCCGTGTCTCGGCGAGGTCCACGGCCTGGAAGGGGTCGGCGTCGACATCGTTGAGGTAGAGCGAGCCCTGGCCGTCCTTGCCGTCGCGCCCGTCGACGGAGGCGGGGGTCGCCAAGGCCGCGAGGGTGCGCTCGAGGCAGGCGGTCAGGGCGGGGTCGAGGCTCGTGCTGGTCGGCCGGTAGCAGCGGAAGGTCAGCGTGTCCGCCCCCTCGCGGATCACCAGCATGTCCCCGAACTCGGTGTAGGCACGCCCGGGCTCTTCGAGCGGACCGAAGAGGTCGACGCCGGGCCCCGCGGGTGGAGCGGCTCCAGAGAGCGCCGCAATGGTCGGGGCGATGTCCACCAGCTCGACCAGCGTCTCGACCTCGGATGTCGATGCCGCCGGAGAGGGTTCGAAGACCAGGAGCGGAACTCGGGCGGTCCGGTCCAGCACCAGCTCGGTGGCCACGACCTCGAGGTGTTCACGGCGGCGGCGGGGTCCGGGGCCGTCGATCTCCCCCAGGCTCACGCCTTGAGTCGAGGTCACGAACCACCAGGCGGGTCCCACGGCATCCATCAGTCCCCTGATGTTCGCCCCAAGGCGCTTGGCCTCGTCGTTGTAGCGGGCATGTGTCTGTTCCGGCGTGGCGTCGCGCTCGGCTTGGAGACGCGAGAGGACCTCGGGGCTCAGATCCGGGGCGGTGACGATCAACAGGCGGGGGCTCCGGGCCGCGTCCCACCACGTCGCGACCTGGCCGCCCAGTCGCTCCCAGATGGCCTGGCCCGCTCGCGTCTGGGGCTTGTCCAAGACGAGGTCTCCGAGGCGGTCACCAGCCAGGCCATGGAGGTCGCGGGCGCCCGGTGACAGGACGGCTCCGGTCTCGTAGCCATAGAGGGCGAGGATCTCGGGAATGACCCGCTGGTTCTCCGGCACGCTGGAGCAGGTCGGAACCGAGATGGAGCCGCGGGGGATGCCGCAGAGGGGAATGGCGGAGGGGTAGAGGCCGGTGAGCAGGCTCCCGCCGCTGATGTGGCTGGAGGTGGACTGGGCGTAGGCGGCGCGGAAGCGGTGGTCGGGAGCGCGGCCAAGGCCCTCCAGGAACGCGGCCTCGGCGTCCTCGACACCGATGGGGTCGGCGCGGAAGCCAGGGAGGAGGACCAGGACGATGTCCGGACTCTCCTCGGCAGGCTCCGGGGTGGGGGTCTCGCAGGCGACCAGCGCCAGCAGCGCGGCGTAGGCAGCGGCCTGTCGTGGCTGTCGCATCCCGCGGAGCATACGACCGGTCGCCGGGAATCAGCTGCTGCTCTTCGACGCCACCCGGCGCTCTTCGGACTCACGCCCCAGTCGCCGCCACTGATCCTCGGCCAGCGCCCAGGCCCGGGCCGCCCGCTCGCCAGCGACCAGGTCGCCTCCGTGTTCGGCCAGCCTTGCCAGGTCCGGATCGGCGAAGCCCGTCTCGGCCACGGCGGCTTCGGCGAGCTCCAGCTGGCGGTCGAACTCTGCGAGATCGTTCAGGGATGCCAGGCAGGGTAGGAGCCCGGTGTGGACCGCGGCCAGGTAGGCCCGACGGCCCTGGCGCGACAGGGCATCCCCGGCGGCCTCGAAGACCTCGATGGCCTCTGCCCAGGCACCTCGCTGGACCCGCACCAGGCCCAGGTTGAGCTGGGCGATCGGGGCCATCGCGGAGCCGATCTCGCTGTGGCGCGTGTAGGCCTCGGTGTAGCGCCGGTCGGCTTCGTCGAGCTCCCCTCGAAGCCGGTGGTACTCCCCGGCTTCGACGGCGACGCTGCCGAGTCCCCAACGATCTCGGTGCTTTCCGTAGAGGAGCTCTGCCCGGGCGATTCGATCGGGGGTTCTCTCGGAGCGGCGGGAGGTGGGCCAGGTCCAGCGGCGACGCGGGCTCCTTCGATCTCACTTCCGCGGCGGTGGACGCACTCGGCCCCGGGGAGAGCACCGAGCTTGTCGTGACCTTCGAGCCCACCCAGGAGGAGGTGCGAGGCAACGCCGTCTTCATCGAGAGCGACGACCCCGACGCGCCCCTGGTCGAGGTCCCGCTGGTGGGAAGCGGACTGGTCCCCGAGATCCTCGTCACCCCGCTGTCCTTTGACTTCGGCGAGGTCGCGCTCGGGCAGACCCAGAGCCTCGACATCCAGATCGTGAACCTGGGCTCGGCCGACCTGTTCCTCGACGACATCGTCGTGGTCTACCTCGACGGCGTGGAGTTCTTCGAGAGCCCGGTCACCTTCACCGCGAGCCCGGGCCAGGAGCTGACCTTCGAGGGCTACGACTACTGGGGCAACTGCCGCGGCATCGAGGAGACCTGGCTGCACAACGAGGAGCTGGACGTCATGACCAAGCTCTCCAGCGGCCGGCTCGATGGGTGCAACGGCTACGCCTCTGGAATGACCCTGTTCTTCTGGGCCCGCGAGAACATCCCCGCGATCTGAGCGGCCCGGCGGGATAGCGGGCGGCGATGGCGACGACTGCCCGGATCCTGGCTGATGCCCTGCACGCACTCGGAGTGCGCCACGCCTTCGGCATTCCGGGGGGCGTGGTGCTGCCGCTGCTCGAGGCCTTTCGCGAGGTCGGCATCGACTTCGTGCTCGTGAAACACGAAGGCAGCGCCGGCTTCATGGCTGATGCCATGAGCAGCCTGACCGACGCCCCCGGAGTCTGTGTCGCCACCCTCGGGCCGGGGGCGACGAACCTCGTCTCGGGCGTGGCGGGGGCCCTGCTCGACCGCTGTCCGGTGGTCGCCATCACCGGGCAGGTCGACGAGGCACTGGCCAACGTCTACACCCACCAGACCCTCGATCAGCGCGGGCTCTTCTCGCCGATCTGCAAGCACTCGGTCACGCTCAGCGCCGAGTGCGCCTGGCGGGAGATCCCGCTGGCCCTGAGGCTCCTGGAGCTGGGCCGGCGGGGGCCCGTCCACATCAACGTGCCGGCGGGCGTGATGACCGCGGAGCAGCCCGATGCTCTCGACGAGCGCTTCGCGAGGACCCCGATCGATCCTCGCCGAAGTGTGCACACGGAGCTGGGAGAGGCGCTGTCGAAGGCTCGTCGACCAGTGATGCTCGTGGGCCTCGGAGAGCTCTCCGAGCGACTCGCCTCGGTGGTGGGAGCGCTGGCGACCCAGCTCCGCGTCCCCGTGCTCTCCACTTACAAGGCCAAGGGCATCCCCGACGAGAACCACCCCTGGTATGCGGGCGCGTTCGGGCTCAGCACGACGGTGGACGCGCTGCAGCAGGAGCTCCTCGCCACCGCCGACCTGCTGCTGCTCGTCGGCTTCGATCCGGTCGAGCTTCGTCCCCAGTGGTTGCCCGGCTGGCCCGCCGACGTTCCGGTGATCTGCTTCGACCGCGTGGAGCCCGTCGATCTCGTCCACCCTGTCGAGGCGCTGGTGGTGGGGGACATCGCCCTGTCGCTCAGCGGGCTCGTCGGCGTCGAGGGCAACAGCGCCTGGACCGAGGAGGAGCTCTCCACCCACTGGGACCGCATGGCGGCGCTGTTCCGCGAGGAGGGCGACGTGCTCGGTCCGGCCACCGCCATCGCCGCGGTCCAGGCCGGCCTGCCCGATGACGCTGTCGTGGCGCTGGACGTCGGCGCTCACCGCATCACGGCGTCGCACGTGTGGACCTGCTCCCAGCCGAACACCCTGCTCCAGTCCAACGGCCTCAGCAGCATGGGCTACGGCCTCCCGGCGGCCATCGCCGCTGCCCTGGCTGGTCACACCGCGGTCGCGCTGACCGGTGACGCTGGTCTCTGGATGAGCTTGGGAGAGCTCGGAGTCGTCGCCGAGCGTGGCCTGGACCTCGTCGTCGTCTACCTCGCCGACAGCTCCCTGGCGCTCATCGAGCTCAAGCAGGAGCGGATGGGCCTGCCGAGGTCCGGGGTGCGCTTCGACAACCCGGACGTCGATCACCTGGCCTCGGCCTTCGGGGGAGTCGGCGTCTGCGTCGACACGCGGGACTCGCTCCAGGCCGCGGTCGAGGACGCCATCAAGCGAGGCGGCCTCTCGCTGATCGAGGCCCGCATCGACCCGAGCCCCTACGCTACCCAGGTCTGAATGCTCTTCAACTCGAAGGTCTTCATCGCCTTCGCGCTGGTGGTCTTCGGCCTGTACTACGCCCTGGACGACAAGCGGAAGCTGTGGCTCTTGTTTGCGGCCAGCTACACGTTCTACGGCTTCTGGGACCCGCTGTTGTTGGGCCTCATCTTCCTGTCGACCTGTGTCGACTTCGTCTGCGGGCGCGAGATCCATCGGACCGGGCAAGCGCTGAAGCGGAAGCTGTGGTTGTGGCTGTCACTCGGCACGAACCTCGGGCTGCTGGGTTTCTTCAAGTACTACGACTTCTTCGTCAGCGAGTTCGCCGAGGCAGCCCAACTCGTGGGTTTCTCTGGGATCGTCGCCGACAGCTTCATGCTGAACCTCATCCTGCCGGTGGGCATCAGCTTCTACACCTTCCAGACGATGTCCTACACGATCGACATCTACAGGAGAGAGGTCGAACCCGAGCCGAGCTTCCTGCGCTTTGGCATCTACGTGGCCTTCTTCCCCCAGCTGGTCGCCGGACCGGTGGAGCGGGCTCCCCACCTGTTGCCCCAGTTCAGCCGTCCCTTTCGCATGTCGCGGTCGATGGTCTACGAGGGCGTCTTCCTCGTGCTGCTCGGCTTCATCAAGAAGGTCGTCGTCGCCGACCGGATCGCGAAGTTCATCGAGCCCTACTACGAGAGGCTGGCCGACAACGGCCCCGAAGCGGCCATCGCGATGATGTTGTTCACGACACAGATCTACGTGGACTTCTCGAGCTACAGCGACATCGCCATCGGGCTCGGGCTGTTGCTCGGCTACCACATCCGACCGAACTTCAACCTGCCCTTCGTCGTGCCCAGCATCCCCGAGCGCTGGCGGCGCTGGCACATCTCGATGAGCCACTGGTTCAGGGACTACATCTTCATCCCGCTGGGAGGCTCGCGAAAGGGGCCGGTGCGCACCCAGGTGAACATCATGGCGGTGATGTTCCTCTCCGGTCTGTGGCACGGCGCGAGCAACAACTTCGTCATGTGGGGGCTGTTGAACGGCTCGACGATGGTCAGCCACAAGCTTCTGCTGCGGCCCCTCCGGTTCCTCTCGGGGATCGCCGAGAAGACCTGGCTGACGAAGTGGGTCTACTACTACATCTGCTGTTTCGTGACCTACTGCACGATCTCCAGCATCAACATCTTCTTTCGCAGCCCCGACTGGGAGACCGCCAAGAGCTTCGTGCGTGCGATCTACCTCTCGGGGCTCGACCCCTGGATCCACTTCTTCACCGAGCTGGACATCCCCGGGCCGCTCTTGGACGGCATCGCCTGGACCCTGGTCGTCTTCTTCGTCCACGAGCTGCAGCGCTGGGGGGACCTGAAGTCCAAGATCCTGGGAAACCGGGCCATCTGGGCGGTGACCTGCGCGGCGATGTTCTGGTTCGTGGTGACCTTCGGCATCTCGGGTCCCGAGTTCATCTACTACCAGTTCTGAAACGCAACGCTCGATCGGCCAGCAAGGCGGATTCAGCGAATGTGTTTGTGGATTCTGAGGCCCGTTTGTGCCCAGGACGGTGCAGGTCCACAAACGCATGCACAAACGGCGACACCCGGTTCCTGGATGGGCCGCGACAGGTCAGACTGCGGGCCTCAGTCCATCAGACAGCCTTCGCGTGTCGTCTCCGCACGTGCTGGCACCGAGCGCTGGGGCCCTAAGACGAGGTCACACGCGGCCCGCCAGAGAGCAGATCAACGCAGGAATCCGGTCCCGAGCGAGAGTGTCGAAACGAGCCACGCGGGGAGAGGCTCACGGCCAGTGACCACCCGGAACCGGGCTCTCCGGCTGGCACGCCTCATGGGGCCCTGACGATCGGCCAAACGCCTGCTGCTCGATACAGTCCAGTGCCGCATTAACGAAGACGTGGCGCTCCCAGTCCTCCGTACCGCTCATGTATTCGGCAACCCAGTCTGTCCATGCGGACATGGCCGCTCCTCGGGACTGCGCTCGGAGCACGTCACCCGTTTGGGCGCGGTTGGGCAGGGGCTGTAGGGCGAGCACGTACTTTGCGCTCGCGGCGCTGCCGCTCTGGCTTGCGCTGAGGGACCTGCAAGCCGTGGAGGCCGGGTCCGTCACCTCAGCGGTGGCTTGAGCGCTCCGCTCTAGAGGGTCATCAACACCCACTGAAGCACCCCCGCAACTCCACCAAGGGCCGCGCCGACAGCGATCAGCGTGTCCTCGTCCATCCGGAAGATGGGGCGCAGGACCTGCTCGAACTCCGCTGGAGGGAGGCTGCGGAGGTTCTCCCGCAGCTCGGTCTCCAGGTCCAGGGCCTCCTCGGCGTAGTCGTGCACCCGGTCCAGCTCACGGGGGACCAGGTCGGCCAACTGCTCGCTCACCTCGCCCTTGAGTGCGAGCCACTCGTCGGTCCCCACCGACAGCTGCACCAGTGGACGGGCGGCCCCGGAGGCATGGTCCACCGCCTGGGACACGTAGCGCTGCAGGAGCTCCACGACGCGATCCGCCGCAGGACCTCGGACCACCGCCTGAACAAGCGCGTCCGCCGTCAGGATGTTCTCCGCAAAGAAGGACGCGTAGGCACTGCTGACTTCGTTCTGGCGGCGTAGGAACAGCCCCTGCCAGCGAATCGGGCCCCACTTTCGCGGCTCCAGCGGCTCGAAGATCATCTTCAGCGCGAGCCAGTTGGTGGCCCAGCCCACCAGCAGGCCCGTCAC
Source organism: Myxococcota bacterium (assembly GCA_036012755.1). GTDB lineage: Bacteria > Myxococcota_A > UBA796 > UBA796 > CAJQPC01 > JAAESX01. The sequence continues at coordinate 945 of DASCPX010000014.1, read as the reverse complement.
CGGAAGGAACCAGTCGGGTTGAACGAGCAGCCAGACCGCCGCCTGGACCATGCCGAAGAGGCCACCGAACAACAAGCCGCTGCGCGCGATGAACAGGAACTCCTTGCGGCCACAGTTCCAGAACAGCTCGTTGAGCAGAGCACGGTTTCCCACAAAGCTCTGCACGACCAGTGCTTCGATGTCGATGTAGCGCCCGAGGTCTTCCCGCAGATCGGTCATCAGCTTGCTCACGACGGTCGGGACCTCTGCCCGGAGACCCTCCCGCGCCTTGGTCCGCACCCGCTCAGGGAGAGCCTCCCACAGCTTCGGGAAGCGCCGAGCGAGCACCTTCTCGACGATCTCTTCGGCGTGCTTCTCCAGGGTGGGGCTCAGAAGCGCCGAGACCCGGGCCGGCTGAATGCGCTCGAAGAGCGCCTGCATGTCCAGCAGACGCGAGGTCATCAGGCGCACGCAGATCGTCGCCATCCGCTCAGCGTTCGCAGGCAGGATGCCCTGCCAGGAGAGTCGCCTCCACCCCACCCGCTTCAGCGGATGGAAGAGCATCCGCACGGCCACGGCGTTCGTTCCCCAGCCGATGAGACCACTGATGATTGCGATGGCGAGTACCCGAGGGTCCATGAGGCTATCCATAGCCCGCCCCCGGGTTGACAGTCAGACGCGACCGACGTGGTCGGAGACGGAGGGGACCAGGACTGCGATGGGATCGACGGGACGGACGCGGACGGCGATGGGTACGCGGCGGACTGGTCAGGAGGAGAGGACTGCGACGACGAGGACGAGGCGACGTATCCAGGAGCGGAAGAAGTCCCCTCGGACGGAATAGACCAGGACTGCGACGGCAGCGATTGGGTGCCGTATTCCGCGGTGAGCGCGGGCTACCACCACAACTGTGCCCTCGACCCCTCGGGCGGTATCGAGTGCTGGGGGTACGACGCACACGGGCAG
>DASCPX010000013.1:0-1369 GCA_036012755.1 Myxococcota bacterium | reverse complement strand
GGTTAAAGTGAGAGGACGGCGCCCGATCCAGGCGCCGCCCAAGACACCAGGTCAAGGAGGACCCAATGTCGACAAAGGTCAAGCTACTCGCCGCCACCGATACGGGCCAGCGCGATTACGAAAAGCCTGGGATTCGGATCGACACCGTAAGCCAAGCCCACCAGGTCGCCGCCGAGCTCCGCGAGTCTCGACGACAGAGCATATTGCAGGCACCCAGGAGAGCCCAGGCCCACCAGGTCGCCGCCGAGCTCCGCGAGGACCTACGCCGGATCAAGGCGGCGAGCGTGCGTTACTCGGTAACGCAGGACCTAAACGGGCTCTGGTATGCGGTCCTCCATGAAGACGGGCGCGACTTTGCCTATCTCGAGCTAATGCACGCCTATGAGCGGGACGCAGTAAGCGCCGCTAAGACGTGGCTTCAGTCTCTGCGGAACGGTGAGCACTGGTCGTTCCAAGGCGCGGTCACCGCGCTCGACGAGCACGGCGAGCGGATCCTTGATGAGCTTCTGGCATGAGCCGGGGCGACTGGCGAACTTTTGGCGGGATCTATCACGCCGATCTAGACTGTTCAGAGGTCCTCGATCTCAGTTCCTACGGTCTGCTGCTCTGGTTGTATCTCCAGGCCCGTACCGAGCTCCACAAGGGGCGAGGCATAACCGAGCAGATAGCGGTAGCCGATATCGCAGAGCGAATGGGCAGGCATCCGACGACGATCCGACGTTGGGCGCGCGAGCTCGAGGACGCTGGCCTGGTGGAGCGCGAGCACCACAAGAATCCCGAAGGAGGACCGGCGCCAGTGATCTGGCGGATCCTGGTCCCCCCGTCCGTCGAGGCTAAATACGGCGCACAGGCGCCACCTGCTCGCATGACCAGGCGCGACCGACGCAGGGAGCAACAGGCAGAACGCGAGCGCCAGGCCAGCGCGCGCCAAGAACACATCGAACGGCTTCGGACGATCATCCGGGGCGAGACTCGCACCAGGTCGGCGGTCCTCGAGGAGCTAGAGCTAGCCCGCGAGCTCGCAACGCCACCCGAAGGCGATCTGCTAGACGGGCTCGAGATCCCCGGTGCGGCTAACCGCCGTGCCGGGTGGGCGGATCGGGTGGTCGAGCTCGAGCTAGAGCTAGAGGACGCCCCTGCCGAGCGCAGCCCGTTAGCCGCTGCGGCATTGGACGAACTCGCCGCGATGGGGGAGCCGATCACCTGATCCTTGAGACAGCGTAGCTCCAGGCCCCCCGTTTACGGGGGGTACGGGGGGTCTAGGGATCTCAGGGTCAGTATGGAAGGCGCAGCCTTCCTAGTGGCGAGCACTGGCGCTCGTAGGTACGAGCGCCAGCGCTCGCCCCTACGAGCGCCAGCGCTCGCCCCT
>DASCPX010000012.1:0-3748 GCA_036012755.1 Myxococcota bacterium | reverse complement strand
CCCCCGACAGGACACCCGGTTCAGAGATGGGGGTGAGGGGGGTGAGGATGTCCTCGCCGAGATCCTCCGAGGAGCAGCTAGCCACCTCTCGGCCCAAGGCAGGGTCGCGATCGTGACCGACCTCGCCGATGTCGACGACTACCCGGCCAAGCTCGGCCGATGGTGGAGCGGGGAGGCTCGAACAGCCCTGGTGATGCACACCGCAGATCGTGACGAGCACCTCTTCACGGTACCTCATGTCAACCGCCCATTTGATCAATCCCTGCAAGACTTTGACGCCGAATATGACAAGTGGATCACGAACTTTCGGGCGGCAAATCTCTGCGCCGTAAACTTCGGCTATATCTTGATCTGGAAGGGAGGGCCGGAGCTCACCGCCATGCGCACCATCAACAACCCCGCTCAGCCGATTCATTCATCCGTCTCGCGTTGGTTCGAGCAGCGCCAGCTCCTCGCTGATCTCCCGAACACCGCTTGCCGACTCGCCACCCACCCCGAGCTGCGCTTCACGGAGTCGAGAAGGGCAGACGGGACTCTGGAGCGGGTGGACATATCGGTGCCAGACGACCCGTTCTACACCACCTACACAGTCCCCCACCACGTCGCGGAGGCGCTGCGAGCGATCCACGCTGGACGTCCCCGCCTGAAGGACCGGTGGAACGCGCAGGACGGCGAGTGGCTCGACGACCTGCTTCAGAAGAGCATCCTCTATGGGGTCAGCGATGACGCCATAGCCCCGGCGAGTGTGCAGCGGACAGAACACGAGTCCATTTTGGAGGCCCCTACAAAGACGACGCCAACCTGCCTGTCGTCCTACCTCCGATAGCCCCTCTGCTGCCTATCCCCTACATCTTGTCTGCGTGCGATGACGGCGCGGCCTCCTCGGGTTCTCGCGATTCCCCTCACACCCTGGTCATCTTGTGATCTTGGCCCTGTCGGCACTCGCCTTTGCAGGTCCGATGGATGATCTGCCCCTTGCGTTGGAGCTCAAAGCCCAGGCCTCGGATCTCGACCAGGTCGGCGACCCGGTTGCCGGGGACGTTCGGGCTGCGGCGATCGCCATGCTCCGCGACATCCGCTCGCAGCTGGAGGATGACCCGGACACGGCGCAGTTGCTCCTCTGGAAGGTCGACGTCCACCTGGCGGAAGCGTGGTGCCTGAACGGTGAGTTCGAGGCGGGGGGCGTCGTGCTGGCCGCACTCGAACCGTTGGAGTTGTCCCTTGCGGACACTGCGCGGCTCGCTCACGTGCTGGAGGCCTGCCGCGTAGGCGCGCACGAGGAGCCCGAGGCCTGGGTGCCCGGATACTGGGATGGTCAGCGCGAGGTCCTCGGCTGGTGGCGTCCCGAGTCGAGGTCTGGTTTCCGGTGGGTCGTCGGCTTCACCGATGAGCAAGGGGTGGGCCACCCAGGGTACTGGGAGCCGGTCGCGGACCGCGCGGGGGAGCGTTGGGAGCCAGGCTCCTGGAGCGGAACCCAGTGGATTGCCGGGACGTGGGTGGTTGTGGCGGATCACGTCCCCGTCTTGGTCGTCCAAACCGAACCGATGTACGCCGACGTGTACCTGAACGGAGTCTGGGCGTGCGCTGCGCCCTGTGCCGTGCAGGTGGAGCCCGGCGCCTACGACCGGACCTCTTCGGAGTGCGACCCCAACAGGTGAACCAGGAAGACCGAATGTCCAGAGACAAGTGGGCATAGGAAGATCAAGCACACCACGAGATGTACCAGCAATTCCGCGCTTCTCCAACCCAACCCGCTTCTCCACCGCTCCCCGATTGCAGTTGAGGTGGCCGGCACGGGCTTCAATTGCACTTTTTGGTTTCGACACATGGCCGACCAGGCGAAGATGCGCTGACTATCGGCGCTCCCCTGCCCCGTGACCCTGGCGACACCGTCGGGGCCACCTGGAGCCGCTAAGGAATCCCCGAGGACCGCTGGCGAAGGCGGCCCTTCCATTCGCTATGAAAGCGCTTCCTGTCTCACATAGTGGATGGGCCCAAGGGCCCTCTGCCCCGCCAGGAACGGTGGATTTTCGTTCTCCCGGAGTGGGATGGGTTCACTGTGGTAGGTTGACCTCTGAAGGGCGAGTACTCGGCGCATTTGTCCAACTCAAACCATTCACGATGATCGGTGTGACTATGAAACATCTACTACTGGGCTTGCTAATGGCGCTGGGCTCCTTGAGCCTTCCGGGGCAGCCTGCCCAGGCTGGTGAAGACCAGTCGAAGGCCGCTGAACCAGCCTCCAATGATGCCGCGCCCGCTGCCCAGGATGCCCCCGGCCGAAGCATCGCCGAAACCGCCATCAAGGCCGCTGCTCTCGACGTGGTGATCTCGGAGTGGGCCAACACGCCGGGCTCGGCACCAGTCAAGCTGGCGGGACACTCCAACAACAACGAAACGATTGCTTCGCTGATCAAGACGCTGGAGGCCCATCCGCAATTCTCGGAGGTCTATCTGGAGTCCACCGAGAAGACCACCGTCGACAAAAAGGAACGTCGGTCGTTCAAGATGACCACGAAATACACGGCGAAGTAGCCTGTGACTCGCCCATAGCTCTGACAAGGCTTGTTGCGGCCTGTGCCTAGTGCGTGCCTGGCTTTTGGGTGGCAGGGCGGCGGTGACGCAGGGGCCCCCGCTGGCTCCCCCTCCTGCCGTGAGTTGACAGAATCCGTCTTATCGGACCTAACCGCCAGCCACGCCGCCACGTTGCTCGTGAGGCCCGTGTCGAACTCGTAGATGTCCCACTGGTCGGTCGGGTCGGAGAACACGCCGGCCACCGAGCCGGTGCCCGCCTGGAGTTCGAAGAGCCCACCGATGGAGCACGGCCCGTTGCCGAACACGAGCTGCGGCGCGGTGTTCGTCAGCTCGTAGCCGGGTGAGTTGGGCCCGGTCTCCCACATCTCGAACGGGCCGGCCTGGGGCTCGTTGATGAAGCCGTCGCAGTTGTCATCGATGGTGTTGCAGGCGTCGAACGCGCCCGGGTTGACCGCATTGTTCAGGTCGTTGCAGTCGCCCTCACACGTCGTGTAGCCGTCGCCGTCCTGGTCGAACCCGTTGTCGACGATCGTGTCGCAGTCATTGTCGATCCCGTCGCAGACCTCGACGTTGCCCGGGAAGGCCAGGGGCTCGTTGTCGTCGCAGTCGTCGCAGGAGCGGACGTTGTCGCCGTCGTTGTCGGTCTCCCCGAGCGCATCGAAGTCCGGTGAGCCGGAGCAGTCGTTGTCGAGGCCGTCGCAGATCTCGGGATTCGTGGGGAAATTCCAGGGCGCGCCGTCGTCGCAGTCGCCCTGGCACGGCGTCCAGCCGTCGGCGTCCAGATCCTGGTCGTCGGGATCCACGATCCCGTCGCAGTTGTTGTCGTCGAACCCATCGCAGATCTCGGGGCAGCCGGGGCAGACCGTGGCTGCCTGGTCGTTGCAGTCCTGGGTGCCCGGCCCGGTGATCTCGTCGTCCTCGCAGCGGCCGTCGCCGTCGAGGTCGATCCCGTCGGGGCAGAAGCCGTCGCTGTCCTGGTCCAGCTGGCCTAGCGGGATGTTGTCGACCGTGATCGTGACCGAGGCGGCGCCCGCGACACCGAACGCATCGATGGCCCGCAGCGTGATGAGGTGCTCACCCTCGGAGAGCAACATGTCGAACTCGGTCATCCCCGTCGCATCGGAGCTGCCGGTGAACAGCACGCCGTCCAGATCCGACGACCAGTCCACGACGTGCCCCCGCTGGCTCCCCCTCCTGCCGTGAGTTGACAGAA
>DASCPX010000011.1:0-23400 GCA_036012755.1 Myxococcota bacterium | reverse complement strand
GGGGCGATGACGCCCCGGAGCGGCAGATCACCCTGTGTCGGTGCTGCCACCTGCGGCTGATCCACGCACCGGAGGCCCCGGCAACGGTGAAGCAGGTCGGGGACGTGATGGTCTGGTCCTGGCCCGACAGGGTGGTGGTCGTGGGCCCCTGACCGCGTCGACATCTGCGATCAGCCGCCCCGGCTGCGGACCCCGAGGGGCTGATGTGGAGACCCTCGCTGGGCTCGTCTATGGCGCGAGTCGCGCGACGTGCTGCGCTTGGGGTCGGGTCGTGGGGCCCTCGTAGCCGCAGATCTGGGCCAGCTCGCCCGCTGCGGCGCGGATCTGCTCGGTCTCGAGCAGCGTGAGCGGGATCGGGGGCTTCTTCATGCCCCGGAGCTTGTGCTCGAGCACCGAGCCGTCGATGAAGGACAGGCGGCAGTGGTTCGCCAGGTAGCCGAGGTCGAAGTCGGGGTGGTTCATGTCCTCGTAGCGAACGAGGATCCCCTCGTCGCCGGGCCAGCGGAGGAAGCTCTCCACCGTGCGGCGCCAGTGGACGGCGTACTGCGCGGCGGTCGAGACGATGCGGTCCGGCCAGTGGAGGAACCACTCGCTGCCCTTGCAGCTCGACCAGGCGTCCCAGGGGTTGCGGACGAGGAAGAGGAAGCGGGCGTCGGGGTAGATCCAGTGCAGCAGGCGCGCATCGAGGGCCTGGAGGCGGACCTCCTTGAGCCCGAAGCGCTTGAAGCCACGAGCGCGCGCCGGCTCGGCGAGCAGCGTCTCGAGCATGGCCTCGATGCTGCCGCGCAGGGCCTCTGGCGGGGGATAGAGGTTCGCGATCCACTTGTCCTGGAGGCGGTCGAGGTCAGCCGGGAAGTGGCCCTCTGTCGGCCAGTCGTCGCGCAGGGCCATCGCCGAGCGGGTCAGGGCCGGGATGAGCCCGGCGCGGCCGTAGGGCTCCCCCCAGACGAGGACCTCGCCGGAGCTGCAGACCAGGCGCTGGAGCAGCGTCGAGCCGCTGCGCCATCCGGCGGCGAGCACGAAGACGGGCTCGCTCCCGAGGGTGTTCGGAGAGAGGTTCCAGCGGGCGTCGAAGCGGGTCCAAGCGTGGTCCATGATGACTCCAGGTCTTGGGCCCAATCGGTCCCTGGCGCGAGATCTTGAGCCGGCTAAGCTCCGGATGTGCTCAAGGTCGTCCTCGCGCTGCTCGCCTGCTCCGATCCTTCGGGCGACAGCGGGCTGAACCTCGCCACCAGCGGGACCACCGATGGGGGCACCTGGACCGTCGAGTACACCACCGAGCCCACTCCGATCCCCTTCGACGAGGACTTCGCGCTCAGCCTGATCGTCACGCCCCCGACGGAGCTCACCGTCGTCGCCGACGCGCTCATGCCCGAGGATGACCTCAGGATGGACGTCGACCCCCAGATGGCCAGTGAAGCAGGCGGGCTCTGGACGGCCTCGCCGATGCGCTTCCACGTAGAGGGCGCCTGGCAGATCGTGGTGGCTGTCAGCACCGGCGCCGACGCCGAGCGGATCACCTTCGACGTGGACTGCTGCGAGTGACTCCTCCGGGTGCCACTGCTTGAGCGCCGCGACGTTGCGCCGGTGGCTCCCGTTGTCGCTCTACCCCCTGGTCGCCGCCTGGCTCACGTGGCCGGTCGTGCTCGATCCGGGCGGGGTGATCCCGGGGGCGGAGCGCTCGGACGCCTGGAACTCCATCTGGTCGTTGTGGTTCGTGTACGAGGAGCTGGCGTCGGGTCGCCTGCCACTCCACACCGATCTGCTCCAGTTCCCCATCGGCGGACGCCTCGTCGTGGCCGACCCCCTCAACGGGCTCCTGGGCTTCCCCCTCGTCGCCGCCTTCGGGCCGGTCGTCGCATACAGCCTGCTCGTCCTCGGCCACCTGGTCTTCTCTGGCTTCGCGGCGCACGCGTTCGGCCGCAAGCTGGGGGGCACGGGCTACGTCGCCGGCCTTGGCTACATGCTGGCCCCGGTCGTCCTGAGCCACGTCCACAACGGCTCCTCAGAGGCCATCGCGGCGGGCTGGCTGCCCCTGGCCGGGCTGGCCCTGTTGGCCGTCGTCGAGCGAGGCGGCGCCTGGCGGATCTGCCTCGCGGCGCTGGCGATGTTCACCTGCGCGCTGTCCGGCTGGTATGCGGGCATTGGCGCCTGGTGCCTGCTCCTGGGTCTGCTAGTCGTGCACCGGCTGCCACGCCTGGCCCTCGTCGGCGTGCTCGCGGTGGGGGCGACCCTTCCCTGGGCCCGCGCTGTGCGCGAGGTCGCCCGCGCAGAAGACGGCCTGGTCCACATCAAGAACGACGACGACATGGCGAGGCTGCGCCGCACCCTCGGCGCCGCGGACGTCCGCACCTTCTTCGTCCCGGGCCCGTACCGCAGCCCGGACTTCCAGCACCTGGAGGGGCGCCCCGGGGACTACGTCCACACCAGCTACCTCGGCTTCACCTTGATCTTGTTGGCCCTGGTGGCGACCTGGCGTCGTCGGGACACCGCGCCCTGGTGGATCGCTCTCGCTATCGCCATCGTGCTCGCGCTGGGGCCGGTCGTCGTCCTCGACGGCTTCCCCGCCAGCTTCAAGGGACGGGCGATCCCGCTGCCGTACCTGGCGCTCGAGAAGCTGCCGGGCTTCGACGCCCTGTCGCTGCTGTACAGGTTCAGCGGTGCCGCGGTCCTTGCGCTGGCAGCCATGGCCGAGCGAGCACTGCCCAGGCGAGAGGACCGCTGGCTCGGGCTCGTCGCCGGGGCGGTTGTGGCGCTGGAGTTCCTCTTCGTCGCACCGACCGCTGGACTGCCAGAGCTCAGCGAGGTCCCCGTCTCGCCCGCCCTGGAGGCCCTCGACGACGCTCCCGCCGGCGCGGTGGTGAACCTGCCGGTCACTGCGAGCCGGGCCTACCTCTACGAGCAGGTCCTCCACGGCAAGCCCCTGGCGGCCTCGCTGAACACTGGAGCCAACCGCGCTGCGCTCGAGGTGTTCACTGCTGCGCGGCTGTCCGAGGGCCCCGACGAGGTCTCCCGCACCGCAGAGGAGCAAGGTGTGCGCTACGTCGTCGTGCACAAGGACCTGCTGATCGCGGAGGCCTTCGTGCGCTCGGCGGGAATGATACGTGCGAACTTCGTGCTCCTGGCAGAGGACGACCGCGTCCGCATCTACCAGCTCTACTGAGGCCTCCATGTTGTTCTTCCTCTCCACCGCGCTGGCCGGCGAGGTCCAGGTCCAGGCCAGCTCCCCCGTCGTGGTCACGATCGACGGCGAGGTGCTCGACTTCGGCGACACCATGGTCGCCTCCGCGCTGGATCTGGCCGGCGGACTGCACGAGGTCCGGGTGACCACCGCCGGTGGCGAGCTGCTCGCCGAGAAGAAGGTCGACGTGCCCGTCGATCACCAGGTGCGCTTGAAGTATGCAAACCGCGCCCTGCGCGTCACCGGCGAAGGCCAGCTTCCGAACATGGCGAAGACAGAGGTCGTCGACCTCCACGCCGGCGTCAGCCCGCTCGGGCTCTCGGTGAACGTGAGCTTCGACGAGACAGAGGGCAGGCCCCCACCGGTCGAGCCCCCCCTGGGTCCGCCACAGCCGATGGACGCGGCGGCCTTCACGAAGCTCGTCGCGGCAGTCCAGGGCGAGTCCTTCAGCTCGGACCAGCTCGACCTGGTGCGCTCGGCCGCGACCTCGCACCACTTCACCTGCGTCCAGGTCGCCCAACTCGTCGAGCTCCTGTCCTTCGGCAGCGACCAGGTCGAGGTCGTGCGCATCCTGCGGCCCCGCGTCGTCGACCCGGAGAACAGCTACGTGCTCAACGAGCAGTTCACCTTCTCCTCCGACAAGGAAGAAGTGCAGGCCCTGTTCCAGTGATCCTGCTCCTGGCCTGCTCGGGCACCACCATCGACAACGACGTTGTCGAGGGGCTCCCGGGCATCGACGAGCTCGCCGGTGTCCAGGCCGCCATCGATGAGGGCCGTGTCCCTCGGCTGGGCGAGGACTACGTCGTCCCCGCTGTCTTCTGGAGCCAGGACACACCGCTGGACGGAGACTGCCTCGGCGACCTGTGCGCGCGGCTGTCCACGGCGCTGTTCAGCTCCACAGAGGGCGAGGATGGCGTGCTGGTGGTCCTCGACTTCGAGCCCGAGCCCAGCGCTGTGGACGAGAACCTCGTGATCGCCATCGACACCTCGGGCTCCATGGGGGCCGACCGCATGGACGCGCTGCGGCTGGGTCTGGACCAGCGGGTCTCCGAGCTCGACCTGGACGATCTCGGGGCGCTCGTCACCTTCACCGACAGCGCGAGGACCAGGCGCTCGCCGCGCTCGATGGGAGCGCTCTGAGCGCAGGCGGATCCAGGACGCCCTCTACCTCGACTCGGACGGCGCCACCGACGTGGTCCTCGGGCTGGAGACGGCGTTGTCGGAGGCCGCGAAGAACCACGGACCCGACCGGCGCTCCAGGGTCCTGCTGGTCACGGACGATCCATCCGACACAGACGCGCTCCTGGATGTCGCTCGCCCTCGAGGGGCCGCGGGCATCGGGCTCACGCTGGTGGGCGCTGGCAATCGCCTCGGCGGAGAGCTCGCATGGGAGCTGGAGCGCATCCCCGGCGGCCGCATGGCCTTCGCGGAGCTCGAGGACCTCGAGGAGCTCCTGGCCAGCTCCCTGGCCCCGGCGGCCAACGACGTCGAGCTCGTCATGCGACCGGAGGAGGGCTGGGAGGTCGTGGACACCTGGCTGCTGGGGCACGAGGGCGACGAGTCCCTCGATCGTGCCTGGCTCGGCAGTGTCATCCCCGACAGGTCCCGTGCCTTCGTACTGCGCCCGGTCGAGGGCGACCTGCTGGCTCTCCCAGAGGGCACGCACCTGGGCAGCCTCGTGGTCGACGGGGCCTTGGTGGATGTGGTCGCCGGCGACACCCAGGCCTACCCCTTCACGACCATCCACGCAGACGGCCTGGGCGCCTTCCGCTTCGCCGCCCTCGTCGACGAGGCCCTCGCGCTGGAGGCCGCAGAGGGCTCATGCAGTGGTCTCGTGGATGTCTTCGAGGCCGCGGCCCTCGCCGACGCAGCCGCGATCCGCCTCGCCGGCGCCGCCGATCTGCTCGAGGGCATGGAAGAGGACCTCGGCGTCAGCCTCTCCCGCGAGGCTGGACGCATGGAGGACCTCGCCGTCCTGCTCGTGGAGGAAGGATGCTGATCTACCTCCTGGTGAGCTGCCTCAGCGAGCTCGACGCGACCTGCTCCAGCGACCGCGGATGCCCCGAGGGCGCCTGCGTGAACGGCATCTGCCAGGGGCCGGCCTGCGAGATCGACTCCGACTGCCCCGGCGGGGAGCAGTGCGCTTCCGTCCTCGGCTCGATGAGCTGCGCGAGGCCCTGCGCTGCGGACGGAGACTGCTTCGGCGAGAGCACCTGCACCGACGTGCCGTCTTCGAGCGCCTCGGACGCCGAGCTGGTGAGCTACTGTTTCTGAGTGCTCCTTCTCCTCGCCTGCAAGCTCCCCACACACATCGACCCGCCCCTGCGGGAGCGCTGCGCCCTCGAGGCGGACATCGCCTTCGACCGGGACCACGGCTTCGCGCCGCTGCCGGTCGAGCTGACCGCGGAGTCGACCTGCGAAGAGGACTTCGAGGCCCTGTGGCTCTTCGAGGACGGCACCACCCTGACCGGTCCGGTCCTCGACTACACCTTCGTCGCCTCGGGTACCCACCGCGTGGAGCTCACGGTCTCGGACACCAAGGGACGCTCGGGCAGCGCCGAGATCGAGATCGAGGTCGGAGCGCTCGAGTGCCCCGAACAGCTCGATCCTGTCGAGCTCGGCGTCGTGGAGAACCTCGAGCTGACGGAGGCATCTGGCCTGGCGCTCGGCGAGTTCGGGCTCTGGTCCCACAACGACTCCGGGGACATCGCGCGGCTCTTCGCCATGAGCTCGGAGGGCGACGACCTCGGCATCTTCGAGCTCTCCGAGGCCGAGGCCATCGACTGGGAGGACATGACCGCCGGCGAGGGCGTCCTCTACGTCGGCGACATCGGCGACAACACCAACTCGCGAGACTTCGTCACCGTCTTCATGGTGCCCGATCCCGCCGAGAACCCCGTCGAGGACTGGGCTTCGATGGACCTCGACTACCCAGAGGGGCGCTCGCTCGATTCCAACACGCTCATCTTCGATCCCCTCACCGGCGACCTGCTGCTGGTGTCCGTCGACACCTCGGGCGAGGTCGGGCTCTACCGGAAGGCGCCGCCCCACGAGGCCGACACTCGGACCGAGCTGGAGCTCATCGCCACGCTGGAGCTCGAAGGCAGTCCCACCGGTGGTGAGCTCAGCCCTCACGGCGCCTACCTCGTCCTGCGCACGACCGAGGGCGCCGCGCTCTGGCTGCGCGATGGCTCCCAGAGCCTGGCTGCCGCCGTCGCAGCGGAGCCCTGTCCGCTCACCTTCGCGGACGAACCTGCCGGCGAGGCCCTGGTCTTCTCAGAGGACTCCTCGGGCATCTACACCCTGAGCGAGGGGACCGAGCAGCCGATCTGGTTCGTCGAGCTCCTGCCTCAGGAGCAGCCTTGCGAGGGCGATGGCCCCGAGATCTGGGCGCTGCCCGCCGCCGGCGAGGTGCCTCTGGACGTCGAGTTCTCCATCGACTGCGTCGAGGTCGCGGGTGTCACCTGGACGCTCGAGGACGTCACGGTCGAGAGCCTCACGGCCGACGCGCTGTACCTGGCCTCTGGCACCTTCCCGGTGTCCGCGGTGGTCGAAGAGGAGGACGGCACCCGGAGCGAGGTCTCGATCGATGTCGTCGTCGAGCCGGCGGACTGCCCGGTCGTCGGCCCGAACCAGACCCACGGAGAGCTTGCCAGCGACGAGCTCATCGAGGCCTCCGGGCTGGCTGAGAGCAAGGACAATCCAGGGGTGTTCTGGACCCACAACGACGCCGGCAACCCCCCCGTGCTCTTTGCCTTCGGCCAAGACGGCGCCGACCTCGGCCACTTCGAGATCGATGGCCCCGCGAGGGACTGGGAGGACATCGCGCTCGGAGAGATCGACGGAGACAGCGTGCTCTTCGTCGGCGACGTCGGCGACAACGGCATGATGCGCGAGACCTACACGATCCTGCTCGTGCCCGAGCCAGAGGTCTACACCGACGCGGAGGCCCCCGCCGAGATCCTCGTCGAGGACTTCGGCATCATGACGCTGACCTACCCCGATGGCTCTTACAACAGCGAGGCCATCGCGATCGACCCCGTCAGCGGCGACCTCGTCGTGCTGACAAAGGACTACGACGGCCACAGCAGGGTCTTCGTCAAGGCCGCCCCCCACGCCGACGGGGATGTCGCCGAGCTCGTCTGGATAGCGGACATCGAGTACAAGGAGGCTCCCTACTCCGGGAGCGGCGCGACGACCGCGATGGACTTCTCTCCCCTGGGAGACCTCATCGGTGTCCGGACCTACTCGGACCTCTGGATCATGCGGCGGGACCAGGCCTACGACCTCGCCACCGCTTTTTCGAGCGAACCCTGTGACGGAGAGGCGCCCAGCGAACGCCAGGCCGAGGCCATGGCCTTCTCCGTCGACGGCACGGGCTACTGGGTCGTCTCGGAGGGCGTCCACGAGCCCCTTCACTACAAGTCGCTGGACTGAACCATGACCCTCCTGCTCTCAGCCTCGCGTGCCAGCCCAAGATCCCGGTGATTCCGGACAGCGGGGCCTCCGCGCCCGAGCCCGACTTCGGCCGGTACACCTCGCAGGTCCACTTCGAGCTCGACACCTGGCCGGACGACTACGACTGCGAGGACGACATGGTCGAGACCGGCACCACGGTCGACGACGAGGACGACCTCGCCGCACTCCAGGACGCCTGCGCTCTCTGCGACCACTTCTACGTCGCCGAGCTCGATGGCGAGAACATCTGCGACTACCAGACCCACCCGGTCCCCAGTCCCGATTACCGCGGCCTGGTGCTCGACGACGACAAGGGCGTCGCGCAGGTCTACCGCTTCGACGAGTCCGATGGCTCGTTTTCAGAGGACCTCCTCGACGCCAACGGCACATGGGACTCCGAGACCTGGATCGTCACCTTCTCCGGCGAGTACCGCTTCCTCGGTGACGTGAGCTTCTCCGGCGAGCTCCAGTTCCCAGAGCTGGAAGACCAGGGCGCCCTCAGCCGCAGAGTTCGCGGATGCGTTCGAGCACGATCTCCCGGTCTGTCTGTGCGTCGATCTTCACCAGGCTCCGGCCGCGGTCGAAGCTGCAGACGACCCCTTCGCTGGGGCAGAAGTCCAGGCAGCTCGTGAGCACTACGCGGACCTTCTCTCCCCACAGCCCCTCCTTCTTCAGCTCGCGCTTGAGCCACTTGCGCAGCTCCCAGGCGCCGTGGTCCCCGCAGCTGTGCTTCGGCGCGCCGGGCGGACGGGTGTTGTTGCAGATGAGGACGACCTCGTCGAAGGCGGGCGGGAGTCGGTTCATCGACCGATCCTAATCAGATCGCCAGGACCCCGGCGTGGGCTTCCATCATCGCGACGCGACGCCTGGTGATCTCGCTCGTGCCGTCGAGCAGGGCCTCTGTCCGGGACAGCACGGTGGCCAGGGGGAAGAGCCGGACCGACGGGTCCCTGGTGGGCTCGCCGTCGTCGTCCCAGGGCTGCCAGCCGACCATCACGTCGCTCTGTCCGGAGAGCAGGGCGCTCACCGCGGCCACCGCGAGCCTGCCAGCGACAGCGCGGTCCGCGTAGGAGGGGGCTCCACCCCGAACGAGGTGGCCGAGCACGGTGGCTCGCACGGTCACCCCCTTCAGAGCCCCATCGACTACAGTCTGGAGGCGCTGCACGATGCGCTGTGTCGGCACCTGGACACCCTCGGCCTTGATGACCAGGATGCGCTTCTTGTTCCGCTGTGGCGAGAAGCCTGCCAGCACGACCTCGCTCAGTTCGGCCAGGATCTGTTCTTCGTCCTTGCCCGACTCGCGGAAGAGACAGGCATCCGCTCCTGCGGCGACGCTGCTGGCCATCGCCAGGTAGCCGCAGTCGCGGCCCATGACCTCGACGACGAAGACCCGCCTGTGGGCTCGGGCCGTGTCCGAGATGCGGTCGCATGCAGACACGATCGTGTTGAGTGCCGTGTCGACCCCGATGGCCGTGGAAGAGCAGGCGATGTCGTTGTCGATGCTCGCCGGGATGCCGACGACGGGCACGCCCTGCTCCGCGTGCAGCAGGTGAGCGCCGGTGAGCGAGCCGTTGCCCCCGATGACGATGAGACCCCGCGTATCCAGCGCCCTGGCCGCTTTCGCCCGACCCTCCGCGGTCCGGAACTCCGCCGAGCGGGCCGAGCCGAGGACGGTGCCCCCCCAGCCGGCGATGGGATCGACCTCGTCGAGTCGGAGCACTCGACCCCGACCGTCCATGAGCCCCTCGTAGCCAGCTTCGATCCCCAGGGCGTCGAGGCCCTTTCGCCTGGCCAGCTTCACGACGGCGTGGATCGCCGCGTTCATGCCCGGGGCGTCGCCCCCGCTGGTGAGGACGCCGATCACTGCTTGTCGAGGTCCAGGATCTCCTGACCGTCTGTGTAGGGCTTCGTCCCGTAGCCGGTGACCTGCGATAGATTCCGCACGATCTCTGCCATGCGGTCGAGCTGGACATAGGCTCGTTCCATGCGGTCCTGCACCTTCTCGGGCAGTTCCTTGTCGAGGCGCAACAACTCGACGATGCCCATCACAGAGGTCAGCGGCTGGTTGAGTTCGTGTGCAGTCGCCCCAGCCACGGCGACCGTCGCCGCCCGCTTCTCGCTGGCGACCAGCTGATCGGTGGCGCTCGCCAGCCGCATGGCCAGCTCGTGGGAGTGGCGCTCGTCCCTGAAGATGCCGACGCTGGCCACGATCCGGCCGGCGAAGTCGTGCACCAGGCTGGACGAGAGGTGCACGGGCACGGCCTCGCCCCGGCGAGTGCGCAGGCGCACCTGCACGCCGATGGCGGCACGATCTTCAGAGGCCTTCATCGCCTTCATGATGCGAGCGGCGTCGTCCGGCTCTGCGTAGAGCTCGGAGACGTGCAGGCGCCCGTCGAGGACCTCGCGCGCTTCGTAGCCGAGGATGGCCTCTGCTGCGCGGGAGAAGACCAGGAGGTTGCCGCGCAGATCCGCCGCGATGACCGGGTCCGGGCAGGCGGTGACGAGGCGCTCGAGGAGATCCTGTGCCCCCCCGGGTGTGGAGCTGGGGCTGTGCTCCAGGGTGCGCGCCAGGCAGGCGCTGGCGCGGTTCTCGAGCACGACCGCCGACAAGGGGCGGCGCAGGACGTCGGCTCCGCCCCCCGCGAGGGCCTCGTCCATCTCCTCGAGGGTGGCGCAGATCACCAACAGCGGGATGCGGTCGAGCTGCTTGACGAGGTGGCGGACCCAGTCGCGCCCGTTGACCGGTCCGTCGCGGAAGTCGACCACCACCAGGTCCGCCTGGTCGAGGTAGATCAGCGGATCGGAGCCGACGAGTACGTCGTGTCCGGCCGTCCGCAAGACGCTGACGAGTTCCGGGACAGCGCAGGCGATCAGGGCCATGACAGGGCTCCGAGCGCGGCGGCGTGGACCCGGGCGATCGGCACTCCGGCCTCTCGGGCGCGCTGGTGGCAGTCCTCGAACTCGGGAGCCGCGTGCAGGATCTCGTCGCCCATCGCACCTAGCTTCACCCGAACTGGACCGAACTCGGTCACGACTTCGACGTGGCGGCGGTCCAGCACCCGCCGCTGGGCCACGAGGCGACGGAACCCGAAGGTCGAGCTGTGGCGCAGGAGCACCTCGCCGATCGTCTCGCAATCCGCGGGGCGCGACAGGGCCGAGATCAGCAGGCCCGGCCTGCCCTTCTTCATCAGGATCGGCGTCGCCCACGCGTCGAGGGCACCTGCCTCCAGCAGGGCACCGATGAGCGGCGGCACCTGCTCGCCCGGGAGATCGTCGACCTGGGCTTCCAGCACCTCGACGGTCGTGGGGGTCGCTGCCGGGCGGTGGTCGCCGAGCACCACGCGCACCGTGTTCGACCACCCCTCCGGGTCCCGCGTTCCTGCACCGTATCCCTGCGCGCGGAGGGTCATCGAGGGCATCGATCCACAGGTGGCGAGCGCCGAGACCAGGGCCGCCCCGGTCGGGGTGACCAGCTCGCCGTCCCGGCCGTCCTGCACCATCGGCCAGCCCGCGAGCACGCCGACCGTGGCGGGCGCGGGCACCGCCAGGCGGCCGTGCTCCGTCTGGACGAAGCCACCTCCAGCCGGCAGCGGCGAGCACACGATCATCTCGACCGTCTCCAGCAGCACGCAGGCACCCACGATGTCCACGAGGGAGTCGACGGCCCCGACCTCGTGAAAGGAGACGTCCTCGACCGCGACACCGTGGACGCGCGCCTCGGCCTTTGCCAGCAGCCCGAAGACAGCGAGGGATCGAGCCCTCGTCCGCTCCGACAGGCCCGCGGCTTCGATGCGGCCGCGGAGCTCCGACCAGTGGGTGTGCTGGTGCCTTTCAGCTTCGAACCCGACGTGGAACTTCGTCGCGCCGAAGCCCCCTCGCCGCACCTGCTCCGTGCTGAGCTCGACCTCGAGGCCCAGGGCGGCCGCCGCTGATGCAATACGCTCGATCCGGCCTCCGGCGTCGAGGAGCGCCCCTACCAGCATGTCTCCAGCCAGCCCCGCCGAGGCGTCGATCCAGAGGACGCTCACGAGGGCAGGCCGAGGCGGTTGATCTGTGTCGCCTGGTAGGCGGCACCGAAGCCGTTGTCGATGTTGACCACGCTGACACCCGCCGCGCACGAGTTCAGCATCGCGAGCAGGGCCGAGACGCCGCCGAAGCTCGCGCCGTAGCCCACGCTCGTCGGCACGGCGAGGACCGGCTTGTCGGTGAGTCCGGCGACCACGCTCGGGAGCGCCCCCTCCATGCCGGCGACCACGACCAGGACCCGGCACTCGCGCAGGGCGGCCTCGTGCCGGAGCAGGCGGTGCAGGCCCGCCACGCCGACGTCCGTGATCCGGCGCACCCGGTTTCCGAGGGCCTCTGCGACGACCGCGGCCTCCTCGGCGACGGGGATGTCGGATGTGCCCGCGCAGAGGACCCCGATCTCGCCCGCGCCGAGGTCCTTCCATGGCTTCATGCGGCGCACAAGCACTCGGGCCACGTCGTGGTAGTCGCCAGGGAGCTCCACCGCCTTCGACGCGCAGAGCCGCGTCACCAGCGCGTCCTGGCCGGCCTCGGCGAGTCGATCCAGGATGGCCGCGATCTGCTCGACGGTCTTTCCCTCGCCGTAGACGACCTCTGGAATGCCGGTGCGCAGGGCGCGCTGGGTGTCGACGGTGGCGAAGTCCCCCAGCGGGCTCGCCGAGAGCGCATGCACCGCCTCGTCCAGGCCGATCGCGCCGGCATCGAGCGAGAGCAACAGCGCTCGGACCTTGTCGGCGTCCATGGATCCCTGCGGCGTGCGGTGTAGAGGGCTACTCTCGTAGTCGTGAGGTCGCGCTTCCGCCAGTTCTCCCTAGTCGCGCTCTTGGGCCTGGTGGCGAGCCTCCCAGCAGAGGCTGACGCCCCCGACCTCTACAGCGACACGCTCTCCCGCATCGACTCGCTCTACCTGAGGCGCGCTGACCTGGTCGCAGAGGATCTCTTCGCCGAGGCCGCCCAGCAGCTGGAGGACGACGTCGAGTGGCTCATGGCCGACCGGGAGGGCACCAGCGTGACCCTGCGCGTCGGCGACGGCGAGGTGCTCGGAACGGTAACGGTCGGTGGTTGGAACTCGCTGGAGCGCAGCCTGCGCGAGCTCGAGGACCTGACCCAGTCCGCGGCTCGCCCGATCGACGAGGACCTGGATCTGCGCGTCGTGCTGCTCAAGGGCGCGACCAACGCCCTCGATCGGCACAGCCGCCTGCTCTACGGGGAGCAGGTGAAGGCCTTCGACAAGCGGCTCAAGGGCACCTTCTTCGGTATCGGCGCCCGCATCGCGCGCCACGACACCGACAACGAGATCTACCTGCAAGAGGTCTTCGAGAACAACCCGGCGTCTCGGGCCGGCCTCCAGGACGGCGACGTGCTCCTGCGCATCGACGGGTCCTCGACCGTCGGCATGACCGTGACGGACGCGGTCGACCACATCACGGGTCGCAAGGGCACCGACGTCGAGCTCGTCGTCCGTCGAACCGTCGAAGGCAACCCGGTGGAGCTCACCTTCGTCGTCACCCGCGACGAGATCAAGGACCCCAACGTGGAGTGGAAGGACCTTGGCGATGGCTTCGGCTACCTCCGGATCGACCACTTCAGCGAGCTGACCGAGGCCAACCTGAGCCGCGCGCTCATCGATCTCGACTCCCGCGGCGCGCTGGAGCGGGGCCTCGTGATCGACCTTCGCGACAACACCGGCGGCTCGATGCTGCAGTCGGCTCGCGCGGCGGATGCCTTCCTCACCAGCGGCGACCTCGTCCGGACCGTGGGCCGTGACGGGGGCAAGGTGCGCGGGCTGGTGCCCCACATCTGGGCGGAGGACGCAGGCATCGAGCCCACGGTGCCCATCGTGGTGCTGCAGAACCACCGGACCGCGAGCGGCTCCGAGATCCTCGCCGGTGCCCTGCGCGAGCTCGATCGCGCCGCCCTGATCGGGACCCGGACCTACGGCAAGGGCACGGTCCAGAAGCTCTACACGATGGAGCCTGGCACGCGCCTGAAGCTGACCGTCGCCGAGTACCTCCTCGCTGGCGGGCTCTCTATCCACGACGAAGACGGGGTCGCCGCGGACCTTCCGGTCGGCGGTGTCCTGTTCTCCGAGGATGGGGTCGAGGTTCGGGACGACCGCGCCGAGGATGGGGGTCCGGAGCCGCTCTTGTTCGTCGACGAGAGCGCCGGCTGGCGGGACGCGGAGCCACCCCCGGAGCGAGAGGACCTGTGGGTCGATCTGGCTGTGAGGGTGCTCGCCACCTCGCGCGGTTCGGAGCGTGGAGACGTGCTCGAGGCAGCCGGCGAGATCCGCGAGCTCGTCCGAGCGGAGGAGGAGCAGCGCCTGATCTCTACCTTCGCCGCGCGGGGCATCGACTGGGCGCCCGCCGAGACCACGGGTCCGGAGCCTCGGGTCCGTCTCGATGTGCACACGGAAGAGGCCCTCGTCGCTGGCAGCTCCACGCAGCTCATCGCCGAGGTCACGAACCTCGGGGACGAGCCCCTGCACCGCGTGCTGGTACGGCTGGACGCCGCGGACTCCGTCTGGGACCGGCGGGTCCTGCCGATCGGCGTGCTGTTGCCTGGCCAGACGAAGACCGGAGAGGCGACCGTCCAGGTGCGCGCCTCGGCCCCGGCTCGGGAGAGCAGCGTCAGCGCCACCGTCGAGTCCGACCGCCACCCCGACGCCGAAATAGGCGCGTTCATCCTTGGCTACGACGGCGTCGAGCGTCCCCGGCTGGCCCTCGATCTCGCCCTGGTCAAGGGCGAGGACGGCGAGTACGTCCGCGTCGAGGTGGAGAACACCTCGAGACAGCCGCTGATGCAGCTCCACGTGCGCTTCGAGTACCCGGAGAGCACCGGCATCGAGCTGGCCGAGTACGACGCCATCATCCCAGCGCTCGACGACTCGGAGACGCGGGTCGTACACCTCGGGCTCGATCTGTCCGAGACCCCTCTCGAAGAGCTCCCCCTGCACGTCATCGTCGAGACACCGCGCTTCGGCGAGGTCGCGGACTACGCCTTCCAGCTACCGCGCGACGGGCGCTCGACACACCTGCAGGCCCCAGCGCTGGACGTGGCGTCCCCGTTGAGCATGCCCGCCGGCGAGTTCACCCTTGACGTGAACGTCATCGACGACGCGGCGATCGACCACGTCATCGTCTGGGCGGAGGGTGACAAGATCGCCTACCACTCCGGCGAGGGGAGACGGGTCGATCTGTCCGTGCCGCTGGAGGTGCAGCCGGGCCGCAACCGCTACGTCGTCGAAGCCATCGACGACATCGGGCTCCGCAGCCGAGACGTCGTGTACGTGCGCGGCACCGGCGAGGGCGCGGTCACTCAGCCGGAGGAGTGAAGGGCCCTCCAGGTCGAGACCGGATCCGCATCACTCGGCGGCACCTCGAAGACGAGGAGGTGCTCTCCGCCGTCGAAGGACTCGGCGACCGGCTCGCCGAAGGTCTTCTCCAGCCCCTCGAGGAGCAGCGCGCGGTCGTTCGGGAGGTAGTGGTCCGGTCTCAAGACGATGGCCCCGAAGCCGAGCTCAGAGAGCCTGTCGCCGAGCTCGCCCCCAGCCAGGAGCCGTTCGTGCAGCCAGTCGCTGAGCTCCCCCCGCGGGTCTTGCCCGATGTTGGTCTCGAGGCAGAACTGGGAGACCGGGCGACCGTGCAGCGCCGCCCACGCGCAGGTCTGACCGACGTGGTACAGCTCGTAGTCGAGGGGGCGGCCGGCGGAGGGGGGGAAGAGGTCGAGGACGGCGCGGTCCTCTGGGGTGGCGGCGTAGGCGCTCGGCAGGACCGTCGGGACCTCTGGGCTCCAGGGTCGACCTGAGAGGAGCACCGCCTCGACGAAGGCCAACAGGAGGATCGGGGCTGCCAGCCGAGGGCGCTCGCCGAGCCGGGTGAGCATGCGCGCGGCGACGACGCCGAAGGCCAGGCCGGTCACCCACAAGAGCCGCACCGGGAAGCGGAACCAAGCGGCGACGGTCTCGGTCGCGAAGGGTCGCAGGACCCAGGGGAAGAGGCCGCGCATCGTGCTCTCCGGCCTCAGGCTCGGGCCGATGGACAACAGCAGCGCGAGCACCCCGAGCACGAGCCACCAGCGGGTCTCCCGGCCCCTCAGGACCCACGGGGCCAGCGCCACCAGCGCCACCACCGTCCAGCCCAGCGGCACGACGTCGTGGAAGAGCGCCGCGGCGCTCCGGGATCCGCCCGCCAGGCCGGCGAGGGTGGTGCTGCCCATCTCGAGCACCAGCACCGGGTCCGCGATCATCGGCGGGTCCGCGCGCATCGAGCTCGAAGCGAACAGGGCCACATAGGCCAGCCCCATCGGCAGCGCGACGGCCGCGGCGGCCAGGGCCGGTTTGAGGTCTCGAGAGCGCCACAGGCGCGGCAGTCCGGCCAGCACGAGCAAGGTGGCGGCGATGCCCACGTAGACGGTGGTCAGCAGGCAGAGGAACCAGGCGAGACCTGCCCAGACGCCGTGTCTCCAGGTGCCGCTGGCAGAGGTCGAGGTGACCCAGGCCCAGCCCAACAGGGGGAGCCAGGGGTTGAAGAGCGCATAGACCTGCCCGCCGGCGATGGTCGCGGAGGAGATCCCCAGGAATCCGAAGGAGACCCCGGCGATGAGCGACCAGGGCCACTTCGCGCCGAGGGCGGCGGCGCAACGCTCTGCGGCGAAGGCGCTCACGACGGGCCCGAGCACGCAGATCAGCGAGACCACGAGCAGGGGGTCGACGCGGAAGGGCAGCGCTCGGGCCGCCAACAACAGCAGCATGCTGTCGCTGCGGCGCAGGTCCTGCCCCACCGGCCAGCCCGAGACATCGGTCACCAGCGTCGCGTCGAGGTTCTGGGCTGCGTGGACCGTCCACACCACCCCCCAGGTGTCGAAGCCGCTGACCGCGGTCGTCGTGGGCTCGAGCGCCAGCGGCCACGTCCACGCGATGGACAAGAGGAGGAAGGCCCCGAGGGTGAGGGCGTGCTGCTTCACGAGCGCCGCTGGAGGAACACGAGCAGGCCCACGTAGCCCAGGGCGAAGAGCCCCCAGCCGAAGGACACGGCCAGCGCGCGGCTCAGGCTCGCCTGGTCGCCTGCGCCGGGCCAGGTCCCGACCGATCGGGTCGCCCTCAGCTCGCCGCCTCCGAGCTGTTCCACCGACCAGCCGTAGCGCAGCTCCCCGGCCTGGTCGCTCCGCGCGAAGTCCGACCAGAGACGCTCACCGTCCACGTCGAGGCTCACCCGGGTCCAGCGCGCGTAGGGCAGCTCGGCGTAGCCGGCCCAGGTGCCGTCCCCCTTCACGTCGTGCGGCAGGCGGCCAGAGTCCTCCAGCGTCAGGGTCCGCGTCTCCTCCTGGGCGGAGATCTCCACGACGACCTCGTCGACCTCTGCTCCGACGACCTCGACGTGGACGTAGACGGGCCGCTCTGCACTGGCGGAAGTGGTCAGCGACAAGAGCGCGAGCACGGCCGGATTATAGGGGCCCATGCTTTTGGCTCTTTCTCTCTCCCTCGCAGGGGAGCCTCTCTCCGAGCTCCCCGGCAAGCCGGTCGGCGACGGGATGTTCGGCGTCCTGGTCAAGGTCGTGGACGTCGTCCCCCAGGTCCTGATCGCTGGCACGGAGGTCCCCCTGTCGGACGACGGCGCCGGCGCTGACCTCGTCGCAGGCGACGGCGTGTGGTCCGGCGAGGTCCCTGCTCCGGGTGCTGGAGAGGTCCTTGTGCTGGTCGGCGAAGAGGAGGGCTTCCGCGACGAGGTGCCGCTCAACGCGGGGGAGCGGGTCCGCATCCTGATGACGGAGCGCGGCCCGAACCTCACCTTCGAGCCCGCCGACTTCGAGGAGCACGAGCCCCCGGAGGCACCCTCGGAGACGGTGCAACCGCCCGATTACCCCGGCCCGCCGCAGCCCCCCGAGCTGGTGCTCCTGGTGGTCGCCGTCGCGATGATCCTGGGCCTGGCGGTCGGCGTGTGGCTCGGGCGCACCTTCCTCGGCGCTCGCAGGGGGGCTCCGGTCCAGGCGACGCGGCGCGGCAAGCCGGTCGTCGGCGGCCTCTACACCTCGGCGGATCTGGAGGCCCTCACGGCGGAGGGACGGACGCTGCTCCTTCGTGAAAAGACAGACATCGACTCGCTGCTCTCTGTGGCGGAGAGCAACCCCACGGCGCTGATCGTCGCCTTCGCCGAGCACGTCGACGGGGACCTCGCAGAGCTCGAGCGCGAGGGGCTGCCGAACCTCGTCGTCATCGGAGCGGGGGACTCCCCCCTGGAGCTCTGAAGGTCAGATCCCCTCGACGTCCCGGTGCTTCTGAAGGCGCCAGCAGAGATCCACGGCTGCGGTGCTGTAGGCAGGGAGCTCCAGGTCCCAGCTGACGAAGCCGTCCTTGTCCGCCGTGTCGCCCTGGAGCTCGATCTTCACCTTCTCCACCTCGCTCACCGGGATCCGCTCCACCACGTGGACGTCCTGCTTCCGGGCGCCGATGTTGCTGAGCTTGAGCTCCAGGCGGTGCTCGGTGGTGGACCAGCTCGACAGCATCCTGGCCTCGATCTCCTCGGTCTCCTCCTTGCGATGGACGCGCAAGGAGGGCTCGGGACCCCAGCCCAGCTCGTAGTCCTCGCCCGGAGCGACAAACAGCGTGTTGCTGCGGCCCACGAAGCCGCTGTCTCGAAGCAGGTCGACAGGGCCGGCCAGGATGGGGTGGACTCCCGAGTGCCTGGCCTGGCTGCGCAGGATGACCGCGGGGCTGCGCTCGGCCTTCAGCAACAGCTGGAGCGTGGCGGCGCTCTCGAAGTCGAAGAGCGGGACGCGGTGTGGCCTTCCGTCCGATGGGATCGACGCGCGCTCGCCACCGAGTCGCAGGGTCTCTCCGCCGTCGTCCACCCCGGGCAGCTGGCTCGCGGTCCTGCCGCCGCCCAGGCCGGTGGTCTGGATCTGCTGCTCGCGGGTCTCTACGTCGACCCTGGAGCCCACCTTGACGGCGACGACGCGGTCGGTGCCGAGCTTCGGAGGCTCCACCCCCAGCGAGGGACGCTCGGTGGACACGTGGATCCTGGCGTCGTCCCAGTCTTCGCCGGTGTTCTGCCAGATGCAGGCGTCGCTCTGCCAGCGCAGCTGTCCACCCTGCAGGGTCGCCTGGTGCCAGGGACGCCAGCAGGCGCAGGGCACGAGGTACTCGATCTCGAGGACCGCCGGCCCTCCCTCCGAGTGGAGCTCGATCTGCAAGACCGCGCGGTTGCGGCTGCCGGGACTCATGGCGACCTGGAGCGCCCGCTGGAGATCACCATGAGCTCGTCGTCGGAGCGTGAGCTCCTGCTGCAGCCGGAGGCGGGCCTCGACGACGCGGGCCTCCTCTTCGTCGAGGCGGGCGAAGCCCTCGGACCAGGACTGCCCTGCGCTCAGGCCACGGGCCGTGTCCTCGCTGAGCTCCTCTGCGTGGAGATCCGCGGCCCGGCCCCACAGCTCGGATTCGGCTTGGAGCTCCCCGATCCGCCGTCGATCGGCGTCGAGCTCGGCGGCGGACAGCGCCACCCTCTCCTCGAGCACGGCCGTGTCCTGGTCCCCCGCTCGGGTCAGGATCTCTCGATGGATGCGCGTGCCCGCCAGGGCGGCTCCGTCGACCCGCACGCTCAGGCTCTTGTTCGCGAAGACGGGCGCCAGCTCGACCTCGATCACGCTGCTCCCAGCTGGCAACTCCACGGTGCCGCGTCGCAGGACCTGGGCTCGGTCCTCGAGCACGGTGACCTCGATGATGGGGACGCTCATGGCTCCCTCCGGTTGCCGCCGCTGAGCTCGTGCTCGGAGGGCAGGTGCACCACGTAGTGAAGGGCGAGGGTTCGGGCCTGGCCGCTGGCGAGCTCGACGCGCCAGCGATGGCTGCCCTCGATCGGCGGGTCCTGTTCCCAGCTCTCCCACTGGGGCTCGACGTGGAGGAGGTCCACGGAGACGTCGTCGTCGTTTTCCCCAGCCGCCGGCAGGCGCTCCCGGATCTCGATTGAGGCCGGGGTCCCGCGCAGGTTGCGGAGCTCG
This sequence comes from Myxococcota bacterium, assembly GCA_036012755.1. GTDB lineage: Bacteria > Myxococcota_A > UBA796 > UBA796 > CAJQPC01 > JAAESX01. The sequence continues at coordinate 3,743 of DASCPX010000011.1, read as the reverse complement.
ATGTCGACCTCGTGATGCAGATCCTGCGTGCGGTTGAGGAGCCCGCTGGACTCCTCTCGGTAGCGGGCGTTTCGGGACACCTTGATGGACTGCTCCACACCCAGTCCCAGCTCCACCATGCCCTCGGGCGGGGTGGAGGCCAGCTCTGTGGTGAGCAGCCAGCCCCCGTCGACGAGCACATCGCAGGGGCCACGCAGCAGGGGGGCCTTCAGGGGGTTGATCCACTCGACGGTGCGGAAGACCTGCTCCGAGATCCGCGGAACACAGACGAACCGGGGCGAGACGCGGGCGCTCTCGGTCCTCAAGGGGAGGCTGTGCCAGGCGCCGTCCGAGGGCACGCTCAGCGGGTGGCTGGCGACCCAGGCGTGGTCGAAGCCGTCGTCGGAGCGCGCGAGGGTGTGGCCTGCGGGCAGCTGGTCCCCGGCCGAGCGTGCCAGTGAACTTGCTCGGGTGAGGGGTGCGAGGTTCACGGCGGTGACCGCGCTGAGCTCCACCATGATCTCGACGCGGGTCTTCTGGACGAGGCGGACGGAGCCCTGGCTCAGGCGCAGGCGGGCGTAGTCGAGCTGATCGGCGTCGGCCATCAGGGGTCGTGGAGGGGGCGGCGCCTCGGCACGTCCGGGCATCGCCGCTGCGGCTTGCGGCGCCGGTGCACCACCGGAGGGCCCCCCGCGACTGAAGGCTGGCATGCTCTTCTTCTTGGCCTTGTGGGGCCTGCGGCTGGAGCGGGAGCGCTGCACGGGAGCCGGGGAGGGAGCTGGAGGCGGCTCCGAGGGCGAGCTGACCTCTTCGGCGGCTTGTTCCATGCCGAAGAAGGCATCGTCCAGCGGAGCCGGGCTGTCTGCGGCCTCGGCTTCGGGCTCCGCCGCCGGGACCGGGTAGGCGCGGCGGTAGTCCGCCAGCAGGGTCTGTGCTCCCTCGGGCGCTTCTCGCCATCCCGAGCGGGAGGGAGGGGCCTGGGCTCGTCCGATGCGCAGCGAGGGGAGCTCGGGGAGCTCGGCCCAGGACTGAGCCAGGGCTGTGGACAGGGTGACGCGGGCCTGGTCCCAGTCTTCTCCGGTCCTCTGGGCGATCAGGGCCCTGACCTCGAGCTCAGCAGAGCTCATCTCGGCGTTCAAGCGCAGGCTGTAGGCCGGAGCCCAGCGAGCGCCGGGCACGCGGTAGCTGAGCCGGAGGGTGCAGGCCCCCTCGCCGCCTCGTAGCTGGACCACGGCTGCCTTGCGCAGCTCGTCCTGTCTCGCCTTCCTGGCCTCTGTCCGCTGCCTCCTGGCCTCCTCGAGCTCCTCCTGGTGCTCCCGGGCGTGGCGCAGGGCGTCGCGAGCCTGGGCCAGCTGGGGCTCCAGGGCGCGGAGCTGCTCGGACCGGAAGTGCAGGAGCGCGACCCTGGCCTCGACGGGCGGGGGTGGAACAGGCGCGTCCTCCGGCTCGGGCCGCTCGGTGAGCTCGATGGCGGAGACCCGCGCCTGCTGGGAGTGAAGGCGCTCGAGGGTCGCCTCGGCGAGGTGCACGTCGAGCCGGGCCGCCTGCAGCGCCTGGTCGTGGGCCGGGGGCCGGTCGGGGTCCTGCTCGGCAGGCACCTGCAGGGTGAGCTGCAGGTCGACGGCTTGTGGGGGGCTCTCTCCCGTGAGCTCCACCCGCAGCGTGGAGTCCAGCAGCGACAGGGGCAGGCCCTCCAGCACCACTTGTTCGGTGGGCTCGGCGAGCTCGGCGCGCCGGGTGATCAGCGCTCCCTGCCGGTACACCTGCACGCTCTCGAGGGTGGAGGAGATGTTCATGGAGCCTCCCGGCTCTTGCGTAACCCCGGTCCGTCGCGGCTACCGTGTCGTTCTCGCCGGAGAGTCAATGAGAGCGCTGCAGTCCTGGGCTCTGCTGGTCGCGTGCGAGGGCGAGCCCCCGCCCACCGCTGTCGTCCTCACCGATCTCGAGGCCGACGTGCACGACACCATCGGTTCGATCGTCGTGCTCGAGTGGGAACAGGACGGCCAGGCAGAGGTCCTCGTGCAGTACTCCTTCGACGAGGGACTGTGGCAGGGCTCGCCAGCCCGGGGCCTGGGCGCCGGAGCGCACTCCGAGCTGCTATTGGGCATCCCCTACGACACAGAGGTCGTCCTGCGCGCGGTCCTCGACGGCGAGATCCAGGGCGACGAGATCTCGATCACCACAGGCCCGCTCCCCGACGGGTGCCCGACACCAGAGGTGCTGGAGTCCGACGAAGCCGGCTGGGACCCGGAGCTCGTCTGGGTCTTCACCTCGATCAACGATGGCCAGAACGACCAGGGCGAGCCCTACTGGAGCCTGATCGTCGACCGGCAGGGGCGGGTGGTCTGGGCGGTCATCTCGCCATCCGACAGGGTCACGCTGCAGCCACAGGTTTCCAGCGATGGAACAGCCCTGCTGATCGATCACAACTCCTTCTGGGGTGCCTTCGACGGAGGCGCCGCCTCCCAGGTGCACCAGGTGCGCATCGACGGGAGCGTCGAGAGGATCTGGGAGACCGCCGGTCTGCATCACCCCTTCACCCAGCACCCCGACGGCACCCTGGCCTGGGTAGCCGCGGACGGACGTGACGAGTCCATCGTGGAGCAGGGTCCCGACGGGGACGAGGTCGAGATCTGGGGCTGCAGGGGGTTCCACGAGGCGCTCGGCATCAACAGGTACTGCGGCTCGAACACCCTGACGTTCCTGGAGGACAGCGACACCTACCTGTACTCGTCCTACTCCACGGACTCCGTCGTCGTCATCGACCGGGCCGCGGGCGAGGCCTCTCACTGGTTCGGCCACCTCGATGGCTCCTGGGCCTTCGACCCGGAGGACTCGGCCTTCTGGTGGCAGCACGGCCCCCACATCACCGAGTCCGGCACCCTCATGCTCTCGTCCATGCTCAGCGAGGACGGCGTGGAGCTGGTCGTGCGCGAGTACGAGATGGATGCCGAGACGGAGACGCTCACCGAGGTCTGGAGCTACGGCGAAGGAGAGGGCATCCTCGGCGAGGAGATGGGCGAGGCGTGGCGGCTTTCGGGCGGCAACGTGCTGCACAACTACGGCAGCGCCTCTCGCATGCGCGAGGTCACCCCTGATGGCGAGGTCGTCTGGGACCTTCAGTGGCAAGCTGCGCACGACCAGTGGCTGGGCCGCTCCACGGCGCTGGATGATCTCTACGCCCTCGCTCCGCGTTGACGCCCCGGGTCCCGGGCGGCGCACAGTAGAGTGAACCCGCGGCCCGCCGAAAGAAGAACGAGAGACGGAAGAAGAAGGCCGCAGCCGGGCGTTCCGGCAAGCTCACGATCGATCGCAGTGGGCGCTCTGGCCACTACCAGGGCACGAACCACAGCGAGGTCTACCGGGACGGCAAGGTCTACGTCTACACGGCCTGGGACGACAACGCCGAAGAGGTGGGCAAGGAGCTCGACTTCGAGGAGTGGGCGAGGTCACTCCGCAAGTGAGGCTCGCCCACTGGCGTACTTCCGGCCTTCTCGATGCTCACCTGTCGAGAGCAGGCAGCGCTCGTGGGTCATTTGATGATGCGGCGACCGAAGAACGTCGCCTCGTACTTCTGGTTTGCTGATGGACTGAGCATCATTGGCTGGGACAGCGGTGTCTCTTCCTGCCTTGGCTGCCGGGCGGTCGGGCGCCATCCCGTCGTGCTGAGGACGGTGTTCTCCAGCTCGGACCAGCGCCCGGACTTCGCGTGGGCGCGTAGGTGAAGCACGCCTTCCGCGTGCGCCTCGGTCCACGTGACGCTG
>DASCPX010000010.1:0-1095 GCA_036012755.1 Myxococcota bacterium | reverse complement strand
CACCATCCGGTCGATGTCGACCATCAGTTCACTGAATACGATCGGGTCGATGGTCCCGAAGGTGGCCTCTCCAGCATTGACGAGGGTCACGGATTCGATGCCGAGGCCCTGGCGCCAGCGACGAGGCGCCTTGTGCCGGGCCGTCGTCGCCTTCGCGAGGGCGGCATCGTCGTCCACCCAGAGAAAGGCGGCGCGCAGAATTTCCGGGACCTGCCGTCGCGAAACTCAAATCGACGCATGACTGTTGACCTCCGCAAACTGCTCTTATCGGGTTTCGCTTCGCCGCACTCAGCGCTCGTGAGCAGCCAGAGTCTACACGGTCAACGGAGGCGCCGAGGTCCGAGGTGAGCAATGAGAGCGGCGCCAGTTCCCCGGCCAGGAGTGCCCGGCCGTACTCCTCGAACGGGGGTGTTCCACCAGGGCGTAAGTCGGCGGTGGAGTTGATCGGACAGCCAGCGAGGGCAGACTCCTCCATCCCTCCGAAAACTCTATGATTGTGTTGTATGGCGAGGGCTCAGGCAGCCCTGTCGAGGCGGGTGGGCTTTCGCACCACAGTCTCGGCGATGGGCGACGCCTCTTCGGGGAGAAGCTGGAGCGTCACGCGCTCCGCTGGCGGCGGGGTTCGCCGCGCGGCTTCCTCGTCGAGGAGGCGGTCGTACCAGGGGCGCGCATCCAGGCCCAGCTCGATGCCCAGCTCCTGCTCCAGCATCTGGTAGGGGCTCCGACCCTGTCGACGACCCGGCAGGCGCCGCGGGGTCAGGTTCCAGGCCAGCGCGTGCAGCTCCAGCAGCGCGTCGCTGACGTTGCGGTGCACCATCTGCACCACACGAAGACGGCTGTTGAGCGACTCCACCGCGCTGCTGGATCGCTTGGGGTACGCCAGCTCCCGACGCACCGCCCGCTCCACCGCCGCCAGGTTCAAGCAACCGCTCTCCAGCCGACGTGCCAGCCGCGCCCGCTTCTTCGACAGGCTCCGCCACGCATCCGAGGGCCCCTCCACCGCCAGCCGAGCCAACGTGCGGTCCCAGCGAAACCGCTGCAGCAGGCCATCGAGGAGCGCCTGCCGAGTCCAGCGACTGCCCGGACGGAGCACCA
>DASCPX010000009.1:0-210879 GCA_036012755.1 Myxococcota bacterium | reverse complement strand
CGGGCTTGCCCAGTTCCGGGCTTGCCCAGTTCCGGGCTCGCCCAGTTCCGGGCTCGCCCTGTTCGAAGCCGCAGGTCCCCTCGACCGCGTCGCCACCGGGCACGACAGCGTCGCCATCATCGACCCTCGCTGGCCTCGCGTTACTTGCAGCATGTGAACTGGCTCGAACCCTGGCACCCACTGCAGGGCGATTCCATCGGGGCGTTCGAGCCCGAGCTTCGACGAGAGGCAGGTGACGGTCACCCGCTTCACGGTGTTCCCGTACGCGGGATCGGTCGTCGGCATGATTGCGACGATGTCTTGTTCGCCTTGGAGGACGGCACAGGGCGAGTTGCGGTCGTCCACCTCACGTGGACAAGCACTCCGCCCGAACAGCTCCCTTGGCCAAGGGCACGAATCTGGCCCAGTGTGGACGCCTGGGCAGCGGAGGGCATGCGCGCCGACCACGACGAATTCGCCCGCTGAGTGCGCGGGGCTAGGCGACGTCGAAGCGGTCGAAGGTCATCGTGAACTGGCCTCGGCCGCGGGTCATCGAGCGCAGATCCGTGGTGTAGCCGAGCAGCTTGTCCAGGGGCACGTCGCAGCGGATCGAGGCCACGTCCCCCAGGATGTTCGTGCTGTGGATGGCCGCCTGGCGAGACTGCAGGTCTCCGAGCACGGTGCCGAAGTTGTCCTCTGGCACGACCACCTCCGTGTCCATGATGGGGCGGAGGAGCAGCGGGTTGGCCTCTCGGATGGCGTTGCGTACGGCCTCTGCCGCGGCGACGCGTAGAGCCTGCGGGCTGCTGGCTTCGCCGTAGGTCTGGACAGCCTCGACCACGACGCTCAGGTCCTGGAGCTCGGCGCCGTTGGGACCGGTGATGGCGGCGTCGCGCGCACCGGCCATGACCGCCTCGAGCTGGGTGGCGGAGATGACCGAGCCGGCGGGGCGCACCACCGGGTCTCCGGTGACCTCTGTGCCCTCGCCGCGGGCCAGCGCCCCGACGGAGACCTTCACGTAGGCCTTCATCTGCAGGACCCTGTCCTCCTGCTCGATCGTGCGGTTGAAGAGGGCGTCCGCGGTGGCCTTGCCCCCGATGGTCTCGCGCACGACCACGTCGGGCTTGCCCGCGCGCACGTCCAGCTTGAACTCGCGCTGCAGCCGCTCGAAGCAGATCTGGAGGTGGAGCTCACCCATGCCGCGCAGCACGCGCTGGCCTGTGTCCGGGTCCTCGTCCAGTCGCAGGGTCGGGTCCTCCTGCTGCATCTTGTCGAGGGCCTCCAGGAGCTTCTCCTCGTCCTTGGTCGAGGCCGCCTCTACCGCCAGTCCCAGGACCGGCGCCCTGAGATCGATCTTCTCCAGCAGCAGGGGGTGCTCGGGGTCGAAGAAGGTGTCGCCGGTGGTGACCTTGCGCAGCCCCGCCAACAGGACGATCTGCCCGGCGAAGGCCCGGTCCATGCGGCTCTTCTTGTTGGCGTCGATGTCGAAGACCCGCGCGACGCGCTCCTCGATGATCCCGTCGGGGGTGGAGACCGCGACCTTCTGGCCCTTGTTCAGGCGCCCCCGGTAGATGCGCGCGAAGACGTGGCGCCTGCCCTCCCACATCTGGACCTTGAAGGCCAGGGCTGCCAAGGGCTGGCTCTGGTCCATCTCGACGCGGACCTCCTCACCCTTCAGGGTCGTGCCGATCGAGGCTGGACGATCCAGGGGCGCCGGGAGCAGCGCGATGACGCCGTCGAGGAGCGGCTGCACCCCCTGGTTCTTGAGCGCCGTGCCGCCGAAGCAGGGATGGATACGCCCCGTCAGGCAGGCCTGCCGAAGGGCGGCCCACAGGGCATCGCGCTCTGGCTCCTCCTCCATGAGCGCGGCCTCCTCGATGGCCTCGTCGTACTCGGCGACGGCCAGGTAGAGCGTCTCCCGCAGGTCGAGGGTGGAGGCCCAGGTGTCCTCGTCGGCCTCTTCCACGCTGACCACCTCTCCCTTGTCGCCGGAGAAGCTGATGATCGTCTTGTCGATGAGGTGGACCACCGCGCTCTGCTCGGGGAGGGGGAAGGTCACCGCCACGGGCTCCCCCGCGAGGCGCTCGCTGATGCTGGCGAGGCAGCGGCGGAAGTCGGCGCCCGGCCGGTCCATCTTGTTCACGAAGAAGAGTGCCGGCAGGTTGAACTTGTTGCGCTGGCGCCAGACGGTCTCGGTCTGTGGCTCGGCACCCCGGACTCCGTCGAGCACGATCACGCAGCCGTCGAGCACTCGCATGCTGCGCTCGACCTCGATCGTGAAGTCGACGTGTCCCGGTGTGTCCACGACCTGGATCAGGTGGTCCTTCCAGTTCGTCTTCGTCACGGCGGCCATGATGGTGATGCCGTGCTCCTGCTCCTCGGGGATGTAGTCCATGTGGGCCTCGCCATCGTGGACCTCGCCGATCTTGTGGGAGGCGCCCGTGTAGTAGAGGACCCGCTCGGTCAGGGTCGTCTTGCCCGCGTCGACATGTGCGGCGATGCCGATGTTGCGTACCTGTGAGAGATCTCCTGACATCCGGGGCTCCGCGCGAGAGAAACAGCTTCGTGACTGCGTGCCACGGGTCTCGACGCCGTGCTAACCACGGCCACCATGGGCGGCATCCTTCTGTTGGAAGACGGCCGGTCCTTCACCGGCGAGGCCTTCGGAGCACGCGGATCCCGCGTGGGCGAGATCGTCTTCAACACGTCGATGACGGGCTACCAGGAGATCCTCACCGACCCGAGCTACCGTGAGCAGATCGTCACGATGACGGCCAGCCACGTCGGCAACTACGGCGTCAACGAGGTGGACCTCGAGTCCTCCGGCGTGCAGGTCTCGGGCTTCGTCGCTCGGGCCTTCTCCCGGGTCCACTCCAGCCACCGAGCCACCGGCGGCCTCGATCGCTACCTCCGAAGGGCGGGCGTGCCCGGGCTGCACGGCATCGACACCCGGGCGCTGGTGCGACACATCCGCTCCGCGGGCGCGATGAAGGCAGTGATCTCTACCGACGGCCGCCCCGGGCCCGAGCTCTTCGAGCTCCTGGAGCGGTGGCCTGGAATGGAGGGCCGGGCGCTGGCCCACGAGGTGAGCTGCGACGATCCTCACCTCTACGCCGATCCCCAAGAGCCCACGTTGAGGGTCAACGTGCTCGACGGCGGGGTGAAGACCAACATCCTGAGGTTGTTCGCCCAGGCGAACTGCCGCGTGCGGGTCTTTCCGTCGCGGACGCCAGCGAGCATCCTCCAGCAGGACTGTGACGCCGTCTTCCTGAGCAACGGTCCAGGAGATCCCGCGGCCCTGCCGGAGATGGCTGCCGAGGTGAGGAGACTCCACGGAAGAGTACCGATCCTGGGTATCTGCCTCGGTCACCAGCTCCTCGGGCTGAGCCTAGGCGCCGACACCTTCAAGCTGCGCTTCGGCCACCGCGGAGGCAACCACCCCGTCCGTGACATCGACACCGGACGCATCGAGATCACCTCGCAGAACCATGGCTTCTGCGTCGACGAAGCCGGCCTCGTCAAAGCGGGGGGGCGCGTCACCCACCAGAACCTCAACGACGGGACCCTCGAGGGCTTCGTCCACGACGATCTCCGGATCTGCTGCGTGCAGTACCACCCGGAGGCTTCGCCGGGCCCGCATGATTCAAACCACCTGTTGTTGCAACGGTTCATAGAGTTCGCCAAGGCCTGAGATGCCCAAACGCACCGACATCGAGACCATCCTCGTCATCGGCTCCGGACCGATCGTGATCGGCCAGGCCTGCGAGTTCGACTATTCGGGGACACAGGCATGCAAGGCGCTGAGATCGCTCGGATACCGTGTCGTTCTCATCAACTCCAACCCCGCCACGATCATGACGGACCCAGAGGTCGCGGACGCCACCTACGTGGAGCCGCTGACCTCGAAGTTCTGTGAGCAGGTCATCGCCCGTGAGAAGCCGGACGCCGTGCTCCCGACGGTCGGCGGGCAGACCGCGCTGAACCTCGCCATCGAGCTCGCCGAGAGCGGCGTGCTGGAGCGCCACGGCGTGGAGCTGATCGGGGCCAGGCCAGAGGCGATCCGTGTGGGCGAGGATCGGGAGCTCTTCAAGCAGGCGATGACCGAGATCGGCCTGCAGTCGGCCAAGAGTCGTACGGTGGAGAACCTCGCCGAGGCCGAGGAGGCCCTGGACCTCATCGGGCTACCGGCCATCATCCGGCCGAGCTTCACCCTCGGCGGGAGCGGAGGCGGCATCGCCTACAACCGCGACGAGTACCGGGCCATCGTCGAAGGAGGTCTGGACCTGTCCCCGACCAGCCAGGTCCTCGTCGAAGAGTCGATCATCGGGTGGAAGGAGTTCGAGCTGGAGGTCATGCGTGACCTCGCGGACAACGTCATCGTCATCTGCTCGATCGAGAACCTCGACCCGATGGGAATCCACACGGGCGACTCGGTGACCGTGGCCCCGGCGCAGACCCTCTCGGACGTCGAGTACCAGCGGCTCCGAGACTACGCGCAGCGCATCATCCGGCGCATCGGCGTGGACACGGGCGGCTCGAACATCCAGTTCGCGATCAACCCAGAGGACGGCGCGGTCCGGATCATCGAGATGAACCCGCGTGTGTCTCGCAGCTCGGCGCTGGCATCGAAGGCGACTGGCTTCCCCATCGCCAAGATCGCGGCGCAGCTCGCCGTGGGTCTCACTCTCGACGAGATCCCGAACGATATCACGCAGATGACCCCTGCCTGCTTCGAGCCGACCCTCGACTACGTCATCGTGAAGGTGCCCCGCTGGAACTTCGAGAAGTTCGCGGAGGCGGAGCGCACCCTCGGCACCGCGATGAAGTCCGTTGGAGAGGTGATGGGTATCGGCCGCACCTTCCAGGAGGCCATGCTCAAGGCCATCTCCTCGCTGGAGGGGGGCTACTCGGACGCTGGCGACCTCTCCGAGCAGGAGCTCCGCGAGCGGCTGGCCATCGCCACGCCAGAGCGGCTCCCCGCCCTGTTCGAGGCCCTGCGTAGGGGTCATGACCCGAGCGATATCAACGGGTTGACTGGAATCGACCGCTGGTTTCTGGCCGAGATGCTCGACATCGTCAGCTTCGAGCGGCAGCTGGCGGGACGCTTCCTCTCCAGCGTGAGCGCCCGCGAGCTCGAGCGGGCCAAGCGTCTCGGCATGCCCGACGACTACCTCGCTCACATCCTCGGGTGCACGGAGGCGCAGGTCGCGGCGCGGCGGCGAGCCCACGGGATCAAGCCGGTCTTCAAGCGCGTCGACACCTGCGCCGCGGAGTTCGAGAGCTTCACCCCCTACCTCTACAGCTCCTACGAGGACGAAGACGAGGCCGGCGACAGCGACAGCGATCGGATCGTCATCCTCGGCAACGGCCCCAACCGCATCGGTCAGGGGCTGGAGTTCGACTACGCCTGCTGCCACGCGGCCTTCGCGGTCCGCGACGCAGGGCTGACGTCGGTGATGATCAACTGCAACCCCGAGACGGTCAGCACCGACTACGACACGAGCGACAAGCTCTACTTCGAGCCGATCACAGCTGAGCACGTGCAGGCGGTCCTCGAGCGCGAGCAGCCCCGCGGTGTGATCCTGCAGTTCGGAGGCCAGACCCCCCTGAAGCTCGCCGGACGCATCGGGCCGGTCCTGGGCACGAGCCCAGAGGCCATCGACCTCTGCGAGGATCGAGATCGCTTCAACGCGCTGATGACCGAGCTCGACATCCGGCAGCCCGAGGGCGCCATCGCGCGCAGCACCGCAGAGGCTCACGTGGCCGCCGGACGCCTCGGTTTTCCGCTGTTGACCCGGCCCAGCTACGTGCTCGGCGGTCGGGCCATGAGGATCTGCTACGACCAGGCGGACTTCGAGGCCGCGGTCGCAGAGGCCATCGAAGCCAGCGAGCACAACACCCTGCTGTTGGACCGCTTCCTGGAAGGAGCCGTCGAGTACGACGTCGATGCCCTCTGTGATGGCGACGAGGTCTACATCGCCGGGATCATGGAGCACGTCGAGGCCGCGGGGGTCCACTCTGGTGACAGCACGGCCATCATCCCGCCGGTCCAGCTCTCCCCTGACAACCGGCGGGAGATCGAGGACATCGTGGAGCGCATCGCGCTGCGGCTCGAGGTCGTCGGGCTGATCAACATCCAGTTCGCCGTCCAGGACGGCACCGTCTATGTCATCGAGGTCAACCCGCGCGCATCGCGGACGGTGCCCTTCGTCGCGAAGGCCACCGCGCTGCCGGTCGCGCGCGTGGCCACGCGCCTGTTGCTTGGCGAGAAGCTGAACGATCTCGCGTTGGTGCGGCGTGGGAAGGGCATGTACTTCGTCAAGGCGCCGGTCTTTCCGTGGACCCGATTCCCGGGCAGCGATGTCATCCTCGGCCCCGAGATGCGGAGCACCGGCGAGGTCATGGGTGTCGGATGGAGCTTCGGCGAGGCCTACGCGAAGGCCCTCATCGCCGCTGGCATGGTGCTACCGGCCGGGGGCGGTGTGTTCCTGAGCGTCACCGACCGGGACAAGGACGAGGCCCTCGTCGCCGTCGCCGGGGCCTTGGGGCACCTGGGCTTCCGGCTCTTTGCGACCGGCGGCACCCACGCCTTCCTGCAGGAGCGTGGCCTGGCGTGTGAGCGGGTCTTCAAGGTGCGCGAGGGCCGCCCCGACATCGTCGACCACATCAAGAACGGCGCCATCACCCTGATCATCAACACGCCGCTGGGCAAGAAGGCCGTGCACGACGAGCGCGCAATGCGCCTCGCGGGGCTTCGCTATGGCATCCCGACCATCACGACCATGGAGGCTGCCCAGGCGGTGGTCCAGGCAATCCGCGCCCTGAAGTCGGATGAGCTCAAGGTGATCAAGCTCCAGGACATCAGCTGATCCAGAGCGAAGAGGGCCGCCCCGGGGGACGGCCCTCGCTGTCTTCTGTCTTCTGTCAGCCCGCGAAGCTCATGCCCGCGATCATCTCGAAGTAGGGGTAGAAGAAGGCCAGCATGATGCCGAGCACCATGGTGCCCATCACGATGAGCATTGCAGGTTCCGCGACCAGGCTCACGCGGCCAGCGCTCCGGGTCATCTCGGCCCGCAGAGCCTGCGAGAGGTTCGGGAGGATGTCCGAGAGGTTCCCGGTCTCCTCTGCGAGGGTCATCATGTCCACGAAGTTCGCGGGCAGCTTCTTGCCCTGCAGCGCTTCCTTCATGGTCTTGCCTTCCTCGACGTTCGTCTTCATCGCTGAGACGACGCTCTTGACCTTGGCGTGGTCCACCACACCCGCCGACAGCTCGAGGGCGCGGGGGATCTGGACGCCGCTGGCAGTCAACATGTCGGCGAACTCGCTGTCGCCGCACTGTGGCGGCGCCCAACAGCTCGCCCCGACCAGCTCTGCGATGTCCTCTGCGGAAACCCCTGCTGCGACCAGCGCCGGCCAGCCGTGGCGGGCGATCGTGCGGGCTCCTGGGACATCGACGTGGCCGAGGAACTGGGCGCGGGCTGCCAGGATCTCCGACTCCGCCGCCTATAGCAGGCTCTGCGCTTCGTCCTCGCAGAGCGGGGCGAGCGCGGCCAGGATGGGCGCATCCGAAGCAGTTGGTGGAGCCGATTCCTCCGCCCCTGGGGTCTCGGGGGCCTGCTCCGCCACGCGCACCGACCCGTCCTCACGGAGCTCGAAGCCGTAGGAGGCGAGCACTTCGTCGACGCTGCGGCCGGAGTTCTTGGCGTCGCGTCTGGCCTGGGCGAGGAGTGCTTCCACGTCGTTGACGTCGGCTCCTTCCTTCCAGAAGGAGCTGACCGGGCGAACCATCACCTGGCGAAGTCGCTCCAAGCTGGTCATTGCCGGAGTCCTGGCCCCACCGCTGAACTCGAAACGGCAGAAACGAGGAGGAGTTGAGCGGTTCTTTCCAGGGCGATCGGCAGACTCAGGCGTGGCCCCGATCGAGCCCCCTCAGCGAGGCCGATCGTCGAGGAAGACGGTCTCGCCGGCGACGACGACCTCGATGGGCTCGAACCAGTCGCGACCGAAGCGCTGCTCGACCCGCCAGACGCAGAGGTCGGCCACGGAGCCCGGCTCGAGCGCGCCGCCGGTCTCTCCGAGGGCGGCGTAGGTTCCCGAGGAGAACGCCGCGACAGCCTCGTCGAAGTCGAGGTTGTGCTCGGTCCGCCATCCCTCCCCACCCTCGGTGTCCGCTCTCGTCGTCGCCGACCACAGGCCGAAGGCGGGGGAGACCTCTTCGACCGGGAAGTCGCTGCCGAAGGCCAGGACGACGCCCGCATCGAGGACGTCGCGCCAGGCGTAGGACCACTCCACGCGGTCCGGGCCCAGCCGGGACTCGGCCCAGGGCCCGTCGCTCGTGGCGTGGGTGGGCTGCATCGAGGCGACCGCGTTGAGCCCGGGCATCCTCGCCAGGTCTTCCGGGCGCACGACCTGGAGGTGTTCGATGCGGAGCGGCACGTCGTTCGCTGCGGGCTGGGCCGCACGGGCCTGCTCGAAGGCATCGAGCGCGTTTCCGATCCCGCGGTCTCCGATGGCGTGGACCGCGAGCTGTGCACGCACCGCGAGCAGGTCGGTCGCCATGTCCGCGAGGTCGAGCGTGCCGTTGATCTCGATGCCCACGGTCCCGGGCTCGTCGCTGTAGTCCTCGCTGAGCAGAGCGCCGCGGGAGCCGAGGGCGCCGTCGGCGTACATCTTCACACCGGCGACCCGCAGGTGGCCCACCTGCCAGGGACCCTCCGACTTCAGCCGGGTGACCGCCTCCGCGCCGGGGTCCAGGAAGGCCCAGATCCGGATCGGCAGCTCTCCGGCGGCGGCGAGCTCCTCGTAGAGGGCCAGCGTCTGGTCGGAGACGCCCATGTCGTGAACGCCGACGAGGCCGGAGGCGGCGATGTGATCGAGGGCCTCTACGAGCCGGCGGCGCTGCTCGTCCACAGAGGGCTTCGGCAGCTCGACCAGGCCGACAGCCGCGTCTATGAGCACCCCGGTCGGGTTGCCCGCTTCGTCCCGGAGGATGCGTCCGCCTGCGGGGTCCGGGCTCTGTGGCGTGATGCGCGCTGCCTCCAGGCCTGCCGTGTTCACCCAGAGGGCGTGTCCGTCCACCCGCCGCAGCGCCACCGGACGGCTCGCGTGGTCCAGCTGCTCGGCGGTGGGCCAGCCCTCGTGATCGGACCAGTCGTTCTGGTCCCAGCCTCGACCGGCAAGCCAGCCCTCGCCCTCGGCCGCAGCCTCGGCGACTCGGGCTTGGACCTCGGACAGCGAGGCAGTCCCAGAGAGATCGAGCTGTGCGAGCTTGCGCCCCACTCCAGCGGGGTGGGCGTGTGCGTCGATGAGTCCGGGAGTGACGACGATGCCGTCTGCGGGCGGATCGATGGAGACGATCCGCCCGTCTTTGATGCCGACCCCGTGCACGACGCGGTCGGGGGTCTCGGAACAAGCCAGGATGAGGAGCCACATGCGTGACTCCTATCCAGGTTCTAGGGGCAGGCGGAGTTCGCGGCGCCCGGGGTGCCGTAGTCCGTGTCCGATCCGTCGGTGGCGAGCTCCGTGTCGCAGGCACACCAGTCGGCGGTGTCGTCGTTGTCGCCAGCGCTTGTGCCGGTGACCTGCGCGCAGTCCTGCGAGCCGTAGTCGGCCGTCGAGTCGATGGTCACCGAGCTGTCCGGCGTCGTCAGCGCGATGGTGTCACCGCCGTTGTTCAGGGCCGGGTTCGAGCCGTAGTAGCCGTCCGGGGTGAAGACCGCGGCCAGCGTCGCGCAGTTCGCGGCGAAGTCCGCCTCGGTCGTGCGCGCGATGACGGCGTACTCCCCGGCGCCGACGATGGTCTCGTCGGCGACGGTGCCGGTGTTGGCGGCGCTGTCCACCACGAGCACGCGGGCGAGATCGACCGAGCCGCTCCTGGCGTTGTAGACCTCGATCCACTCGCAGTAGTCATCCGATCCGGTCTGGGGGTCCATCATGGCTTCGGTCACGACGAGGTCGCCGGGGGCCAGGTCCTCTGCGCAGGTGTCGGCGTTGCAGATCGGGCCGGTGGAGCTGTGGCCCTCGTAGTCGTCCGTGGTCCGGGGCTCGATCTTGAAGCTGTCGAAGCTGTAGTACAGCACGCCTGAGACGCCGGTGAGCTGGTCGCCAGCGTAGAGCACGTCCCAGGGGGTCTCTGGCTCGAAGAGGTCGTCGATCCGCACGCCGTCGCCGACGCTCCACTCGCCGTAGCCGAGGTCGGCCTCGACGACGGTGACGTTCTCGACCTTCACCAGCATGCTCTCGTAGCCCTCGGCCGTGGCACCGTCGGCGAGCTCAGAGGTGGCGAGCACCTCGGCCGCCGGGACCTCGGAGGTTCCGCTGACCGTGAGGCCTGCTGCGTCCGCGATCCAGATCTCCGTCAGGGTATCGGTGCTGCCGGAGCCCATGTACTCCTCGACGGTTCCGGTGACCTCGACCCAGTCACCCTCGGCGACGCCGGCGGTCAGGCTGGAGCCCGTGTAGACGTAGACGCCGTGGTAGGGGCCGCTGTAGCCGTCCTGGACGAAGAAGCCGTAGAGCGCCTCCGAGCCGACGACCACGCCCTCGATGGTGACCTCGTCGCCGAGCGGGTCGCCGGAGCCGTCGCCCGCGGTGTACTCGCCCGTCCGAGCCTTGTAGATCTCGGTGTTGGCGTCGGTGTCGGTGTCCGAGTCGGTGTCGGCGTCGGTGTCCGAGTCGGCGTCGGCGTCGGTGTCGGTGTCGGTGTCTGCGTCGGTGTCCGAGTCGGTGTCGCCTTCGGTCCAGCCGCTGTCTTTGGGCTCCTTGTCGCCGCACGCCGGCGCGAGGGCGGCCACGGTGGCCAACATTGACAGAGAGATGGTGAGCTTGCGCATGGGGGTGTCTCCAGTGATCAAGGAAGGCCCCGCCGATAACCGGCTGGTGACGCGGCCGTGACACGTCGGTGACGCAAGATTGGGGCCAGCCGGCCTGGTGATAGCGTCCGCGCGATGGCGTGGGTCTCTACACTCTTCCAGCTCCTCGGCGCACTGGGGATCTTCCTCTTCGGCATGAAGGTCATGTCAGAGGGGCTCCAGAAGGTGGCAGGCGACCGCATGAAGTCGCTCCTGGCCCGCATCACGGGGAACCGCTTCAGCGGCGTGCTCACGGGTCTCACGGTGACCTGCGTCGTCCAGTCGTCCTCTGCCACCACGGTGATGGTCGTCGGCTTCGTCACCGCGGGGTTGCTCACGCTGACCCAGGCCATCGGCGTCATCATGGGCGCCAACATCGGCACGACCCTGACGGGCTGGCTCGTCGCGGTGCTCGGCTTCAAGGTCAAGATCACCGCCTTCGCCCTCCCGGCCTGCGGCGTCGGCTTCGCCATGAGCTTCCTGAAGGGGGCGCGCGTCCGTCAGTGGGGCGAGGCGCTCCTCGGATTCGGGCTGTTGTTCATCGGTCTCGGCCTGCTCAAGGACGCCGTGCCCGACATCGGCAGCCCAGAGGACCTCGCCTGGGTGCAGGCCGTCTCTGGCTATGGCTTCGGCAGCGTTGTCCTCTTCGTGGCCATCGGGACGCTGCTGACGGTGGTGCTGCAGTCGTCCTCTGCGACGATGACGCTGACGCTGACGCTCGCGGCGCTGGGCTGGCTGCCCTACGAGCTCGCCGCCGCGACGGTGCTCGGCGAGAACATCGGGACCACCATCACCGCGAACCTGGCGGCCATCGGGGCATCCAGAGACGCGGTGCGGGCGGCGCGGGTCCACTTCCTCTTCAACATCTTCGGTGTCACCTGGGCCCTGTTGTTGATGGGGCTCGTGCTGCTACCGGTCATCGACTGGATGGTCCCCGGCGACCCCAACGTCGACTTCGCCCTCCTCCAGGGACAGGACGCCGCCGTCGCCGACGCCCGCAGCGTCGTCACGACGCACCTGGCGGCCTTCCACAGCGTCTTCAACGTCGTCAACACGCTGTTGATGGTCGGCTTCGTGAAGCAGCTGGAGAAGATCGCCCTGCGCTGGATCAAGGACGACGACTCCGAAGCCCCCGTCGAGCGGCTCCGGTTCCTGGTCGCCGGCGCCACCTTCGTCGAGACCCCCGAGCTCGTCCTGATCCAGGTCGGCCAGGAGCTCCAGCACATCGCCGGCATCACGCGTCAGATGCTCACGGATGCCACGCACATCCTGGCGAGTCCGGACGAGGATCTCGGCAAGCTCGTGAGGATCACGCTCCAGCGCGAAGACCAGATCGACGACATGGAGCGCGAGATCCAGAGGCACCTCTCCCTCTGCGCCAGGGCGGCGACGTCGGCCCAGGCCTCGCGCAAGATCGCGGAGCTCATCCAAAACACCCACCGCCTCGAGCGCATCGCTGACCACATCGCGACGCTGGTGCGCATCGCGCAGCGGGTGCACGACAGGAACCAGCGCTTCTCGCCCGTCGAGATGGACAAGCTCCGTGACTTCGCCGCCATGGTCGGGACGGCCATGGAACACAGCGGTGCCTACCTCGCCGGCCAGGGCGACCCCGCCGCCGCCGAGGCGCACGAGAACGCCATCGACGCGCGCCGGAGGGAGCTCCGCGAAGAGACGATCCAGCGCATGAAGTCCGGCGAGGAGGGGCTGCGCAGGGGGCTGGCCTTCCTGGACGCCCTGACCCACCTCGAGGAGATCGGCGACCGCGCGGTCGGCATCATCCGCCGGGCCGAGAGCACTGCCGAGCTGTGATGCTTCAGCGACCCTTGATGGGGCAGTAGCGGCGGCGTGCCTTCACGCTCAGGAAGCGCCGTCCGCTGGACAGCCAGCCGGTGAGGGCGCCTCCGTAGACGCAGCCCGTGTCGAGGCCAACGGCCAGCAGGCGGCCCTTGCGCTCGCGCTGGATCAGGCCACGCTTCGCGTCGTGTCCGAAGACGACGGTGCGAGGTCCCTCGTAGAGGTCGTACCAGAAGGGGCCCGCGTCGTCGGGGAAGCGCCGCATGGTCAGGGCCATGGCGCGGGTGGTGCCGGCGATGCCCTCTGTGGGGTGGATGCCAGCGTGCACGACGACGCGTTCTTCCTCCTCGATGAACAGCGGGAGAGCTTCGAGCCAGCGGCGGCGTTCAGGCTCGAGGTCCCAGCGCTCCAGGACGTGGGCGTCGTGGTTGCCCAGAACCGCCTCGAATCCCGCTTCCTGGATCAAGGCCCAGACGCCGTCCGGGTCCGGGCCCTTCGTGAAGAGGTCGCCGACGAGGACCACCCGCTCGGCGTCCGCGAGCGTCACGAGCGCCGCGAGCTCTTCGGCGCAGCCGTGAACGTCACCGACATAGAGGGTGGCGCTCCCCCTCACTTCGCGCGTGACTTGAGGCGGTGCATGCACTCCTGGGCAGTGCGGACGTAGGGTCGGTGACCGAGGTCCACCGCGCGGCTGTGGAGGCTTCGATAGCGGTCGAAGGCACCCTTGAGATTCCCGAGCGCCTCGCGCCGTCTTCCGTCGAACTCGAGCACGCCGAGGAAGAGCTCTGCCCAGCGCGCCCGCAGGGACGCCGAGACCAGCTCGGACCAGCCCTTGCTGCCCTTCGGCGCGAGCACGCCGGCCATCAGGCGTGCATAGGCCTGGAGCTCCAGCAGCCCCTCGCGCCTGGCGAGCTCGTGGCCCAGCCTCAGCGCCGTGATCGCCCGGTCGCGCTCGCCGGCCTGCATCCGGGCACGGGCGAGCTCCAGCTGGGCGGTCGCGGCGCGGTAGCCGGCGGCGTAGGGGGTCTCGACGACCAGGCGCTCGATGTCGCAAAGTCGCCCGTCGGTTCGCGCCTTCCGAATCGCCGCGAGGTCGAAGTCCGGGTGCGTCAGGCGCAGCTGTCCGTACTGCTCGAGGGTCGCGCGACCGAGCTTGCGTTCCTCTGCCAGCCGCGCGAGCTCCAGCTGGACGGCGCAGGCCAGCGGCATCAGGCGCTGAATGCCCAGCTTGCGGGCGCTCGTGAGGCCCTCGTCCAGTCGGCGACGAGCGGCCGCGGCTTCGCCTCTGTCGGCGGCGAGCGCGGCGAGCTGGAGCGCCGCCGACGCCGTACCGGCCCGGTCGCCGTTGTCGGCGAAGAGTTGATGCGCCTTGAGCACCGCTCGTTCGGAGGCTTCGCGGTGGCCGAGGTGCAACCGAGCCGTGCCCATGGCCTGCCGCAGGCGCGCCTCCAGGCAGGGCAGGTGGAGTCGGCGCGCTTCGGCGACTCCCCGGCGGCAGGTGTCACCTCCGGCGGCCAGGGCTCCGGCGGCCACCTGGGCCTCGCTGGTCAGCGCAGTGATCTCTACGGGCAGCACGGGCTCGACCGAGGTGTGCGAGCCCAGGACGTCCTCCGTGTCGAGGGCCTTCTCCAGCGCCCCGTCGGGGTGGCCGAGGTCCAGCTGCGCCCGTCCGGCGGCCAGGAGCAAGGAGGCGGCTTCGTGAGGGCAGGCGTCCAGGTGGCGCCGCGCATGGCTTGCGGCGTGGTCGAGGGCCGCTTGGGGCATGCCCTGCCGCAGCAGCATCTCGACATCGAGCAGGGCCTGACGAGCGTGGTCGGCCTCTGTCTCGGCGCGGTCCCGCGCAGCGTCGACGAGGTCCTGGCGCGGGCGCTCCGTGTCCGTGACCAGCGCGACGCGGGCCCGACACCAGGCCAGGCGGTAGCGGAGTCGTCGGTAGGTCGCAGAGCGCCGGTCGTGCTCGAGACCATCGAGCAACAGCAGCCAACGTCGCGACCGCTGCCACTGGCCGAAGCGTTCCGCCGAGAGCGCCGCCCGGACAGCAGCCGCCCACTGGTCCTTGTGGCCTCGACCCCGGCAGCGGTGGTGGGCGACGTGGAGCCAGCGGCGCGGACCATGGGCCTGGGTCTCCCAGGCCTCGGCGAGGCGGTCGTGGGCCACCGCCTTGTTCCGCAGATCGGCGAGCGCGGCGGTGCGGAAGCTCTCTCCGGCGATGTGGACGCCGTCGGCTCGTTGGACGACGAAGCCGTCCGAGAAGAGGTCCTCTGACGAGGGGATGAAGGCCTCCAGCACGGAGCGGGAGCAGGGTCCGTCGAGGATGGCAAGGTCCGCGATCCTCGCCGTGATTGGGTGGAATGGCTCGCCTCGTGCTCCGGCCAGGGCCCTCAGGCCTGCCTGGAGGGCTCGGAGGGGGAGCTGGGGCTCCTCGACGGACACGACGACGTCCTCGGGGACGAGGGAGTTGGCGATCGCGCTGGCGCTCGCGGCGTCGAGCGGCCCGATGTCCATGACGCGGATTCCCTTCAACGAGTCGAGCATTCGCTCCGCGTGGCTGTAGGTCCAGCGCGGGTCCACCGAGCCGATGAGCAGCAGTCGTGGCTCCTTGGCGTCCGCGAGTCGCTCGATGACTCGCGCAGAGAAGGAATCGAGCTCCTCGAGCCGCTCGAAGACCACCACGAGGTTGCCTTGCCGAGCGGCGCCGAGGATGCAGTCGGCGGCAGCGTCCACGACCTGCCCACGGCTCACCGCCGAGATGTCGTGGCGCTCGGTCAGTCCATGCAGTGGCAGCTCCGGCCACATCTGGAGCAGTGTGCGCGCGTTGTCGAGAGCGAGCGCTCGCCGCCACTCGTCGCGGTTGGGGCGTGACAACAGGTGGCGCAGGATCTCTCCGATCGGGGCTCCTGGCGCGTCGATGCCGCATCGCCCGCGCTCGCTGCGGACTCCTCGCAACAGCGCCCTACGGCGGAGCCGCTCGATCAGGCACCTGCGCCCGGAGCCAGCGACTCCACGCAGCACCCAGAAGCGGGGCCCGTCGCCGTTGAGGCCGGCCTCCAGAGCGCCGAGCTCGACCTCCCGGCCTTCGAACACATGGGGACTCGGCCAGTCGGCGGCCGTGGTGCCATCCAGACAGCCGCGAAGCTGCTCTGCGAGGTCCCCTGCGCTGGGCCGATCTGCCGGATCGAGCTCCAGGCAACGCTCTATGACGTTCGAGACGGAGCGGGGCACGGTGGGCTCGCGGCAGGCCAGGGGTTGGGGCCGGTCGAGGCACTGGGTGATCAGCCAGCCGTGTGGAGTGGGGGGGCGCGGCCTCTTGCCGACCAGCCCCTCGTAGAGGATGAGTCCACAGGCGTAGACATCCGCAGCCCCGGTGAGATTGAGCCCTGCGACCTGCTCGGGCGCCATGAAGCTGGGCGTCCCGACCAGTCCGCCGGTGCCGGTGAGTGACTCGCCGACCGCCCACCACTGGACGACGCCGAAGTCCAGGATGCGGACGCGACCCCCCTTGGTGACCAGCACGTTGCTGGGCTTGAGGTCCCGGTGGACGAAGCCAGCCTCGTGGATGGCGGCCAGGGTCTCCGCCAGCTTCGCTCCCACCTCGCAGGCACTCTCGATGCGGGCCTCCAGCGGGTCGATCGACAGCAGCCACCGCCGCATCGGCTCGCCGTCGACCTTCTCCATCGAGTACCAGATGTGGCGCCGGTCGATGCCGGCCTCGAAGACACGCACGACTCCGGGGAGCCTCAGCCGTCGCAGCGACTCGAACTCGCGGAGGAAGCGGCGGTCGAGCGCGGCCTCGCCGGGCTGGCGCACCTTGACGGCGAACTCCCGCCCCTTCGGGTCCACGGCGTCGTAGACCACCGCGCTCGCCCCGTGCCCCAGCACCGCGGTGATCCGCAGGTTGCCGATGCGGGTACCCGCGGGCAGGGCGGTGGGCGTTCGGGCCATCGCCGGATTCTACCGGCCGAGGTCCTCTGCGATGGCCTCGCCGACCATGCGGCCGAGGGCGTAGATGCTGAGCTGTGGAGGCCCACCGGTCGACGAGGGCATCAGCGAGCCGTCCGCGACCCAGACCCCCCTCGCACAGTGGAGCCGGCCGAACTCGTCGGTCGCCGAGCTCCTCGGATCCGAGCCCATGCGCAAGGTACCCATCGGGTGGACGGCGGCCAGCGGCGGGTCCAGGCGACGTACGTTCAGCTCGAGGCGCTCCAGCTCGGCGGGGGTGCGGATCTCCACAGGCACAGCCAGCGGTAGCACGACCTTCTCTGCGCCGGCTGCGAGGAGGATGCGGGCACCAGCGACGAGGCCCACCGCCATGTGACTGCGGTCTCGAGGACCCAGGCGGTAGCGGATCAAGGGGCGTCCTCGCCGGTCGGCGAGCACGCGTCCGCTGGAGTGGTCGTGCAGCATCGGGGTCAGGGCAGCCAGGTGGTCGTAGCGCGCCATCATGCGGGTGTGCTCCGCGCCGATGCCCGGAAGCAATGCGGCGGTGGTGACCGGGTGTCCAAAGACGGGCAGGAGCCAGCAACCGCCCTGCAGCGGGTCGAGCAGCTCTGTGCACTCCCAGCCCTGCGGGATGCCCTTCCAGCCGTCCACCGGCTCGCCAAAGGAGCCGCCCACGGTCCCCCCGGGGTGGAGGTGGAGGTGCGCGCCGACCTGGCGGTGGGCGTCGCCCAGACCGCTCGCCAGGAGCAGTGCGGGGCTGCCGGTGGCGCTGGCCGCGAGCACGACGGCGCGGGCCTCGACGGTCACGCGCCCCTCTGCGCTGGTGGCGCTCACGCCCCGGGCCCGACCGAAGCGGTGCAGGATGCGCTCGACCCGCACGCCGGTCATGAGCCGGGCGCCGCGGTCTTCGGCGCGCGGCAACAGCACCCGGGCGGCGTTCATCTTGGCGTCGTAGGCGCAGCCGAGCTCGCAGAAACCGGATCCGATGCAGCCCTGCCGGTTGTGCTTCAAGCGGCCGTTTTCCCAGCCGAGGGACTCGACGCCGGCCCGAAAGAGGCGGTTGTTCCGGTTGAGCTGGGTGTCGAGGACCTCTGTGACGGCGAGGTCCGCTTCGACCGCGGCGTAGGCTCGGCTCAGACGCTCTGGCAGCTCTGGCAGTCCGCGGTCCTCGGCCCAGCGGTCCAGCAGCTCCTCGGGCACGCGCTTGCACAGGTTCAGGTTGTGGAGCGTGCTGCCCCCGAGTCCCTTGCCCTGCATCACCGCGATCGCGCCGTCGAGTGTCGCTCGCGCGCCCGCGTCCTGGAAGAGGCGGGGGAACATGTCCTCTTCGCGCTGCGTGAAGGTCTCGGGGGACTCGGCAGCGCCCATCTCCAGCACCAGCACATCCAGCCCGGCGGCGGCGATGCGGTCCGCGCACGCGCTCCCACCGGCGCCCGAGCCCACGACGACGACGTCAGCTCTCAACGTGCCTCCGGAAGCAGGGGACCGTCGTAGCCCATCAGCTTCCACGTGGCGTCGTGCTGGTAGACGGCCATCGCCAGGAGCTGCTTGGCGCCATGCAGAGCCAGCCTCCGCGGGTAGAGCGGCGAGGTCGCCATGCCCACCAGGAAGTCGTCGCGAGTGGTCGGATCCAGGCGGGACAGCCGAGATCCGTAGCGCATGACGGGCTCCCACTCGAGGGCTCGCAAGAGACCCCTGGCTTGCCACCGGATGCTCCGGGGCAAGGGCGCGATGCTGCGCGTGAAGGCGCCGACGACGTCGATGTCCCCCAGCGGAACGCCGGCGAAGAGCGAGGCCGCGAGGACCTCGATGACCCGCGCATCTTCCGTGCTGAGCCAGACAGCGCCCAGAGAAGGAACGGCGCCCAGGATCAGGGCGCCGCTGCATCCCAAGGCGCCGAGCTTCAGGAAAGCCCGGCGCTCCATGGGCTCAGCCTGCGAGGGCCTTGACGCCGTCGACGATGGCGGTGGCCTCCGTGATGACGCCCTTGACGCGCTCGTCGGTGGCCTTGGTCGCGGAGACGTTGTCCTTCTGCTCCTTGGTGGCGGTCTTGATGTCGCCCGGCCTCTTGATGCCGTTGTCCTTGAAGAAGGAGGGGTTCAGCTGCCCGGGGATGGCCGCAGCCTCCTCGCCGACTGCCTTGCTCTGTTCGACGATCTTCGGACCGCTCTCGACGATGTCCTGGGCGGCAGCCACGCAGCCCTTGAGGGCTTCCGCGGCGGCCTTGACGTTGTCCGGGGCGGCGTCGTCGACGGTGATCGTGGGGTTGCCACCGTCGAGGGCGACCTTGAGCGAGTCACCAGCGAGGGTCTTGAAGTGCTCGATACCCTTGTCGATGGGCTCGTCCTTGGCGATGCCGACGGCCTCGTTGAAGCCTTCGCGGGCGGAGTTCAGGTTGTCCTCCCAGCTGGAGACGGTGGACTGGACTTCCTTGGCCTTGGCCCAGGTGCCGTTGAAGTCGGCGACCATCGTGGAGTCGTTGATCTCGGCGTACTCTTCGTCGTCTCCGGCGAGGGCGGTGCTGGAGAAGGTGAGACCGGCGGCAAGAGCGACAGCAAAGAAACGCATGGACATCCTCAGGGATAGGGTGGTTTGACCACAGGTGGCTACGCCGGTGTGACGAGACTGTCAAGTGCTACCGGCCGCGGCTCAACCCGCGAGGTCCACCACACCTTCCAGGACCCGCAGCACGGCCTTGTACGAACCGAAGGGCGGGTAGATGTAGGCTCCGTCGACCCGGGGGTGCCCCTTCGCGTGTGTCAGCGTTGTCCTCGCGACGTCGATGCCGATCTGGCGCTGCTCTGGCCGGGTCGGGGCCGCCGCAAGTCGGTCGCGGATCTCCTGGGGGACCTGCATCCCAGGGACCTCGTTGTGGAGGAACTCGGCGTTCTTGGACGACGCCAGCGGCAGGATGCCGACCAGGAAGGGAACCCTCGGGAACTGCTCGGTCATCTCGAGGAAGCGCTCGAGGATCTCGTTGTCGTAGACGGGCTGGCTGAAGAAGAACTCCGCCCCTGCCTCGATCTTCTTGCCGAAGCGATCGACCTCTCGCTCCAGCTCGTGGTGGGCCGGGTTGCAGCCCGCTCCGACGAAGAACTTCGTCTGGCCGCCCAGGGGACGCCCGGCGAAGTCCTGGCCGCTGTTGAGCATCTGGATGAAGGCGATCAGCCCGATGCTGTCGATGTCGAAGACCGCCGTGGCGTTGGGGTAGTTGCCCATCTTCGGCGGATCGCCGGTGACCGCCAGGATGTTGTGCATGCCCAGCGCATGAGCCCCGAGGAGGTCCATCTGCATGCCGAGCAGGTTGCGGTCTCGGCAGCAGTAGTGGATGACGGCTTCGATGCCGCAGCGACGGTGGGCGAGCTGGGCAAGCGCGGAGGGCCCCATTCGTGCGACGGCGCGGGGTCCGTCCGCGATGTTGATGACATCGATCCCGGCCTCCTTCAGCAGCGCCGCTCCGTTGATGCTGCGGGTGGTGTCGATCCCGCGTGGCGGATCGAGCTCGACCGAGATGCAGAAGTCGCCCGAGTACAGCTTGCGTGCGAACTCGGAGCGCTCCACGATGGGAACCCGCTCCAGCGTCTGCGTGGGGCCTTCCTCCGCGGTGGTCACGACGGCGGCTGGGCGCTCGGTCATCCCCGGGGCGACGCTGCGCACGTAGGAGCGCATCTCGCGGATCATCGCTGGCGTCGTGCCGCAGCATCCGCCGATGAGCGTCGCTCCCTTCAGCGCGAAACGCCGGGCGTACTCGGCCATGTACTCCGGCCCCGCCATGTAGACCTGGCGGCCATCGACGGCCTGGGGCTGGCCGGCGTTAGGGCTCGCGAGCAAGGGCTTGTCGCTGACCGCGGCCATGCGCTCCAGCACCTCCAGGACGACCTTGGGGCCGTTGCTGCAGTTCACGCCGATGGCGTCGGCCCCCCATGAGCACATCGTGCGCGCGGCCACCTGGGGCTCGGGCCCCTCGACGAGGTCCCCGTCGGCGGTGTAGACGAAGGACGCGGCGGTGATCAGCGGTACGTCTCGGGCCACGTCGCGGGCCGCACGCACGGCCTGCCACAGCTCCTCGAGGCTGGAGAAGGTCTCCAGGAGCAGGCCATCGACGCCTTCTTCGGCGAGGATCGCGATCTGCTCGCGAAAGGCGGCGTAGGCCTGTCCGGGACTCAGGCGCCCGACCGGCGCGAGGCGGGCGCCTGTCGGTCCCACCGAGCCCAGCACCCAGGCCTTGTCCCCGGCGACCTCGCGGGCGAGCTGGACGCCCCTGCGTACGATCTCGGTGGCCTGCTCTTCCAGCCCGAACGCCTGCAGCCGGATCCTGTTGGCGCCGAAGGTGTTCGTCGTGATGAGGTCGCAGCCAGCGCGTACGTAGTCGCGGTGGACGGTCCGCACGAGCTCCGGGGTGGAGACGTTCAGCGCGTCGTAGCTCTTGTTGATGTAGACGCCGCGGCTGTAGAACTCCGTGCCGAGCGCGCCGTCCAGGAACAGCACGCGTTGGCCCAGGGCCTCGCGCAGGCATCTCGCGCCCGAGTGCATCACAACGCTCCGCTATCCGGAGGGGGTAAGTCGGACGACGACCGCTGTTGCGTTGTCCCCGCCGCCTCCCTCGTTTGCCGCGGCGACCAGGCGCTGGGCTGCCTGCTGTGGACGCTCCGTGGTCACGGCGCGGTCGACGAGCTCGATGAACTCGACGTGGCTCTGAGCCGCGTAGTCGACGATGCCGTCGGTGCAGAGCACCAGGGACTCGCTCTCGAGCAGGCGCAGGCGCCGGTGGAAGGGATTGAGCAGGCGTGGCAGATCGCCCTCGTCGAAGTGGCCGAGGTACCCGATCAGGGCCTGCCCGAGCAGCTCGCCGTCGCGCTCCCGGCTGCGCTTGCCCTGAAACCACTCGAGCTCGATGTTCTGGTCGCAGGTCAGCAGGCATGTCCCGGCGGCGGTCACGAGGTAGGCCCGGGAGTCGCCCAACGAGACGATGTCGACCAGATCACCGTGCAGCGCGGCGACGACTATTGTGGTTCCCATCGGGATGCGCCCGGTGAGGTCACCGTCGGCTGCGTCGAGTGCTCCGTCGCAGACCGCCCGGTTCGCCTCTCGCAGCGCAGCCTCGATGAACTCCAGCGCTGTCTTGGGCTGCTCGCGCAGATCCTTCGGGCGTCGCTCCCAGACCCCGCAGAGCACGTCGGTCGCCAGCCGCGCCGCGCGGTCTCCGGAGCCGGCATCAGAGGTCGAGATGCCATCGGCCACCAGGACCATCGAGCTCCCCCCTTCGTCGTCGAGCTCCACCGCGAGGGCGTCCTGGTTCGTCTGCGTGTCGCGCATCTTGTACCAGCCGACGTGGGTGTCGGCGCCGACCTCGTGCACCTGGCGCGCGGCCAGGCGGGAGTCTGCGCGGATCCTCTCGTGGGCTCTGGCGGCGGCCCAGTCCCGGTAGGGCCCGAGCGCCGAGGGCGGCCTGTGGTCGAAGAGCGGAGAGACCAGGCGCTCGAGCAGTGGCATCGCGGAGGGGGGCACGTCCGGGTTGACACCGAGTAGAAACGGCATCACGCGATGGGGCGGCATTCCGCTGGGCAGATCGCGACCGGTGATGCGTCGGAGCAGCAGGCGCCCGGCGTTGTGGACGTCCGTGGCCATCGAGCCGCGGTCCTGTGGCCGGATCTCCAGCTGCCCGGTGTCGTCGGCGAAGGTGTTGTCGGGACCGATGCCGACCGCTGCTCCCGCCGCGTGGTGGGTCGCGAGCAGGCCGAGGAGCTCCACGCCCGCGTCGAGGATGTCCATCCCCGAGAGGATCTGCAGTCGCGGCCACGGCGTCGGACCGATGTCGTCGATGGGGCTGGTGTCGTCGGACTCGCCGCGGACCTTGCGGGTGATGCGTCGGCCGCGGAAACGGAAGCGCCGCTCGTCGCTCACGGCGCGGCCCCACCAGCGCGTGAAGGTGTCGGCGTCTACGAGGTCCAGGGCCTTGAGCCACTGGGCGACCTCGTCGCGCTCCGGCGCATCGTCGAGGTCCTCGAGCAGTAGCTCCAGGCCCCTGGGCGGGTCGTCGTGGACGAGCGCGGTGAACATCTCACGGTCGATGACGCTCCGGGCGAAGAAGCCCTCCCGGCGGCAGACGCGGTAGCCCTTTCGGGCGGCGTCGGCGGAGATGCGTCGCGGGAGGCGGCTACCCGGAGCCTCCCAGTCGAGGTGGAGCCCGACCTCGTCCAGGGCCTGCACGCGCGCGAAGCCCATGGCCGGGTGGTAGAGCACGTCGCCGGTCGCGAGGTCGCTTTGATCCGAGATGGTCCGCACCCGTCAGAGTCTATCGTGCTCGTCGTTTCGGTCTTCGCGCCGATCACTCCGGTTGATCCGCCCTCGCTTGCCCTGCGCACGCCTGGCGACGTTGGCCCTCCTCGAAGTGTCCAGACACGCTTTCGTCGGGCCGCCTACCCAGCCGCACACAGTTCGGCGCGATCATCCAATCAACCTACGTGATCGGCGCGATAGTGCTGGCCCATGGAAGTCCGCGATCCCATCCACGGCGCCATCGCCGTCTCCGTGGCGGAGGAGGCGGTTGTTGCGCACCCCTTCTTCCAGAGGCTTCGCAACATCAAGCAGGTGGGCTTCACGGAGCTGGCCTTTCCGGGCGCGGTGCACTCCCGCTTCCTGCACTCCGTCGGGGTCATGCACCTCGCCGGGCGCGCCTTCGACAACGCGCTGGCCGACGTCGCGGCCTCGCCGGGGCGGCGTGAAGCCTGGCGCCAGTGCCTGCGCCTCGCCGGGTTGCTGCACGACGTCGGTCACGCCCCCTTCTCGCACTGCACCGAGTTCGCGATGCCTGCGCTGTCCGCGCTGGGGATGTCCGCCTACGGCGCCGTCGAGGATCGTCGTGCCACCCACGAGGACTACACCGTCGCCATCCTCACCCAGAGCTCCCTGGCGGACTGCATCGACGCCCGCTTTCCGTTCTCGGCGAGGCACGTCGCGGCCTTGGTGTCGCGTGACGTCGAGGTAGACGACGACTTCTTCCTGGATGGTGACCTGGACGT
The DNA here is from genome assembly GCA_036012755.1 of Myxococcota bacterium. Lineage (GTDB taxonomy): Bacteria > Myxococcota_A > UBA796 > UBA796 > CAJQPC01 > JAAESX01. Next base: position 187,292 of record DASCPX010000009.1, on the reverse strand, counting down.
CAGGACGGCCCTGTCCCAGATCGTGAGCAGCGAGCTGGACGTGGACCGGCTCGACTACCTGGTGCGGGACTCCTACTTCTCCGGCGCGAACTACGGTCACGTCGACACCGGCTGGATCCTGAACAACCTCGGGACCTTGGAGCGCATGGGCGAGCTCAGCCTGGCCCTGCACCGAAGGGCCATCTACGCCTTCGACGACTTCATGATCGCCCGGTACCACATGTTCTCGATGGTGTACTTCCACCACCGGTCGGTGATCTGCGAGGAGATGCTGAAGCGCTACTTCCAGGACCCGGACTGCACCTACCGCATCCCGGCTTCGCTGGACGACTACCTGCACGTCGATGACGTCCAGCTCTTCTCCCACCTGCGCTCCGTGCACGATCCCTGGGCCAGGGGCATCGTCACCGGCGCCGAGTGGAAGCGGTGCCTGGAGCTCCACGGCGAGGAAGTCGACGTCACCTGGGCAGAGTCCCTGCTCGAGCAGGAGGGCATCCCGTCCATCACGGCCTCCTCGGTTGGCAAGCTCTCCCGCTACACCGTCTTCGGTCAGAAGCGCCGCTTGGCGCCCCCGATCTACGTGCTCGCCGATCCTCTCGACCCCACGGTCGGCGTGGCCGATCTGCGAGACGCCACCAGCATCTTCAGGCGCTACCAGGACGAGCGCCGCATCGCGCGGGTCTACGTCGCCTCAGAAGACCGCGACCGCGCGAGGAAGCTGCTCGGGGCCTGCAGCGGGGGGCGGCAGCTGCCGCTGATCTAGTTCTCTCCGGCGCGAGTTCTGCCGAGGGGGATTAGAGCCCTTCGCCGCCGAGCACCACGTAGGCGGCGCCTGCATATGCGCCGCCTTCGTCGTTGGCGTAGGCGCCGACGACCACATCGTCGTTGCCGTCCGCGTCGGTGTCGGCGCAGCCCAGGCCATCGTGGTGGGACAGGTACTCGTAGGTGCCTTCGCCCGCCAGGGTGCCCTCAGCCGTGGAGGACATCAGGTATGAGCCAGCCGTGAGCGGGCCGAGGAGGATGTAGGCCTTGCCCTTCCAGGTCCCGGTGCCCGGGGAGCCGGCGACGATGTCCGTGTCGCCGTCACCGTTGATGTCGCAGCTCGCGAGCGTGTAGCCGCCGTAGCCGCTGGCCGGCCCGACGAGCCGCATGTCGTAGTCGGAAGCCAGGGTCTTGTCCGTCGTCAGGGGACCGTGGAGCACCCACGCGTAGCCGGCGGAGCTGTTGTACTTGGGCGAGCCGACGATGAGCTCCTCGTAGCCGTCGCCGTCCACGTCTCCGGGGGCCGTAAAGGACCGGCCCGTGTAGTCACCGCTGGTACCGCTGAGCAGCACGTCGGCGTCCGTCGAGGACACGGTCGTCGTGACCGGGCCGAAGACGAGGTAGGCCTCGGCGGCCCCGATGGCTCCGACGGCGAGGTCCGGCGTGCCGTCCCCGTCGGCGTCCACCGGGCTCACGGCCGCGCCCAGGTAGTCCGCCGCTGCCGCGCCCTCCACGCGCTCCGTGGGCTCGTGGTCGAGCTCGCCGGAGAGGGGGCCGTAGTAGACCGCAGCCATGCCGCCGTAGTTGGCCGCCGCGCTGTTGTAGGCGGAGCCGACGACCAGATCGTCGAAGCCGTCCCCGTCCATGTCGCCGAGACTCTCGACCTGGGTGCCGATGAAGTCGAAGATGCTCTCGCCCTCGATCCAGGCGTCGGCGTCGTCGCTGGTCAGGCTGCCCGTGCCTGGACCGTAGAAGAGCGACACGAGGCCGTGGTTCGAGACAGTCGTCCCGTCGCCCAAGGTGGTCGAGGCCTGGTGGTTGCCGACCGCGAGATCGGTGACTCCGTCGCTGTCCAGGTCGCCCACCGCATGCACCTCGAGGCCGTAGTAGAGCGGACCGGTGACGATGAGGTCGGCCTCGGAGGCGTCGTAGTCGGTCGTGACAGGGCCGTAGAAGACGTAGGCGCTCTGTGCATATGGCGCCCCCACGAGCATGTCGGCGTAGCCGTCGCCGTCGATGTCGGCAGCGTCCACCGAGTAGCCAACGTAGTCACCGGCGTCATCGCCGCTGATCTTGGCCTCCCGAGAGCTCCCGAGCTGAACCGTGCCGTAGGGCCCACAGTCGCTGCCGATCTCCTCGTCGCAGTCGTTGTCGAGTCCGTCTCCGCAGACCTCCGTCTCGCCCGGGTTCACCGCGCTCTCGGTGTCGTCGCAGTCCGTGTCGTCGGAGACGTAGCCGCTGGGCTGGTCGCAGGCGTCGGAGGTGGCGGTCGAGTCACCGTAGCTGTCGCCGTCGATGTCGGCGTACCAGGTCTCGGCGTCGATAGCGTCGTCCTCGTCGATGTCGCCGTCGCAGTCGTCGTCCTCGGTGTTGCAGTACTCGTCGGCGCCTGGGTAGATGTCGTCGTCGCGGTCATCGCAGTCGCCACCCTTCCTTTCGTAGCCGCTGGGCTGGTCGCAGGCTGTGGCGGAGTCGGCGTCCTCGCCGTAGCCGTCGGAGTCATCGTCGCCGTACCAGGTCTCGGCGTCGACGGCGTCGTCCTCGTCGACGTCTCCGTCGCAGTCGTCGTCATGGCCGTCGCAGTACTCGTCGGCCCCCGGGTTCGCGTCGGCGTCCTTGTCGTCGCAGTCTCCGGAGTCCGAGACGTAGTCGCTGGGCTGGTCGCAGGCGGTCTGGCTGTTGCTGGAGTCGCCGTAGCCATCGTTGTCGTCGTCGGCGTACCAGTCCGAGGCGTCCGCCGCGTCGTCCTCGTTCACGTCGCCGTCGCAGTCGTCGTCCAGCGCCGTGGAGCAGAGCTCGTCCTCGTCGGGGCTCACCGCGTCGTCGTTGTCGTCGCAGTCGCCGTCGTTGTCGACGTAGCCGCTGGGCTCCTCGCACTGCACGAGGCTGTCGTCGATGTCCCCGTAGCCGTCGGCGTCGCTGTCGGCGTACCAGGTGGTGGCGTCGATGGCGTCGTCCTCGTCGATGTCGCCGTCGCAGTCGTCGTCCACGCCGTTGCAGCGCTCGTCCGCCCCCGGGTTGATCTCGCCGTCGAGATCGTCGCAGTCGTTGTCGTCTGGGACGTAGCCCCCCGGCTGTTCGCACTGCACCAGCGTGTAGTCGGTCGAGCCGTATTCGTCGCTGTCGGCGTCGATGTACCAGGTGGGCGCGTCGACGGAGCTGTCCGGGTCGATGTCGCCGTCGCAGTCGTCGTCGATGCCGTTGCAGTACTCGTCGGCGCCCGGGTTCGTCTCGAAGCGCCCGTCGTCGCAGTCGCTGTTGTCCGGGACCTTGCCCTCGGGCACGCCGCAGGTCTCCTCGCCCTGGTCCTCCAGGTCGCCGTAGCCGTCGGAGTCGGCGTCGATGTAGTACCGGGTCAGCCCGTCTTCGTCGGTGTCGCCGTCGCAGTCGTTGTCGAGGTAGTCGCAGATCTCGTCCGCGCCTTCGTAGACGCTGGGCTCCGTGTCGTCACAGTCGAGGTCGTTGTCGACCCAGCCGTCGGCGGCCTCGCACGCGAGCGTCGTGCTCTCGGGATCTCCGTAGCCGTCGGAGTCGACATCCGCGTAGAAGGTCTCCCGGTCGGTGGCGTCTGTGTCGATGACCTCGTCGCAGTCGTCGTCGATGCCGTTGCAGACCTCTTCCGCGTCCGGGTTCACGGTCGGCTCGGTGTCGTCGCAGTCGTCCTCGACGGGCCAGCCGTCACCGTCCTCGTCGACCGCTGCGGGGGGCTCGGAGTCCCCGGCAATGGGCTGTTCGGTCAGGCAGGCGAGGAAGACCAGGAGCACCATTGCTCCAGTCTACAGGCCTCCTCCTCCAAGGACGACGTAGGCCGCGCCGGCGTTGGTTCCCCCTGTGTCTTCGTACGGGGCGCCGACAACGATGTCTTCGTAGCCGTCCGCGTCATGATCCCCGCCGCAGGCCAGGCCTTCGTAGTAGCTGGCGTAGTCGCCAGCGGCCTCGCCGGTGAGGATGCCGTCCGCGTTCGCGGCCATGTTCATCGTGCCGGTGACCGGTCCGAGGAAGAGGTAGATCTTGCCCTTGTAGGAGCCGGTGGCCGGCGCTCCGGCGACGACGTCTCCGTTGCCGTCTCCGTCGATATCGCAGGCCGTCAGGGTGTAGCCGCCGTAGCCGCTGCTGGGGCCGTTGAGGGTCGCGTCCGCGTCCGATGACAGCGTCGCGTCCGCGCTGACGGGGCCGTTGACGATGTAGACGTTGCCCCGGTAGCTGTCCTCGTAGGGCGCGCCGATGACGACCTCGTCGTAGCCGTCTCCGTTGGCGTCGGGAAGGAAGACGCTCGAGGTGCCGGCGTAGCCGCCGCTCGATCCCGTGAGCACCGCGTCGACATCGCCCACCTCGGTCGAGGTCGTGACGGGTCCCAGCACGACCCACGCCTCGTCAGAGGACGGCGCCCCGACCACCAGGTCGTTCGCCCCGTCGCCGTTGGTGTCTCCAGAGCCGTCGAGATCCGTGCCGGCGTAGGTGTAGTTGGAGCTGTCGTAGACGTAGATCGAGGCGCCCGAGGAGCTCCCGGAGAAGGGACCTTGCAGGAGGATCGCCGAGCCGTAGTCGTTCTTGTAGGTGATGCTCGAGGTCCAGAGGTCGTCGTAGCCGTCGCCGTCGGCGTCCCCGGCCTCGGCCACCCGGTAGCCGAAGCCGTCGTAGCTCTCGTCACCCAGCACCACGGCGTCAGCGTCGTCCTGGTCCCACTCGCCGGTGGTCGGCCCGAAGAAGAAGAAGATCCCGCCCCGCTGGGCGTTGCTGGTGGCGCCCAGGTAGGGGTAGTTGGGGCCCGACAGGACCAGGTCGTCCACGCCGTCGCCGTCGAGGTCTCCGACGATCACCGCGTCCTGGCCGACTCCGCTGTCGCCTTCGATGATGATGTCGGCGTCACCCGCGTCGATCTCCCCGGAGATCGGGCCTAGGAAGACGTAGTTCTCTGCGCCGTAGTAGGCCAGGTACATCGAGGTCGCGACCAGGTCCGCGTACCCGTCCCCGTCGAGGTCCCCTCCGGCGACCGACCGCCCGAGGTAGTCGTAGCTGCTCTCCCCCGTGATCTTGGCCTCCGCGTCGTTCAGCGACACCGTGCCGTAGGGCCCGCAGTCGCTGCCGATCTCCTCGTCGCAGTCGTCGTCGATGCCGTTGCCGCAGACCTCTGTCGCGCCCGGGTTCACGTCGTAGTCGCTGTCGTCACAGTCCGTGTCGTCGGAGACGTAGGAGGAGTCCGCGTAGCACTGGTCGTTGGTCGAGCTGGCGTCACCGTAGCCGTCGCCGTCGGTGTCGGCGTAGAAGGTCGAGACGTCCAGGGCGTCGTCCTCGTCGACGTCGCCGTCGCAGTCGTCGTCCTCGGTGTTGCAGTACTCGTCGGCGCCTGGGTAGATGTCGTCGTCGCTGTCGTCGCAGTCCCCGCCCTTGGGCTCGTAGCCGCTGGGCTGGTCGCAGGCGGTCGTGGAGTCTGCGTCCTCGCCAAAGCCGTCGGAGTCGTCGTCGCCGTACCAGGTCGTGGCGTCCACCGCGTCGTCCTCGTCGACGTCGCCGTCACAGTCGTCGTCGTGCCCGTCGCAGTACTCGTCGGCGCCGGGGTTGGTGTCCGAGTCCGTGTCGTCGCAGTCCCCAGAGGTCGTGACGTGGCCGGAGGGCCGGTCGCAGGCTGTCTGGCTGTCCCCGGAGTCCCCGTAGCCGTCCGAGTCATCGTCGTCGTACCAGGTCGTCGTGTCCGCCGCGTCGTCCTCGTTGACGTCTCCGTCGCAGTCGTCGTCGTCGGAGGTCGAGCAGAGCTCCGGAGCGTCGGGACTCACGGCGGCGTTGGTGTCGTCGCAGTCCATCGAGTTCGAGACGTAGCCGGTGGGCTGGGTGCACTGGACATCTCGGCTGGAGGCGTTGCCGTAGCCGTCCACGTCCGCGTCCTCGTACCAGGTCGTCGCGTCGACGGCGCTGTCCTCGTCCGTGATGCCGTCGCAGTCGTCGTCGTAGGTGTTGCAATACTCGTCGGCCCCGGGGAAGACCTGCTCATCCAGGTCGTCGCAGTCGGTGTTGTCCGTGACGTAGCCGTCGGGCTGCTCGCACTGGGTCGCGCTCGGGAAGGCGGTCGAGCCGTAGCCGTCGCTGTCGGCGTCGACGTACCAGGTGGTCGCGTCGACGGAGCTGTCCGGGTCGATGACGCCGTCGCAGTCGTCGTCGATGTCGTTGCAGTATTCGAAAGCGCCCGGGTTCGTCTCGAAGCGCTCGTCGTCACAGTCCGTGTTGTCGGCGACCTTGCCCTCGGGCATGCCGCAGGTCTCCTCGCCGGGGTCCTCGATGTCACCGTAGCCGTCGCTGTCGGCGTCGAGGAACCACCAGGTCAGCCCGTCTTCGTCGGTCTCGCCGTCGCAGTCGTTGTCGAGGTGGTCGCAGAGCTCGGTGGCGCCGGCGTGCACCGTGGGCTCGGTGTCGTCGCAGTCGTCGTTGGCGGCGACGTAGCCGCTGGGCTGATCGCAGGCCTGGAGTTCCAGATCGGGGTCGCCGTGGCCGTCGCTGTCGCCGTCGACGTACCAGGTGCCCTGATCGGTGGCGTCGGTGTCGACGACCTCGTCGCAGTTGTCGTCGATGCCGTTGCAGACCTCTTCCGCGTCCGGGTTCACCGCGGCGTCGAGGTCGTCGCAGTCGTCTTCGGCAGGGAAGCCGTCTTCGTCATCGTCGATGACGGTCTCTTCCTCTGTGCCGCTCTCCTGGAGGATGGGCTTTGGCTTCAGGCAGGCGAGGGCGAGCAGGAACATGCGGTGAGGGTATCCGTCGTAGCCGGGGTTTGAATCACACCTGGATGACGCCAGCGACGTCTGGGAACTCCTCGACGATGAAGGCCTCGATTCCCAGCGAGAGCGTCGCGGTGGAGGAAGGGCAGCTGGCGCAGGCTCCGATCAGCCGCACCTGCACGACGTTGTCCTCCGTGAGGCCGACGAACTGGACGTCGCCGCCGTCCCTCGCGAGGGAGGGGCGGATCTCCTCCTCGATCAGCTCGGCGACCTGGCGCGCGAGCTCGGAGTCGGTGTCGAGGGCCTCGACGGCGTGGCCCGCTGCCACGGCGGGATCACCGCTGTCGACGTGCTCCCGGATGAGCCCCTTGATGTCGGGCACCAGGCTCGGCCAGTCGAAGGCGCCGTGCTTGTTGACCGTGACGAAGCGGCTGGTCACCAGGATCTGGTCCACCCCGTCGAGGGTGAAGAGCCGACGGGCGAGGGGAGCGGTCTCGGCGGCCGCCGCGTTCCGGTATTCGTAGGTGCCACGCGCCACGAGTGGCACGGCGACCTTGAACATCAGGGCGTGGGGGTTCGGCGTCGGGAGCGTATCGATCGCGAGGGGCTGCACTGGACCTCCGGACGGGTCCCTCTAATCAGGCCGCTTGCCCGCGGCAGCCCAGTCGGCGAGGCTTCTGGCATGCCGAGCGTCGTCCAACTCCGCGGGGGCCACCTCGAGGCCGTCCATCCCTTCAGCGCGGTCACGGTCCGTGACGGCGAGATCGTCGGGAGTATGGGAGAGGACTGGACGACGACATGGCGGTCGGCGGCGAAGCCCTTCCAGCTGTGGTGCAGCCTGGAGGCGCTCGGTGACCCCGACGATCTCAGCGACAGGCAGCTGGCGGTGGGCGCTGCGTCCCACGCGGGGCAACCGGAGCACGTGGCGCTCGTCCGGTCTGTGCTCCGCCGCTTCGGAGTCAAGGAGTCGGAGCTCTCTTGCGGCGCTCACCCGCCCATCAACGACGGCGCCGCGGCGGCGCTCTACCGCTCCGGGGGCGAAGTCGCCCCGATCCACAACAACTGCTCGGGCAAGCACGCCTTCATGCTGGCCGCTTGTCACCTCCAAGCGCTCCCGGGGGACTACCGTGATCCCGGTCACCCCCTCCAGGAGCGGATCGAGAGCCGGATCGCGGCGTGGGCGGGCGCCAGGCCGGAGCACGGGGTCGACGGCTGCGGGGTTCCGACCTGGGTCCTGCCGATCTCGGCCATGGCTCGGGCCTGGGCCGCGGTGGCCGAGTCCTTCACCAGTGGCGACGAGCGGCTCGCGCGGATCGCCCGGGCGATGATGAACCACCCCCACCTGACCAGCGGCACCGGGCGCCTCGACGAGGAGCTCATGGCCGGTCGAAGAGAGGGCATGGTGGTGAAGATCGGGGCCCAGGCGCTGTTCTGCATGGCCTTCCCCGACCGTCGCCTCGGCCTCGTCGTCAAGGTCCACACCGGGCAGTCGAAGGTCCTGGGTGCCGCCGTCGAGGCAGCGCTCGACCACCTCGCGCCCGGGGCCTGGGAGCGTCCACCGGACTGGCCATGGTGTCGGGTCGAGAACGTCGCCGGGCGCCTGGTCGGCGGGCTCTTCGTCGAGGTCTGAGCCGTCGGAAAAAGAGAGCGCCCCGCCTCCCATTCACGGAGGCGGGGCGCGTCGGCTTTCCTTGATGGGGCTCACAATGCTCGTTGCCCGAGGTTCCCTGAATCGAATGTATGAGCGAGGGAGCCGCACCATCTGGTCGGCCGCGTCTGTGCACAGGACGATCCAGACACCGGTTCATTTCACTTCCGATCCCAGAAAGATCGGATCGAGACCTTTGTTGACACCTCGCCCACAGCTCTTGCACATCTCCGCGAGAACCGATGCACGCCCACGCCGGCTACTCTCACGGGGTGCGCCGCCCTGCCGCTGTCCTCGTACTCCTGCTGAGCACACTGCCTGTGGTGTGGGCGGCCACGGGGGGCCCTGACACCGGCGGCATCGAGTACCTCACCAGCGAAGAGACCTATGGCCCGCCGCACGTGGCGCTCGACATCGACGACGAGGGCATCGAGCTCGGCTTGGGGGACGAGGACACGGGGCTCTACGAGCTGCCTTTCGAGGTCAGCTGGTACGGCTCCACCGAAGACCAGCTCTACATCGGCGACAACGGGACCGCGTTCTGGTCCGGTGACCAGGCCTATGCGAGCGCCAGCTGCCCGCCCTCCGGATCCTGGTCCGGGATCGCGGCCTACTGGGACGAGCTCGCCGTGGACAGCGTGCGGGTCGCGGAGCTCGGCCAGTACCCATACCGCATGGTCGTCGTCGACTGGCAGGGCATCCAGCCGGGCTCCGCCGCCGGCAGCGGCCAGGTCCAGGTGTGGTTCCAGGAGGGGCGCAAGGAGGTCGTCATCGTGCACGAGGACGTCGACTTCGGCGACGCCAGCTACGACGGCGGCGTCGGGGCCGTCGTCGGCGTCCAGGGCTCTTCGTCGAGCGGCCTGGACTGGTCCTGCACGGGCGGTCTCTCCGACGGCGTCAGCGCCTGGTTCGGCAAGCCGGCCTGGCGAGCCGGGGCAGAAGAGGCCGAGCTCTACTTGGCGGACAGCTACTGGTACGGCGCCGACGACTACATGTACCTGGGGGCCTCGCTCGGCGGTGGTGACGTCAACGCCGACGGCTATGACGACGTCTTCGTCGGCTCCACAGAGGACGACCGGGTCTTCCTCTTCTACGGGGGCGCTTCACCTGGCCTCGGGGACACCGACAGCGCGGCTGCGACCATCTCGGGCTCCTCGGCGGATGAGTTCGGGAGCGCCATCGCCGTCGCAGACCTCGACGGTGACGGGCTCCTGGATCTCGCGGTCGGCGAGCCACGCAACGACGACGCGGCCACCGACGCCGGGGCGGTCCACCTCTTCGCGAACGCAGCCTGGTCCGGTGACCTGAGCGCATCCAGCGACGCCGACGCGACCCTCCTGGGTTCGTCCTCGTCGACGAAGTCGAAGGCGGGTACGGTCATCGCCGCTGCGGGGGACATCGACGGGGACGGCTACGAGGAGCTCCTCGTCGGTGCTCCCGGCGACGACACCGCCTACTCCAACGCTGGCATGGCCTACATCTCGTGGGGCGGGCCGTTGTCGGGCACCTCCAGCCTGAGCGAGGGTTTCTCTGGCGAGAGCCCCTACGACGAGCTCGGCGAGGCGCTCTCCGGCGGCGACGCCGACGGTGACGGGCTTGCCGATGTCGTTCTGGGTGTGCGCGCCAGCGACGCGGCCTACACCGGAGGCGGGCGGGGCTACCTCGTGCTCGGCGGCAGCTGGTCCGGGACCAACGACGTCGCCAGCAACGCCGAGGCCACCTTCGACGGGGAGGGCAGCTCGGACGCGCTCGGGACCTCTGTGCTGGTCGCAGACCTCGACGGCGACGGCTACGGCGAGCTGCTCTTCGGGGTCCCGAAAGAGGACTTCGGCGCCACGGACGCTGGGGCGGTCTGCCTCTTCGAGGACGGCTCGGCGTGGTCCGGCAGCTACACGGCGAGCGACGCGGACGTGGTCATCTCGGGGGACACCTCGTATCAGCGCTTCGGCGCGGCGCTCGACGCCGGTGACATCGACGCCGACGGGGTGGACGACCTGATCGTCGGCGGCGACGGCGGCACCGCCAGCGCTGGCGGCGCCTTCATCTTCCGCGGGATCCCGACGAGCGGCTCGGCGACCATGAGCGACGCCGACCACTCTCTGAGCGGGAGCTACAGCGGCGGAGGAGCCGGGACCGCCGTGCTGCTCCTCGACGATCACGACGGAGACGGTCTCGGCGAGGCGGTCGTCGCCGCGAAGGACTCCAGCGTCGGCGACGGCACCCTCAACGGCATCGTGCACATCTGGTCCTACGCGCCGAGCTGGCTGGACGAGGACAACGACGGCATCGTCGGGAGGGCAGCGGAGGGGCCCGACTGTGACGACGGCGACAGCAACAGCTTCCCCTCCAACGACGAGGACACCGGGCTCGACACCGGCGGCTACGCCGACGACAACGACTGCGATGGCTGGGTCGACGGCGCCTACACCGTCCGGCTGGACGAGGACCTCTGGCAGTGGGACACGACCCAGACGCTCGGCACCACGACCGTGGAGACCTTCGACTTCGAGGACGCGTCGAAGGGTGACGACCTCTCCTCGCACTACTCCGGCAACGGGCTCGAGCTCACGGCATCGGGTGCCGTCACAGCGCAGGACGACATCCACGGGGCGGACCCGAAGGACAGCCTCGCCGCGAAGGTCTTCCCGGGGTCGGCCGACAACGCCATCCTCCTCACCTTCGACGAGGACGTCGACGCTCTCGCCTTCCAGCTCCTCGACGCCGAGGGCACCATCAGGCTCAACGCCTATCTCTCGGACACCAGCGATCTGCTCGACTCCGGGGGCGATCTCCGCGTCGATCACGACGGCGCCGACCTCGCCGGCGGGCGCTTCGTCGGCGTGACCTTCGGCGAGTCCGTCACCTACGTGCGCGTCGAGGCCGAGCTCTCCGATGGCTTCGGCCTCGACGACATCCAGGTGGTCTGGGCGACGCAGTCCGACCGGGACGGCGACGGCTACACAGGCGCGGATGGGGACTGCGACGACTCCGACGCCGACGTGAACCCCGGGGCGACAGAGGACATCACGAACGGCAAGGACGACGACTGCGACGGCGTCGTCGACGCCGGGAGCGCCTCGACGGAGACCGACTACTCGACCTGGGAGAGCGCAGCCGGGATCACCGTCGAGCAGATCGACTTCGAGGATCTCACGGTCGGAGACACCGTCGCGGACGACTACAGCGACCTTGGCGTGACCTTCGACGACGACCTCGAGGTCGTCACGGACATCGACGGCGCCGGGGTCAACGACGCCCAGGCAGCAGAGGCGGTCTCGAGGGTCGTGACCCTCACCTTCGAAGAGACCCAGCCCGCTGTGGGCTTCTGGATCTTCGATGCCAACGGCTCCTTCACCTTCGAGGGCAACATCGGCTCGACGACGGCCTACAGCGACACGATCTCGCTGTCGCTGGAGGGGACCGACTCCTTCCGTGGCTTCCTCTACGACTACGGCATCGAGGAGCTCGTCATCACCGGGCCTCCAAGCGACGACTGGGGGCTGGACGACGTCGTCTTCAGCGAGCTCGGGCTCGATGACGGTGACGGTGACGGCTACACAGAGGCCGACGGAGACTGCGACGATAGCGACGCCAGCGCCAACCCCGGGGCCACCGAGACCTGGTACGACGGCACGGACAACGACTGCGATGGTGGCAGTGACTACGACGCGGACGGTGACGGCTACGACATCGGCGAGGACTGCGACGACTCCGAGTCGGAGACCAACCCGGACGCAGAGGAGACCTGGTACGACGGCACGGACAGCGACTGCGACGGTGGCAGCGACTACGACGCGGACGGGGACGGCTACGACTCCGAACTCTACGGGGGCGAGGACTGCGACGACTCCGAGGCGGAGACCTCGCCGGACGTCGAGGAGACCTGGTACGACGGAGTGGACAGCAACTGCGACGGCGCCGACGACTACGACGCTGACGCCGACGGCTACTCCACCGAGGAGTCCGGCGGCAGCGGCTCGGGCGGCTCCACGGACTGCGACGACGGTGACGCCGACACCTACCCCGGCGCCGAGGAGACCTGGTACGACGGAGTGGACAGCGACTGCGACGGCGAGTCGGACTCGGACGCCGACGGCGATGGCTACGACGCCGAGGCCGAGGGGGGTGAAGACTGCAACGACAGCGACTCTGGGGTGAACCCTGACGCAGAGGACACCTGGTACGACGGGGTCGACTCCGACTGCGACGACGCCAGCGACTACGACGCCGACACCGACGGCTTCGACTCGGACGACTACGGGGGCGACGACTGCGACGACAGTGACGCCTCCATCAACCCCGACGCGACCGAGTCGGACGACGACGACGGCATCGACGAGGACTGCGACGGAGTCGACGAGTGGGACGACGACCTCGACGGGTATCGGGGGGTCGAGAACGGAGGCACCGACTGCGACGACGAAGACGACAGCGTCAATCCCGGCGAGGAGGAGATCTGCTACGACGGCACCGACCAGGACTGCGACGGCACGGACGACGAGTACGACTGCGACGCGGACGGCTACGACAGCGACAGCTACTCGGGTGACGACTGCGACGACGACGACGCCTCCATCCACCCAGGCGCCACCGAGTACGTCTACGACGACGTCGATCAAGACTGCGACGGCGCCGACGACTTCGATGCGGACGGCGACGGCTACCAGGTCGACTTCTACGGCGGCGACGACTGCGACGACGACGACGCCCGGGTGAACCCTGGGGCGACGGACATCTGGTACGACGGCGTGGACTCGGACTGCGCCGGTGACTCCGACTACGACGCCGACATCGACGGCTTCGACAGCAGCGACTACGGCGGGGCCGACTGCGACGACGACGACGCCTCGATCTGCCCCAGCTGCACAGAGGCTCCCTACGACGGCATCGACCAGGACTGCGACGGCGCCGACGCGCGCGACGTGGACGGGGACGGCTACGCCGACGAGGCCGAGGGTGGGGACGACTGCGACGACTCGGACCCGAGCGTCTCTCCTGCCGCGGACGAGACCTGGTACGACGGCTTCGACGAGGACTGCGCCGACGACTCCGACTACGACGCCGACCACGACGGGCAGGACTGGGAGGCATACGGGGGCGCCGACTGCGACGACGAGGATCCGGAGGTCTACTTCGACGCGCCAGAGGTCTGGTACGACGGGATCGACCAGGACTGCCTCGGCGGCGACGACTACGACCAGGACAACGACGGCTTCTCCAGCTCCACCTGGTCCGGCGACGACTGCGACGACCTCGATAGCGAGGTGAACCCCGGCGTCACAGAGGACCTCTGCGACGACATCGACGCGGACTGCGACGGCGAGCTCGACGAGGACGAGATCTGCGAGGACACCGGGGACACGGGCGACAGCTCGCCCCCAGAGGACACCGAGGCGCCAGAGGACAGCTCGGTCGAAGAGGACACCGGTCGCAGCTACGTCGGCTTCCCCGAGAGCTACGTGGGCTGGACCACGGACGAGGGCTGCGGCTGCACCGGCACCCGGGGTCGACTCGGGGCCTGGGCCATCGTCGCGCTCCTGCTCGCCGTCAGGCGAAGGCGAGGGCTCGGCGAGTCAGTGAGTCAGTGACTCAGGACTGATCTTCCAGCGCCATCGTGAAGTTCGCCCTCACGAACTCAGGGGTCGGCAGCAGCCCGCCCATCAGGGGATCGTAGGCGTAGGCCATGTCGAGGCGAAGGAAGTCGTAGTCGGTCGCCACGATCGAGCCGGTGACCTGGCAGTCGACCGGGTCGGAGCAGTCGAGGCCAAAGCCCTCGATGACCATCTCGGCGCGGTCCTCTGCCTCTGTCGTGGGACCGTCGATCTGGGCGACGGTGACACCGTAGCGGACGCCGTCCCGGGCGCCGCTGAGGATGGCCTGCTGCTGGAAGAAGAACCAGCCGTACTCCATGATCGCGGCGAACATCGTCACCAGCACCGGCATGGTGAGGGCGAACTCGATGGCGGATCCGCCTCGACGTGAGCGCATCATCGCTGCAGCTCGAAGAGCACGATGGACTCGGCGGCGATGTCGGTCGGGACCGGGACGTAGCCGATGAGCGGGTCGTAGTCGACCTCGAGCCGGCACTCGAGGGACTCGGCGGGGTTCATGCCGCTGGTGGTGATGATCTCCGTGCACGTCGTCGAGAGGTCGGCGCAGTCGATCTGGTACTCGGCCAGGGTCTCGCGCATGGCTTCGACCGCGACGGTCTCGTAGTCGTCGTCCGGGTGGATGACCGACCCGGACCTGCACCCGTCACGCACCGAGGTGGTCACCGCGCTCCTGATGAAGAAAGCCCACGAGTACTCCATCATGCCGAGGATGATGGCGATGAAGATCGGCAGGACGAGGGCGAACTCGATGTGGTTTGCACCCCGGCGGTTCCGCTTCATGAACGGTAGAGTAGGCTGAAGTGCAGCGATCGTCAAGTTTTTTCAGTCACCCGAAAAACTTCTTTCGGATGGAGAGCAGCCAGTGATCTTCTCGCTCATCGCCTGCAACGGTCCTGGCGAGACCGAGGTCGTCGACCTCGGACTCGAGGAGGAGGTCCAGGTCGTCTCGGAGCCCCTGAGGACTCCCGAGCTGCCTCGCTTCAGCCAGGAGGACCTCGCCTCGAGGGACGACGTCGTGACCCTCAGCGGGAGCCTCGCTTGCGACCAGGAGGGTCCGCTCCATGTCCGCGTCTTCCCGCCGCACCCGGACGACGCCAACCGCCGCTTCGACTCCCACCCGCGCAGCGGCTTCCTCAGCGAGGTGGTCCTCGACGCTCCGGGAGAGTTCTCCGTGAAGGTGCCCCTCGGCCGTGCGCGCCTGCTGCTCGCCTGGCGCGACGCCGACGGTGACGGGCTGCCCTCGCTGGAGGAGGCGCCCTTCTTCGCTGATCCGCACGGCCGTGCGATGGACCTGGACGCGGACGTCGGGGACCTGGTGCTCGACTGCGCGGTCTACCCCACTCGCGCGACGGACAACACACGCACCGCCGAGTACGGGGAGAGGGGACAGCGCGCGCCGGCCTCTCTGCGCCTGGAGGCGGAGGGCCTCGGCGTCTACGGTGACCCCGGCCAGCGCAACCCCACCGACATCGAGGACATCCTGGAGCTCGCGCGACAGGAGGGCATCGACGTCGACGGTGACGGCGCGCCGATGGACAACTCGAAGTTCAGCGACGGCGCGATGTGACGGGCAGCGCTCCGGCTACTCGACGAGCGCGACGGGGATGGCTTCGGCGATGGACTCGAGGATCTCCGGGAGTTCGTCCTCGTCCGGCGTCTCGTAGAAGGTCCCGTAGCCGCGGATGAGGCTCTCCATGTAGGCCGACTGCGTTGCGTTGTAGGGGTTGTTGAAGGACACGCTGAAGACGCTGATGTCGTTGTCCTGGGCGTAGTCGGACATCGACTGCCCGTAGGCCGAGCGAGAGGCGTCGCAGGACGGGATGATGCCGGGGGCCCAGCAGCAGGGCTGACCGTCGCTGATGATGACGACGGTCTTCAGGGCGTACTGATCGGAGTCCTCGATCAGCTCGTCCAGCGCCAGCTCGAGGCCGGATCCCTGGTTCGTGCCGCCGAGCCACCAGTTCGTCCAGGGCCAGGGGCAGACCGCCGGGTCGCAGCAGTGCTGCATGTGGGTGTTGTCGTTCTCATCCCAGATCGGGTCCCAGCAGTAGTCCAGCGTCTGCCATCCAGAGGACAGCGTGGAGTAGTTCGGGGCGACGTGCTGCAGGTCGGTCCACACCTCGGCGGCCCCGACGAAGGTGACCAGGCCCATCCGGTCGCCCGGGTGTCCGCTGTTGTAGGTGTAGTCCAAGAACAGGTTCACGGCCTCGACCGCCTGGTCGATCTCTTCCTTGAAGCTCCGGGTGATGTCCAGCACCAGCATCGTGTCGCGGTAGCGAAGGGCGCCGGTGGCCTCGCCGCCGACCGAGGCGACGTCCCAGCCCAACAGGGGGGCGATGAGGAGGTCCACTGCGCCGTCGCTGACGTTCTGGTTGCGGCTGACCGTGACGTGCAGGGAGTTGGTGAACGCGGACTCGGAGTCGAAGGTGCGGGTGTCGAAGTCCCAG
Source organism: Myxococcota bacterium (assembly GCA_036012755.1). Taxonomy (GTDB): domain Bacteria; phylum Myxococcota_A; class UBA796; order UBA796; family CAJQPC01; genus JAAESX01. The sequence goes on along the minus strand of DASCPX010000009.1, from coordinate 170,896 downwards.
CCGCCGAAGGTGATGTCGGTGTTCTCGTCGATCGAGACGGACTGGCCGGCGATCAGGTTCTGGGAGATGACGCTCACGGCGACGTCTCGAGCCTCGTCTTCGTCCCCGGTCTGGCGTAGGGCGACCAGCCCTGCGTGGGCGCCGGCATCTGCGGCGTTCTGCGCCTGCATTTGCGCGATGCGCACGTAGGAGATGTCGATGGCGAGGGCCGCGAAGGTCAACAGGATGGTGAAGACCAGGGCGACGACGACGGAGAAGTTGCCTCGCTGAGTCATGCTCGCAGTGTAATCGAGAGGACGCGCGGGTGGGAGAAAAATTTTCTTCAGTCGGTCGGCGCGTCCGCATCCGTCGGCACGATGAGCATTCGGGTCCCGATACAAAGCTCCCCGTCCTCTTGTCCGATCGCCCAGGTCGCGCAGTCCGTTGGAGAAGGCTCGTCGCCCGGACTCGAGGCGCAGCCATCTCCGTTGGGGAGCTGGATCTCCGCGTCGTTGGCCGCGAACACCTCCACGAGGCCCTCGATGGCCTGGTTGCATCCCTTCGTGCCCGCCGTGAAGATCTCGCCGTGGCTGACCTCGGCCGTGCCCCAGTCGGCGACGCCGATGTCCCCATCGCGCTCCCGCAACAGGGGGCCCGCCGACTTGTGGCGTCCGGTGCCGCCGACGTAGACGAGGACGTCCTCGCCAGCGCCCTTCCAGGTGACGACGACGTCCGTGTCGACGCGCACATCAGAGGTGTTCGAGGTGTCGGGATAGGACCACTCGACCTTGCCGTCGACGAGGTAGTGCGCGGCGCCGCGCCAGTCATCGAACTCGGGTCCGAAGTCGCTGTACTCGGCGATCCCCTCGTGATCGAGGCGGTTCATCGTGCCGTGCCAGGTCGTCCCCCAGCGGTCGGTGCAGCCCTGGGCGACGAGGTAGTCGCCGACCTCGTCAGAGGTCACGATCGGGCATGGGGTGTCGTCGTCACCGAAGGCGTTCCTGCTCAGGGCGTAGAGCCCGACGAAGGTGTCGGGGCTCGCCGCGAGGTAGACGTCCGCGAGGCTCTCGGCGCTCAGCGTCCCCGCTTCCTTGGGGATCGAGGGGTGCATGTGGTTGCACGCCGACAACAGGACGATCACGGGCCCATCATAGCCGTGGCATGCTGCGCGCGATGAAACCCACTCGCCGGCAGCTGGTCCTTGGAGCCGGGGCCTTCGGGGTCCTTGGACTCGTAGCGGTCGCGGTGGGCCACGGGCCCATGAACGCCCTCGACAGCCCCTTCCTGGGCAACTCGCCGAGGCGCACTCTGGAGGCGGTGCTCGAGGTGCTGCTCCCGGTCCCCGAGGAGGCCGCGCGAGTCGCGCAGAACGTCGACGCCTTCCTCGTCACGGACGACCCGGTGCTGGGCGGTGAGCTTCGACTGGCCCTCGGGGTCGTCGAGCACTGGGGGTTTTCGCGCTTCTCACGGAGGGACCTGGAGTCGCGGAGGGCCACGCTAGCCGCGATGGAGAGCTCCAGCATCGTCTTGAGGCGCCAGATCTTCCAGGCCCTGCGACGCCTGGCGCTCTTCAGCTGGTTCGCGGATCCTGCGAACTGGGACTCCATCGGCTACGACGGCCCGTGGGTGTGACCCGCACAGAGGTCTGCGTCATCGGCTCCGGCGCCGGTGGGGGGGTCGTGGCTGGCGTCCTCGCAGAGGCCGGCAAGCAGGTGCTGCTCGTGGAGGAGGGGCAGTCCGTGCCCAAGGAGCGCATGACCCAGCGCGAGGAGCAGATGTACCCGCTGCTCTACCGGGACGGCGGCCAGCAATACACGGTGGACGGTGGCGTCAGCGTCTTGCAGGGGAGGGTGCTCGGCGGCAGCACGGTCATCAACATGGCCGATATCGTGCGCATCCCGGAGGGCGTGCTCGCCCACTGGCGGACCCGGTTTGGCCTGGACCGCTACTCGGATATGCAGTGGAACGATGCCGCCGACGAGGCGGAGGCTGCGATCGGCGCGAACCTCATCCCCGAGGCCGAGCTCAACCGGAACGCGCAGCTGTTGTTGGAGGGCGGGCAGAAGAGCGGCCACAGCGGCGGCACCTTCGTACACAACCGCGTCGGCTGCATCGGCAGCGGCTACTGCATGGTCGGCTGCGCCTATGACGCCAAGCGGTCGGTGGCCTTGACCTGGATCCCGAGGGCACAGGCGGCGGGGGCCGAGGTCTGGACCCAGGCGCGGGTGGAGCGGCTGGAGCTCGACGGTTCGCGGGTGGCCGCCGTCGAGGGCCACACGATCGCTGCTGGTAGCAACGAGATCGTAGAGGCCTTCCGCATCGAGGCCGACCACGTCGTGCTGAGCGCGGGGGCAGTGCACAGCGCGCTGATCCTGCTGAACTCCGGGCTCTCGGGCCAGGTCGGCAGGAACGTCTCGCTCCAGCCCCAGGCGCCGGTGTCCGCCCTGTTCGACGAGGAGCTGCGCTTCTACCGGGGCATCCCGCAGGCCGCCTACCTCGACGACGAGGAGACGGCGACGGCGGAGGGTGGCCTGGCCGGCTTCAGGGTCGAGAGCATCGCCTCCACCCCGGGCATGGCGGGTTCCACGCTGATGGTATGGGGCCCGGACGCGGCCAAGGTGATGCGACAGTTCAACCAGACCGCGGCGGTGCTGGTGCTCGCCCCTGATCGTCCGGGAGGCCGCATCACTCGCCTGGGCAACGGGCGCCCGAAGATCGACTACCAGCTCCAGGCGCTGTGGATGGAGCAGATTCGGCGCGGCATGCGGGTCGGCGCGGAGGCCTTCTTCGCGGCGGGCGCCCAGAAAGTCGTCTTCCCCTTCGCCGCCTCGCCGATGATCGGTCCGGACGAGCTGTCCGTGCTGGACGACCTGGCCATCGAGCCGAACCGGCTGCCGCTCTTGAGCGCGCATGTCCAGGGGAGTTGTCGCATGGGCCCGGACCCGGCTCAGTCGGTCGTGGACCTGCGCGGCTTTGTCCACGGCATCGACAACCTGCAGGTCCTGGACGCCTCTGTCTTCCCGACGACGGCCTCGTCCCACACGATGGTGCCGGTCATGCAGGCCGCGCTGCTCGGCGCACGAGAGCTGCTCTGAAGTTCTGGCCGATCGGTCCGAGACCGTAGGCCAGCGTGGCGGCGAGCAGGATGGCGGCTGCGAGCCATGGACCGACGATGGCCGCGCTCAGGACCAACGCTCCCAGGAAGGCGAGGACGGCGCCCCGGGCCCGAGCGGAGTCGGCGACGACGCGGCCGAGGTGGCGATAGCGAGCATCGAAGGCTGTCATCAGCACGCAAGCGCTCCCGGTGAGGAGGCCGATGAGGGCGGGGCTCTCGGGGAAGAGCACCAGTCCAGCCAGCACGATCGCGGCGCCGGCGGTCGACGGCAGGCCTCTGAAGCCAGCGTTGTCCTCGCCCTTGTTCAGCGTGAAGAAGACGAGGCGCGCCAGGGTGAAGGCGCAGAAGAGCGTCCCGAGCGCGACCCCCTCCGTGCCCCCGACGACGAACCAGAGCGCCGCGCCTGGGGCGATGCCGTTGGTGACGCCGTCGGCGATGTCGTCAGCGAGCGCGCCGATGCGGCTGCCGCCGAAGCGCCTCGCCGCGATGCCGTCGAAGGCGTCGAAGCCAGCCCCCGCCAGCAACAAGCCCATGGCGAGGTCGAGCCGCCCGTGGGCTGCCGCGACGATCGCCCCGACGCCGCAGAGGAGGTTGAGGGCGGAGAGAGCGTCGGCGAGGAACCTCATGTCCCGAGTCTTGTCGCGCGATGCGAACGCGCCTTGCTCGACGGATGAAAAGCCTGTGAACCGAGCCCGGGGTCAGTGGATGTACTCGTCGTCGTCGCCCTTTCCGCCGTCGATGACCTCGAACTTCTCGAGCTCTTTTTCGAGCTTTCGGGCCTTCCAGCGGAGGTGGAGCTTTCGCCACTCGTCCGGCCCGACCTTCATCACGCCGAAGGCCACGATCCATCCCGAGATCGCCATGGCGCTGCCGAGGTCCCGGAAGGTCAGGAAGTAGAGCAGGGAGACCAGCCCGCTTCCCCAGGCGAACCACGCGGCCTTGATCGGGAGGACGAAGAAGAGGCGGATCGTCGCGTTCGGCAGGCTCAGACCAAAGAAGACGACGAGCGCCGTGATCACCGGGTTCAGGCCGACGAAGGGGGTCTCGACCGCGACAGCCCCCAGCGCGTCCAGCGCGGTGGTGAGGAAGCCAGCGCCGACGGCGACGATTCCCAGGGAGGTCAGGAGCTTCTTCCGCCCCATGAGCCGCTCGACCGGACCGAGGAAGAAGACGATGATGATCCAGTCGAAGATCGCGCCCATGGGCGAGAGGTGGTTGAAGATCTGGGCGGTGAGCACCTGCCACGGCATCCACCCGGTGCCGAGGCGGTTGAGGAAGACCCACCGGCTCACGTCGATCTTGAACCAGAAGACGAGGACGAGCTCGACGACATAGAGGGTGATGAGCGCCACCAGCACTCTCTTTGTCAGCTCCGTGATGTCGATCCCGAAGCCGCTCGGCTGCCCACGCACCGTGCTCATCGGGCCTGCTCTAACCGCACCCCCACCCGAGGCAAAGCCGTGTTCGTCTGGCTGAGTGTCGCGCTGGCGCATCCGGTCGGCGGTGTCTTCCCCAGTCACCAACTCGCGATTCGGGTGCTCCCGGAGGCTGTGGAGGTCGACTACGGCGTGCGACTCCCGACCCACGAGGTCGTCGCCGAGCTGCAGGCCGTCAGTGAGGATCTGAGTCAGGACGACGCCGACGCCTTCAGCGCCCGCCTGCTGGACGAGCTGCGTGACAACCTCCGCGTCTCGGCGGACGGCCAGGTGGTCGACTGGGAGCGCGTCGAGAGCGAGGCCAAGGGCACGGTCAAGTACGTCTACTACGACCAGACCCTGCGCCTGGACCTTGGACCGGGGGCCCACCAGCTGGAGTTGGACAACGGCAACCGACCCGACGAGCTGAGCTACTTCATGACCGAGGTGCTCGTCGACTCCACCCTGGCGGTCACCGACAGCTCGATGCTCTTCTTCGACCAGGGCGTCCTGAAGCGCAACCTCGACGGTCGCTACCGGATGGACGAAGAGATGCGCGAGATCTCGCTGTCCTGGCGGCCCTTGGAGTGGCACGAGCTTCGCGGCGGGGAGGGCATGCTGGCGCTCGGGGAGGCGCTGCCGCCGGAGACCTCGCCGACCCGGTGGATGGGCCTGGCTTTGGTCGCGGTGCTGCTCTTTGGTCTCGGGGCCCTGGTGATCCGGCGGCGCGGAGCTTGAGAACACACTGGCCGGTCACCCGGTTGGTCTCAGCTGCCGAGCCTCGAGCCCCGATAGCTCGTGCCCGTGCCCCAGGCTGAGAGTACCCTCCGCTTGGGAGGTGAACGGTGCGGGGAGTGCTCGTTCGAGTCCATCACCTCCGGCTCCTGGCCGGACGTGGCTGGCTTCGACGATGACACATGCACAGCGGACCCCGCGTACGACGACGGCACCATTGTGTTCGCGGAACACGTCAACAACTGATGCTGTGGCTGGCCCTGGCCTGCACGAACAAGCCGTCTGACAGCCCGACCTTGGACTCCGTGGGCCCAGCCGACAGCGATGTGCCGCTGGAGACCTGGTTCCGCGACGGGGACGGGGACGGCTTCGGGGTAGACGACGACACGACCGAGGCCTCGTCGAAGCCCTCCGGCTTCGCCGCCGTCGCCGGAGACTGTGACGACACCGACCCGGCCATCAACCCGGACGCGGAGGAGGTCTGCGAGGACGGTCTCGACAACGACTGCGATGACCAGCCGGAGCCCCAATGTCGCCTCGAGGGCACGACCAGCCTGTCGGACGCGGACATCAAGATCCTGGGCCCCGGGGAGGAGACCGATGAGTATTTCGGCTACGCCCTGGAGTTCGTGGACGATCTCACCGGCGATGGCGTCGACGATCTGTTGGTGATGGGCGTCCTCTCCTACGTCGTCCCCAATCCAGGCGGCGGGGTGATCCACATCGACTCGCCCGCGACGAGCTGGACCGAAGGGAACGGGACGCGAGTCGCGTTGAGAGACGGCGTGGGTGACATCGACGGTGACGGCTTTGGGGATGTCGCCAGCGCTGTCTATCCAGAGGACGGTGTGGCGCACCTGGGAATACACTTCGGCCCCGTTTTCGGGCTCCTCGCGAAGCCGGACTTCCGGGTCAAGGATGCCTTGGTCACCGGCGAGGACTTCAGTTGTACGCGCCCCGTCCCAGTGGGCGACTTCGGGGGCGACGGCCACGATGACCTTGCGATGAGCTGCTACTCCTGGTGGAAGGGAGGTGCAGTAGCCATCGTCACCGGACCCGTCACTGCGGCGGTGTCCTTGGACGACCGGAGCCTGTTCGTGACATCGGCGCGAGAAAGTTCGATCGGGTATCGGGGCAGTCAAGCCCGGGATGTTGACGGCGATGGACTGCGTGATCTCGTGGTCTCGGACCCACGAAACGACAACAGCCCGGGCCTGTTCGTCATCCACGGGCCAGCATCTGGGTGGCTCGTGGCAGGTGACGGAGCGGGAGGCTCCGGCGATGAGGACCTTCGTCTGGTCGGGGGCGAGTACTCCGGGTGGCGTCCCTCTGCACACGGTGACACCGATGGAGACGGCTACACCGACATCGTAGCGGGGTCGCCGTACACGGGGTTCGAAGACTACGGGAACATCTACATCGTCTCGGGAGACAGCACAGGACGCATGACCTTCACCGAGGCCGCCTCCAGCACCGTCGAGGGCAACAACGCCGGTTTCTACGCCGGTTTCTATTTCGATGTGGGCGACCTCGACGGTGACGGATTTGGTGACATCGCGCTCACCTCCCGAACTGAGGACGATCCGGACGGCGATGGTGGCACGGTCTACCTCCTGTACGGACCGATCAGCGGCACGATCTCGATCGACGACGCGGACGCTTTCTTCGATGCGGAGAGTGACGGAGATCTCCTGGGCGAGGTCGCCGTCGGCGACTTCAACGGTGACGCTTTCGACGACCTCGCTGTTCGCAGTGCCTGGAACGACGAGGGCGGCCCGAAGGCGGGCGCGGTCTACCTGTTCTGGGGCGGCGGCGGGTAGCGATGTCCGCGACTCGCTTGGGAGGCAACGTGCCGGATCGTGTGATCTCCATGTCGCCCGGACAGCAGGCTTCGAGCGGGAGGCCACACGCCCCACCCTCGGGGAAAGCCTCGGCGCGCACCCTCGACCAAATGGCACGCAGCGCGTAGGAGCCGGGCCGGGCTCGACAGGGAGAAGCGAGCCGATTCCTCACTCGTCAACGTCGGGGAGCCCGAGCTCGCGGGTCCCGGTGCTCGCCGACGAGGTGACGAGGCCAGGAGGCGACCGTGGCCGACCGGACATCCGCCAAGCAGGCCGCGCGAAGATGTCAAGACGATGTAAACCAATCCGCGTTGCTGAGGCCCGCAACCGGTGTCGGCCTCGGTCCGAACTGCGAGGCCCCTGAAGGCTCCTCAGGGCCCCCAGGATCGCCTCGAGGCCCCCGAGGGTCCTACAAGCTCGGAATCAGGCCTGATCTGCCGCCCAGAGAGCGCACAATAGCGAGCAAAAACGGCATGTTAGAGGATGGTCATGAACACTTCCGCACAGTCGCTCCACCAGGAGCTCCTCGACGCCGTCCACGCCTCGCGTGCCCTCGACCACCGGATCGCTGTCCTGCTGCTGGAGGCCAGACGCACGGCCCTGTTCCAGGACCTCGGCTTCGCCTCGCTGATCGCCTACGCTAGGGAGGCGTTGGACATCGGCGGGGCCAAGGTGAAGGTGCTGTTGAGCCTGGCCGAGCGGGTCCCCGCTCTTCCAGCTCTGGAGGCGGCGTTTTCCAGCGGGAGTCTGTCCTACACCAAGGCCGCGCGGCTGCTTCCGGTGGTCACGACAGACAACGTCGAGGAGTGGATCGAGCGAGCCCGGAACATCTCCAACCGGGTCCTCGAGCAGCAACTCTCCGGCCGCGAGCCTGGAGATCTGCCTCCCGACCCGGAGGAGGAGCTGCCACCTCCGCGAGTGAGGCGCTCCTTCATGCTCGAGGCCGCCGACAGCGAGGTCCTCGACCGAGCAATCGCGTTGCTCCGAGTGCAGTCGGGGGTGGACAGCGATGACCTGGACGCCGGACGCCTGGTGGGCTTGATCATCCGCCGTGGGGCGATGGCGGTGGAGCAGCAAGCAGAGGAGCCTCCGACAGAGCCCATCTACAGAACCGTGGTCACTCGCTGCCCGGACTGCGCGGCGGCCTCGAGCCCCGACTTCATGGTGATGGACCATGTGGCCACCCAGGCAGAGGACGACGGCGATGTCCTCGACCTGACGGACGGCCCCGACCGAGGCCAGCTCACCCGCCATGTCCCCGACCGCACGCGGCGGGCGGTCTTGGCTCGGGATGCCTACCGCTGCGTGTTCCCCGGGTGCACGTGCACCCTCTTCCTGCAGCTACATCACGGGGTGCCCTTCGCTGACGGCGGCACACACGAGGAGGCCAACCTCTTCACCCTGTGCTCGGTTCACCACGCGGCGGTGCACGAGGGAAGGTGTGCGCTGTTTCGGAACCGTGAGGGGCCGTGGCTGGCGGTCCATCGGGGCGGAATCGTAGAGCCCTCGCGGGTGGGGCTGGGCAAGCCCGGGGTGTGGCGGAGGCACCGCCGTTCCAGGACGCCGCTCCGGGGCGCCGGTGGAAGGCGCGACGGCTAAGGTCGGGACTGGTCTCGGAGCCTCCACGCAGCGACATCCCCTGATGCCACATCTGGAGGTCCCAGGCGGCGGGTGAACAGGCGCATGGTCGCCTCGAGCTCCTCGCCAGAGAGCTGGTCCTCGTGAAGGACGAGCCAGTGGAATCCTTGCTGATCGAGGCTCGGACCTGTGGCCTCCGGGAGCGTGAAGCGCCCCGGGACGTCGCGGTTTCGTGAGCGAGTCTCCACCTCGAGCAGGCCGAGGGCCTCGTTGGCCAGGGGGGTCTTGGCGACTCCGTCGGTGACGAAGACGTTGATGCCATAGGCGATGGGCTGGCCGTGCAGGGTCTGCGCCAGGAGGTACTGGCGGTTCGCCGCGGAGGCATCGGGTGGCCAGTCGAGGCGGGCCCCTTCGAGCTCGGCGACCTCTGGCATCGGGGTGACCTGCACCGGCCAGGGTCCCGGAGAGGCGAAGAGGAACTCCACCAGCACCACCGCCGGGGCCAGGAGCCCGACCACCCGAGGCAGGGCGGAGACGCCGACCGCGGCGAACAACGCCAACAGCGGCATGACGAAGCCGGCGATGCGGTAGGGGTGGTGGATGAAGTCCAGCGGGGTCGCGTAGAGCAGGGCCAGGGGCAACAACAGCGGCAGGGTGCCCAGGCGCAACGGCATGCGGTTCCAGCTCAAGGCCGGCCCCAACGCGAGCACGCCGAAGGCCGCGGCGCCGCGCAGGTCCCGGCGCAGCTTCGGCCGGCGGACCAGCGCGACGACCGCGAGGGCGACCACGCTCCAGCCGACGTAGTTGACGTGGAGGATGCCGGGGTTGCCGAGCGCCGGGGTGTCCGGGTGGAACCAGTCGCCCGGGCGCAGCCAGCTCATCAGGTCCACCGCCGGGAGCCGGTGCATCTCCCATCCAGGGGCCTGGTCGGGTGTGAAGGCCGGATCTGGCGCGTGCAGGCTCCACCACGCCAGGCCCGCGGCGGGGGCGGCGACGAGGGCTCCGACCGCAAGCGTGCGGGCCAGCGTCGGCAGGCGCGCCCGGGTGACCAGGCAGAGGGCCAGCAGGCCGCCGAAGACCCCGTAGTAGAGCGCCTGCCAGGCGCACAGACCCAGCAGCAAGCCGGGGAGCCAGGCCGGCGAGCGTCCGTCGAGTGACCGGACCAGGGTCCAGAGGAAGCAGACGGGCAGGAGCAGGCCGAGGTACTCGGACAGGCCGCTGTGCACCAGCCCGAGGACATAGGGCGAGGCCGCGACGATGATGCCCGCTGCCACCCCGCCCACCGGATCACCGCTGATGTCCCGGCCCATGCCGTAGGCCGCGACTCCGGCGAGCACGACCTGCAGGGTGACCAGGAGATTCCACGCCCGATGGGGGCCCAGGAAGGAAAACGGCGCGGCGATGAGCGCCCCCAGGGGATCCGGGTGCCACAGCGCCCCGCCCTCCGGCAGGTGCGTGATCGCTGTTGTCAGGGGGAGGTCCCCAGAGGCCAGGGACCGAGCGACCCACCAGGTGCCCCAGAGGTGATCCGGCATGTCTCCGGTGGGGTGACCCAGGGCGCCATCTGCGAAGGGACCGGGCCAGACCACCAAGAAGGCGACGGCGACGACGACGAGGGCGCCGAGGTGTCTCACCGGCGATCATCTCCAGGGGCGGCGCCCAGGTCGTCTCCCTCGCGGAGCGGCTCCGGCGGAATGGTGGGTGGGAACAAGCGCGCCAGGCCGCGGAGACCCAGGGCCCGGCCGTGACCGACGTCCAGCATGGCGGTCCCGTCGCGGTTCCGGTAGTCCTCTGGCAGGCCGAAGGGCGGGACGTCCTCGACGTAGCCAGCGTGGGTGTAGCCCTCGAGATCCCAGACCCACAGGTGGTCGCGGAAGACGTACACGGGCTCGCCGAAGAGCGGGTCGAAGATCTTCGGGTAGCGCTCTACGAGCCCGTAGAGAGCGCGCGGGAAGTACTCGGCGTTGACGACCAGGTAGCGGACGCCGTCGTTGCGAAGTGCCACGACGTGCTCGGGGCGGAAAGCGAAGGGCGCGACCATCAGCTCGCCGCGTTCGTAGGCCTGCAGCACGGACAGGAAGGTGTTGTCCGCCACCCACTGGTCCCATTCGTCGGGGCGCACCCGATCGACCCACATGGCGTGACCGTTCACGAGCTTCTTTTGGTGGACTCGCTGGTAGCTGAGGGTCTGCTGGGCCGAGACCACCTGGGGCGCGATCGGGAGCTCGATGAGCGCTTCGCCGGGGAGCTCGGCGATGGCCAGGTAGGCCTCTGGGGGCTCCCACCACGCCGAGGGCGCAGAGGCCTTGCCGTCGCGCAGGATCAAGTCGACCGGCAAGGCCACCACCAACCCCAGCGCCAGGGGCCACTTCTCCGGCAGGGCCCTTGCGGCGAAGACGGCTACGACGAAGAGCACGACTACGACATGGCGATAGGGCCACCAGTAGCGCTGGAGCACCCCGACGGTGCCGTAGGCGAGGCGGAAGGGACCAGGGACGCCGGTTCCTGCGCCGCTCGGAGCGAGGATCTCGGGCCCGAGCGCCAGCAGGAAGAAGATCGCCCCGACCGCGAGCATGCCCTTGTCCCGCCAGCTCAGCGGGCGGCTCCTCCAGACGCCGAGCGCCGCCAGCCCGAGCGCGATGGCCGAGACGATGACCTCGCCACGCTCGGCGCTGCTGCCCCAGAAGAGGAAGGTCGGAGGCAGGCCGGAGGTCATGGCCAGCGGGTGGGGGAAGACCGCGGCGTCGGTCCCGGGGATCAGCGCCCAGTTCTTCAGGAAGAGCAACAGCGGGGGGAGCGTCAGGGCGGCGGCGACGGCCGCGCAGACCCCCAGGGGCATCCAGCCTTCTCTTGGTCTGCGGAAGGCCAGCAGCAGCGCCGCGATGCCGGCGGCCCAGAGGCCGTAGTACCAGTAGAGGAAGGCGCCGACGGCGTAGAGCACCCCCGCGAGCACGCCCATGCCGAGGGTGGGCTTGGAGAGCAGGCGGATCCAGGCGGCGAGGAAGCCCGCGAAGGCCCACAGCGGGACCTGGGAGAAGCGCCCGCCCGCGAGCTCGTGGCAGACATAGGCGCACAGCGCGATGGTCGCGCCGCCGAAGAGCGAGCCGGCGTTGGTTCCGCCCATCACGCGGCACAGCGCCCGCCCGGCGATTCCGTTGGCGACGAGCACGCACACGAGCCAGGCCGTCACGCTGCCCGGCCACCCCAGCAGACCGTGGAAGGGAGCCGCGAGCACGGCGTCGGAGCCGTTCCCGGCGAGCCAGGGGTGGTCGCCGATCGGGAAGTAGTAGTCGGTGTTGTGGAGGATGGACTCGCCCGAGAGCAGGCTCTCTCCGATCCAGGCGTAGAGCCAGTGGTTGCTCAGCATGTCTGGATGGCGCCAGTCGCCGACGAGGACGTGCTCGCCGTCCAGCCAGGCCGGGTAGAGCGTCCACAGGGCAAGGCCGAGGTAGACGGCGGCGGCCAGCGGCCATCCGAGCAGACGGTCTCTCACGCCTCTGTCCTGTTCGTCAGCGCAGAGTGTGACCCATGTCGGCGGCGGCCTACAGTGTTGGGGTGTTTCGACCGAGGAAGAGAAGGTGTTCTGGTTCTGGCTCAGCCTGGCCTCTGCCGACGATGACCTCCTCGCGTGGTCTGGCGAGCAGGTCACGGACGACACGGAGGAGGAGGAGCCCGAGGTCCCCGTTGAGCTCGAGGCGCCCGGTGAGCCCGAGGTCCCCGCTGAGCCCGAGGTCCCCGCTGAGCCCGAGGTCCCCGCTGAGCCCGAGACCCCCGCTGAGCCCCAGTTGCCGCAGGCCCTCGACCTCTCGGAGCTCCAGACCGCCGAGGAGCTGCCCGAGGCGGAGTTCGACGCGCCGGCGCTGCCAGTGGACGTCGCCGCGGACGCGCTCGAGGTCCCGGACCTGACGAAGGGCCAGATCGACTGGCTCAAGCCACGGCTCAAGGCCCTGCCACCGAATCCGTACGCGCACACCGACTTCACCGCCTACACCCTCGACTGGGGAGAGGTGAAGGTCGGTCTCTCGAACCTCCAGATCGGCATCCTGCCCCGCACCCAGGTGGGCACCAACCTGCCGCTCGACGCCATCGGGCTCTACAACGTCAACGCCAAGGTCGACCCGCTGCGGCTCGGGCCTGTCGACCTCGCTTTTCAGGGCTCGCGCTACATGCTGGTGCAGTCGGACTTCGGCGCGCGCTACCAGTCCGTTGGCGGCACCCTGTCGGTCGTCGCTCATCCCAAGGTGGGGATCCATGCCGGGGTGCTCTACTGGGCCATCGGGCTCGAGGGGCTCCCCGACCTCGCCGAGATCAACTCGGCGCTGCTGGTGACCAGCGAGGACCTCGACGTCTACGTCGATCCGATCGCGCTGGAGGCCGACGCGGTCTCGGCGCACGCGGCCATCGACCTTCGCTTGAACCGGCGCGACAGCCTGATCCTCCAGGGTCGGTCGATGGTCTGGAAGCGCACCAAGGGCGACGACACCAGCATTCCCCCCCTGCTGACCGGGGCCTACAACCTCGTCGAGGCCGAAGACGGCTGGCAGCCGGTCACCCAGACCTTCTCGCTCTCCGGTGCCTACCAGATGGACTTCAAGCGCCTGTCGATCCGGCTCGGCCTCGGGATCTCGCGGCCGCACATGGCCTGGCTGCTGAGCACCGCAGAGGTCAGCTACCGCTTCGGCGGCAAGACCAAGCGCGACGAGCGGGTCCAGCGAAGGACCTGGCGTCGGGATCGCAAGAGCGCGCGCAACAGCCCGGACGCGCCGGACACGACCGAATCCGAGTAGAGTCCGCCCGTGGATGGCGGGCCCCTCGTGCAGCTGTTGGTTCGCCTTGCCCGAGTGGCTTGGGGCCGGCCCCGACTGGTGCTGCTCGGCGCGCTGCTGGCGACGCTGGGCAGCCTCACGTATCTGCACGACCTGAAGGTGGACGCCTCCTTCATGGGCATCCTCGACGACGGCGACCCCGTCGCGGAGCGGCTGGTCGACTACAGCACCCGCTTTGGCGCCGCGAGTGGCGTCGTGCTGGTCATCGAGGGCGGAACGGAGACGGAGCGGAGAGAGGTCGCCACGGCTGTCTCGGAGGCGCTGTTGCCGCTCCCCGACGTCGTCGACGTCCGCGCGCGCGTCGACCGGGACGAGATCCTGCGCCACGGCCTGGTGCAGCTGCCCGATGCGGACTTCGAGGAGCTCCACGACGGGCTGGTCGAGCTGCGCCCGATCCTCCTCGCGCTGGAGGTGGACCCCACCCTCGAGTCCGGACTCGGCGCCGTGTCTGCCCGCCTGGGCGAGGGCTTCAACGCTCGCAGCGCCCCGGCTGGAGCCGAGGACGCGCTGGACGCCCTGGCGGTGCTCCTCGAGAGCCTGGTCGCGGACCCGGATGGGCTCGAGGACATCTGGATGGCCGGACTCTCCGACGGCGCCGACGTCGGGGGCCTCCCGCTCCGGGATGGCTGGTTCGCCTCGCCGGACGGGGCCCTTGGCTTCGTCGACGTCCAGACGACCCTGAGACCCCTCGAGGTGGATCTCGGGCTGGAGGGCTTTGGCGCCATCGAGGCCGCCATCGACCCGATCCGCGAGGCCCACCCGGACATGTGGATGCAGTTCTGCGGCATCATCCCCGGCGGCTACCAGGACCAGCAGAACGTGCTGGGTCGCATCGCCCCGCTGTCCGCGCTGTCGCTCGTGTTGGTGCTCGCGGCGCTCTTCCTGCTGGACCGCCGGATCAGCACCCCGCTGCTCGTCGGGGCCGGGCTGCTCGTCACGCTGGTCTGGACCTTCGCCGCCGTGAAGTTCTGCTTTGGCTACGCCTCGCTCACCTCGTTGGCCTTCCCGACCTTCCTCTTCGGTCTCGGCGTCGACTACGCCGTGCACGTCGTGGTCCGCTACAACGACGAGCGCGCCCTGGGCCTCGATGGAGAGGAGGCGATGGTGACCGCCTTGTCGCGGACAGGGCGCGGTGTGGTCATCGGCGCGGTCACCACGATGACCGCCTTCTTGATGATGGTCCTGACCGACTTCAAGGCTGCCACGCACCTGGGCGTCACGGCCGCCATCGGCCTCGGCTGCGCGCTCTTCGTCATGGTCGGCGTGCTCCCTGCTGCGCTGTGCCTGACCGATCGGTTCCATGTGAAGCGGCCGCGGGTGACGATGGAGCTGAAGTCACTGTCCAGGCTGGTCGCCGGTTGCCTCCGGCATCCTGTCCGGGTCATCGTCGTGTCGCTGGTGGTGCTCGCGGCCACGGCTTCGCAGCTGCCCCGCTTCGAGCTCGAGACGGACCTCGAGAAGATCATCACCCAGGACATCCCGGCGATGCGCGCGAACCACCTCTTCGCCGAGGCCCTGGGCGGCTCGGCAGAGGCCGTCCTCTCCGTCAGCGGCTCGATGGAGGAGTCCCGGGCGCGCGCTGCGCAGTTTGTTGCCCTGGACACGGTCTCGCGCGTCGCCGGGCCCTTCGATCTGCTGCCTCGGGACGTGGAGGCTCGCCTCGATCGCAACCGGCGTCTGTTGCCACTTCTCGCAGATCTGCGGCTGGAGGTCCCAGAACGCGACGCGGTCGACACGGCCTCCCTGCGAGAGGAGCTTGAAGCGCTGAGAGCCATCGGGGCGCGCATCACCGGGGAGGCAGGGGTCGCCGGGCGTCCTGGGCTCGCGGCGAAGGGCCGGAGGGTCAAGGCGGCTGCAACCGAAGCCCTGGGGTCTCTGGATGGCCGAGAGGCGGAGCTGGCGCGCACGGAGATCGTGCTGCTCGGTGGACTCGTCGAGGCCGTCGAGGGGCTCCGGGCAGGCTCGGCCTACTGGCGCTACGGCGTCGAGGATCTCCCCGAGGAGCTGCGCCGTCGCTTCGTCGACGGGGACGCCTACCTCACCTACGTCTACCCGAGCGACTACCGCATCGAGTTCGAGTTCCTGCAGCGCTTCAAGGCGGACGTGCTGGAGGTCGATCCGCTCGCGACCGGGACGCTCCTCGTCGTCGACGACCTGCTCGTCGGAGGCATCGACAGGCTGCCGATGTCCCTCGGCTTCACGGTCCTCGCGCTCGGCGCGATCCTCGCGCTGGACCTGCGCAGCCCGCGCAAGGTACTGGTGGCGCTGGTGCCGGTGGTCCTTGGCAGCTTCGTCGCCATCGGGTTGATCATCGCGCTGTCCATTCCGATCAGCATCCTCATGCTCGCTTCCTTTCCCATCGTCTTCGGCATCGGCATCGACGACGGCGTCCACATCCTCCACCGCTGGGAGGAAGGGGGCGAGGACGTCAGCGCCGCCATCGCGGCAACCGGCCGCGCGATCCTGTTCACCTCGCTCACGACCAGCCTCGGGTTCTCAGTGCTCTTCCTGCTCAACCATCGCGGCCTCGCAGGCCTGGCGAGTCTCGTCGTGCTCGGTGTCGGGACCTGCTTCGTCACCTCGGTCACCCTGCTGCCGGTGCTCGCGCGCTGGGCCTCGTCCCGATGAGGCGCTGGCTGCTCGCCGGGGCGCTCGCGGCCGAGACCCTCCCCGTCGTGCGTCGGCTCGAGCAGGGCCGCGTGATGGGTCCGCGCCTCGTCGCTGGGCGCCTGGGTGGCGAGCACGTCGCAGTGCTCACCTGTGGGGTCGGTCCGGCAAAGGCCGCCGAGCGGGGGCGAGAGACGCTTGCCGAGTGGCCTGCGACCCATCTGGTCAGCTTTGGGACCTGCGGTGCCCTGGTCGACGATCTCCCCGTCGGCGCCCTCGTCAGCGCTTGCGCGCTGCGGGTGTTGGACCGATGGGAGACCCTGGGCGTCGTCCCGGGGGCGACACCGGTCAGCCTCGTCACGGTCTCGGAGCCGGTCACGACGCCCGAGCGCCGCGCTGAGCTCTTCGCCCTCGGGGCGCAGGTCTGCGAGATGGAGGCCTCGGCGATCCGCGCGCTGGACGCGGGCCTGCCCTTCGTCGCGCTGAAAGTGGTATCGGACGCTGCCGGCGGCGACGAGGACGAGGACCTGGGGAGCCAGAATCCCATGGAGATACTCCGCTTCCACGCGCTCGCGGCGAAGCTCGTCGACTCCGAGCTCGCTCCCGCCCTGGAGGCCTTCCTCTGTGCCTACTCTTCCAGGGAGTAGACCTCGGTCAGGGCGACGTCGGTCAGGACGACCTCGTCAGCTTCGGACACCGCGGCGTCCAGCTCGGTGGCGAGCGCGCGCGCCAGGTCGGCCTTCTCCGTGCTCGTGTCCAGGCGACCCTCGTCGAACACGCCGTGCTCGTCGACGGCAGCGGGCCCCAGGAGCCCGAGAGCGAGGGCCAGGGACATCGGGTCGGTGACGAAGGTCATGGCGACTCCTTGTGTAGATGCAGCTACACACAAGACGTCGAACGTCACCGGTCCATTTCATTCTGCTCGACCATGGAGTGAGTCGGCACCCCGCGCGCCGAGCAGCACACCGATGACGATGAAGATGGCGCTGAGCCTGCCCTCTCCGATTGCCACGAAAGCCGTCAGCGGCAAGGCCCCGCACAGTCCGACCCCGATCCCTATCAGGATCGCTGGCCAGGCGGGTCCACGGCGACCCGGGTGAACCAGGAGCGAGGCGAATACGGCGCCCAGGGCGCAATACGACAGGTGCGGATTCCGGAGCATCAGGGCCTCGAAGACTGCCTGCGGTGCGCTCGCATCGAGGCGGCTCAGGAGGACGCCGAGGCCGATTCCTGCAAGGAATCTCCTCACCATGACTCCGAGATCCGCACAAGCAGATTGGCTGTGAAGGCCGCTGCGAGAGCGAAGAGGATCAGCGTCCGGGGGCTGCCGAGGCTCCTCACCCGACGTACGCCGTAGCCCATCAGCAGGCCGGCGAGGAGGAAGGCGCAGGCCTTCAGAGGCAGCCAGGGGACCACGGCCTGGTCCCAGACGCCGTGGGCGAAGTCCGGTGAGAAGCGGCCGCTGATCAACCGCGCGAGGAGGCCGCCGACCCCGAGACCGAGCCACAGTTTCCAGTCCCCGAGCGCGCCGAAGCCGACGCGGCGGTAGAGCAGGACCACGATCGCGAGCACGCCCGCGCCGAGCCACGCGGGCCAGGGGTCGACGAGGAGAGCCTGCAGCATGCGCCGCTCTTAACTAAGAGGGACCCATGCTGATCCTGCTCTGTGCATGCTCCACGCAGGAGCCCGCCCTCGATGCCCCGGCGACACCGGAGCCTCCCGTCGTCCAGGACGCGGCGGCCGAGGCTCGCGCGATCGCAGAGGCCAACGACTCCCTGAACGAGCTCGGAAAGAGCCTGAAGGGGCGCATGGTCGAGGTCCTCCGGGAGGGTGGCCCGACCGCTGCCGTCGGTGTGTGCTCGACGGAGGCCCAGGCGCTGACCGCTGCCATCTCCGCCGAGAGCGGGGGCCAGGCGGGGCGGGCGTCGACGAAGCTCCGGAACCCCGACAACGCCGGCCCGGCCTGGGTCCGTGAGTGGCTCGAGCAGGCGGACTCCGACACCCCCGGGGTGTCCGAGATCATCGATGGCCAGGCGTGCGTGCTCAAGCCCATTCGCATCGAGCCCGGCTGCCTCGCCTGCCACGGCAGCCACATCGACGACGAGGTCGCGGCCTTGCTAGCGGAGCGCTACCCGGAGGACGCGGCCACGGGCTACGGCGTCGGCGATCTGCGCGGCGCGATGTGGGCCGAGGTGCCGGTGCAGCGATAGGAGGCGGGCTCGCCAGGAGCGACGACCATGGCCAGCCCGAAGTTCCCAGAGGCCCCGCCCAGCATCCCGCCGACTTCGCTCGAGGAGTGCGACGCGCTCGTCCGCCGCCTCGCCGAACACCGGGGCGCCTGGGTCCAGACGAGCATCCCAGAGCGTGTCCAGTACCTCCAGAAGGTCATCGAGGGCATGAACGCCGTCGCGCCGGCGATGGTCGCCGACGGCTGTCGCAAGAAGGGCATCCCGGTCGACAGCTCGCTCGCCGGCGAGGAGTGGCTCGCGGCGGTCACGACAACGATCCGCAACGCGAGGCTGTTGATCGAGGCCCTCGAGGCGGGCGGTCAGCCTCGGCCCCCGGCGGTGAAGGCGCGCCCCGACGGTCAGCTCGTCGCAGACGTCTTCCCGACGAACCTGCAGGACAAGCTGATGTTCACGGGTCACTCGGCGGAGATCTGGCTCGAGCCCGGCAAGCCGGCGACGCAGGGTCGCATCTACCGCGAGCCGAAGGGTGAGGGCGCCGTCGGGCTGGTGCTCGGCGCTGGAAACGTGGCCTCCATCGCGCCGATGGACGTGCTCCACAAGCTCTTCGTGGAGGACGAGGTCTGCGTCCTGAAGATGAACCCGGTGAACGAGCACTCTGGCCCCCACGTCGAGACAGCCTTCGCTTCCCTCATCGCGGACGGCTTCATGGCCGTGGTCTACGGAGGCGTCGAGGTCGGCAAGTACCTGACCACCCACGAGTGCGTCGAGACCCTGCACGTCACCGGCTCCGATCGAACCTACGACGCCATCGTCTGGGGCCCGGATCCGGAGGAGGCCCAGCGCCGCAAGGACGCGGACGAGCCGGTCAACACCCGGCCCTTCTCCGCGGAGCTCGGCTGCGTGACCCCCGTCCTGGTCGTGCCCGGGCCCTGGTCCGATGCGGACCTGGAGTTCCAGGCCAAGAGCGTCGCGGGGATGGTCACGCAGAACGGCAGCTTCAACTGCAACGCCGCAAAGGTTGTCGTGCTCGCGCGGGGCTGGGACAAGCGGGAGTCGTTCCTCCAGCACCTGCGGACCGCTCTCAGCGAGTCTCCCCCACGCAAGGCCTACTACCCGGGTGCGGCGCAGCGCTACTCCAGCTTCGTAGAGAAGTACCCGGGGGCCGAGGTCCTCGGCAGCGGCGGCGAGGACATCGTTCCTTGGACGCTGATCCCCGATGTCCAGGCGCGCAGTGATGAGTACGCCCTGTCCACGGAGGCCTTCTGCGGCGTGCTCGCCCAGGTCGACCTCGACTGCAGCACCCCTGGCGAGTTCCTCCGCCAGGCCACCGAGTTCGCCAACGAGAGCTGCTGGGGCACGCTCTCCTGCATGGTCCTCGTCCATCCGAAGACCTGCAAGGCCCACGCGGCGGAGCTCGACCGCGCCATCGCCGAGCTCCGATACGGAGGCATCGCCATCAACTGCTGGGCGGGGCTCATCTATGGCCTCTGCGTGACCACCTGGGGTGCATTCCCCGGCCACACCCCGAAGGACATCCGGTCGGGGATGGGCGTCGTCCACAACACCTTCCTCTTCGACCACCCGCAGAAGAGCGTGGTCCGCGCTCCCTTCCGCATCCAGCCGCCGCCGGTCTGGTTCAGCGACCACAAGAACCTCGCGCAGGTGGGTCAGAAGCTCGTCGCGATGGAGTCCGAGCCGGGTTGGGGCAAGCTCGTCGGGGTCGCGTTGGCCGCCTTCAAGGGCTGACCACCACGCGGAATCGCTTGTCCTGCGGCTCCGCGGGTGCAAGGTTGTGTCAGCACCCATGACGGACACGCGCTGGCAGGTGGTCGTGCTCGGGCCACCGGACGGAGGATTGGAGGCCCTCGGGGACCTCCTCCCGGATCGTCTCATCGGTCCCTTCCCGCTGCTGTTGCGTCCACGAAGCGAGGCCGACGCTCGGGCTCTCGCCACCCGTCTGCGAGGGGCAGGCGCCGAGGTCGTCGTGGCGCGGATGATCGAGGACGGACCCGAGCTGAGGTCTCGGCGCAGGTGGCGTCGCATCCGCCAGCTGGCATGGGTGCTGCTGCTCGCCGTGGTCATCTTCAAGGTCGCGGAGTTCCGGTCCCACGACGAGGCGCTGCTCTTCGGAGGGGGCACCATCGACGTCGGTGTCATGCAGTTCGCCGCGCCAGAGGACCAGGGCGCACCAATCGTCCAGGAGGTCAACGACGGCACGGCCATCGTGGCGCTCGAGGACTGGTTCAACGCCGAATACCGCCGCTACACCGGCCGCTCCGATGCCTGGGTGGAGCTGCACCCCGAGGGGCCCTGGGGTGTGCCCCTGCAGCCGCCGTCGGTCGGGCGGGACATGCCGACCTTGTCGCGTGCCGCGCACTCCATCTCCTATGTGTGGTGGTGGGAGAACATGGCGGCGGACCAGGGCGTGGAGGCGGACAGCTACGGGGTGCGTCTCTACATCGCCTACTTGCCCGGCACCAGCGACCAGGCGGCCGACAGCCGAGGTGACCCCAAGCGTCGGACGGCGGTGGCCCACGTCTCGGCCAGCGAGGACAACGTCGCCTACGTGCTCACGACGATGGCCCACGAGATCGCCCACGCTCTCGGTGCCACCGACCGCTACGACCTTGCCACCTTCCTCGCGGAGTACCCCGAGGGCTACGTAGAGCCACTCGCTGCGCCGCTGTTTCCCCAGCGCTACGCAGAGGTCATGGCCGTGGACCGGCCGTCCGGCATGTCGGAGGAGCTGGAAGTCGAGAGCCTCGACCAGCTCCGGGTCGGACACCGGACGGCCGCCGAGCTGCGTTGGATCTCCCACGACGAAGCCGACTACTTCTACGCCCCGAACACCTGGCTCCCGGAAGAGCGCGTGGAGCGCGCATCTCGGTGATCTAGTTCTCCCCGGCGCGCGCCGAAGGCGCCGGTGGAAGGCGCGTCGCGACTTCTGCCGAGGGGCGCTAGAGCAGGTACTCGCGGCTCGCGCAGGCGAGGGTGGTGGCACCTTCGGCGGTGTGCTCGGCGCACCCATCACAGCGCTCGCTGCCTTCGAAGCGGAGGGTCGCGTCCGCAGTGCCGGAGATCTGCACCCGCCCCTTCGCTTCGCCGACGCAGCTGGCGCCCTGATCGACGAGGCCCTCCGTCTGGAAGGTGAAGCCACCGAAGTCGCCCAGGTCGAGCACGCCAACGTGGACGTAGGTGCGCGTCCCCAGATCCTGTGTCTCCCAGATCCCGGTGAAGGCGACCTCGCTCCAGGCCGCCTCGAGGTTGTCTCCGTTGACCGCCTTGTTCGCCCAGTAGCCCTCGGACTCCATCTGCACGTTGGTCTGGGTGTGCGAGACGAGTCCGATGTCCTCGTTGGCCGAGCCGTAGAAGATCTCTCCGGTGAGCCCGATGCGATCGAAGGACTGGTCCGGCAGTTCGGTCTCCACCACGATGTCGAAGTCCCAGTGTTGCCAGCCCTGGCCTTCCTCCTCCCACTCCAGGATGCTGACCTCGCCGGAGAAATCGTAGCCCTCGGCGGATCGGCAGTTCCCGTCGTAGACCAGCGTCGGTCCGTCCGCGGTCAGGTAGGGACAGATCCCAGGATCGCTGATGTTCTCTCCGAGCACGTGCTCCCACAGCATCAGCGGGATCTCGGAGGGTGGCGAGTTTCCGTAGTAGAGGTCGGGCACGATGTGTTGTGCCGCGAAGTAGGTCTCCGTCGGGTCCGAGGGGTCGAAGCCCTGGCCCAAGGCGAGCGGCTGGCCCGCGTGGCGCTGCTTCAGGAGCCACTGGGGCCCGTCGTTGCCATCGTCCTTGTTGCATGCGAGCGTGGCGAGCAGCAGCATGCGGTGCAAGATACATGCTGGCGTGCGGCGCGCGACCTCCCCCCTCCAGGCTTGGCCAATCCTTGTCTTTCTGGGCTCAGGAGCCCTGGCGGCGCGGCCGCCTGACGCCGAACGCGCAGAGGCGCTCGTCTCCGAGCTGAGCGCGCGAGCCGTCGCCGGGGAGCTGGACCCGGCGTGGCTTCGCGAAGCGGTGCGGCCACTGGCTCTGGGCGAGCTCCCCCCTGCCGCGCGACGCAGCTACTACCACCACCTCGACCGGGCGCTGGCCCCCACGTCGCCGCTTGGACGCACGCTGGCCGAGGGCGCGGCCGTGCTCGGCGTGGTGGAGGGACCCGACTACCTCCGCGTGGTCCTCGACACCAACCCCCCGCTGACGGTGGTCCTGCGCCGAGACGGCGGAGGGACCGTGGTCGAGCGCTTCGAGCGCAGCGCCTGCGGTCTGTGCAGCGAACCGGAGCGCTTCGTCGCCGACCTCCTCGACGAGCTGCACTCGGGGGAGGGCAAGCCCCGGCTCCTTCCAGGGGTCGACCTCCGCGTCGACGCCGCGGAAGAAGCGAGAGTCGCCTCTGACTGGACCTACGCCTGGCATGCCAGGAACACCGACGCCGGCTACCTGCGCTGGCTCAGCGCAGGCGCCGAGATCGTAGGGGGCGATGCCCTCGGCGTGGACGTCGCCCTCGCCGATCGGACGGAGACATGGCCCGTCGTGTACCTCGAGGGTCGCTGGCAGCTCGACTACGCCGAACTCGACGCGGAGAGCCCCCTCCGGCTCGCCGACGACGACCTCGTCGATTGGCGCGAAGATCGCGTCATCGCTCGGCATTCCGTGGACTGGTGGACCCCGGCATTCGACGAACGCGCCGACGGGGTCCTTCTGGCGACCGATGTCCGACTCGTGGCGCCGAGGCCGCTGCAGGGCGATCTGCTGCTCTATGTCCAGGATCTCGAGCGCAGCTTCGCCCTGGCGGCGCTGGTCGAGCCCAGCACGGGTGAAGTGGTTCGACGGATCGGGCTACCGACGCTGTCGAAGCGGGAGAACCACGATCCGGACAGCTGGGACGACCTCTTCGTGGGTGCCTTGTCGCCGGACGGCAAGAAGCTCGCAATCGGAGCTCATCGTCGCCTCTGGCTCGTCGACGTAGACAGCGGCGAGGTCTTGAGGACCGTGTACGACGTCAACGGTCTACGCGCGCTTGCGTGGTCGGACGACGGCTCCATGCTCGCTCTGGGGGACCGGCGTGGCGTGTCGTTGCTCGAGGGAGAGCGCTTCGCAGATCGCGCCCGCCACTGGGCCGAGACACTCTCCGCCGTGGAGGGGCTGGTCTTTGGCTCGGAGCGGCTGTGGATGGTGCAGGAGGACGGCGCGGTGACTGCCCTGTCCCTGCCCGAGTTGTCCGTCGGCCCGAGCGGCCCGAGCGCATGTTGCGGCGAGGTCCGGGGGGTCAGCACCCTGGCTCACAGCGGCGAGATCCTCGTGGGATGCGCGGGAGCTTGCGAGCCCGCGTGGCTGTGGCGGTGGGAGCCCGACGGCGAGGCCATCGTGCTGGCGGACCAGGACTGGCGAGGCGAGCGCGGCACGATCAGCGCGAGTCCAGACGGGCGGTTCCTGGTGGGCCCGACCGCCGACGGGCGAGCGGCTCTCTGGGATCTCCGGGCTGGCGAGGTGGTCACGGTCTTCGGACCCGGACCGCTGGACCTGGTCGCCTGGGACGACGGCCACGTCTACGCGATCGACACGAGGTCCCGGGCCTGGAGCTGGGAGTTGCGAGAGCTGGTGCCCTGACCATCGCGGACTGTAAGGGGTGCGCGCCCTGTTAGTTCCTGGGTCCATGCTCCTCCTCCTGCTCGATGTCGCCAGCGCCGAGTCCCTGGCGGTCCTGCCGCTCGAGAGGGCCGCAGCGAGCGAGGAGTTCGCTGGCCTCGGCAAGGGCCTCGCCGGCATGATCGTGAGCGATCTCGATGACATCGCCGCCATCGACCTGCTGGAGCGGTCGCAGCTGGCACCTTCGCCATGGACGCGCGCATCGTGGACACCCAGAGCGCGAGCGTGCTCCACACGGCGGCGTCCCAGGGACCGGTGGCCGACTGGGTCGCGGTCGAAAAGGATGTCGTCGCCTCGCTGCTCGCGGACGTCGAGCTCAGCGCCAAGGAGCGCCGCGCGCTCATGGTCGACACACCCACGGAGTCCTTCGACGCCCTGACAGCGTGGTCGGAGGGTCTCGAGCTGGAGTCGGAAGGTCGGATCGATGCGGCCCGCGCGGCATACGCCGAGGCCCTGAAGCTCGACCCCGAGTTCGCTGAGGCCCAGGCCGATCTCGCAGAGCTGCGGGCCCGGGCACCTGCCCACTTCGCATACCTGCGCAGGGCCGAGATCGTCGGGGACGAGCGACTCCGCGTGGCGGCGCCGGCCTACTGGGCGGCGAGCGAGCTCATCGTGGGCACGCCGAACCACTGGGACGACGAGGTGGGCTTCGAGCTCGGCGACGCCATCGTGGCCTGCGGCGAGGACAGCGCCACCGAGCTCGCTGCTCTGCGCGTGGCTGCGGCGGACCACGGACTCGCAGGCGAGGTCCCTCGCCATGGCTCGCAGGGGCTGACCGTCGACGACCGCCTCGCGGTGCTGCAGGCCTTCGTGCTCGCCGGAGAGGGTGCCAGCTCCCAGCTGACGAAGCTGCTGGATGACCTGCTCGCCCGGCACGCCGGCGAAGAACAGCCCCGCGCCCGCCTCGAGAGCTACGTCGAGGACGTGCTCCGGGTCGCCGAGGGCACGGCAGACGACCAGCGGGCCCGCCTGGGAAGGACCCCCGAAGAGCTCATGCTGCTCGAGCGCGCCATCCTCGAGGGCGACACCAGCATCGTCCAATACGGCGAGGCCGAGGACTACATCAACGAGCTCGGCATGGTCTACGGCCCCCTGCGCGACTTCGGCTGCCTCGACGAGCCCGCAAAGGTCAGCGACCCCTACGAGGCGGCCGCGTTCCTCGAGGAAGCTGCCAGGACCAACCTGCGGGCCCGAAGAGGGCTACTGCGCCTCCAAGATCGTCGAGGCGCAGGCCTGGGTCGTGGACGACAACCTGGTCGAAAACGCCGGTGAAGCCTACGTCGGCTTCGCCACCTGGGCACCGATGATGACCTACTACAACCTGGTCCTCTGGGGCTGCGTGGAGCCCCTGCGATGACGCTGTTGGTCCTGCTGTTGCTGCTCGTCGCCCCTGCCCGGGCGAGCACCCTGGCGGTCCTGCCTCTCGACAGGGCCGCCGCCAGCGAAGAGTACGACGGCCTCGGCAAGGCGCTGGCGGGCATGCTCGTCACGGACCTGTCGAAGGTGCCGGGGCTCGAGCTCGTCGAGCGCGACCGGCTGGCTGCCTTGATGGAGGAGATGCAGCTCGCAGAGAGCGGCTTCCTCGATCCGGCCACCGCCCAGGAGCTCGGCAACGGCCTCGGCGCGCGCTTCGTGCTCACCGGCAGCTACAGCGTGATCGCGGAGACCTGGTTCTCTGCGGACAAGGGCGTCACGGCCGAGGACTTCCTCGCCCTCTACTGGGCGTACTCCCACGCCCGGTGGCTGGGCTCGAGTCCAGAGCTGCGAGACCGCACCGAGCGCATGCTGCGGCGGGTGAAGGTCGATCCGACCAAGGCCAGCGAAGCGGAGAGCTTCCGGGAGCGCTACGTCCTCCGCCACATCGAGAACATCGTGCGCGACGCTGGCAACGTCCAGAAGTGGGAGCGCCAGCGCGGCGGACTGACCCTCGTGGAGGCCAAGGAGCTGGCCCGGGCCCTGGCCGAAGAGGACGCCACGGTCTTCGACCCCTCGCCGGAGCTGTGCCGCTGGAGCGTCGAGCACAGCAGCGCGCTGGCGGCGAGCTACGTCGATGGGGTCGAGGACATCGGCCCGAACGACTGGATGCTCTTGAACATGCGCGCTGGCAGTGGCGCCAGCTGGTACCCCGTGCTCGCCCGGAGCGGCTGTGTGGTGGGGGTGGAGGCGGAGTTCG
The DNA here is from genome assembly GCA_036012755.1 of Myxococcota bacterium. GTDB lineage: Bacteria > Myxococcota_A > UBA796 > UBA796 > CAJQPC01 > JAAESX01. Next base: position 144,789 of record DASCPX010000009.1, on the reverse strand, counting down.
AGACCCTCGAGCAGGTCATCGCCTTCGGGATCGTGGCGGTGCAGTCCTACGAGCGGGGCGCTGGCGGTATCTGCGATGGCTACGTCCGCGGGCTCGAACAGATCATCGAGAGCGTCCAGTCGGTGCCGTCGGGCGCGCCGGTGGTGGCGGAGTTCGACTCGATCCAGGCCTTCAACATCCTCACCTTCCATGGCATGGCAGAGGCCGAGAGCTGCTTCGAGTGAGCGCAATGACGCGACGGGATAGGGCTTGGTTCCCAAGGAGTCCCGAATGTCCTTTCTCCAGCTGAGCGAAGAGCAGGAAGCCCTCCGCGCCCTCGCCCACGAGTTCGCCCGCGACGTCATCCGTCCTGCCGCCGTCCACCACGACCAGACCGGTGAGTACCCCCACGAGATCCTGAAGCAGGCTCACGAGATCGGTCTGATGAACACCCACCTCGAAGAGCAGCACGGCGGCCTCGCGCTGGGCGCCCTCGAGGGCGTCCTCATGGCGGAGGAGTTCGCTTGGGGCTGCTCAGGGATCGGCACGGCGATGGAGGCCAACGGCCTGGCTCAGGCGCCGGTCATCCTCGGCGGCTCGGAGTCGCTGAAGAAGAAGTACCTCGAGCCCATGATCGACAACTACGGCCTCTGCGCCTACGCGGTCACGGAGCCCGGCGCGGGCTCGGACGTGCAGGCGCTGAAGACCACCGCCGTGAAGCAGGGCGACAAGTGGATCCTCAACGGCAACAAGATGTGGATCACCAACGCCGGAGTGGCGGACTGGTACTTCGTCGTCGCGCTGACCGACGCGGAGAAGAAGGCCCGGGGGGGAATGACCGCCTTCATCGTCGATCGCGCCTCCGCCGGCGTCACCGTCGGCAAGAAGGAGCACAACATGGGGCAGCGGGCCAGCGACACCCGCGCCATCAACTTCGAGGACGTCGAGGTGCCGGACGAAAACGTCGTCGGGCGGGTCGGTGATGGCTGGAAGCTGGCCATGGCGGCCTTCGACCACACGCGGCCTTCGGTCGCCTCGGCAGCTGTAGGCGTCGCCCGGTCCGCCTTCGAGCACGCGGTGCAGTACGCCACGGAGCGCAAGACCTTCGGCAAGCCCATCGCCGCCCACCAGTCCATCGCCTTCATGATCGCCGAGATGAAGATGAACATCGACGCGGGCCGGCTGCTGTGCTGGCAGGCAGCCGCCATGAAGGACGCCGGGCGGCGCAACACCGCCGAGAGCTCCATGGCCAAGGCCTTCTGCGCTGATGCGGCCATGAAGATCACGACCGACGCCGTCCAGGTCTTCGGAGGCTATGGCTACTCGGGCGAGTACCCGGTCGAGAAGCTCATGCGTGACGCCAAGATCTTCCAGATCTACGAGGGCACCTCCCAGATCCAGCGCCTCATCATCAGTCGCCACATCTTCAGTCGCTAGACCCGCTTGAAGAAGGTCCTCCTCACCGGCGGCACCGGCTTCCTCGGCGCCAACCTCGTCCGGCACCTCGTCGAGCGCGAGCAAGAGGTCCTTTGCCTGACCCGAAAGCAGAGCCCCGGGCTCTGCCTCGACGGGCTGCCGATCACGACCTCACAGGCTCCGCTGTCCGATGTCGAGGCCCTCGCTCGTGCGATGGAAGGGGTCGAGGAGGTCTACCACCTCGCTGGGGTCTTCGACACCAGCCCCAAGGGTCGCGAGCTGATGTACGCGGTCCACGTCGACGGCACCCGGAACCTGCTGCAGGCCGCGCACAAGGTCGGTGCTCGGCGCGTCGTGGTCTGCAGCTCCAGCGTCACCGTCGGCTTCGGCTCGCTCGAGAGTCCGGGCGACGAGGACACCCCGCTCGACCCGACCCCGATCTACGGCCACGACGGGCCGCTCCGCTGGTACCACGACAGCAAGCTGGCCTGCGAGGAGGTGGTGCGCAGCGCAGAGGGCGTCGAGGCGGTCATCGTGAACCCCGACTTCATCCTGGGCGCCTGGGACATCAAGCCGACCAGCGGGCAGATGGTGCTGACGATGGCCAGGCGCTGGGTCCCGGTCTACCCGAAGGGCGGCAAGTGCTTCCAGGACGCGGACGACTGCGCACTGGGCCACATCCTCGCGATGGAGAAGGGCCAGCCCGGACGGCGATACCTGCTCGGCAACGAGAACCACAGCTACCGGGACTTCATGGGGATCATCGCCGAGGTCGTCGGTCGCCGGCCTCCGATCGTTCCGCTGCCCCGCACGCTCGCAGAGCTGGCCGGGCTCGTGGGTGCTGTCGGCTCCCGCTTCGACGCGCACCGCTTCGTCGGCTTGAACCGCTACGTGCTCCGGTCGATGGGTATGCCGCGCTATCGCTCGGCGGCCCTGGCGCGCGATACGCTGGGCCTGCCCGCGACCCCACTGAACGTCTCGGTCGAGAAGGCCTGGCGCTGGTTCCGGGACCATGGCTACCTCGACTGACTGGATCACCGACCCCAAGGGCCTGGGCCAGTGGCCCACGCCGGAGTGGCTCGTCGAGCGCGCGCTGGACACGATCGAGCTTCCGGACGAAGGCACGGTGCTCGACCCGGCTTGCGGTGACGGCCGCTGGCTCCAGGCTGTCCACCGGCGCAACCCCCGCCTGCGGCTTTGGGGCTGGGACATAGCCCCGGCCGCCATCGCGGCAGCAAGGACCCGTGTGCCCTCCGCCACCCTCGAGGTGCGAGACGCGCTGGTCCTCGACGACAGCCGCGCTGACCTCGTCGTGGGCAATCCACCCTACGTCCGGCCACAGAACCTGGCTCCAGAGCAGCGAGCTCGCGCCTGGACCTTCTCCACTGCGACGGACAAGGTCGACCTCTACGCCCCCTTCGTCGAGCGAATGCTGCAGCTGTCGCCTCGTGTCGCCATCGTGCTCGCCGACACCTGGCTCTCGCTGTCCTCCTACGCCGCCTTTCGCGAGCACGTCGATCCGCACCTCGACCTCGTCGCTCGGCTCCCGAAGAAGGCCTTCGAGGCCACGATCGGCACGGTCCTGCTCGTCATCGACCCACGGGCTCGCCACCGGCGCGGGCGCCTGGACGCCGAGGGTCTGGTGGAGGAGGGGTTGGTGCGCCTCGTCGACGGTGTCTTCTCGATGGAGGACGAGGTGCCGATCCTCGAGGGTGGGAGCCTGCTGGGAGAGCACCTCAGGCTGCGCATGGGAGTGGTCTGCGGCAGCTACCGCGAGTGGCTCCACAAAGGACCGCCCACCATCGGCGATGTCCGCACCTGCAGGGGGAGAGAGGTCCGTCGCTTTCACATCGCGGAATCTCGCGAGTGGCTCCGGTACCGTCCTCGGGAGATGCTGGCGCGCCGCCCCTATGTCGCCCCCAAGTCCCGCGCGCTCTTCGACGTGCCGGACAAGGTGGTGCTGGCCGGGACCTCCGGGCGCACCCTGCGCTGCGCTGTGGACACCGAGCGTCGCTACCCGCTGGACTCCTGCTACGTCAGCGAAGGGGCAGAGGATTCCTGGCTGCTCTGCGGCCTGCTCAACTCCGCGCCGGTCAACGCCTGGTATGGAGCTCGCTTTCCGGCGCCGAGGGTGAAGGCGGTGGAGCTCCACCGTCTGCCATGGCCAGCGCGCACCGCGGGCATCGCCGATGCCGCCCGGGCTGCGGACCAGGAGGGCCTCGACGAGGCCGTGCGGAAGGCCTACGGATGCTGAGCCTGCTCCTGCTCCTCGCCTGCCCCGCGGAGCAGCTCGGCATCGATATGGCCAAGGGCGGCCTCGACGCCCTCAGCGAAGAGGACATCCGGCGCGACCTCTACATGCTGGAGGGTGAGCCGCCGGACCGACAGGCGCGTATCCAGCAACGGCTCGAGCGGATGCACACGCTGCCCGGGTTCGGAAGCGCCTACGTGCGCGAGGACGTCGTCTGCGGGCTCGTCGACGGGGACCAGTCGAGTCCAGTCGTCGTGCTCGCCCTCGACGAGGGCCACGGCGCCGCCCGCAGCGCGGCTCCCGTCGCCGCCCTCATCTCTCTCGCGAAGACCTTCGATGTGCCCGGCAAGGCGGAGCGCTCGGTGGTCTTCTGTGTCGCCCCCAGCGTCGAGGCCTACCTCGAGGTCCCCGCCCTGCCCATCGAAGACTCACACGCCATGCTCAGCATCGGGCCCCTGGGCGGCATGACGCTCTCGAGCGAGGACCACGCCGAGCCCCTTCGGCGCGTCCACGTGCACGGAGCGCTGCCAGAGGACGACCGGATGAGCCTGCTTGCGCCCGGGGTCCTCATCGGACACGTCAGGCGCCTGCGGGAGGCGCTCGACGCTTTGAGTTCCTAGGTCTCTAGCCCGCGTCCTCGATCCACTCCTGGATGGCGCTGCGGTCGTCGTCAGAGAGGGTCTGGCCGAGTGGCATCTCGGAGCCGTCGCCGCCGACATCGACGTGGGTGCCCTCGAGCTTGTGCCAGAGGTAGCTGTTGTCGAGGTCGCCGGGCTCGACGCGGTTCATCTCCGGTACGTCCTGGGAGGGGACGCTCACGGTGCTTCCGGCGAAGTCGTCCAGAGCCAGCCCGCCGCTGGCGGAGCCGCCGGTGTGGCAGTTGTCGCCGCAGTTCGCGTCTGCGATGGCCTGGACGTCGGCGCCGCCGCTGTCCGTGGCGCTGTCCTTGTCGCTACAGCCGGCCGTCAGGGCCAGGAGCATTATCAGCATCGTGGGCCTCTAGTTCTCTCCGGCGCGAGTCCGACGTAGTCGGGGCTGCGACGGGGTGAACGACGGCACGCGCAGCGGGCCGCCGGGGGGAGGGCCGTAGGCCCGGGGGGCAGGGCCCCCCGGGAGGGAAACGAGTGCTCCAGCGCCGCGCCGCGGCGCGCGCCGAAGGCACCGGTGGAAGGCGCGTCGCGACTTCTGCCGAGGGGCACTAGTTCTGTGCGCCGGCGATGATCCAGCCCTCGATGGTCGCCAGGTCGGTGGAGGTCATCGTGCCGTTCTTGGGCATCGCCTGCCCCGGACCGCCGACGTCGCCCTGGGTGTCGTTGAGCTTGTGCCAGATGTAGCTGTCGGCGGTGCTTCCGGGCTCGACCAGGTTCATCAAGGGCACCCCCGTGCTCGGCACACCGACGATCGTTGCGTGGGAGTCACCGGAGAGGTTCAGGGAACCGCTCGAGTTGTCCGTGTGGCAGGGGCCGCAGCTGCCGTCCCAGATCGACTGGACGTCGGCGTAGTTGACGTCGGTGTCGGTGTCCGCGTCGGTGTCTGCGTCCGCGTCTGCGTCCGCGTCGGTGTCTGCGTCGGTGTCGGTGTCGGTGTCGGTGTCGGAGTCGGCGTCGGCGTCGGTGTCGGTGTCGGTGTCGGCGTCGGTGTCGGTGTCGGCATCGGCTTCGACGCCGGTGTCCTTGTCGCCGCAGGCGGGGGCCAGGAGCGCCGTGCCGGCCAGCAGCGACGCAGAGATGATGAGCTTGCGCATGGTTTGTCTCCTCGGGGGGAGCGCACGATAGAACGAGCGTCAGGGGGATGTCAGCAACGCGGCCTCGGCTTCATCCAGGGACTCTGACAGCCGGGCGTCCACGGCCTGGGCCTCTGCCAGGGCGATGCGCAGTTCGGCGAGGACCTCCTCTCGGTCGCGCTCGCCTCCCCGGAGCTCGGAAAGCAGTGTTTCCACCCTCATCATCGGCTCCTCGATATCGGCGGTCGCGGCGCGAACCTCTCGAAGGTGCTCCATTCCCTCGGCAGCCGGAGTGCCCTCTGGGGCAGGCGTGTCGGAACCAAGGCCGAGACACGATAGGGCGATTGTCAGCATGCACATCGAAGCGACCAGCCTGGACAAGAAGGCCACCTATTTTCTCATGACCTCGGTACTGGTCCCCCGGCCCATCGCCTGGGTCGGCACCCGCTGTCCCGAGGGTGTCGACAACCTCGCGCCTTTTTCCTACTTCATGGGCGTCTCGAGCGATCCCCCGCTGGTGGCCGTCTCGATCGCTCGGGGTCGGGGCGGTGCGCTCAAGGACACCTGCACCAACCTGCTGCAGACAGAGGTCTGCACGGTCAACATCGTCAGCGCCCCACTGCTCCAGCTCATGCACGACTCCTCGGCACCCCACCCGCCCGAGGTCAGCGAGTTCGAGGCCCTCGGCATCGAGTCCGTCGAAGCCGGAAACGGAGCGCCAGGGGTGGCGGCGGCGCGAGTGCGCTTGGACTGCCGCGTCTACTCGGCGCAAGACCTCGGGAGCACCCACCTCTTCCTGCTGGAGATCACCGCCTACGAGCTCGACGACTCCCTGGTGGTCGACGGGCGCGTCCGAGCGGCGGACCTCGCCCCGGTGGCGCGCCTCGGAGGCAGCTACTCGCTGCTCGGCGAGGAGATCGTCCTGCCCCGGCCGAGCGTCTGAGTGCTGCTGTCGTTGTTCGCATGCGCCGAGCCCACCGAGGCGGAGCGCTTCACCGCGGCGCTGGCAGCAGGGGGCCTCGAGGTGGCCCTGGAGCAGTGCCGGCAGATCGATGACGGCTTCGTCGCCGGCGAGTGTTCGGCCGCAGCTCTCTCGCAGCACGGTCCGGACCTCGAGGGCTGCCGCGCCCTGACTGCGGCCCTGTGGCGGGACGAGTGTGTCTTCATGGCGGCCGAGGCGCTCGCGGTCGAGGACCTTCGCGCCGGGGTTGACGCCTGCCACGACAGCAGCTTTGCGAGGGAGTGCAGCTTCCACTTGATCCGAGACGAGGCTCGCGGCGCCGTCATGGAGGACGCTGCCTCCGCCTCGGTCGTTGCGGGCAGGCTCGTCGACATCCGGCGGGCACCGGACGCCCGCTTCATCTTCTGGCAGGAGTGGTTCGTCGCTGGCCGCGCCGCGGATCTCCCGGCGAACCCGGACCGCTGCGAGGGCGCAGCCGATCCGCTCGACTGCATCGAGGGCCTGCGGCGCCTCAGCCACCAGACGGCGAGGGGACTCGGTCCCGAGAAGGTCTGTGCTCGCCTGAGCACCGGCCCGCTGGCCGAGAGACTCGAGCCGGGCGAGGAGATTCGCGCCGAGCTCATGGACCTCTGCGAGGCTCGGGATTAGTTCGCGCCCGGAGGACGAGATGGCACTGGTCCAGACCCTCACTCAGCTCATCCAGGATGCGGTCACGGCGGCGGGAATCGACGCCTCGATCGACCACGTCCAGGCCACGAAGGCCAGCGCTCATGGCGACTACCAGTGGAACGGGGCCTTCCGCCTGGCCAAGGTCGCGAGGAAGGCACCGCGGCAGATCGCGGAGCAGGTCAACGCCCTGCTGGCCGACCATCCAGCGATCCGCGGCACAGAGGTGGCCGGACCGGGCTTCATCAACCTGACGTTGAGCGACGAGTTCCTCGGGGCGGCTCTGGTCGAGCAGCTCCTCTCCCCGCGCATGGGCGTCTCGGAGCGCTCCGGCTGCGTCGTGATCGACTACTCCTCGCCGAACGTCGCCAAGCGCATGCATGTTGGCCACCTGCGCTCCACGGTCATCGGCGCCGCCTTGGACCGCCTGCACCGCTTCGCCGGACACGAGGTCGTCGCCGACAACCACATCGGAGACTGGGGCACCCAGTTCGGCAAGCTCATCGTCGCCTGGCACGAGTGGGTCGACGAGGTTGCCTTCGACGCCGATCCCATCGGCGAGCTCGAGCGCATCTACGTGCGGTTCTCGCAGGACGCGACCGACGAGATGCAAGCGCGGGCGCGGGAGGAGACGGCGAAGCTCCAGGCCGGTGACGCGGGCAACCGGGCGCTCTGGACCCGCTTCATCGGTGCCTCGATGAAGGAGTTCGATGTCCTCTACGACCGGCTCGGCATCTCCTTCGACGTGACCTATGGCGAGTCCCACTACGACGCAGAGCTCCAGCCCCTGGTGGAGGAGCTGCTCGAGAGCGGCGTCGCCGAGCACAGCCGGGGCGCGGTCGTCATTCCCTTCGACAAGGCCGACGGCAAGGGCCTCGGCGACAAGCCGATGCTCATCCGCAAGGCCGACGGCGCTGCCCTCTACGGCACCACGGACCTCGCGACGGTGCGTCTGCGGATGCGGGAGTGGGAGCCGGTCGAGATCATCTACGTCACCGACACCCGCCAGCAGCACCACTTCCGCCAGCTCTTCGCCGCCTGCAAGAAGCTCGGCTGGGTCGATGACGGGGTCCTGCAGCATGTCTGGTTCGGCCTGCTCAGCCTGCCCGAGGGGGCGATGTCCTCTCGCGAGGGCAACGTCATCCGCCTCAAGGACGTGCTCGACGAGGCGGCGCGGAGGGCTCGCGAGGTCGTCGACGCGAAGTCCTCGCAGCTGTCGGAGGAGGAGCGGGCCGCGATCTCAGAGGCCATCGGCTGCGGAGCCGTCCGCTACGCCGACCTCTCCCAGAACCCCCAGTCCAACGTCACCTTCGAGTGGGACCGCATGCTGTCCCTCGATGGCAACACGGCGCCCTTCTTGATGTACTCGCTGGCCCGCTGTCGCAGCATCCAGAACAAGGGCGGTCTGGACCGGAGCCTTCACCCGTTTTCGCCCCGACACCCACTGGAGCGCGAGCTCACCACGACGCTCCTGCGCTTCCCCGCCGCCATCGAGAGCGCCCTGTCGGCCTACCGTCCGAACATGCTCTGCGACTACCTCTTTGGGCTGTCGAAGACCCTGAACCGCTTCTACGCAACACTCCGCGTGCTCGACAGCGAGGGCGACGACCGCGTCACGAGGACCACGCTCATCGAGGCCACGAGTCGGACCCTCGAGACCGGCCTGGATCTCCTCGGGATCGAGCCTTTGGAGCGTATGTGAAGCTCCGCGGTTAGCTTGGCGGGTCCTGGAGGATCGCATGCTCATCACCGCACTCTTCGCCTGCAAGCCGCCGATCGAGGCCCCCGCCGAGATCGGAGAGCTCACGCTCTACATGGTCGAGAACTTCGACGGAACAGGCGACGACGGCGCGGAGGCGCTCCCGGCCGCTGCCCTGTCGCTGGAGAACTGGCTGGTCACGCTTCCGCTGTCACTCGACGACGACGTCGACGACCGCGCCGTCACGCCGCCCAGCCTCCCGGAGTCCCGTCTCGGCGATCTGGACGTTCCCGGCAGCTTCGACGAGGAGGCCCAGGTGCCGGTGGCGGTCGCCGGCGAGGTCGGCGACGACATGGACACCCAGCTCGAGCTGATGCTCGACCAGAACCAGGTCTGCATCGCGTCGGGCACGACCGTCTACCACGCCCAGACCTTCGACACGGACGAGGCCTGCTTCGCCGACGGCAGCTGCGACACGCTGGAGACCTCGCACGAGATCGAGATCGACAGCCTCAACAACGTCTGGCTCGACATGAAGCGCGACTATCGCTGGGTCGAACTCGAGGACGGACGCAAGGCCGTCGTCGCGGTGTCCTGGCTACCGAACCAGGCCAGCGCCTACGACGGCGACGGCACCTGGGATCAGCGCTACGACCTCATCTTCTGGCTTCCGAGCGAAGACGGCTCGACGGTGCTGCGCTTCTACAGCATGTGGTCGAGCGTGACCCTCACCGGCGTCACGGACGACTTCTACGCGACGACCGTCAAGAACGGCCTGGACGAGCACCTCGGCAACACCGTCAGCTTCGCCGCCGGAGAGGTCTGCGACGATCGCGACAACGAGTACACGCGCGAGTAGATCAGTCCGCCGTCAGGGGCCGGCGGGGGAGGGAGATCCTGAACTTCGTCCGTCCGGGCCGGGACTGGACGCTGACCTTGCCGCCGTGTGTCCGGCAGATGGCCTGGACCAGTGCCAGGCCCAGGCCGGTGCCGCCGGTGTTCCGGCCCGTCGTGAAGAAGCGCTCGAAGATGTGCTTCTGGTTCGCTGGGCTGATGCCCGCGCCGTCGTCCTCGACCTCGACTCCCGTGCGCTCACCCATGGCCCAGCCCCGGATGACCACCTGGACGTCCTCTCCGCCGTGCTGGAGCGCGTTCTCGACCAGGTTCGCGATGGCGCTCTCCAGCTGCTCGCCGCTCCCGAGCACCTCGCCTGCACTGCCCTCGATCCGGGCACTCGGGAAGCGCTCGGCGACGGCCTCGATGAGGTCGTCGAGGGTGACCGGATCTCGCACGGCCAGCTCCTCGGCTCGGGCAAGACGGAGGAGCCCCGTCACGAGTCGCTCGAGGCGGACGAGCTCCGCGTTGGCGTTTTCGAGGAACCGCGCCCGCTGCTCCGGAGGCATGTCCTCGTCGTCCCCGAGGAGCTCGATCGTGCCACGCAAGGTCGCGATCGGAGTCTTGAATTCATGTGAGACATTGCCAGCGAACTCACTGATATAACGGAGTCTTGCGCGCAGCTGCTCTCCGGTCGTCGCGAAGGCCCTGGCGACCTCGCCGACCTCTGCGACGTGGGATCCGTGGATGTCGTCGAGGCGCGAGACCTGGTCGAGATCTCCCTCGGCGACGCGCTGGGCTGCGTCCGCGAGGCGCTTCAGCGAGCGGCTCCCGAGGGTGGCCCAGCGCCAGGACAGGGCCATGGTCAACAGCACGCAGGCCAGCGCACCCCAGATCAGGCGAGGGGACATCTGGTAGAGGGCCTGGATCTCTTCGCGTGGAGTGCGCGAGAGCAGCACCACGCCCACGAGCTCTCCCTCGTAGCGCACCGGCATCGTCTGGAAGACGCGGACATCTGCTCGGCGCGAGGGCGACGACAGGGGCTGGCGCGAGCTGCCCTGCTGGCGTGGGCGTACGTCTGTCCCGGGTAGGCCTGCCAGCGCGTCCGCGACCTCCGGATCATCGGACAGATCACGGCCCAGGCCCTCTCCAGAGGTCGAGACCACGATCCCGTGTTCGTCGGTCACCCGAAAGGCTGCGAGGGTCTGCCGTCGAGCCTGGTGCAGCGTCGGCGACAGACGCCAGGCGATGTCGTGAACGGTGGCCTCGGGGTTGTCCTCGCGCGCGTGCTCCAGCTCGATCTGCACCAGCAGCGTGATGAGCGAGGCCTGGTTGATGAGCTCGCTCTTGGTCTGCATCGACAGGTCGTAGGCCAGAGCACCCGTCGACAGGACCGCCAACAGCGGCAGCGTCAGGACCGCCATGTGCGAGAACAACAGCCACGTGCGCAGCGGCAGGATCATCGAGAGCCCGCTCAGCTCGTGGGGCACCTCGGTCCTGGAGGGGCGCAGGGTCGGCGGCGAGCGGCCGTCGTTCACGCCAGCTGGCGGAGCCGGTACCCCAGCCCGTGGACCGTCTCGACCGGGTCCATCTCGTGCTCCCGGAACTTCTGGCGAATGCGCCGGACGTGCGAGTCGAGGGTGCGGTCAGAGACGTGGTGGTTGCCCGGATATGCCCGATCCACGAGCTCGTCTCGTGTGTAGACGCGCCCGGGGCGGCGCAGGAGGACCTGCAGCAAGCGGAACTCGGTGACGGTGAGACGGACCTCGTCGTCCTCGACCCACACCCGGTGGCGCTCCGGGTTCATGCGGATCGGTCCGGAGCGGAGCACGGTCTCGTCGTCCTCGTTGCGGGCGGTCGCGGGCAGGCTGCGGCGCAGCACGGCCTTGACCCGGCTGACGAGCTCTCGTGGGCTGAAGGGCTTCGTGACGTAGTCGTCGCCGCCGAGCTCCAGACCCAGGACCTTGTCGACCTCTTCGTCCCGGCTGCTCAAGAAGACGATCGGGACCTGCGAGGTGCGCCGAATGGCGCGGCAGACCTCGATGCCGTCCATCTCTGGCATGAGCACGTCCAGCACCACCAGGTCCGGTGCCCGGCTGCCGAACTCGCGCATCGCGGCGCGCCCGTCGCAGGCCTCGCGCACGCTGAAGCCGGCTCGGTCGAGGGCATAGCGAACGACCTCCCTGAGGTTGTCGTCGTCGTCCACGATGAGGATGTCTGCTCCGATCATTCGACCTCCCGTCGATCATAGGGTCGGTACTGAGCCTATGCAGGAGCCGTGCGGGGAAAAGGGCCACATCCTTGCGGGCAGGCCCGGTTGTTGTGCAGGATTCGTGCATGTTGATCCTGCTGTTGGCCTGTACCGGATCGAAGACGACCGCGATCGAGCCCGCGCCAGGGCCAGTGGTGCGGGTCATTCGCGGCCCCTGGGAGTACGCGCAGGCCCTGGCCTTGGCGGCGACCGGACCCCGGGACCTCTCCGGGAGCTGGGCGGGGCCGACGATCATCCTCTCCGCGTGGGTCCTCGACGGGGAGCTCTGGGCCGCCACCTCGCTGGACTCCGGGCGTGGCTGGACTCCCCCGACGAAGATCGACTCGCAGGTCGTGGTCGGCCCGGACGCGCAGACGCTCCCGCGGCTGGCCATCGCCCTGGGACGGCCAGTGATCGCCTATGTTTCCGAGGGAGTGCCCAAGCTCGCAGAGCGCAGCCCGGAGGGTTGGCAGAGCGAGGCATTGGCCGAACGCGGCGGGCCGCTGACCCTCGGAGTGGTGGACGGCGAGCCTGTCGTCTCCTGGGTGGCAGAGGGCGGAGCGCTCTTCTACGACGGGCTCGCTGTGGTCGAGGGGGCCTGCGCCGAGAGTCGCCCGGCGATCTCCGCGGAAGGGCAGGTTGCCTGGCGTGTGCCGGAGGGGATCATGGTCGACGGCGAGCTGATCGAGCTCGGCGGAGGCTGCGTCGCCGACGGTCCGGTCTTCGACGGAGAGGTGCCCGTCGCTGCCGCGGAGGGCGTGATCCATCGCGGGGACGAGATCCTCCCGACCTTGCTCGAAGGCTGGACCGCCGCTCAGCCTCGAGCCTCCGGAGGCGCGCTGGGCTGGATCGAAGAGAAGGACGGGCTAGAGCGCGCGGTGCTCCAGGGCACCGGGCTGTTCACCCACGAAGCGATCCTGCTCGGAGACCCGGTCGTGGTCGCCGGAGAGGTCTGGATGCCATTCATCGCAGGGAAGCCCGTCGTAGCGGCGTGGAGTCCTGCTCGGATCGACTGAGCCTCGGCAGGCGGCTCGCCAGCGCGAGCAGGGCGCAGGCTGCCAGCGCCAGCGCAGAGAGGGGCAGGCCTTGCCGTCGTGTCATCGGTGGTGATCCTCTGAGATGTCGATGCGCCTCGTCTGTGCGGGTCGCAGGCACCACCGGTCCTTGAGAGAGAATGGACACCCTCGAAGCGCGTTTCTCCCGCCACCGGCGCCAGCGCCGGGCCGTCCAGTGGCGAGTCAGCTTCGCCCACGGTCACGGCGCCGGTGCCGCCGAGCGCTGGTTCGAGTGGTTCGCCCCTGTGACAGCAGCGCCGGATGTGCTCGCCCGCGTCCACAACGGGGTCTTGCTGCTCCAGCCTGCGGCGGTCCGCATCCACGGGCCCCGCGTAGACGGCCTCGAGGTGTTGGCCCGGGTCCACAAGATCCCGCTGGCGTGGGGCGATGACCGCATGCCCCGGCTGGCCGAGGGCACCCTGGATCTGCCTGCGATCGAGCAACGACAGAGGGGGCGAGCGCTCCCCGGTGTCGCCGTGGGCCTGGACATCGGCGGAACAGGGATGAAGGCCTGTGCCCTCGTCGAGGGCCGCATCGTCCGCCGCGCCCATGGTCGCACCTGGCCAGCGGGCTCCTCCGGCATCGACTCCCTGGTGCGACGAGCCCGCGAGCTGGTGGCCGAGGTCGCGGGGCCGGATCCGGTCGGCTCACTCGGCATCGGCTTCGCTTCGCCCATGGGAGTCGGCGGTCACATCGTGGGGCTCTCGACCGTCATGAGAGAGAAGCTCGGTGGGACGGAGGCGCTCGCCGACCTCCCGAGCCAGATCTCCGCGGGCATCACGGCGGGGCCGGTCGCCTGCTACAACGACCTGGCCAACCTCGGCCGCCACCTCTCGGGGTTGGGTCGAAGGCGGCTCCTGCGACTCCAGATCGGCACCAGCTTCGGCGGCTGCTGGATCGACGCAGACGGCACCGTGAACGCCGTGGAGCTGGGCCGCCTGATCGTGGACGGCGCGCCGGATGCTCGTCCCCACACCTACCTGCCCCTGTCAGGAGCGATGAAGTCATACCTGTCCGGCTACGGGATCTCCTTGACGCTCTCAGAGGTCCTCGGCGAGGAGGTCGGGGCCTGGGACGCGGGCTACCGCCTCGCCGAGCTGCTCTCAGCAGGGCGGCCCGAGGGGAGGGAGGTCGCCGAGTGGGTCTCCACGCTGATGAGCGGCGCCATCCACGAGGCGCGGACTTTTTTGCCCGGACTCCGGGAGGTCGAGGCGGGTGGGTCGTTGCTCACGGGCATCACCGGTCGCCGCGTTCGAGACGGCGTTCGGGAGAGCCTCCGCGGGCTGTCGACGCCTCCTAGCTTCGACATCGCCTCGGACCCTGGCTACGACGGCGCGGTCGCTGCCGCGCTGGCGCCCCTGCTCGACACACCCCTGCGAGGTCTCCAGCGCGTGGACGGTTAAGGAACCCGCCGTGGAGATCTACCGCTGGGACCTCGACAAGACCTACCTGGAGACCGACTTCGACTCGGTCCGCGGACTGGTTCGGAGCGCGATCGAGGCGCCAGAGGAGAAGCGGAACGTGCCGGGCTCCGCGGCCTTGTTGCGCGCGCTGTCGCGGAGGCCCGGGGCGCGCGTGGTCATTCTCAGCGGCTCGCCGACGCAGATGCGCGAGGTCCTCACCCAGAAGCTCCGCCTGGACGGCGTCAACTTCTCCGAGCTCCACCTCAAGGACAACGTGCGCAACCTCCGCCGCGGTCGCCTGCGCGCGATCAAGGGGCAGTTCGGCTACAAGCTGCCGGCGCTTCTGTCCGGCCGCGTGGGCCTGGGCCAGGCGGTCACCGAGCACCTCTTCGGCGACGACGCCGAGATCGACGCGGTGGTCTACTCCGTCTTCGCTGATGCGGTCGCCGGACGCCTCACACCGGTCGAGCTGAGCCGCATCATGGAGGCCGCGGGCGCCTACCCGGACACCCGGGCTCGCGCCGTGGAGACCCTGGACAACATCGCGACGGCCGAGGCCGTGGAGCGCATCTTCATCCGGCTGGAGAAGGGCGTTCCCCCGCAGCGCTTCGCCCCGCTGGGCTCCCGGCTGGTCCCCGTGTATTCCTGGTTCCAGGCGGCGTTGGTCCTTTACGGCGCGGGTCGGCTCGACGCCGCGGCGGTCCGCGCCGTTGCGATCGAGGTCGGCAAGACCCGGGGCCACGGGCCGCGGGCGATCGCCAACCTCTTCCAGGACATCGTGCGTCGCGGTCACGTCCCGCTGGAGGCGATGGAGCGCCTCGTCGAGGAGCTGGGCCCGGGTGACGTTGCCCCGGTGGTGGTCGCGTGCAGGAGGCGGGTCGGGTGGCTGCACAACACCCGCTGTCGAACCCCGGCGGCCCCGCGTGGTCTCGACTACGTAGCCTTGTTGAAGTCCTTCAAGTGAGCCATCGACATGCCCTCGCCGCCGCCCGCCACGATCTCGGGAAGTACGTCTCGTTCCAGCTCCGCTGGTTGCCCGAGGACGCCGGTGACGACGAGCTGCTCGAGGCCCTGAGGAACGACGTGCTCATGACCCGGCGCGGTCCCTCGGGCACGGAGGCGGCCTTCGACATCTGGAAGCGGCTCCGGCCGTCTCTTCTTTCCCTGGACATCGTCCTCATAGACGAGGACATCGAGACCCTGGCCACCCGCGCGGACGAGCTGGAGAGCGGGGACATCGACCACGACGGGCTCGCCGCCTGCGCCGCGGCGGCGCACCGAATCTCCAGCGAGCTGACCCGCCTCCACAAGGGGCTGAAGGAGGCCTGATGGCCCAGATCCTCGTCATCGACGATCAGGACCGGTACACCGATCTCGTCCGGCGGACGATGCCGGAGCACGACTACCACGGTCCGGCGCGGAGCTGGCGGGAAGCTCGCGAGCTGCTGCGCAAGAGGCGCCGCATAGAGCTCGTGCTGCTCGATGTGCACTTCGACATCCCGGCAGAAGACCTCGTGGGGCTGCCCCGGGGCGCCGACGCCTCGGCTTTGGAGACCTGCCGGCGGCAGCAGGGCGTCCACATCCTGAGAGAGCTGCGGCAGGGCCACCCCGATCTGCCGGTCATCCTGATGACTTCGCTGGACGAGGTCCCCCTGCATCGCGCGGCGGAGGAACTGGCGGCGGAGGAATACACCTACTTCCTCGACGACGAGTACGTCGACGTGAACTCGCTCCGCGCCCAGATCGAGGGGGTCTTGCGGGCCCGTCGCGGCATGGAGCGCGAGGGCCCAATCTTCTGGGGCCGCGGCATGGCCATGCGTCGCATCCGGTCCCAGCTCGTGACCCTCGCCCGTGGCCGGCTTCCCATCATCCTGGGTGGTCCGACGGGTACCGGAAAGAGCCTCATCGCCCGCCACTTCATCCATCCCCGCTCGGGCCGGAAGGGACGCTTCGTGGTCGTGGACCTCTCCACGATCCCAGCCAACCTCATGGCGGCCCACCTCTTCGGCTCCGTTCGCGGCAGCTACACCGGCAGCGTCGCCGACAGAAAGGGCGCCTTCGAGGAGGCCGACGGCGGCACACTCTTCCTCGACGAGATCGGCAACCTCGCGGAGGACGCCCAGAAGCTGCTGTTGACCGTGCTCCAGGAGGGCTCGGTCACGCGCATCGGCGACGTGCGCGAGCGCCGCGTCGACGTCAAGCTCGTGGTGGCGACGAACGAGGACCTCGGCGAGATGGTGCGTCAGGGTCGTTTCCGGGCCGATCTCCACATGCGGCTCAACCCGGCCTGCACGGTCGAGCTGCCCCCCTTGCGCGAGCGCAAGCTGGACTTCCCACGCCTCATCGGTTTCTGCTGCGAGCGCGCTCTGGCCAGCCCCTCGCTGGGCGAGATCTTCGCCGAGTACTGCGGCAAGCACGGCCTCGGCGGAGCGCGGTTGGAGGTCGTGGCCGGTGACAAGGCACCGGCGCGGGTCGAGGACGTGGTGCACCTGTTGTTGTCGCGGCGCACGATGGCGCTGTTGCGGAAACACAGCTGGCCCGGCAACCTGCGCGAGTTCGCGATGACGGTCGAGAACGCGCTGGTCTTCGCCTTCACCGAGCTCGTCCAGCTGCGCCACATACAGCGGCCGGAGGTAGTCCAGGTCCGGCCCAAGCTCGTCCGCGATCTGCTTCGTCACACCCAGGGACCCCAGGTCGAGGCCCCGGCTGACGGGTGGAGGCTCGAAGTCGGCGTGCGGCCCCATGAGACCCTGAACAAGGTCGCCGCGGACGTCGAGCGCCAGTACTTCACGGCGCTCTACCTCACCTACCAGGGCGACTTCGCGGAGATGGCCAAGGTCTTGATGGGCGACGCAGAGAACGCCCGGAAGGTCCAGCTGCGCTTCAACCAGCTGGGGTTGAAGGTGCGAGAGCTCAGGAAGCGACTGGCTTGATCGCCCTGTTGCTGGCGCTGGCGTTCGCGCAGGAGCCCCCCGCTGGTGGCGACCTCGACGGCGCCGGCCTCGATCCCATCGGGCAGCAGCTGTACCGGGCGGCGCTCCAGCACGAGCGGGGTGGACAGTGGAGCCGGGCTGCGGCTGCCTACGAGCTCGTGCTGGAGCGGGACCCGGCGTACTCCCAGGCGGGGGTCGGCCTCGCTCGCTGCCACGAGCAGCAGGGCGAGCTCGACGACGCGGTGCGGGTCCTGCGACAGATGCCGATGGACGCCGACGCCGTCCAGGCGCTGGCCCGACTGATCCGCGAGGAGCACCCGGAGGAGGCGGTCGAGCTCTACCGCCGGCTGCGCAAGCTGCGCCTCGGCGACGCCGAGCCCTGGCGGCTGGAGTCCGAGGCCTCGCTGCTGTCCGGAGATCTCGCCGGCTCTGTCGCGACCTTCGAGACCTACCTCGAGCTGGGCGGCCCAGAGGAGGATCCGACCGCGACTGGACTCCACCTCATCGCGCTCGCCGAGGCGCTGAAGGCCGCCGACCAGCGGGAGGAGGCGCGGGCCTGGCTCGAGTCCTACCTGGAGCTCTGGCCGGAGGGGGCGCTGGCGGAAGAGGTCCGCGCCCGTCTGGAGCGCCTCGACGTCGAGGCAGCCGCCGCCGTGCTCGCCATCGGCGGCGCAGAGGCCCTCGACCCGCAGCAGCGGAAGGAGCTCGAGGAGGCGCGCCTCCAGATCGCGCAGGGGCGCTTGGAGCGTGCCCGAGCTCGGCTCGACGTGCTCCTGGAGCTGGCGCCGAGATCCCCGGAGGTCTGGGGTGCTTCGGGGGACGTCGCCCTGGAGCTCGGCGACATCGCGGGAGCCGAGCAGGCCTACCTGACCGCCATCGCGCTGGAGCCGGACGAGGCCACATGGAGGGTCAGCTTCGGGCTGTTGCTGGCGCGTCGCTATGGCGGACGCCGTCACCGCGAAGCCGCGGACGAGCTCGAGCGCGCCCAGACCCTGCGTCCGGCCTGGGTAGAGCTGCTCTACCTCCTTGGCACCATCCGCCAACAGGCCGGTGACTTCCCCGGCGCGGTGGACGCGTACGAGCGCTACGTGGACCGTGCGCCGGAGGGCGAGTTCGCGGAGCAGGCCAGGCTTGCCATCGCGGACCTCGTCCGCACGCGCCCGGACCCGCCAGAGGTCGAGGCCCTGCTCGCCAGGCCCCCGGACGGCATCGCCGAGTCCGCCTGGCTCCACTTCAAGCTCGCCAAGGTCTACCTGGAGCGCCAGCAGGACGACGACAAGGCCCTGATCGAGGTCCAGCTCGCCCTGGAGGAGTCACCCGAGTACGTCGACGCCCTCAACCTGCTCGCCCACCTGCAGCTGCGCGCGGCGGACAGCGCCGGCGCTCTGCAGACCTACGAGCGCAGCCTCGAGGTCCGGCCCGTTCAGCCGCTGACGGTGTTGGCGATCGGCTACCTCCACCAGGACGCCGGCCACAGAGGCGAGGCAGCCGATGCCTTCCACGAGGCCGCACAGCTGGGGGCCGAAGAAGCCTGGTACGCCCTGGCTGCCCTGGCGGACGAGGAGGGTGACTGGCTCGAGGCCCGCAAGCTCCTGTCCGAGTACTTCGCGCGAGCCACCGGCGGTCGGCGCCACGAAGCCGCCGTCTTGCTCCGCGACGAGCTGGAGACGCGCTTCCGCCTGACCTTCGGTGGGGCGGGTGCTGCCGGGCTGGCGCTGATCGCGGTCCCGGCGGTGTTGTTCTGGCGTCGCCGCACGGGCGCGACGCTCCAGGAGCTCCTGGAGGTGGCCCCCGAGAGCTACCACGATGTCGCGACCGTGCTGAGCGCCATGCGACACGAGGTGCTCAAGCACAACACGACGGTGCTGCCCGCCGCCGCCGCGGCCCTTCAGCGGGGCGATCCGGTGCCCGCCGCAGAGGCGGTCGCGCGGCTCGTCCGGGGCGGGATCCTCGAGCGATGGAACGGCTACGTGCGCGAGCTGGAGAGGATCGGAAGGCGCCACGCCATGCGCTTGAACCTGCGTCGCCTCGACCCTGTCATCGCCCCGATGTGCGCCGCTTTCGCAGATCTCGCCGACGCCGAGGACGACGTCGATGAGCTCCTCCGGATCAGCCACGCGCTCAACCACACCGGCTACATCGAGCTCGGCCGCATCCTCGCGGAGGTGTGCGTGCTGCCGGTCGATGGCGAGGTCCTGCGGGACTGCTGGCTACACCTCACCCGCGAGCCGGCCTTCGCCGGGCGCCGTCTCCCCGAGCTCGAGCTCCGGGCTCCGGAAGAGGCCCTGCCGGTCCGCATCTTCAGGGGCGAGTTGGAGGACATCGTGGTGAACATCCTGCGCAACGGCCTCAACGCCGTCCTCGATGAGAGGGAACCCGGGCAGCGGCGCATCGGGCTCTCGCTCGATACGGAAGCCGACTTCGTGACCGGCTTGGAGTGGGTGGTGCTGCGCTTCCTCGACAACGCGGTCTCACCGCTCACGGACGAGATGATCCGTGGTCGCTACATCGCCCGCGGCCTAGGTCTCACCGTCGATCTCGTGACGCGTCAGGAAGGCTCCATCAAGGTCGAGGCCCAAGAGGGCTGGCAGAAAGCCATCGTCGTACGCCTGCCTCGCGCGGAGATCCACCTGGAGGGGAGATGAGGGTCCTGATCGTCGAGGACGGCGAGGAGTACAGCAGCACCCTGTCCCGCTTCCTGGCTGGCTTCACGCTCGTGCGGGCCGGGGACGGCCACGAAGCCCTCGACCGGCTCGCCGCCGAGCACTACGACGTCGTCTTCCTCGACATGCGCTTCGACCGCGTGCCGGCGTCACGGCTGATCGGCGACATGGCCGCCGCCGAAGACCGGTGCAACGGTGACCGCGAGCGCGCTACCCGCTTCCTCGAAGACAACCAGGGCGCCTACGTGTTGGCGGCTGTTCGGGCCGCGGGACATGTCATCCCCGTCGTCTTCAGCTACGACTTCGACCACGAGCCCCGCCGCTGGAAGAACCTCGAGCAGCGCTTCGCGCCCCTGGGCTACCTCAACAGCAACGCCGGGCCTGATCAAATACGCGCCGCCCTGGAAGAGGCGGCGCGCAGGCGGCTGGGGAACCCGGGGGCTCCCGAGCATCAGGGATAGGTGAGGTTCACCGTCGTGAGCGAGCCAGAGGTGACCGACACCGGGTTGCCGCTGTATGCGGCGTAGTCGTCACCGGCGTTGGCGTCGAGGTAGCCGTCTCCGTCCGTGTCGGCGATGACATAGACGTAGTAGTTGGCGGTGTCGAAGGTCCCGCCGCTGCCCTTCTTTCCGAGCACGTCACCATCGACGACCGAGTAGTCCTCTGGCCAGGATCCCGTCGCTCCAGTCGGGGGCGCGTACATGGCGAAGGGGATGGTGTCCGAGGCGTTCTCTCTCACCTCGACGCCCCAGGCAACGCCAGGATGCGTTCCGGTGACCTCTCCGCAGATGCCTCCGCCGGAGGCGCTGCAGTCGCGATCCGTGTCGCCGTCGGCGTCTGCGTCTGCGTCTGCGTCTGAGTCTGCGTCGGTGTCTGCGTCGGAGTCTGCGTCGGAGTCCGCGTCGGAGTCCGCGTCGGAGTCCGCGTCGCTGTCCGCATCGGAGTCTGCGTCGCTGTCCGCATCGGAGTCTGCGTCGCTGTCCGCATCGGAGTCTGCGTCGCTGTCCGCGTCGGAGTCCGCGTCGGTGTCAGCGTCGGTGTCGGCGTCGGTGTCGGCGTCGCCCTCGACGTTGCTGTCACCGCTGTCGCCGACCGGGTAGCAGTTCCCGTCCGCGCCCATGGCGTAGCCCTCGATGCAGTCCTTTGTGCACCCGCTGAGCAGGGAGATCAAGAGAATGAACACGGCTCCTCCTTCGTGTTGTGACGCAGTATACGCAGCCCGACGCCCAGCGTGAAGCCGGGGCAGGATAGGACTCGAGGATGCCGTTGACGATCGTGCAGGCGGCGGCCTTTCCTTTTCCCAGCCCACAGGGCTCACAGGTCTACGTGCATGGCATGTCCCGGGCGCTGGCCCGGCGTGGTCATCGGGTCATCGTGGCCTGCTACGGGCACGGCTCTGGGGAGGTCGACCCGGCCATAGAGGTCATCAGGACGCCGCGGCTTCCTGCATACGACAGCCTGCGTGCAGGGCCGGACCTCGTGAAGCCCTTCTTGGACGTCGCCCTCACCGCGCGCCTGGTCGCCCTGAGGGCCGGGATCGACGTGGTCCACGCTCACAACTACGAGGCCCCCGTGGCGGCCTACATCGCCAGGGCTCTGAACGGCGTGCCGGTGGTCTACAACAACCACAACACGATGGCAGAGGAGCTGCATCGCTACTTCGAGCGACCGGCGGCGCGCCGGGCGGCACGGCGCATCGGGACCTGGTTGGACGGGGCGGTGCCCCGGCGGGCAGATGCCTGCGTCGCCATCTCCGAGCAGGCGGCGCCGCTGTTGCGCTCCCTCGGGTGTCGGGATGTCACCTTCATCCCTCCCGGAGTCGATCTTGAGGAGCTCGTGGGGGACCGGGAGCGTGCGCGCGCAGAGCTCGATCTCGGTGACCGCGCCTGGGTGATCTACGCCGGCAACCCGGACCCCTACCAGGACCTGGAGGTGCTGATCGACGCTGTGGCGAGCCTGGACACCCTGGGGCTGCTGATGGTCTCCGCGTCCTCGCTGGGCAAGTGGGAGAGCCGCTCGATGTCGATCGAGGCCGACCGGAAGCGCTTCGTCGTCACCCCGTCGTGGGACAGGGTCCGCGACCTCCTTGCGGCCGCAGACATGGCCGCGCTCCCCCGCGCCGTGTGCAGCGGCTACCCCATGAAGCTCTTGAACACCCTCGGCTTCGGACTCCCGACCGTCTGCGCCGAGGGCTCGGCACGAGACATCGCGGGGGTGGTGCCAGTACCGGACGGGGACGTCGCGGCCTTCGCCCTGGCGCTGGCGTCCCTGGAGCAGGACCCGGGACGGCGGGCGCGCCTGGGAGCCGAGGCGAGAGCGGACATCGCCTCTCGATTCACCTGGGACCAGTGCGCGAGGCGACTGGAGGCCGTCTACGAGCGGGTTACCAAGGCGCGGTGAAGAGGATCGACGGCACCATCCGCATGCTGCTAGGCGTGAGCTGGCTCCTCGGCACCGCGGCTGTGCTCGTGTGTGTCCTCGTAGTGCTGCTGCCCTGGCGCGGTGCGCGCATCCGCGTCTGCAACTACTACGGGCAGACTGTCTCGCCAGTGGGCCTTTGGCTGTGCAAGGCAGACGTGACCTACGTCGACCGGCAGCGCATCGACGAGTACAAGCCGGCCATCTTCGTGTCCAACCACACGGCGATGACCGACATGTTCCTGGCCATGCTCCTCTGCCCGATCGGTGGTGTGGGCGTCGCCAAGAAGGAGATCGCGAGGGTGCCGTTGTTCGGCTGGGCGTACGTCCTGTCGGGGCACCTGCTCATCGACCGTGGGAACCGCGAGCGCGCCATCGCCGGCCTCAAGGACGTGGCCGTGGCCGTCAAGGAACACAGCGCGTCGATCTGGATCTGGCCCGAGGGAACGCGCAGCAAGGACGGCCGCCTTCGTCCTCTGAAGAAGGGCTTCGCCCACCTGGCCATCGCGACCGGACTCCCGATCGTGCCGATCATGGTCACCAACGCCCACAAGAACTGGCCCAAGCACACCGTGGCGAGCTTTGTGCGAACGGACATCGAGGTCAGCGTCCTGGAGGCGATCGACACGAGCAGCTGGGCTCTCGAGAGCCTGGACGCTCACGTCGAAGAGGTCCACGCGGTCATGGCGAACGCGCTCCCGGCAGAGCAGCGCTCGCTGGAGCTCGAGGTCGCCTGAGCCGCGCGGTCAGCGGAAGGAGCCGGCCTGGTAGATCTTGCTGTCCAGGGCTGGCAAGAGTCTCCTGACGTGCTCGGGGACGCGCTCGGGCAGGGGTGCGTCGAGGAGCTCCATCAGCTTGCGGTTCGCGGAACGGACCTCTTCGATGGCGATCAGCGCCAGCTGGTAGTGGAGCTTCGCCGCCGCGTCGCCCTGGGCGCTCCAGAGCTTCTGGAATGTCACCGCGTCCAGCACGGCGACGACCCCGTCGTCCATGGCACGCAAGGTGGCGGTCCGCGGGCCTGGATCGATCAGCGAGGTCAGACCGATGACCCGGCCCGGCTGTACGTCGGCGAGGTGGATCTCGCCTCCCTCCGTCGCCTGGACCAGCTCGAACAAGCCGTCGAGCACGATGACCAGCGAGGTGCCCTCTGCTCCCTGGGTGAACAGCGTCTCGCCGGAGTCGACCTCGACACGGAACAGGACCTGTGTGATCGCCTCGACCGTGCGGGCGTCCATGCCGCGGAAGATGTGGCAGTCGGAGAGCTTCTGCATCAGTACTCCCCGAACGCGTCGAGGTCCGCCGCGCGCCGCCTCAGGCTAGCGTCGCTGGCGCCGTTGAGCGCGTCGTGGACCAGCGCGATGCGGGCGTCCACCTGGCGAAGCCGTCGACAGATCCGGTGGGTGAGGAAGCGCAGCAGCGCCTCTGCGGCTGGGTCACGCTGCTTGATCAGCGCGCGAAAGGCGGCCCGTTCCAGCACGACGAGCTGACACCCACCGACGGTCGTCGCCGTCGCGAAGCGCGACGCGGGGGAGATCACCGCCAGCTCGCCGAAGACGTCCCCGGTCCGGGCGCGGTCGAGCTCGACGACCTCGCCTCCCTCTGTCTCGCGAGTGAGCGTGACCGTGCCGGACAACAGCACCCACAGCCTGTCGCCGGGCTCGCCTTCCTGGAACAAGCGCGTCCGGCTCTCGGCGACGAGGAAACGCAGGCGGCCGAAGAAGGAGCGCTTTTCGTCCTCTTCGATCCCCTCCAGGACGGGTCCGTCGAGGAGCGCCTTCGGCACCGTCGGAGGCGATTCCGCAGAGTACGTGAACATCGCCACACCTTAGCCGCGGATTGACCTCGAAACACCTTCAACGCATGCCTTGACACGTCCAGATCGGCGAGCGATGCTCAGCCACCCCGGAGACCTGCATGCGCACCGACAAGTACCGACCCGACACGCCCCCCTACCTGCTCTATGGACTCCTCGGCGTGAGCCTCGGCCTGAACGTCCTGCTCGCGGTCGAGCTCACCACGGGTGAGGACGGCGAGGAGTCCGAGGAGGTCGCGGCGATCGAGGCCGAAGCAGCCAGCGTCTCCGAGGTCGCTGACGTGGCTCCTCCCGAGCTCGTCGCGCACGCACCGGTGGCGGCTTCGCCCGCCGCTGGTTGGCAAGTCGTCCACGGCGAGATCGACCACAGCCTGGCGCGGACCTTCCAGGGCGAGGTCGACGACAAGGCCGACGCGGTCGCCGCCGTCTACTCCCGGCTGTTCATGTGGGATCTCGACTTGCGCCGGCACGTCCAGAAGGGCGACGAGGTGTGGGCCGTCTACCGCATCGACGAGGCGGGCGACATCGAGATGCCGGTGGCCTGGTACGACAGCGGCAAGCTCGGCCGCACGCTGAAGGCCTACGGGTTCCACGCCCAGGGCGACGACTTCGCCAGCTACTGGTTCGACGACGGGACAGAGGTCTCCAGCCGCCTGGTGGCCGGTCCGCTCGAGGACTACCAGCAGATCACCTCGCTGTTGAAGGATCGGCCCAACCACAAGGGCATGGACTTCAAGACGCCGGTCGGCTCGGATGTCGTCGCGCCCAAGTCCGGCACCGTGACCCGGGTCAACTGGAACCACGCCGCCAACGGCAACTGCGTCGAGCTGCGCTACTCCGACGGCACGCTGGCCAAGTTCCTCCACCTGGACAAGCTCTCGGTCAAGGCCGGCCAGTTCGTGAGGTCGGGCCAGATCCTCGCGGACAGCGGCAACACCGGGAGCTCCACGGCTCCGCATCTCCACTACCAGCTGGACAGGGACGGCAAGACGCTCGACCCGCTCGAGTACCACGAGACCGTTCGTCGCCAGCTCGCCGACACCGACAGCGCCGCCTTCGAGCAGACCAGGGTCCGCTTTGACGCCATGCTCGGGGAGACCACGGCCGCTCGCTGAGTTCTGTGATCCGCTACAGCGGGACCACCTCTCCCAGTGAGGGTGCGAGGACCTTTCGCAGCATGACCTCGTCCGTCTTCTTGCCGTACTCGTTGGCGAGCAGGCCCACGCGGACGAAGCCGAAGCGGTTCTCGTAGATCCCCAGGACGTGGTTGTTGGTGGCCTCGACCGAGAGCACCACCGAGCGCATCCCCGAGCCCTCGAGGGTGTGGAGCACGTCCTCGAGGAAGCGGGTTCCGAGACCGCGGCCACGCCAGCCGGGACGGATGCTGATGCTGAAGAGCACCGCTTCGGTCGGTCGGTCCCAGCTGCGCATGACCTGGCAGGTGCCGATGGGGACGTTGTCCGCGAGCAGCAGGAAGGTCCGGCCGTGACGCAGCATCAGCGCTGCCGTGTAGCGGCTGAAGGTCTGCTCCGACCAGGTCATCAGGTCGATGTCCACGACCGTCTTGATGAGGTCCGGGTCGTGCTCTCTCACTTCGCGGGTCTGGATTCGGTAGGTCTGTCCGTCCTGACCCGAGAGTGAGTATTCCAATATGTCTTCCTGCCTTTTCCGAGAGTGCCCCGTAGACACTCACACCCATGAGGTCGGCTGTCAAAGAGGATTGCGAGAGACCCAGTTGGTTTCGAGCTAAGTGTCGAACATGTCGATCCCCGAAGCCGATCGTGCCACCTACGCCGCGCGGCGCGCGGCGGTGCTCGACAAGCTCGGTCCCGGCGAAGCAATGCTGCTCTTCGGTGCTCGTCAGCACATCCGCAACGGGGACTCGGAGTACCGCTACCGCCAGCTCTCGGATCTGCTGTACCTGTGTGGTTGGGAGGACCCCGGGGTCGCGGTGCTGCTGCGCCCTGACGCTGAGAGCCCGTTCACCATGTTCGTCCAACCTAAGGACCCGGATCGAGAGGTCTGGACCGGCGTTCGAGAAGGCCCCGAGGGCGCGAAGGAGCGCTACGGCGCTGACGACGCCCACGACTACGAGGAGCTCCAGGGTCACCTGGGCAAGCTCCTGATCGGCGTCCACACGCTGCACTACGCAGCTGGCGAGGACCCGGAGCGCGACCGTCTCGTGCTGGGTTGCCTGGCCTCCGTTCGCCGCACCGCGCGAGAGGCCCTGCAGCCCCTCCCGGATGCCTTCATCCACCCGGGGCGACTGCTCCACGAGATGCGACTCGTGAAAGGCCCCTGGGAGCTGGACAGGCTGCGCAGGGCGGCGGCGATCACCTGCGAGGCCCACCTCGCCGCGATGAAGCTAGCGGCACCCGGAGTCCGGGAGTACGAGCTCGAGGCTTTCATCGACTACGCCTTCCGTCGCCATGGAGGAGCGGGGCCGGGCTACCCGACCATCGTCGGTGGGGGCGCCAACGCCTGCATCCTCCACTACATCACCAACCGCGAGCCGCTTCGGGCCGGGGAGCTGGTCCTCGTCGACGCTGGCTGCGAGTACGCCTGGTACACGGCGGACATCACGCGGACCTTGCCGGTCAGCGGTCGCTTCAGCTCCGCTCAGCGCGAGCTCTACGAGCTGGTGCTGACCACCGAGATCGAGGTCATCGAGCACGCTTGTCCGGGCAAGGCCCGCATCAAGGACCTCCACGATCTCGCCATCCGTCGCCTCACCCAGGGCATGGTCGAGCTCGAGCTCCTCGCCGGCGAGGTCGACGAGCTCATCGAGGACAAGAGCTACCGCCGCTACTACATGCACGGGACCAGCCACTGGCTCGGCATGGAGGTCCACGACGTCGGTTCCTATTCGGCGAGCGGGTCATCCCGCCTGCTCGAGCCGGGCATGGTGTTCACGGTGGAGCCGGGCCTCTACGTCCCCCCCGACGATGAAGAGGCCCCCGAGCGCTTCCGAGGCATCGGGATTCGCATCGAGGACGACGTGCTCGTGACCGAGGACGGCCCGGAGGTGCTCACCGCCGCCTGCCCGAAGACGGTCGAGGACGTCGAAGAGGCCTGCGCCTGAGCGCGACGGTCAGCCGCCCAGCTGCACGCCGAGGCCGCCGCCGTTGACCCAGTAGAGCTCGCCGTCGTCGTACTCGCCGCGGCTCTCGAAGGTGAGGTAGTAGCGGGGGGTGACGAACCAGCGGAACTGTACGCCTGCCCCGAGCACGGGACGGATGGTCCGCTGGGTGTCGAGGTGGCGTCCGATGCGCAGGTTGGTCGCGCCGAAGACACCGGGCCGGAAGCGCTGCCACTCGGGGGCGACCATGATGCGGCCGCCGATGTTGAAGACGCCGGTGTCCTCTGAATCGGGCGCCTTGGTCCAGCCCGTCCGGTCCAGCCCGATGCTGACTCCGGGCGTGATGACCCAGTCGACCGCGATGCCCGCAGTGTGTGGGGCGTCCCAGTCATCCGTCCAGGCGGTCTCGAGGCTCACGTGGACGCCCTCGGCCTTTCGCTCCGGCTTGTCGTCGCCGTACTTCTGCTGGTAGTAGGCCTGGCTCATCGCCATGCCCCAGAGCGCGAATCCGGCGGCGTTGGCAGGGGTCGGGCCGATGACGCTTCCCTTGAAGGCCGGGCCCTCGTCTCCGACCGTGTTGAAGGCGAAGCCGGTCCCGACCAGCACGTAGGTGCTGCCGAGGTAGAGCAGGCCCTTGCCGTACTGGCGGTTGTACATCTGGCCGGCGCCCGGGACGAGGGTCGAGAAGCTCATCGCCACGTAGGGGTTGTGGCGGAACTCGAAGTCCCGGGCGGCGTCGACGGTGCTCTCGACGATCTTCTGGGTGTCGAGGTCCCCGGGGCGTGGCACGGTGCCCTTCCAGCTGGCGACCTCTGTGGCGCTCTCGCCCCAGCGTGTGCCGACCGTGCGATGCGCACCCTCCTCGACACCGAGGCGGACCTCGTAGATCTTCTCTCCCTCGCGACGTCGCAGGGTGTAGGTGCCGGGCTGCAGCGCGAGCGTCATCTCCTGGTCGACCGGCTTGTCGACCTCGGCCACCAGCAGTCCGTCCCGCAGGATCGCGATCTCGCCGCCGTAGCCGGCCGACAGGGTCACGTGAGAGGTGGCCTTCGACAGCGTGGTGAGCGCCAGGTCGCCTTTTCCTGCGATCTGGAAGTCGTACTCGGGGTGCTGGGTGGCGCCGGCGGCCGAGGTGCGCTCGACGGTCTGTGCATAGGCGTAGCTGTAGGCCTCGCTCAGGGAGACGACGCCGTCACCGTTGTCCGCCGCGCCGCGCATGCCGGAGACGAGGTGGTGGGTGAAGAAGGAGCCTCGCAGGGAGCGGGACTCCTGGGCGAGCTCGTCGCCGCTGGAGGCGGTGATCCAGGCCACGCCCTGGGCATCGAGGCTGTCGGCCAGAAAGGGGTCGACGACCACAGCGCCCTTGGCCTGGGTGATCTGGCCGCTGCGGCAGGCATCGAGGATGCCGAGCTTCACGTCGGCGTCGGTGCGGGCGAAGTCCTCGCGGAGCTCCTCGAAGGGGTAGACGTCGTCGCCGAGCCGCAGGCCTCGGGCGTCGGCGTGGCCCGAGTAGTAGAAGAGGAAGATGTCCTCTCCGGCCACCGAGTCGTACTGCATGCGCTGCAGCTCGACCGCCAGCGTCGCCCCGTCCGGACCCTGGAGGACCACGATGTCCTCTGGCTCGAAGCCGCCGAGCTCGACGAGCACGTCCTCCATGCGAGCGACGTCGTTCTGCGTGTAGCGCAGCGCCGGCAGGTCGATGCCACCGTCATTGGCGCCGACGAGCAGAGCGCGACGGCCCACCTCGGCCTCGGCCTCGGAACTCAGCGCGGTCGCCAGAACCAGCAGTTGGACCATCAGTCCTTCCGAAAGGAGATCGATCTCAGGATGCCACCCTCTGGTGCCTGCCCGCTGGAAATGGACTGACGGACGGTGTCCTCGCTCGGGCGCTCCCACGTGAACAGCGCAAAGAAGCGTTGTCTTCCCGGAGCGTCGTCCAAGGTGAGCGCGAAGGGTGCGGTCTCGATGCCTTCGCCGGTGGTGCTGACGGTGCCGTAGACCTCTGTGTTGCCTGCCTCGTCGAGGCCGCCGAAGCTGGCGAAGGGACGGCCCTGGCTTGCGAACTTGAGCTGCACGCGATCCCCGGCACGCAGCAAGGCGTTCTCGTCGAGGATCGCCGGGCCCTCGTTCGTCTCGAGCCAGGCCTCCAGGTGGATGCCGCCCTTTTCCGAGATCTCGGGCTCCTCGGTGATCGGGTCCTCTTCGCCAGGGACCAACAGCGCGATGGGCACGATGAGCATCAGCGCAGCGACCGCCGCGAGGGGGCCGGTCCACTGGCCGGCGAACAGCCGACGCCACCAGGGCGTGGCGGGCTCGAGCTCGCGCAGGGCAGGCGGGACGGGCGAGAGCACGAAGGCCTCGCGGTGGTTCTGCTGGGCGGCGAGCAGGCTGGCGCAGTGCTCGCACTCAGCGAGGTGAGCGCGGGCCTCGCGCTCTTGTGTGTCGTCGAGCTCGCCGTAGCGGAGCTGGTGCAGTGAGAGTGTGGACAGGTGTTCCATTTCGCTACTCGAGCTCGCCGATCCAGTTGGGGGGATTCGCGGCGAATCGCTTCTTGAAGGTGGAGATGCGCTTGCGGATCGCAGCGCCGGAGAGGCCGAGCATCGTGCCGATCTCGGCGTGGGTCATGCCGTCGACGTAGTGGTGGACGATGCAGGCGGCTGTGCGCTCGTCGGCTTCCTCGAGGAGGAGGTCCACGAGCTGCCGCGAATCGACGCCACAGAGGTGGGAGTCCACGACCGCCACCGGCGCCGGCTCATCGACGAGGTCTTCCTTGCGCCGGCCCCGGGACCGGATCCGGTTGAGGCAGACCGTCGTGGTGACCCGGAAGAGGTAGGTGCTGGGCTTGGCTTCGTTTCGGAAGCTGTGGCGGTAGCGGTGGACCTTGAGGAAGACCTCCTGGCAGGCGTCCTGGGCCTCCGCGTCGTTGCGCAGCAGCGTCCTGCAGCGACCGAGGACCATGTCCCCGTAGCGTCGATACAGGACCTCGACGTCCATTCCCACCTTTCGCGCTCCGGTCTCACCGGTAGCGCGTCTCCGCGAGCCCGCAAGGGCTGGGCCCCGCTCCTGGAGAGCGAGGCCCGAGGTCGCGGACGGCCGCGTCACTCGCAGTCGTCCTCGGCCGAGCCGTCGTTCCAGTCGTTCGCGGAGTTCCCGCTGCCGGCCTCGAAGACCGTGAAGGCGCCTGGGATGAGCTCACCGTCTCCGGCGGCTGTCTCGAGCACGATGTCGACCGGGCCGAGCTCGCCGTCGGCTGAGAGCTCGAAGATGGCCGTGATGCTGTCGGGCCGGGCGACCGCCGAGTGGAGGATGGCGTCGCCGTAGATCGTGATCTCGCTGACGCTCGAGAGGTCCATCTCGCCGTCGGTCACGCGGATGACCGCGGAGAAGACCTCGCCCTGCTCGGCGTGGTCCGGGGTGAAGGAGAGCTCGACCGGGATCTCCTCCTCGACGTCGTCGGTCAGACCGGAGTCATCGAGGTCGTCCCAGCTCCCGTCGTGGCAGGGGATGTCCGGATCGCAGTCTTCGTCGTAGTCGTAGACGATGCAGCCGGTAGTGGTGGCCATGAGGCCGGAGAAGAGAATGAGGCTTCGCATGGGGCTTTGTCTCCTGGGCTTCCGGGGCCCGTCCTGTCGTGTTGCTGCCCTTCGGACACCGGCGCTGCGACAAGCCGCTACCGGCGGCATACCCATGGGGGACCCAAGACCGAATAGGACGGACAATGGTCCACGAGAAGGCCTATAAGAACCTGGAATTCCTGAACTCTCCAGCTGCCCGGCTGATTCGGATCAACTGCGAGTACGAAGAGCCGCGCCTGCGCTTCCGGGAGCACAACGTCCGCGACACGATCGTGATGTTCGGCTCGGCCCGGACGCTCCCCGGAGAGGTCGCACGGAGCCGGCTGGAGCACGCGCAGAAGGCGCTCGCAGAGGGCAACGGCGAGTCCGCGAAGCTCGAGGAGGAGGTCCTCCTCGCAAAGAGGAGGCTGCGCGGCAGCCGCTACTACGACGACTGTCGGGTCCTCGCCCGTCGCTTCACCGAGTTCGGCTTGGAGCGCCCCAACGGCCACGAGTACCTCGTCTGCACCGGCGGCGGGCCGGGCATCATGGAGGCTGGCAACCGGGGCGCCGCGGACGTCGAGGGTGGTCGGAGCGTGGGCCTCGGCATCTCGTTGCCCTTCGAGGAGCGCCTCAACCAGTACGTCACGCCCGAACTCGGCTTCGTCTTCCACTACTTCTTCACGCGGAAGTACTGGTTCATGTACCTGGCCAAGGCCATGGTCGTGTTCCCCGGCGGCTTCGGGACCCTCGACGAGTTCGCCGAGCTGTTGACGCTCCGCCAGACTGGCAAGGTGAAGAAGCCCTTGCCCATCGTGCTCTACGGCTCGGAGTACTGGACCGAGGTCCTGAACGTCGACGCCATGATCGAGTGGGGGACGATCTCTGCCAAGGACAAGGACCTCTTCCACCTGAGCGACAGCACCGACGACGCGTATGATTTTCTCACCGCTGCGCTGAAGGGCTGAGGAGGTCGGATGTCCCGCTTCGGGATTCGCAACAAGCTCAAGGACATCCTCGGTCTCGGCAAGGGCCCGGAGGTCTCGACCTGCTCCATCACCTTCGTCCTCCCGGACGGGACGGAGAGGCCGCTTCAGGTCGAGAAGCACTACTCGATCCTGATGGCCGCGGACGCAAACGGCCTCACCATCTCCACCGGTCGGCGTGCGGGCGGGACCTGTCCGGACGGAGGCTGTGGCTCTTGCAGGCTCGAGACGCTCGACGCCACCGGCTTGTCGAAGATGAGCGAGCACGAGGAGCTGACCATCGAGGCTCACGTACGCGGGGATCCCCACGATGGGCGGGCCCGCGAGCCGGGTCCACCTCGCGAACCCAGCCACCGCCTGGGTTGCCACACGAAGATCCTCGACAGCGGCGCTCGAATCCAGATCGCCGCGCTCTTCGATCCGGACAGCATCCGGGGCGACTGAGGTCAGATCCCCGGGGGCAGTCCGGGAGGAGCAGGGGGTCGCTCCGAGGGCTCCGAGGGCTCCGCGGGCTCCGGAGGCGCTGTGTCCTCTGGCTGCTTGACCCGCGGCGGCTTGGGCTCCGGAGAGTAGACCGAGACCTCGAGGATGACCTTGCCCCGGGAGTTCCCACCGGCGACGAGGACCCTCCCGTCCTCCAGCGGCAGCGTCACGCCCTCGTAGCGGGCCTGGACCTGGCGGTTGGCCTCTCGCCAGGCGCCGTCGGCCTCGTAGATCTCGACGTCGCGGATCGGCAGGGCGTCGGGGGAGGCCACCACCGGACGGCCTCCGAAGACCACGACGCGGCCATCGGCCACCTGGCCCGCGCCGTGCTGGGAGCGGGGATGGGACAAGGGGGTGAGCGCCACCCACTGACCGTCGACGAGCTGGTCGACGTCAGCGAGCACGTCGGTGCCGTCGTCTCCGCCGATGACCATGAGGCTGTCGTCGTCCAGCACCAGCGTCACCTGGTCCGCGCGAGGTGGCGACAGCGTGGCGAGCAGCTTCGTGCGGCCCTCGACGATGTGCTCGACGAGGCCCACCGGGTCGCCGTCGCGTCCACCGGTGATGACGAGTCCACCTCGCCACGCGTCCACGTCGTGGCCGTGACGCGGGGACACAGCCGGGCCCTCCAGCCAGGCGCCAGCTGCCAGGACCTCTGTTCGGCCGAGCACGGCACCCTCGCCGTCCTTGCCGCCGATGGCGATCACGCCGTCGCCATAGGGGCTGAGCGTGAAGTCGACTCGCACCGTCGAGAGCGCCGGTCCGTCGGACCAGGTGTCGGTCTCGGGGTCCCAGATCAAGACGGTGTTGGTCGCCGTGCGCTCGCGGGTGTCGCGGTCGTAGACCTCGCCGCCGGCGACGATCAGCCGCCCGTCTGGCAGCGCCGCGGCGGCGTGGTTCATGCGCGCCTGGGGGAGGGGACTCGCCGCGCGGATCCGACGGGCTGGGACGTCGACGCGCTCGACCTTGTCCGAGAAGCCACCGAGCACGATGATCTGCTGCCCCGGCAGCATCGTCGCCGTGTGGTCCGCGTGCCCGAAGGCGAGGGTGTCGAGCTTCGTCCAGTGGCCCTCGCTGGCGGACTCCTCCTGCTCGAGGGGCGGCGTGGGCTCCGGGGACGTACACGACAGCGCGAGCGACAGCAGCATGGGGCGGCTCTATCTCAGCGGCGCGCGCAGGGCCCCTGGGCGGCGAAGTCGTAGCAGTGGCGGAAGGGGGCTCCGGGCTTCACCGTCACGGTCTGGGTGATGGTCTCGCCGTCCTGGCTTGTGAAGGACAGGGCGTGGGTCCCGATCGCCAGGCTGCCCTTCCAGCCGGTCGTGCCCTTCGACACTCCGTCGATGCTCAGGTCTGACCAGGGCTTGGTGTTGATGTAGGCCTGGACGGTCGCGGCGGCTGGCTCCGTGGCCTCCTCGGGCGCCGGCTCGGTCGGCGCGGCGACGACCATCGGCGCGGAAACAAGCGCTGGCGTGACCTCCTCCTCCACCTCTTCCTCCACCGGCTCTGGGGCCTCGGCTTCGATCGGCTCCTCCGCGACCTCGACGGCTGCGGGCGCCTTGCGCGGTGGAGGCGGCTTCGCCACCGGCTCGACGACCTTCGGCTCCTCCACGACCGCGTCGGGCTGGGCCAGCCACCACGTCGTACCACCGGTGAGGACCGCCACCGACAACAGCGCGAGCAGCATCGGCATGCGCGATCGGCGAGGCGGCTCCGTGTCCGTCAGGCCGCTGGGCAGGGAGTGGAGGTCCATCGTCCCCTGGGCCGAGGTGTGGGCGTCCTGGGGGTCCTCGACCGGCATGAGGGTGTCCTGGCTGCCCTCCGGCAACTCGGGCAGCGGACCGGTCTGCTTCTCCGAGGTCTCCCCGAGCTGCTCCAGGAGCATCACCCAGGCGGCCTCGGCAGCCAAGCCCTCGGCGAGCTCGCCCTCGACCGCCGCCAGCGCCGCGTCGAGCTCCTCGGCCGACTGGTAGCGGGCGTCCGCCGACAGCGCGCAGGCCTTGCGCAGGATCTCCGCCAGCGCGTCCGGGACCGCTTGCAGTCGAGGCTCTCGCAGCTCCGTCGAGTAGAGGTCGAAGGGCTCGTCTCCGGTCAGCATCGAGTACAGGGTCGTGCCGACGCTGTAGAGGTCCGCGCGGTGGTCCACGCCCTTCGGGTTCGAGCGCTGCTCTGGCGACATGAACGCGAGGGTGCCCATCATCATGCCCGTGCGCGTCAGGCTCTTGCGGCCGTCCGCCTGGGCGATGCCGAAGTCCGTGAGCTTGGGAATGCCCTCGATGGTCAGGAGGATGTTGTGGGGCTTCACGTCCCTGTGGACGACCCCGGCGGCGTGGGCGATGCCCAGGCCGTTGAGCACGCCGCGGATCAGGCGGACAGCGACCGACGGGCGCATCGGCCCGTAGGTGTGCACGTAGTCGACGACGCTGCCCCCCTCCAGCACCTCCATGATGATGTAGGGCCTGCGCTGGTCCATGCCGACGTCGAAGACGGTCACGATGTTGGCGTGCCGCAGCTTTGCCATCGTGCGCGCTTCGTGTAGGAAGCGGGTCCGCAGGGTCTCGTTCCTGGCCATCGCAGGCGCCAGCACCTTCACCGCGCGGGGGACATCGAGCAGGGTGTCCTGCCCGAACCAGACCGTTGCCATGCCGCCCTCGCCGAGGCTGCGGTCGAGCACGTAGCGGCCGTTTGCCAGGGGAGCAGGCTGCATCAGTAGGTGAGTCCGGTGAACAGCTCGACAGTCTGCTCCGTCGGCGCGCCGATTGCCACCTCCCCGATGCCGTCACCGTCGAGATCGGCGAAGACCGCCAGCGAGGCCCCGAACTCACCTCCGTCCACGGCTCCGATGATCGTCGTCGTGGCGTCCGTGAGCTCCATCGAGGCGCTCAGGGGGGCCTCGAAGACATAGACCGCGCCCTCTCCGAAGGGTGAGCCGACGAGGAGCTCGGCTGAGCCGTCGGCGTCCAGGTCCGAGATCTCCAGGGCGGCGCCGATCCCAGGCTCGCCGTGGATGATCAGGTCGACCGCGGCGTCATCGTTCGAGGAGCCGAGCACGACGAGCACCTCGTCCAGGCCCGGGACCTGTATGAGCCAGTCGTCCAGGCCGTCGTCGTTGACGTCCCCGCCGCTGCCGAGCTCGGAGCCCAGCCCGCTGCCGCTGGCTCCGTTCGTCCGGGGGGTGGAAGCCTCCACCGGCGTGGCGACGCTGGTGGCTGGCTGCGGCCCGACGATCAGGTAGGCGGCTCCTGCCCCGCCGCCGGCCTCGGGTGAGGCGATGACGACGTCCGAGGCTCCGTCGCCGTTGGTGTCGCCGGGTCCGGTCACCGCCCCGCCGAAGCGGTCGCCGACGTTCTCGCCGACGTAGATGACGATGTCACCTGGCTCTTCTTCGTAGCGCTTCAGGAAGACCGCGCCGGTCGACTCCGCGTAGCCAGGTGCGCCGATCATGACGTCGTCGTAGCCGTTGTCGTCGTGGTCACGCGAGCGCGCGATGTCCGTGCCGGGGTCGAAGCTCCCGGAGAAGAAGAACTCGCCCTTGGGGTTGTTCTTGCCGCCCTTCCAGAAGGCCCAGCCGCCGTCGGCGCCTCCCACCGTGCAGCCAGGCATGCCGATCATGAGCTCTTCGTCGCCGTCTCCGTCGAGGTCACCGGCGTTGGCGAGGACTCCGCCTGCCTCGCAAGGTCCATCGTTGGTCTCGCTCATGGACTGGAAGACCAGCGCGGTCACGTCCGGGCCCTCCGCCCCGAACCTGAGCACGTCGACGTCACCATCCACCGCGTCCGGGAGGCCGATGGCCAGCTCGCGGACTCCGTCGCCGTCCTCGTCGTAGGCCGCCAGCGCGGCGCCGTAGCTCCCGGTGCCGGAGAGCTCCAGGATCACGGTGGGTTCCGGGGTCTCTCCCGGGCGCTCTCGCCGCTTCAGCTCACGGGCGAGGTCCTCGTCCGAGATCCAGAGACAGCTGGTCAGCAGGAACATCAGAAGACCGCCACGACGCCAAGGCCCACGGCGACGGCCCCGAGGCCAGCCGAGGCCACGATGAGCCCGTTGTTGAGCTGTTGGACCTGCTCCAGCTGGCCGGTCGGAGTGTCGCTGGCGTAGAAGGCCTGGTTCGTGAGCGCGGCCCCGCCGTACAGCGCCCCGCTGACCGCCGCGGTGCCTATGGCGACCCCGAGCAGGCCCCTTCGCACCCCCTTGTCCCCTGGCTCCAGCTCGGGAGCCGGGACCTCGATGATCTCGGCGATCGCGACGGGCTCCGTGGCCACGATCTGTTCCCATGCGCGCCCGCCGGCGCTGCCCTTCCAGATGCCCCCGGGGACGGCCACGAAGACGAGCTGGCCTTCGCCGAGCAGAGCCCCGAGCGCGGCGCTGAGGGCGACGCGATCGTCGGTCGCGATCTCGCGCAGTGCGTGCTCGTCGACCATGGCTGGCACGACCAGGGTGGCCTCGGAGCCGGCCTGGAGCTCCACCTGGAAGGTCGTCATCGGCTCGGGCCCGAGCTGGACGAGGTGGCGGCCGGGGCCGAGGGTGAGCTGGCTCCCGGTGGTGGACGCGAGCCTCCCGTCGACTCGGATGTCGGGGGGAGCCGGGACGAGGAGCAGCGAGGCGGGAGCCTGCTCCGCCGAGATCGTCGTCGCCTGGTCGAAGACGCCCTGGGCCCGAGGGGGGAAGGCTGTGTCCCAGGCGATCTCCGGGTCGAACTGGCGCGCCTGGACGAAGCTCTGCAGCGCCTTGCCCTCGTCCCCGGAGTCGAAGGCCACGATGCCGCGGAGGAAGTAGGCCCGGGCGGCGTCGGCGGGGCTCACGGGGTCCCGCAGGCAGGCGAGCAGGCCGTCCACCTCGTCGAGCTCCGAGAGCGCCGCCTCGTAGTCCATGTAGGACACGCTGTCCTCGGCCTTGCCGAGCTGCTCCGAGACCTGGCCGGCGGAGGAGGGGGCGCGGGTGCAGAGATCGACCTGCCCGTCACCGGAGAGCAGCGGCGGGCGGGCCCCGAGGAGCTCCTCCAGCCCCATCACCTGGAGATCCTCGATCCCGGCGGCGGACTGGACGGATGCCGCCGCCTCGTCCCGGTTCACGTCCGGATCGACCAAGAGCGGCGCAGCGATGGCGAGGGAGACCCAGAGCATGGGGGGCGAGTCTATCGCGCGCGTGGTTACACCCCTTGCCATGCAGAAGTACCGCACACGCATCTGGATCGCCCTGGGGGTCATCTTCGGACTGTGGGTCCTCCATCGCCCACTCGTCGAGGTCCTCGTCGACTGGCTCTGGTTCGACGCCGTCGGCTACTCCCAGGTCTTCCAGGCGCACGTCGGGGCGGCCCTCGGCCTGTGGCTCGGAGGCTTGGTCCTGGGCTTCGCCTTCGTGCTCGTCAACCTCGCCTTCGCCCACCGCGAGGCGGGCCTGAACTACGGCCTGCTCAGCCGCCTGCTCGCAGAGGGCAAGATCCCACCCCAGAGCCTGCGGTCCGCTGTCAAGTGGGTTTTGGGGCTCGGCGCCGTCTTCGCGGGCCTGCTCACGGGGGGACCGCTGTCCAGACAGTGGCTCGACGTGCTCACCGCCGTCCACGCGAGGCCCTTCGGAGAGACGGACCCCGTCTTCTTGCAGGACATCGGCTTCTACGTCTTCACGCTCCCGGTGCTGGAGCTCGCGCAGTCGGTCGCCAGCGCGCTGTTCGTGATCACGATCGCGCTGACCGGTGGCTTCTACCTCCTCCGGGACGTGCTGCTGAAGCGGATCTCGCTCAGCGCTCGGGCGGGCCGACACCTCGCGGTCCTCGGCGGCGGCTGGTTCTTCGCCATCGCGGCGGGCTGGTACCTCGATCGCTACCTGCTCTTGTTCACGAACCGGGGAGCGGTCTGGGGTGCTGACTACGCGGACATCAACGCCGGCATCCCCAGCGCCTGGGTCATGGTCGGTGCCTCCGTGCTGGCTGGCGTCGCGCTGATCGCCGGTGGCCTCCGCGGGAGCTGGCGGCCAGGCGCGGTCTCGATCGCCATCTACGTGGTCGCGCTCGTCATCGCGAAGGCCTGGCCCAACCTGCTGCACCAGTACATCGTCACGCCGAGCGAGCTCACGCTGGAGCAGCCCTACCTCGAGCGGAACATCTCGGGGACACGCAGCGCCTATGCCCTCGACCGCATCGACGTGGAGCCCTTCGAGGCCGAGACCGGGCTGACGTTGGCGGACATCGAGGCGCGCCCGGACACGCTGGACAACATCCGCATCTGGGACGATCGGCCGCTGTTGCAGACCTTCGCCCAGATTCAGGAGATCCGGCTCTACTACGACTTCCACGACGTCGACATCGACCGCTACGTGCTCGACGGACAGATCCGCCAGGTGATGCTTTCCGCCCGAGAGCTGAACTACGCCAACGTGCCGGCGCAGGCGCGCAGCTGGGTCAACGAGCACTTCAGCTACACCCACGGCTACGGCCTGACGGTCTCGCCGGTGAACATCGTGACCTCGGAGGGCCTGCCCGAGCTCTTCGTGAAGGACATCCCACCCTCGGCCAACGCAGATCTGCAGATCGACCGGCCCGAGATCTACTACGGCGAGCTCACCGACCGCTACGTCTTCGTGAAGGCAGGCATCGAGGAGTTCGACTACCCGGACGGGGACCAGAACGTCTACACGACCTACGCCGGCGAAGGCGGGGTGCCACTCGAGGGCTGGAGGAAGACACTCTTCGCCATCTACTACTCGAGCATGGACATCCTGCTGTCCCAGTACCTGAAGGACGACAGTCGAATCCTCATGCGTCGCACGCTCGACGAGCGGATCGCAGAGGTCGCGCCCTTCTTGAGCTTCGACCGCGACCCCTACCTCGTCGTCGCCGATGGGCGGCTGGTGTGGATCATCGACGCCTACACCGTGACGAATCGCTATCCGTACTCGGAGCCCTACGGCGGCAGCTTCAACTACATCCGCAACGCGGTGAAGGTCGTGGTGGACGCATTCGACGGCACCGTGACGCTCTACGTCTCCGACGAGACGGACCCGCTCATCCAAGTCTACGGTGACATCTTCCCGGGGGCGCTGACCCCGATGTCCGAGATGCCGGAGTCGATCGTCCCCCACCTTCGCTACCCGGTGGGCTTCTTCGACATCCAGGCGAGGCTCTACGCCTCGTACCACATGACGGACACCACGGTCTTCTACAACCGAGAGGACATGTGGGAGTCGCCGAAGGAGCTCTACGGCGGCAGCGCCCAGAAGATGGAGAGCTACTACCTGATCATGGAGCTCCCGGGCGAGTCCGAGGCCGAGTTCATCCTGCTCCGTCCCTTCGTCCCGACGGGCAAGGACAACATGATCAGCTGGCTCGCGGCCCGCTGCGATCCGGAGCACTACGGGCGCCTGTTGCTCTACCAGTTCCCGAAGCAGAAGCTGGTCTTCGGACCGAACCAGATCGAGGCCCGCATCGACCAGGATCCCGAGATCTCCCAGCAGATCACGCTCTGGTCGCAGTCTGGCAGCTCGGTCGTGCGAGGCAACCTGCTCGTCATCCCGATCGAGAAGAGCCTGCTCTACGTCGAGCCTCTCTACCTGAAGGCGGCGACCGGTCAGCTCCCGGAGCTCAAGCGCGTCATCGTCTCCTACGAGGAGCGCATCGCGATGGAGCCGACTCTCGAAGAGGCCCTCGAGAAGGTCTTCGGCGAGACCGTCCAGGAGACCGTCGAGGTCCGCACGGAAGAGGTCGTCGACGAGGAGACCGGCGAGATGACGACCGTGGAGGTCGAGGTGCCAGCGATGCAGCAGGCGGCCGAGATCTACGCAGCCGCCATCGAGGCCCAGAAGGCTGGCGACTGGGCCGCGTACGGAGAGCACATCACGGCTCTCGGTGAGCTGCTGGGCGCCAGCGAGCCCGAGTGAGCCGTCGGGTCCTCTTCGGGGTCGTGGTGCTCACGGTGTTGCTGCTGTTGGGGTGGATCATGGGCAGCTCCGAGGTCGCCGCGGGTGATGCTCCGGCGGGCGAGGACCCGGCCCAACAGCGCGAGCCCGACGAGCCCGTCCAGACGCGGGTGCCGAGACCGGGGGAGCGCACGGTGACCGAGCCGCGCAAGACCCGCACCTCTGCGGAGCCCCTCGAGGTGGCCGCGATGGAGGACGTGCCGGAGCCCGAAGCCACCTTGGAAGACACGGCGGTCGAGCCTCTGCGCAGGTTCCTGCCCCCGGTGACGGCGGAGCAGACCCCCGCTGCCATACGGGAGGTCGTCGACGAGATGATCCCGGAGGTCAAGGACTGCGTCGAGGCCTGGGCCATGGAGTACCCAGAGCTCTCCGGCCACGTGGACATGCGCTTCGACATCGGCCCAGCCGGACTCGGCGAGGTCTGGGTGCAGGACCACTCCGACGTGCCGATGGGTGTCCAGAGCTGCTTCGGGTCGGCCATCTACGGCGCCGACTGGCCGCGCTTCGAGGACGAGGCCGAGGTGGTCCACCCCTTCCTCTTCGACCTGGAGCCGGTCACTCCATAGGCTGGTGTGTGGCCTCGACGTAGCGGAGGGGCAGCAGCCCCGGGAACCAGCGGGCGTCCTGCACCTCGAAGCCCGCCTCGGTCACGAGGGTGTCCAGCTCGTCGCCTCCGAAGCGGGTGACGACCCGGAAGCCGGTCACCCAGAGCGTCCGGGACAAGACCGCGGCTACTACACCCTCCCCGTGGCAGAAGGTGGGAGCGAGCAGGCGTCCTCCGGGCCGGAGGACACGCCGAGCTTCGGCCAGCGCCACCAGGGCTCGGGCAACAGGTGGAGGAGGTTGCAGACCAGCACCGCGTCGAAGGTGCCGTCCTCGAAGTCGAGGTCCAGGGCGTCCGCTGTGCGCACCTCCAGGTTGGCCTGCCCGTCGAGGCGTCCCCGGAGGACCTCCAGCATCTCCGGAGACCGATCCGTGGCGATGTGGCGACCGACCACCGGGACCACCGCAGCGGTCACCAGACCCGTGCCCGCGGCGATCTCCAGCACGTCTTCAGAGCCAGCGACGGCATCGGCGACCGCCTGCGCCATGCCAGAGAAGTTCTTGTTGAGGAGCAGGGTGGCGCGGTCGTAGCGCCGGGCGTTCTTCTCCCAGTACTCGCCGTCGCCGCTCACGCGGGCTTCACTGCCGTGACGACCCGGTAGACATCGTCGCGATCCTCGATCCGGACCTGGGCAAAGCCAGCCGCCTCCAGGAACTCCTCCAGCTGCTCCCTGGTCGAGAACAGGGGAGCGATCTCGCCCTGGGCG
The DNA here is from genome assembly GCA_036012755.1 of Myxococcota bacterium. GTDB lineage: Bacteria > Myxococcota_A > UBA796 > UBA796 > CAJQPC01 > JAAESX01. The sequence goes on along the minus strand of DASCPX010000009.1, from coordinate 103,407 downwards.
AGGAAGAGCCCCAGCCTCCCTCCTCCTCGCAACACCCGGGCCATCTCCCGCAGGATCTCGACCTTCTCCTCCCGAGCGAAGTGGGGCAGGACGAAGGAGCTGACGACCGCGTCGAAGCCCCCGTCCCCGAAGGGCAGATTCCGGGCGTCCGCCCACTGGAGCCTCACGTTGCCCAGCTTCAGGCTGGCGATCTTGCTCGCGGCCTTGGAGAGCATGCCTCCGGAGTAGTCGACGCCGGCGTACTCGCCCGCGAGAGGCGCGCCGTACTCGGCGAGGAGCCCTGTCCCGACCCCCACGTCCAGGACCCGGTCACCCTCGCTGACCACCGCCTCGATCATGCTCCTGGCGTTGCCTCGATAGGCCCCGTCCCAGGCCACGGTCCAGTCGTAGACGAGGGCCCAGATCGAGTACAGGAAGCGGACGTAGCCCCTGCTCCCGGCTCCGGGGAGCGACAGGGACGTTGTGCGCATGTAGAGGAGGCGGAAGAAGCGGAGTGAGGGTCACCTCGGCTTGCCCTGGTGGCGTAGTGTACGCCCTCGGAGCAGTCCGTGACCGTGGGGTGGGTGGACTCCCCGCCCTTCCTCGCCGCCTCGTAGATCCGCCGACGCTGTGGATCGAGAGACCGAGACGCGTGGCGGGCGGAGCCTCTCAGGATGGACACCGGCGTGCAGTCTCGTGGACCCTGCGCGTCAGCCTCGCCCAGATTGCACGCTGACGTGCGGTTTCCCCGGGAGCGAGTTGCCGGCCCAAGTCGGCCTGGCTGAAACACCCTGTTTCACCGAGCGCGAGTTGCCGGCCCAAGTCGGCCTGGCTGAAACACCCTGTTTCACCGAGAGCGAGTTGCCGGTCCCAGTCGGCGGACTGACGACAACCACGCTGACACGGGGGGCGAGGCCCGCTCCCGAGGTCGACTCAGAAGGCCGCGCCGACCCCGAAGAGCGTCGTCGCCTGGCGGCCCCGGATGAGCACGCGGTCCTCGCTGTCGCCGGTCCCCACCCAGTAGCGCATGTGCTGGAACTCGATGTCCTCTTCGACGAAGACCACGATGCTCACCGGGCCGATGGGGACGCGGCCCTCGACCAGGAGCCCCGTGTGCGTGACCTTCGGCAGGAGTCCGAAGCTCTCGGCCAGCTCGAACTGGGCGTGAGCGAAGCGGTTGGTGTAGGTCACGCCGCCGCCGATGCGCAGGCCGGGCACCATCTTGTTGAGGCGATCGACGTCGTCGAGGTCGTCGTTGTAGCGGTAGATCGGCACGTCGACGACGTGGAGACCCGCGGACCCGTAGGCGGCCAGCCCGCTGGCGAGGTCGAACTTCGCCCGCACGGCGCCGACGAAGTAGGGCAGGCCATCGTAGTAGAGGCCGTCGCCGACCTGCGTCGTGTACCCGGAGAAGCGGAGGCGCACGTCGTAGCCGACCATGTTGCCCTTCGGGTGGCCGCTGGCGGCCAGTCCGGCGCCGGGGACGGGGCTCGTCCCCTTGCGATGGAAGCCGATCTCCGAGGGGATTCTGGGCTCGTCCCCGTTCCTCACCCGAAGGGCCGTGTACTTGTAGCCGCCGACGGCCAGGTAGAAGCGCGCTGACTGGTTGCGCAGGTCCATGCGGTTGGGGTTCTTGCCCGCGGTCGGGAGCCCGTCATCCTTCTTCCCGCTTCCCTTGTCTCCCTTGTCCTGGGTCGGTGGCGGCGCGCCCCCGAGCGAGGCCAGCGTCGGCAGCTCCTGCCTCCCCGTCGCCCCCCCGGCGGTCGCGGTCAGCGTCACGGGGCCGTCCTGCCCCGCGGGCAGCTGGAGCGGCAGGTTGTAGCTGCCGTCACCGTTGTTGGTCATCGAGCCGACCTTGCCGATGGTGGCCTTCACCTTCGGCCTCGACGTGAGCACGGCCTTGCCGTTTTCGTCGAGCACGCGCACGGTGACCAGGATGGCGGCGCCTGGCGTCGTGTAGGAGGGCGTCGTGGTGATCGCGACCCGGGCCGGCGGACCGACATCAGCGCCCATCTTGGCGACCTGGATGGCCGGTCGAGCCGAGCGCCAGGCCTGGGCCCGTGCCAGGTCCGTCTCGGATCCTCCGGGCTCCACGCCGACCGGATCCGAGCCCGGGGCGTGCTGGTAGAGCACGGTCGTGCCGACGATGCCCTTGGCGTCTGCCACGACCGCCGCGGGTCCGACGCTCGAACCGGTGCGGTAGCTGACCGCGGCGAAGCCGTAGCGGTCCGTCTTCGCCGTCGGCTTCATCGCACCGTCTCCGACCGGGGTCGTCAGGCTGACCTCGACGTTCGGGACCGGCATGCCGTAGGCGTCCTCGGCCACGATGGCGATCTCCGTCGTGGACGAGCCGTCCGCGGCCACCGACCCCTGCATGGGCCAGAGAGAGAGCCGAGCCACCGCCAGCCCCGTCGCCTTCGGAGCGGCGTGCACGCTCACCCTGGCGGTGTCGGCGCTCTTGTGGGCGAAGTACCGGGCCGTGTAGGTGCCGTCGCCGTTGTCCTTTGGCCCGCTCTGGAGCGAGGCCCCTTCCACCTCGAAGGCAGGCCTGCGCTTGGTGAGAGCGGTGCCGTCGGCGTCCTTGAGGTGGGCCGTGACCGAGAAGGCGCTCTTGCCAGGCATGAGGCCGACCGGATCGGCGCTGAGCGTCACGTCGGGGACCGCGTCGATGACCGTGAGCTTGCGGATGGCCCGGAGCTCTCCCTCCGCCTCGACGACGAGGGTCCAGGCCCCGGGCTCGGAGGGGGCCGTGGCCGAAAAGGCGAACCACCCACGGCCCAGGCTCTCGGCCTCCGAGGCGCCCTCCATCTTTGGCGCTGCGCTGCTCCAAGCCGATCCGTCTGGCTCCATGAGGGCGACGTGGACGACGATCTGGCGGCCGGTGGGGACCATCTTCGGCAGCGGTGCGAAGGCGACTGCGGCCGGCGAGTCGAGCTCCAGCGGCACGGTCGTGTCGCTGCGGTAGCCGGTCTCGTCGACGGACTGGAGCGTGCCCTCGGTCACCCTCGGGTCCAGGAGGGCATCGAAGACGACCTTTCCGTCCTCGCTGGCGGTCGATGGGCCGTACTGCGCCGACCCGATGACGAGCACGTTCTGGCTCCCGCTGGCGGCCTTCACCTCTTGCTGCGCCTGCACCTTCAGGGCGTAGTGGGACTGGCCGACGACCGTGTCAGGCGACGACAGGTCCGTCGCGGTGAACAGCGCGTTGGTCGCGACCTTCACCGCAGGGGGCGTCCAGGTGGCGGTCCACTGGCCGTCGTCGCCCTCGCTGAGCCCGGTGATCTTGCCGATGTTCGCCTCCAGCATCACGGGGCGCGCCGAGGCGGGCAGGGGATGCTGGCCGGTGGCGCCGATGCTGACCTCGACGGTGCCCTTGTCTCCGACGGTCCATGACTCCGGCGTAAACGACAGCTCGAGCTCGGACTTCGCCGGTGGCTCCAGGGGAATGGTGAAGGTCTGGTCGACGCTGACGGCGCCCTTGATGATGACGCGGACCTTCGAGCCGTCCTCTTCGTAGCGCCGCGGGGCGAGGAAGCTGAAGCTGACGACCCCGGGGGCTGTGACGGCGCCACCGCTCGCCGTGCCCTCGAAGGGCTTGAGCTTCACCTTGTCTCCGGGCATCGCCCCCGGCACGGACACCTGGATGCGGGCTGGCGTGATGCCGTCGGCGATCAGCGGTCCCATCGGCATGAGCTCGGCTTCCGCTGCCAGCGCGGACCCAAGGAAAAGCAGCTGCAGCATGAAAAACAGGCTCCCGGCGAGGGAGCCTATCTCACGCTGCTCGGGGCAACGTCACAGGGCTGTCAGACCCGGTGTCTACTCCTGGCCTGGAAGCTCGAAGTCGGAGGGCAGGTGGTCTGGGATGACGCTCTCCGATGCCCCGTCGTCCACGGTCACGACCTCCATGCCCGGTGCAAGCAGGGAGAAGGTCGGGATGCCGTAGTCGACCTCGAAGCGGTTGCTGACGGCCCAGCCAGCGTCAGCGACGACCGGATGGGTCTGGCCCGAGTTCGCGGCCCAGCTCTCCAGATCCTCTTGCGTGGGCGTGGAGCTGCTGTTGTTCTCGGCGAGCATCTGGATGACGATCAGGCCGTCCTCCTCGTACTCCTTGAAGGTCGACTGCAGTGACGGAGCCTCCGCCACACAGGCGCTTCACCAAAAGGCCCCGGACACGAGCAGTACTGCCCGGTCGCAGAAGTCGTAGAGCCGTACGGCGTCGCCGAACTGGTCGCTGAACTCGGCGTCGGCGGTGACGTCGCCCACCTCGTTGCCCGTCGCGGTGAGCTCGTCCTGGCAGCCGTCGGCCTTGTGCCAGCCGCCGCCATCGTAGAACTCCCACTCGGAGATCTGCTCGTCCGGGTCCTCGCCCAGGTTGAGGTCGACGGCGCCGTCCGCGTCGAAGGACACGTCCAGCGGTGCGGGGACGCACGCGACGGTCGCTCCAAGGGCCAGCGAAATAAAGACGAACCTCTTCACGGGACTCCCAGACTGAGGCAAAGGTAGCATTACGCGATGGGGTCCATGGTCACGATGTTGTCGGCTTGTTCTGTCCCACCCCTCGACGGGGTGTGGCTCGCCGGGGATCTGCACGTGCACAGCAGCGTCGGGAGCAACGACACGGACGGCAACGGCACCGTCGAAGCCCTCGGGCCGGCCATGGAAGAGGCGGGCCTGGACTTCCTCTTCATCACCGACCACTCCAACGCCCAGGGCTCGATGGGCTGCGAGGACGTCGAGGACTGTCCGAACCAAGGCCCCGAGATCTCAGGTGTTGCCTGGCCAGAGGGAGTGATCGAAGGGAGCGAGATCAGCCCGATCGCATCCCTGGAGGGAAACGGAGGGCCGACTGGCCACGTCGGCTGCCTGCCGTTGGAGGGGGCCTTCGTCGACCTCGAGGTGTGGATCGACCGACCGCCTGGTGAGGTCAGCGGTAAAGACGCGGTGGAACAGTGTGTCGCCAAGGGCGGGTGGGCGATCGTCGAGCACCCTCACGCCGCCGCGCCCTGGGTCGAGTACGACTGGACGAGCGAGGACTTCGACGCGCTGGAGGTCTACAACGGGGGAGCCCGCTTCGACCCATGGGACGCCGAGTCCGTCTCCGAGTGGGAGGCCCGAGCCGCCGACGGGGTGGTCCCGGTCGGTGGCTCAGACTGCCATCGCTGGGGCGGGACGGTTCCCGACGACTTCCTGAACCCGCCCCTGGGCTGGCCGACGACATGGGTGCGGGTGCTGGACGGGGAGCTCCCCATCGACGCCCTCGTCGCCGGCCGCGTGGTCATTGGAGAGCCCGACGTCTCCTTGCGGATCGAAGCATCGACCAGGCGGCAGCGCGCCGGCCCCGGCGGGGTCATCGATGGCCCCGCCGAGCTCCTGGTCGAGGGCCACTCAGAGGGGGACGTCGAGCTTCAGCTGGTCCGCATACCCGGCGAGGTCGTCGCCTCCGGCAGTGACGAGCTCGTGTACGAAGGACAGCAGGGTCTCTACTACGCCCGGTTCTGGCCGACCGACCCGGACTTCACGGCCCTCGCGACAGGTGTGGCGCTGACGGGAGTCATCAGGGTGCGTTAGGTCGCGCGCACCATGCCCACGAACGTCGACACCTCCAGCTGGCAGCTGCCCATCAACCTCGGCCTGAACGACGGCACCTACTGCAGCCAGGCGGCCATCGACGTGCTCCAGGAGCACTCGAGCCGGACCTCGCTCCGCAACTACAGCAACGCCGAGAACAGCGAGCTGCGCGCGCTGATCGCCGCCGAGTGCGGCTGCACCCCCGAGATGGTCTACCTCCACAACGGCAGCGGACCCATCCTCAAGCAGGTGCTGCCCCACCTCATCCGGAGCGCCATCAAGTCCAAGCCGATGCGGATCCTGAAGCACCTCGTCCACAAGGAGGGCTACCCGATCATCACGCCGGTTCTGACCTACGGAAAGGTGCCGCTGAAGGCCATCGCCTCGGGGCTCACGGTTCGCCTCGTGCCGCTGTCCCACGAGGCCGACTACGCGCTGGATCTCGGGGCGCTGGAGGCCGCCATCCAGCAGGGCGACGGGCTGGTCTACATCGCCAACCCCAACAACCCCACCGGCAACGTGCTGGTCACCCGCGAGCAGATCGAGCCGCTCATCGCCAGGTACACGGGGTCCACCTTCTGGCTCGACGAGGCCTACGTCCAGTACCTCTCGCCACACGAGCACGACTACCTCGTCGACCTCGTCGCGAAGTACCCGAACGTGGTGTGCACCCGCACGATGTCCTTCGCCTATGGCCTCGCCGCGGTGCGCATCGGCTACATCATCGCCAGCGAGGGGCTCGTCGCCGAGCTCGAGGGCCAGGTGACGGACTACCGCATTCCGCTGTTGGCAGAGCGCATGGGCGTCGCCGCGCTGAAGGACGGCCAGCACCTGCCCGACGTGAGACAGCGGACCGCAGAGGCTCGCGCGCTCTTGTGCGAGCGCATCGGGGCCCAGTCCGGGCTCCAGACCTACCCCTCGGTCGCCAACTTCGTCCTCGTGCGCACCACCGCTGGCCGGCACGCCAAGGCCATCGCGGCGGGCATGCTCGAGCGAGGCGTCAAGGTCAAGACCTTCGCGCCCCTGTTGGAGCACGACTTCGGCGACATCTTCCGCATCACCGTGGGCACGCCAGAGGAGAACGTCTTCTGCATGGACATGCTCGACGAGGTCATGACGACCCTGGACTGAGCCCTCAGTCGATGGTGAGCAGCTCCACGTCGAAGACCAGCATGCCGGCGGGCTTCCCGGGCTGACCGCCGTATGCGAGGTCCTCTGGGATCCAGAAGCGGGTCTTCTCTCCTGGGACCATCAGCTGGAGGCCCTCTGTCCAGCCCGCGATCACGCGGTTCAGCGGGAAGCTCGAGGGCTCGCCGCGAGCGACGGAGCTGTCGAACATGTTCCCGTCGGTGGTCCAGCCGCTGTAGTGCACGGTGACGCTGTCGCTCGCCGTAGGCCTCTGCGTTCCCGTGCCGGGGTTCAGGACCTTGTATGCGAGGCCCGTCGCGGTCTTCTTGGCGTCGGCCGGGGCGGCGGTGACATCAGAGGGGGTCGCTGGCGGAGGCGGCGGGGTCTCGAAGGACACCAACTGGAGGTCGAAGACCAGGTCCCCCGGAGGCGGCGGGCGGCCGTCGACGGTCAGGGCAGCAGCCGGGGCCCAGATGCGTCGAGTCTCGCCAGGGTTCATCTCGAGGAGCTCGTCCGACCAGATGGGCGTGCGCTCGACGACCTCGTCGATCGGAGCCTGGACAGCTCGACCGGACGAGATCGTGCTCTCCTGGAGCTCGCCGGCGGCGTTCCAGACCGTGAAGTGGAACTCCACCATGTCGCCGGCCGCGGGGGTATCGGTCCCGGTGCCGGCGGTGACCTGGCGCCAGGCGCAGCCGCTGGAGCGAGGGTTCGCGGTCGCCGGCGCGGCGGCGACGTCCTCTGGCACCCTCGGACCAGGCTCGACCTCGAAGAGCTCGACGTCGAAGACCAGCATGCCAGCTGGTTTCCCAGGCATACCGGCGTAGGCGATGTCCTGTGGAATCCAGAAGCGGGTCTTCTCTCCGACGGACATGAGCTGGAGCCCTTCGGTCCAGCCGGGGATCACGCGGTTGAGGGGGAAGCTGCTCGTCTCGCCGCGGGTGACCGAGCTGTCGAACATGTTCCCGTCGGCCGTCCAGCCCGTGTAGTGGACCGTGACCTTGTCGTAGGCGCTTGGCTTGTCGCCCTTGCCCGGCTTCAGCACCACGTAGGCGAGGCCCGAGCTGGTCGTCAGCGCATCGGCGGGGGGCGCGGCCACATCGGCTGGGGCCTCGACCGTGGTCGGGGGCGTCTCCTCCAAGATGGTCTCTTCGACTTCGGGGATCAGCTCGAGGGCTTCGTCGGTCTCCTGCTCGCAGGCGAGCAGCGCAAGCATCATCATCGTCATGACCAGCGCTTAACGCGCGCGGTCGCCCGTGCTGTCCAGCGCCGCCTGCTCCATCTCGAGGGCTTCGCGCAGCTGGCTGTAGTCGCCGTCGTCCCCGGCCGCGAAGCCCGTGATCTGCTCGACCGTTGGCGTGATCGTCTCCGGCTGGTAGCTCAACAGCGTGGTCCGGAGCGCCTCCGCTTCGGCCGCCGCGGCTGCCGGACCAGCGCAGATGGCGTCCTGGGGTGTGCGGCCTGTCAAGCTCAGCACACGGAGCTGGCCGACCGGGACGTCCTCGCGCTCGGCAGCCCTCAGCGCGTCGTCGTAGGTCGCGGCGGCGCGGCATCGACCCTCGACGAGGTCGCGCATGACCTGGAGGTGGTTGCCGGAGAAGTGAGCCTCGACGTCCACGTCGGGGTCGAGGCCCGCCTGGCGAAGCGTCGCCCGCGGCAACGCGTAGCCCGTCGTCGAGGCGGGGTCCGTGAAGCAGACGATGCTCCCGGCGAGCTCGGCCGGGGTCGCGATGTCGTCGTCCTCCATGACCAGGAGCACGGCGTCCGTTCCCGAGCCGCCGTCGACCCTCTTGAAGGCCAGGACCTCGACGGGCGTGGAGCGCAGCGTGTTCAGGTACAACAGCGGAGGCAGGGACCCATAGGGGACGGCCCCCTCCGCCAGGGCTCTGCTCAAGGCGTCGTAGGAGTCGTGCGTTCGGAGCTCGACGGGCCGCCCGAGGCGCTCTTCCAGGTGGAGGCGCATGCCCTCGTGGGCGGCGAGGTAGGGCAGGGGATCCATCACTGGCGCCAGCCCGATGACCAGCGGGTCTCCTTCCGGTGGCAGGACCAGCCGGACGTCTTCGACCGCGTCCGGTTCGGCCTCCTGGTGGTTGAGCAGGGTGAGCACCCCCAGCGCTCCGATCGCGAGCCCCAGCCCGCCCCAGACGAAGTGTGGGCGTGGATTGCTCCGCCCGCGATCCGGTGGGCGGGCCACCTCTTCGGTGCCGTCCTCGAGCGTGAAGTCGTCCTCGCCCTGGAGCGTGGCCGTGATCGACGCCTCCAGTTGCCTCGCTCGGTGTTCCTGAGCCTTGCCGAGCCGCGTCTCGGCCCAGCTGGCGATGACGTCTGGGCGAAGGTCCCACACCATCGGATCGGCCAGGGCGGAGAGCGCATTGCGCATGGCCACTGCGCTCTCGAAGCGGTCCTCCGGGTGCAGGGCGAGGGCCTGCTCGATGACAACGACGAGCTCCTCTGGGAGATCCTCGCGCCTCTCGCGCAGGTCGAGCAGGTCGCCCTGCACGACCGCCTGCATCGACGCGTACTCGCTGTCGCGCCGGAACAGCCGGGACGCCGCGAGGAGCTCCCAGGCCACGACGCCCAGACTGAAGACATCCGAGCGTCGGTCCAGCGCGTGCTGCTGGCACTGCTCCGGGCTCATGTACGCGATCTTCCCCTTCAGCGTGCCCTCGCGAGTCTGCTGGTCCTCGCGGGCCTTCGCGATGCCGAAGTCGAGCAGCTTCACGTGTCCGTCGGCGCGGAGCATGAGGTTGTCGGGGGAGATGTCCCGGTGGACGAGGCCCAGCGGTTCGCCGGCGGGGTTGTGCAGCTCGTGGGCGGCGTGGGCGCCGGCGCAGGCCTGGAGCATCAGGGCTACGGCCACCTCCACGGGGACGAGCTCTTCGCGCTTCCGCACGGCGACCAGGAGCTCCCGGAAGCTCGAGCCTGCGACGTGTTCCATCGCGATGAACCAGGTACCGCCTGCCTCCTCCAGCTCGTGCGCGTGCACGATGTTGGGGTGGTTCAGGCGCGCGATCGTGCGGGCCTCTGCGAGGAACATGCGCACGTGGTCGGGATCATCGACGAGATCGCGGCGCAAGACCTTGAGCACCACGACGCGCTCGAAGCCGGCGGTCCCCCGCTCGAACGCGAGGTGGATCTCGGCCATGCCACCCAGGGCGATGCGCTCGAGGAGGTGGTAGCGACCGAGCTGGCTGGAGGAACTCAAAGCACCCGCGAGGATAGTTGCTCTGGGGACTCGCGTCCGCTGTGACGCTGGTGGTCATGCCGGCGGGGGTGTTCGACTTTCTTGGACACGGTCCGAGAATCCGGACGAGTCTCCAGGTACAGGGCCCGCAATTCCAGGCACATGGGGCTTGGCACGGCGTTTGCTATGTGGCGATCGAGTCGTGGAGACCAACGCGGTCCGACCAGCCCTCGACTCCATCCCTACCCAGACAGGTTCAAACGATGTTCGTTGCACTCCTCATCGCCCCCGCCTTCGCCCAGGACGCTCTCGCGAGCACAGACGACGAGTTCGACTTCCTCGTCGAGGGCGATCGCAACGCCGAGTTGCTCGCCGCGGACAGCGCGCCGAGCGCAGACGACTTCGACCTGTTCGACAGCGAGGAGGACGACGACTTCGCCGACTTCCGCATCGTGTCGATCCCGGTGGCCCAGACCCTTCCCTACGGAAGCGCTGGCCAGGTCCCGCTCTCCGGCAACTACGACGCCAGCGTCGTCCACGTCGACCGCGACAGCGTCGTCGTCGAGCTCCCCGTCCTCGTGGGACGCAGCCCCGCAGACTTCGAGGGTGCCTACTGGCTCGTGGGCGAGGTCTTCGTCGATGGCAACAAGGTCGGCGAGACCCGCCAGATGGTCACCGCCTCCAGCCTCGCGATGAACGGCCCGACCGTCGCCTTCCTCAAGCTCCAGGCGCCCGTCGCCTCGACCGACGGCAACGTCGAGGTCAAGGTCAGCAAGGACGACACGGCGCTCTTCGAGAAGGCGGTCGACTACCGCCTCTGATTTCGCGCTAAGAGCTGCGAATCCAGAAGAAGAGTGAGCTGAGGAGACTGTTCGAGCTCGCCTGGCCCGTGATGATCGGCCAGGTCGGCTTCATGACGATGTCCGTCGAGGACCTCGTGATGGTCGGGCGCCTCGGCGAGACCGAGCTCGCCGGCCTGGCGGCTGGCAACATCTGGGCCTTCGGGACCATGATCCCGGGCATCGGCCTGATGCTGGGTCTCGATCCCGTCTTCGCGCAGGCTCACGGATCGGGCCAGCCGAAGACAGCCGGGCGAGCGCTGTTGCGCGCCCTGGTCCTGGGACTGATCGTCGCCATCCCGATCACGGCGCTGCACTGGGTAGCCGAGCCGGCGCTCAGGGCCCTTGGACAGCCAGAAGAGATCCTCCCCACCGCGGGCGCCTACTGCCGGGCCCTGTCTTGGAGCGTGGCGCCGAGCTTCGCCTTCTGGGCGCTCAAGCAGTTCCTCCAGGGCATCGAGATCATGCGCCCGGCCGCGATCGTCATCGTCATCGCGAACCTGCTCAACATCGCGCTCAACGAGGTCTTCATCAACGGAGCCCTCGGCCTGCCGGCGCTGGGGGCGGTGGGGAGCGGGCACGCGACCGCCCTGGTGCGGCTGTTGATGCCGGTCGCTCTCGCGGCGCTCACCTGGAGCGCCATCTCCGCTCGCCGGGTCCCCCTTCGCGAGGGCTTCGTCGCTCGAGCGCTGCTCGAGCTGCTCTGGCGCGGTGGGCCGGTCGGAGTGCACGTCACGCTGGAGGTCTGGGCCTTCAACTGCGTCGGGATCTTCATGGGGCTCATCGGAGCGACCGAGCTGGCGGCTCACAGCATCGCGCTCAACATGACAGCCGTCGCCTTCTGCGTGGCGTGGGGCCTCTCAGCCGCGGCGGCGACTCGGGTCGGCAACCTGTTGGGGGCTGGCGAACCCTGGCAGCGGAGCGGGTGGATCGCCATCGCGATGTCGTTGGTCATCATGGGGGCGAGCGCGGGGGTCCTGCTCGCGGTGCCCGGGTGGCTCGCGGCGGCCTACACCACGGACCTCGAGGTGCAGGGCGTCGTGCTGCTGCTGCTGCCGCTGGCCGCGGCCTTCCAGCTCTTCGACGGGGTCCAGGCGGTGGCGGCCGGCGTGCTGCGTGGCGCTGGAGACACGCGCTTCCCGGCGGTGCTGGCGCTGGTCGCCTTCTGGGTGATCGGCGTGCCCCTGGCCGCTGGCTTCGCCTTTGGCCTGGACCTAGGGGCCAGGGGGCTGTGGCTGGGCCTCGACGCGATGCTCGTCGCCGTCTCGGTGCTGCTCGCGGGCCGAGTCCTCCTCGTCGGTCGAAGGGGTGGCTTCCGGATGGTTTGAGCGAGGCATGAAGAACATCGACGGGTGGGTCGTGGTCGAAGATGGAGCCTGGACCTTCCAGGTGCCCCAGGCCCACATCCGCACCCAGGGTCGGCTGCAGGCCATCCTCGTGCCCGTCCTGGTCTTGTTCCTCTGGGGGTTGTTCTCGGCGCTGGGCTACCAGGACGGGTGGCTCGTGCCGGTGTTCTGGGGAGCGATCTTCGGGCCGGTCGCGCTCCTGGGCCTGATCCTGGGGCTGCGCAAGGCGGCGCGATCCCAGCAGATCTCCGAGGAGTCGCGGCACGTCCTCGACATAGGCGCTGGCACGCTCGATGGGGTGGCCGTGTCTCCCACGGCCGTCCAGATCCGACAGCCCAACCGGTTGGTGAAGTTCCTCGCCCTGGAGCTGGCGACAGAACAAGGACCACGCCCGCTGCTCATCCGCCTGAACGTTCAGCAGGGGCCGGCGTCCGTGAAGCTGGGCGAGGAGGTCGCGGAGGCCCTGGGGGTCGCCTTCGTGGACGACGCCGGCGCTCGAACCGGCGATGTCTTCGGCATCGCGACAAGACCGCGGCGATGCTCTGCTGGATGCCCTTCCAAGGCATCTGGCTGTTGGCCTCGCTCTACTACCTGGTCAAGGGAAAGGACAGGCCCTTCGTGCGCAGCTCCGCCATCCAGTCCCTCGTGCTCTTCGGGCTCACGCGCCTGGGCTACGCCTTCTTCGGCGTCGTCTTCGGTGGGCTCTCGGCCCTCACCGAGCACCCTGCCGCCATCGTCGGGCTGGTCGGTGGCATCTGCGTCGTCGCCTTCTCCAACCGCGCGATTCGCGCGGTCGGCTGCTTCAAGGCCCTCACGGGGAAGCCCTGGGTCGCCCCGGGGCTGCGTCGCGTGACCCGGCGCTGGCTCGTCGGTCCCGCGAGTCAGTCGAGCCAGTGACAGGCGGCTCGGCGGCCCTCTTCGAGATCGCGGAGCTCGGGTAGCTCCGTGTCGCAGCGCTGCTGTTGGCGCTTGTGGCAGCGGGTGTGGAAGCGGCAGCCGGGGGGCGGTGAGAGCGGGGAGGGCACGTCGCCGGTCAGCACTATGCGCTCGCGCTGGCGCTCCAACACCGGGTCGGGCACCGGGACCGCGGAGACCAGGGCCTGGGTGTAGGGGTGGCGTGGCCCATCGCAGATCTGCTCGAAGGTGCCCACCTCTGCGAGGCGTCCGAGGTACATCACGGCGATGCGGTCGCAGACGTGGCGGATGGCCGAGAGATCGTGGGCGATGAAGAGGTAGGACAGCGACCGGTCGCGGGCGAGGTCCTGCAGGAGGTTCAGGATCTGGGCCTGGATGCTCACGTCGAGGGCGGAGATCGGCTCGTCGCAGACGATGAGCTCGGGCTCGCTCGCCAAGGCCCTGGCGATGCCGATGCGCTGGCGCTGGCCGCCGGAGAACTCGTGGGGATAGCGGCGCACGAAGCGCGGATCGAGGCCCGTGAGCTCCATCAGCTCCTGGGCCCGGCCCAAGCCCCCGGGCAGTCCGTGGGTCTTCAGGGGCTCTGTGATGATGGCGCCCACCGTCATGCGCGGGTTCAGCGAGGCGTATGGGTCCTGGAAGATGATCTGGGCGCGACGGCGGAAGCGCCGCAGGTCCGTGCCAGCGAGCGAGCTGACGTCTGTGCCGTCGAAGGTGACTCGCCCCGAGGTGGGCTCGAGGAGTCGGAGGACGGCTCGTCCCGTCGTGCTCTTGCCGCAGCCGGACTCCCCGACCAGCCCCAGGATCTCTCCGCGCTCGATGTCGAAGCTGAGCCCGTCGACGGCCTTGACCTGCCCGGTCACCCGGCGGAACAGGCCAGTGGAGTAGACCGGGAAGTGCACCTTGAGGTCCTGGACACTGAGCAGGCTCACGGCTCCTCTCCAGGGGCGAGGAGCCAGCAGGCGCCTCCCTGATCGCGAGGTCCGAACCAGGGCGGGATCTCTCCGCAGGCCTCGCTGCGTTCCGGACACCTGGGGGCGAAGGCGCAGCCTGGGGGAAGATCCGCGACGTTCGGGGGCAGCCCGTCGATCGGCAAGAGCTGGGCCCGGCTGTCGAGGCGCGGGACGCTGGCGAGCAGTCCCTTCGTGTAGGGGTGCTGTGGCTGCGAGAACAGCGACACCACCGGCGCCTGCTCCACGATGCGCCCGGCGTACATGACCGCCACGTCATCGGCGAGGCCCGCCACCACGCCGAGGTCGTGGGTGACGAGGATGACCGCGGTTCCGAGCTCTCGACAGAGGTCCCGGATGAGATCGAGGATCTGTGCCTGGATCGTGACGTCCAGCGCTGTGGTGGGCTCGTCGGCGAGCAGCAGCTCCGGCTTGCAGGCCAGGGCCATCGCGATCATCACGCGCTGGCGCATGCCTCCGGAGAACTCGTGGGGGTACTGGTCGATGCGCGTCTCGGGGTCCGGGATGCCGACCATCTCGAGCAGCTCGGTCGCTCGCTTATTCGCGCCTCGTCTGCTCATGCCCTCGTGCAGCTCGAGCACCTCTCCGATCTGGCGGGAGACCCGCAGATAGGGGTTCAGCGAGGTCATCGGGTCCTGGAAGATCATCGCGATGCGGTTGCCGCGGAGGCGTCGCAGATCCGCCTCCGGCATCTTCAGGATGTCCTCGCCGTGGAAGAGGATCCGACCGCCGACGTAGCGCCCGGGGGGGCTCGGCACGAGTCGGAGGACCGAGAGGTTCGTGACGCTCTTGCCGCTGCCGGACTCGCCGACCAGCCCGAGGATCCGGCCACGCTCGACCTCGAAGGACACGCCGTCCACGGCTTTGACGACTCCGTCGTCCGTGAAGAAGTGCGTCCGGAGCTCCTCGACGCGCAGGACGCTCACGAGCCCTCCTGTGCCGAGGGGTCCAGCGCGTCGCGCAGGCCGTCACCCAGGAAGTTCAAGCAGAAGAGCGTGAGCGTCATGATGGCGCCCGGGAAGATCAGGAGCCAGGGGTAGACGACCATGGCGTTTGCGCCGTCGTTGACCAGGGTTCCCCAGCTGGCCTCTGGCTCCCGGATGCCCAGTCCGAGGAAGGACAGGAAGGCCTCGCTGAGCATGACGCTCGGGATGGTGAGCGTGCTGTAGACGATGACCGGCCCCAGGGTGTTGGGCACGATGTGTCTGAAGAGGATGGTCAGGGGCGGAACCCCGATGGCGCGGGCGGCCTCGACGAACTCCCGCTCTTTGAGGGCCAGGACCTGGCCGCGCACGATGCGGGCGAGGATCAGCCAGCTGACGAAGCCGAGGGCAGCGAACATCAGGATGATCGAGCCGTCCAGGCCGCCGATGCTGACGACCGAAGGGGGGATGACCGCCATCAGCACGATGACGAGCAGGAGGTAGGGCGTGGACAGCATGAGATCGACGACGCGCATCATGACGGCGTCGACCCGGCCACCGGCGAAGCCGCTGATGGCGCCGTAGGTGACGCCGACCGCCAGGGAGACCGCGGTCGCGACCAGGGCCACCGCCAGGCTCACCCGTCCGCCGAGCATCGTGCGCACCATCACGTCCCGACCGAGCACGTCCGTGCCGAAGGGGTGGGACCAACTCGGCGGGGAGGCGCCCAGGTCGATGTCCTGCATCTCGTAGGTCCAGCCCAGGCTGGCCGCGGTGAGGGGGGGACCGAGCACGCAGAAGGCGAAGACCAGCCCGATCACCACGGCGCTGGCGACGGAGACCCGGTGACGCCTCCAGCGCTTCCAGGCATCGGCCCACAAGGAGCTCCCCTCGATGACATGGGGGGTAGCGGTCATGCCAGCTTCACCCTCGGGTCGAGCCAGGTGTAGGCGACGTCGACGAGCAGGTTCAGCACCATGAGGATGCTGGCGTAGAAGCAGACGACGCCGAGCACCATCGAGTAGTCGCGATCGAGCGCTGACTGGACGAAGTAGTAGCCGAGGCCCGGGACCTGGAAGATCTTCTCGATGACGACCGTGCCCGTGATGATGCGGGCGGTGGCCGGACCCAGGAAGGTGATGACGGGCAGCAGCGCCCCTCGCAAGGCGTGGCGCACGACGACCACCCACTCCGAGAGCCCCTTGGCGCGGGCGGTGCGCACGAAGTCGGTGCGGATCACCTCGAGCATGCCCGCCCTGGTCAGGCGAGCGATGTAGGCGGCATACGCCAGCCCCAGGGTGATGGCCGGCAGGATCATCGTGTCGAGCCCTTCCCAGCGAGCGGGCGGGACCCAGCCCAGACCCAGGGCGAAGACCAGGATCAACAGCGGCCCGAGCACGAAGTTCGGGACGCTGATGCCTATGAGCGCGATGCTCATCGTGGTCCAGTCCCAGACGCTGTTCTGGCGGATCGCGCCGATGATGCCGCTGGTGATGCCGAGGCAGAGGGCGAAGCCCATCGCCAGGGTGCCCAGGGTCAGCGAGACCGGGAAGCTGGAGCCGATGAGCTCGCCGACGGTCAGCCCCGGCCGCTTCATGCTCGGCAGGGTGCCGTCGGCGAGGCCGACCAGGTAGCCCCAGAACTGCTCGTACCAGGGGGCGTCCAGGGCGAAGCGCGCCTCGAGCTGCTTCTGGATCTCCGGGGGGAAGTTGCGCTCGGCGTCGAAGGGGCCACCGGGCGCCAGCTGGAGCAGCAGGAAGGTGGTGAAGGCGAGGAAGACCACCAGGGGCAGGATCGCCAGCAGCCGACGCGCGATGTGTCCGGCCATGGCTCAGCGCTCGATGTGCATGTAGCGAATGGCGTGCTGGTCCAGCAGGTTCGGGTGCGTGCCCTTGACGTCCGGCTGCGTCAGGTCCGTCCAGACGTAGTGGTAGATGGGGATGAAGGGCATCTCCTCGTTCAAGAGCTTCTCTGCTTCCGCGAGGACCGCCAGACGATCCGCGGGGTCCGAGGTCTGCGATGCCTCGTGGATGAGGGCGTCGTAGCGCGGGTCGGTCCAACCGGTGTTGTTGTTCCCGCCGTCTTGGATCCAGAGCTCGAGGAAGGTCAGCGGATCGAGGTAGTCGCCGATCCAGCCCCCGCGGGCGACGTCGTAGTCGAGGTTGTTGACCGTCTTGAGGTAGGTCTTCCACTCCCTGTTCTCGAGCTGGACGTCGATGCCGAGCTCCTTGGCCCAGTTGTCTTGCACGATGGCCGCGACCAGCTTGTGGGTCTCCAGCGTGTTGTAGAGGATCCTGGTCTCCGGGAAGCCCTCGCCGCCCGGGTAGCCAGCCTCTGCGAGCAGGGCGCGGGCGGCCTCCGGGTCGAAGCCCGGCCCGCGGGCGGGGTCATAGCCGGGGAGCCCGGGGGGCACGATGTGGTCCGCCGGGAGCTGGCCCGCCTTCAAGACCTTGACCACGTCCTCTCGGTTGACCGCCATCGCCAGGGCCCGTCGGACGCGCGCGTCGTCGAAGGGGGGCTTCGTCGTGTTGATCCGGTAGACGTAGACCGACAGCGCCGGGCTGACGGTGAAGTCCTCCTTGTCCTTCAGCATCGGGATGAACTCGGCGGGGATGTCGTTGGCGACGACGAAGTCCGTGTAGCCGGCCCGATAGAGGTTCGCGCTCGTGTGGAGGTTGTCGATCGAGTAGGCGATGACCCGATCGAAGGCCAGGTTCTCGGCGTCGTACCAGTCCGGGTTCGCGACGAGCTCGAAGCGGTCGCGCACGATGTGGGTCTCCAGGAGGAAGGGCCCGCTGCTCACGATGTTCCCTGGCCTCGTCCAGCGCGAGCCGTGCTCCTCCCAGGCCTGTCGCGGGGCGGCCCTCAAGGTCGTGTGGCTCGTCAGGGTCAGGAAGAAGGGGGCTACTCCCGAGAGCCTGACGGTGAAGGTGTGGTCGTCCTCGACGCGGAAGCCGAGCACCTCGGCCGAGACGCGGAGCTCCGACAGGCTGGCTGTCCTCGTGAGAGGTGGCAGCTCGCTCGGCGCGCCCGTGTCCCCTCGGCCCTCGCCGGACCAGTCGATCGGCTCGAGCTCCACGAGGTCGTAGCGGATGTGCTCGGCTCGGGGATCGGCGAGCTTGGAGGCATCCAGCGTGCCGGTCTTCTCCGAGGTCGGGTAGAAGACCTTGCCGCCGCCGATGAGCACGACCTCCTCGCCCCGGGACAGGGGGACCTCGCCGCCCGGGGTGTGGAGCACGACGTCTTCGGTGAGCACCCGTTGGTTCGGCATCGGCCAGGCGGCCTCTGTGAGCTCCAAGGAGACGGTCTTTCGGAGCTCGGGGCCGCTGCAGTCGAACAGAGCCAGCAGGTCCGCGAGATCCGGGCAGCCAGCGCGGTAGACGAGCTCGAGCTCCGTGTCGGTCCGGGCGGCCACGACGTGGACGCTGCCGTCGTCGAGCTCGTCGAGGTCGTCTGTGAGGGCGACGACGTTGCTCCCGGTGGCCTCGAGGACAGCGCCGTCGTCGCCGATGAAGACCCGGGAGCTGTTGTAGAGCGGCGCGCGCTCCACGAAGTACAGCTGCTGGGCGTAGCGGGAGAGGTAGGCCGGGTTGAGGACGTGCTCCCAGGACCAGGCGTAGTCCCGGGCGGTGACCGGCGTCCCGTCGGACCAGACGGCGTCGTCGCGCAGGTGGAAGGTGTAGCCCCGCCCATCGGGGTGGGTGTCCCAGGACAACGCGTGGCTTGGCTGGGGGGACAGATCGATGGGCCCGTACTCGGTGAGCCCGTCGAAGATCTCCTGCGCGATGCGTCCGTCCGGGTGGCCCGTGGCCTGGGTCGGATCGATGAACTCGGGCTCGGTGGCGTTGTTGAAGACCAGGGTCCGCGGGTCCTCGCCCGCCCGGGAGATGCCGAAGGTCGGTCCGTCCGCGATGCAGCCTGCCAGGAGAAGCACCCCGTCCCCTAACACCCATCAGCCGATGCCCAGCGAGCCTCCGATGGGCAGGACCACTGGCTTGGCGCCGCAGGCCTCGATCTCGCGCACGAAGCCCTCCAGATCGACCCCCGGGAGCTGGCGCGTCGGGGCATCCAACGGCAGGAAGAAGTGGTCCCAGTGGCAGGGCACGACGAGGCTCGGCCGTGTGGCGTCGATGATCTCCCGCGTGTAGCCGGGCCGGTACTGGCGCCCGACCGCGCAGAGACAGAGCACGTCGCAGTCGAGCTTGCGGATGCGCTCGGTGTCGTAGTCCGCGGAGTCGACGTGCACGATGCGAAGTCCGCCCCAGTCCGCCCACCAGGTGAAGACCTGGCCGTGCTTGAGCTGGCTGGTCTTCGGCGGGTATCGGATCGGCTCCGTGATGGTCCCGTGTGGCCAGCCCCCCCGGCCGAGGAAGAACTTGCCGTGGTCGCTGGGCACTGCCTTGGCGGAGCCGTGGACCAGTTCGACCTCCTCGTCCGGCGACACGACCCAGATCTGGTCCTCGGCGAGACCCCAGCCCCTGGCCACGCGAGCGCTCGAGGCACATCCATAGAGCGTGGCTCCGGTACGCCGGGCCAGGGCTGGAGCGTCCAGGACGTGGTCGTAGTGGCTGTGGCCGATCAGGATGGCGTCGGCCCTCGGGAAGCAGCGCTCCAGGGAGTCGTGGTCTACGTCCAGGCGCCCGAAGAGCGTCTTGGCGAGTCCGGAGCGGGAGACGTAGGGGTCGATGCAGAGGGTCTTCTGGTCGTGCTCGAGGGAGAAGCCCGCGACCCCCTGCCACCGCAGGGTGTGGGTGCCCTCTGTGGCCCCCTTCCAGTAGAGGTGCTCCGGGGCGGGCTCGGTCAGCAGGTAGCTCAGCACCCTGACAGCCTAAAGGCCTGGCGGATCGCTGTGTACTCCGCCGTGTGTGCGCCGGTCTCGTCTCGGATGACCAGGGCCTCTGCGTCATCGCGCGTGCCAGACCAGCGGCAGGTGAACAAGGCCACCGTCGGGGGCTTGTCGTGGCGAAAGAAGACATCCCGACGCTGGACCAGCGTGAGACCCGCCTTTGCGATGGCCCGCTCGGGGCGGGGGTCGGTCCCCGAGTGGCAGAAGACGAAGGTGCCGTCGACGACCAGCGCCCTCGCTGCGGCCTTGCAGTAGTCGAAGACGTCACCCCGAAGCTCGAAGCGGGCGCCGGCTTTCTGGGGGTGGGCCGGGAGCACGCCGTGGCCCTCTGGGATGTAGGGGGGAGAGCCCGTCGCGAGCTCGAACTCGCGAGGGAGCTCCACCGACCGGAGGTCCCCGTGGATCGCGTGGACGCGCGGCTGCAGCCCGTTGCGGGCCAGGGTCTCGAGCTGGAGCTCGTAGCTCACGGCCTGCGCCTCGACCGTCACCAGCGACGCCTCCGGCAGCTGGTGGAGCGCCATCAGCCCGACCGAGCCGATGCCGCTGCCGAGGTCCAACAGCCGCCGCGCCGACGGCGCCGCCCGAGCCGCCGTCCAGGCAGTGAGCATGTCGTCCGCAGAGAAGCGATGGCCGCGGGCCAGCTGCACGATCATCCAGTCGCCGGCGAGCCGATCGACGGTGCGCTCGCTCAAGGGGCGAAGTCGACTACGACGGGCTCTGGCAAGAGCCCCGCAGCGTGCGCCTGGCGGTAGAGCTCGACCATCCCGGAGCGAGCCTCTGCCGAGTACTCCAGGGTCTCGGCGTTGGCGTACATGCCGAGGTAGGTCGAGACGCGCTCGGCGTTGTGGAGCGCCCCTCCGGATCGGAGCAGCCAGGCGATGGCCTCGTCCCGGTGGTCGATGGCGTGCTGGATGCTCGCTCGGAGCACGGCGGAGGCCCTGGCGATGCGCTCCTCGCCGAGGCGCCGGGAGATGACGTTGCCACCCAGCGGCAGGGGGAGACCGGTGCGCTCCTTCCACCACGCCCCGATGTCGACGACGCAGTGGAAGCCGAGCTCCTCGTAGGTGAGGCGGCCTTCGTGGATGACCAGGCCAGCGTCGAGGTCGCCTCCACGGAGGGCATCGAAGATGGCCGAGTACGGGGTGATGGGCACCACCGATGGCTGGAAGTCCTCCAGGATCAGTCGCAGCACCATGTAGGCCGTGGTCGTCTCGCCAGGGATCCCGATGCGCGCGCCGCCGAGCTCCGAGAGCTCCTGGGGCTCTTGAGTGATCAAGACCGGGCCGTAGCCGTCGCCGACAGAGCCGCCATGCGGAAGGAGCTGATATCGTTCGGCAATACGGGGGTAGTAGCCGACGCTCACCGCCGTGACGTCAGGCCCTTCGTCCGTCGCGAGGCGGTTGAGCGCGTCTGTGTCCCGTGTATCGATCTGCCACTCGAACCCACCAGGGTCGATGAGACCCTCCATCAGGGCCCGGAACATGAACAGGTCGTCGGCGTCGGGCGAGCAGGACACGCGGAGCTTCATGGGCCCCGATCTACTGCGGCGATCACGTAGGTGGATCGGATGATCGCGCCGAAACGGGCCCGCCGGGGTAGGCGGCCCGACGAAGGTGTGTCTGGACACTGCGAGAAGGGCCAACAGGGCGAAGCGTTGCCAAACCCGAAGGTCGGCGAGCCCGGTTGCCGCCGCCCGGCGGTGTCCGGGGCAAGCGAGGGACGGTCACCCGCAGTGATCGCCGCAGAAACTCACTCGTTCTCGAGGTCGGCGATGCGCTCGGACGCGCCGCGCAGGCGCGCGCTCACGGTGCCCAGCAACTTCCACAGCACGAGGCTGCCGAGCTCGGGCTCTCTGCGGCAGAAGTCGTCCAGCGCCGAGCGCTCGATGGTGATCAGCGAGCCGTAGTGCTTGCTGCGTACGGAGGCGCTGCGCGGCTGGGCGTCGACCAGCGCAAGCTCGCCGAAGTGCTCGCCGGGGCCGAGGGTGGCCAGCACCACGTTGTCGCGGACGACCTCGTGCTCGCCCTGCACGACGACGTACATCGCGCGTCCCGCGTCTCCCTGGTCGACGACGAGGTCGCCGGGGGTCGTGAAGACCTCGCTGACCATGCGGCCGACGCGGGCGCGAGCGTGGAAGGGCAGATCGGAGAAGAGGAAGAGCTGAGCCATGACCTCGGCTCGGGCTGCGGCGGCCTCGGCCTGGGGTGAGGCGTCCGGGTCCACGACCAGCACCGTGATGTTGTCGGGCCCGCCGTTGTCGAGGGCTTCCTGGAGGAGCGCCTGGGTCGCCTGCGCAGGGGTTCCGCTCGACAGGAGCCGGCAGACGTCCATGGCCGGCACCGGATCGGAGAGCCCGTCGGAGCAGAGCAGGAGCCGGTCCCCCGGGAGGACCTCTACCGCGGCAACGTCCGGCTGGACCGAGGGCTGGAGCCCGATGGCCCGAGTGATGACGTTGCGGTAGCGGCTCCGCTTGGCCTCCTCGTAGGTCATCTGCCCGGTACGGACGAGCTCGTTGACCATCGAGTGGTCGTCAGAGAGCTGGAGGAGCTCGCCCTCGCGCAGGAGGTAGGCGCGGGAGTCACCGACGTGGGCGAGGAAGATGGCGCCGCCGCCGACGGCGCAGGCCACGAGCGTGGTCGTCATGCCGCGGCGGCTCTCGGCCTCTGCGGCCTCGTAGACCGAGCGCGAGGCCTGCTGGCAGACCTCTGTCAGTCTCTCGAGCACCTTGTTGCGCGTCGGGCGGCTGGGGTTGTCCGTGTAGAGGGCCACGGCGTCCCGCAGGTCGACCGCTGCCTCCTGGAAGGTGTCGACGGTCATCGCGGCGGCGACCTCGCCGCAGGCCCGACCTCCGACCCCGTCAGCGACGAGGAAGACCCCGTGCTCCGGCAGGGCGAGGAATGCGTCTTCGTTGTGGTCGCGGCGCTTGCCGTCGTCGGTCAGTGCGGCGTGTCGGATCATTGCGGGATCCTATCGGACCTCGACCACAAAGCGCCGGATGTGCTCCACTTCTTCCGAGCCGTCACCGGCCACGCGGACGAGGCGAACCTCGACGGCACCGGGACCGCTTCCGCCGTCGTAGGGCAGATCGAGCACCGGAGTGAGCTCCAACGACGCCCCCGCGTGGAGGCGTGTGTCCTCGCCGATCGCGTACGGCGGGTCGGGGGAGACGTGGCGCTGGAGCATGTGCTGGAAGGGGTCGCCGAGGGCTTCGCCGGTCTCTTCGTCGTCTGCATCGAGGACGACCTGGACCTCCAGGCGGAGGCCGACGAAGGGTGAGCCGGTGGGCACCGAGTGGCCCGCGCCGGTGTTGGTGATGACCAAGTCCAGCTCGACTGGCTCACCCCGCTGGAGGACCGGCGGCGTGGTGAGGAAGATCGAGACCGCCCGGGAGAGCTCCGAGCTCAGGGCATGGTCCGCGTGGGCCTCGTAGCGTCCAGCGGTCACGAGCCCGCTCCGGGGTGGCATGTGGCAGTCCTGGCAGCGCACGCCGACCGCCGGGAACTGTGACCGGGACCACTCGCCATAGGTGTCGTAGAGCGGCTCGCTGGCCCCCGGCGTCGTCAGCTGGTGGCAGGCCGAGCACACCTCTGAAGAGGACAGCTCGTCGCTCACCGCGACGGGGTGGGGGGCGCCGGGCGCGGGCCTGGTTCCGACGACGACGTCCTCGCGCACGTGGCAGGCGGCGCAGGTGACGCCCTCGCTGGCCAGGGTCGCGTCCCAGTGGGGGTTTTCCTTGGTGATCGCCGTGTTCAGGGCGCCCCCGCCGTACTCCTCGAGGAGCACCGACTGCTGGCTTTGCAGGGGCAGGTGGCAGCTCGTGCACAGGGGCGAGGCGTTTGGGATCGCCAGGGCCGAGTTCGCGTGGTCGGACTCGGCCCAGCCGTCGTGGACCTCGTAGTGGCAGGCGTTGCAGCCCTGGGCCGAGAGCGAGTGCAGCCCCTCCGGCAGCTCGTCGAGCGAGACCGGAAGCTCCGGGAAGAGCGCCGGAGCCCTGGGCGCTTTGTCCGCCACCGCGGTCTCGGCGATCGGCGTCGGGTCCGGCGGTGGGGGTTCCGCGACCTCGCGCGAGAAGCGTCCGGCGCAGAGCAGCAGTGACAGCCAGCTAGAAATCGATCACTCCCGGGTCATCGTCGTCAGACAGGTCGAAGGGCACGTGGACCACGGCGTCTGCGGGGCCATAGAGCCTGACATAGACCGCGTAGTTCTCTGCGACGCCTTTCACATAGGTGCGGGTCTCTTTCAAGGGGATCTGCTCGACCCAGTCGTCGGTGTCGATGCGGCCCTGCCAGCTGCGGCTCCAGGAGCTCACGTGCACGGGGCCGCCGTTGTAGGCCGCGACCGCCTGGGGCCAGTTGCCATCGAAGCGCTCGCGGAGCTTCGAGAGGTAGAAGGTGCCGTAGCGGATGTTGATCGAGGGGTCCTCCAGGTCCGCCGGGGTGTAGCGGGGCTCACCGAGCATCCAGGCCACGCGAGATCCGGTGAGCGGCATGATCTGCATGACCCCCACCGCCCCGGCGTGGCTCAGCGCGGTGCTCCGGTAGAGGCTCTCCCGACGCATGAGACCAAGCGCAAGCAGCGGGTCGAGGTCGTGCTCCCGCGACCACGCTGTGACCGTCGCGCGGTGGGCCGCCGGGTGGGCCAGGCGCATGGCCTTGGTCCACTCCTCGGGTGTCGGCGCCGCCGGCGCCAGGCCCATCGAGAAGCGGGCGACGTGGTGGTGGTCCTGGACGTAGAGGAAGATCTCGCGCCACTTGGACTTCGGGATCGCCACCGTCCGGACCAGGCGTTGGCGCTCGGTCCGCTTTCCTGCGGCCCACTGGTACTCGTCGTAGCAGTCGGCGACGTACTCGCCCGCGATCTCGTAGAGGCCGACTCCGGCGAGGTCGTATGCGGCGGGGAGGTGGGGCCAGATGGACTCGTAGGTCCTGGCGAAGTCGCGGAAGGCCTCCTCCTGACGAGCCGGGTCGTACCAGCGGCCCGCTTCGTAGGGATCGATGAGCTCGAGGGCCCCGAGGGGACCACCAGCCACCAGGGTGGTGGGCGCTTCTGTGTCCTCTCGGCTGGACGACGCCCACGAGAACTCCCGAGGAGGTGGAGCGCCCCCCGGCTCGCCGAGGTCCACGAGAGGCACACGGGCCAACGAGGGGGAGGGGGACGAGCTCGGCTCTGGCGGGCTGGGAACGTCCGACCAGCCGCCGTCTCGGGCCGCGGGATCCGGGAGCTTGCGCCACTTCGAGCGCAGCAAGAGCCCATACCAGCTGCTGGAGTGTCCATCGAGGATGAGCCGCCAGTCCTTCTGCGCGCCCTCGCGGTCGCCGAGCTTGGACTTCGTCTTTCCGCGGTAGTAGAGCCCCTGCAGCTCGCGCTCGTCCCCGGCGGCCACCACTGCGTCCAAGCGGGTGAGCGCGTCTTCGTACTCCCCGGCGCGGTAGGCGGAGAAGGCCGCGAACCACTCGGCCCCGCGTCCCAGCGAGCCCCCGGTCCGAGCGAGGATGTCCCAGTGCTCGCGGGCCCTCGGGTAGTTCCCGGCGAGCTGCTGGCTGTGGGCGACGACGTCCCGCGAGCGCCGCCAGCGCCGATGCGAGGAGTGCTTGGCCATTCCGACCTCGCCCCACTTCGCGCTCTGCACGAAGTCGCCCCCCCGGAAGTAGGCCCTGAAGGCGAACCAGGCGTCCTCGCCGTCCTTGGTCTTCTCGTACTGACCGGCGAAGGCGTCTCCGAGATCGCCGTAGCGGTGGGTGCGCCAGCAGAAGCGCTCCCAGGTCCCTGTCCCCCACTCGCTGGCGTCCTCTGGCCAGGTGGCGAGGATGTCCTGGTAGGCCTCCCAGGCCTGGGGACCGAAGCCGCCGTCTCGCTGGGACATCGCCAGGAGCTGGGCGGCGAGCAGCGCGTCGACCTCGGGCTCGGACAGATCGTGGAGATCGAGCAGCGCGTCGAGCTCCGTCTGGGCGGCCGATGCGGTGCAGAGGAAGTCGTGCTCGAGGGTGAGCTGTTTCAGTCCGCGGGCGCCCTTTCCAGGGTTCACGTTGGCCTCTGCCAGGGCCATGCCGAGCGCGATCTCCTCCTCTCTCGGCGTGCCGGGGTTCTCGTCGAGGAAGGCCTGGTAGGCCCCGAGCGCGGGGGCGCGGAGGCCGGCTGCGACGTAGGCATCGCCCATCAGGATCAGGCAGGCGTCGGCATGAGGACCCTCTGGCCAGGTGGCGCGGTAGGTCTTGCACTCGGAGGCCGCGACCCTGTGGCGGCCCCGCCGGTGATCCTCCTGGGCCTCGTAGAAGGCCGCGTAGACGGCGAGGGGCCCGCCGGCAGCGCGGACCCTGGTGAACTGCTCGCTGGCGAGGTTGTGGTTGCCCTCTTCCATGTGCAGCCAGCCGAGGAGGAAGCGACCGGCGTCGCGCTCTCTACCCCAGGGACCCTGGTCCCCCTCGAGCCAGGCCTCCAGCGAGGCGATGGCGAGCAGGTCGTCCCCCCGCTCGAAGGCCGCGACGGCATCGGCGAGGCTGGGCTCGGAGACCACGGCGCGGCCCGGAGCGGCGGGTGGCTCGACCGCCAGCAGTGCGCCCGCGGAGACCACGCCGACCAGCGCGAGCCACCTCAGCGGAAGCCGTGCTCCACGAAGACCTCGTGTCGGGCCCGGAGGTGAGCCTCGAGCCGCTCACCCTCCGGTGTCAGCGCCGCCATCGGGTACTCGATGGGCTCGGTGGCGAGGACCCTGGTCACCTCCCAGGGCTCCTGGAGATCGGTGCGGTAGATGGCCGCGGCGCTGCAGTGGGCCTGTTCGTACATCACCACGACCGCGGAGGCGTCGGCGGCCGAGACGTAGCTCTGCTCTCCGAGCCCCTGGCGCGCGTACGTTCCAGCCGGAACATGCTCGTCCGCGACGATGACGCAGTCGGTGATGGTCCCTACGAGCACCATCTCGTTGCGCAGGAAGACCTCGCCCTCGAGCCACTCCGGGTGCGCGCTGAGGAAGACGTCCGCCGGAGCGCCGGCCTCGATCTGCCGTCCCAGCATCGAGCTGGCGGCGTAGGACGCCCTGACCGGCGGGCCCTCCCAGTCCGACAGCGCCTCCTCGACCGCCACGCGGGTGGACGCTGCCGCGAAGAGGATCGGGCCCGCTTGGGTCGTGGAGCAGGCAGAGGCCAGGAGGATCACTTCAGCTCGGCCTCGGCCACTCCCAACGCCGGTCCGTCCTCGCAGAGCAGATCGACGGTGCCTTGCCCGAATCCCTGGATGACCCCTCGGCGCCCGTCGTTGGTCTCGACCGAGTCACCCAGGTTGTGTCCGGCCCGGGCCTCCGGCTTCTCGACGGGCTCGCCGTGCTCGATCCAGCCGGCCCAGCCCGACTGAAGGGACCGGCAGACCCGGAAGCCCTGCTCACGCAGCTTCTCCGCAACGCCGAAGGCGCCTTGCTCGCCCGTGGCGTCGTAGACGCTGATGCGGTCGGAGGGCCCCGGCAACAGCTCGGGCCGGCCCCGGATCTGGTCCCCCGGGAGAAGGAGCGCTCCCGGGATGTGGCCGGCCATCCACTCCTCGGGTGGCCGGGTGTCGATGATGGTCCCGGGCACGCCGCCGATCAGCTGCGCTGCGAGGTAGGTGCTGCCGATGAGCTCCTGATCGGTGGCCAGGGGCATGTCTCCGCTACCGCTGACGATCTTGGGGATCTTCGAGGGGTCGTACTCCGTCGAGCCCCTGGTCTTCTCCGTGGTCCGGTCGGATGCCTCGCGCTCCATGCCGAAGGCCTTCAGCGCCACCTTGCGCAGGGCACCCTTGAGTCGATCTCGAATCATCAGTCCTCGCTCTGACGCCATCGTATAGCGGCTCGGCTACGATGCGTGCCTCGGAGGACCGATGACGCTGATGCTGTGGCTCCTGGGCTGCCCGTCACCGGTGGTGGTCTACGACACAGGGAGCATCGGGACGGACGACAGCGACACCGAGATCCCGGACAGCGATGAACCGCAGCCCGAGGACAATGACCACGACGGCTACACCGACGACGTCGACTGCGACGACGACAACGCGGCGGTGAACCCGGGCCGGGACGAGATCTGGTACGACGGCACGGACCAGGACTGCGACGACAACGACATGGACCAGGATCTGGACGGCTTCCGCAGCGAGAGGTGGGACCCGACCGGCGACGACTGCGACGATGACGACCACCTCGTGAACCCAGACGGGACCGAGGAGTTCTACGACGGCGTCGACCAGGACTGCGATCGGGCCTGCGACTACGACGCCGACGGAGACGGCGAGGGCATCCCCAAGTCCGAGACCCAAACCGGCGACTACGAGAACGACACCTACAAGTCCCAGGGCTTCGATCCTTGCGACGACGTCGAGGACCTCGACTGCGAGGACGAGGACGGGGCGATCAACTCCAGCGCCGACGAGATCGTCGACGGCATCGACAACGACTGCGACAGCACCGAGGACGGGGACTGGACCGCCATCGCCGACACGGTCGAGATCAAGGCGACCACGACGGGGGATCTCGGCCGCCAGCTCGTCGTCGCGGAGGTCGACGGCGACGCCGGAGCAGAGGTCTTCGCCACGCTGCCGGACTACGGCGGCGTCTTTGGCGGCGGCGGCTACCTCGCGCGGTGGGACGGCGCGGACATCGCCGGGCGTCCTGGGGGCAGCCTCGGGTTGAACGAGGCGGGCTTGTCGCTCCAGCCCAGCGGCGCGAACCAGGGGCTCGGCTTTGCACTCCTCGTCGCCGATCTCGACGGCGACGGCAAGCAGGAGCTGGCTGTCTCGGCTCCGGGCGACCGCGCGGTCTGGCTGCTCGACGACGGCCTCGTCGAGGGGACCGGCTCTGCCAGCGCAGCCGATGGGCTCTTCGAGTCCGCCTTCGCGGTGGACGGCGACCTCGCACTCTTCGGCGGGTACGTCGCCGTCGGCTCGGCTTCGGGGCAGGGCGACCAGGGGGTCGTCTTCATGCTGGAGGCGGACCTGGCGGGTACCTCGGACCTGGAAAAGGACTTCGTGGTCAAGGTCTACGACGCCGACAGCGGGGTGGACGGGCTCGGCGCCGCGCTCGCGGTCCTCGACGTCGACGGTGACGGGGTCGATGACCTTGTCATGGGCGCGCCGGACGACCAGGTGTCCA
Source organism: Myxococcota bacterium (assembly GCA_036012755.1). Lineage (GTDB taxonomy): Bacteria > Myxococcota_A > UBA796 > UBA796 > CAJQPC01 > JAAESX01. The sequence goes on along the minus strand of DASCPX010000009.1, from coordinate 74,596 downwards.
AGCCCGACGGGGGTGCCATCTACGTGCTCGACGGCTCGACCTTCGGCGCATCCTCCGTGGTCGATGTCGACGACATCAGCAGCGTGAAGGGCGACAAGAGCAACTGGCGCTTCGGCCAGCAGCTGACCGTGGTGAGCGACTACGACGGGGACGGCAGCGACGACCTCGCTGTGGTCAGCCAGGACTCCGGCACCACGCGCGTCCACCTCGTGCCGACCGACGGGACCTTCTTCAGCAAGCCCGCGACCCTGATCGACGACCGCATCGAGCTCGACCGGTCCAGCGCCCGGGACTGGGACATCGTCGGGACCGGCGATCTCGACGCCAACGGGCGGGGTGATCTCGTCGTGGGCGACCCGGACGGCCAGGAGGTCTACGTCTTCCTGGGCGAAGGCCTGGCTTCGCGCTCCACCACGCTCCCCGTGGACGCCGAGGCCACGGTCCTCGGTGGGGCCGAGTTCGGGGCGAGCGCGGCCATCGGAGATGTCGACGGGGACGGCTCTTTGGACCTCGTCGTCGGTTCACCAGCCGACGGTCGACTCGTCGTCTTGCCCACGGCGTTTTAGGTTGGGGTCATGAGCCTGTTGAAAGACATCGTCTTCGGTCGTGAGAACGGCTTTCGTAGCAAGGTCCGCTCCATGCTGGGCGGAGGCTCCAACTGCCCCTCGGAGTCGGCGCCGGAGCGGCCTATACACTCCGCCGAGAAGGCGCTGAACCTCGGGGTCGAGGCTCCAAAGGACGTGACCCCGCCAGACGGCTTCGAGGTCGTGCTGCACAAGGACGCGCTGAAGCCCGGGCAGGTCATCGAGATCATCGTCGCCGGAGTCGCGATCGCGGTCTCCAACGTCGACGGCGAGTACTACGCCTGCACGAACACCTGCCCGCACATGGAGGGGCCGCTGGGAGAGGGCCGCCTCGAGGGGCACGTCCTGACCTGCCCGTACCACGGCTGGCAGTTCGACGTTCGCACGGGTCAGTGCCTGACCGTGGACGAGAGCATCACCACTTTCCAGGTCGAGATCGTCGACAACGCCGTCTGCGTCGAGGTCTGATCGCGTAGGATCCGGGAGGAGGAGGCTGGCCATGTCCTCCGTGTGTGCTGTCGCTGCCTCGGTTCGGGCGGACACGCGCTCCGCAGTCGAACAGCTGCGCGCGGACCTTCCCGGCTCCTGGTCTGCGGTCTTCGTCTTCCACGGGACCGCGCACGACAGCGCTGTCCTCGCCGAGGCGGTCGCGGAGGCCTTCGTCGGGAGCGTCACCCTCGGCTGCACCACCATGGGCGAGGTCGGCCCGCTGGGCCTCACCTCGGGCGGGCTCTGCGCCTTTGCCCTTGGCGCGCAGGCGAGGCTGGCGGTCGAGGTCGTCGAGGACACCCCGGGCTTCGTCTTCTCGGAGGGCGAGGCGCTCATGGAGAAGCTGTCGGCGGCTCTGGGCCTCCAGCGCGAGGAGCTCTCCGCCGGGCGGCACCTGCTCCTGACGCTCACGGATGGTCTCAGCGGAGCCGAGGAGCGGGTCGTCGCCGCCTTGAGCCTCTCGGCGCCCGGACTCTCCCTGGTCGGCGGCAGCGCCGGAGACGATCTGCGCATGGGGGGCACCACGGTCTTCCTCGATGGGCGGGCATGGCCATCGGCGACGCTGGTGGCCTTGATCGAGCCGAGCGTGGCCTTCCACCCCTTCGCGGTCCACCACTTCCGCCCGGGCCAGAGACGAGTCGTCGTCACCCGAGCGGACCCCGACGCCCGCGTCGTGCACGAGCTCGACGGCTGGCCTGCCGAGCACATCTACGAGGACCTCGCCGGGCTCGACCGCGGCGCGCTCGCCAGCGAACCGATGCTGCCGTCGGCCGGATCCATCTGCTTTGGCATCCGCGTCGCGGACACCTTCTTCATGCGGTCCCCCTTCTGCGGGTCCGATGGATCGCTCGTGATGCGGGGCGCCGTGGCGGACGGTGACGTCCTCCAGGTGATGCACGGCCAGGACCTCGTCGAGGACACCCGGGCCCGCATGAGCCGTGAGCTCGCGGAGCTCGACGAGCCCGCGGGCGCGCTGTTGTTCAACTGCGGCGGGCGGCTCCTGGCGGCCAGAGCCCGTGGCCTGGAGGCGGAGCTGGCCGACGCCATGCTGTTCTTGCCCGCCGCCGGCTTCTCCACCTACGGCGAGCAGTTCGGTCCGCTGCTCGTGAACCACACGCTGGCCGGGGTCGTGTTTGGATCCGCGTGAAGCCAGGATCGAGGAGCTCGAGGCGGAGCTCGCTGCTGCACGGCGCACGATCGACGCGCTGGTGCGAAGGGCCGAGCGAGAGGCGCGGGGGCAGGAGCTGGACCAGGTCGCGGTGCGCCGCTCGATGACCTCGCTCGAGGAGGCGGTCCTGCTCCGCAACCGAGCGCTGGAGCTCTCTGAGGCCCACTTCCGAGCCCTGTGGAACGAGTGTCCCGACATGCTGGTGACGCTGGACGCCAAGGGCGTCATCTGCGAGCGCAACGCTGCGGCGCGGGCGGCCGGGTTGAAGGGCCGGCTCGCCGAGCACGTCCGCGATCCCAGCCTGCTGGAGAGGGTGCTCGAGGGCGGCGTCGCCGACCTGCACCTCGCTGACGGGCGTCCGGTCCACCTGAGCTGCGGCTCGATCTCCGAGGAGCTCCACCTCGTCGTGCTCCACGACCTGAGCGTCTACCAGATGCTGGAGGAGGAGCTGCAGGTGGCGCGTCGGCTGGCGCTCATCGGTGAGCTCGCCTCGGCCGTGTCCCACGAGATCAACGAGCCGCTGTCGATCATCCTCGGGCGACTCGAGCTCCTCGATGCCCTCGGAGACGACGTCGAGCCGGGCATCGCGGCCAGGCACTACGACCTCATCGAGGATCACGCTCGGCGCATCGCGTTGATCGTGGCCAACCTCCAGGTCTTCGCGCGCCCAGAGGTCGCCGAGCGCACAGAGGTCGCCGTCGCCGAGCTGCTGATGGGTGCTCGGGAGGCAAGCGGGCGTCGCGTCGAGGAGATCGAGGTGGTCCTCGACGTCGACCCGCCGGAGCTGACGCTGCCCTGCGACCGGGTCCAGATCGAGCAGGTCCTCGCGGCGCTGATGCTCAACGCAGCGGACGCGATGGGCAGGCGGGGGCAGATCCGGATCACGGCTCGGCTCGACCGTCGCTATGTGCGCATCGACGTCCGAGACCAGGGCACCGGCGTTCCGCCGGGCCTGCGTGACCGGCTCCGGGGTCTCTCCGCGCCGGGACGCGGCACAGCCTTCGGCATGAGCGTCGCCGCGGGCATCGTGCGCTCGCACGGCGGCCGTCTCTCCGTCGTCGAGGACACGAACCGGGGCGCTACCTATCGAATCGAGCTCCCGGCGGGCGCCGCCGAGGGAGTGGAGCCGGTCCGCGCCAAGGTGCTTGTCGTCGATCCCCGCGGAGGCGACACCAGCTCGCTTGCGGGGATGCTGCGCGACGGAGGCCACCACGTGCAGTTCTGCACGACGCTGGGCCAGGCGCTCTCCGCGGTCGAGTCGGAGAAACCAGACGCGGTGCTCTGCGCCCGCTACCTGCCGGGCCTGGGTGGTCGCGACGTGCGGGATCTCCTCGGGACGAGGAACCCTGGCATCGCGGGGCGGGTGGTCCTGCTGCTCGGAGCGAAGCAGCCCCCGCCCGCACACGGCCTGTGGCTGCGGCCGCCGTTCTCTACCCTGGACGTCGACGAGGTGCTCCGGCAGGTGCTGGTCACGGAGCGGGTCGCATGACGCGCCGGGGTCAACCCCCCTCTTCCCAGGGGTCGAGCTCCGGCACGGCCGGACCCATGCCCGGAGGATCCGAGATCGGCCAAAGGTCACCCCAGAGCTCCTTGCCGCCGTCGATCGTGACGGTCTGGCCCGTGATGTAGGCGCCGGCTGGCGAGGCGAGGTAGGCGGCCATCCAGGCGATCTCGTTGCGTGTGCCGAGGCGCTTCAGGGGCACGACCGTCTTGATCATCTGGAGGATGCCCAGCTCGACCGGGTAGCGCTTCAAGCCGCTGGAGCCGATGTACCCGGGGGCGATGCAGTTCACGAGCACGTCGCGGTTGGCCCACTCGACAGCCAGGGTCTTCGTCATCGCCTCGACGCCTCCGCGGGCGGCGACGGAGTGGGCCATGCCCGTGAAGCCGCGCTGGGACAACATCGTGATGTTGATGATGCGGCCGCCGTGCTTCAGCATCCACGCATCGGCTGCGCCGCGGATCATGTTCCAGGTGCCTGTCAGGTTCGTACCCACGACGGCGTCGAAGCCCTTGGGCCTGATCATCTCCGCCGGGCTGAAGAACTGGCCGCCACCGTTGTTCACGAGGATGTCGAAGCTGCCGTGATCGTCCACGATCCCAGCGCAGACCTCCGTCACGCGCTCGCGGTCCCGGATGTCGCAGACCTTCCAGTGGACACCCATGTGCTCGGCGGCGGGGCGCACGCTCTGTTCCTTCCTGGAGGCGATGACGACGGTGGCGCCGATGCTCGCGAGCTCCCGAGCGATGGCCGCGCCGATGCCGGTGCCCCCTCCGGTGACCAGCGCCACCTTGCCCTTCAACAGGTCGTCGCGAAACAGGCTGCTCACTTGTCCTCCTTGCCCAACCGGGAGTTCCACACAGGCTCGATGAGCGTGTTCAGCTCTGGCCGCGCGGTCTCCTCGTAGCGCTCTTCCACCCCCTCACGCCACGCGTGGCCGTTGTCTACCGGCTCGGTCTGCCAGCGTGGCGGCTTGACCCACCACACGAGCACGCAGCCGTGGTCCTCTGGGTCGCCCAGGAGCTTCGAGAGCTGCTGCCGGCTCCGAATGACCTGTGAGCCCTTCATCACCGAGCCGGGGAGAGCGTCCAGCGCGATCGCACCGACCCCCTCCTCCGCCAGCGACCGCACGGCGTCGGGCCCGGGGTCCCCGGGGTTCCCGCCGTTCTCGAGCTCCAGGATCGCCTCTACCAGCGGCTGGGAGTGCACCCAGTCCTGCCAGGCCTCTGGCGGCGCTTCCCCTGGTGGCAGCAACAGCGGGTTCACGATCGCCCGGCGGTGGTAGCGGGCGTGAAGCCCCACCAGCGGGGCTGCCAGTCCACCTCGGCTCAGGGGGAGCTCCAGCACCGCCCCGTCCGCGGCCTCGACCGCCCGCCAGCCTTCGAGGTCGGACACGTCCCAGGTCTGCAGGGGCGCGTTGCCGCTGAGCAGGAGGACCTCTGCGACCAGCAGCGGCGTGAGGAGCTGCACCCGGGGCACCCTCAGCGCGAGGGGGATCAGCCCGAGCGGGATCAGCAGACCCCAGCGCTCGGGCCAGTGGAGACGCTCGAGGAAGGGATGGAGTGAGCCGAGCCAGCGGAAGGGCAGGGACAGCGGGTCCTCGCCGACGAGCACGAGGTCCTCGCCGAGCTTCAGGAAGGGGCCGAGGGAGAAGACCAGGCCGGTGAGCGCCATGGCGAGCAGGCGCCACTCGCGGCGCAGCACCAGGCCTGCTGCGGCCAGTCCGAGCAGCACGAGCGGCACCCGGTTGCTGCGGTCCAGCGGCTCCCCGCGAAAGGGCAGGGCGGGGTCGGTTCCGTGCTGGGCCACGAAGCGCATGGACTCCGGCAGCGCCGAGACGTCTCCGGGGACCTGCAGCGGCGCGGGCGTCACGGCCGGATCTGCCAGCGGCATCTGCGCGGCGTGCGCCAGGGTCCACGCGAGCAACGGACCGGCGATCAGCAAGGCGACGCCTGCCCCTTCGAGGGCCCGACGCCAGGTGCTCCGCCGCAGCTGGGTGAGCAGCGCAACGCCCAGGAACAGACCGAAGTACCAATAGGCGACCGACGCGAGCCCCAGGAAGAGTCCGCCCAGGAGTGCGTCTGTTCGGCTCCCACCGCGGAGGGCCGGTATGGCATGCGCCAGGCACAGCGGCGCGAACAGCGCAAGCGCCTGGGGGGCGTGGTGGAGGTTGGCCTCGCGCAGGAGCCAGTCGGAGCACAGCCAGGCGCAACCGGCGAAGGCTGCGACGAGGTGATCTCCGCTGAGCCGCCAGCCCATCCAGTGTCCCGCCAGGCCGTTTCCGACCAGCACCAGCAGCCACCAGAGGTTGTCGGAGAGCGGGAAGGGGAGGAGCTTCGCCAGCGGCCAGCCCAGCGCGTGGTCGAGCACGTTCGGCAACAGCAGGTGGAGCGGGTAGCCGACCGGGAAGTAGGCCGCGCCCCCTGCGAAGAGGCCGCGCAGCGTGATGGTGTCGAGCAGATCGACGTTGGGGTAGCCGAGCACACTCCCGCCCATGGGCAGCGGCCAGGTGAGCAACACGACCACCAGTAGGTAGCCGCCGAGTGCTCCGAGCCACCTCACACGTCGAGAGCCTCCACGTCCCCTGCCCGGTCCATGATGAAGCGGAAGCGGGCAGAAGGGTCACGGCCCATGAGCTCTGACATGACGTTGTCCGTCATCACCCGGCTGGTCGCCGGGACCACGACACGCAACAGGCGTCGCCGGCGCGGGTCCAGGGTTGTCGAGAACAGGGTCTTCGGCATCATCTCGCCCAGGCCCTTGAAGCGGCTGATCTCCGGCTTGTAGCGCGCCGGCAGCTTGCCCAGGATGCGGTCCTTTTCGCTGTCGTCCGCGGCCCACCAGGTGTCCTTGCCGGCGTCGATTCGGTAGAGCGGCGGCTGGGCGAGGTAGACGTGGCCTGCGTCGATGAGCTGCGGGAGGTGGCGGTAGAAAAAGGTCAACAAGAGCGTGGCGATGTGGTGCCCGTCGACGTCCGCGTCCATGAGCAGGATGATCCGGTCGTAGCGCAGCCGAGACAGATCGAAGTCGGCGCCGATTCCGCAGCCCAGCGCCTTGACGATGTCTCCGAGCTCGTTGTTCTTCACGACCGTGGCGAGCGAGGCGTTCTCTGTGTTGAGGACCTTTCCACGTAGGGGAAGGACCGCCTGGGTCTGCCGATCCCGACCCTGCTTGGCCGAGCCGCCGGCGCTGTCGCCCTCGACGATGAAGATCTCGCTGTTGCCAGGGTCCGTGGAGGAGCAGTCCGCGAGCTTGCCAGGGAGGTTCAGCCGGTGAGAGGTGGCCGACTTGCGCCGCACCTGCTTCGCGGCCGCTCTCGACGCCATGCGTGCTCGCGCCGCCTGGACAGCGCGCATGACGATGGCCTCGCCCCACTCGCGGTGGTCGTGCAGCCACTGCTCCAGCGCCGGCGACAACAGCGCCTCGAGGGGGCCCTTCAACTCGGGGTTGTTCAGCTTCTCCTTCGTCTGCCCCTGGAACTGGGGATCGCTGATGAAGATGCTCACCAGGCCGACGACGCCCTCGCGGATGTCATCCGCGGAGAGCTTGACCCCTCGGACCTCCAAGGAGTGGGCCTCGATGAAGGCTCGGAGTGCGCTGACGATGGAGCCCTTCAGCGCCAGCTCGTGGTTTCCCCCGTCTCTGGTGGGGATGCCGTTGACGAAGGACAAGAGCTGCTCTCGCGGCGAGTCCGTCCAACTCAGCGCGACCTCGACCCGAGGGAGCGCGTCCCGGCGGTCGAAGAGGAAGGGCATCGGCTGGGTCGGGACCTTGTCGCCCTTCTTGACGAGGTGCTCGAGGTAGTCCGACAGCCCGCCGTCGTGCTTGAACTCCTGGGTTCGCGAGGAGGCCTCGTCCCGGAACAAGAGGCGCAGGCCCCGGTTGAGGTAGGCCTTCACTTCCAGGCGCTCCCGGATGAGGTCGGGGTCGAAGTCGAAGGGGCCGAAGATGTCCTCGTCGGGGGAGAAGGTGATGCGCGTGCCCGTTCCGCGGGCGGGCCCCGTGTCGGTCACCGCGTGACGCGGCCGACCGCGCCGGAAGGCGATCTCGTACTCGCGGCCCTCTCGCCGTACGCGGGCCTCCAGGGAGGAGGACAGGGCGTTGACGACGCTCGAGCCGACCCCGTGCAGGCCGCCGCTGGTGAGGTAGCTGTCGTCGCCGAACTTCGCGCCGCCGTGGAGCTTCGTGAAGACCAGCTCCAGCGTGCTGCGGCGGTACTTCTTGTTGAGTCCGACGGGGATCCCGCGGCCGTTGTCGTCCACGGTGATGGTCTTGCCGTCCTCGTGCAGCACCACCTTGATGAAGCTGGCGAAGCCGTTGATGGCCTCGTCGACCGCGTTGTCGACGATCTCCCAGATGAGGTGGTGGAGGCCCTCCTTGCCTGTCCCGCCGATGTACATCCCGGGTCGGGTGCGGACGGCCTCGAGCCCCTCCAGGAACTGGAAGCTCTTCTCGTCGTAGCGCCCGGTCACTTCGAGCCTTCCTCGGCGGGACCAAGGAGGACCTGGGGCTCCTGGAGCCACTCGCTGAAGCCACCACGCCTGAGCACGACGCTCCCGCGATCGGCGCGCTTGCCGAGGTGCTTGGAGGGGCGCGCGGTCTCCTCGCGTCCCTGGGTCGTCCGCACGGTCGCTCCGCCGAAGCGCTCGGTCGTGAGCTCGAAGGCGAGCACGCTGTCGCCGGTGTTCAGCTTGATGGCCAGGACCCCCTTGCCGGCGGCCCTCACGGTGTTGACCTCGGCCGCCGGGTAGACCAGCATCCGCCCCTTCGTCGTGGCGATGCTGACGTGCTCGGAGCCGTCAGAGGCCCAGGCGGCGACGACGCTGTCGTTGGTCTTGCCGACCTTCATGAACTTGCGGCCTCCCTTCTTCGAGGGCTCCTCGAAGGTGGACAGGGCTACGCGGACACCCCGGCCCTGGCGGCTCACGGCGACGATGTGGGGCGGTGGGACCTCGTCGTCGAAGAGCTCGATCGTGCCGGTCGGAGCCTTGGGGCGGATCCGTGCATCGAAGCCGACCACGCCGACGAGGCGCTCGCCCGGAGCGAACTTGAAGTGGGCCTGGACCGGCTCGCCGTAGCCGGTGGTGGCGGGCACGTCGTCGACGCGCATCGTGTAGGCGATCCCCCGGTCGGTGAGGAAGCTGACCGTGGAGCGCGTGCTCGCCTTGAGCGCCCAGCCGATGCTGTCGCCGTCTTTTGTGCGGACCCGGTCGAGGCCGGTGACGCGGCCCTGGCGCTTGAACCAGCCCTCGCGCGTGACGATGACGACCGCGTCCTCTGCGACGATGTAGGCGTCCTCGTCGTAGGTCTCCAGCGTCTCCAGCTCGCCGATGGTCGTGCGGCGCCGCCGGCCGTAGGCCTTCGCGACCTCTTGGAGTTCCTCCTTCACGACCCGCCAGAGCTCGTCCTCGGACTCGAGGATCGCCGAGATGCGCGCTGCCTCCTTGCGCTTCTCTTCCAGCTCCTCGCGGATGAGCAGGATCTCGAGACGGGCCAGCTTGTAGAGCCGCAGCTGCAGGATCGCCTCGGCCTGCACGTCGTCGAGATCGAAGCGCCCCATCAGCTTCTCCGCCGCGTCCCGCTTGCCCGCGCTGCCGCGGATGATGACGATCGCCTCGTCCAGGCAGTCGAAGATGGTCTCGAAGGCCTCCAGGACGTGGATGCGCTCCTGGAGCTTGCGGAGGTCGTAGTCGAAGCGTCGTCGGACCGTCTCCTGGCGGAAGTTGAGCCAGTACCAGAGCACCGAGCGCAGATCGAGGCGGGCCGGCGCCGCCACGTCCGGGTTGTCCGTGGGGACGAGCACCGTGAGGTTGACGTGGAAGTTCTGCTGCAGCGGCGTGTGCTTGAAGAGGTAGGCCATCGCGGGGCCGACATCCGACGCTCGCCGCAGCTCGAGCACGATGCGCACGTCCTCTGTGGACTCGTCGCGGACGTCCAGGAGCTGAGGCACCTTGCGCTGGGCGACGAGCATGCCGATGCGCTCTATGAGGGTCGCCTTGTTCTGGGCGTAGGGGATCGACGTGACGATGACGTAGTTCTTCCGTCCGACCTTCTCGGTCGTGTACTCCCCCCTCATCGTGACCTTGCCGGAGCCGGTCTCGTAGATGGCGCGGAGCTCTTCGCGAGAGGTCAGGATGCGTCCGCCTGTCGGGAAGTCCGGGCCCTTCAGCGTGCGACAGAGCTGTGGGACGGAGAGCGTCGGGTCGTCGATCAGGCGCACGGCGGCGCCGATGACCTCTCGCAGGTTGTGCGGCGGGATCTTGGTCGCCATGCCGACCGCGATGCCTTCGACCCCGTTGACCAGCAGCTGCGGGAAGCGGGCTGGTAGCACGACGGGCTCGAAGAGTTGACCGTCGTAGTTCGGGCGGTACTCGACGGTCTGCTTGCCGAGCTCGTCGAGGAGCTCCATCGCGATGGGCTGGAGCTTGCACTCGGTGTACCGCATGGCTGCGGCGTTGTCCCCGTCGAGGCTGCCGAAGTTGCCCTGGCCGTCCACGAGCGGGTGGAGCAGCGAGAAGGGCTGAGCCATGCGGACCATCGCGTCGTAGATCGACTGGTCCCCGTGGGGGTGGTACTTCGCCATGACGTCGCCGACGACGGCCGCCGACTTGCGGTAGCGCCCCTCTGGCCGCAGGTGCAGGCTGTGGAGCATGGCGTAGAGGATGCGGCGCTGGACTGGCTTCAAGCCGTCGCGCACATCCGGCAGCGCGCGGGAGGTGATGACCGAGAGCGCGTAGCTGAGATAGCGACGCTGAGCTGCCTTGTGCAGCGGAACAGGTGTGACCTGTGGATTCATGCGGGCTGAGGGGAGCTGAGGAGGAGAGTTGGAAGGACTCCCTTATATCTCATCTCATCGCGACGCCGGCCCCTTCCGATGCGCCGAGAAGGCCGCGAGATCCAAAGGCAATCCACTGATCCCCGGGCAGCGACCGCAACACCCTGAGCTCCGAGCCGTCCATCTCGCGCTCGAGCAGGCCGCCGCTGCGGGCGGGCTCGATGAGGTGACCGGTCTCCGGGTCCACCCACACACCGGGGTGCAGCTCGGTGATCTCGTGCACGACGTCGCAGGCGTGGAGGTCCACGACGAGGACGGTCGAGGTGTCGCCTTCCGGAACACGCAGCGCGGCGTATTGACCACCGGTGATGCCCCACAGGCGGTCGATCTGCACGTTGAAGTCGAGCACGTCTCGGCCTTCCCCGCTGCGGCCTCCGCGCGCGGACTTCGCGAGATCGTAGTGGCCGAGGACACCGTCCTGATCGACCACGAGGAGGTCGGGGCGCCGGTTCACGAAAGCGACCCGCGCGATCGGCACGTCGGCGAGGGGAATCGGAGGCGGGACCGCGTCACGGCCGGTCGAGGGCTCGAGGATGCGCACTGCGCCCTTCGGCGTGACGACCCCGAGCCAGGTCCCGCTGCCTGACAGCGCCATCGCGCGGGGCCACTTGAGCTCGAAGGCCCGGTTCGCCCGGATGTCCCACCAGCGCACGCCCCCGGAGCGCAGCTGCGTACAGATGACGCTGCCGCCAACGGCGACGTCGACGGCCCCCGAGGTCTCGGGACCTCCGTTGAAGACCACCCGCCCGTCGCGGGTGGAGTGCACCGTGATCGGGCCGCGCACGGGCTGGGCGACCACCAGCCGTCCGTCGCGGTCCACGATGATGCGCTCGAGCTTCTCCTTCGCTGGGAAGAAGCTCTCTCGATGGTTGTCGCTCCAGACCGCGATGCGGTCCGTGTGGGCGGCGATCCGCCAGGTTCCGAAGCCCGCGACCGCAACCACGGGGGGCACGCCCTTGTCCCCGCCGTCGTGCATCAGTCCGTCCGAGCCGCCGACCGCCACGCCCTCTGTGGTCCAGTAGGCTGCACCTGTCTCGGCCCCGGGCGCGCCGTGCTTGGTGCTTCCGGCCGGGTTGAGCTCCGGAAGGCCAAAGACGTGGACCGAGCGCTGGGTGACGGCGGCGACCTGCCGCCCGTCGGGGGACAGCACGATGTTGGAGATCCCGCTCCCCCCGCGGGTCGCGAAGCTGGTGCGGAGCACCCCGTCGACGACGCGGAGCAAGGAGATACCTGCTGCCCCCGAGCAGACGACGTGGGTCCCGTCCCTGGTGAAGTAGGCGTGGTGAGCCGGCATCTGGAGCCGGTCCATCGGCAGCCCCTCGCGGTCGCGGAGGTCGATGAGCCGGGGCTGTCCGCCCTGATCGACGCAGAGGAGCCGGTCTCCGCGGGCGTCGAAGGCGACGCTTCGGCCGCCGAAGCCCTGCCAGGCGACCTCGCGCTTGCCCTTCTCGAGGTCCCACAGCCGAATGAGGCCGTCGATGGCGATGCTCGCGAGCATGCCGCCGGTGGGGCTGATTGCGCAGCCGCGCATGGCGCGAACACGGCCGCGGGCACCCTCCCGCAGCTCCTCGAAGGTCGGCTTGCCGTTGTCGGTGCGGTAGACCCCGATGGTGCCGTTGTCGTCGCCGACCGCGACGAGCGTGCCGCCGCGGATCAGCCCGAGCGCGCCGCTGACCGGGCCTCCGGGCTGGAAGACCAGGCCCGGGGCGCTCTCTCCGCGCCGCGTGACCGCGACGACTCCGTTGGCGTCCGCCGTGACGCGCACCCCGCTGTCCGGGTCGCAGGCCGCCGCGCTGATCGGCGCGTCATGCACGTTCGGGCAGAACTGGTCGACGAGCGTGGGCATTGCTGCGCAAAAGCTATCCCGAGGCGGTGTGCTAGGCTCGCCCTGCTTTCGGCACCTTCGCGCCCAGATGTCCCAGATCCGATTCCTGCCGGTTTTGCACTTGCACGTCCCGGTCGGTCTCACCGAGCGGGATCGCAAGATGGCGTTCGACCGATGGTTCGCACCCCTGTTGCTGGCGCTCCGGGATCGCACCAACCTGCGCATGACGCTCCACTTCTCGGGCTACCTGCTCCGGTGGCTGGGGCTGCGACAGGCGCGAGCGCTGAAGCTCGTGAACTCGCTGCAGGAGGCGGGTCGCGTCGAGCTGCTCGCCGGCGGCTGGGCCGACCCCTTCCTCACGGGGATCCCCAGACGAGATGCCGTCAACCAGATCGAGCTGCAGTCGCGCATCCTCGAGTCCAGGTGCGGCGCTCGGCCGAGGGGCGCCTACCTATGCGAGGGGGTCTGGGACCCCCACCTCCCAGAGCTCTTCCACGAAGCGGACATCCGGTACGCCTTCGTCCCAGGAGAGGCCTTCCTGGCCGCGGGCGTGCGCCCCAGCCGCCTCGCCGGTTGGTACGTGACGGAGCGAAGCGGCGCCCAGCTGGCGGTCATCCCCACCGATCCGCAGGTCGCTGGTGCCATCGGTCACACCTCGCCTGCAGAGGCGCTGTCCATCCTGGAGCGGCGTCGCGCCATGGGCATCGAGTCCGTCGCCTGGGTCGCCAGCGTCGAGCAGCTGGCCTTCCAGGTCGGCGCAAAGGCCTTCAGCACCTGGCTCCACGGCTTCTTCGACCTCATCGAGGACAGCCTCTACTGGCTTCGCCTCGGCCTGCCCTCCGAGCTCCTCGACAAGCGCCCTTGCGAAGGCCGCGTCTACCTGCCCAGCTGGATTCCTGCCCGCCTCGCCGAGGGCTGCACCGGGCTCTCAGAGGACGAGCTCACCCAGGCCGAGGGAGGTCGGCGTCGGCCATACACGCGGGCCGGCTCCTGGGAGGGGCTCCTGGTCCGCTACGAGGAGGGCAACCGCATCCACAAGCGAATGATGGCGGCGTCCTTGGAGGTCGACCGGCTGCGCGTGCGGCTCGCCGAGAGCGAGGACGCGGACCCCGCCCGGGTGCGAGCCCTGGAGCACGCCTGCCTGGCGCTCTACAGGGCTCAGGGCTCGGCCGTGTACTGGCCCGGGCCTCGGGGCGGCATCTATGAACCGGCGCTGAGGGCTGGTGCCTACGGCAACCTTTGCGAGGCCGAGTCGCTGGTCTCCCGTACCCTTGGAGAGTCCGCCCGGATCCGCGCCTACCGGGCCGACTTCGACTGCGACGGGACCGAAGAGGTCCTCGTCCGCACGCCGCACTTCGGAGGCGTCATCAATCCGGACGGGGGCGGCAGCCTGGTAGAGCTCGGAAGCTGGACGATGCCGGGCAACATCCTGGACTGCATCTCGCGCCGCGAGGAGCCCTGGCACCACGAGCTGCACGACTACTCGCTGTTGCCCTCCCTGGTGCTCGAAGAGGAGGAGCCCACAGAGGTCACCGACGCCTACGAGCTCTTCGTCAGCGGCGACGAGGACAGCATCGACGAGCACAGCATCGACGAGGGCGCCTCCCGCGGCGCCTACATGCAGGAGCTCGCGAGCATCCTCGCCTTCGACCGCGTCGAGCGGGGTGCTTTCATCGACCGCTTCCTCGGGCCGGCCACGACGCTCGCGAACCTGGAGAAGTCGAGCTTCCCCGAGGAAGGGGACTTTGCCAACGGCGCCTTCCAGGTGGTCAGCGCAGAGCCCCAGGGGCCGCGCGAGTTCAGCGTGCTCCTGACGCGGGAGGGACGGGTTCGCCGAGCCGACGAGGAGTTCCTCGTCCAGATCCGCAAGCGCTACCTCTTCTTGCGGGATCGTCCGGCGCTGGAGGTCCACTACAGCATCGTCAATCGGAGCCTGAAGCCGGTCAGCGGGCGCTTCGGGGTCGAGGTCAACCTGGGCGCCAGCAGCTCGAACCCGCGGGGGCCCAGGCTGGTCATCGACCGCTGCGAAGAGGTCCACGTGGGCGAGGCGAGCAAGGTGGACCAGGTCGAGGAGGTCGCCCTGCACGACCCCTCTCGCGAGCTCAAGGTCGTGCTGCGGACGGTGCACGCGGCGGATCTCTGGCACTACCCGGTGAGGGCGATTCGTCGTGGTGGGCTGCTCGATCTCGAGACCAGCTACCAGGGCGTGTGCTTGATCCTGAGCTGGCCGGTCCAGCTCTGGGGCGAGGAGAAGCGGGAGTTCCGCCTGAGCCTCGCCGTGGAGACCAATGGCCGCCGGTAGCTTCGCCCTGGTGCTGCACGGGCACCTCCCCTGGGTCCTCCATCACGGCCGCTGGCCGCATGGCGAGGAGTGGATCTTCGAGGCCGCCGCAGAGACCTGGCTGCCGCTGCTCGAGACCGTCGAGGCCGCCTCCGCAGCGGGTGGCCGCTGTCGATTCACCCTCGGCGTGTCGCCGATCCTGCTGGAGCAGCTGTCCCAGAGCTACTTCGCCGACGGCTTCGTCAGCTGGCTCGGTGCCAAGCAGGCCCGCGCAGAGGCCGACGCCCTCCAATTCGCCGGGGACGCCGAGATGGTCGCCCTGGCCGAGCGCTGGGCTCGTCGCTTCGAGGAGCAGAGGGCACGCTTTGTCGCTCTGGACGGGGACATCCCCGCCGCGCTGGGTGCCCTCTGGGCCTCTGGCGACATCGAGGTGATGGGCTGCGCCGCCACCCACGCCTACCTTCCGCTGTTGCGAACGGACGCCGCGTGTCGAGCTCAGATAGAGCTCGGCCTGAGGACCTCGGAGCTGCACCTCGGCAAGCGGCCCAAGGGCTTCTGGTTGCCCGAGTGTGCCTACCGCCCTGGCGGCAGCTGGAAGCCCCCGGTCCTCGACAGCGGGGCCCTGAACCGGGCAGGCCTCGAGGAGCTCCTCGCAGAGGCCGGCGTCGAGTGGACCGTGATCGACGAGGGTGTCCTGCGAGGCGCTCGCAGTACGGGGGTCGTGCGCGGAGCAGGGGTCGTTCCCGTCGGCTGGGACCAGGCTGGCTCGGAGCCCGAGCGAGGGTGGCGCTCGCCCTGTGAGCTCCATCGGGTCGGCGAGGTCACCTTGCTCCCCCGCCACCGGCAGCTGTCCGAACAGGTCTGGTCGGCGCGCATCGGCTACCCCGGCGACGGCCGCTACCTCGAGTTCCACAAGAAGCAGGGTGGTGACGGCCTGCGCTACTGGCGCGTGACCTCGGCCCGCGCGGAGCTGGACCAGAAGGTGCGCTACGAGCCGGAGGCGGTCGCTGGTGCCGTATACAGCCACGCCCAGCACTTCTCGATGCTCGTGCGCTCGCTGCTCCAGGGTCACGAGGAGGCCACGGGGCGAAGCGGCGTCATCGTCGCGCCCTTCGACGCGGAGCTCTTCGGCCACTGGTGGCACGAGGGACCCCTCTGGCTCCGCGACGTGCTCCTGACGCTGGACGCCGACCCGGACGTCGAGGTCGCGCTCGCCTCTGAGCTGGACGCCCCGGACAAGGTCGTGAGCCTGCCAGAGGGGAGCTGGGGCGAGGGCGGCGACCACCGCGTGTGGCTCAACGACCAGACGAAGTGGGCCTGGGAGGTCCTCCACCGCGCGGAGGAGCGACTCGCGATGCTGGTCCCCGACGCCAGCTCGGCCAGCGCTCGCGAGACCCTGGCCCAGGCGGCTCGCGAGCTCCTCTTGATGCAGTCCAGCGATTGGCCCTTCGTCGTGACCACCGGCGGCGCACCGGACTACGGTTGGAAGCGTTTCTGCGGCCATGCTGCCCGCTTCGACCGGCTCTGCGATCTCGCTCAGGACCTCTCCGCCGGGCTGGAGCCCGATCCCGCCCAGAAGACCATCCTCGAGGAGAGCCGCCTCACGGACGGTGTCTTCGACGGAGTCTTCGCCGAGCTCGATCTCTCCGTGTTCACGTGATCTGGATCGCGGCGGCCCTAGGCGCTCAGGACGTCGCCTGGCAGACTGACCGCATGGCATGTCGGGAGGGCGACGCAGAGGCCTGCCTCGGCATCGAGTACTTCGAAGAGGCCTGCGAACTCGGTGACCTCGACGGCTGCGTCGGTCACTGGGGAGAGGCCGGTCCCGCCGCCTGGGAAGCCGCGGCGCTGTCGGCGCGCTGTGAGACCGATGAGCAGGCCTGCTCGGTCCTCGCCGACTATGGCTGGACCCTTCCCTTCAGGCGTCTCGCGGCCACCGACGAGCCGGTCTTCGTCGGCCCGATGCGCTTCGTCGATGGTGGCGGCCTGCTCGTTTCGCCCTCGGGAGATCCGACCGCGAAGCTCTTCGATCCCGCGGACGGAGCTCTGCTCGGAGAGGTGGACCGCGAGCGCGTGCAGGGCTTCGAGAGCAGCCGCCAGCAGGAGAGCTACACAGCGCAGGGCGGCGGCTACACGGCGGAGCTCGAGCGGGGTGTCCTGCGCGTCACCCGAGGCGACAGCCAGGTGGCCACGGTCCGCGGTGGACTGCCCCTGAGCCCGATGTCCATCGAGGGGGGAAGGCTGGTCATCGGAGGCCGCCTTGTCTTCGATCTCGACCCGGAGCCGACCGACGCCGCGGCCACGCTGGCCTGGCTCGTCGGGCTGCCGCCGGCTCCCACCCCATCGAGCGAGCCCGGTGAGCTCCTGGTACGAGTCGAGGGCGCCTCCGGGCCCCTGAGGGTCCACCTCTACGACACCTCCGCCAGCCTCGAGTCGATCCGTGTCGCCGAGGCCGACGAGGCTGGCGAGGTCGCCTTCGCGGGCTTGCCACCAGCGATCTACGAGCTGCAGGCGGCCAACGTCGACGGCGGAGGCTCGGTCTCGGTCCGCGTCGAGGGGGGGCTACAGCAGGAGACGACCATCGCGCTGGAGCCTGGCGACGTCGTCACCGGGGTCGTCCGCACGCGCCTGGGTCGCCCTGTCGCCGGGGCCCTTGTCTACACGGAGCACTACCTCGCGCTCCCTGTCGAGACTGACGCTCGAGGCGCCTTCGCGCTCCCGGTGCAGCTGGCCGAGGGGGAGTCCGTCACGCTCTACGCCGAGACCAGCGACTCGCTCAGTCGCTCCGTCGAGGTCGATGGGGGGCCGGCGCGGCTCCGGCTGTTGCCTCAGGGCCACCGCGACGCCCTCGAGGTTCGGACCATCGGACAAGGGGGCGACCCTGTCGATGGAGCGGTCGAGGTCGACGTAGCTGGCCAGGTGCGGCTGGCCGATCAGGCAGGGACCACCTGGGTGATCCGGCCCGAAGGCGAGGACGTCACCGTGCGCGCGCGCTGGGGCCGCAAGCGCGTAGAGGCCCTCGTGCCGGCCGACGAGCGGCTGATGATCGTGCTCTTCACCAACGCCAGCGTGCACGTCGCCGCGTCGGCGATGACCCTGCGCCTGGAGGACGGGGAGGGTCAGGTCCGCCGCCTGGCCCAGGGGTCCACTCTCGCCGAGGCCGAGATCACCCTCCTGCCCGCCGGGGACTACGTGCTCTGGCGTTCCTCCAGCGCCGGGCTGGAGAGGCACGACTTCGCGCTGGAGGGGAGCCAGCAGCTCTCCCTCGTGCCGCCCTTCGAGCCGGCTGGTGTCCGCGTGTCCGGGCGCCTCGTCGAAGAGGATGGCGAGCCGCTCATCGGCGTACGCATCCGGGGCTTCCGCATGGACGACTTCGGCCCCCTCGAGGTGCTCACGAACCTGGACGGCACCTTCACCATCGACGGCATCCACCCGGGCACTCACCGCTTCGAGCTCGTGCAGGAGACCCCCGATGGGTGGCGCCACTTCGAGGACCTGGAGGCAGAGGTGCCAGAGGAGGGCGTCGAGCTGGGCTCAGTCCTGCGGTGACATCCACAGGATCGAGGGCTGGGGCCCGTCGTCGTCATCCAGCGCGCCGACGAGGATCTCGTCGAGGCCGTCGCCGTCGAGATCCGGCACGCTGAGCACCGACCACCCGAAGTTCTCACCCTTCTGCAGCGACACCAGCGTGCCGTCGTCGTGGACCATCCAGACCGTGCCCTGGCCCGGCTCGCCGAGGAGCAGCTCGGTGTGGCCGTCTCCGTCCTGGTCGCCGTGCCCGGCCACGCTGCGGGCGTCGATGTCGATCGAGCGGTCTCCGACCCAGGCCTGGTCCGCGAGCGGAGCGGCTACCAGGACGTCGTCGAGGCCGTCCCCGTCGAAGTCACCTACCCCAGCGACGTCCCACCCGAAGTAGCTCCCGGCCGGTCCGAAGAGCCAGTCGATGTCCTCTTCTTCGACGAGGGCGACGGCGTCCGCCCCGGGGGCGCCGGCAGCCCACTCGTCGAGGCCGTCGCCGTCGGTGTCCCCGGCGAAGGCCACCGCCAGGCCCAGGTACCCGGTGGCGACATCGCCGTTCACGAAGGCCTCGTCGAGTCCGGACGACAGCAGCGAGTACGCGGCGCCGGCGTTGTCCTCGACCCCGTAGGCGCCGGCGATGAGCACCTCGCTGGTGGCCGCGACGTCTACGGCCCCCCAGCCGTAGGTGACCGGTCCGTACCAGCTCTCGCTCACCTCGCCGCCGGAGAGCAGGTGGGCGGCGCCTCCCCGGTGTGCGAGCTCCCCGCTCCCGGGCGCGCCGACGAGCAGCTCGTCGAGGCCGTCATCGTCGAGGTCCGAAGCGGCGACGCTCCAGCCGACGTAGGCGGCCACGGCGCCTCCCTCGAACACAGGCTCCGTGACCTCGACCGTCGGGACGCCCAGCTCCAGCCCCGAGAGGACGAAGAGCTGTCCCGCGTAGGTCATCTCGCCAGCCTTCGGAGCGCCGATGGCGAGGTCGCGCGCTCCGTCCCCGTCCACGTCGCCGTGCCCGAGCGCGAAGCCGAAGTCGCCCCCTGGTCCGTGGAGCTCGATCTCTTCGATCGCCGAGGCGGGGCCTGCCTCGACGACGATCTCCACCGTCACGGGCCCCTCGGCCTGGCAGGTGTTCTGCTCAGCCCGTGCCTGGGGCCACAACAGCGCTCCGGGGCGTCCGTCCCAGCCGATGTCGAAGGCCGCGTCGGCGTGGGTCCCGCAGGTGACCTCGCAGAGCAACGCGTCTTCGATTGCCCTCGCGCGAAGGACTGCGTCGAACTGCTCGTCCGGGCGATAGGCCTCGGACAGCCGCCCGCCCAGGGAGCAGGCCACCGCGGTGCGGCACTCCAGCTCGTCCGGTGTGCCCGGGGCGCCGTCGACGAGCCACTCGGGCTCCGCGTCGATGGTCGGGTCAGAGCGGCAGTGGGCGACAAAGCGCGTGCCCTCGTCATCGAACTCCACCCAGACCTGCTCGGGGACCAGAGCGGGGGGCGGGGGTTCTGGTTGGCTGCAGGCGAGTTGCCACCACATGGACAGAACCTACTCGGGCTCGACGGCCCCCGTGTCGCCGCGTTCGGGCACGACCTCGGGGTTGAAGCGGTCCTCGAAGTGTTCGCGCACGCCGTCGAGATCGTCGTCGGCCACCGGGCGCTCGATCCCTGGCAGGGCCCAGGAGATGCGCTCTGCGAGCTCGGGCTGCTCGTCGGCGAGGTCGTCTTGCTCCCCGGGATCGAGGGCGATGTCGTAGAGCTCGATGGTGCCGTCGCGCCAGATGAGCTTGTACTGCTCGGAGCGGACCGCGATCGTGTCGGGCTCGCCGATGACCGCGCTGGAGATCGCCGGGCGCTCCTGCAGGGGAAGGTCGAAGCCGAAGACCTCGTCGAGCACATCGCCGTCGGTTCGGATGCGGAGGGAACCCCCGATGACCTCGACCAGGGACGGCAGAACATCGGCCGTCCGCACGTTGCGCACGACGGTGACCGGCTTGAGGTTGCGCGGCTTGAAGACCAGGAGCGGGACCCGCAGGTTCTCCTGGAAGAGGTCGTTGCCGACCTCTGGCGACTCGACGGCGTCCCGCTCGCCGAGGTGCACCCCGTAGGTCCCCACCAGTACGATCCATGCATCATCGGGGGTGTTCCTCACCAGCCTCTTGAGGTGGCGGTCCAGGAAGCGGAGCTCGGCGTCATAGGCCTCGGCGAGGGGATCACCGCCCTCGCGGAGGTACTCGTCCGGAGCGGTGCGGTCACCGAGCAGATCGCTGTACTGCACGACCAGCAACCAGCCCGGGCCTTGTCGCGATCCGATGAACTCGACGGCCTTGTCGGTGACGAGGTCCGCGCCCGGGTGGGCCCGCACGCCGAGGATCGGGACACCCACGGCGTCGAGCGTGGCCAGCAGGGCCGGCTCGTGGGCGAGTCCGGAGACGCTGCGGTGGTAGTCGAAGCCCTGCCCCAGGCCGCTGCCTTGGCGGTACTCGGGGCGGGTGACGACCAGCGCGGTCACGTACCCGGCGTCGTGGTAGTACTCGCCGACGGTGCGCTTGTCGGCGGAGAGTGGTGCGAAGCCCCCGTTCGGGTTCTCTCCGGCGCCATGGGCAGAGGGGTACAGGCCGGTGAACACCGTCGCGGCGGCAGGCAGTGACCACGGAGCGCTGGCGTAGGCGTGTTCGTAGCTGATGCTCTTCGAGGCCAGCTTGTCGAGGAAGGGCGTGGTCTCGCCGGGGTAGCCGAAGTAGCCGACGTGGTCCGCGCGCAGCCCGTCCACGAGCACGACGAGGACGGCAGGCCCCTCGTGACCCTTGGTCGCCTGACCGGGCAGATCGATGGCGGTGGGGTTCGGCAACAGGGCGCGCACCACCCAGAGCAGGACAGCCAGCAAGAACGCCATTACGCCTGGCCGCGGCTCGCGATCGAAGCGCTCCAGGCCCTTTCCGATGCCCAGGGTCATCGCGACGCCGATGACCGCCAGGCCGATGTTGACGAGGAGCCGCCTGGCAGAGAAGGTCGTGCCCAGGCCGCTGTTGTTCAGCACCAGGACGCCGACGCTCCATGCGAAGCCGCCGGCGAGGGCACCCCAGCGGAGCTCGTCGCGGGAGCGGGTCAAGAACAGCACCACCACGACCGCGGCGAGGATCCCGAAGACCACCATGGGCAAGCCTGCGATGCCGAAGGCGGCGTAGGCACCGCCAGCGAAGAGCATGCCGAGCCACGCTGACCAGACCCAGAGCGCGGCCGCGACTCCCCGGAGGCCAGCGGCACCCACCAAGGCCCCGGCGATGGAGGCCAGGAACACGTAGAAGGGCAGGATCTGGAGGATCTCGCCTGCGCGCAGGTTGGGGTGGCGCAGGAGCCAGTGGAGCACCTCTTCTGCACCGAGGGTGACGAGCCCGAAGGCCGCCCCCATCGCCGCGCACCGAAGCACGCTCTGGACTCGCTGGCTCGGCGCCCTCACGGCGGCCTCTCTATCTCGAATGGCGCCGCGGTGTGTCGCGTACGCTCAGGTAGATGCTACTGCTTCTGCTCGCCGCTGACGGACCATGGTGGGCCCCCGATCACTTCGGCGGGCCCTTGCCTGCTGGCATCGTCGAGGACAAGGACTGGCCCTTCGGCGTGCTGGAGCGCTGCGGATGGCTCGACGAGGTCCTCCTCTGCGAGCAGGCCGGCGTCGTCCACCGGGCGCTCCGCCGGCACGACGAAGCCATCGAAGGCGGCGAGCGCACCTGGATGCGCACCGCAGGCCTGGAGTGGAGGAGCGGCTACACGCTCACCGATGGCGAGGTGCTCACCTGGTCATCCCACGAGCCGCCGTACGTTGGCTGGCAGATCGTCCACGACCCGCTCCACGCCCACGACGTCTCCGACCCGGTGGTCACGGACCCCCGCCCGCTGGAGATCCGCGGCGCGGACTGGCCCCCTGACGCCCTTGCCTCGGCGACCGGGGCGCTGGCTGGCTGCTCACTCCACCCGAGCCTGCCGCCGATCCCGGTCGAGGTGCTCTACGACAAGACCAGCGAAGCGCGCCTCGTGCGCTTCCAGGGCTTCGTCGATGGCCTGACCGCCGATGACATGGCCTGCGTCGCCCGAGCCCTGGGCGAGCCTCGTTCGAGCGCAGACTCGCTGGAGCTCCAGCTGGTGGCTCCCTAGGGGTGGGCGGTGACGTCCTGATGGATGACGATGACGATGACGATGACGATGACGTCCTGTTCGGCCTCCAAGGACCGCAGGACGGTCCTTGAGCGCTGATCAGGCGCGCTGTTCGGTCTCCAAGGACCGCAGGACGGTCCTTGAGCGCTGATCAGTCTCGGGGACCCTGCGCGTCAGCCTCGTCCAGATTGCACGCAGGCGTGCTGTTTCACCGAGAGCGAGTTGCCGGGCCCCCCGTCGGCCGACTGGGCCGACGACAACTACAGCTGACACGCGACCCTTCAGTCGTCGTCGCTCTCTGTGAGCCTCGACCACCATGACTTGGGCTCGTGGCTCTCTCCCGGGACCTCGCGCACCGCCGAGGCGTCCAGGATGCAGGCCGCTGGCCCTGTCGTCACCGCGTCGCCGATCTCGACCACGCGGTTGTGGTCCAGGTAGAGCGCCAGGACCTTGTCCTCCTCGGGATCGAAGACGAAGTCGTCCACCTCGCCCATCATCGTGCCGCGTCGGCTCATCACGCGGGTGCCCGTGTACTGGCTGGCCCACGCGCGGCCCTCTTCGGCGTGGCGGGCAGCGGTGGTCCACTCCACGTCAGCCTCGGAGGAGATGAAGACCACGTGTCGCCCGACCTTCACCAGCTTCTCGGCCACGATGCCGCCGGTCTTCGAGAACATGCCCGAGCCCTTGATGCGGTAGCCGTAGATCGTGCGGTCCTCGAGGTCGAACTGGAAGTCGTCCAGCTTGCCGACCACGGCTCCTTCGGCCATGCTCACGACGAGCAGGCCCTGCGACTTTCGAAAAGTGATCATTCGGTCCCGTGTCCCGTCTATGGCATGAAGCTACCCGATGTTGAGCGAACTTTTGGGTCGGCGCCTCGATCGGTGGGTGAGCTCACCCCGCCAGACGGGCTACCGGGCGCGCATCGACCTGAACGTGGTCGGCGGGCGAGTCGGGGTGATGGAGCGGCGCAGCCGCACGTTTCGCGCCATCGAGCACGAACCCCTGGCGCGCGAAGAGGTCGACGCAGCGCTCCGGGAGCTGGCGCAGCGGGACCTCGGCACCGTCGAGCGCCTCGAGATCCGCAGCGACGGCTCGAAGGTCGTGCTCAACGGCATCGGACCACGGCAGCGCCTGGCCGACCTCGGCTATCCGGCGGCTTGTCGGGGCAAGGCGGTGGTCGGGGATCCCCAGCTCTGGCTCGAGGTCCAAGGCCTCCGCCTGCGGGTGAGCCCGGGCAGCTTCTACCAGGTCAACCTCGAGGTGAACGCTGTCCTCGTCGAAGAGGTCCGAGACGCCGTGCTGGGGCTCTCGCCGAGCCGCGTCCTCGATCTCTACGCCGGCATCGGCAACCTCAGCCTCTGCTTCGCCGATGTCCAGCCCGTCACCCTCATCGAGGTCGCCGGCTCCGCCATGCGGGACGCTAGGGACACGGCGAAGCGGCACGGCTTGGACATCGACGCCCGCACCGCCGACGCCAGCTCGTTCCGCGCCGGAGACGCTGCCTTCGACGTGGCCTTGCTCGATCCGCCGCGGGGGGGAGCCCCCCGTGTGCTCGACCAGCTCTTGCCGACCCGCCCGAAGGGCATCGTCTATGTCAGCTGCAACCCGCGCAGCCTGCAACGAGATGCAAGCGTCGCGCTGAAGGCCGGCTACCGCGTCACCCGCGCCGTCGGCTTCGACATGTTCCCCGGCACCCACCACGTCGAGGCCATGGTGGTGCTCAGCCGCTGACCATCAGGCCCGCAGTCCCCAGGAGGATGAGCCCTACCAGGCGCCCGAAGGCCGCAGGCGGGATCTTCGGCGCGAGCCAGGCGCCGAGGCGGTTTCCGATGAGCATCGGGACCACCAGGAGCGTGGCCAACAGCGGCGTGCCTTCGTCGACGGCGCCCTTGAACCAGAGCATCCCGGTCAGCGTGGCGCCCGTGAAGAAGAAGATCCAGATGAGCTGGGACCGGAACAGCGGCGGGGCGAAGAAGTGCCTGGCCCAGATCACGACGGGTGGGCCTCCGGCTCCGACGAGTCCGGAGATGACCCCGCCGATGGCTCCGGCGATGGCCCCGACTCCGAGCACGGTGCCTTTGTTCTCGGGCAGGTCGAGGAGCTCGCCGCGGCCGGTGCGCACCGGTCTCCACACCATGCGGACCGCGAAGATGGCGACGACCGTGGCAAGCACTGCCTTCACGACGGCCTCGTCGAGGATCAGCAGCAGCTCGGTGCCGACGTGCTGGCCGAGGATCGATCCGGGCAGCAGCGCCGCGAGAACCAGCACCCTGAGCTGGCGGCGCACGTCCCAGATGAGGGGCCCGCTGCCGACGAGGTCCGTGGCTGCCATCACGAAGATGGCGGTGCGCGGCCCGTAGAGAGCAGCCAACAGCGGGACGCCGACCAGCGCCGACCCGAAGCCCGTGACGCCTCGCACGACCTGCGCGAAGGCGATGAACAGGGCGGCGAGCGCGAGGGTCAATACACCGGCAGCGAGGAGTCGATCTCCCTTGCCCAGCCGACGATGCCGCCCTCGAGGTTGTAGAGCCGCTCGAAGCCGGCGCCGGCGAGCATCGAGCAGGCAGTGGCGGAGCGCGCTCCCATCTTGCAGTGCACGAGGATGTCCCGATCTCGCGGGAGCTCCTCGGCGATGTCGAGCACCATCCCGTGGGGCTGGAGGCGGTCGGAGAAGTCGAAGGCCACGATGTCCGCCTCGTTGGGACGGCGCACGTCCAGGACATAGGGCGCCCACCCCGAGTCGAGGCGGGCCTTCGCCTCGGCCACGCTGATGCGGCCGAAGCCCTCGCCCACCGAGCCGACCGTCTCGTGGTCGTTGTGAGGCACGCCGCAGAACTGCACGTAATCGATGAGCTCGGTGATCGCCGGGGCGTCCGGGTCGCGGCGCAGCTTGAGCTCGCGGAAGCTCATGTCCAGGGCGTTGTAGAGCATGAGCCGACCGGAGAGGGTGTTCCCTCGACCGAGCAGGATCTTGATCGTCTCGGTCGCCTGGATGCAGCCGATGACGCCAGGGAGGATCCCCAGCACGCCTCCCTCCGCGCACGACGGCACCAGCCCTGGAGGCGGGGGCTCCGGGTACAGGTCGCGGTAGTTCGGCCCGCCCTGGTAGTTGAAGACGCTCGCCTGGCCCTCGAACTTGAAAATCGAGCCGTAGACGTTCGGCTTGCCGAGGATCACGCAGGCGTCGTTGACGAGGTAGCGCGTGGGGAAGTTGTCGGTGCCGTCGACGACGACGTCGTAGGGCTCCAGGATGGCCAGCGCGTTGTCGGAGGTCAGGGCCTCTTCGTAGACGTCGAGGCGGACGAAGGGGTTGATGTCTCCCAAGCGCTCGACGGCGGACTGCACCTTGGGTCGCCCCAGGCTCGAGGTGCCGTGGATGATCTGTCGCTGGAGGTTGGACTCGTCGACGACGTCGAAGTCGACGATGCCGATGCGGCCGACTCCAGCCGCCGCCAGGTACATCAACAGCGGCGAGCCCAAGCCGCCGGTGCCCACACAGAGCACGGAGCTGCCCTTCAGCCGGCGCTGGCCCTCCATGCCGACCTCGTCGAGGATGAGATGGCGCGAATACCTTGCGATCTCCGGCGCTTCGAGCAGGGGCAGGGTCACCGTACACCCCCGGCGATCGACGGGACGATGGTCAGCTCGTCCCCCTCTCCCAGGGGGGTCGCCTCCTTGTCGAGGAAGCGGATGTCCTCGTCGCCGAGGTAGACGTTGACGAAGCTGCGCAGCTTGCCGTTGTCACCTCGAAGGTGCTTCGTCAGCCGAGGATGGGTCCTCGTCAGCGCCGCGAGGGCCTCGCCGACGGTGCTGCCGCCGACATCGACCGAGGCGTTGCCGTCGGTGTAGGGGCGGAGCGGGGTGGGGATGTGGATGGTGGCCATGGTCGTTGTCTCCGGGCCCTAGGGCAGGATCTCGATGTCTTCGGCGACCATGGAGGAGCGGTCCTCCTCCAGGCGCCAGCTGAGGGTGTCTGCTATCTCCCCGCCTTTCACGGCGGTGATCAGGTAGCTCGTGTTGGGCAGCGCGTTGTCCCGATCGGTCTCGGAGTAGCGCGCGGGATGATCCGGGTGGCTGTGGTAGTAGCCGACGATCTGGAGGCCCTCTGCCTCCAGGCTGCGCTCGGCTCTCATCAGCAGCAGGCCGCTGACGCGGTAGCGGTTGTGGGCGGCATCGGCGCGCTCGTTCACCAGGGGCTGGACGCGCCTGACGTGCCCGGTCTCCCGCTCACCGGCGAGGATGCCCACCACCTCGTGGGGGTAGCCCTGCCGCGCGTGGGCCCAGAGTTTGTCGAGCTCGGCTCGCTCAATCTTCATCTTCCCCCCAGACGTGGGGCTCGGAGAGGTAGCGGTCGCCCCCGTCCGGCAGGAGGGTGACGACGACGCCGTTCTCCAGGCCCCTGGCCACCTGCAGGGCCGCCCAGACCGCGGCTCCGCTGGAGATGCCGACGAGCAGGCCCTCCTCTGCCGCGAGCTGTCGGACCAGCTCGTAGCAGCGCTCGGTCGGGGCCCAGAGGGTGTCGTCGAGCAGCCCCTCCGGGTTCCAGATTCCGGGCACGATCGCCGTCTCCAGGTGCTTGAGCCCCTCCAGCCCGTGAAAGGGCGAGTCGGGCTGCACTCCGATGCAGGCGACCCCGTGCGGTCGCAGGAAGCGCGAGGTCCCCATGAAGGTCCCGGTCGTGCCGAGGGTCGCCACCCAGTGGGTGACCCGGCCGCGCGTGTCGCGCCAGATCTCGGGGCCCGTCGAGCTCTGGTGCGCTCGCCAGTTTGCGTCGTTGTCGTACTGGGAGCAGTAGAAGAAGCGCTCGTCGTCGGCCAGTTCGCGGGCTCTGAGGATGGCGCCGTCGGAGCCCTCCAGGGGCGAGGTCAGCTCGAGCTCCACTCCGTAGGCCCTGAGCGTGCGCTGGCGCTCGGCGTTGGCGTTGGCCGGCAGGCACAGGGTGAGGGGATAGCCCCTCCTGGCTCCGATCCAGGCATAGGCGATGCCGGTGTTGCCGGAGGAGGCATCCAACAGCCGCATGCCGGGCCGCAGCCGGCCGGAGCGCTCGGCCTCGAGGATGATGGAGGCGGCCGCGCGGTCCTTCACCGAGCCGCCGGGGTTGAACCACTCGCACTTGGCGTAGAGCTCGACGCCGTCTGGCAGCTCGAAGCTCTCCAGTCGTACCAGCGGGGTGTTTCCGACACGGCCGAGGAGCCCGTCCTCGCCGTGCCAGGGGGCACTTGCGTTCATCGTCGAACTCGGTGGGCCGGAAGCCCGGATTGGATTGCGTTGAGACTAGCGAGTGCAGCGCGGTCGAGTCGCGCCGGGACACATGCAGGTGCTCGAGTTCTCTCGCATCAGGCCCAAGCTAACCCCTCGCGCCCTCGATCGCAGCCAGCAGGTCCCCTGGCGAGGCCAGCCCACCGACGCCGACGTCTCCGCAAGCCAGGCGCTTTTCGACCGGGTCCACGATGGTGTAGCGCTCCTGCTCGGCGAGCCACGCGACGTTTCGCTGGACCGCGGGGTTGCACCACATCTCGGTGTTCATCGCCGGCCCGAGGACGCAGGGCGTGCCTCGCCGAAGTGCCAACAGGGTGGTCGACAGAACGTCGTCCGCGATGCCGCTTGCGAGCTTGGCGAGGCTGTTCGCGGTGGCTGGCGCCACGCAGGCGACCGTCGCCCACTTCGGCCAGTCGATGTGGGCCATCGCGTCGTCGAAGGTGGAGGTGAGGACGGGGTTGCCCGTCAGACCCGCGAAGGTCACAGGCCCCACGAAGCGGGTGGCGTTGTCACTCATCACGACCCGCACGTCCCAGCCAGCCTTCGTGGCCAGCGAGGTCAGCTCGCAGGCCTTGTAGACCGCGATGCCGCCGCTCACGCCGAGCAGGAGGTTCTTCATCGCAGCACCCCGATCGCCGGGTCCCCTTCCACGACGCTCTTCAGGAAGTCCCGGTAGAGCCGCTGGGCCGCGCCGAGGTTGTGGATCGCGAAGTGGTCCTGGTCGTCGTACTGCGCGAGCCCCGCGGTGGTCCAGCCGTCCAGGCGCGTCTCGACGTTGTAGGAGGTCGGCGTCACGATGGTGCCGATGCCCTGGACGCGGTTGGCGTCGTTCACGCTCACGCTGGGCTCGATGATCGGGACGCCCCCGGCCGCGGCCAGCGCCTCGCTGGTGATGGGCGGTGTGTGGAGGTCCAGCATGCCCTCGAACATCAGCACGGGCACCGGGGGCCCGGTGAACCAGGAGCGGCGCTGGAACCAGTACTGCGCGTAGTTGGCCGAGTCGGTGCTCTCCGCCAGCGTCTGGAGCAGGCCCGCCACGGGATGGAGGGGATCGAGCTCCTCGTCGGAGCTGAAGTCCAGGACCTCGGTGATGAGCGACTCGATGTCGAAGCCGCCCTCCTTCCTGTAGACCATTGACAGGGACAGGCCCCCGCCGGCTCCGCTGAGCACTGCACCCCGGATGTCGTCGCCAAGGAAGGGGAGGGCGATGGCCCCCGTGATGCCCCCCTGGCTGTGGCCCATGAAGAGGGTCATCTCGGGGTTCGTGACGTGCTCCTCGCCCTCGAGCCCGAAGGTGTGGGAGCGGCCGCTGACGACATGCGCCAGGTAGACGATGTCCAGGGCGCCCTGGCGGAAGTTGGAGCGCGCCGAGTCCGGGTTGAAGTAGTTGAAGGTGTGGAACTCCTCGCTGGTGTCCGCGGTCTTGCGGTCACCGTGCAGGGGCTGGGAGAAGCCCAGCATGGCCAGGCCGGCCTCTCCGGCCCTGGAGGCCTGGGCGTACTTGCTGTAGTCGTTGCAGCAGGTCGTCCAGTCCCCGCCGGTGCCGTGGGCGTAGATGACGACCGGCCAGCCCTCCGCGGGCATCTCCCGGTCAGCCGGGACGGTCCAGGAGATGGCGATCCGCTCCCAGGCGTAGATGACGGGCTCGCCGTCCTCGATCACGAACTGGCCCCCCTCGCTGGCGTAGGGCCGCTCCCCGTGTTGCCAGATCGGCAGCCAGAGGGTGCCCTCGTAGTGCGTGTAGGTCCGGGCCGCGTGAGTGAGCGTGAGCTCCTGGGAGAGATCCTGGACGCCGAGGTTCTCCTGGATCCAGCTGGCGATCAGCGCTGTCTCGTCGACCGGGTCCTGGGTGGTGAAGACCGTCGCGATGGCCACGTCCTCGACCGCCGTTCCGTCCTCGAACAGCGCGGCCTGGAGGTCTGCGTAGAGGGCGTGGTCCGGGTGATCGACGGTGAAGACCTCCCAGAAGTCACCGTCGCGTGCGGCGACCTTGGTCGTGACCCCTGCGGCGTAGGTGTTCCCTGGCCGAAGTGGGATCCCCGACAGCGGCGCCAGGGTCAGGAGGTTGGTGGGCTGGAAGGTGGTCTCGTCTTCCTGGTAGTCCCACTCGACGGGGACGCGCGTGCCGAAGTGGGGAGAGTCCGGATCGACGTCGATCAAGAACAGCGCGCTGGAGGGGTACAGCGTTCCGAGGGGCTTGGGGAGGTCACCGGTCGCCAGCTCGCCGTCGAAGCGGAAGGTGATGGGCGCCGTCGTCCCCGCGCCGTCGATGCCCGTCTCTCCCTCGTCGCAGTAGAGCGAGACCAGCGGCTGCTCGTCGCGACTCGGGAAGCCGGTGAGATCCAGGCCCCCTGACGCCGTCCTCCGGAGGTCGGAGGGCCAGGGAGCGTCGAAGAACCCTGCTGACAGGTCGTTCATCGGCGCTGGGCCGGTTTCGACGCAGGCAAAGAGCCACAGCACGGTGTCACGCCTCCGAGCAGACGAACGTAGCCTCGGATTGACAGACAGGCGACCGTGCCCTGGGTATGATCTCTGTCGCTTCTGAGGTTTCTTCGATGCTTGGACTGATGATGATCCTGACCGGCTGCAAGGGCTGCAGTGGCACTCTCGACCTTGGAAAGGGGCCCGAGGCCGACGCTCGCCTGACCAGTGACGTCTACACCTGGGAGTGCGGGGACAACGAGACCGGGGACCTCTACGAGGGCGTCTTCAGCTTCGACGTCGCGCTGGAGTACGCACCCGACGGGCTGCAGGAGCGCGAGCTGCCCGGCGGCTGCGTCTACGGTCTGTCCATGTTCCCAGAGGACGCCGGCGCGGGCGGCGCCGACCTGCCCGGCCTGGGCGGTGACGAGCCCCGCTGGTCCACGGACGACGGCGGGGGCGAGCTCGCCCGCAAGGCCGCTGGCTTCTACCACCACGAGGTGCTGTCGAACGTGCGCTCCTGTGAGCGCTCGGAAGACCTGCTCGAAGGGGGGGTCTGGCTCGAAGAGGCCGCCGCACTCGACGGGGCCAGCACGCCGGCTGCGGGGGAGATCGACTGGGTGGACGAGGACATCGACGACGTCGATGAAGACGGCAACCTGAGCTTCGGCGAGCCCGTCGAGCTGTCCTGGGATGCCGAGGGCTGGGAGGAGACCTGGGTCCAGATCCGGCAGGAGCGCGACGGCGAGCCGTGGGGCACCGTCACCTGCGCCGCTGACGAGGACGGCTTCTACGTGGACGACGAGGTCTGGGGTCTGCTCAACGGCGATCTGCCCGTCGAGTACATCAACCTCTTCGTCGGCTTCCAGAACTCCGACGTGGTCGAGATGGAAGACGGGCAGAAGGTCGAGGTCGTCACCCGCGGCATGCACGTCCTCGTCGTTCAAGACTGACTTTGACTCCACCGCCGTTGCGGTGGTAGGGATCCCCACCGTGACTCGCAAGACCGTGCTCGTGGTGGACCCCAACCCGGCCACCTGTCGTCGGGTCGAGGAAGCCTTCCGAGGGACGGGCTTCCCGTGCCTTCGTGCGCGTGGCCTCGACGACGCGGAGGAAGCCTCCAACGGCCACAGCGTCGACCTCGTCATCTCGGCGGTCCGTCTCCCACGCGGGACTGGCTACGACCTCGCCCGGGCGATGCGCGAGCGCTACCCGGCGGCCCTGGTCTACCTGCTCGCTGGCGGCTTCGACGTGTACGACGAGGTCCGGGCGACGGAGTGCGGGGTGGACGGGAAGATCTCGGTGCCCTTCACCGCCCGCTCGCTCCGGTCCAAGGTCGAAGAGGCCATCGGGCTCGTCGGCTTCGGACTGCCCGAGATCACCTCCCCCGACCTGTCAGAGCTCCCAGACGCGGTCCCGAGCTATGACGGGCCCCTCGTCGGGCCGAGGCACAACGTCCCGGTCTCCGAGGAGCGGCTGGCCACCTTCCTTCCCCGGGACTTCCGCCAGCCGGAGCCCGTCTCGGTCGACCCGGAGGTCGTCGGTCCGGCGCTCGAGCGCGCGATCCTGGAGGTCCTCCCAGAGGTGGTCGAGGGTGTGCTCCGCAATGCCCTGGTCTCCTCTCCGGAGTTCCGGGAGATCGTGGCCCAGGCGGTCGAGAAGGCGGTCAAGGAAGAGCTGGCCAAGCGCGGCTAGACTTCGTCCGAGTTAGCGGGGCCTGCCATGTCGAACGACCTCCCTGACAAGTACGACCCGCACGCCGCCGCCGAGCGCTACTACGCCTGGTGGGAGGACAGCGGCTTCTTCACCGCGGACCCCGCAGAGGACGGCGAGAAGGGCTCCTTCAGCATCGTCATCCCGCCGCCCAACATCACGGGCATCCTGCACATGGGCCACGCCCTGGACAACGTGCTCCAGGACATCCTCATCCGGTACAAGCGGATGGACGGCTACAACACGCTCTGGATTCCGGGCACCGATCACGCCGGCATCGCCACGCAGCTCGTCGTGACCCGCCAGCTGGCGGCAGAGGGCATCGATCGCGTCGAGCTCGGGCGCGAGAAGTTCCTCGAGCGGACCTGGGCCTGGAAAGCGGAGAGCGGCGGCCGGATCACCCACCAGCTGCGCGAGCTCGGTGTCTCCTGCGACTGGAGTCGCGAGCGCTTCACGATGGACGAGGGCCTGTCCCGGGCCGTGCGCAAGGTCTTCTGCAAGCTCTACGAAGAGGACCTCATCTACCGGGACACCAGGCTCATCAACTGGGATCCGGGAGGCCTCACTGTGCTCTCGGAGCTCGAGGTCGAGTACGACAGCGAGCACAAGGGCGAGCTGTGGTCCTTCGCATACCCGCTGTCGGACGGCAGCGGCGAGATCGTGGTGGCCACGACCCGACCCGAGACCATGCTCGGCGACACCGCCGTGGCCGTGCACCCCGACGACGAGCGCTACCAGCACCTCATCGGCGAGACGGTGCACAACCCGCTGGTGGACCGCCACATCGAGATCATCGCCGACTCCATCCTCGTCGATCCCGAGTTCGGGACCGGGGCGGTGAAGGTGACCCCTGCCCACGACTTCAACGACTACGAGGTGGGCAAGCGCCACGACCTCGAGTTCATCACGATCTTCGATACGCGCGCCTACGTGAACGAAAACGGCGGGCGCTTCTGCGGCATGGAGCGCTTCGAGGCCAGGGACGCGGTCAAGGCAGCCATCGCCGAGCTCGGCCTGGACAGGGGCTCGGAGCCCCACACGATGGCGCTGGGCCGTTCCCAGCGTGGCCACGCGGTTGTCGAGCCGATGCTCTCGAAGCAGTGGTTCGTTCGCATGAAGCCCTTGGCGGCTCCGGCCATCGCCGCGGTCGAGCGCGGCTACACCGAGTTCGTGCCGAGGGGGTGGGAGAACACCTACTTCGCCTGGATGCGCGAGATCCGCGACTGGTGCATCAGCCGGCAGCTGTGGTGGGGACACCAGATCCCCGCCTGGACCTGCTCGGACTGCGGCGATCTGCAGGTCTGCGAAGAGGACCCCACAGAGTGCCGTGCCTGCGGCTCCTCCAGCATCGAGCAGGACCCTGACGTGCTCGACACGTGGTTCTCCTCCGCCCTGTGGCCGTTTTCGACGATGGGCTGGCCCGACGACACGCCCGAGCTGCGCCGCTGGTACCCGACGAGCGTGCTCGTCACTGGCTTCGACATCATCTTCTTCTGGGTCGCCCGGATGATGTTCTCCGGGGTCCACAACATGGGCGCGGTGCCCTTCGAGAAGGTCTGCATCCACGGCCTCGTGCGCGACGCCGACGGCCACAAGATGTCCAAGACCAAGGGCAACACGATCGACCCGCTCGACACCATCAAGCGGCACGGCCTCGACGCCTTCCGCTACACCCTGGCCTTCCACGCCACCCAGGGCGGCGACATCAACTGGGGGGACCAGCTCGTCGAGGTCTCCAGCCGCTTCGTCAACAAGCTCTGGCAGGCCTTCCGCTACCTCCACATGAACCTGGACGGCTACGACCCCGCCGCGGTGGTCCAGCCCGGCACCTACGACCGCTGGATCCTGGCCCGGCTGGGGCAGGCGACGGCCCGCATCCGCGCTGCGCTGGACGACTATCGCTTCGACCAGGCGGCCCAGGAGCTCCAGGCCTTCACCTGGGGCGAGCTCTGCGACTGGTACCTGGAGTTCTCCAAGGCCGCGATCTATGGCGGTGGGGCCCCCCGCGCGGCAGCGCAGGCGACGCTGGTGACCTGCTTCGAGGCGGTGGCTCGGCTGATGCACCCCATCATGCCGATGCTCGGCGAGGAGCTGTGGCAGCGCCTGCCCGGGACCGAGGGCACGGTGATGCTCGCGCGCTATCCAGAGGCCCACGATTTCCCGAGCGATAATCGGATTCTGGACGAAGTCGCCTTCCTCCAGGGGGCCATCACCGCGCTCAGGCGTGTGCGGGCCGACATGGAGATCAGCCCCAAGGTGCCCTTTTCGGTCCACGCCCGCGGCGAGCGCTCCGACTGGCTGGTGCGACACGCCGGCGCGCTCTCCCACCTGAGTCGGGTCGAGGCCTTCCTCGGACAGCCACCGGAGAACCACGCCACCGCCGTGGTGCCGGGCTGCGAGATCCTCATCGATCTCGAGGGCACGGTCGACCTCGACGCGGAGAGGGCACGCCTCGACAAGGAGCTGGCCAAGACGGAGCGAGACGTCGCGCAGCTCCAGGGCAAGCTCGGCAACGCTGGCTTCGTCGACAAGGCGCCGCCGCAGGTCGTGCAGAAGTTCCGCGACAAGCTCGGCGTCGCCCAGGCCCGCCTCGCGACCCTGAGGACCTCTCGCGAGGCCATCGGATGAAGCTCCGGCGCCTGGTCGAGCTGGCCCTGGAAGAGGACGTCGGCCCGGGTGACATCACGACCACCGCCTGCGTCGACCCAGCGAAGGCCGGACGTGGCCTCATCATCGCCAAGGAGGAGCTGGTCGTCTCGGGGCTGGAGGTCGCCGAGGCCGTCTTCGATGTCGGCGGTGCCAGCTTGTCCGCGATCGGCAGGGACGGGGACCGGGTCTCTGCGTCGACCCCGATCGCCGAGGTCAGCGGTCCGCTCCAGAGCGTCCTGACCTGCGAGCGAGTCGCCCTGAACTTCCTCATGCGCCTGTCCGGCATCGCCACGAACACCCGACGTATCGTCGGGGCCGCGCAGGGCAAGCTGCGCGTGGTCGACACCCGCAAGACGACCCCGCTGCACCGCCAGCTCGAGAAGGCCGCCGTGCGTCATGGCGGCGGGCACAACCACCGCTTCGGTCTCTACGACGGCGTGATGATCAAGGACAACCACATCAGGGCCGTCGGCAGCATCGGCGAGGCCGTCGGTCGGGTCCGGAAGGCAGTCCACCACCTCGTCAAGGTCGAGGTCGAGGTCGAGACCCTCGAGGAGCTGGACGAGGCCCTGGCCGCCGACGCCGACGTCATCCTCCTGGACAACATGGACGACGCGATGATCCGGGAGGCGGTCGCCCGCGCCTCTGGTCGTGCCACCCTCGAGGCCAGCGGGAACATGGACGCCGAGCGCATCGCCCGGCTGCGTGATGTCCTGGGCCTCGACGTCGTCAGCGTCGGCGGCCTCATCCACCAGGCGCGCTGGGTGGATCTCTCCCTGGAGCTGGAGTGAGGGCCGAGGCGCTGTCCCGCGCCTGCGAGCGGGACGTGGTCTTCTTCGAGGAGACCGACTCCACGAACCTGCGAGCCCGAGAGCTCGGACGCCAGGGCGCGCCGAGCGGCACCCTGGTTGTCGCCGACGGGCAGACCGGGGGCAAGGGACGGCTCGGGCGGAGCTGGCAGAGTCCGCCGGGCCTGAACCTCTACTTCTCGCTGCTCCTGCGACCTCCGATCTCCCCGGAGGCGGCGCCGCTGCAGTGCCTCGCCACGGCGCTGGCCGTCGCAGAGGCCACGCAAGCGTTCATCAAGTGGCCCAACGACGTCGTCGACCGAGAGGATCACAAGCTCGCCGGCATCCTCGCCGAGCTGGAGACCGCGGGCTCGCGGCTGGCCTTCGTCGTCCTGGGCGTGGGCCTCAACGTGAACCAGCAGCGCTTCCCCCCCGAGCTGCCCGACGCGGTGGGCCTGGGCCATGGCATCGACAGGGTCGCGCTGCTCGCCCGGGTCGTCTCCCGAATCGAGGATCGCTGTGCCCAGGCAGTCCACGATCCTGAGGCGATGTTGCACGCCTGGAGGGCCAGGAGTCGCACCCTCGGCCGTCGCGTCCGTCTCGGCTCTGTCGAGGGGTTCGCAGAGGACATCGGCTCCGATGGCGCGCTCCTGGTGCGCACCGAAGACGGGCTCCGAGCGGTTCTCTCAGGCGACGTCGAGCTGATCGGGAGGTGAGCCTGCCAGGCCGCCCCAGGTGACGATCGACACAGGTGCGAAATTCGATTCACACCCCTGTCGGGGATCTGGTACACATCTATCGTGCTGCTCCTCCTCTCACTTGGTCTCGCCGCCGAACCCGAGACGATCGTCGGCGACGACGGCCTGACGATTCGCTACTTCGTGCCGCACGACGTCGACGCTGTCAGGGCGGTCCTCGACGACACGGACAAGGTCTACGGACTCAGCCCCGACCTCGTCAGCTACACGGTCGAGGACGAGGGCAGCTGCGACGCGGTCACGACAGAGGCGCGGGGGCTGTTGTCCAACCTGCGCATGCACACCGAGCGCTGCAAGACGAGCGACACGAGCTGGCGGGACCGGCTGGTCAGCTCTGAGGACTTCGATCAGTACGAGGTCAGCTGGGCCGTCTCAGCGGTGGAAGGCGGCACGGTCATCACCTACCACCTGAAGGCCGAGCTCTCGATCCCGGTGCCGGACAAGGTGATGTACGCCAAGGCTGGCGAGGCGGCGTTGAACCAGCTCAACAACCTCTACCGCTCGCTGGAGTAGTCCAGGGTCGCTTCGAGTTGGCCGATGAACTCGGCGAGGTCTTCCGTAGGTAGGTGACAGACCTTGTCCACGCAGACATAGGCCCGGGGGCCGGCTCCGGGCACCTTTCCTGAAAAAGCGGTCATGTGGGCCAGATCGTTGGCGGTCTCGGGCGTGACCACCCCCAGCACGGCGTCGGGCCGGTGGCTGTTGTCGTAGGCCCGTCGGAACATCGCCAGCACGGGATCGTCCGCTGTGGGGCTGGCCAGGATGACCTCGAGGGAAGGGCGTCGGAGGGCGTCGTGGGCGAGCACCATCGATGGCACGGCGTAGGGTGCGCGGTGCAGGTACAGCCCGGCGGCCTCGAGGGCTGCCTCGGCCTTGTCGATGTCCCCGACGGCCGAGCCGTAGGCGTGGAGGCGCAACAGCACGACCACGGCGCGCCCCCAGCCGCTCGGTTCTGCGCCGTCGCTGGGATCCTGGCGACGCACGAAGAGCTCGTCGGCTTCCTCTGGTGCCTCGTAGAAGCCGCCGCTGTCTGACTGGAAGCGCTCCACCATCGCCTTGGCCGTGAGCTCGGCGGCCAACAGCCAGCGCGGGTCCGGGTCGGCCTCGTAGAGGTGGAGCAGGCCCTCGGCGAAGAACGAGTAGTCCGACAGGGTGCCCTCTGGGGGGTTCGGCGCCAGGGTGCGCGGGAGACGGCCGTCGGCGCCTTGGTAGGCGAGCACGGCTTCGGCGGCGCGGCGGGCTGCCTCGACGTGGGTGGGCTCATCGAGGAGGCGACCCGAGAGCGCGAGGCCACCGATCGCCAGGCCGTTCCATGCAACGACCTGCTTGGTGTCCGTGGGCGGCGGCGTGCGCCCGAGCCGGTGGGTGAAGAGCAGCAGCCGGGCCTCCGCGAAGTCCTCGTCCCCCTGGCGGGTCAGCACCGTCGTCCCGTGCTCGA
This sequence comes from Myxococcota bacterium, assembly GCA_036012755.1. Lineage (GTDB taxonomy): Bacteria > Myxococcota_A > UBA796 > UBA796 > CAJQPC01 > JAAESX01. Next base: position 37,232 of record DASCPX010000009.1, on the reverse strand, counting down.
AGTTGCCTTCCTCGGTCACGCCGAAGGCCGCGTTGAAGCGTGGGCCCTCCTCGGGGCCGAGGACCGCCACCACCTCTGTCGGCGTCCAGACGTAGAAGCTGCCTTCCTCGCCGGCGGAGTCTGCGTCCTCGCTGGAGTAGAAGGCGCCGCTGGCGTCCTGCATGTCTCGGATCAGGTAGGTGGCCGTGTCCCTGGAGACCTCGGCGTAGCGCTGCTGTCCGAGCACGACGGATGCCTGCGCGTAGAGCCCGACGAGCTGGGCGTTGTCGTAGAGCATCTTCTCGAAGTGCGGGATGGTCCACGCTGGATCGACCGTGTAGCGGTGGAAGCCGCCTCCGAGGTGGTCGTGGATGCCGCCGTCGGCCATGGCGGTGAGCGCGCCACGAACGAGCCCCTGGGTGTCGACGTCGTCCGTGCGCGCCGCGTGCGCCAGGAGGAAGTCCAGGCGGGGGGCCATCGGGAACTTCTTGTCGGGGCCGAAGCCCTGGTTCACCGGGTCCCACTGCGCTCTCATCTGGTCCGCGGTGATCGCCCCGAGGTCCGTACCCGGGAGCTCGGCGCGAGCAGGGATCGCCTCAGCGGTGAGCCCCGCCTCCACGCTCTCGGCCACACGCCGGATGCGCGCCCTGTCGGTCCGCCAGATCGAGTCGACGAGCTCCAGCATCTGGATGAAGGAGGGGCGCCCGTAGCTCGGCTCGGAGGGGTAGTAGGTCCCGGCGTGGAAGGGCCGCAGGTCGGTCTCCAGCCAGATGGACGCGGGCCATCCGCCGTTGCCCTCGTTGAGCGCGTGGACGGCCTGCATGTAGACGCCGTCGACATCCGGGCGCTCCTCGCGGTCGACCTTGATGTTCACGAAGTGCTCGTTCATGAACAACGCGACCTTCGGATCCTCGAAGGACTCGTGGGCCATGACGTGACACCAGTGGCAGGCCGCGTAGCCGATGGAGAGGAAGATCGGGACCTCCAGCTCTCGGGCGCGCGCCCATGCCTCCGGCCCCCACTCGTACCAGTCGACCGGGTTGTTCGCGTGCTGCTGTAGGTAGGGGCTGGAGGCCTCCGCCAGGCGATTGAGGAAGGGGCCCTCGAGCGTGTCCACAGTGGCTACACGGTAGCCGACCGGAATGACCTCGCTGGTCCCCAGTTCCACTGGCGCCGGGGTGACCTCCTGGGCTTCGAGGCATGCCAGGAGCAGGATCAAGCCGCCCCCGGAGGGAAGGGCCGGGCGAGCGCCTCCGCGCGCTGTCGCTCAGAGGGCTGCTCTGTCAGCGATCGCCTGCCTCGACGGGCCTGGAGTCGCTCCAGGAGCTCGGGCTCAGGCTCGCGGCCGAGCACGGCCCGCACGGTGGGCTCGATGTCCTCGAAGACCGGCGAGAGCTCCCGCTCGTCGAAGGAGCGCGCCATCGAGTACATGCCCGCGCAGATCCCGTCCCAGCGACAGGCATCGCAGGGCTCGCCCTTGCCGTGGAGGAACTCCAGCTGCTGGACGAAGCCCTTGGCGTCGAGGAAGCGGACGCAGCGCTCCTCCTCCTTGACGATCTTGCGTGTCTCGGTCGAGGCCCAGGGAAACGCCGGCATCGAGCACAGCGGAACCCGCTCAGCGCGGAAGGTCCGGCCAGTGGCGTGGAGGTGCTTCATGGCGAGCTCCAGGCTGAGGCTGAACTCGTAGTGCCTGGGGATGCAGTCGGGGTTGTCCTCTGCCCGGTTGCCATCGGGATCCATGTTGTTCCAGACGAAGTGGCGCACCCACGGGAAGTGCTCGGTGATCCAGATCGCGCTGTGGTGGAGGTGGTCGGAGTTGTAGGCGTTGATGACGCAGTTGATGTCAGCTGTGATGCCCATCTCCGGCACGAGTTCCAGGCACCGGACGATGGCCTCGTAGCTGCCCGGGTAGCGGGTGATGAAGTCGTGGACCTCGGCTCTGTAGCTGTGGAGGCTCAAGTGGACGTGGGACAGGCCTGCGTCCACGCAGCGCCGGAAGAACTCGGCGTCTGCCAGGCTCTGGCCGTTGGTGATCATGCGGCTGTGGAGGCCGCGTTCGGCGGCATGGGCCAGGGCCAAGAACAGCAGCGGCGAGAGGCTCGGCTCTCCTCCCGTGAGGATCACGCCGTCGTAGTCCCGGTCGGCGAGCTCGTCGATCAGACCACGCATCTGATCTTCGTCGAGCCCCATCCCGGTCGGTGGGTTGGAGCAGAAGCGGCACGACTGGAGGCAGTTGCGGGTGAGCTGGAGGTAGCCCAGGTTTGCCATCAGACGACCTCGCGCCCGCCTCGCAGGAAGTCCGAGCGACGGAGCCCGTTGGGCTGGCGCAGGGGATCCTCCGGAGGCTCCGATGGTGGCGGGTGACCCGGCAGGCTGGCTGCCACCGGCTGCGGCGGCAGGCCCTGGGCGATGCGCTTGGGGAGTGCGCTGAGCTGCTCGCGCGCGTCGCGGGCGTGGTCACCCTCCAGCGGCTGGCAGAGCCCCAGACCCTGGGCTCGGATCATGTGGATGGAGATGCCCTCGCAGAGCTCCGACACCGGGCAGTCGTCACAGCGCACCGAGCGCGCCCTGTAGTGGTGCTCGACGTGGAAGGCCGCCAGGGCCTCCCAGTGGAGGCGGCCTTCGTGGAAGAGCGCCGCGTCGAGTCGTCTCGGCACTCGGACCAGCTCCATCCCGGGTGCCAGGCAAGCGGGCAGGCCGCTCACGGGCACACGGCGCTTCAGCTGGCGGAAGAAGCCCGCGGGGTCGCGCAGGTCACCCGCGACCGCCTCCTCCGTCTTCGTCCAGGTCGGCTGGTGGATGCGTAGGTCATGCAGAGCGTTCACGTTCGCCAGCAGCCACGGTGCCGTAGAGGGGTTCAGGCGGACGACCATGTCGTGGCCGAGCCAGGCTGCACACTGCTCTGCGGTCTTCGCGACGAGGATGACGTCCCCAGGTTCGGGCAGCTCCGTCGTAGAGGTCTCGACCAGCAGCGGGTAATCGGTCGGAAGATCCTCATATCGTTCACGGATCACACCAAGACGGCAGGCCCCGAAGGGCAGGGGACCGCTCCAGGACCCTCCACCGACGTGCCACAGGTCTACTCGGTGTCCGTTCTGGGCCTCGATGGTCCGCTCCATGGTCGTGCAGAAGGGCTCGATGAAGCAGTGCTCGCAGCGCTCTGGCTGCCGGCAGTCCAGCGGCGTCCCCGAGTCGAGGTAGCGCCGGACATGGAAGCGCCGGCCCCTGACCTCGTCGATCATCTTGTGGGGATCCTGGATGAGGTCCTCGAGGCCTTCGAGGTAGGCCACCGGGAAGCGGTTCGTCCAGATGTGGAAGTCGTCCCGGCGGTTGAGCCTGAAGACCTTCTGGAGGACGGGCAGGTGCTCCCGCACCTCGTAGAAGAGCTGCTCGCGATTCCTGTAGGCCTCTGCCTGCGGGATGACGTGCAGCAGGTCGTACTCCTTGACGCCGACGCTCACGCCGAGCTCGACGATGCGGTCGAGGACCCCGACGTTCTGCGAGTTGATGACCACGTCGATGTTCACGATGGGCCAGCCGTGCCGGTCGCGATGTCGGACCGCCCGCAGCAGCCCCTTCATGAGCAGCTCGAAGCTGCCGGGGGTCTGTACGAGGCGGTCGTGGAGCGCGGCGTCGTGGCCATGCAGGCTGAAGGTGATCTCGCCGAGGCCAGCGTCCATGACCTCGTCGAAGAACCGGCGGTCGCCGTAGCGGAGCCCGTTGGTCACGGTCTGGACGCGCTCGTAGCCGATCTCGAGGGCGAAGCGGATGAAGCGTGAGAACAGCGGGTGGACGCTGGCTTCGCCGCCGCTGAGGATGACCTTTGCGGCGCCGAGCTCGACGTGCCCGCGGCGGATGTCGGCCTCGATGTCCTCTGTCGCGAGGTAGACGTTGCGAGGGGTGTCCATGTCCAGGCAGAACAGGCACTTGTTGTTGCAGGCCGTGGTCAGCCGCACCCAGTGCTTCGGCCTGCTCGCGATGCGCTCGTGCTCGAGGGTCCGGGCGCGGGAGTCCATGGCGGATCCTACTTCGCCTCTGTCAGGGTCGTGAGCCGCCTCAAGTGGCGCAGCTCGGCCTTCGACCAGTGCTCGGAGGACCCGGTGGCCACCGCGTCGACGGTCGCGAACAGCCGCAGGCAGTCCGTGATCAACTCCGGGGACTCGGGTCGCTCCAGGTCGACCAGGACATCCAGGCTGTCATGCTGCTCGGCCAGGCTCACCATGCGCTGTCGGAGGGCGCGTGTAGGGGCAGCGCGCAGGTCGATGGAGGCCCCTCCCGAGCGCATGCTGCGGCGCCTGCCGAGGCCGCTGGAGTCGCTCGCCACCAGAGGCTGGGCCAGGGGGTGGTCCCCTGGGGCGTGCCAGAGCTCGCCCTGCACGATGGGTCGTCGGAGACCGGTCAGCGGGGGCGCCAGCGCGAGGTAGTGCTCCGCCGCTGGTCCACGGCGCTCGATCGGGCGCAGGCGCGTCTGCTGCACGCCCAGTGACTCCAGCACAGCCAGCGTCTCCTCGATGTGGGGCAGTGTCGGGCGCGTCAGCAGCACCTCGACCTCCACGTCGAGCCCCGCCTCCAGGCAGGTGCGGATGGCTCGGACCGCTGATCGGGCAGCTCCCTTCTGGCCGACCAGCCAGTCGTGTGCGTCCTGTCGCGCGCAGTGGAAGTCGATGCGAACGCGCTGGAGCTCCAGCCCCTGGAGGCCCTCTGCGAAGGCCAGGCCGTCGGTGTGCAGGCGAGCCGTCGGGATGGCTGCCAGCAGGCGAGGCAGGTCCGGTCTGAGGGTGGGCTCGCCGCCGCCGAGCACGACGTCGTCTTCGTCCGCGAGCTGGACCAGCGCCTCCAGGGGCGGATGGGGAAGGTCCCAGCCGCGGTCGGTGTGTCCGCGGAAGCGAGTCGAGAAGGCTGCGACGAGGTTCTTCATGGCCGCGCCTCGACCGGGAGTCCACCGATCGACTCCAGCTTCCTGGCCAGCTCGGCGTGCCCCCCGAGGAGCCCAACCTGCGTCACGCCGATGGCGTTGGCCATGCGCACCAGCTCCAGCACCGCGGCCTCTCCCAGGCCGGCGACCCGTATGCCCAGGGCGACCTGGACCCGCTGGCGACCGGGGCGTCCGGCCTGGCCGGAGATGAACTGTCGTATGCGCTTCAAGGTGGGCAGATCGTCCGGGTTCCAGGTGAGGGCGAGGTCCGTGGCGTCATCCTGGAGGTCGTGGCCCCAGACCGTCGCAGCCTCTGTCGTCGGTGCTCCGTCCCAGGGTGGGTGCTTCTGGACGGGAGCCTGGAGTCCGCTGCCTCCGCGCTCCGTCCAGTAGGCGTGCCAAGCGCCTCCGCAGGCCGGCCGCAGGGCGCAGCGACGGCAAGGGGGGCCGAAGGCCTTGTTCCCGGCGTTGTCCAGTCCGGGTCCCGTCGAGGGGTCCAGGCTCTCCACGCAGTGCTCCAGGTCGTCCGCCCAGCCTGCGCACAGCGGCAGCCCGCAGTAGGGGTTCAAGAGCTCGATCCCGCGCTCTGATGCGATCTCCCGCGCCTCTGTGATCGCCGGACCCAACACGGCGTAGTCGGGCAGCATGGCACCGTCGGCGGCTCGCCCGTGGGGTTGCACGGCGCTCATCGAGATGTGGGCGATGCCCGGGAAGCGCTCGCTGACGAAGGCGATGTAGCGAGGTGGGAGCCCCTGGGTCCGCGCCGTGAAGACCGGGTTGAGCGTGACCGGGATGCGGTCGTCGAGGAGGGCGTCGATGCCGGCGAGGCAGCGCTCGAAGGCGCCCCCGAGTCCGGCGAGTGCGTCGTGGTCGACTTCGTTGTCCGCGAGGAGGCTCACGAAGGCGGAGGTGAGCCCTGCCTCGTGCAGCTCCTCGACGTAGTCCGGCGTCAGCAGCACGGCGTTGGTCTGGAGCTCGACGAAGTCCAGGCCCAGGGCCCGCGCCCTGGCGACGAGGGCCACCAGTCGCTTCCGGAGGATGGTCGGCTCCCCTCCGGAGATGGTCGCCGTCCGCTCGCCGCGGCTGGCCAATCCCTGGAGTGCCGCCTCGAGGTCCTCGTCGGGGGTCGGGTGACCGGGGTGGTCCTCGGCGGGCACGTTGCAGAAGGGACAGCGCTCGTTGCACGCCATCGTCAGCCGCAACAGGCCCTTGGTCCGGTGGCTCGCTTCCACGGCCAGTAGCCTATCCGGGTGTTGCCTCCTGCCTGGATGACGCTCCCCGGACGGTTAGCTTCCAGCTGTGTGGTTGCTACTCGCCAGTGCCTTCGCCGGTCCCGTCACCCTGCCCGAGCTGACGGAGGCCGAGACCAAGGCCCTGGATGCTCGCGAGATCGTCGTGCGCACAGAGAGCGAGAGCTCGGTCGTGGCCTTCATCGACATCGACGCCCCGCCTGATGTGGTCCTCGCCGCCGTGCTCGATCTGCCAGCCCGCGCCGGGGACATCGACAACCTCGACAAGGTCAGCCTCTACCGCGAGGAGACCGACATCATCGGCGCGAAGTTCGAGGCCAGCCTGATCGGCTTCTCGGCCGACTTCCACATCCTCTACACCGTCGACAGGGCCGAGAACTACACCGAGTACCACCTCGACGAGAGCTACGAAAACGACATCTCCGCCTCCGACGGAGCCTACCAGGTCTACGCCCGCGGGGAGCACAGCCGGATGATGTACACCGCCGACATCAGCGCTGGGGGCACGCCGATGTGGATCAAGAAGGCCCTGGTCGGGGGCTCGATGAGCGAGCAGCTCGAAGGTCAGCGCAGGCGGGCCGAGACGGAGCGCCCATGATGTGGATCGCTTCTGCCTGGGCGATGCCCGCGGCAGACCTGTGCGTCGAGCCCGCTCCGGTGCCCGACCCGCTCCCGGATCGCACCCACATCGACCCCATGGATCCCCCAGGGCCGCTGTTCCCGGTCGAGTGGGAGACGCTCGAAGCGGTGGAGATGGGCGGCGAGTGGTACGACGCCTTGGGTCGGGTCTACGCGTTCGCGTCCGTGCGAGAGGTGGTGGGCGAAGCCACTCGACCCACGTTCCATGCGCCAGAGGACTTCTACACCGGCGAGTACAAGGTCGACGGCTTCTATGGCTTCGCGCCTTCCGTGAGCACCGCGCCCGTCGCGTACGCCGCTCACCGCGGGCAGTGCCCAAGCACGGCGAACATCTGCTACACGCCAAAGGACGATGAAGCCTGGCGACTGGCGGCCGACATCGCGAAGGGGATGAACGCCCCCCTCATCGAGTGGGGCGAGACGCCCTACGCGGTCCACTGGGCCGCGGTCCTCTGCGCCTACAACAACGCCGCCGAGAAGCGAATCCTCGCCCGCGACGCGGCAGAGAAGTCCGCTCAGGACGCGACATCGGTTCGCGACGCGCTGGCCTCGGATGTCCCGATGGCTGCGTTCGCCCTCTCCAACGGCCTGTACCGGGACCTCGACATCGAGCCCCCCACCGACGACGCAGCCAAGGCGGCCGACGCCCGCGCCGTGTGGGGAGCGGTGCAGCGGCTGGGAGGGACGGATGCGGTCGCCGAGTTCGCCGCCGCTGGGACAGGATCGCTCGCCGAACGACTGACCATCCCCCCGGTCGAGAGCCCGGCGACGGACACCGAAGACTGAGGTGCATGTCCCAGCGGGCCGCGGGCATCGGAGACGTCGACGGAGATGGGGTGAACGATATGCTGCTGGGATTGGCCGGGAGCGACACGACGGCGTGGGATGCGGGCGAGACCTTCCTCGTCCTCGGCCCGTGACGGGCACGTCAGGATTGGCCCCGCCGCGGAGGAGCGATGGCGGCGTGGCTTGATGGCCTCCCGGGGTTGTTCTCGGGAGCAGGGATGGCGGCTGGGGCGCCGGATGGTCGCGGTGCGGTGGTGATCTCGTCGCTGGGCAGCGGTGGTCCCCTTCCAGCCAGGTCGAAGACCACCATGCTCTGGCTGACGCCGGATCCCTGGCGGGTGGTGGCCCGTCATCGGCTGCCGCTGTACGCCCGGGCGCCGACCTGGAGTCCGGACGGTGCCTGGCTGGCTCTGGAGGGAGACGGGATCGAGGTCTTCGACACCCGGACCAAGAAGCGCCACGCCTTCCGCGCAGGGGGCCGGGGTCCGCTGTGTTGGACATCAGACAGCCAGACGCTCATCGGGGTGGTGTCGGACGTGGGGCTGTTCTCCTGGACACCGGCGACCGGGGCATGGCGAGTGCTGCCCTGGCCGGAGGGCACGGACTTCCTCAACTACGGAAAGGCGCTGCGCATCGGTCCCGACGGGCGCATCCTGGCCATCGGTTCGAGGGGCGGCTACGGCGAGAATCAGACCGTGCTGTTCGATCTGACCACCGGGGCGGTCGCGTCGGTTCGCTCGGAGACGCTGGCGGTCTTCTGGTGGGCGGATGGCCAGGAATGCGCGCTTCTGGGAGCCCCGCCGACGCTGCAGTTGTTGGTCGGGGCGCCGTCTGAGCCGGTCCTGCTGCCGCGGCTGTTCGGGAACGTCCACCTCAGTCCGTCCGGCGAGCGGCTCCTGCTGACCGGTGACTCGTCCGTGGCGATGGTCGACCTGACCGATGCGTCCGTCCTGAGCCTGCCCGAGGCGGAATTCGTCTGCCCCAACGCCGCGGCCTGGGTGGGGGAAGCGGCGGTCGTGGTGGTCGATGACACCGGCGATGTCTGCCTCATCGACGCAGAGTCGGGGGCGGTGCTGCTGGAGCTGTTCGGGGAGATGGATGCGCTGATCGCGGGGATCCTCCCGGACGGGCGGACCTTCGTCTGGCCCGACTATCGCCTGGTCGTGGTCGACGAGGGCGGCGCGGTGCGGGCGGTGGCCATCGACCCGGAGTCCCCGCCGACGGGGCAGATCGGGGTGCAGTGGGGCGAGCACCTCGTGCTGTCCGGTGAAGGCGGCGCGCTCATCGTCTGCGATCTGGCGCAGGAGCGCGAGGTGACCCGACTCATCGGGCACACTGGCGCGCTGATGTACGCCCGCTTCTCCGCGGACGGCGCCTGGTTGGCCAGTGCTTCCTGGGACGGCAGCTTGCGGATCTGGTCGACGGCGGACTGGACCGAGCAGGCGTGCTTCGTGTCGACCGACTGGGTCGGATCGATGACCGGGGTTCCTGGTGGATCGTGGGCGCCGGGCGGGGGACGTCTGGCGGTGACCACCACCGACAAGACGCCGTTCGGGATCCGGATCTGGCAGGCGTCCGGTGTAGTGATCATGCTGCCGGGGGAGGCGGTCCTGGGCTGGCTGGACGATGCCCAGATCCTGATCCGTGACCAGGACGCGGCTGCGGTGTGGTGTGTGGAGACCGGGGCACGGTTGGCGGCCTGTCCCATCGCCGATGTCTGTGCAGTCAAGCAGTGGGTGATGGGGGCACAGATCGCCGTGGTGGACCGCTCCGCCAGGCTGCTGCTGTGGACGCCGGGGGACGGACTGCGGGTGCTGGAGTCCGCCGCGAAGGTGTGCGATGCGGCGTGGTCTGCGGGCGGCGCGCTGCTGAGCCGGGACGAAGCCGGGGCACTGTGCTGCTGGACGGACGGCACGCTTCGCTGGCAGCGGGCGGGGATCGCTGCGGTCGCGGTCCATCCCGAGCAGGACACCGCGCTTGTCGTTGCTGATGGTCGGGTGGAGGTCCTGGCCGTGGACAGCGGGCAGCCCACGCACACCCTCGCCGTAGACAACGTCGCGTCGGTGCACTGGATGGGCGGACGGGTGGTGCTCGGGGGCAGCGCAGGCGGTGTCGGTGGGGCGATGATTCGCGTCTGGGAGCCGGTGTCCGGACGGGTTCGCGCGCTGTGGGGATCGAGCGGACGGCTGTTCTTTCGGGACGGCGAGGGCCCCGTCCGCCATGATGGGGAGGCGCCGCTGTTTCGGGTGGAGTGGGACGGGGAGGTGGAGCGGCTTGTCCCGGCTGATCGACTGCCCGACTGACCGACGAACCGACCCCCGCCTCTTCGCCCCCGCCTGTCCGCCTCACTCCGGCAGTGTGTCTCGCAGCCCGGCCACGCCGGCCGCTGCCGTGGGCGTGGATGTGGTCGATGGCCTCATCGATGCCCGAGACGATGGCCAGGCTGCCTCGAGGCTGCCGTACTCCGTGTGCCAGTCGGCGGGCAGGAGGCTGAATGCGGCGAAGGAACGAGCCAACGTCGGCAACGCCGAAGACGTGGTCTTCGACCGATCTGGGGGCGTCTACGATCCGGTCTCCGGCGATATGATCGGACACTTGGCTGAGGACTGGTCCTCTCTCGTCCGCGGCGTGCAAGCACGTCTTGTTGCACATCTCCGGGGGTTCCGGAGAACCCAGGCCGATACGCAACGTTCTGTTGCACATATCCGGGGGTTCCGGAGAACCGAGGCCGATACGCAACGTTCTGTTGCACATCTCCGGGGGTTCCGGAGAACCGAGGCCGATACGCAACATCCCGTCGCATTCGGGCCCTGCCCTGGAGGGGCACCAGGTGCCCGCGCGTCCGTCAGTCGCCTTCGCGTCGATGCGCACCCAGGACCTGGGACGACCGGTCGAGCGCCCGGTGCGTGAACACGCGCTCCCCGCGTGAGAACGCGCTGGCGGTGTCGCCCTGGCCCCGTAGCTTCCACCGCGTGGTCAACAAGCCGTCGAGGCCGACGGGGCCCCGGGCGTGGATGCGGGCGGTCGAGATGCCGACCTCGGCGCCCAGGCCGAAGCGGTAGCCGTCCGCGAAGCGGGTGGAGGCGTTGTGGAACACACAGGCGCTGTCGACCCCGTCGAGGAAGCGCTGCGCGGCGATGGGGTCCGCTGTGAGGATGGCCTCTGTGTGGCCGCTGCCATGAGCGTGGATGTGGTCGATGGCCTCGTCGATGCCCGAGACGATGGCCAGGCTGCACTCGAGGCTGCCGTACTCCGTGTGCCAGTCGGCGGGCTGGCGGTGGACGACGACCCCGGCTGCTTCGAGGGCCTCGACGAAGGGGGAGGGATCGAGGGCCTCGTGCAGCAGCAGGGTCTCCATCGCGTTGCAGGCCGCCGGGTAGTCGCACTTGGCGTCGAGGACGACCTCCAGGGCGCTCCCGAGGTCCGCGGCGTCGTCGACGTAGACGTGGCAGACACCGTCGGCGTGGCCGAGCACCGGGATGCGCGTGTTCTGCTGGATGTGGCGGACCAGGGCCTTCGATCCCCGAGGAATGACCAGGTCGATCACATCGTCCAGAGCGAGCAGATCGGCGATGTCGGCGCGGGTCTCGACCAAGCCGATGACAGGCCCGAGGTCCAGGGCCTCCGTCACGATCCGGTGGAGGCAGCGGTTGCTGTGCAGAGCCTCCGAGCCGCCCTTCAAGAGCAGGCCGTTGCCGCTCTTCACCGCCAGCGCGGCGACCTGCGGCAGCACGTCCGGGCGGGACTCGAAGATGACGAGGAGCACGCCGATGGGGGCGGTGACCTGCTGGAGCTCGAGGCCCTCTGCCAGCTCTGTTGCGCGCAGGACCCGACCGAGGGGCTCCTCCGCTGCCGCGATCGCTCGGATGCCCTCCGCCAGGGTCGCGAGCTTGGCCGGGCTCAGCTTCAGCCGGCTGCGTAGCGCTGGCTCCAGGTCGCCGGCGACGGCCAAGTCCCGCTCGTTCTCCGCGAGGATCTCGTCTTGTCGCTCGATCAGGGCGGTGGCCATGCGCTCCAGGGCTGCGGCGCGAGCCACGGTGCTGCTTCGCTGCAGGCCAAGAGCCGCCGCCTTCGCGGCCACGGCGAGCTCGACGGGACTCATGGGGCCTCCAGGAAGACCAGGCGGCTGCGGTGGACGAGCACCGCCTCGCCGCGCTTGCCGAGACGCCCGCGGGCCTCTTCGGAGGAGGGCTTGCAGACCCCCCGAGCGAAGGGCACGCCGTCCTCGCCGGCGATGGCGACGACCTCGTCAGAGCCGAAGTCGCCCTCGACCCGCACCACGCCCACGGGCAGGAGCGATGCGTTGCGGGCGACCAGGGCCTCGCGAGCGCCCTCGTTCACAATCAGGACACCGGCTGGAGATGTCGCGAAGCGCAGCCAGCGCCGATGCCGGGCCTGTCTGCGCTCGGCGGGGAAGAGCGTGCCGAGGTCGTCTCCGGCGAGGATCCGGTGGAGGATGCCGTCCTCGAAGCCGTTGGCGACCACGACATGGACCCCGGCGCCGTTTGCGACCCGGCAGGCCTCGACCTTCGCCTTCATGCCCCCGCGTCCGCCATGGGAGACGGAGCCGAAGCGCACCTCGTCGTCGCTCCAGACCGAGATCCGCTGGGCGCCCTCCTCCTCTGGGGGAGCGGTGAAGATCCCGTCGACGTTGGTGAGCAGCACCAGCAGGTCGGCGTCGAGGCCAGCGGCGACCAGGGCGGCCAGGCGGTCGTTGTCGCCGAAGATGCGAGCCCGCTCGGGATCGATGCCGGCGGTGCTGACGGCGTCGTTTTCGTTGATGACGGGCAGCGCGCCGAGTGCGAGCAGGCGCTCCAGGGCCACCGACAGGTTCACGTAGCGACGCCGGTCGTGGAAGTCGCCTTCGGTGAGCAGGACCTGGGCCGTGCGGATGCCCAGGCGGCGGGTGAGGGCGTCGTAGAAGGCGACCAGAGCCCCCTGTCCGGCGGCTGCGCAAGCCTGCTGGTCCGCGACGTTCTTGGGCTCCAGACCGAGGCGATCCGCGCCCAGGCCGATGGCTCCGCTGGACACCAGCAGGACCTGCTTGCCGGCCTCTCGCAGCTCTGCGATCTGCTCTATGAGCATGCCGATCCGGCCCAGGGCGACGCGCCCATCGTCCCGAGACACGACCCTGGTTCCGACCTTGACGACCACGCGCCTGGCGCTGGCGAGGGACTCCCGCATGGGCGCCGTCTATCACGGCACGGGCGAGAACTCCTCGTCGCCGTGGATGGTGAGGTACATCTTCCAGACGCCCTCGCAGACCCCGGCGTAGCGGCAGTGACCGCAGCGCTCCAGCTGGTGCTTGAGATCGAAGCGCTTGCGATCCTGCCAGTTGAAGCGGGCCCGGCCGTCCTCGACCTCTGCGATGCCGTGGTCGCCCTCGCCGCGGACCGAGCAGTCGGTGTCGAGGTCCCGGTACTCGCCCAGGTACTTCCTCACCATGCGCGTGTTCGCGAGGAACTCCATGGGCAGCACGCAGAGGGGGAAGCCGCCGAAGGTGAATGACTTGTGGAAGTGGAACTCGTTGAGCGCGAGGGCCTTCATGAGCACCGGCACCGTCTGCTGGTAGGTCGGGGTGAGCGACCAGTCCTCGTCGGCGTGGCCCTCGCTGCGGATGAAGTTGGCGCGCACGTCGTCCACGCCAAGGCCGAAGAAGTAGCGGAGCATCTTCGGCAGGACTCGGTAGTTCCAGCCGTTGAGCACGATGTTCACGCTCACGTTGTCCGGCAGGCGGCCAGCGTCGCGGCGGTCCACCAGGATGCGCAGGGCCTGCTGCTTCTTCAGGAAGTTGCCCGGGACTCGCGTGAGCCGGTCCTCCAGCTCTGCTGTGTGGCCGTGGGAGGAGACCGTCACCCGGGTCAGGCCCGCGTCGATGAGGCGATCGACGAAGGCCGCCTTGCGAAGCCTGGTCCCGTTGGTGGCGATGGCGATGCGGGTGAAGCCGAGATCCCGGGCATGAGCGATGGACTCCGTGAGCCCGGGGTAGGTGCTCGGCTCGCCGCCGAGGAAGCCCAGGCTGCGGTGGCCCTCGCCGTACCAGCGGGTGATCTCCGCCTTCATGTCCGCCAGCGGTAGGAAGGAGCGGTCCTCGCGCTTGGGGAGGCCATCGAGGCAGAAGACGCAGCGGTTGTTGCACGCCTTGCCGACGTTCACTTCGATGTTGCGGCGCGTGTCGCGGGTCACTCCGCCACGATAGCCGGCCGAGCGCAGAGCGCGGTGGTCGGCCAGAGCTCGGCGTAGTGGGTGTAGACCCCCATGCAGACCCCCCGCAGGCTGCACTGGGCGCACTCCTCGACGTGGCTGCGCTTCCGGGCCGGGGTCCAGTTGAACTGACCGGTGTAGACCACCTTGTCGGGCTCGGCGGTCCACTCCACGGTCACCCGCGGGTCCCAGTGCAGGTCGTTCGAGAGCATCCGCTGGTCCTCTGACAGGACACACATCGGCACCCCGAAGAAGCGCAGCGTGGCCCGCTCGGTGCGCACCTTGGGCAGGACCTCGGCGAGGACCTCGAGGGTGACAGCCAGCTCCTCGTAGCGATCCAGGGCCGCGCCCTCGGGGGTGGTGTTCGACACGACGATCAAGGAAACACCTGCTCGATCGAGGAAGTCCACGGTCTCCGGGAGCCGCTCGATGTTGTCCTTGCAGACCACCGTGTTCGCGCAGCGAAGGGTGGGGTGTCGCTCCGCCAGCTCCATCGCGCGAAGCTGCCTCTCGAAGCTCCCGGCCTTCGAGGTCAGCCTGTCGTGGAGCTCCGCGGTGGGACCGTGGAGGCTGAAGAGGGCTGTATCCAGCAGCGGAAAGGCCAAGGCGGCGAAGTCCTCGCGGGCCAGCCGTGCGCCGATGGTGCCGATCGAGGTCCGCATGCCCAGCTTCCTCGCCAGGGCGAGCACGTCCAGCAAGCGGGTGTGGATGGTCGGCTCGCCGCCTGTGAGGTGGAGGTGGTCGACCCCATGGGCGGCGTGCTCCCGGAGGGTCGCCGCGACCCGTCCCCAGGTCACGGGGAACTTCCGGAAACGCTGCATCCGGTGGTCCTCTGAGCAGAACACGCAGGCCTGGGGACAGGTGTAGGTCAGGTGCAGCTCCAGGCGCCTCATTACTCGCCCGTCGGGTCCGACCCAGCTCACGAGCTCCTCGCCTTCTTCCATGCTGCCCAGGCCGGGTAGAGGCCGCGCACCATGCGGGTCAGCTCCGCGTCGACCGCCCTGGTCGAGGCCAGGACGCGCTCGTCCACCTCTCGCTCCAGCAAGGCGCTGATGGTCCCGGCTTTGTCGTCGAGCTCGGCCGCCGAGGGGGGCGCCTCCAGCGTGCCTGCGCGGGTCTCGGCGCAGAGGTGATCCAGCGACAGCCCGATGTTGCTCGGGTGGATCGAGCCGTCGGCGTCGACCACCATGCCCGTGTTGAAGAAGGGTGTCGGCGCCCAGGTGAAGAGGTTGCGCAGGTAGAGGTGCGAGCCCTCCGACCAGGCGACCCGGAAGCGTGTCGCGATGCCGTCGAGGCCTTCTCGGAGCGCTTCGAGCTGCTGTGGTCGCCAGGGCAGGTAGTAGCCGGGCAGCAGGTTGAAGCGGCGAAAGCCCAGGCCGCGGAGGTGGTCGAAGTTCTCGACTGCGCTATGCGCCGAGGCAGGTGGAATCGTCATCGTGAGCACGACCCGGGGGGTCCGCAACAGCGCCGGGAGCAGGGAGATCACGTGGTCGTAGGCATCTCGGACACCCTCGCGAGCCGGGCGTCGGAAACGCCGGTGGTCCTCTGGGCGCCCATCCATCGAGATCGTCAGGATGAGCTTGTCGCGTCGCCGAGCCAGCCAGCCCTCGTCCAGGCCGAGCCCGTTGGTCGAGAGGTAGACCCGCGAGATCGCAGGCTCGTCCTCTGTCCGGTCGAGCACCGCCTCCACCACCTCCGGAACGAGCAGGGGTTCGCCACCGAAGAGCTTGAGGTCACCGCCGCCGCCCTCGACGAAGAGATCGATGGCCCGGTTGACCTGGCCGATGCTCAGCGAGGGCCAGCCCTCTTTCGCCGTCGGGCAGTAGCTGCAGCGGAGGTCGCACCGCCGCGTGACCGTCAGGACGAGCGAGTCACCACTGCCCGTGGCTGCCATGCGATCCGTGGGAGCCATGACTGCCGTGACTGCCGTGCGATCCGTGGGAGCCATGGCTTCCGTGCGAGCCGTGTGAGCCGTGTGAGCCATGCGAACCGTGTGAGCCGTGGGATCCATGGGAACAGTGCGTGCCCAGGGCGTCGGGCAGGCCGGCCAGGGTGCGGTCGAGGTGGGCCGCGTCCAGATCGAGGCCGTCCGCGGCGTTCAGGAGCAAGAGGGAAGGGGATGCCTCGGCGGCGGCGTCCTGGGCCTCCTGCTTCTGGAGGAAGTCAGAGGGGCTCTTGTTGATGGTGGGGAGCCCGGGCTTGTCGTCTTTGATGGACATCAGGCTTCCCTGTAATGCATGGGCGCGTTCGACCTCACGACCGCTCCGCCTGGATGGTGGCCTGGAGGACGTAGTTGGCCAGTTCGTCCGCCAGCCGGCCTTCGAAGTGGGGGTGGACGTCCTCGATCGACAGCTTCACGTCGTGCTCGTTGTCCTCGACCGTGATGGTTGCGAGCTGGCTGAAGGTCTCCGCGGCCGAGACCACGACCTCCGCCGGGTAGAGCGAGCGATGGAAGCGCAGATCAGGCACCGGGCGACTCCGGCTTGTCCCAGGGGACCTCGATCTCCAGGGGGTCGTCCTCGAGCTCCTCGGCGTCGAGCTCGGCGAGCAGGGCGTCGATGCTGGTGGTCCGCGTGTGGGAGAAGAAGGCCTTCGCCAGGGTGTACTCCCGCAGCTTGCGGGTGGACTCGCCGACGCGGACGCGCAGGACCTGGTTGAGCAGCTCGTTGGCGAACTCCCCGGCGAGCGCCTCGAGCGCCGCCTCGTCCGCCTCGCCCTTGGTGCGCAGCTGGACCTCCACGACCTGGTCAGTCGGGCGGTCGAGGAAGACATAGCAGCGGTCGACGAAGAGGTAGGCAGCCCCGTAGATCGCGTCGAGGGGAAACAGCGACTCGTCGATGGGGAAGCGCACGCGCCGCTCGTCCAGCTCGTAGGACAGCTCCATCAGACCAGGGTCTCCGGGCCGAAGGTCTCGACGCGCTCGCCGTGGGTCATGAGCCGGGCGAGCTCCTCTTCCGCGCCCTCGCGGAGCTCGTTTTTGCGAACGATCTCGGCCACGTGACGGACGACACGGCCGACGGACTCCTCCGTGGGCGAGGCACCGGCGCCGCCGTCCATGAGGACCAGGTCCAGGAGCTCCGTGTGGCCCACACCCTTGGGCCTGCCCTGGTGGTAGCAGAGGTGCACCCGGGCGTTCCGCCCGTCCGTGTTGTGGAGGTTCAGGATCAGCGCGCCTCGGTCGAGGGACTCGAAGAGCCCGAGGTGCCATCCGAAGGCCAGCTGTTGACCCGGACGGAGTGGGGCGAGCAGCCACCAGGGGCCATCGCCCGGCTCGACGGCGGCGGCGGCGGCCTCTGCGGGTCGCCCGAGCGAGACGGGGAGACACCCGACGGCAGTTCCGACGGCCAGGCCCTTCAGCAGATCTCGTCGCTTCATGTCAGAGGCCGTTGTTGATGGTGAGCTCGTAGTGCTGGCAGCTGGCGGTCGCCGTCGACTTGCGCGTCACCTCGACGATCCAGTCGTCGCTGAAGTCCGAGCACTCGTTGTAGGAGGCGTCCCCGGAGGCGCCGCAGTAGCGGTCGTCGCTCGGGATGGAGTGGTCCGCTCCGTCGCCCGAGTCCTCCTGGTCCCAGGAGAACTCGGTGTAGGCGTCCGAGGTGCTGCAGACATGGCCGCCGCTGGAGTAGCTCGTCTGGTAGGTGCGGAACTCGTAGGTGCTCGAGCCCTCTGTGAGCTCGATCTCCAGGTTGAAGTAGTTGATCCCGGCGCTGACGTCCGTGGAGTAGTCGTCCGTGGTCGAGATGATGTACCAGTCCTCGTCCGCGGAGCTCAGCACGTTGCCTTCGATGGTGATGGTCGTGCTGCCGTCGTCCGCCAGCGCGCTCCACTCGTCCACCGGGTTGCTGGAGGTGTCGCCGTAGCCGGTGGTGTTCTCGTAGGTGTCCTCTGGGTCGCAGGCCTCTGTCGTGACCGTGTTCGAGTCCGACGAGGTGTTCGAGGCCGCGTCCGTGCAGGTGGCGTAGATCTCCGTCTCGTAGCCCCTGGTGACGTAGGTCGTGTGGGAGATGGCCCCGCCGCTGGTGCAGGTCGACGTCTCGGTCCAGGAGCCGGTGGAGTCGCTGATGTACCAGGTGAGGGTGCAGCTGGCCTCGCAGGTGCCGGACAGCGCCACGTCCTCGTCGTTCCGGTACTCGTCGATCGAGCTGATGACCGGGGCGTCGGGGGCTGTCACGTCCGTGACGGTGACGGTGTCGGAGCCGTAGGTGCCGTCGTCCTCGCCGTCGCTCGGGGTGATCAGGCACTCCCAGATGTCGTTGTGGGCGGTCGCGGTGTCCGACACGCTCGCGCTGGTGTAGCTGGTCGTCGAACCGTTCTGGACCCAGGCGTAGCTGAAGCTGATCGAGTCGCCGTCGTCGTCCGTGCTGCTGCCCGGCTTGACCGTGCAGACCAGCGTGTCCTCTGGCTCTGGCGAGGCAGGCGTGATCGTGACCGTCGGCTGGGTTGGTGCCGTGTTCTCGATCGTCACGGTCGGGCTCGAGACCGAGTCGCCGTCGTCGTAGTCGTCGTAGGGGGTGACCTCGCAGCGCAGGGTGTCGCCCTTGACGAAGCTGGCGTAGGGGTAGGTCGAGGTGGTCTGGCCCTTGTCCAGGGTTCCGCCGTGGTACCAGGCGTAGCGGTAGGCCTCTGCGTCGCCCTCCGGGTCGTCCCACCCGACCGGGGTGCAGACGCCGTCATCGAGGGTCAGCAGTGGCGTGGGGGTCAAGGTCACCGAGTCGATGCTCGGGGCGGTGTTCCCGATGCTCAGGGCGTCGCTGCCCGGGTTTCCATAGGCCTGGCCGTCGTAGGGGTAGGCAAAGACCTCCCAGTACTCGCTGCGCTGGGTCACGCCGGCGGCCACGGTGGGCACGGTCCCCGACGAGTACACCGCTCCGTCGACGTACCAGTCGTAGCGGTAGGTGACGGCGTCCCCCTCCGGATCGACCGCCTCCGAGGTGATGGTGGCGACGAGGCTCTCTCCGGAGCCAGCCGGGTCTGGGCTGAGCTCGACCTCTGGCGGATCGGGGGGATCGTTGACGCGGACGGTCGCGGTCGCCTGCCCGGTCTTGCCGGCGGTGTCCGTGACCTGGACCGTGAGCAGGTGGCTGCCCCCGGTGAGGTAGGCGCTGCCGCTGTAGTCGCCAGAGGTCATGCCCTTGTCCGGGACCGCCAGGACGCCGTCCTGGGAGGAGCTGATCTGCACCTCCAGCTGGTCCGCCTCGTCCTCTGCGTCCGCGAGGGTGGCCAGGAAGACGACGAGGTCGGTTGACTGCAGCACCTCGCCGTCGAGGGGCTCATGCAGCGTCACCTCCGGCGGGTTGTTGTAGGCGATGTTGATGACGACGGTGTCGGTGGCCCGATCCAGGCGGGGATCCGTCGCCGTGACCGTGACCTTGTACTCGCCGGCGGTGTCGAAGGAGGAGGAGCAGGTGGCGATGCCGTCCGCCGGAACCTGGGTCTCCTGGCAGATCGTGCTGCTGTCGGCCACCCAGCGGTGGGTGATGGTGTCCACGTCCGAGCCGTTGATGGTCTCGACCTGGGCGCGAAACTCGACTGTCTGCTCTTCGTAGTAGAGCGTGCCCTCTGCGGGCTCGAAGATGTTGACCGCCGGGGGCTCGTGGTAGACCGTGACGCCGTTGTCCTGACAAGCGAGCAGGGCGATGAGCGTCACAGCAGGCCTCCAGGGTGACGAAGCAGTCTACCCCTAGAGGTCCGGGTGTTCGACGACATAGAAACCGCCGACGCTGCTGATGGTGTTGCTGTCGAGTCCGATGCTGCCGAAGAGCATCGCCGATCCAGACGACAGGTAGTCCCCGTGGGGCCCCGGGACGTAGAGCCCGTCACTGGCCTTCGTCCCGATGTACCCGAAGTCCGCCGAGGCCTGGGTGTAGACACCCGCGCTCACCGGTCCGTACCAGGTGGAGACCATGCCGGCGTAGCTGCTGGAGCCCGGGATCCCGACGGAGAAGTCGCTGAAGCCGTCGCTGTCGAGATCCCCGGGTGAGGCGACGCGGTAGCCGAGGTTGAGGTTCGCAGCGGAGCCGTTGATGATCACGTCGGCCGCGCCCAGGGTCGAGCTCCCAGTGAAGGGCCCGAGGATGAGCGAAGCGTTGCCCGTCGAGATGCCTCCCCCCGCGTCGAACGCCGGGGTGCCGACGAGGATGTCTCCGCGGCCGTCGCCGTCGTGGTCCGGCAAGGCGGCGATGGAGGCGCCAGCGCGGTCGCTGTCATTGCCCCCGGCGAGCCGGACCGCGGCGTCGGTCACGCTCGCCGTGTCGGTCAGCGGACCGTGGATGATGTAGACGGCTCCGCAATCCGACTTGCCGGCGGCGTCCGCTTTCGTCGCGCTGACCACGAGGTCGTCGACTCCGTCTCCGTCGAGGTCGGCGACATCCAGCGCGCTGCCCAGCTCGATCTCCGTCGTGCCCCAGTAGGTCCCGTCCGCGCGGGTGTACCTGAGATTCTCTGTGATCGGGCCGAGGAAGACGAGGGCCACACCGGAGTCGGTCCCGTAGGTGTCCGCGCGCGGCGCGCCGACCGCTATGTCCGCCTGGCCGTCTCCGTCGCCGTCACCCACGCCGATGGCGGCGCCGAACCGGGACTCGGTGTCCCCCTTGAGTATGGTGTGCGTGCTTGGGTTCTCGAGGCCGCTGAGGCTGGCCGCGTCGGCGAGGTAGACCTCGCCGACGAAGTCCCCGACCCATGGCGCGCCCATGGCGAGCGTCGAGGAGCCTCCGAGCAGGTCCACCCCGCCGGCGAGCGACACGCCCAGCGCGGCGTCGGCGCCGTCGTTGCCGAGGGTGAAGATGGTCGAGGAGACCTCCGCTATCGAGAGGTCCCCGCTGCTGACGGGTCCGTGGACGAGGAAGACCACTCCGCTGAACGTCGTGCCGGCGTAGGGCGCGGCGACGAGGAAGTCGTCCATCCCGTCGCTGTCGACGTCTCCGAGGTCAGCAAACCGATCGCCGAGGGAGCCAGTGCTCGTCGTGCCGATGACCCGCGTCCTCGCGGAACTCGAGACGCTGCGGACGCCCTCGATGCGCGCGCCGCCCCCGTCGCAGTCGTTGTCGACGCCGTCGCCCTCGACCTCTTCGCCCTCCGGGTTGACCGTGTCGTCGTCGTCGTCGCAGTCCTGGTCGTTGTCGGCGAGGTCGCCCCGGTCACACGCGACGACGAGGCCCTCTGCATCGCCGAAGTCGTCCCCGTCCTCGTCGATCCAGTACTCCGTCCCGTCGACGGGATCCTCGTCGACGTCATCGTCGCAGTCGTCGTCCTCGTCGTTGCAGACCTCGTCGGCGCCGGGGTGGATCGCGGCCTCGCCGTCGTCGCAGTCGTGCTCGGCCGCGTCGGCGGGGATCCACTTCGGAGGTTGGGCCCCTTCGCAGTGGGACTCGACGCTGTCGAGGTCGGGATAGCCGTCCTCGTCGAGGTCGGGGGCGTGGGGCTTGCCGTCGATCGGGTCCTCGTCGACCTCCGGGTCGCAGTCGTCGGAGACGCCGTTGCAGATCTCGTTGGCCCCGGGGAAGATGCCGGTGGTGCTGTCGTCACAGTCGCCGCCCTGCGCTGCGTAGCCAGCGGGCTGCTCGCAGGCCTCCAGCGTCTCCTCGTTGCCGAAGCCGTCTCCGTCGGCGTCCTCGTAGAAGGTGGTCGGTTCGTCGCAGTCCAGGCCCGAGTCGTCGAGCGCGATCCGCTTGTCGTAGTCGGCCTTCGTGATGAGGGCGCAGCCCAGGGTCAGCAGGAGCATGAAGCCAAGTCTACAGCGATGGGTGGGCTCACAGGCTGGGGTGCTCGAGCAGGTAGACGGCGCCGGCGCTTTCGTAGTCGCCGTGCTGCACGCCGGGGGCCCCGAGCAGGAGCGTGGGCGTGCCGTTGCCCAGCCAGTCTCCGCTGCGGGTGGTGACGTGCAGACCGTCCCCTTGCGTCTTGCCCATGACCCTGAAGTCGGCGTCCGAGGTCAGGATGTTGCCGGCGCTGGTCGGTCCGTAGAAGAAGGCCACCGTGCCGGCCGCGCCGGACATCCCCGGAGCGCCGATCGCCACCTCCGCGAGGCCGTCGCCGTCGAGGTCTCCGGGTCCGCTGACCGCCCAGCCCGTCAGGGCGTCGTCGTTGACACCGTCGATGATCGTGTCCGCCGAGCCGAGGTCGAGATCGGTGGTCACCGGACCGAGCACGACATAGGCGGCGCCGGCGTCCCAGGCGCTCACGCTGGCATAGGGGGCACCGATGACGATGTCGTTGTTGCCGTCCCCGTCCGTGTCGCCGAGCACATCGACCGAGGCCCCGGCCTCGTCCCACGTCGCCTCTCCCGTCAGCGTGGTGAGGGAGTTCACCAGGGCCTGTGCCGTCGCCGGACCCAGAGCCACGTAGACCTCGCCGCTCCGCTGGCTGCCGCCGTTGGCCTGGGGGGCGCCTAAGAGCAGGTCGTCGAGCCCGTCGCCGTCGAGGTCGCCGGTTGCGAGGGAGCCCCCGAGCTCGCTGGAGGTCTTGCCCTTGTAGTGGCCGGTGGTGTCCGTGGCGTCGGCATCGGCGGTGATGGGTCCCAGGAAGGTGTAGACGGAGCCCGAGGAGGCGCCGTTGACCCCAGTGTTGCTGCCCCCGATGGCGAGGTCTTCCTGGCCATCCCCGTCCAGGTCCGCCAGGCCGAGCGCGGAGCCGAAGTAGCCCGACTCGAAGGCACCCTCGATGGTCACTCCGTCGGAGGGGTCCTCTGAGCTCCCGAGGCCGCTGGAGTCGAGGAGGTAGACCGCTCCCGAGCGACCGTCGGCCAGGGGGGCGCACAGGACCAGCGTCGGCGCCCCCTCCGCCATCAGGTCCTCGCCGCCCCCGAGACAGTGGCCGAGCGAGGCGTCGTCGTGCGTGTCCAGCGCCAGGGTGGTCGCGGCGATGGTGCCCAGCTCGGCCTGCCCCGTCGTCACCGGGCCGAGGACCAGGTAGGCCCGGCCTGGGTAGGTCCCGCGCTCGTTGTCCAGCGCGAAGGGGGCGCCGACCAGGAAGTCCTCGGCCCCGTCACGATCGACGTCGCCGGCTCCGGCCAGGCTCGCTCCGGCTCTTTCGGATGCCTTGAGCCCAAAGAGGATCGCAGAGGACTTGCCCTGGACCCCGACCGCTCCAGAGATGCGGCAGCCGAGGCCGTCACAGTCGTTGTCGATCCCGTCGCCGCAGACCTCCTCTTCGTCAGGGTTCATGTCTTCGGCGGAGTCGTCGCAGTCGAGGTCGTTGTCCGCCGTCGAGGAGGGTGCGGTGCAGGCGACGACGGGGCTCTCCGGGTCGCCGTAGTCGTCCCCGTCCGCGTCGGCGTACCAGGTGGGGCCGTCGAGAGCTTCTTCGTCCACTTCGCCGTCACAGTCGTCGTCTTCTTCGTTGCAGTACTCGTCCGCCCCCGGGTGCACATCGTCGTCGCCGTCGTCGCAGTCCCCCTCTTCGCCGGCGATGACATCGATCCAGTCCGCCGGCTCGGAGCCGGGGCAGAACGAGTCCTGCTCGTCGAGGTCTGGGAAGCCGTCCTCGTCGAGGTCCGGGGCGTAGGCCAGGGTGTCGATCGCGTTCTCGTCCACCTCTGGGTCGCAGTCGTCCGAGGCGCCGTTGCAGATCTCGTTGGCCTCCGGGTTGATGCCGGAGCTGTTGTCGTCGCAGTCACCGCCCACCGCCACGTGGCCCTCGGGCTGGCTGCAGGCCTCGACGACCTGCGCGTCGGCTCCGAAGCCGTCTCCGTCGCCGTCCTCGTACCACGTGGAGGGCTCGTCGCAGGAGCCCGTCCGGGTGTCGTAGTCGTCCTTCGTGATGAGCGCGCAGCCCAGCGCCAACAGCAGCATGGGGGCAGTCTACCGGCAGACGAAGAAGCGCGAGGAGTCGCAGGGTCGATCGTCCCAGGAGCCCTCGACGGGCTCGTTGATGACGGCGCAGTTGTTCGTGCTGTCCGGCTCTGGCTCTTCGCCCCAGGCCGTGAAGGTCGCGGCCGAGCCGTCGGTCCAGAGCCAGGTCCCCTCCGTCGCGACATCGGACAGGCCGATCCACCACTCGCCGCGATCCACTCCGGCCGGATAGCGCGCAGCGCCTCCAGCGGCGGCTGTCAGGTTCCAAGTGGTGGACTCGATCTTCGCGAGGTCCGTAGCCAGGCTCTCGCAGTGCGCTCGGGCCTCGTCCCAGGTCCCGGGTGTGCGGCAGAACAACAGGGCGCCGACGGCCTCGCACTCCGGCTCCCAGGCCTCCGCGGGCTCGCCGAAGGGGGGGCGGAAGACATAGATGGCGCCTGCTCGGTCTGCGAAGGTCGAATGGCGCCAGGCGCTGCCGACGAGATCCTGGATGCCGTCCCCGTCGGTGTCCGCCAACAACGCCCAGCGCCCGAAGTAGTCGTCGGTGTCCTCGCCAGCGATGCGAATCGTCGCCTCCGCCGTGCTCAACTCGCCCCCGCTGACGAGGTCCATTCCGCGCCACAGGTACATCGCGCCTTCACCGGCGGCGCCGGAGATCAGGTCGGCGACGCCGCTGCCGTCGGTGTCCCCGAGCAGGGGCCCCGCGCCGTAGAGCCCGAGCCAGGCGTCGTTGGAGTCGCCGTGCACGCGGAGGTGGGCATCCGAGATGTCCCACTCGCCCCCACCGGAGAGATCGCTGCCGAGAAACAGCGAGAGGCTGCCGGGCATGTGGAGCCCGTCGCGGTCCTCTTCCGACCCCAGGACCAGCTCCGAGAGCCCGTCCCCGTCGATGTCCGCGGCGCTGGCGGGCTCGCGGCCGACATAGGCGCCCTCTGTGTCTCCGAGGATCCGCACGTCCGCGGTCGAGGCGTAGGCGTCCACCAGGGAGCCGCCGAACCAGAGTGCCAGCGTGCCGCTGTCGGTGCCGTCCGGGTCGGTCTCCGGGGCGCCGCCGACGACCTCGGCGATGCCGTCGCCGTCGATGTCCCCGACCACGGCGACGCTGGTGCCGAAGAGCCCCTCGCGGACCCCGCCCTCCAGGATCACGTCCGCGTCGTCCAGCGCGGGCTCGGTCTCGGTGAAGGAGGAGAAGATCAACACGCGGCCTGCTTGCCGGCCCGGCGCGTCGGCCTCCGGGTCTCCCACGACGACCTCGTCGAGACCGTCTCCGTCGAGGTCTCCGAGCGCCACGCTGCCCGAGAGGCGCTGGTCGACCTCTTCACCCCAGAGCGCCCACGACGCGAGGTCATCGACGCTGCCGTCCGAGAGATCCGCCCCGAGCACGAGCTGCACCACGCCGGTGTCGTTGAAGCCACCGTTGGCCCCCGGAGAGGCGATGAGGAGATCGGCGAGCCCGTCTCCGTCCACCTCGCCGAGATCGAGGGCGTTGCTGGAGTCCGCTCCGGTGAGCGTGAGGTCGGGCCCGTCCAGCACGGGCTGGGTCGGGTCCATGCTGGAGCCCAGGAAGACCAGCAGATCGCTCTCTCCAGAGCGGGTCGCGACGACATCGCCGAGGCCGTCTCCGTCGACGTCGCCGGTGCCGAGGGCGAAGCCCGCCTGGGCCGAGGCGGTGTCGTCCCACCACATCTGCTGGCCCTGCCAGGCGTTGTCGATCCACTCGTCGACGACGCCGTCACAGTCGTCGTCGATGCCGTTGCCCAGGGTCTCCCCGCCAGCCACCGCCTGGAACTCGAGGGTGGCCGGCTCGCCCTGGAAGAAGCCATCGTCGGCCCAGACCGCGACGGTGTAGGTCTCGCCCGTCGTGAAGGTGCTCCCGGGGTACTCGAACTCCGCCCAGACCTCGGTCCCGTCGCTGTCGGTCCACGAGACCCCGTAGGTCAGGGGATCGTCGTCGGGATCGCTGGCCTCTGCGGTGATCAGGACCTCTCCCCCGGCGCATGCGGTGGGAGGGTCGGGGACGAGCTCTATGGTCGGAGAGCCGGGCGGGCTGTTGCCGATGAAGACGCTGTCGCTCCAGGCCCACTCGCTCTGGAGCGTGCCGTCCGAGACCAACAGGCCGCAGGCGACCTCTGTGTTGCGGGGCAGCTCGTCCTCCAGCACGGAGGCGTTGTGCTCGATGTCCGCCCCGTCGACGGTCCAGGCCCAGTTGTACTCGAGCTCGTCGCCGTCGTCGTCGTGGGCCTCGACCGCGCAGCTGAGCGGGTCGCTCTCCTGGGGAGTGGCCGGGTCGATGGCGATGGCGTCGATCACCGGCGCCGAGTTCAGCACCGTCAGGCTGGCCTCTGCCGGCGTCCCGAAGGCGAAGCCGTCACTGACCGTGACCTCCAGGAGCACGACCTGGTCTCGAATCGCGGTCCCCGAGGGGAGCACGTCGCCGTCCACCTCCACCTCGGACCCGTCGACGAGCCAGGTGTAGATCGCCGTGACCTCGTCTCCATCGAGGTCGATGGTCTGCACGACCGCGCTGATGTCATCGCCGCCATAGGCCGGGTCCGGCTCCAGGTGGAGCTCGGCGACCTGCGGGGCGTTGTTGGTGCGCGGGGGGTCTCCCGGATCGGAGCCCGTGCAGCCGAAGAGGAGGAGCATCGCCCCTCTAGTAAACCAGGACAACCGCCGGTTCAGTGAATCAGAGCCCGCTCCACTTGGCGATGATCTCCTTCATCACCTCGCTCGTGCCGCCGCCGATGGGCAGCAGGCGCACGTCACGGAAGGCGCGGCAGATGTCGTACTCCTCGACGTAGCCGTAGCCTCCGTGGAACTGCAGGCAGTCGTAGGCGACCTTCTGGGCGAGGTCGGCGACGTGGAGCTTGGCCATGCTCACCGCCAGGGTCGGGTCGTCCATCGTGTTGCAGGCATCGACCGCGTGGTAGGTCAGCATCTTGGCCGCGGCCACCGACGTGAGGTGCTCGGCGAAGCGGTGGCGCCAGACCTGGAACTTGCTGATCGGGCGGCCGAAGGCCTCGCGGGTGCGGCCGTACTCCATGGCGTCCTTGAGCGAGAGCTCCATGCCCGTGGCGCCCATGAGAGCGGCGACTAGGCGCTCGCCCTGGAAGTTCTTCATGATGTGGATGAAGGCCGCGTTCTCCTGCCCGAGCAGGTAGCGCTGGGGGATCCGGCAGTTGTCGAAGTGGATCTCGCTCGAGTCGATGCTGTGCGTTCCCAGCTTGTCGAGCTTTCGGCCCACAGAGAAGCCCGGCGTCTTGGTGGGGAAGAGCACGAGGCTGATGCCGAAGTGGCCCTCGTCGCCAGTGCGCACGGCGAGCACGATGAAGTCCGCCACGGAGGCGTTGGTGATGTAGGTCTTGGCGCCGTTGATGATGAAGTCGCTGCCGTCCTTCTTCGCCGTGGTCGTGATCCCGGCGACGTCGGATCCGGCTCCGGGCTCCGTGACGCCGAGGGCGCCGATGTACTCGCCCGAGATGACCGGGACGAGGAACTCCTCGCACTGCTCCTTGGTTCCGATCTCGGCGATCACCGGCGTGGCCATGTCGGTCTGGACCAGCGTCGACATGATGACGCCGCCGTTCTTCGCCCAGCAGAGCCCCTCTACGTAGGCGGCGGTGTACCACCAGTCGAGGCCGAGCCCGCCGTACTCCTCCGGGAAGCGGATGCCGAGCAGGCCGAGCTTGGCCATCTCCTGGAAGACCTCGCGGACGGGGAAGCACCTGGCCTTGTCCCACTCCTCGCGGTGGGGCGCCAGGTTCTGGAGCGCGAACTCCCGAACCGTCTTGCGGAGCATGTCGTGTTCGTCGTTCCAGGGGGGAAAGGTCAGCATCTCGGCTCCGGGGAGAGAATGTAGTCGGCGACTACATAGCACGCCGGCCTGCGCTAGGGGACGCCGAAGAGCCGCTCCGCGTTGTCGTGGGCGATGGCGTGCGCGGTGTCCTCGTCGAGCTCGCCGAACATCGCGGTGAAGTAGTCGATGACCTCGTCCAGCTGCTCGTTGCGGCCCTCTGGACCGATGTCCGAGCCGAAGAGGAAGCGGTCGCCGTGGTCCTCGAGCAAGGACTTCCAGTCGGTGTCGAGGCCGACGTCGAGCTCGCCGATCGACTGCGCGTCGAAGTCGTAGCCGCGCTCGTAGTGGGGGCCCCGGCAGGCGAGGTCCACATACAGCGAAGGGTGGGCCTCCATGACCTCGCGGACCGCGTCGGGCTGAGCGTCGCCGGCGTGAGCCCAGATGAAGACGGCGTCCGTGTGATCCAGGGCCGCGTGCAGCTCATCGACGTGCTCCACCGAGTGGTCGAAGTGCAGGTTCACGGGTACCCCGCGCTCGGCTGCGAGCTCGTAGACCTCGAGGAGGATCGGATGGTCGGCCTCGACGTCGTCCCCGGAGGGGTTGTTGATGGTCGGCGGGTGGCGGACCGAGAGCTCCCCGATTCCCTGCGCGCCCGACTCGAGCTGGGCCTCGAGGACCGGGATGGTGCGCTCGCTCAGCTCCAGAGCGCCGTCTTCGTCTCGCGCCGGGAAGGCAAAGGGCAACAGCGTGTCAGAGGGCATCTCGATGGTCGTCCACGGACCCAGGACGGCTACACCCTCGAAGCGCTCGGCGAGGTCGAGGAACTCCTCCTCGTCCGTGGTCCTGTGGATGTGCGAGTCGAAGAAGTAGAGGGGCTCGACGTCCATGGGACCGGGCGAGCAGGACGACAACAGGAGGAGCATGTCCCTGACAACGCACCACCAATCCGGCTATTGCCGAGGCTGTGTTGTTCTTGTTGGCCTGCTCGAGTCAGCCCGTCACCGACGAGCCCATTCGTCCGGAGCGTGACGGCGACGACGACCCCGACGACTCGGAGCCGGTGGTCGATGACTCCGAGCCCGTCGTCGACGACAGCGAGGCCTCGACGTTCACCTGCGAGGCGGCGACGGTGGGCTCGACGAGCGTCCAGACCGCCGTGCTCTGGGACCCGGCCGAGAGCCCCATCCCGGTGACACCCTGACCGTCACGGTGCGGGCCACGGACGGAACGGGGAGGGCAGAGGCTCCGGACATGGTGCTCGTGGCGGGGGGCGCCGGAGGCACGAGGCGTATCGACCCGGGCACCGTCGAGGGGGGAGCCGCCGTCTGGTACTTCGCCCTGAGCCAGGTCGAGCTCGGCGAGCTGTGTCTCGCTGGCGAGGTCGGCGGAAACACCGAGTGGGCGGAGAAGGTCGATGTCACGGCACGAGACACGGTGCCCGACACCACCGGCGGCATCTACAAGGTGGTCCAGAACCACCAGTGGACCTGCGGCGAGCAGCCCCAGTGCGGCAACTACGTGAGCATCAGCGTCCTCGACGCAGCCGGTCAGGGGGTGTCGGGAGCGACCGTGAAGATCGGCCAGCCTGCGACCACCGTGCCTCCGATCTACAACGACACGGACCCCTCCAGCATCCCGGCGACGGTGACGATGGACTCCAGCGGGTCCTTCGTGGGCCAGAACTACTGGCCGAAAAACGAAAACGGGCTCCAGGTCTTCCAGCTGAGCGTCGACGGGCACGCATCCGACGTGGCCACCGAGATCACGACCGGCTGGTGGGAAGACGACCTGCAGGGCTGCAACTACTGCGGGACCTACTGCGTGAACGTCTGGGGCCACTGGAGCTACAGCGTCGTCTTCCAGCTCGATCCCGACGCCACGGATGTCTGCGAGGTCGAGAACGACCACCAGGGCATGGCCAGCTGCGGCGCGGCCCGCCACATCCACCACGACCCGGATCACCAGGCCTGCTACACGCCGTGAGGGGGGCTCAGAGCCTGGTCACCGTCACGTAGCCGTCGTCATCGTTCGCGCTGGTCGACGACGAGGAGTTCGAGCCGTTGTTGTATGAGCCGCCGCCGCCGCCGCCGGTGCAGTAGCTGCCGCCGCCGCCGCCGAAGCCGCCCTCGCCCGCGTTGCTCCCGCAGATGCAGCAGCAGTCGCCGCCCTCGCCCCCGTTGAGGAAGCTCGAGCCGCCGGTGGAGTCGTCGCTGCCGCTGGTGGGGCCGTCGGCGCCGTCGCCGGAGAAGCCGCCGCCGCCGGGACCGTAGCTGCCGCTGCAGCTCTCGCCGCCGTCGCCCCCAGAGCCGCCGTTGCAGGCCGTGTTGACACCGCTGGTGCTGCTGGTCGCGTCGGTGTACGAGCTGCGGGTGTCGTCTCCCCGACAGGCGCTGCCGCCGCCGCCGGCGATGATCATCGGCGTGTTGTCCTCTTCCACGACGAAGGAGCCGCCGCCACCGCCCGTGTGGTAGTAGACGGTCTCGCCGCGCTGGCCGACGAGGATCTGGATGACGTCGCCCTGGGTGAGGGTGAACTCGCCGTACTCGTAGGCGCCTCGGCCCGGGTAGCTCGTGTACCCGGTGTTCTCTCCAGAGGCGGCGCCGTAGACCTCGAAGCTGTAGTCGCCGTCTTCTGGCACGGTCCAGAGCTGCACGCCCTGGGTGTCCATCGAGAAGTAGTCGCTGTCGCTGTCCCAGTCGGTGCTGTAGGCGGTCTTGCAGGCGGCGAGCGTCGGGCCCTCGTGTCCCTCGGCGCTGCACGGCGTGAAGGTGTGCGAGCTGAAGGTGTACAGGACGCACTCCTCGTACTTGCTGGCGTCCGTGTCGTCGCAGTCGTCGCCCGAGTAGTCGTCGCTGTCGTAGCCATCGCCGTCCTGGTCGTAGTCGCTCCCTCCGTCGCAGTCCGAGTCGGTGCCGTCGTACCAGACCTCTGTCTCGCCGGGGTTGATGTCCGCGTCGGTGTCGTCGCAGTCCGTGTCGTCGGAGACGTAGCCGCTGGGCTGCTCGCAGCCCTCCTGGCTGTCGGAGGAGTCGCCGTAGTCGTCCCCGTCGTCGTCCGCGTACCAGGTCGAGGCGTCGATGGCGCTGTCCTCGTCCGTGTCTCCGTCGCAGTCGTTGTCCTCTTCGTCGCAGATCTCGTAGGCGGCGGGGCTGGTCGCGGCGTCGTCGTCGTCACAGTCGTCGTTGTTCGCGACGTAGCCGGAGGGCGCGTCGCAGGCCTGCTCGACGTTGCCGGGCTCTCCGTACCCGTCGCCGTCGTCGTCGGCGTAGAAGATGGACTCGACGTCCTCGTCCGTGTCCCCGTCGCAGTCGTTGTCTTCCTCGTCGCAGACCTCCTGAGCGTCCGGGTACGTGTCCGCCTCGAGGTCGTCGCAGTCGTCGGAGTTGTCGACATAGCCATCGGGGGCCTCGCAGGCCTCTACCGTGAGGCGGTTGCCGCCAAAGCCGTCGTTGTCGCTGTCCGCGTAGTACGTCGTGCCGTCTGACAACAGCGGGTCCTCGTCGTCCGTGAAGCCGTTGCAGTTGTCGTCTTGGTCGTTGCAGACCTCGTCGGCGTCGGGGTTGATGTCCGCGTCGGAGTCATCGCACTCGGCGCAGGCGGCGAAGCCATCGGCGTCGGAGTCGACGTAGCCCACGGAGCCGTCGCAGTTGTAGTCCTCTGGATCCTCGCAGTCGTACTCGGGCGCTCCGGGGTTGTAGCGGGCGTCGGTGTCGTTGCAGTCCTCGTCGTTGGCGACGTAGCCGGCGGGCATCTCGCAGGCGTCCTGGGAGTCGTCCGCGTCGCCGTAGCCGTCCCCGTCGGTGTCCGCGTACCAGGTCGTGCCATCGGTCGGGGAGTCGTCGACGAGCTCGTTGCAGTCGTTGTCGAGGCCGTCGCAGATCTCCGCCGCGCCAGCGTGCACGTCGGGGTTGTTGTCGTCGCAGTCGTCCGTGTAGCCGTCGCCGTCGAGGTCCTCTGAGACGACAGGAGAGGAGTCGGTGGGAGAGCCCGTGTCGACCTTGCTTCGGCAGGACAAGGCGAGGAGGAGGGCGAGGGGAGTCATGGGGCCTCCGTGCGGTCCACGACTCTACATCTTTTGGGTTCCGACTCGGTTCCCGGAGGACGGCGTGCTCTCGGCCACCCTGCTGACCTCGACCTCAGAGCTGGCCTGATGGTCTGGCTCGTCGGCGCTGGACCGGGCGACCCGGGATTGCTCACCGTTCGTGGTCTCGAGGTGCTGCAGGCGGCGGAGGTCGTCCTTCACGATGCCCTCGTGGGTGCCGCCATCCTCGAGCTGATCCCGGGGGAGGCCGTCGTCATCGACGTGGGCAAGCGCCGCGGACGGCAAATGGCCGAGCAACGAGCGATCGGCGAGCTGCTCGTCGAGCACGCCCGGGCTGGCAGGCGGGTGGTCCGGCTCAAGGGTGGCGACCCGCTGGTCTTCGGTCGGGGAGCAGAGGAGATGCTGCAGCTCCGCGAGCCGGGCGTCGACTACGAGCTCGTGCCTGGGGTCAGCGTCGCGGTCGCCGGACCGGCGATGGCGGGCATTCCCGTCACCCACCGCGAACTCTCGGGGGCCTTCACGGTCGTCACCGGACACGACGCGGCCTCGGGACGGCGCCCGGTCAGCTGGCAGGCGCTGGCTGGCACGGACCACACGCTGGTCATCTTGATGGGCCTGAGCCGACTGGGGGACATCGCCGCTGTCCTCGTCGCTGCCGGGCGCGATCCTGCGACCCCCGTCGCAGTGGTCCAGGCCCCCTCCCTGCCCACCCAGATGGTGGTCACGGGGACTCTGTCGGACATCGCCGAGCGCGTCACAGAGGCCGGGCTCCGCGCTCCCGCGACGACGATCGTGGGCCCCGTGGCGTCGCTCCACGAGGCGCTCCGCTGGAGGTGACCTGGCCTCAACTCGGAGGGACGACCTCGGCCAAGGGCTCCCACAGCGCGACCGCAGCAGGAAGGTCGATGGCGAGCAGCGTGCGACGTGTCTCCGACCAGGCCCAGTGGACGCCGATGGCTTCGCCGTGGGTGTCGAGCAGGGGGGAGCCGCTGGAGCCCCACAAGGTCGGAGCGTTGTGCTCGATGATCGGTATCCCCCCGAGCATCTCTGGCCGTGAGCGCATGCGTCCCTGGCTGATCGAGAGGTCCTTGTCCAGGTAGCCGATGCAGGTGATCGGCTCGTAGCGCACGGGCGGCTTCGCGCGGATCGGGATCCACTCCACGTCATCCGCGCCCTCGAGCCTGTAGAGGGCCAGATCGAGGTCCGTCTCCAGGGCGACCAGGTCCAGCCGTCGGGGCTCGTCGTCGATGACGACCCATGCGATCTCGCGTGCTTCGACGTGCACGTTGGTGAGCACGTGGCCCTCTGGGGAGATGATGAAGCCGCTCCCCTGGGAGAAGTTCACGATCGCCCCCTCAGGCGTGTCGGAGCCCTCGTCCACGAGACCGGCGCCGAGCAGCAGGAACAACACGCTCGTCTCGGACACTGGCGAGGCTGACCGGTTCAGAAGGGATGGTCGAACATGAACCACATCCCCAGGACCGGGGAGAGCTCGTCGTACTCCTCGAGGCCGATGGCCGTGTCCCAGCGGATGACGAGGTCTTCGTCCCAGATGAAGCGGAGTCCCAGGCCCGCGTCACCGTGCACGTGCCACCAGGGGTCGTCCTCGCCGCGGAGCCACACGCGGCCGACCTCGAAAAATGGGGTGGGCGCCAGGCCCAGGCTGTGGCCCCGGATGTTCAAGACATGGGCCGTCCAGCGCAGCTCTTCCGCTACGACCAGGGCGCCGTCCCCCCGGAAGCGACCCTCGGGAAAGCCGCGCAGGAGGTCGGGGCCTCCGAGGGCGAGCCAGCGGCTTCCACCCAGGATGTGAGCCATGAAGAAGGGCTCCTCGCCGAAGCGGACATCGGCCACGATCTGCGAGGCGAACACGAGTCGATCGCACTGGGCGATGGGGTGGAAGCGCCGGTCGGCGAAGGTCAGACCGAAGCCGCTGAACTCCGAGCCCAGCCACCGGTGGGAGATCCGGACGGAGAGCTCGGTCGCGTGTCCGGAGGTCGGGTTCGGCAGTCCCCGGCGCGTGTCGTGGATCAAGCCGACGCCCAGCCGAGTCGCCCTGCCTCCGAACAGTCCCAGCGGGGCCTCGGCGCTGAGGCGGGTCTGGGGGTATGGATTCACCTGCGTAGGACGGTAGAGCGCCGTGGCGAAGGCGTCCCAGGAGCCGACGAGGTCGCGTCGCAGGTTGGAGAGCACGTAGCCACCGGCGATGTCGTAGGCGTCGAAGTTCTCCGAGGCGTCTTTCGAGACCTCCACGGCGTTGCCTGCGCCGTAGTAGGGCGCGAACTCCCAGGCCTCCCAGCCGGCCTCGACCTCCACGCTCCACGGGCTCCCGCGGATGCCTGGCGCCTCTGCTTTCAGCCAGTGGTTCCGGTATCTTCCCGTGCTCCAGAAGAGCTGGAGGCCGAGCCGGAGCTGGTAGTCGTCAGCCCCCTCGTGCTCCCGCCGAACCGCCAGGCCGTAGCCGCCATAGCCGATGCCGTGATCGGTGCTGTAGTCGCCGATGGGCATCGGCGTCAGCGACCAGTCGCCCGCGAGGGCGGCGCCGACGAGCAGGAACACCGACAGGGTCTACCATGCGAGGCATGCCCATCATCCAAGGTCTCGTGCTGATCACGCTGGCGCTGGGAGGCACGATGTCGTTTGAGCTGCAGGGCCACCGGGGGACCCGCGGGCTGGCCCCCGAGAACACGCTCATGGGGTTTTCGAGGGCGCTGGAGATCGGCGTGGACCGGCTCGAGCTGGACGTGGGCATGACGGCCGATGGGGTCCTCGTCGCTCACCACGACACCCACATCAACCCCGACACCACGCGGCTGGACGGCGCGTGGGTGGAACAGACCCCGTCCCTGCGCTCCCTGACCTGGCAGGAGCTGAACGCCTACGATGTCGGGCGCTTGCGGCCAGGCACGGCCTACGCGAAGCGCTTCGAGGAGCTGCAGGGTGCCGACGGCGTGCGCATCCCCGCCCTCGCGGAGGTGGCCGGACTGGGGGCGCCCCTGAACGTCGAGACCAAGCTGGATCCCACGCGGCCAGAGGCCACAGCCTCTCCAGAGGACTTCGCCCGGGCGCTGCTCGCCCTGGAGCTGGACCGCTCGAAGGTCGTCGTCCAGAGCTTCGACTGGCGGGTGTTCCCCCACCTCGGAGGCGCCTTCGAGACGGCCTGCTTGACCGAGGCCGCGACCGTCGTCCCGGGCTCTGCGTGGACCGGGGGCCTCGACCCCGCCAGCTTCGACGACCTGCCCTCCCTGGTGAAGGCTGCGGGCTGCGACATCTGGTCCCCCGACCACGAGCAGCTCTCGGCGGAGCTGGTCACGACAGCGCACGCGCTGGGTCTCCGGGTCATTCCCTGGACCGTCAACGACACGGGGCGTGGCGCCGTGCTTCTGCAGTGGGGGGTCGACGGCCTCATCACCGACTACCCGGACCGGTTCACCTCCTTTTCATCTCCTGGTCAGATGGGTGCGACACCCGGACTGTAGGGTCCCTTCATGACTGCACTGATGACACTGTTCGCCTGTTACGACTTCGCAGGAGACGAGGGCCGCATCGGCTTCGTCTCCGACCTCCAGATCGAGTCCGGGACCAAGTGGAACCCGGAGCACGGCATCGTCGGAGGCTCCGACGCCACCTTCGTCGCCGTCGCAGAGGTCGACGCCGAGGATGGCGAGGAGCTCCCAGAGGTCTGGGGCGAGGCCGACGGCCTCCGCTTCGCGGCCTCCGAGCCCTACACGCTCCTGGTCCACGGACCGAACCGTGGCCGCGGAGAGGCCTTCTTCGACGGCGCCCTCGACGACCACTTCGAGCTCCGGTTCCGGCCGGCCTCGGAGATCGTGCTCGTCGACCTCGTGGGCGAGGAGCTCGACGCCATCGCCTTCGCACCCGGTGGTGAGACCGCCGTCGGGGTCAAGGTCCTCGACCGCTGGAGTCGCCCCCTCGGCTACCGGGCCGACGACCTCGTCGTCGAGGCGGACGGGGGCCTCTCGGCCTGGCCAGAGGACGGCTACCTGCACCTCGTCGCCGACGACGCTGGCGGGCTGCGGGTCGATGTCCTCGACGCGGAGATCTTCACGGAGGTCTCGATAGGAGAGGCCCACTCCAGCGAGATCGTTCCGATTCACGAGGAACACGACCACATCGTGCTCCTCCACCGCGCCTGGACCGCCGAGGGCACCCGGGTCTTCGGAGCGCCGGTGGAGTGGCCCGTGGGAGCCGAGCAGGTTGGCCCCGACCTGGCCATGCTGGCGACCCAGCCCCAGTAGCCCAGCGCTACTGGTCGTCCACCTGGCGGCGCATCCCGGGGAACTCCAGGATGGCGAGTGTCCACGGATGGTGCCGGGTTAGCCGGAATCCGATGTTGATCCTCGCCCTTGCCTGCAAGAAGACCCCCGACGACACCGCCGCCCCCGAGTACGAGGCACCCTGGCCGGACTGGACCTTCGAGCACTGGGTCTGGGAGGACGAGTCCACCCAGGAGTCCGCGACGGCGCTGGTGGATGGCTACCTCGAGCGCGACATCGACGTAGGCGCCATCATCATCGACTCGCCCTGGGCCACCGGGTACAACACCTTCGAGTGGGACACGGACCGCTACCCGGACCCACAGGGCATGATCGACGACTTTCACGACAAGGGCGTGCACGTCTTCGTCTGGGTCGTGCCGGCCATCAACACGGACGTCGAGGTCTACGACGAGGTGGCCGAAAAGGGCTGGTTCATGCAGGACGACGAGTCCTCTGGGCCAGAGGTCATCGACTGGTGGAAGGGCGAGGGGAGTCTCATCGACTACTGGAATCCAGAGGCCGTCGACTGGTGGCACGGCCAGGTCGACAAGACGCTGGCCTACGACATCGACGGCTGGAAGTGCGACGGCCTCGACTACGGCGTCGTCTTCGCCCCCTACAGCCCTGGCGCGGGCCGCGCGGTCGATCGCATCGAGTACTCCTCGGCCTACTACCGAGACTTCCACGACTACACGCGCGAGCAGCTCGGAGATGACCGGGTGAACACCTCGCGGCCGATCGACAACTACGGCGCGGACAAGGGCGGGGACTGGTTCGCCTTCACGCCGGTCGACATCCTCTGGGCCGGGTGGGTCGGCGACCAGGACGCGACCTTCAGTGGCCTCCAGGCGGCCTTGAACAACATGCGCCACTCCTCGGAGTACGGCTACGCGACCTTCGGCAGCGACATCGGCGGCTATCGCGAGGACGACACCTACCCGCAGGGGCGTGGCAAGGAGCTCTTCCTTCGGTGGGCTCAGCTGGGCGCCTTGTCCCCCGTCATGGAGAACGGCGGGGGTGGCGACCACCACCCCTGGGCCTTCGACGACGAGACGGTCGCCATCTACAAGCGCTTCGTCGACCTCCACATGGCGCTCCTCCCCTACATCAACGAGCACGGGGCGACGGCCTTCCATGAAGGCAACTCCCTGATGTCGTTCACGTCCGCGCTGACCTTCGAGTACCTGCTGGGTCCGGATGTCTTCGTCGCGCCGATGCTGGAGGAGGGGACCTCGCGGAGCACGACCCTGCCCGATGGGGACTGGATCTACCTCTTCGACGGCTCCGCCTACTCCGGCGCTGTCACCCTCGAGGTGCCCCTGGACGAGTTCCCGGTCTTCGTGCGCGAGGGCAGCGACGCCGCGAGCGCGCTCCAGGACGCGCTTTAGCAGGATGTTGCGTATTGGCCCAAGGCGTGGGCTCAGCGGGCGAGCCCGCTGAGCATGGCGCCGATGCGCTGGAGGTCGCCCTGCAGCTCCGTGTCCAGCCGCAGCATCTGAAAGACCGCGAACACCTCGCCGGCGCTGCCCAGGGCGATTCGGAAGTGGTTCCTG
>DASCPX010000008.1:0-31277 GCA_036012755.1 Myxococcota bacterium | reverse complement strand
TTCAGCCCGGCCTGGTGGGACACGCTGGACGACCCCGAGGACGAGCAGGCCTACATCGTCGCCTACGACCGCATCGACGAGAAGGTGCTGATCGTCGGCGCGAGCCGGCAGGGCCTGCAGTTCGGACTCGTCGACTTCCTAAAGAGCCTGGACGAGGTCAAGTTCGATCCCTCCGCCTCGGGCTGGACCTGGTCGCCTGACCCGGTCACCGCCAGCACGACTGGCGCTGCCGTCTACTGCAAGGACTACAACAGCACCTGTGGGGCGGGTGGCACGCCCTGCTACGACACGGGCCTGGGGCCGAGTGGGAGGCGGTGACAGAGGTCACCTGGTGCCCCCAGGAGGTGCTCAACTACCCCGACGTCGACTACCGCCTGGGATTCCCCGGCTTCAGCGGCGGTCGTGGCGCCAACTTCATCTCGAACGTGCTCGAGCCCAGCCTCACGCCCGACTGTCCCGGCTCGGGAGCGCCGGACGTCGAGGCCGCCGCGTGGTTCGACGGCAACGTGCTGAACTGCTCGCGCTACGGGGACCCACTGTGCCAGGCCGCGGAGCGTCGCTTGGACGCGCTGGTCTGGGGCCAGTTCACCCACGCGCTGGACGAGAGCTACGCCCAGTGGCAGAGCGGCTACCTGCAGCACAAGACGGGCTGCGAGCCGGCCTATCTCTACGACCACATGTGGGACTACCTCAGGAAGCGGAGCGTCCTGATGGTCCCCTCCGCCTTCGGGCTGTAGAGCCGGAGCATCGAGGAGCCGATCGGCGGCCACCACAAGGACGACACCACGAGCTGGGCCGCGGCCTCGCAGTTCGGCAAGTTCGGCAACTTCCCGCGCTCCGAGGGGCTGGGGGTCATCCAGAAGGAGTTCCTGGTCTGCGAGGACCAGATCGGGGCGTTCCTGAGTCCGATGCCCGAGGCCTCGTACTTCGACGCGGGCGAGGACCCGTGCACGAAGTACTGGGACTCCTCGACGGGCGTCGCGGTTCGGGACAGCATCTGGGTGTCGGACGTGGTGGACTGGACCGCGATCTTGCCCTCGCCAGTGTCGGTGAGTTGGACACCATCGGATCTGGGGGCCTGCTTCGGTTCAACGGCAACCGACTTCGACGGAGAGTACGGCGATCTGGATTCGACTGTTTGCTCTGCGGGAGGGACTCTCACAGTGTCTGTTCCCGTCACTCCCGAGACCGCAGACCGCCTCTACGTCGTCGGCTTCCACGCGCTCATCGAAGACAAGGAAGACCTCCGCGGTCGCTACCGCATCGTCGGCCCCGGCGGCACGGAGGACTACGAGATCTCCTTCTGGGCCACCTCCAGCGACTACCACGACAGCGTGGCGTCGAGCGGGTCCTCACCAGGTACCAACGACTGGGTGTACTTCAGCACCGTGCTGCGGGCTCCGAACCCGGTGGTGGCGTCGAGCGCCACGCTCACGCTGACCACGGACACCGACGCGCTTCGCCGCCGATCTCTTCGGCTCGGGGCGCGTCTTCCTCCTCCTGGGCCCACTCAGTGGCGTCTACGACGCTGAGCTCGATGCGGACGGCACCCTCGAGGGATCGATCGAGCCCTTCGAGACCTGTGAGACCGATGGGTGCGAGCACCCGGGGAGCCTCTTCGGCTTCACCGTCGAGAACGCGGGCGACGTGGACGACGATGGCTACGAGGACCTGCTGGTCGGAGCGCCGGGCTACGAGCTGGACACCTCGACCAACGACAAGGGCCCGGGCGCCGTCTACGTCTTCCGCGGCGGTGACTGAGCTGCCAACAAGCCCCGCGGATATGGACCGAAGCTAGGGCTCCAGCTGGCAGCGCCCCATTCCGAGCTCCTCACAGAGCTGGAGCCAGAGGATCCGAGCCCCCGGAGAGAGCCCTTGCTGTGTCTCCCTGCGAGGCATCGCCGCGAGCTCGGGGTCGGCTCGGACGCCCTCGCAGATCAAGGACACGGAGACCTGCTGGGTGACCGTCCCGTCCTCTGCGTAGAAGACGAAGCCGTGCCAGGGGACGAAGCACTTGCTGGCGGGCTCGCCCCAGCTCTCTGGGGTCGAGACCAGCGTGTCGACCATCGCGGCCTGGCTCTTCGTCAACTCCACCGGGTCCCCGGTGGTGGAGCAGCGGTCGCCGTCCGGTTCCAGGGCCCAGAGGCAGCTCGGGCGGCCGGTCTCGCCGACGTTCATCTCGAAGGCGACGACCGCGGAGTGCTCGGGTAGAGCCTCGAGCCCGTCCTTGGGGCCGCAGCTCAGCAGCGCGATCAGACCCACGTCGACGGGATGATCTCCGGCTTCAGGTCCTTCATGCCGCGCCTCAACAGGTCGATCACGGACAGGGCGTCCTGGCCGGAGCCTGCCAGGCCCTTCACCGTCTCGAAGTGGGCCATGAAGTCGCCCCTGCCGATGGACGAGAGATCCGGCATGTCCACGCCCATCTCGGCGTAGCCAGCCTCCATCTCGGACTTGTAGTGCCCGGCGAACTTGCCACGCACGACACCCCAGAAGATGAGGCGGATCGTGACGTCACGACGTGCCGTGTAGGTCGCGCGGTCCGAGCCGTCCGGGTGCTGGAGGTAGCGCTGGACGATGTTGTAGTAGCCGCGGAGCGGCCCGTTCTGGGTGTCGGTGACCTCGACGGTGCCGGCGAAGTGATCGTCGAAGACGCTCTGGTTGTCCGAGAGCTGGGTCTCGATCTCGCCGATCGTGATGGGCTCGCCGCCCTGGTAGCCGTCGTCGGCGTTCCAGGTGGACACGTTCTTCGCCTTGCGCGTGCCGGCGACGAGGTCGGGGTCCACCCCACCGGCCTCGTCCCCGGGCTCCGTCGCGGCTTCCCACTTCTTCATGTGGGTCATCGCGCCGGACCAGGTGCCGGGCGAGGAGCCGTGGTAGGCCCAGACGCTGTCCAGGTTCGGGAACATCTCGTGGTACTGGTCCATGTTCGCTTCGCCGCCGCCGTAGCAGGCGCTGAGCATGACGTGCTTCACCTGGGCGACGGCCTTCGGGAAGATCCCGGAGAGCTCGATGAATGCGGCGAAGCTGATTTCGCCGTTGTCGTCCCCCCAGATCTCGGACCCGACGCTGTGGCCGGAGAGCACGACCCGCTCCATCTTGCGGATGCCGAGCTCCGCCTCTGACCAGACGCGCACCATCTGCGCCATCTCGTCCTTGGCCTCGCTGCCACCGTCGACGATCCACTGGACGGCGTTGACCGCCTGCTGCGCGGGCATGCCGAGGGTGGCGACGAAGCGCGCGGCGTCCTCGACGCTGGTGAGGTCGTAGTCGACCCCGTTCCAGATGTAATGGTCCTGGGTGCGCTGGTTCCGGATGCCGATGGCGCCGCCCCGGTCCCGGTTCGCCCGGTTCAGGGTGTTGGCCTCGTCGCGGGCGTACTTGTTCATGCCGACGTGCACGATGCCGGTCTTGTTCGGATCCGCTTCCGGGCTCGTGTTCTCGTTGTTCTCGGCTTTGATGACGTCGACGATCGCCTGGTTGCCGACGAGATCCTGGGGCTCGGTGCTCGTCGTGGCGGTCGCGGTGTCGGCCGAGGCGGTCGACGTGGACGTACTGGTGGTCTCGGAGTGAGTGTGCTCAGGCATGTTCGCCGCCTTGTCTCGAGGTCATACAGATCAAGGGCGACCCGGCGGACTGGTTGCGCGCACGCCTACCTTTGCTGCCGAGGTCAAGTCTTTCTTAGCATCATCCGCCCAGGAGGTGGGCGGTATTCCTGCGTGCGATGGCCATGATCGTGCCCTGGGGATTCACCCCCGGCGAGGTCGGCAAGAGGCTCGAGTCGTGGATGCGCACGTTGTCCAGACCCTTCACCCTGCCGTGGGAGTCGACCGGGCAGCGCTCGTCCTCGCCCATGGGACAGCTGGAGAAGAGGTGGATGGTCGTCACGTTGATCGCCGTGCCCGAAGGCAGGCGCCTGAGCTTCTCCACCTGGCGTCGCGTCGAGAGCCCGGGCTGTCCCTCGAAGGGTGAGAAGATC
Organism: Myxococcota bacterium; assembly: GCA_036012755.1. Lineage (GTDB taxonomy): Bacteria > Myxococcota_A > UBA796 > UBA796 > CAJQPC01 > JAAESX01. The sequence continues at coordinate 27,298 of DASCPX010000008.1, read as the reverse complement.
TCCTTGGCACCGGCAGCCAGCACCAGCTCCCCGAGGCGAACCAGGCCCTCGCCGAGGAGCCCCATGTCGCTCGGGGCGAACTCGTAGCGGATCAGGGGCTCGTCCAAGAGCGGCAGCGCCCGGACGGTGCCGGTCCCCTTGCCGCAGACCGCCGCGTAGAAGACCGCGACGTGGTCCCAGTTGGCGAGGATGGCCCTGCGGTCCTCGACCTCCTGGCCCAGCCACAGGGCGATGTGTGGCAGGGAGCTGTGCGAGCAGCCCAGGGTGAGCTCGGGCTTGAACTCGCTGACCTGGCGGACGGGCACACCCCATGCGGGGTCGTTGACCACGTCGTCGAAGCGCGCGGCGATGCGCACCATGGGGTGGAGCTGCAGGGAGTCCCCGATGCCCTTGGTGACCCCGCTTCGCCGGAGCATCGTGGGGGTCTGGACCGCGCCGCAGCAGAGCACGACCGTATCGAAGGTCAACTTCACGTCCCTGGCGCGCCTGCGGGCGCACGCGGCGACGGCTCGATTGCCCTTGAAGATGAGCTTGCGAACCCTCAGGTCGGCCTCGAGGCGACAGCCGGCCGCGACCGCTCGCGGCACGCAGGTTCGGCTCATGGACTGGCGACGACCCCAGCGCCCGTCCTCTTCGTCGAAGCGCCAGAAGCGCTCGATCTCCCCCTCCTTCCAGCCCAGGGCGTCGGCGCCCTGCTTCAGCCTCATCGACGCGGGCGAGAAGCCGTAGGGGCGTCCGCTGCACCGGACCTCGTCCTCGATGACCTGGAAGTGCTCGCCGAGGGAATCCGCCGAGAAGTCCGAGATGGAGAAGTCCCGGGCCCAGCCGTCGACCACCTCGTCGATGGGCCGGTGGTAGAGCGCAGCGTTGATCTCGCTGGCGCCGCCGACGCAGCGACCCTCGATGTAGGTGATGTTGGTCTTTCCGAAGGTCGTCGTGAGCCCGCCGTTGCGGTACTTCTGGTCCATCTCGGCGTAGCTGAAGTTCGCCGCGCTGTCAGGGGTCAGGTTCGGCCCTTCTTCGACGAGGAGCACGTCCCGACCCGCCTCGGCGAGCATCGCCGCGGTGACCGCCCCGCTGGGCCCGCTGCCGACGACGAGGACCTCACAGTTCAACGTGTTGGCCATGGTCCTCCATCGTCGAGAAGAAGACGAAGACGCCCATCTTCTCGTAGAACTGGGTCCAGTCCCGGCAGGGGCCCACCGGTCCTGTCTTCCAGGACGCGAAGCGCTCCCGACGCAGGGACGGGGCGAGCTGGTGGGCCCGGTGACCGACCTCTGCGACGGAGCTCAGATCCCACATCAGGGTGAGCATGGCCATGCCCCCGCCGAGGTGGGGCGGCATGCCTCGGATGCGCGCGAGCAGCCGCTCGGTCGCCTCGTCCAGGAACTGGAGCCCGAACTCCTCCGCGACGAGATCGTGGAGCAGGGCCCGGACGACGGGCCTCAGCCGGGCCTTGGCGACCGCCGTGATCAAGCCTCGAGTTGCTCGTTGGGGCCGATGTCCGCGCCACCCATTGCAACCTCCGAGGGCCATAGCTACCACGGTGGTCTACGTTGCGTGCGAGTCACGCTTAGCTTCGAGGACGGTCACCGGTGAACATCGCAGTTGTCGCCCTGGCCTGGGCCAACCCCTTCAACGAGACGGCCCGCGAGGCCCTGGACGAGGACGCCGGCTGGGAGGACGTCGGCACGATGGAGCGGGGCGCCATCACGGTGCAGGGCAGGCACAAGGTCATCGAGGGTGTCGACTGCCTGGAAGCCAGCGCGGTGACGACCCACGACGTGGAGACGATGAAGGGCATCGTGCTCGACATCCGCGGCAACACGGACTGGTCCTCTGCGGAGCTGACGCGCTCTGATGTGCTGAAGGAGACCGCGACCGAGATCGACTACGTGCAGGTCCTCGACGTCCCCGTCCCGCTCAGCGACCGCTACTGGTTCCTCCACGGCGAGGTCGAGGAGGGAGACGACGTCTGGCACTTCCGCTGGAGCCACCTCGAGGGCGCCGACGTCTACCCGGAGATCTACCAGGAGGTCGCGACGGGAGACCTGGTCGAGGTCGACGTCAACGTCGGCAGCTGGGCCCTGCTTCCGACCGAGGGCGGCACCCTCGCTCGCTTCCGGAGCTGCACGAACGTCGGAGGCTCCGTCCCGGCCTGGGCGGGAGAGAAGGCCGCTAGGATGATGCTGCCCAACAACATCGAGGACCTGTTCCGGGAGGCCGAGAAGCGCTCCTCTCAGTGAGCGGGTTGTTCGCGACGTCGCGCGACGAGGAAGCCCAGGAGTCCCAGGACCGCCACTGAGCCTGACACCGGCGCGGCGCACCCGCAGGGACCCTGCTTCGCGCTCCCCTCTGGGTTGCCCGGCGTGCGGCTCCCCGTGTCGCCCGTGTCTTCGACCTCTGGAGTGACCTCGTCCTCGCCGTCGCAGTCTTCGTCGACGCCGTTGTCGGGGATCTCCACGGCGCCTGGGCTCCTGTCCGGATCCTCGTCGTCGCAGTCGCCCTCGTTCTCCGTGAAGCCGTCGCCGTCGTCGTCGTAGTCGAGGGTGCCCTCGTCGACGAGGTCGTCGCAGTCGTTGTCGAGGCCGTCGCCCATGCCGTCGCCGGTGCCGCCGTCTTCTGGAGCGCCGGGGTGGACGGTGTCCAGGGTGTCGTCGCAGTCGTCGCCGCCGCAGTCTTCCTTCCAGTAGCCGTCGCCGTCGTCATCGCAGCAGAGCGCCTCGGTCAGGCAGTCGCTGTCCGCGCAGTCGATGTCTCCGTCGAGGTCGTTGTCTTCACCGTCGTCGCAGTCCTCTGCGCAGCCGGTCGAGGCGCTCACGTCGAAGGACAGGGTGTAGGTCGGGTCGAAGACCGCGCCGGTCGAGGTGCCGTCGTCCGTGCAGGGGCCGCTGGCCAGGTCGAGGTGGTTCGTGCCGTAGGCCTCGACGACCACGTAGTAGGTGCTCCCGGCGAGGCAGTCGAAGATGACCTCGTCGTCGACCGCGTAGGGGGCGGTGCTGCCGTGCTCGCAGCCGTAGTAGGGGTCGCAGGTGTCGTCGAGCACGTAGATGTCGAGATCGCAGGGCAGATCCGTGATGAGCAGCCTCACCGTGCCGGCCTTCTGGCAGGAGAAGGAGTAGATCGCCTCTGGCGCGATCTGGGACTCGTTCGCGTAGGGCTTGCCGCAGGTGTAGCACTCCTCGGCTCCGCACTCGCCGCCCAGGTGGCTGGTGTCCGCCGCCGCGATGGCGCCGCTGATCTTGCTGCTGCAGGTCAGCTCGTCGGGGGTTCCGACCTCGGCCGGGCAGGTTGCCCGGGCGACGCCAAGGAGGACAAGGAGCATCTGGAGTCCCGTTTCTGTGCCAGCGGCCAATATCATCGGCCCATGCTCTTCGCTCTGCTCACCTCCGCAACCTCCGCACCTAAGCTCGATCCTGTGTCCTTCGAGGCCCCGCCCGCCGAGCCCTGGAAGCCCACGGCGGTCCTTGGCGCTACCCGTGTCGAGGTGCCCGGAGTGGGCCCAGAGGATGTCGAGGTCCTAGCCGATGGGAGGGTCGTGGTCGGCGTCGAGGGCGGTGGGCTGCTCGCCTGGGACGGCAAGAGCTGGGAGGAGCTCGCGAACACGGGCGGGAGACCGCTCGGCATGGACCTGGCGAAGGACGGCACATTGGTCGTCGCCGACGCCCAGGCCGGACTGCTCGCCGTGAGTCCGGGGGGAGAGATCGAGGTGCTCGCGACCGAGTGCGGCGGACGCCCCCTCGGCTTCACCGACGACGTCGAGCTGGGGCCCGACGGCATGATCTACTTCTCGGACGCTTCAACGAAGTGGGACCAGGGCAGGTGGAAGCACGATCTCGTCGAGGCGCGGCCCAACGGTCGGCTCTGCAGCTACGACCCGCTCACCGGCGAGGTGCGCGAGCTGGTCCCCCAGCTCTACTTCGCCAACGGCGTCGCGGTGGATCCAGAGGGCCGCTTCGTGCTCGTCAACGAGACCTCGCGCTACCGGGTCACGAAGGTCGACCTCGCCGACAACTCGACCAGCGTCTTCCTCGACGATCTCCCCGGCTTCAACGACGGCATCAGCTCCGACGGCGACCGCTTCTGGATCGCCGTCGCCTCGCCACGGAACGAGCTCGTCGATGCTCTCTCCGACAACCCCCGGCTGCGCGGCGCGCTCCTCCGCATCCCTGAGCCCCTTCAGCCGAAGCCCGAGCGAACGGGGCGCGTCATCGCCGTTGATGACCAGGGCCAGGTGGTCCACGACCTCTTCGATCCCAACGGCAGGGACATCGTCGTCGTGACCAGCGTGCAGGTGCGAGGAGACCGGCTGTACATGGGCTCTCTGACCGACGAGGCGTTCGCCTGGGCACCGGCCCCGGACTAAGAGCGCGCCCATGCGAAGCACCGCCTTCCGACCGGTCCCCCGGACCGGCGTCATCTACGTCATGACCGAAGCCGCCAAGGCGGGGTGGAGCTCCGACGCAGAGGGTTGGGCGAACCTCGGCCAGGGGGCCCCGGAGACCGGACCGCTGCCGGGTGCTCCGGAGCGGGTGGGCTCGATCCCGGTCGACGACACCCAGCACGAGTACGCCCCGGTCGACGGCTTGCGCGCGCTGCGGGAGGCTGTCGCCCGGCTCTACAACGAGCGCTATCGGCAGGGCCACAGGAGCCAGTACACGGCGGAGAACGTGGCCATCTGCGCTGGCGGGCGCCTCGGCCTGACCCGGCTGGTCTCCACCCTTGGCTGGGTGAACGTCGGTCACTTCCTGCCGGACTACACGGCCTACGAGGAGCTCCTGGGCAGCTTCCACAGCTTCGTCCCGATCCCTGTGCTGCTCGACGCGGAGCGCAGCTACACCTTCTCCAGCCAGGAGCTCGAGCAGGAGATCCTGGGGCGTGGGCTCTCCGCCGTGCTGCTGTCGAACCCCTGCAACCCCACCGGGAAGCTCATCCACGGCGACGCGCTGAGGAAGTGGGTCGACGTAGGCCGCGAGCTCCACTGCACGCTGGTGGTGGACGAGTTCTACAGCCACTACACCTACGTCGGAGAGGCGCTGACGACCTCTGCGGCGGCCTTCGTCGAGGACGTCGACGAGGACCCGGTCGTGATCCTCGATGGCCTCACGAAGAACTGGCGCTACCCTGGCTGGCGTGTCTGCTGGACGGTCGGCCCCAAGGCGGTCATCGAGGCTGTCGGCAGCGCCGGGTCGTTCCTCGACGGCGGCTGCGCCCATCCACTCCAGCGGGCTGCGGTGCCGCTGGTCGCGCGCGAGGTCGCCGACACCGAGGCCGAGGCCTTGCAGCGGGTCTTCCGCGTGAAGCGCCAGCGCATGCTCGAGGGGCTGGAGGCCCTTGGCGTCAGGGTGGACCTGCCTCCACAGGGGGGGTTCTACTGCTGGGGCGAGCTCTCTCGCCTTCCGAAGGGCCTGCGGACCGGGCGGGAGCTCTTTCGCGCCGCGCTGGCCGAGCGCGTCATCATCGTGCCGGGGGAGTTCTTCGACATCGATCCCGGGCAGCGCAGACCGGACCGTCCGAGCCGCTTCGACCGCTTCGCGCGCTTCTCCTTCGGACCCTCGGTAGAGGTCGTGAAGCGGGGTCTCTCCGGACTGTCGCGCCTGATCGGCTGAGCTCGGACGGCGGACCGTCGGGGACCCTCCGCCTCGGGCGGTGTCATCGCGGTTTCACCCCTGAGACTCCCGGTTGCGATCTTCGGGCAAGATGTGCCTCATCCCTTGATGTCCTCATCCTCTTCCTCGCCGCTGCTCAGGCCGAAGTCACCGCGAAGGGGGCCTCCGTCCGACCCTCGGTCGCCTTCGGAACGGAGCTCAGCCCGAACACCTACCGGAGTTGGAACAACCCCGTCTGGTCCCAGGCCTTCATCATCACCCCCGCCATCGACGGCCGGTGGGAGACCCCGGAGCTCGAGTTCGACCTGGCCGCCCACATCACCCGGCACCAGGTTGTCTGGACCGCCGGCGACGGCGACCCCAGCGAGTACGCCTACCAGCTGTCCCGGATGGATCTCGGTGCCAAGGCCGACCTCGCCCTGCTGCCGGATCGACTGGTCGGCTTCGTGCTCTCGGAGGATCTCTCGCTGAGGCATCGACTCGCTCCCAGCGGGCTTACGTGGGCTGGCGGCAAGGCGCTCGTCGGAACGACCAGGGCGGACACAGAGGCCGCGATCCGCATCGCGCCGGGCTCCGCGCTCCACTTCGACGTTGGCGGTGGTGCCTTCCTGGAGCAGCACGCCGTCGGGACCGGACCGACCTTCACCAGCCCACAGCGCACCACCAAGCTTGGCGCCGGTCCCCGCCTGGATATGCGCTGGTCCTTCTTCCCTCGCACCGACCTCTGGATCGGCGGGAGCATGGACTGGTACGCCTGGACCGGCACCGACGGCCAGCTGGACGCCGGCCATGCAGTGGGCGGCCTGGGCTGGGGTCATGGGCCGGGTGACGCCCGCCATCGTGGTCAACGGCGTCATCGGCTACACGCAGATCCGCTCGGCCTCGATTGGGGTCTCCTCGCCGCTGGACGGCATCACCGTCGTCGCAGAGGTCACCTGGCACGCACGCCGGGGCACGGCGCTGTCGGCTGGCTACGACAAGGGGCTCGAGGACAGCTTCTTCACCGGCACGATGCACTGGCACTACGTCTTCGCGCGGTGGGAGCAGATGCTCGGGAGCCGGCTCGGCGTCGGGCTCGAGGGGGGCACGCGCTTCGAGCTCTACAAGGGTGCCGTCAGCTACCCGGACACCGTCACCAAGACCGAGGCTTCGATCAGCTACCACCTCGCCGATCACGTGGACGTCCTCGTGGCTGGTGGATTCTGGAATCGCGCGACCGCCGGCTGGGACGCCCCTGTTCGCGGAGAAGTGACCTTCTCGTGGTAACACTCGCGGATGGACATCCGCACCCACCCGAAGATCGATCGCAGCCTCTGCGGTGAACCGACACTGCAGGAAGCAGGCCTCGCCGAGGTGGTGCTCGCGACCACGGCGGTGATGGCGGCCGACCCAGAGGGCCTCGTCCATGGCGGCTTCGTCTTTGGGGCCGTCGACTATGCGGCCATGGTCGCCGTCAACGATCCCAACGTCGTGCTCGGCTCGGCGAGTGTGCGCTTCACGGCTCCTGTCCGGGTAGGTGAGCGCGTGGTCTGTCGGGCCCAAGTCACTGAGATCGCACGCAAGAAACGAGTGCTTCAGGTCGCGGGGAGGGTCGGCGAGCGCGTCGTGCTCTCCGGTGAGCTGGTCGCCTTCGTCCTCGACAAGCACATCCTGGAGTAGCGCATGTTACTGATATCGTTGGTTCTCGCCCAGGATACTGGCCTCGGCGAGGAGCCTGTCGAGGAGCCCGTCGAGTACGGACCGATCGAGCGAGGCCTGACCCACACGACCCTGGAGAGCGGTCTGACGGTCAGTGTCTACAGCGACCCGGAGATGCCGGTCGTGGCGACCCAGATGTGGGTGCACGTCGGCAGCGCCCACGAGCTGGACGGAGAGCGTGGACTGGCCCACCTCTTCGAGCACCTGGTCTTCTCTGCGCCGCCGGACGCCGGTCCGGCCTCCTACAGCCGCTACCACGTCATCCATGGTGGCTACAAGAACGCCTGGACGTCAAAGAACAGTACTGCCTATGTGTCGGAGATAGCACCACAATACCATGACGAGGTCTTGCGTATGGGCGCCGAGCACTTCCTGTCCATCGACCCCGACGAGGCGACCCTGGACCGGGAGAAGAAGGTCGTCGCGGAGGAGCTCCGCATGAGCACCACGAACGATCCCCTCGCGCGCATGTTTGTCGAGCTCCAGACGAAGATGTGGGAGGGCCATCCCTACGAGCGCTCTCCGGTGGGCACGCTGGACGACATCGACAACTTCACGATGGAGAACGTCGCGACCTTCTCGGAGCGCTACTACCGAGCTGACAACATGCACCTGGTCGTCTCCGGTCCTGTTCATGGACAGGAGACCATCGACAAGGTCGGGGAGCTCTACGCCGAGCTTCCCGGTGGCGCAGCTGAAAAGACGAACGTTCCCGACACCTTGACGTGGGACTTCCCCGCCGAGGTCGACGTCACAGAGGACATCCCGCCCATCCGCGCCTTTGGCCTCGCCTACCCACTCCCATCCCTGGAGCACGAGGACGCCGCGGCGGTCGAGGTGATGCTGGATCTCGTCAGCGGTGACGAGGTGAACCTCTTCCGCAAGCAGCTGGTCGAGGTGCAGAAGGGCGCGCTGGAGGGCTCCGGCGCCGGCGCGGTCGACCGCTCGGGAGGCATGTTCATGTTCCTGGCCATCACCTTGCCGCTGGGCTCGCCGGATCGGACCTGGGCAGAGATGGACGAGGCGCTCGGGGTCCTGGGCGAGGGCGCGTGGCTGGACGCGGAGGCCCTGGCACGGGTCACCAAGCGCATGCGTCGAGAGCTCCTCCTGGACGTCTACTACGCGGACGAGATGGCGGAGCGCATCGGCTGGGCCCAGCGCAACCGCGATGATGCGCAGCTGGCATTTTCCCGGGCGGACGAGATCGCGGGGGTCACCCTCGAGGACATCGCCCGAGTCTGGGAGACCTACGTCACCAACGGCACGCCCGTGCGCATCTACGCCCACAAGGAGTGAGCATGCACCTCGCCATCGTCGCCTCTGCGCTCGCCTTCGAAGCCCAGGTAGAGGAGCTTCCGTCCGGGGACACGCTGATCGTCGTCGAGGACGATCGGGCAGACCTCGTGAAGATGGTCGTCCGCTTTCCGGTCGGCGACTTCAGCCCCTACTGGCAGGACGAGCACATCCGTGACGCCTGGGGTTACCAGTACTACGACTCAGAGGGCGTGTTCCGCCAGCGGGCAGAGGACCTGGTCGCTGACATCGATCTGTACAGCAGCTCCAGAACAGCAACGATATCAGCCCTCTGTCTGCGCGAGGACATGGCTGCCTGCGCCCAGCTGCTGTCGGACATCCTGCTGTCGACAGACATAGACGTCGACGAACTCAAGCGCAGCAAGAAGGGCCAGAAGGCGGGCTGGAAGGCGAGGCTCTCGGACCCCGAGTTCGTGCGTCGTCAAGCGGCGGAGCGGGCGATGTACGTAGAGGAGGACCCACGCCGGCGTGACGTCGAGAAGCCCGCCAAGGTCTCGACGAAGGCCCAGGACAACGCGGAGGCGAAGATGGCCATCGTCACGGTGCCGGACCGTGTCGTCGCCTACTCGGGGAACATCAGCCTCGAAGAAGCTCGCGCGCTCACAGAGGGCCTCCTCCCCGAGTCCACCTCGCGCCTGCCGGAGATGGAGATCACCCTTCCTGATCTCGCCGAGCGGGACGTCGGTGACGTCGTCGTCGAGCTGCCGGAGCTGACCCAGGTCTACTTCTCGCTGTATCGCCCCGGGCTCGTGCACGGAGATCCCCACACCTCGCACCAGTCCGTCGCTCACCACGTGCTGGTCGGGCACTTCTACAGCCGCATGAGCCGAGCCCTGCGCCACGACTCGGGGCTGACCTACGGGGTCAGCGGCTCGGACTGGCTCGGAAACAGCGAGACCTGCTACCGCTTGAGTTCGTACTCGAAGGTGGAGACGGGGGAGGAGGCGATCGACGTGATGCGGGACACGCTGGCGACATTCCACGTCGACGGCATCACCGAGACCGAGCGGGAGCAAGCCATCAGCTACCTCCTCGGCGAGATGGCCCGCTCGAACCAGGCCCCCTGGAACCTGATGTGGGATCGGGTCTCCGAGATCACCCAGGAATGGCCGGAGTACTACTACCGGGACCTCATGCTGGCGACGCAGGAGCTGAGCGTCGAGGACATCAACGGGTGGATCTCGGACTTCTACGACCCGGCGAACTTCAGGCTGGTGAAGGTGGTCCCCGAGCAGTGAGCGTCAGCGACGTCCCTCCGGCGCGGGTACGTTGCGGGGGCAGGGCCGGAGGAGACCATGTTCCTTCTTCTCATCTTTGGCTGCTTTGACGACGACCCGGCCGACTGCACGACAGAGGCTGTCATCTCCGTCTCGCTGAGCGTGCTCGACCCCGACGGGGTCCCGGTGGAGGACGCCGCCGTCACCTGGACCAGCGGATCCTCCAGCGAGGACTGTGAGCTCTGGCCCGACGGCACCTACGCCTGCGGCTTCGAGGTCGAGGGCGTCCTCGACATCTCGATCGTGCACGACGACTACTTCGACCAGGAGCTCTCCGTCGAGGTCGGCAGCGACACCTGCCACGTCATCACGGAGCAGGTCACGGCCGAGCTGGAGGACCTCGTCTGCCCCGACCTGGATCCGGGCCCGTCGGTCTACGCGGCGACCTTCTACCCGGACGGCACCCCCCACGGCGACGCCGAGGTCTGGTGGGGCTACCCGGACTCGGAGCCCGAGCCCTGCGAGCTCGTGGGCGACGACATCGAGAACGAGTTCGGCTGCGCCAACGGCGTCGACGGCCAGATCGGGGTCTGGGCCTCCAGCGACGGCGGCTACTCCGAGTACGCCGCGGTCGACATCGCCGTGGACGAGTGCGGCGACCCGGTGGCGGAGTACCTCGACATCGTCCTGCTCGATCTCGCGGAGTGAGTCGCTGACCACCCGGCAGCCCGGCGCGATATGGCACGGGCATGAAGCCGATCATCCATGGTTTTCCTCAGTCCAGCTATGTCTGGACGGTCCGCGCGGCTTTCGCGTTCAAAGGGGTCGACTACGAGCTTCGCCCGCTGCCTCCGCAAGCCCTCAACAGCGAGGACTACCTGCAGTTCCATCCCTTCGCGAAGGTGCCGGCGCTGGAGCACGGGGACGTGCGGCTGTACGAGTCCCTCGCCATCTGTCAGTACGTCGATCGGGCATTCGGTGGCAGGCCGCTCCAGCCCACGAATCCGCACCTGCTGGCCACGATGTTCCAGTGGATCTCGGCCATCACGTCCTACCTCTACATGCCGGCGGTGAGGGGCTACCTCTTCGGCTACATCTTCCCTGGGACAGAGGATGGCGCGCCTGACCGCGAGCGCATCGACGCGGCCCTGCCCAAGCTCGAACGGTTCATCGCGATCCTCGAGGAGAACCTCGATCAGGAGCACCTCGTCAGCGACCAGCTCACGATGGCCGATCTCTTCCTGGCGCCGCTGTTGTTCGTCATCGCCCGCGGCCCGGAGGGCGAGGAGCTCATCCGGAGTTCCCCAAACGTTGTCGCATACTTCGGTCGGATGAAGGCCAACGCGGCCTTCATATCCGCAGCGCCGCCGCCCCCTGGAGGTCGAGCATGATCATCACCGCGATCGTCCTGTCTGGTTGTTCTTCTTGGGGGTGCGACCCCGCTGAAGAGGACTTCGACGTCGACGATGAGCTCACGGCGGACGACCTCGACCAGGTCGTCGAGTCCTGGGGCCTGGACAGCTGGGACGAGGTCGACTGCGACACGGCCTGCCAGTACGCCTACGCCGAGAGCCGTGGCTGGGAGATGTCGGAGACCACCAGCTGCACCCTGACCTTGCCAGTCGACGAGGACATCCCTGGCAGCGTGAGCTGCACGGGCCACGGCTTCGAGTACTACTGCGAGTAGGGTGCGGATCTTCGAGCCCAAGGCCGAACATCGCGGCACCCTGGTCTGGATGCATGGCCTCGGCGCCACCTGCGACGACTTCGTCCCCGTCCTGCCGATGCTCCAGCGTCCGGATCTGAGAGTGGTCCTGCCCCAGGCGCCGGATCGGCCTGTCACCATCAACGGCGGCTGGGTGATGCCAGCCTGGTACGACATCACGAGCCTGTCTCATGGTCCCGGACGCAACGACCCGGCGCACATCGAGGAGTCCCGTCGCTACATCGAGGGCCTGGCCCTGGCCGAGGAGGTGCCGGTCGTCCTGGTCGGGTTCTCTCAGGGGGGCGCCATGGCTCTCCACACGGGCCTCGCGATGGAGCGTGCCCTGGCGGGCATCGTCGTGCTGAGTGCATACCGGCTCGAGGGCAGCGTCGTGCACCGCGACAACGCGGCTACGCCCATCTTCTTCGGACACGGTGAGCTCGACGAGGTCGTGCCGATCCACAAGGGCAGGGAGGCCGCGGAGGCTCTGTCCACAGCGGGCCGCGAGGTGACCTGGGGCTCTTGGCCGATGGGGCACGAGGTCTGCCTGGAGGAGATCGAAGCCCTGCGCCGTTGGCTCGGGGAAGTCCTGACATAGATGTCGCGATCCTGCACAGGTCAAGGTCAGGAGGTCGTGGTTTTGTGCGGATCCGCGAGGGGTGGCCCGCATCTTGCTGAGGAAGGTCGTGGTGCAGGGCCCGAGGCCCGTCATGATCTTCCTTTCCCTTTTTGCTTGTTTCGAAGAGAACCCCATCAATGAGTTCTGCCCCGACATCGTCTCGCTGTCCGCTGTCGTGGACATCGTGGATGTCGACGGAGAGCCCGTCGAGGGCATCACGCTGGTTCAGTACTCCCTCGACGGAGTCGACTTCCAGTCTTGCGAGGTCAGCTTCGAGCAGGACAACCGCTACGAGTGTGCCTGGGAGCAGGGCGGCGACTTTACGGTCGTCGCCGAGGCCGAGGGCTTCGAGAGCGGCAGCGTCGAGTTCACCGTCAGCGCGAGCGAGGACGACTGCACGGTGGACACGGAGTTCGTCGAGCTCCAGCTCGAGGAGCAGGCCTGCACCACCGAAGAGGTGCCCGCGGTCATGACCACCATCCTGGGCGACGTCGAGACCGCAGAGGTCTACTGGTCCTTCCCCAACGGCGACATGCAGCCGGAGTTCTGGGAGCTCTGCATCGAGTACGAGGCCGGGCTCTGGGCCTGTGCCCTCGAGATGAGCGGTGACATCGCCATCGAGGCCTACGGGGTCGGCGGCGACGACGGGGCGCTCGTGACCGTCGCCCACGATGGCTGCCACCCGATCACCGAGGACGTGGAGCTGTCCCTGCCCGAGCTCACCGACGACGAGGACGAGCGCCACGAGGAAGATCTGGACGAGTGCTAGAATCGGCGGATGAGCGGAGCGTGGACGGTCATCGACGAGCAGGCTGGACTCTACGACTGCCAGCGCCTGGAGGACGATGTGTGCGTCCTCCGGGCGACTGCGCTCCGGCTCGCCGACGGCACCTTCTGTGTCGTGAGCCCCATCCGCGGGACGGCGGAGGAGGGCCACGGCTGGCTCGAGGAGCGGGGAGGGGTCTCTGTGTTGCTCGCGCCGAACCACTTCCACAACCTCGGGTTGCCCAGCTTCTCAGAGCGCCATGGGGCCGAGGTGGTCGCCCGGAGCCCGCGGGTGGCCCGGCTCACCGGCCTGGAGACCAGGACCGTCGAGTTCCTCGCCGAGCGCCTCCCGCCGCATGCGCGGGCCCTGTCCATTCCAGGCTCCCGGACCGGAGAGGTCTGGCTGTCGATACAGACCTCCCGTGGGCTCGCCTGGGTGGTCGGCGACGCGTTCTCCTATGTGCCGCGCACGCCGAACACGTTCCTGGGCCTGATGTTCTGGGCGCTGCGCTACTCGCCTGGGCTCTGCATCGGAAACAGCTTCAAGTGGTATGCGCTCGACGACCGCCGCGCGTATCGGGACTGGCTGCACGAGCGGCTGGCCACAGATGCCCCCGCGCTGCTCGTCCCGGCCCACGGTGACGTGACCGAGCTTCAGACAGGAGCCCTCGCGGCGCTCACTACGGCTCGCCTCGGTGCGCCGGCAGGGTAGACTCCGGAGGTGTTCCTGGTGCTGCTCGCCTGTACGAAGCTCCCCGAGACCCCGGGCTCCGACGCGGACTCGCAGGTCTCAGAGTCGTCTCCGCTGGACTCGAAGCCCGTGGACAGCTGCCTCGAGCGCACCTTCTGTGTGGACATCGACCACGACGGGTTCGGGGATCCCGAGCGCTCCACGGAGTCCTGCGAAGCCCCCAACAACTACGTCGAGGACTGCACGGACTGCGACGACGTCGACGACGGTGTGTATCCCGGCGCCACAGAGACCTGTGACGACGTGGACGAGAACTGTAATGGGTCCATCGACGAGGGTGTCGCGTCCTCGACCTGGTACGAGGACTCCGATGGGGACGGGGTCGGCGTCGAGGACTCGACCGTGGAAGACTGCGCCGAACCGTCCGGATACGCTGCCACGAGCGGGGACTGCGACGACACGGACGCCAGCGTCTACCCTGGCAACACAGAGGACTGTGACGGTGCCGATCAGGACTGTGACGGCGTCGTCGACGACGGGGCGCCATGCCCCTGCAACATGGAGTTCTACGAAGACGAGACCTACCTGTTCTGTACGACGGGTTCGAACTGGTATACGGCACAGACCTTCTGCGAGCTCTACGGCTACGAGCTCGCCAGCGCCGACGACGCGGACGAGGACAGCTGGCTCTACACCACGGCGCTGACCTATGCCTCCAGCTACTGGTGGGTGGGAGGCAACGACCAGACCACCGAGGGGACCTGGGAGTGGAACGACGGCACGGCGTGGGGCTACACGAACTGGTGCTCGGGCGAGCCGAACAACAGCCACGGGCTGGAGTGCGTGTCGACGAGCAGGGAAGAGGACTGTGCCGTGATCGGCTGGGCCGCTGGTGGCTGCTGGAACGACTACCCATGCCTGTGCTCGGCGAGCGAGGGGGAGCCCTACCGCTCGATCTGCGAGGCATCCGCGGGCTGACTTGCCGGCGGTTTCGGCGGCGTCTACCCTGAGGCGGAACCCGCAACCGAGGAGGCTTGATGACCACTGCATGCATCGGGCGTCTCCTCCGTACGGGCTGAGTCCGGCGGAACACGCGGCAGTCGCCCCCCGCGTTCGATCCCCAACTCCCGAATCGAGCCAGTACCTTGATCTTCGATCTCACCCAGCTTGGCTGGGACTCTGTCTTCTCTACCGTTTTCAATGACTTGAACCTACCTGAGACCTTCCCCGGTCGCGTGCTCGCCGAGCATCGCGCGCAGGTGGAGGTCCAGTGTGCTCATGCCTGCCTTCGCGCCACCCTCCCCCTCGCGGAGGCTGGAGACCTCGCCCGCTGTGCCGTCGGGGACTGGGTCGCTCTCCGTGCGACGCCGACCCACGCTGTCCCGGCGTCTGTCGAGGCGGTCCTCCCACGCCGAACCCGCTTCGTCCGAAAGACGGTGTGGACCCACTCCACCGGCCAGGTCGTGGCCGCCAACGTCGACACCGTCTTCGTGGCGACCTCGCTGAACCGCGACTTCAACGTGCGACGCCTGGAGCGCTACCTCGCGGTCGTTCGCGCTGGCGGCGCCGAGGCTGTAGTGGTCCTCACCAAGGCCGACCTCGTCGAGGACCGGAGCGGCCTGTCCGAGCTCGTCCCCGGCGAGCACGTCGTCGCGCTGTCTGCCCTGAAGGGCTGGGGCCTCGATGGGCTCGCGCCCTGGCTCGGAGGAGGTCGCACTGTCGCTGTCGTCGGCTCATCTGGGGTCGGCAAGTCCACGCTGGTGAACGCCCTGCTCGGAGAACCCGCTCAGGACATCGGCGAGATCCGGGAGCACGACGCTCGGGGTCGCCACACGACGACGGCCCGCCGACTCCTGCCTCTTCCAGGGGGCGGCGCCCTCGTCGACACCCCCGGTATGCGGGAGCTCGGGCTCGACGAGGCCGATCTGCAAGGCGCCTTCGAGGACGTGAGCGAGCTCGTCGCCTCCTGTCGCTTCCGGGACTGCCAGCACGAGGGCGAGCCTGACTGTGCAGTCGCCGAGGCCATCGCCCAGGGACGCATCGAGCTCGCTCGGGTCGAGAGCTTCATGAAGCTCGAACGCGAGCTGCAGTACGAACAGCGACGACAGCGAAAGCGGGCGCGCACCAAGGAGGGCCAAAAGCGGCGCAAGTACCGTCGCCAGCGGGGTTTCTGAGTTCGCCTGCTCAGGGGCTGACCCAGGCCTCGCCGTTCCAGACCTCTTCGACGTCGTAGTCCTCGTCGTCGGCGGAGGACACCTTGCGGCTGATGACGTCGCCGTAGGTGATCTTGATGTCCCACTTGTCGTCTCGGTCGAGGTCGACCTTCGCGCGGTTGGCGGTGGAGAAGGTGTCGTCCTGGTAGACGTTGATCTTGTAGGGCTTGCCCGAGCTGACGTCCTTCTTCTTCGAGGCGCCGCCGAGGTCCCTGCCTGCCCATGACAGGAGCTCGGCGTCGAGGTCCGAGCCCGCAGGGACGGGATCGGGCAGGGTCGGCACCACTTCCGGTTGGGGGACCTCTGTGTGGGTGGTGGCCACGTGCGGGGTCGGCTCCGGCGCTGGCTCCGGATCGGGCCAGAAGACGTAGGCGAGCACACCTCCGATGACACCCGTGCATGCGAGCGCGGTGATGAACGTGCTGAGTTTCATGTTTCCGGCCAGTCCCATCAGGCCCTCCGAGAGATGCTCACCATGCCGCGCTGTTGCGGCACGGTGCAGTTGCAGTAGTCGTACGCACAGACACTAGCTCCCAGTGCGATCTGGAAGCTACCGTCGAGCAGGTTGCCCATGGACTCCGCGCGGAGGCGTCGCGCCGGGTAGCACCGGTAGGCGTCGCCTTTGTGGTCCACGATGAAGTAGCGGGCGCCCGCCCAGCAGGGTCGTCCCGAGAAGTCCGGGTCGATCCATCCCGTGCCGTTGTGACCGCCCCAGCTCTGCAGCCTGTCCCGCTCCTCCGGCTCATACGAGATGACCTGGCGGTCCTGCTTCTCGGGCTGGACCTTCAGCGCCGGCCAGCGCTCGCGCAGGGTGTCGACGAGCTCCATGTTCGAGCGCGTGGCGACGATCGTGGCCGAGATCCCGCCCGCATACCGGGCCTCGAAGGTCGCGAGCTTGGAGAAGAAGTCCTCGGCCGAGCTGTGCTCGAGGTGGAGGGAGGCGCTGAAGACGCCGGGCCGCTCGTTCACGATCGAGGCGTACTCGGCGAGCACTTCGTCCGAGGCGCTGAGGTTGGTGACCACGGACACCCGCAGGCCGCCGTCGATCAGCGCGGCCACGGCGCCGAGGAAGTCCGGGTGGCGGAAGGGTTCGCCCCCGGAGAGCTTGATCTCCCAGTCCCCCGGCAGGGCAGCGAAGGCCTTCATGAAGCGAGGAAGATCGCGCGCCCACTGCTTGCGGTCGTCTGCGAAGCGCTGCGTGCAGTAGCTGCAGCGGTAGTCGCAGGTGGTGTTCATGTTCCAGGACACCACGCCCTCGAGGGGGTACCGGGGGCTCACTGGACCATGCCTCGATTGACGGGGACGGTGCATGGACAGATGTCGTAGGGACAGGGCGAGGCTCCGGATCCGAGCGCCACCGAGCCATGCAGGAGGTTGCCCATGCGGCCCTCGTCGCGGCGCTTGGCGGTGCGGCAGGACCAGGCACTCCCGTCCGCGTCGACGGTGAAGTAGAGCGCGCCCGCGAAGCATGGGCGTCCCCGGAAGCTGGGGCTTCGGTTGGCCGGGCGAGAGCCGACGAGGGCCTCGATGTCGCCGTCGTAGTCGACGGGGTGGCCGCGGACCTTCAGCCACTGGGCGAACCAGCGCAGGCCGCGATCCTCGAGCTCGTCTCGGCAGCGGCGGGCTTCATCCAGGCGGCTCGGGAGCACGACCTGGTTCACCACGAAGTCGACCTCTGGATCCAGCTGGGCCACGAACCACGCGGCCTTGTCCGCGAAGGCTCGAAGGGTCGTGAACTCCAGGTGCAGAGAGGCGCTGAAGACCTTCAGCCGCCCCCGGGTGAGCGCCGCAAAGCGCATCAAGTCTGTGTGGGATGCAGAGAAGTTGGTGAGCACCGAGATGTCGTGGTCGGTCTCCATGAGTCCGGGGACCGCAAACTGTAGGAACAGGGGGTGGGCGAAGGCCTCGCCGCCGCTGCACTTGATCTCCCAGCGCCCCGGCAAGGACCCGAACACGGCGAGCGCGCGCTCGAGTTCGCTGCGCTCCGGTCGCCCCCTCCGGTACTTCGAAGACTGTATGCAATAGCTGCAGTCATGGTTGCAGGCCCCGGCGACCTGCCACTCGACCGTTGGCCTCGGCTCAGACAAGGCGGGCCGCCCACTTCTTGTTCTGCTCGAACTTGCCGCAGGCCTCGCAGCCCCTGAAGAAGTGCCCAGCCGCCAGGCTCTCACGCAGCTTCTGCCACCGCGCGCCTCCCCAGAGCTCGGAGAGCGATGCCTGCTGCAAGCTCCCGACCCGCACGTTCGTGTTGCAACAGTAGAGGACCTCCTGGTCCACCGTGATGCGGGTGTAGACGAAGCCCATCCAGCAGCCGACATCGCCGATGGGCGTGGTCGTAGCCTCCGCTCGTGCCGCCGCGGCGACCTGGGCCTCGAAGAGCTCGAGGTTGGTGTTCACGTCGAGCTGCACGGCCAGCTCCCGGGCCTCGGGGATGCCCTCGTCCTGGAGCCACAACAGCTGCTCCGGAGTGGTCCGGCTGGTCTCGGTGCCGTCGGCCAGGGCCGCGAGCTTGAAGTTGACGCGCTGTGCTCGAAAGAGCCGGCCGAAGCGCACCATCTCGACGACCTCGTCGGCGGTGTGTCGGTTGATGACCTGGACGTGGCGAGTCTGGACCCCCGCCCGGGTCAGGCGCCGGAGGCTGCGGCAGAGCCGGCTGAAGTGCTCTTCGGTCCAGCCCGGGTGGAAGCTGGCGTAGGTCTGGGGCGTGGCGCCGTGGACGCCGACGAGGAGGTTGTCCACGCCGAGCCCGACGAGGGTCTCGAGGTCGGCGGCGAGGAGGTTGCTGAGCACGGTCAGGTGCCATCCGCGGCGCTTGACCGCCGCCAGCATCTCGTAGACGTGGGGGTGGGTGAGGGGTTCGCCCATGCCGCTGATGACGACGGCGTCCACGGAGCCCATCGCCTCGAGCTGGGCGAGGAGGTCTTCGAAGACATCGGCGGGCATGCGTCGGCGCTTCCAGTCCGCCGAGCGGGGGGTCCCGAGCAGCGGACTGTGGTCCCAGCAGGTCACGCAGGCGGCGTTGCAGCTGTTGGTGATGTCGATGTGCACCTGCGTCGGTCCGGTCTCGGGCCGCCCCAGGCGCATGCCCGCCAGGATCCTGTTGCGTGTCACGGCGACAGCTCTGTGAGGACGGACGCCACCGCCTTTCGGCCTCGTCCCTCCAGGCGCGTGAAGTCGCGGAGGGCGTCGAAGAGGTCCTCCTGGCCCCCCAGCCACGCGGCCATGTCGCGAGCGAAGCGGCCGATGCTGTAGCTGCGCTGGGTCGGCACGGCGCGCAGGAGGCTCACGGCCCCCATCCAGTCGTCGAAGCCCGCCCAGACCGGGAAGAGCACCTCTGCTGCGTCCAGGAGCTGGCCCGGGGTCGCCGCCGGGAACTTGCGCCCGAGGCTCTTCAGCAGCGAGGGGCCCTCCTGGTGAACCCCGTACTGGTCGCAGACCTCCAGGAAGCGCTCCGCCGGCGCGGCGCCGCCGACCAGCTTCACGAGCTCCGGCCCCGCTCGGTCCAGCACGCGGACGAAGCCGGCGTCCAAGAGCGCGTCCGCGTGGTCGAGCTCTGCGTCCGGGATCAGGCCCCTGAGCGCTGCGAGGGCTGCCGCCTTGGCGCCGTTGTGGGGAACGAGCGCTCTCGCGGCCTCGCTGGAGCCGGGATCATCGAGCAGCCCCGGGACCTCGCCGAGGTCTCGCGCTACCCGTCCCGCGCCCGCAGCCCGGGCTCGCTCGGCTCGGAGGTGCTGGTCGTCTGCGATGCGGGCCTGGGGCAGGAAGACCGTCGGGACCCCGTGGTGCATCAGCTCGTGGAAGCTGTTGTAGCCACCGGCGCTCACCGCGGCGTCCAGGCCGGCGAAGAGCTCCGCCGGCACGTAGCGGTCCATCCAGACCACCCCGGCTCCGCGCATCTCTGCGCCCGTGTAGAGCGGGCCAGCCCCGACGACTACGTCCCAGCTGCCCCGGAGCGCCTCGACCAGGGTCGGGAGGACGGTGTCGGCGCTGTCATCCCCGCCTCCACCGAGGGAGACGTAGACCGTGCGGCGTGACACCCCCAGCCTTCGCCTGGCCTCGTCCCGTGAGAGGACCTCGTCCCGTCCGCGCAGCAGGATGGGGCCGACGTCGCTGGCCTCTGGCACGATGACGCGACAATAGAGCGGAAGGAGCGCCTGGTAGGCGTCCTGTCGTGCAAACTCCGGCCGCACAGCTCGGGCCACGAGCACGCGCCTCTTCGCGAGCTCGAGGACAGCTGTCAGCTCGCCGAAGGAGCCGCCTGGGAAGGTGTCCACCAGCAACAGATCTGGTTGGAGTCCGGCCACCGCGTTGAGGACCCAGGCTCGCGCGATGCGGAGGTAGCGGGCCGGCTCCATGCCCGCGTCCCGGAACATCGCCTTCGAGGGGATCTTCAAGGAGCAGAAGCCCTCGCGGCGGGCCAGGGTGTCTGCTTCCGAGCTGGTCAGGACCCAGCACTCGACCCTCCGGTCCAGCGCCAGGCCGATCCTGCGCACCCAGCGGAGGATCGCCAGCTGGCGCGTGAGGTGTCCCATGCCCCGTCCGTTGATGGCGTAGGAGACGACGACCAGTCGACTCACGAGATGTACCCCAGGTCCTCTTCCTCTGCCTGGGCCGCGGTGGCGGCTGCGACGGCCCGCGCCTCGCGCTCCTCGACGTCCACCTTGGGCGAGCGGTCGGGGTTGCGGTCGTACCAGCTGCGGAGCCTCGGGCAGTGACGCGGCGGACGCTTGCGGGTGAACTCGTACCACCAGAGCTCGGGGTCATTGGACAGGGAGAAGCGCTCGTAGGTGTCGTAGCGCACCATGCGATCGACGAGGACCTGCGTCTTCTGGAGGTTCGACCGCATCTTCTTGGACTTGTCCCCGAACTTCCTGTCCATGTTCGACTCGTCGAAGTGGGCGCCCACGTACTTCCCGCGAGAGTACTTCCGGGCCTTGCGCTCGTACTTGGCGAGGCGGGTCTGCAGCGCGGTGGCCTGGGCTTCGAGCCCGGAGGCGAACTCGTCGAGGAACTCGACCTTCGCACCCTGGCCGGCCATCCGGCGCAAGGCGATGAGCAGCGCCCGGTCGGGTGGGTCTCCGAGCCACTGCTCCAACAGGGCGGCGTCGGCGTGTTCGAGGTGCTCGGCGAGGGCACCCCAGCAAGTCGAGAGCATGGTCTCGGGGAGACGAGGTTGCATGGCCAGCGCCGCGTCGTATCGCTGGACGAGGTCGTGCACGGCGTCGATCTCGTCCTGGGTCTCCTTGACCTGGCGCAGCCACTTGAGGCGCTCCCCAGCCGCCTTGCCATAGGCTGGCAGCACGTCGTCGCCGAAGTCGTCCATCTCCAGGGCGTTGCAGATCCGGTCCCCAGCCGCCCAGAGCCGCCAGTAGCGGGCGTCGAAGAAGGAGACGCCGTATTCGGCGGTGTCGTAGCGGGTCTCGAGCAGCTCCTCGAAGCCGGGCTGGGACTCGAAGCGCTCGCACTCCTTGTCCCAGGGCTCCAGGAGCGAGGTCCGCTCTTCGAGCTCTGTCGTGAACTCCCCGTGCGGACCGACGAGGAACTGCCGGCGCTGGTAGCGCTCGTCTGCCTCTATGCGGGCGACGGTCTTTTGCAGGACGCTCGCCTGGTGGGCCAGGGCCTGCAGGGGATCCCGCCGGGTGAAGCCCCGAAAGCCGGTGAGCTTCTCGGCCCGCTGCAGGGCCTGGCGCTCGAGGGCGGGCAGGTAGGCCTGGGCCAGCGCCGCGAGCGCCTCCTGGCGCTCCGCGAGCACCTGCTCTCGTGCTGCTCCGATCCTCTCGGAGAGCTCTGTCGTGTGGTCGAGGACGCCGCTGGCTTCAGCCGTGCGTGTCTGGAAGTGGCGGACGAGGTCGAGCGAGCTGACGGGCATGCCCGTGATGCTACTCCCTGTGGCCTTCTTTGCTAGGCGAGGTCGTCGTCGTGCCAGATGGGGTCCCCGCCCTCGTAGAGTCGGGGCTGCGGGCCGCCGACGATGCCCTCGAGATCAGGGTCCACGCCTGCTTCGGCGGTGCGGTCGGCCTTGGCTGCATCCCGTGCGGCCTTGCGGGCAGCCTTCGCCTGCTTCTTCTCGAGCTTGGCGGCCTCGGCGCGGCGCTTCTGGACACTGGGTCGGGACTTCGCCATGGGATCTCCAACAGACGGTCTTTTTAGACCTACCCTGTTCTGTCGCGACGCGCACAGGTGGCCTCAGGCCAGCGCTTCCACGAGCAGACCGTAGAAGATCTCCGGTCCCTCGAAGCGCCAGCCCACGTGGTGTTGGCAGCTCGCGCAGAACAGGACCTCCCAGGTGTGGCCGGGGAACCAGCTGTGCTCGGCGTGGCGCCTGCCGTCACCGACGACGTTTCGCGCGTCCGTGAGGGCGACGATTTCGCGGACCAGGCCGTGGGGGTTCATGTAGGCGCGCCGGCTGGCCGGGATCTCGTGCTCGGCGTCGGCCAGCTCCGAGGAGCACCGCCGGCAGCGCAGCACCCGCTCCTCGCCGGCTCTCTGCTCTTGCTCGAGGTCGCTCTGGAGCTCGTTCATGGTCATGTGGATCTATCCTCCCGAGAGCAAGCGGTGGGCCATGACCAGTCTCCTGTTGATGAGTGCCGCCCTGGCAGCCGCTCCCGCGGTCGAGGATGCCGAGGCAGACCCGGTCCCCTGGCTCTGGTTGCTCGGGTTGTGCTCGAGTGCCTTCGTGCTCCTGCACCTGGTCGGCACCATGGAGTGGGTGCGCGACGCGATGATCCGGCGCCTGGGGCCGAAGGGACAGCAGGGGTTGTTGTCGGCCCCGATGGCCCTTGCTCTTGTCGGGATGATCTGGGCCTGGTCCGAGGCGCCCTACCTCGAGGTCTGGGCCCCTGCTCCGTGGCAGCGCTGGGTGCCGCTGGTCGTCATGCCGGTTGCCTTCGTGATGCTCGTCGCCGGCTACACGACCCGCAGCGGGACCCAGACCGGCCAGGAGGACGCCATGGCCGCGGGCCCTGTCGGAATCCAGACCATCACGCGGCATCCGGCCAACTGGGGCGTCGCGCTCTGGGCGGGAGCCCACCTCTTCCCGAACGGGGACCTGGCGTCTGTGTTGTTCTTCGGGGGCTTGCTCGCCCTGGCCATCCTTGGCAGCCTCCACATCGACCACAGACGCTCCCGCAGCCACCCCGAACAGTGGGCTGGCTTCGCCCGCCAGACCTCCTTCGTGCCGCTGGCGGCGGTCATCCGAGGACGCTGTCGCCTGGACCTGCCGGGCATCGGCTGGCGCTCGTTGGTGGGTCTCGCGGCCTTTGGCCTGGCCCTGTGGGGTCACGCGTGGATGATGGGGGCCTCTCCGCTGCCCTGACTGGGCGCCTGGGTCGCTGACACGAGCCAGGAAGCGGGCCGCAAGTGGGCACCCATCTGGTGGGTTTCGGCGGAGTCGCCCCCCAGAACGAGAAGAACCCACCGTACCTGGCGGGTTCTACTGGCAAATAAATGGTGGAGGCGGCGGGAGAGCGAAGCTGGGCGAAAGTCCGACCGAAGGGAGGGACCGCACGGTCGAGCCGGTGGAGTGCGTGGTGAGATTGTCGGACTCGGCGCCCAGGCCGTCGGTGTAGTCCAGCTCGCGGCGTGCTCGTGGTCTATCCTCGGGTAGCTGGACCCAACACGAAGCGGACAGCATTGGCGGTAATCAGCGGTATGCTGTAAGCATGTGGTTGCTGCTGTTGGCCTGTCGCGAGCGAGTCTCCTACACCACCTCAATCGAGCCCGAGCACCCATGGGCGGTCGAGGAGGCCGACGCCAGCTGGGCTGCACGCTTCGAGGCAGCCCGCAGCTACCACGCCTCGGTGGGCGGCCTGTCCATGCTGGTGGTCCACCAGGACGCCCTCGTCTATGAGGAGTACGCGAACGGCAACGCTGCCAGCACGCCGCATCCGCTCTGGAGCGGTACCAAGACCTTCGCCTGCGCCCTCGCGATGGAGGGGGTCGAGCAGGGCCTGCTGACACTAGACGAGCCAGTCTCCGACACCCTAGAGATCCGGGAGGAGCAGCAGGACATGCAGATCCGCCACCTGTTGAACTTCACGAGCGGGGTGGAGCACGACTTCTGGGCGCTACAGAGGGACAGTTGGTACGCGGACCAGCACACCGAGGACAAGGTGGCGTATACGCTGGCACAGCCCCAGGCCCACCCTCCTGGCGAGGTCTTCGAGTACTCCCCGGTCCACCTCCTCCTCTTCTCCGGGCTGATGGAGGAGAAGCTGGACGGCGACGTGCTGGACTGGCTGGACGCCCAGGTCCTGTCCCCAATCGGTTTCCGCTGGGCGGGGTGGCAGCGGGACCCCTCCGGCACCCTCCTGGTCCATCTCGGCACCTGGACCACGGCGGCCGAATGGCTCCGCTTCGGGGTGCTCTTGCGGGACGACGGGATGTGGGAGGGGGAGCGGGTGCTGCCCGAGGGCACCCTGGCCACCTGTGGCACAGGCAGCACGCCGAACCCTGCCTACGGTCTGAGCGTCTGGCTGAACCAGCCAGTGGGCAGCGACGACCCGGCGCTGACCGTGAATGCGGACATCGAGGAGGAGGGCCCGATCTTCCACGCCGAGGGGCACACCGACCTGGTAGTGGCCGCTGGCGCCAGCGGTCAGCGGCTCTACGTTATCCCTCAGGAGCAGCTGGTCGTGGCGCTACTCAGCGACAGCCGGGACTTCTCGGACGTGGTCTTCCTCGACCACCTGCTTCTCGACCCATGACGCTCCTGCTACTGGGCTGGCTGTTGCCTCATTGACCAATGGCGGTACCAGCCAAGGGCTCGACCGCCGTCGTCCTGACGGGGACATAGTCCTGGAAGTCCTTTGACAAACGTGGTCTTTCAGCTCTCCTCGCGCTGACGCCACCAGGCAGCATGGATAGGAAGCATTAGGCCCCTCCCAAGCTAGCAGCATTCCGGGCGAGAGCCCCGCACCCGTCGCCTTGGTGGCTCAGCCGGGCTTCAGGCTCATGCCTGGGGCGCTAGTTGGCACCTCCGAGGGTCCCTTTCTGGCCTTCGCTCCCACTCAGGGCGCAGTCCGGCCCGTCCGTCGCGACACAATCCTCGACGAGCACCTCGAGCGCGCCGAGAACGAAGGCCCCAGCTACGCCGAGTTCCTGCGCGACCTGCTGCGCGCCGAGTACGACTGCCAACAGACCCGCTTTCTGGGGCACCGCATCGGCCGCGCGAAGCTACCCGAGAGGTGGGCCTTGGAGTCCTTCCCATGGGACCGTCAGCCCGGCGTGCAGCGCGCCGTCATCGAGCAGCTGGCGCGCCTCGACTTCATGGACCGCGCCGGCAATCTGGTCCTGGTCGGCCCGACCGGCGTCGGCAAGACGGGGCTGTCGATCGGCATCCTGCTGAAGGCGCTGGAGGCTGGACATCGCGGCCTGTTCATCAAGGCCCAGGACCTCTTCGACGACATGTACGCAAGCCTCGCCGACCGGTCGTCGCGAAAGCTGCTGAACCGCCTCGCACGCATCGATCTGCTGGTGATCGATGAGATGGGGTACCTGGAACATCCCCACCAACGCCACTCGGGACATCGTGCGTGCCCCGCAGAGGTAGGAACGCACCGTAGAAGGGGCGATACCGGTCCATGTGCTCAGGTCGGTGCTCGAGAGACGACGGAGTGACAACTCCGCGTGGATGAGTGTGTGTGTTGGAAGATGAGCGTGCATCAGGTCTCCAGGTTCTGTGTGACAGCACGCCGCGACCTCCGCCGTGTGTGCCACCTGTCTGAACGACTGATGCTTGGAATCGTCACGCTGGAGACGAGATTATGTTCTGGGTGACAATCACCTGCGAACCTGACAATCGGACAGATCGCGCATGCTGATTGTCAGACTGGGCCCCCTCCCTTGCGGAGATAGCGCCCATGGCGGTTTGTTAGGCTCTTGCCGCCGAATACTACGGACCTCTCATGCGCTACTCTTTGCCAGTCCTACTTCTCCTCTCGGCGTGTGGTCCCGATTCGGAACAACTCGAGCGGATTGTCCGGCTGGAGGCTGCGGTTGAGGCGCTACAGGTGGAGGTTGGGGAACTCCAGCAGGACGCCGAGAAGCAACAGGAAGCGGCTGAGGGTCCAGTGAAGTGCGCCCAGGCCAAGAAGGTGGCGTTCGATGCGTGGGAGGCCGTCCGGGTGGTGGCGGCTGGGACGGTTGCTTACTACCGCCAGATTTGTGACGACAATGGCTGGGGAGCCCCCGAGTGTGACGTAGTGATTGGGTATCTGGGGCACTGGCAGTCTGCTTTGGCTGCGGCATCAGGGGCAAAGCAGTCAAGCGTAGGAGGTGCCATCAAGGCCAAGGAAGCCGCGGACTATGCCGCGACGTTCCACGATGCCGAGAAGTTGGACACCACGGCTGCCTCTGGCGCGAGCGCCACGGCATGGGAAGCCTGCAAGGGCGTGGACCCGTAGCGTCTAGGCGTCCAGCGCATCCTGAGAGTCCAGGGAGACGCACTGAAGCCAGCGCGATTCCTGCGGAAAAGTGACGGAAAACGCCTTCCAGAACCAGAAAACCCGCCGTAAATGGCGGGTTTTACTGGAAAAAGATGGTGGAGGCGGCGGGAGTGTGGCGGGGCCACGGGCTTTCGCGTACTTAGAACGATAGCGTAGTGAAATCAATTGGTTGTAGTGGACGCGTCCGGACTGAATCGGCGCCGAAAAGCCGCGTAGCGCCATCCGATGTGTCCAGGGTGTGTCCAAGATAGCCACCATGAATCGGCCTCACAGTGCTAGTCAGTCGTGACGCCCCTCAGCCTGCCGCGGACACCGGCAAGCTCGACCGTGATGACCATGTCCATCTTCGTGTTGCAGATGGTAAGAAGACGAACGAGTTCTTCCACGGCGGGGGCCTCAAACCAGCTCTGTTCGCCGGCTCCCATTCCCCTGGTCATCTGGACGAGGTATCCCGTGTATGCGTCCACACTGGCGTTGTAGGCGTCTTGGGCTTCGTTAAAGGTCGGCTTCTTGGGTTTTCTGGACCAGAACGGCATTGTGGATTCCCGGTTCGTATTGGCGCTTCTTCGCTCTCATTTGAGGGTGATACGGTAGCGCAAATCGATAGGCAGACCGTTGGCGCCATAGTCTCCGAGTATCTGTCCTTCCCCTTGGGTAGCTGACGTCATGGTGAGCTTAATCTTTCCGGGTCCCCAGGTTGCCTCATAGACGCCAAATCCAGTGGAGTCAACACAGGTGTATGTGATGACTCCCTCATCATCGTAGACACTTATAGTTGGCGGTGCTGAGGCGACTACGACGGCGCTGGTCGATCCGGTCGACCCAAAGTCGCCGCAGATTGTTGCCTGGTCCTCTGGATCCATGGCCTCGCATGTGAGCGGTGTGACGACGATTTTGGTCGCGCTCGTGGACGCGCCGCACGCGGCCTGGACGGCCGGACTCAGTGTTAGGCCGGCGAGCAGCATAAAAGCGCCAATCGAACGGATTGGTACGAGCATGACGGTTCCTAAGTTGAAGATGTG
>DASCPX010000007.1:0-1822 GCA_036012755.1 Myxococcota bacterium | reverse complement strand
CGTCGCTTCGGACTCACGCCGCCAGCGACAGCACGGTCTCCATCAGTTGTTCGCCGAGCCGGTCGAGCTGCTCGACGGTCTTCGGTGGCGTGGCCGGGCGATGCAGGCCGGGTCCGATCCAGTCCGAGGCGAGGTGGTGCGCGATCCGCACGACATCGAGGTAGCCCTTGGTGGTCCGGTCCAGCGGGCGAGCGGATACCCCGTGGTGGTCCGAAGCGATCGACGTGACGGCTTGGCCGAGTTCCCACGCGGTCGCAAGCGCGCCTCCCAGACGCTCGTGCAGCGAGGTGCTGAGATCCATGACCACCTCGGTCTCGATCGTGTGTCCCTGCCGAGTCAATCGATCTGCGGCTTGCAGAAGGACGGCATCGCCGACGTTGTGGAACAGCCCCGCGAGGAAGGCCTGCTCGGGGTCCAGTTCGTCGTTGTCGGCAGCCATCAGTCGCGCTGCGTGGGCCGTCACCGTCGCGTTGCGCCAAGCGACACGGCTGAGGGCCGCGAAGGTGCCAGCCTTGAGGGTCATTGACTGCGCGAACGATTCGTGGGCGATGCAGAGCGCCGTTTGATTGCCAAGCACTACGCACGCTTCGCGGACGGTCCCCGGGGGCCGAGCGGAGCCAAACGCGGGCGCCCGGGACACGCGAAGCAGCGCGCTGGCGACGCCCAGGTCCGTCTCCAGCAGTGAGGCAACCTCGGCGACGCCGCAGTCGGCCTGGGCCATTAGCGCCTGGACCTCGGCCAGACCTGGCGACATCGACGGAATCGACTCCTCGTTCTCGACGGCTCGCCTCAGTAGATCCTCGGGGTCCACGGAGGTACCTCCACGGTCCCCCTCGACGTCGAGGCTGCCCGAAGGGGTCGCGCCCTCCGGTTCAACGCGGGGGCCGGCCGCAACCGAGCGACTGTCGAGCCGGGCGAGGCACGCGTCGAGTTCCGTTCGCCCGAAGGGCTTCCCCAGGAAGTCGGACATGCCGGCATGCAGCAGCATCACCAGGTCGTCCCGGTCGGCGGTGCCGGAGCAGACGACGATCGGAAGGTCCTTGCGGATCTGGCGAAGCGCCCGCACCAGTCGGTCGCCGCGTGCGCCCGGCATCTCGAGATCTACGAAGAGGATGGCAGGCAGCCCCCCTTTCAGGGCCTCGACGGCAGCCGCGGCAGAGTCCGCCATGGACACCTCGAAGCCGCGCTCCGCCAGGAGCCTGGCCAGTCCTCGGCGGAAACGGGGGTCGTCATCCACGACCATGGCGGCGCGATCGAGCATCCGTTCCTCTTCGGAAGGGGGCGTCTCGACTTGAGCGGGCTTGCGACCGTCGTCAGTGGGGCGCGCGCGCCCCACTGACCCGAGAAGTCCGGGACGCCCGGGACCCGATCCCGGTCGTCATCGAGGCGCGTCGCGAGTGGCTCGATCTGGTTCGCAGGTCACTCTTCAGTTCTCTGTTGGGCCTCTGATGAAAGGCATGGCACGTCAGCTACAGTCCGGGGGGGACAGGCGACGGAGTGGCACCCCCATCGGTCTAGCGCTGTGGCGTCGGAAGGAGCAGGACTTGCTGGCAGAGAGCGCAGGAGTGCGAGAAGGAGCCGGCTGCGTCCTCATCGTCGACGACGACGAAGTCAACCGCCTGGTGGCCGAGGGCTGCCTCGTCTCCGAGGGTGTGGACGTCCGCCTGGCCGACTCGGGACCCGCGGCGCTGGACGAAGTCGCCGCTGGCGGCATCGACCTGATTCTCTTGGACATCATGATGCCGGGCATGGACGGGTTCGAGACCCTCGGAGCGCTGAGGAAGATCGACGCTGCGGCCGATCTGCCCATAGTGTTCCTCAC
>DASCPX010000006.1:0-2177 GCA_036012755.1 Myxococcota bacterium | reverse complement strand
CAAAGCCCTCAGGACGGGCTGTGCAGCCGAGAAGCGGCAAGCCCGGAGCCTGTTGAGCTTGCTGAGCGTAGTTGCCCTGCTGGTGCCGATCGCGTGGCGGCTTCTCGCGGTTCGGACGTTGTCCCGACATACCCCAACCGCTTCTGCGGTCGGGCTCGTGGACCCGATGGAGCTGCAGGCGCTCCGGCACCTGGCCTCGGGCTACAAGCTGCCTCCTCAACCGACCTGTCGGGGGTGTGGTTCCGACATTGATCACGGCGGCGTGATCGAAGACGGCGGCGTCTCCGGATAGGCTTCAGGTGCTTACGCCAAAACCCGCACCGAAGGCCGCCGCCGTGCTGAAGATCGTAGAACTCATCGCCTCTCTGGTCACCCGCTACCCGTCCTTGTCCGCGCCCCTGGTCGAGCTCGCCCGCACCATCGAACGAGTCGTCGGTGAGCGTGCGGATCTTGCACTTGCCGAGGAGCAGATCCTCGCCGTGGCCGACGGGGTCGCCAGCGCCGGACTTGCCGAGGTCCTCCTCGCACACGCCCCGTCTGCAGCGATTGTGGAACTGGGCGGTCGTCGCTACCGCCGGCTTCGCGACGCCACTCCGGGCAAGTACTTCGGCCTCCGTGGCCCGATCGTCGTACGCCGTCACCTCTACCGCGAGGTGGGGGTCCGCAACGGGCCGACGATCGTGCCGCTGGAGCTCGACGCCGGGCTGGTCGAGGGCCTCTGGACTCCGCTCGCGGCGGCGGCTGCCGGGCGCCTCGTGCAGGCGGAGCCGTCCCGCGACGCCGTCCAGACCTGCAAGGCGCTGCACGTCATGCCGTACTCGCGCTCCTCTCTGGAGCGCGCTGGTGATGGTCTGGGGCAGCGATGGGAGGCGATCCGCGGCGATGCAGAGGACCAGCTCACCGCTGTGTTCGAGATCCCCGAGGAGGCCACGACGCTCTCGGTTTCGGTGGACCGGGTGTCTCTGCCGATGGAGGAGCCGCTGTTGGACAATCACGGCGCGGTAGTCGTTGACGCCCACGGCAAGCAGCGCGTGAGCGTCGCGTACCGGATGGCCTACTGCGGCGTCTGGACTCTGCACGACGCCGATGGAGAACCACTGCACTCGGTCCGCTACGGCCGGATGCCCGCCGAGGGACACGACCCGATCGAGGAGACGCTTTGGGGCGACATCGAAGCCCTGACCATCGCGAGGCCGACCCTGAAGCTGGTGGGATTGGCCGACGGAGCCCCGGAAATGCAGTTCATGCTCGACCGGACGGTCGGCGCGTTCGTGGACGTGGAGATCGCGATCGACTTCTGGCACGTCGTGGAGAATGTCTCCGATGCGGTCAAGGCGACGGGGCGTGACCCGGTGGAGTGGGTCCCTCGCTTCCGAGAGTGGCTGCGCCACAAGGACAAGGGAGCCGAGCACGTACTGGTGGTTCTGAGGACCTGGGAGGCGCAGTGGTCTGGGTCCGTTCCCGAGGGCCTGTCCAGCGCGATTACCTACCTCGACCGGAACGCGGACCGGATGCGCTACAAGCGACTTCGGGACCAGGGGCTGCCCATCGGAAGCGGCCACGTCGAGGCCACCTGCAAGACCCTGGTCTCCACCCGGATGAAGCGCTGCGGTGCCCGGTGGAAGAACTCCGGCGGTCAAGCCGTTCTCAGCCTGCGCTCGCTGGCGAAGTCGTCACGCTGGGACGAAGCCATGGCCATCCTGCTGCCGACCTGGTGCACACCCGTCGCCGAGGTCGCATGAGCGCCCTGCTCAATGCGAGATCCACACCCGGCGCCACTTCCAGTTGGCGTGGCGGTGGTTTCGCGGCGCTGAAGCCGCTGGTGGGATGCCGCCTTGTTCCGCTTGCCCTCGGTAGGCTGTGGCTCGGTGGCCCGCGCGGGCTCGCCAAAGGAGGGGAAACGATGGCCTTCGAACCGAAGCTCGAGTCCGGCGAGGAGGTCCTCGACGACATCCTGGTCACCTTCGAAAAGGAGGCCGGCCTGCGGCTGGTGCTCACAAATCGAGGAGTTTTCTGGCCAGGCAAGAAGACATTCGCCGTGTCGGATCCCGTCACCACCGAGCGGCTCTCCTTGAGCGAGATCGAGCGGTTTTCCTATCGGGCGAAGAGCAAGGTTGGGTCGGCCATCGCCGGCCTCCTGCTCACCCTCGTCGGCTTGTTCATGACGTTCGGGGAGT
>DASCPX010000005.1:0-18168 GCA_036012755.1 Myxococcota bacterium | reverse complement strand
TTCACAGAGGAGCTCCCCGCCATCGAGGTGCCGACGCTGCTTCTGTGGGGTGGCTACGACTTCGTCTGCCCCCCCGAGCTGGGACAAGACGCAGACGCCCTCATCCCGGACTCCGAGCTGGTCATCTTCGAGGCAAGCGGCCACTCGCCGATGGACGCCGAGGCAGAGGCCTTCAGCGAGGCCCTGCTCGGGTGGCTGGCCGACATCGGGGGCTGAGGATTAGCTGAGTCCAGAAGACCGGAGGACTCATGTTCCTGCTCGCGCTTGTCGCCACGTCCCATGCCGGCGAGGCCTCGTATGGAAAGGGCTTCACCATCGAAGACGGCGACTGGAAGCTGAAGATCGGTGCGCGCGTCCAGGCCCGCTACACCTTCGAGAGCCCGACGGACGACCTCTCGCAGAGCGAGTCCTACTTCTCCATTCCTCGTGCGAGGCTGAAGCTCTCTGGCGATGCCGGGCCCAGGCTCGGCTACTACTTCCAGGCCGACTTCGGCCAGGGGCAGGTCGCGCTCAAGGACTTCCTGGTCGACTACGAGCTGGCCGAGGGAATCAGTCTGGTCGCGGGCCAGTACAAGAAGTCCTTCTCCCGCCAGCAGCTCAGCTCATCGAGCTCGCTGCAGTTCACCGAGCGGGCCCTCACGGACGAGGCCTTTGGCGCCGGTCGGGACATCGGCGTCTCTGTGCTCGGCACCCCCGAGGGCGGGGGCGTGGGCTGGGCGCTTGGCGTCTTCAACGGCACCCGTGACACGAGGTGGTTCGCGCCCGTGGCGGTGGCCCGGGTGAGCTACGACTCCTCTGGCTTCAAGGGCTACAAGGAGCCCGATCTGAAGGGGGGCGGCCTGCGCTACTCCCTCGGCGCCGGTGTGCAGAGCGAGTTCGACGCCGACGGCGACGACAGCTCCTGCGTCGCGGCGAACCTCGACTACATCCTGAAGGTCCAGGGTTTTTCCACCAGCGGCGCTGTCTATGTGGGCACGGTGCAGTCAGGCGGCAGCTGGACGGACCAGGCCTACTCGGCCCTCGGCTTCCATGCCCAGGCCGGCTACGTCGTGGCCGAGCGGGTCGAGCCCGTGCTGCGCTACGGCCAGATCCTGCCGGACGGGGCCGCCGCCACCCACGAGCTCGGCGCTGGACTCAACGTCTATGGCCGAGGCCACGACTCGAAGCTGCAGACCGGCGCCATCTACACCACCAGCGGTGGCGCTGGCGAGGTCTTCGCCAGCACCACCTACCAGTTTCAGTTCTGACGCTTGCGCCGGCGGGTCACAGCCAGGCCTAGGAGCAGGGCGGCGAGTCCCGGGGCTGCAGGACCTGCCGTGCAGCCCCCGGAGCAGCCGGTGGTCTCGACCTCGAGGCAGTCTTCGCCTGCCTCCCAGTCCGGGTCTGCCTCTGCGCTCTGCCAAGTGAGCTCGGCGCTGGCCTCGAGGTCCTCCCAGCGGGCGACCAGCAGGCTCGTGCGCTCGGACCCGTCGGGCTCGATGCAGGCGTCGGAGAGGAACACGGTCTGGGAGCTCTCGTCCCCTTCCTGGTCGAGGACCGGGGCCACCGCGATCGAGGTCCCGTCCTCGATGCTCCACTCGACGGGCACACCGAAGACCTGGTTGCCGTCGGCGTCTCTGGCGATCGCCCGCGCGGCGAGGGGCGACTCGCTGTCTTCGTCGGCGAAGATTCCCGCGTGGATCTCGAGGGAGACCACCATCTCGGGGGAGAGGGTCGCGAAGGTGCCGATCTCCTCTGAGTCGAAGAGGATGCTGCCCTCGCCATCGGCAGAGAACAGCACGTTGTTGCGCTCCTGCTCCAGCACCGTGCCGCCCTCGACCGTGAGCTCGTGGGCGGAGGGGTTGAAGGCGGCGAGCCCGAGCTCGTCGTGCTCGAGCACCACCTGGGTGCGAATGGCCGAGCCATCGAGGATCAGCAGGTGGTCACCCGGGAGCACGTCCTCTGGGAAGGCGTCCTGCTCGTGGTGTCGCAGCCCGGCCTCGGTGTCTTCGTTGGACTGCAGCGCCGCCTCTGCGTAGGGGAACTCGAGGCGGGGACCGAGCCCATCGACGACCACGAAGTTCAGCACGTCGTCCTCTGCGTCGGTGATGGTGTCGCACTCGACGGCGGTCCAGGTCATCGAGGCGTTGCCGAGGGTGTCGAAGCCGTAGCAGTCGTCGGTTTCAGTGAGTCCCGCGGTCGAGAGCTCCCAGCAGTCGTCGATGGCCGTGGAGCTCTCTCCGCAGCCGACGCAGTTGATCTCCGGGCAGAGCTCGGAGCCAACTTCGACGGGACCCGCCGAGCTGAAGTTCTCGAAAGCACCGACCACGAAGTCGGCGTCGACGAGCTCGACCTGGCCGGTCTCACCCTGGATGGTGCCCAGATCACAGGCAACGAGGAAAAGGAACATGTCTCCTCACGATGGTCCCCGGCACGGGACCTCCCACTGCCCTGATCGGCAGGCTAACCCCTGGTTTCGGGCTCTGCTGGAGGTCTTCGATGCGCGCTGTCTTGCCCCTGCTGTGGTTGCTCCCCGGGCTCGCATGTGCCGGAAAGAAGGAGCCCGAGTTCTCCTGGGACATCGAAGAGGACTACCCCGCGAAGCGTCACTACCGGGCCACCCTGTCCGAGGGCACCTGGATGAACGTCGACGTTCACCCCGACGGCGATCGGGTGGTCTTCGACCTGCTCGGAGACCTCTACGTCGTGCCCCTGGAAGGCGGCGAGGCCGAGCGCTTGACCTCTGGCCTGGCCTGGGATCAGGACCCGCGTTTTTCGCCCGATGGCACAAAGCTCGTCTACATCAGCGACAGGGACGGCAACCAGGAGGTCTGGATCCGCGAGATGGCCAGCGGGGAGGCGGAGGTGCTGACAGAGGGGCGGCCCCATCGCTTCGGCGAGGCCGAGTGGAGCCCGGACGGAGAGCACCTGTTGCTCCGCAAGCGCGTCGTCGACACCCGCAGCATCGGCATGTGCGAGCTGTGGCTCTTCGACATCGAGGGCGGCGACGGCATCCAGCTCACGAAGACGAAGGACTCACCCTTTCCCGTGGGCGCGCGGTTCTCAGAGGACGGCGAGGCGATCTACTACGCCGCCACGCCCTGGCGCTTCGACTACGACCGGGACCCGAACAACCCGATCTACGACCTCCACCGCATGGACCTCCACACGGGCGAGGTGGTCCGTCTCACCGGCGAGGCCGGGGGTGCCTTCAACCCCGCGCCCCGTCCAGGCACCGGCGAGATCGCGGTCGTCCGACGCAAGGCCACCGAGACCATCCTCGAGCTCTACGACCCCTGGGACGGGAGCCGCGAACGCGTCGGTGAGTTCGTGCTGGAGCACGACAACATCGAGGGCTTCGCGCTCAATGGCACCTACTCCCACATGAGCTGGACCCCGGACGGCAGGGAGCTCGTCGTCTGGGACGACGGGACCCTGAAGCGGGTGGACATCGTGACCGCGGAGGTCACACCGATTCCCTGGACCGCCGAGGTGGACCTGCAGCTCGGGGAGCACCAGCGAGCCACATTCGCGGTCGCCGATCACGACGAGGTGCAGGCGAAGCTGGTGCGCTGGCCTCGAGTGTCCCCGGACGGAGACAAGGTGGTCTTCGAGGCCCTTGGGCGGCTCTGGCTGCAGGAGATCGCCGGCGGCCCGGCTCGGCCCTTGTCCGACGGCAGCGTCCACCCGCTGGCGCCGGTCTGGCATCCTGGCGGGGACGGCATCGCCTTTGCGACCTGGGACGACGACAGCCAGGGGGCCGTCTGGACCATGGACCTGGCGACCGGGGACATGGAGCGGCTCACGGAGCGCCCGGCCCAGTACCTCTCGCCCAGCTGGTCCCCCGACGGCTCCAAGCTGGCCTGGATCCGCGGCTCCGGCGCTCCTGGTCGCGGTCACTCGACCAACAGCGAGCTGTGGTGGCGGCTCGAGTACTTCGACGGCAACGCGCTTCACGACGTGATGGCCTGGGGCGAGGCCAACCGGCCGACCATCGGCTGGAGCGGTGACGGGGAGCGCTTCCTGCTCACCGTCGACGAGCCGCAGGAGACCCCCCACACCCACGCAAAGACCACTCTGCGGTCCTACGATCGCCAAGGAAACGACGAGCAGATCCTCGCCCGCTGGGATCGCGGGCTCGAGGTCGCCGTGTCCCCGGATGGCTCGGAGCTGGCCTTCGTCGAGCAGCACGAGGTCTACGTCGCTCCGCTGCCGAAGCTGGCCGGCCAGACCCTCGAGCTGGGTCCTGATGGGGGCTCTGTCCCCGTGACTCGCGTCGGTGAGCGAGCTGGCAGCTGGTTGTCCTGGTCGGGAGACACCCTGTCCTGGTCCATCGGGCCGACGCTCTTCGTGGGCGAGCAGCAGATCGAGCTCGACGCCCGGCTGTCCCGGCTCCACGGCACCTCGACCATCGCCTACACCAACGCGCGCATCCACACCCTCGGGCCCCAAGGCACCGTGGAGGGGACCCTGCTCGTCGAGGGCGAGCGCATCGTCGGCGTCGGCGACGTGGAGGTGCCAGCGGGGGCGACGGTCGTCGATGCCGCGGGCAAGACGCTGATCCCTGGCTTCGTCGACGTCCACGCACACCTCCACTACGGCGCCAGCGACGCCCAGCCCCTGAACTCCTGGAGGCACGAGGTGAACCTCGCCTACGGGGTCACCACGGTCCACGATCCCAGCGCTAACGACGACATCGCCTTCGGCACCGCCGAGCGCATCGAGGCCGGTCTGGAGCTCGGACCCCGGGTCTACTCGACCGGCTACATCCTCTACGGGGCCTGGGCGAAGGGACGCACCCACGTCGAGGATCTCGACGAGGCGCGCTTCCACCTCGACCGCAAGAAGAGCGTCGGCGCGGTCAGCGTGAAGAGCTACCAGCAGTCCGCTCGCGACCAGCGCCAGTGGATCCTCGAGGCAGCTCGGGAGGCGGGCATGAACGTCTACCCAGAGGGCGGAGGGGACCTCTTCTTCAACCTGAACATGGTTGTCGACGGCCACACGGGCATCGAGCACGCCCTGCCGGTGGCGCCGCTCTACGACGACGTCCTCGGGCTCTATGCGGCCACCGGTGCCGGCTACACGCCGACCTTGTTGGTCGCCTACAGCGGGACCACGGGCGAGCGCTACTTCTACCAGTACGGTGACCTGCTCGCGGAGGAGAAGCTGCGCGCCTTCACCCCAGAGGAGTGGATCGATCGCAAGGCCCGACGGCTGGACTTCATGGTCCGGGACGACGACTGGCACCACAAGCGCGTGGCAGCCTCCGCCGGGGATCTGACCGAGGCCGGCGTGCGGGTGAACCTCGGCAGCCACGGCCAGGTCCAGGGTCTGGGAGCGCACTGGGAGCTCTGGGCCCTCGCAGAGGGCATGGGCAACCTCGAGGCGCTGAAGGCCGCGACGATCAACGGCGCCTGGTACATCGGCATGGACAACGACCTCGGCTCCCTCGAGGCTGGCAAGCTCGCCGACTTCATCGTGCTCGAGGCCGACCCGGTCGAGGACATCCGCAACAGCGTGCTCATCGACGAGGTCGTCAAGGGCGGCGTCCGCTACGACGGCGACACGTTGGCTCTGCGCGAGTGAGCTCCGTGGTCCGGGCCCTGGGTGAAGCGGGGGCCCGGCTGACTCCAGGGGCCCCGCTCCACAAGCTCGCCTTCTGGCGGGTGGGTGGCCCGGCGGAGCTCCTCGTCGAGGTCCACACCCTCGATCAGCTCGTCATCGCCATGGCCTTCGAGGGTCCGATCACCGTCCTCGGGCGAGGCTCCAACGCCCTGATCCACAGCGCAGGCATCCCGGGGCTCACCCTCAGGCTGCGGGGCGAGCTGGCCGAGGTCGAGTTGGAGGGGCACATCGCGCGCGTCGGCGGGGGCCTCTGGCTCAACGTCCTGCTGTCGCGCCTCGACAAGGCCGGGCTCGCTGGCGCAGAGATGCTGGCGGGCATCCCGGGCACCATCGGTGGCGCTGTCGTCATGAACGCCGGTACGACCCTGGGTGAGCTCGGAGACATCGTCGAGGACGTCACCGTCGTGACTCGCGCTGGCGTGGTCGTCCTGCCCGCCTCCGCCTGCGGCTTCGGCTACCGGCGCTCCGCCTTGCCGGAGGGCGTCGTGGCCTTCGCGCGCCTGAGACTCGTAGAGGACGACGGCTCGAGGGCCGCCTCGCGCCAGGACTTCCTCGAGCGCCGCAAGCGCACCCAGCCCTTGTCCTCGCCCTCCTGTGGCTCGACCTTCACGAACCCGGAGGGGGACCACGCCGCGCGGCTGATCGACGCTGCGGGTCTGAAGGGCCATCGCATCGGCGGGGCGGTCATCAGCGAGAAGCACGCGAACTTCTTCCTGAACGAGGGCGGGGCGACGCCAGAGGACATCGCCGCGCTGATCCGCCACGCCCGCGCCGTCGTGCGCGAGCGCTTCGGGGTCGACCTCGAACCAGAGGTGAAGCTGCTCGGACCTTGGCCGGAGGGGTCACTCGGTTAGATGGGCGGGCCATGCTCGACCAGCTCATCTTCGTCATCGGGCCGCCGCGCTCGGGCAGCACGCTGCTCATGCGGATGCTGTCCTCTCACAGCCAGATCCAGAGTCGCCCTGAGCCTCACCTGCTGACGCCCCTGGCGCATCTGGGCTACTGGGACAACGTCGATCTGGCCGCCTTCGACCAGCTGCAGGCAGGCATGTCCCTGCGCCAGTTCGTCCAGGATCTGCCTGGAGGAGAGGAGGACTACCTCGAGGCACTGAGGGCCTACTGCGAGGTCATGTACGGCCGCATGATGTCCCAGTCTCCGGAGCCCTTCTTCCTCGACAAGACCCCCGCCTACGCCCTGATCACCCCCTTCATCGAGCGGGTCCTTCCAGACGCGCACTTCATCGTGCTGACGCGCAACCCCTGCTCCGTGTGGGACAGCTTCGCCGAGTCCTTCTTCGACGGCGACTACGCGGCGGCCCGAGACTTCAACCCGCTCCTGGCTCGCTACGTGCCGGCGATGGCCGACTTCCTCCGCAACGCCAAGGTCCCCTTCGTGCACGTCCGCTACGAGGACATCGTCACGGACCCGGAGACGGAGCTGCGGCGCATCTACGAGCACATCGGCATCCCGCACGAGCCGGGGACGGTGCAGTACGGAAGGCAGAAGCCCAAGGTCGAGGGCCTTGGCGACCCCATCGGTGTCGGCCAGCACGACAAGCCCGTGACCTCGTCGATGGAGAAGTGGGCGAGGAACGCCTGCGCTCATGAAGGGCGCGTCGAGGTGCTGCGCGAGATGATCGACGGCCTCGACGCAGATGACATCCGCACCTGGGGCTACGACCCGGACACCCTCTTCGAACCCCTGGACCGGGTCGACGTGCCAGAGGCCCGGCAAAAGGCCCTGGCCAAGGCGAACAAGGACCGCTGGGACCGCTACAAGCTCCAGCGCCGAGCCCTCGTGATGATCCGGAAGAACATCGGCACGAGTTTGCTGGGCTCGCTGGTCCGCAAGACGCGCTTCTACTGCAACGTGATCCTCCGCGGCGACGGCGGCGGCTTCTCCCGCTACGCGAAGCGCCCCTACGGCTCAGGCGCGCCGGATGACGACGACCCGGCCCAGGAGCTCCGCGGGGGGTGATGCCGGGGTCAGCTCGAGGCGTCGTCCGACTCCCTGGACCAGCCTCGGACCCTGGGCCGTCTGGACGAAGCCCTTCACCCGCAGCGCTCCGAGGGCCCGCAGCTGCTCTTCGAGGGCGGCCTCGTCGATCTCGCCGAAGGAGAGCTCCTCTGCCTGGAAGTGCTCGTGGTGATGGGGCGGCGGGGAAGGTGGGCTGTCGCGCCGGAGAGCCCGCAGCCCTTCGGGATCGGGCGGGAAGAGCAGGCCGGGCTCGACCTCTCCGTGCACCGCTCGGAGCACCGGCGTGCCCGGGGAGAGCTCCTCCAGGCGGGTGACGAGGACCGCGCTGTCCTCGACGAGGTCGACCTTGTTGAGCAGGAGCAGGTCAGCGCTCTCGACCTGTTGGGTCCAGGTGCCGCCCAGGTCCCGGCTCTCGGCCAGCTGGGTCGCGTCCACGACGACCACCGCTGCGTCGTCGTCGACCCAGTCGACCACCGGCTCGCGCCAGAACGTGAG
Organism: Myxococcota bacterium; assembly: GCA_036012755.1. GTDB lineage: Bacteria > Myxococcota_A > UBA796 > UBA796 > CAJQPC01 > JAAESX01. The sequence goes on along the minus strand of DASCPX010000005.1, from coordinate 10,091 downwards.
CTGTGTCTCGAAGGGCATCGCGACCCCGCTGGTCTCCACCACGATGCGGTCTGGGGAGACCGTGTCGTAGAGCATCTGGAGCGTCTCGCTGAGCTCGTCCGAGAGCTTGCAGCAGACGCAGCCGCCGGCCAGCTCGACGGTGGCTGCGCCGCCCTCTCCAAGCAGGGCCTCGTCGATGCCGAGCTCGCCGAACTCGTTCGTGACCACCGCCATGCGGAGACCGCGCCGCTGGGCGTCCTCCAGCAGGTGGCGAACCAGGGTCGTCTTGCCGGAGCCCAGGAAGCCAGACACGATCAGCGCTGGGATGCGCCGCGCGGACTCGACGCTCAGGAGGGGTTCTCGGACAGCGCCGCCGCCAGCTCGCCGTTGTCGTACATTTCCATCATGATGTCCGAGCCCCCGACGAACTCGCCGTCGATGTAGAGCTGTGGGATCGTCGGCCAGGAGGCGTAGTCCTTGATGCCCTGCCGAACGTCCGGGTCCGCCAGCACGTCGAAGGTCTCGAACTCGGCGCTCAGTTGACCGAGGATCTGCACGGCCCGGGCCGAGAAGCCGCATGCGGGAAAGAACTTGTTGCCCTTCATGAAGAGAACGACCCGGTTCGACTTGACGAGGTCCCCGATGAAGTCCTGGACGTTTCGCTCGCTCACTTCGCCTCCTGTGCGCTGGCCCACCCGCTCGGGGTAAAGGTCTTGAGCGCCAATGCGTGGATGTCGCTGACCATGTGGTTCCCGAGCGCCTTGTAGACGAGCTGATGCTGTTTCACCAGCGAGATGCCCTCGAAGGCGGAGCTCACGACCTCGGCGCGGAAGTGCACCCTGTCGTCGTTGTCATCGATGACCTTTGCCGTACAGTTCGGCAGCGCGGTCTCGATGAGCCGCTGGATCGTGGTGGGCTCCATCATGGCTGACGACCTCTGTCTAACACCTGTGGGGCCGCTCCGGGCGCTGGTCGACCGGCGCGGGGAGATGACTCTCCTCAACCTCGCATTAGCCATCCCGACCAGCCTTGTTGCGCTCGCCATCTCCATGTTCTTCCTCCTGCTGGCGGCGCCCTTCGCGCTGGTTCCGCGGGGGCGCCGGGAGCGCCTCATCTGGTGGACGAACGCAGGCTGCGCCTGGGCGATCCTTCGCTTCGCCTTGCTCGTGCGGAGCATCGACGTCCAGGGCCGCGAGCACCTGCCGGTCTACGGCACGCCGTATCTCGTGGTCTGCAACCACCGCGGCTTCTGCGATGTGCCCACGCTCATCTGGGCCGCTCGGGCTCAGGGCATCAGCAAGAAGCTGGTCTTCTATTTCCCGGCAATGGGCCTGCTCGGCTACCTCGGCGGCGCTGTCTTCTTCGATCGGAGGGAGCAGTCGGAGCGGCTTCGGGCCAAGGAGGAGGCGGTGTTCCTCCTGCAGCGCGGTGTGCCGCTGCACGTCTACCCAGAGGGGACCCGCACCCGGGACGGCAAGCTCCGCGAGAAGGTGAGCCTCGGCCTGCTCGTCGCTGCCAGCGAAGCAGGGGTCTGCCTGGTGCCGGCGGGAATCGTTGGGACCGACGACGTCATCCCGCCGACGAACAAGGGGATTCGCTACTTCCAGGACATCCGGCTCCGCTTTGGCGAGCCGCTCTCTGCGGCCGACTTCGATTCCCCGCTGGCGCAAGCGGAGGCGGCGTGGGGGGCGGTGAAGGCTATCGTCGAGGATCTGGAAGAGGGACCTCCATGATCTTCGTTGCCGCGGCCTTCGCAGGCACCCAGACCGCGTGGGAGGTCACGGACTTCGGCAGCGAGGGCCCGCTGGTCGGAGAGGCGGGCTGGGAGGGCGGCTTCGACGACGACTCCTGGTACGTCTTCGAGTCGAAGGCCTGCCCGCTCACGGACCGCAGCGTCGAGGACTACGGCGGGCACGTCGCATACGGCCTCGGTGGACCAGAGGACAACTGGGTCGTCAACGGCGGCGAGTACCGCGACATGACCGTCACGGTGAAGTTCGAGAACGCGGACGACGACGCCTTCGGGGTCGTGTCGAACCTCTCGAACGAGGGCGCCACGATGTACCTGGCGGTCCACACGGCTGCCAGCTCACCCCCTCCGGGACAGCCGCGGAGTACCGGCACGCTCCTGCTCTACCGGGTGGAGCAGGGCTCCGGCGTGCTGGTGGGCGACAACGCGGCGGAGGCTGACAGCGGCGAGAACACTCTCGAGATCCGCGTCAACGACGACCGGGTGAACGTGCGCTTCAACGGAGAGAACCTGATCAACTACGTCGACGCGGAACCCCTGGGCTTCGGGCGAGGAGGGCTCTACAGCTACGACTGCGGCGCCGAGGACGCCGCCGAGGTCCGGGCGCGCTCGGTCAAGGTCGGCCGCATCGACGAGGACGACGACACGATCGTCGACGACGAGGACAACTGCGAGGACACTCCGAACGCCGACCAGGCTGACAGCGATGGCGACGGGGTCGGTGATGCCTGCGACCTCGGCCTACCGGACGAGGACATCGACAGCGGCGACACCGCGGCGCCCCTGGCAGACGACCCGGTCCTGCTCCAGCCGTCCTGCGGCTGTGGGGTCGCCGGTGCGGGGTCCGGGGCGTGGGGGCTGGTGCTGCTGGCTGCGCTCTGGCGCCGTCACTCCACCTGGAAGAGGTAGGTACGGCGTGCCTTCTCGTCGGACAGGAGGGCGTACCGGCCAGCGGCGAAGGCTTCGGCAGGGATGTAGCGGGCCTGCCGCATCGGCCCCTCGACCTCGACGAACCTGGTCTCGTCGATGACGACGGCGGTCTCGGTGAACTCGGTCTCCGAGATCATGTCGATGCCGATGTAGACCCACGGGGCGCCGAGGCTGAAGTGGGTGATGCCGTCGCGGTCCGGCTCGAACTTGATCTCGGGGCTCTCCGTCGCCGTCCGCCACTTCAGCGTGTTGAGGTTCTTGTCCCCGAGCAGGAGCAGGTGGGAGCCGGCGGGGATCTTCGTCCAGCCGTCGTCCTTTGGCTTGGTGTCCGGATACCGCACGACCTGTTCGGTCTTGAGGATCGTGGCCTTCTGGACATCCGAGTAGGTCTTCTGGGGCTTGAGCTCGCCGTCGATGACGAGGTAGATGCCCTTGCCCGCGGGGGCCAGGTAGGAGGTCATCGCGTGGCCGACGACCGGCTCGCCCCCGGCGACGTTCTGATCTCCCTCGAAGAAGCGCGTGTCGTCAGCGGAGCTCAGAACGTAGGTCGAGTTGCTGCAGGTGCCCTCGATGGTGAAGTTGCCAGTTGCATCCGACGTGCCCTCGAGGACCATGCAGGAGAGGTCGGCGGTGTCGTTCGAGCGGGCGAGGACGCGGAGCTCCGGCACCGGCGCTCCCGTCAGGCCATCGGTGATGGTGCCGCTGACGGTGCCCTTCGCGCAGGCGGTGAAGAGGAGGAACAGAGAGACGAAAGCAAGGTGGCGCATCATGTGAGCTCCAAGGAAGAGCAGAGGCTAACCGAGCTGCTCAGCTGTCGTGGAGGTTCTCCCGAAGGTCTCGGGCAAACGCGGTGGCCTGGATCCGGACGACCTCGCCCGGGTCGCTGTCGTAGGCCTCTTCGAGCCCCTTCGCCGGAAAGATGACCCCGCGCGCGCTGTTGACGATCGCGCCCCGCTGGTCATCGCGAAAACAGGGCCGTGTGTCCCGCGCGCTGCCACCCTGGGCGCCGTAGCCGGGGACCAGGATCATGGCCTTCGGCATGGCGGCCCGCAGGGCGACCGCCTCCTCCGGAACCGTGGCGCCGACCACTGCACCGACCGGGCCCAGATCGGCGTAGCCCTCGTTCCAGGCTCGGATCCAACCGGCGACCCGCAGCGCATCGCGGTCCTGCAGGTCCGCTCCGCCAGGGTTCGAGGTCCGCACCAACACGAAGACCCCCTTGTCCGGACAGCGGGCGATGAAGGGCTCGATGCTGTCGCGACCAAGGTAGGGACTGAGCGTGATCGCGTCTGCGCCGAGGGGGCCGTCGTCGTCCAGCAGGGCGCGGGCGTAGCCCTCCGCGGTCGAGCCGATGTCCCCTCGCTTGGCGTCGATCAGCACGATCAGATCGCGCCTGCGGGCCTCCTGGCAGAGCACCTCCAGGACGGCGAAGCCGGCGCTCCCGAGCTGTTCGAAGAAGGCGATCTGGGGTTTGGTCGCCGGCACGACTCCCGCGATCCCGTCGAGCACGGCGACCCCCCACTCCAGCACGGCCTCCGCTGCGGCCCGGCGGAACGCGTCGCCGACGAGCCCCTCGAAGCGGGAGCGCAGCGGACGCGGCAGGCGGTGGAGGTGAGGGTCGAGGCCCACGATCGCGGGAGCTCGACAGCGGGAGATGGCGGCATCCAGGCGGGCGATGAACATCACTCCTCGGATAGCCTCTGGGGCATGACGTGGCTTCTGTTGGCGTGCACCTGGCCCGAGCCGGAAGCGAGCGACACCTCCGCTGTCCCGGGAGGCGGTGGCGGCTGTCGCCTGGACCACCTCTCCGAGCAGGATCCGGGGGACCTCAGCGTCTTGGAGTGGACTCTGGACGGGCTCCCGCTCCTCGCCACGCCGGAGGAGCTCTGCGCCTCGGAGTCCCAGGTGGACATCGGGCTCCGACTGGAGGACGGCGAGGCTTGGGTCACGGTGTCCGCCGAGCCCGGCGTCTACAACCTCCCAGGCGACGACGCGCTGATCGGCGTGCTCTACGAGTCGCTGAGGTGGACCGAGGACGACTTCTACCTCGGCACGCTCCGATTGGACGAGGAGGGCGGGGCGCTACAGGGCGAGGCCCTCGCGGCGGACGGCCAGCTCACCCTCGATCTCGCTTGGTCCGCTTCGTTCTGACGGGCTCCTGGCCGTAGTCGTCGTTCGTGACGCGGGTCAGGTTGAAGATCGCATAGAAGAGACGCTGGTCGAGGTTCCTTCGGACGCGTCGTGGGACGAGGGTCTTCAGGCGGCAGCCCACCCGAAAGAGCCCGTCCGCGAGCCGCTCGGCATTCCGTGCGTTCATCGCCGATGATCCTATCCGGTGATAGACCCCCGGCGGAACACAATAGAGACACCATGACCCTGCTGCTCACCGCGCTCGCCTGCACTACGGACGACGCCGAGGACTTCGCCGGCGGCGACTTCCAGATCACCACGACCGCCGTCGACGATGGCTGCTACGACGGGGCGATCAACACCGTCTTCCTCCCGGATGGGGACGACAGCACCAACGACTGGGCCAACCCCACCTACCTTCCCGGCTGGGACGAGCTGCCGGCGACCTACACCATCGCCTTGCAGGACCCCTTCTCCGACATGGAGGTCACGATGGTGGACGGCGGCGCCCAGAACCTGGTCGTCGACGGTGCCTCCCAGACCGCTGTCGAGCTCGACGCCGACCAGTACCCGGGCTGCACGGCGGACATGTCGATCTACGTCGACATCACCGTCGTCAGCGCCGGCGAGATCAGCGCGACGGCAACGCTCACGACCTCGAACACGCAGGGCGACACCTGCCCGACCATCACCAGCGATCCCTGCGACATCACGCTCGACCTGGTCGGCGCGCGGCTCTAGTAGAAACAGGTGCTCCTGCTCATCGGCCTCGCTGTGGCACAGGATGTCGAGGTCGGTGGGCACGCCGAGGGCAACCTCCGGCTAGGGCTGGGTTGTGATCTGGCCAACACCTTCGGCGACTGCGGCTGGTTGGACTTCCACGACGCCGCCGTCGCCGGTGGCCACGTGCGCCTGCGGCACGGGCGCTACGACGCTCGCCTCGAGGCGGACCTGCGCGTGCACGGTCCCTCGGGCGCGGAGGCCCTCGAGGAGGCAGGCACCGTCTCCCTCGTCCAGAACAGCTCGCTGAAGCTGCAGGAGGCCCAGGTCACCAGCATCGGGTCCTGGTTGGACCTCGGGATCGGGGCTCAGCGGCTCCACTGGGGGGTCGCGGACGGACTCAACCCGGCCAACGTCGTCAACGCCTACGACCTCGAGGATCCCACCCGCTTCGACCAGCGGCTGGCGACTCCGATGCTGCGCGCGCTTGCCCACCGCGGGCAGGCGTCGCTGGAGATCGCGGTCGTGCCCTGGTTCCAGCCGGCCCTGCTGCCCACGGACGTGGTGGATGTGCTCGGGGACGGCCAGGCGTCCCTGGACTCCATCGAAGCGGGGGACAACGAGATCGGCCGCCTGGAGTCCCGGGTCGATCTCCCAGAGGACCGCATCGCCGACATCGCTGTAGGTGCTCGGTTCTTCTGGGCTACCCGAGCCGGGGACTGGGCCATCTCCGGCTACCACGGCCGCGACAGCCTGCCGCAGGTCGGCGGCGAGCTGCGCATCACGGGCTTCCAGACCGACTCCGATCGCGTCGATCTCGGTGTGCCCATCGTCTACCCGCGAGTGCAGCAGGTCGCTGGAGAGTGGCGGCGCGACCTGGCCTGGGACGTCGTCGGCTGGGTCGAGGTGGCCGCGGTGCGACCAGAGTTCGTCGAGGTCCAGTTCTCGAAGTCGCAGCTGGAGGCGCTCGAGCGGCTGGGGACCATCGACGAGGTCCCCGATCCGATCCCCACCGAGCTCAGCCAGGACGGGCTCGTCTACCCCCGGTGGGTCGTCGGCGTCGACCGGGGCTTCGGGCAGGTCTACCTGAACCTGCAGTGGCTCCACGGCTTCCCCACCGAGCGGAGCCGCGAGGAGCTGCGCGACTACGGCGTGGTCTTTCTGCGATGGTCGATCACGCCGACGGTGGCCCTGGAAGGCCGAGCGCTGAGCGACGGTCGCGGCGTCCTCGCCGGCGGCGATCTCCACGTACTGCAGGGCGACGCCGTCAGCTGGCAGCTCGGCGGGACGTGGGTGCAGGGACCGCCCGACTCGGCGCTGGGCGCATTCGCCGGGGTCAGCCACATCGGCACGGGGGCCCGCGTCGAGTTCTGATCCCGCGAGACCACCTTTTGGCTGCTACATTGGGGAGCCAGGAGGGAGCATGCCAGTCGTCTCTCGCGTTACGGACATGGCCTTCAACCCCGCGGACTCCCACGGCCGCAAATGCTGCTCGCATTCGGTCATCGGTCCCGCGGTCTCGGGCTCTCCCAACACGTTCGTCAACGGGCTGGCCGTGCTCCGCATCGGGGATCCGGGCGTCCATGCGGCCTGCTGCGGCCCCAACACCTGGGCCTGCATGACCGGCAGCGCCACGGTCACCGTCAACGACATCTCCGTGTGTCGCCTGGGCGATCTGACGGCTCACTGCGGCGGCATCGGCACGCTCGTCCAGGGCAGCCCCGACGTCGACGTCGGGGGGTGAGGATCCCTCTGGTCTGTCCGCGCTGCCGGCGCAGCGTGGAGGGGCAGTTCCACCGTGCCCACCTCCACATGGGGGAGGGGGGCTGCGCTGTCCTGCCTGCTCGGCCTTCCACCCCGTCGTCGATGGCGTTCCCATCGTGATGCGGGACCTCGATGCCTGGCTCGAACATCATCGTGGCTCGGTCCTGGCTCGGCGGGATCTGCCAGAGGACGTGCTCCAACGGCTCGGAGCCCCACGAGCGCTGGCGAAGAGCTACGGCGTCGTGGACGGCGAGTTGGTCCACGCCGTGCGCGAGATCGTGGCGAGCCTCGACGGGGACCTCGTCGACCTCGGCTGTGGAGTCGGCTGGCATGGACGAAGCGACGTCATCGGCGTCGACCAGGACTTCGACATGTGCCGGACCTACCCGGGGCCGGCTGTGTGCGGGGACGGTGCGGATCCGCCCTTCGATGGAGAGCAGTTCGACGGCGTCTTGCTGCTGAACATCCTGGACTCGTGTCAGCACTCCGGGCTCGTGCTCGGCCAGGAGGGACCTTGCTGATCACCTGTCCCTACGCCTTCGACGATCGCCCCGAGGCTCGTTTCACATCGGCAGAGCTCCGCTCGAAGTTGGTGGCCTACGATCTCCTCGTCGAGGAGGACGGGCTCATCTGGCGGCTCGCCGTCGGTCCTCGCAGAGCCATCGAGTACTCTTGCGAGCCCCTCCACCTCGTCAAACGACCTCGACAGTCGCCCTCAAACCCGTCATGATTCGAGTGGGCCCGAGCGTCATGGCCGTACGGCGAACACGGCGGGCTCACCTCTTCCGTTCCAACCATTCCCTCGGGGAGCCCGCCATGCGTTCGCACCGCACTGATCGAGCACCCCTCTAGAGGAGGGTGCCATGCCCAAGGTCACCGATCGGCACGGCCGACCGGTCTCCGGCCAGATGCCGGGTCTCGTCGAGGCCATCGTCGTGGACAACGTCGACGACGCCAAGCTCAGCCGCGTCAAGGTGAAGTTTCCTTCGTTGCCGCCTCCCCCGGACGGCAGCGAAGACGAGATGCCGGAGTCCTACTGGGCGCGGCTCGTCATGCCCATGGCGGGACGCGAGCGCGGCTGGATGACGATCCCCGAGATCGGGGACGAGGTCCTCGTCAGCTTCATGCACGGCGACTTCAACCACGCCATCGTCCTTGGCTCGCTCTACAACGGCGTCGACACGCCGCCCTATGCGAACGAGGACGAGGAGAACAACCTCCGCGTCTTCCAGAGCCGGTCGGGGCACCGAGTCACCTTCGACGACACCGACGGCGAGGAGCGGATCGAACTCATCTCCCACAACGAGGAGATCCGCGTCATCTGGGACTCCGCCGAGAAGGTCCTGTCGGTCTACAGCGGCAAGGACATCATCATCGAGGCGAAGGAGACCATCTCCATGAAGTGCAAGGAGTTCATCCTCGGCGCCGACAAGACGATCTCGATGAAGGCCAGCAAGACCGCGGAGCTGAAGGCGACCCAGGCCCTGACCGTCAACGGCGGCCAGATGCTGGTCCTGACCGCCCAGATGACCAAGATCAACTGAGGACGTCGCCATGATCAACGGCGTCGTCGTCGGAATCGTCAAGGAGAACAAGGACCCGGACGGACTCCACCGCGTGTTGGTGGAGTACCCGGTGGACGGCGAGGATCTGCCGAAGTCCTCGTGGTGTCGCATGATCACGCCGATGGCGGGGGTGGAGAGGGGGCTCGTCATCCTCCCCGACGAGGGCACCGAGGTCGTGCTCGGCTTCGCCTACCGTTCGATGTCGCCCTACGTCCTGGGCGCCGTCTACAACGGCGACGAGGACCTCGCCGAGCCGTACCACAACGACGACGAGGAGAACAACATCCGCGTCTTCTGGTCTAGAAACGACCACATGGTGTTGTTCGACGACACGGAGGGCGAGGAGAAGATCGGCCTGGGCGCTCAGGCGTCGACGCGCCTGGACGTCACGTCCGCGCCCATCTACCAGGTCCTCGACTCGGCCGAGAAGACCATCACCGAGTACTGCGACAAGGACACGATCTGGGAGGCCAAGGAGAAGATCTCCATCAAGTGCAAGGACTTCAAGCTCGAGTGCGAGACGCTCTCGATGGAGTCGAAGATGACCGCGGTCTTCGAGTCGACGGACATGACGACTCAGGACGGCGGCCAGATGGCCACCTACCAGGCTGCCTTGGTCGCGATCAACGGCGGCGCTCCGTTTCCGTCGAAGGAGACAGAGGAGCTCCCGGAGCACAAGCACGCCCCGACGACGGAAGATGGGGACAGCAGCGAGTCGTCCTCGTCGTCCTCGTCGTCTTCCGGTGGCGGTGGTGGCGGCGGTGGCGGCGGTGCTGGTGGCGGCGGCGCGGGTGGTGGCGGCGCGGGTGGTGGCGGGGCTGGCGGTGGTGCCGGAGGCTCTGGCGTCGACGTCGATGTCAGCAGCGACGGCGTGACGGTCAGCGCATCCGGTGGCGGCGTGGAGGCCGAGGCGAGCGTCGACTCCAGCGGAAAGGTCAGCGGCTCGGTCGAAGCTGGCGACGGGGCGTTCAAGGCCAGCGGTGACAGCTCGGGCAAGTGGTCCGCCGAGCTCGACACCGACACGGTGGACGCAAAGGCCGACAGCAGCGGCAAGTGGTCCGCGGGAGTGGACACGGACGACGTGGACCTCAGCGCCGACTCCAGCGGCCGCATCGAAGGCAGCGTCGGCGACGTCGACTTCGGCTTCGGAGGAGACGACAAGAGTGACTCGAAGGGTGGCTCCAAGGGCGGCAGCAAGGGCGGCAGCAAGGGCGGCAGCAAGGGCGGCAGCAAGGGCGGCAGCAAGGGCGGCA
>DASCPX010000004.1:0-1015 GCA_036012755.1 Myxococcota bacterium | reverse complement strand
GTTCTGGAACTCGTTTGGTAGGTCTCAGTCGTAACACTGACTTTCTTCGATGAATTCGTCAAATTCGACACATTTTGAAACTTTGCAACATATGTGTATGTGCACAACTTTTACACATTTTAGATCTGGATGTACATTTTGTTCTGGAACTCGTTTGCGAAACTTCATGACACATGAGAGATGTGGACTCATTTACAAACGCACAAATACAACACGGCCTTACACAGGGTCGTGAGTCTTCAAATTGTAGTCGACAAATAGCTGTATGTCACATGGTCACATCCTGACACGATGATGACCGACATTTACGGCTATATGTCGAAATGCAATCTGAGGACTCGCATGTGAGAGCAAGCAGGGTGCGGGTGGTTGCGATAGGGCGGGGTAGAGAGTAGGTTAGGGAGGGAGACGGTTAGGAGGAGGGAGGAGGACCGAGGTACGAGGGACGACGACCGACGTCAAGAAGCGAGCGAGGAACGAGCGAGCGCGCTGAGGAGGGAGCGAGGAACGAGCGACCGACGATAGCAATAAGAGTGTTTTTTTCGGTGAAAACTTTGAAAAGATGAAAAAATGAAAAAGATGAAAAAAATGATGAAAAAATGATGAAAAAAGTATGAAAAACGACGCGTTGAAATTCCGAGAAACGTCATAGAGTGAGACGAAAAATGATGAAAAATGATGAAAAATGAGAAAAAGTGACGTGGTACCCCACGCTGTGTAAAACTTAAAACGTTGAACTCTTGAGTAAAAGTAAAGGTTTGGAGTGAGAAAACGGTGTTGTAAAACGACGTGTCGAAACTCTGTAAAACGTCATAGATGGAGACAAAAAGTGATGAAAAAAGATGAAAAATAAAAAATAATGACAAAAAGTGAAAATGACGAAAAGTAAAACCGGATCAAATTCTGTAAGAAGTTGTCGAAAACAACGTCTCGAAAGTCTGTAAAAGAAGGGTAGAGAAAAGTGGTGAAAAACGGGTTCATGAGGGGGGTATCACGAATCGATTTCGCCTAAAAA
>DASCPX010000003.1:0-4612 GCA_036012755.1 Myxococcota bacterium | reverse complement strand
TGACCGTCGTCGTGCCGGCCGTCGCGGTGAAGTCGTCCGCGACGTTCGCGATCAACGAGATCAACGTCTGCGCGACGGAGACGGCGGCGTCCTGCGCGAAGGCGAGCGCGTCGAGCTTGCCGTCCGAGATGAAGCCAGCCAGGTCGTCGATGCTGTAGACCTTCGCGCGGGGCGCGATGGTCACATCGGTCGAGCCGTCGGTGAGCGCGGTGTTCGCGTGCTCGGAGCCGGGAGTCGTCGCCGTGAGCAAGTCGTAGCCGCCGAGCCCGATGTGCGGGACGCGGACGACGTTGGAGCTCCGGGCGGAGCCGGTCGCGTGGAACAGTGCCGGATGCGTCAGGACCGAGCCGTCTCGGTCAGCGAGGAGCATGAGGAACTCGGCCGCCATGACCTCACCTGCGATGAGGTCGCCAATGCCAGAAGCAACGATTTCGTTAGCCATGAGGGATCACCTTGTGTAGTGGTTCGTCTACACCCGGCGCCCGTGTCGTGGGCCGATCCGTGGGGCTCGGAAGTCTGCGATGTGGGGGTATCGCCCGGCGCCCGTGTCGTGGGCCGATCCGTGGAGCGATGACTCGTCATAGACCGCGAGGGCTCAGCTTGTCAAGGCCGATTCATCTGCTTCTTCAGCTCCTTCCACGGCTCCCAGTTGCCGGTCGAGATGCACCGCTGTCGGACCTGGCGGACCTTCTCGTCGGTGATGACGCCGTTCCCGGCGCCTCCGCCAGGCCCACCGCCGCCCGCATCATGTCGGCGGGGGGCAGGCTTGGCCTTGCCGCCTCCGTCTGACGGCTGAAGCCATGGGCGGAGGACCGCCGGCGCCTCCTCCGGCTTCGCCTTCAGATCCGTCAGCCAGGGCTCGAGCTCGGGTCGGCCTTCCTCGGGCAGCTTCCCGTATTGCCACTCGACGGCCTCGATCGCATCCGGATCGGACGTGTCCAGCGCGGAGCCGATCGCCTTGTAGCGTCCGAACCGTCCCTCGGCCTCCGCGGCCTTCGTCTTCCACGTCTCGAGCTCGCTGGCGAGCGTGCCCGCCGTGGCCGCCCTCTCCGCGAGTCCCTGAACCTCCGTCTTCAGCGTTGCGACCTCGGCCGCCATCGCCTGCTTCTCCCTGACCGCTGTTTCAAAGCGCTCGTAGGGAACTACCTTGCCAGCGTCACTGCCGCCGGCGCCAGCTCCACCATCTCCAGGCTCGTGCTCGTGCTCGTGCATGTTGTCCTCTCAGGCCGCGAAGCGGCGGTTGATCTCGGCGATCTGCGAGACGGCGGCCCGAGCTTCCTCGGCCGTCATCCCGGGGTGAATCGTGCGATAGGCTGTGACGCGGTCCTCGAGGTTCGCGTCCACGAGCTTCGCGATGCGCTCGGCCTCGCTGGCGAGCTCGGCCGGATCGCGCGGGATCGCTCGATACCTGATCGACCATCCCTCGGTCGGTAGTCCCATCAGCCCGGACACGAGCGCCAGGAGGCGGCGATCACTGGCGCGGAACACTGGCTCATAGGCGCGCTGCGCGGCGCGCTGGCTCTCGCGGCTGACAGCCAGGCTCATCGCGGAGCGGACATCGGACTGGCGGCGACTCACGCCGGCAGAGCCGAGGGCGGACTCGACGATCCGGCGCTCGTAGCGCTCGATCCCGGCGAGGACCTTCTCCGGGTCGACGGGGCTCCCCCACTGCCCGACGACCGGCTGGCCCTCGTGACCCTCGAGCGCCTTGAGCAGCACGAGCACCGCGGGGTCTGTGATGAGCTCCTGGCGGCGGCCATTCTCATCGGCCTCCGCGCCGACGGGCGCAGCGCCGATGGCGTAGCGCTGGGCCCAGGCGACGTTTCGCAGCACATGCCCGAAATAGCTGTAATAAACGCCCAGATTTAGCCCGCCGTCGAAGACCTCGCGCCCCGTGTACGGATCGAGCAGGCAGCCGGCCTCGGCTGCGTGATAGGCGACGTAGTTGAGGACGGGCTGGCCCTCGACGAGGAACGGGTACGCATCGCCGCTGAGCTGGCGACCGAGCACGCGATCGCTGATGTCGTTGCCTTGCTTGTCGAGCGCCTTGTAGATCCGCTCCCGCGGGTCGGTGACCAGCTTGATCCACTCTGCCTCGTCGTCCGGATCCTCGACCCATTCGACCATCGCGGCAGGCTGGCCAGGTCGCCGGCGGTCGGCGGTCGGCTCAGTCATGTCTGGGAAGACCATGCGCCAATAGGGGCCGTCCTCGTCGACGTCGACGCGCATGAACATATCGTTCATTGCGAGGGTATCCCGCTGGAGCCGGCGGCTGAGCTGCCAGAAGCTCCCGTCCACCAGCGCGGCGGCTGCGGCCTCGCCGCCAGGCGGGGGAGTGACTTCGGGTACCTCGTTGTAGAGCGCGGCGAGCTGGCTCGTCACGTACCACGCCGGGTTGCAGGTCATGTCGGGCGACTTGGCCCAGGCCGCCGCGCGGGTGCTGCCGACCGCTGTGACCAGGCGGGCGCGCACGTCCTCCTCGTGCATCGAGTAGATGATGCGCCGGCGAAGGCGGGAGTGCTCGACTCGGAGCACCTCAGCAGTCGAGGCCGGCAGGGGCGGCACGTTCAGTGCGGTGGGCTTAGGCATGGGAGTCTCCAGGGGCGTCAGGTGAAGATCAGATCGGCCAGATCATCATAGGAGCGGGACTCGACCCACTGATCACGTAGCCCATACATCCAGGCGTCCAGAACGTCTTTCATCGGATGTTTATCGCCGAAGTCCCACTCGAGCAGGCCCTTCCGGAGATGCTTGCAGCGAGGATGGACGCGCACGACGTCGGCGGCGAGGCGTCCATACATCCAGCGGCACCTAATGTCCTTGGTCCGGCGCCTCGCGTTAGCCTGGGCCCGGCCTCGCTTCATCGCGTGGACCCTGGGTTTGAGTGCCCTCTGCGGGATTCGCATCGCTCGGGCGAGGGCGCGGTTTAGTTCGGCGTTGCTGCTGATCACGAACCGAGTCCGGGCCGGGACGTCACCAAAGACGTAGTCGAGTTCGTGCCACTTGATCCCGAGCTCGTGAAGCGATCGGATGATCGCCGCCGCGAACTCCGGCATCGAGGCCGAGCCCGGGATGACAACTTCCGCGAGCGCGTAGATCGTCGTCGGTGTCCTCGATCCCTCCTCGAAGGCGAGCGCGGTGAGCACAGCGCACATCCCCATCTCTCGATCTGCCGCCGCGTAGTCCAGACCGAGGGCGAGCTTGAGCACCCCCTGAGGCGGGACGGCTGTGACCATGGCGTCGTCGTCGTAGACGGTGAAGAACTGCCCCTCACTCCGGCTCTCCCACTCTCCGTCGACGCGGATGGGGGCGTCGATCGGGTTCACCGTCTCCCGGATCTCGCTGATGAAGTCCGCGTCCCAGGGTCGGCCGACCTTGTTTAGCCTGACTCGGCCGGTGAGCTCGCTGATCTGGGATTCGACCGTCAGCCTCGAGTGATAGTCGCGGACCTGGCCCCTCGTGCAGAGCGCAAGCAGCCAGGGCAGCGGGGGCCCGTTGATCGGCGTCAGCGTCAGCCCGATCGCTCCGCCGGTGTTCCTCACGCGCTCCAGGCACTCATCGTAGACCTCCTGCGCCGGCGGCTCGTCGAGCAGGATGTAGTCGAACTCGGAGCCGGCGATAGCCTCGGGTCCCTGGGCGTTGCCGAAGATCGTGATCGTCGACCCGTTGAGGAACTCGACGACAGGGCGATGACCCCTAAACCCGGTGCGGGAGCTGAACTCGACGCCGTCGACCAGGTCGCGGGAGTGGTTCTGGCCGAGGTGCTCCCATAGGACCCGCTGGATCTCGACCGACTGCATCTTGCTCATACAGACCAGCGCGCATCGGACGGGCGCCGGCGGGACCGCCTTGTAGGGGTGCTCTCCCCGACAGCGGAAGACGAGCTCGGCGCAGCCCGCGAAGGACTTGCCTTGCCGGTTCCCGAGTCGCAATAGCGCCGGCTCGGGCCCGGTGTGGCACAGCCAGGCGACCTGCATCGGTAGCCAGGCGACGAAGTCCACCGGCGAGGACCGGACCAGGCCCCGAATATCATCTATCGCGGAGAGCGCTCGGTGCATGGTCACGGCTTGCGCTCGGCTAGCAGCCTGATCCGCAGGAGGTCAGGCAGCGCGTCCAGTTGGGCGCCGAGCTCCTCGAAGAGCTGCTCGGGGGTGCGGCGGGACCGGTCCAGATCTGCGCGGCGGACCTCCTCGTCGTGGATCTGCGCGAGCAGCTCGTGCTCCTGCTTCATCGCTTGCATCGCTGCCGTGGCCTTCCCCGCCATCTCGCACTGGCGACGGAGCCGATGGACGTCCCCGTAGAGGTGGCGCAGACGATCGAGCGCATCGGCGGGGACCTGGTCGGCCTCGACGTCGATGGGCTCAGGCTCCTCGAGCCCGGTGATGCGCGCCTCGAGGGCGAGGGCACGGAGCACGGCGACATGCTGACCGTCGGCCGCCGCCGCCGACGCCGTGCGGCGGAGCCGGATGAGCAGGGCCGCGCGTCGAGGTCCTCGATCCGCGAGTTGCTCCTTGGCCAGGTCGTCGAGCACTGCATCGCGGTCGCGGTAGATGGTGGCGAGATGCACTCCGAACGTAGCAGCGAGCTCGCGCGCCTTGTCGAGGGTCCATTC
>DASCPX010000002.1:0-54617 GCA_036012755.1 Myxococcota bacterium | reverse complement strand
TCTTCGACGAAGCCACGGTGAAGCGCTTCTACCGCGAAGGCGACCGCATCAGGCTCCAGCCCGCCAACTCCTCGATGGAGCCGATCTACGTCGACGGCACGATGGACGTCGAGGTGCTCGGCAAGGTGGTCTCGCTGATCCGCACGAACATCTTCTAGTCCGGGGCACCGCCCCGTCAGTCCGCGTCGCCGAAGAGCAGACTCAGGCCTGGCGCACGTTCTCGATGTCGCCGGCTTCCATCCATCCAGTGACGGGCAAGAACTGTGTGGGAGAGGTGGCCGCCGCGTGAACCGTGGTCCACGCAGGACTCGACCCCGTCGTCACCGTCGGCGTCGGGGGTCGCGAAGGAGCGCCGGCCCACGTGGGCGAGGGATGTCAAGGCCATGTCAAGACGGTGTCCATCGGTTTGACGGTTTCGAAGTGCCCCCATCCCAAACCGGCGCCAGGAGGGGTCTCTACGGCCCTCAGACGCCTCTGGTCAGCCGCGATCGCGCCTTTCGTCGAGCGAGGTCGTCCGGTGTCGAGATCGGGGCCTCAGCGGCGCCCTGCGAAGGCCAAAAGTCGTGCGGTTATAGGACCTTGCACAAACAACAGGGGGACCCAATGGTCGCTTGTCCCGATCCCAATCGGACCGTCGGGGCGCTTCACCGAGACCCTCGAGGTCGACGGCATCGAGCGCAGCTACACCGTCTTCGTCCCAGAGGCTGCGACCTCCGCGATGGAGACAGGGCCGGTCCCGGTGCTCGTCGCCCTGCACGGCGCAGGAGACACGGCCGAGAACTTCCTCCACGCCACCGGGCTGGAGACGACCGCTGGCGACAACGCGCTCCTGGTGGTCGCGCCCACCGGGTACAACAAGGGGTGGTTCGTCCAGACGAACGAGGGCTGGCCGGGGACCGACGGCAACTCCAGCTCCTTCGCCAACGACATCTACCTGCTCGACGGGCTGCTAGAGGACCTGGACGGCGGATACCGCCTCGACGCCGAGCGCTTCTACCTGGTCGGTCACTCGAGGGGAGCCGGGATGACCGCGCTGGTGCTCATGGGGAGCGGACAGATCGGCTGGACCAGCCCATTTGCGGCCTACGGCGTCAACGCCGGCTACGACCCCGCGCAGGGGGGGCTACCCGCCGCGGACGCCGACCCGAAGCGTCCCGCCTGGGTCATCCACGGGGGCGCGGACACCGTCGTGCCGACCTCCTACGGCGAGGCCCTCGCCGATGACCTCGACGCCGCGGGCTTCGAGGTGACCTACACCGAGGTCTCCGGCGCCGGACACACCTGGCTGTGGCGCTCGGACTACGGCCAGACCAACCAGGATCTCGTGGACTGGCTCCTCGACCAGGACCTCTGATCCGGTCTCAGTCCGCCTCGGCGAAGCGGTAGATCGTCGCTCCCTCGCCCGCCATCAGGAGCTCCTCGGCCGCCAGCCTGCGGAGACCGATCCGGTGGGTGTCCAACAGGCGGATCTGTCGCGAGAACTCCGCGTTCTCGCCCGCCAGCTGCTCCACCTGGAGCTCGATCTCGACCTGCCGCTGGCGCAGCTCGTGCCGGCGGACGAGCCCGTGGTCTCCGAAGATAGCCATCAGGACCACAGCGCCCATGAGAATGAAGGGCACCACGCTCATGGCGAGCCGGCGAATCAGCGTCGAGGTCACAGCGGGTGCTTCAGCGAGAAATCAGCGAGGAGAGATCAGCTCCTCGAAGATACAGCAATGTCTTGATCTGTCAAGACACGACCCTATAATTTACCTGAGGTATCGCTATGGATCCTCGCCAGATCCTGGCTGCCCGGGGTCCGTAGCGATGGCGAGCCGCGAGAGCCCGCGCTGTCGAGCGACGTCCATGACGCGCACGACGTCACCGTGGTCGACGTTGGTGTCGGCCTTGATCACCACCAGCGTCGTGTTGTCCCGCGCCGCGGCCGAGTCGAGCACCGCGAGCAGCTCCTCGAAGCTGACGGCCTTCTGGTCGACGTAGACGCTGCCCTCTTCGGTCATCCAGATGTTCACGTCCTGCTTGTCTCGCAGGATGGTCTGTGAGCTGCTGCGAGGCAGATCGACCTGGATGCCCGGTGCCGTGATGAAGGTCGTGGACACCATGAAGAACAGCACCAGCTGGAAGATGATGTCGATGAGCGGGGTCACGTCGACCCGCGTCTCCTCTCGGCGCTCGCGCTTGAAGTTCACTCTGTCTCGGGCATCGAGGTGACGTCGAGCACGTCCAGCGCCGCTTCCTCCAGCTCCAGGACGAGGTCGTCGATCCGCGAGAGCAGGTAGCGATGGGCGATGAGGGCGGGGATGCCGACGCAGAGCCCGGCGAAGGTCGTGACCAGCGCGGTGGAGATGCCCCCGGCGAGGTCGCCGATGTGGCCCATGCCCTTGTCCTGGATGACCTGGAAGGTCAGGATCATCCCCCAGACCGTGCCGAGGAGTCCCAACAGCGGCGCGACCGAGGCCACGATGCCGACTATGCCCGAGTAGCGCTCCAGCTCGGCGGCCTCGCGCTTTCCGACCTCTTCTGCGAGCTCCTTGGCGTCAGATCGGCTGCGATGCCGGTTCTCCAGGACGACGACGAGCACGTTGGCCACCGGGGACTCCTGCTTTCGACACAGGGTGATGGCGTCGTCCCAGCGCCTCTGCCGCGCCAGCTCGAGGAGCTCGACGCGCAGGGCCTTTGGCACCACCCGGTCAGCCCGGAGCGCCCAGAGACGCTCGATGAAGGCCATGAGCCCGACGACCGAAGCTGCTCCGATGAAGATCATCACCGGGCCGCCGCTCTTCAGGAATTCGAACAACTGGTCCTCCGTCCGAGGAATCCTGACCGCGGCACGAGCCCAGGTCAAATGGCCTACGCTCTCAGAGCATGTCGCGACGTCGTCTGTTCATCGGAGGGGTGGTCATAAGCGGCCTCGCGCTGTCCGCGCTCCCAGGGTGCAAGGTCGGCTACCTCCTCAGATCCGGCTACTACCAGGCCGAGCTCCTCGCCCTCAGGGAGCCCATCGACGAGGTCCGCGCGACCGGAGAGCTCAGCCCCGAAGAGCTCGAGAAGCTGGAGTTGATCGCCGACGTGAAGGCCTTCGGCGGGGAGATCGGCCTGTCCGCGACGGACAACTACGAGACCATCAGCGTCGACTGGGAGCGGCAGATCTGGAACGTCTCCGCCTGCCACCCCACCCGCTTCGAGCCCAAGAAGTGGTGGTTCCCCATCGTCGGCTCCTTCCCCTACCTCGGCTTCTTCCGGGAAGAGGACGCCCGTGAGCTGGAGGCAGAGCTCCGCGCGGACGGCCTCGACACCTACGTCCGCAAGGCGGGGGCCTACAGCACCCTGGGCTGGTTCAAGGACCCGATCCTCCCCAAGATGCTGAGCTGGACCGACTACAAGCTCGCAGACACGGTGCTGCACGAGCTGGCGCACGCGACGCTCTGGGTGCCAGGCAGCGTGAAGTTCAACGAGTCCTATGCGAACTTCGTCGGCGAGGTCGCGGCCATGCGCTACCTGGCGGCCCGCAGGGGGCATCACGACCCCGCCCTGATCGCGGCGGTCCAGCTCCAGGCCGACCGTCGCCTCTTCCGCGAGGTCCAGCACGAGCTCTACAAGGACCTCCAGGCGGTCTACGAGGACGAGTCGCTCACCGACGCCGAGCGGCTGGCGGCGAAAGGCCGGCTCTTCGGCGAGGACCTCCAGCAGCGCGTCGGAGATGCGCCCTTCCACGATCCCGAGCGCTACGCCCAGGCGGTGCGGCAGGGGACCTGGAACAACGCGCGGATGGTCCAGTTCAAGACCTACAACACCAAGAGCGCGCTGTTCGCTGCGGTCCTCGAGCAGGTGGACGGCGACCTGCTGGCGTTCATCGAGCAGATCGAGATCATCACCAAGGGCGCGGACGACCCCTTCGAAGCGCTCGAGGCTCACGTTCAAGAATCTTGAACACCGTTCGGAATCCCGAACATCGGCGCGACACCGATGTCGTGACTAATGGACAAGGAGATCCCTTCCGATCGAAGGAAGTGAGCGGATCCGCGTCGAAAGCGCGGGCTTCTGCACGTCGCCACGCCACGGAGTCGACTTGGCACGAATCTTGCGAGAAGACCTACCGCCCCCGCGAACCGGAGACGTGATGGCCGCAGCCGCCCCCCGCAAGAGTGGACGCTACAACGACCCAGGCGCCAACGTCCTTCTCAACAAGTACCTGAAGAGGATGGGCTCGATTCCCCTCCTCTCTCGGGCTGACGAGATCGAGGTGTCCCGCCGCGTCCGTGAAGGGGGGCCGGAGTCCGAGCTCGCCAAGGTGGCGCTCATCAACGCCAACCTGCGCCTCGTCGTCTCGATCGCCAAGCAGTACAGCTACCGGGGCCTGCCGCTGTCCGACCTCATCCAGGAAGGCAACATCGGCCTCATGAAGGCGGTCGAGAAGTTCGACCCGATGCGGGGCTTCAAGTTCTCGACCTACGCCAGCTGGTGGATTCGTCAGTCCATCATCCGCGCCATCGAGAGCCAGATCCGCACCATCCGCATCCCGATCTACAAGCTCGAGGTCGTCAACAAGGTCCACCAGACCCAGAAGGCCCTCTTCCAGCGCTTCGGGCGTGAGCCCACCCTGGGCGAGGTCGCAGCGGACCTCGACGTCCCGCTCAAGGATCTCGAGCCGCTCATGCGCCTCACCCGCGAGCCCATGAGCCTCGACGCGCCGGTCTCGGACGACTCCGACTCCAGCATCGGCGACTTCATCGAGAACCCCGCAGCCGTCTCGCCCAACGAGAAGCTCGAGCTCGCCTCTGCCAAGGAGGAGGTCGAGGAGGTGCTCTGCACCCTCACCCCCCGCGAGGAGAAGGTGCTCCGGATGCGCTACGGCATCGGCGAGCCCACGAACTACTCCCTCGAGGAGATCGGCTCGAAGTTCAACCTGACCCGTGAGCGCATCCGCCAGATCGAGATCAAGGCGATCCGGAAGCTGCGTCACGCCCAGCGCCGAAGCGCCTAGCTTCGACCCCCACACCCGCGACCCAGGCAGAGCCGCCATAGCTCGCCTGGGTCGAGTCGCTCTGGCGCTCGAGGATGCGCAGGTGCTCTACGAAGGCGTCGACGCGGAGTGCATCCGTCAGGGCCCGACCGGCGCCGACGGTCAGTGAAAAGCGGGGCCCGTCGGGGGAAGCCGCGCTCAGGGTCTCGACCGGCGCCGGCGTCCTCTCGAGCGCCAGCCCGCCCCGCAGCTCGAAGCCCTGGAGCGCCGTCTCTCCGCCGAGGCGCAGGGCACCAGAGTTCCGCCAGCGGTAGTCGTTCACAGCGTCGTCGCTCTCCGCGAACTCGAAGCGGAGCTCGTCGTTCACCGACCACAGCGTCGTGGTCGCGTCCAGGCGAAGCCCACGCCAGGCGACGCCGACGGCGAGGCGGTCGGGGAGGGTCCAGTCGGCCTCGACCGTCTGGTCGGGCAGGGTGGCGGCGAATGGATCCGGCACGTCGAAGTCCGCCAGGCCCGACAGCCGCATCGAGGTGCGGGACTTGTAGGAGACCCCGAGGTCGACCTCGTCGAGGTCCAGGAACAGGGCCGCGTCGACACCCACGCCGCGCCCGTCGAGGAGCAGGTGGGCGGTGCCCTCCTCGCTGACGTGATCGGTGGCCTTGAAGACCTCCAGGGTGCCGGCGTCGAGGTGGGGACCGATGCTCAGCGCCACCGGTCCGCGGCGGGTGGCGACAAACGGCGAGGCGCGCAGGACCTGGGTGCGCGAGCAGACGATGTCGAAGCGACCGGGCCAGTCGGCGGGCCACCGCACGCCACCACCGAAGGGCGCGTTCAGCGAGGCGCCTGCTGCCCAGTCGCCCCAGGCCCAGGCCCCGTGGACCTGGGGAATGTAGGAGGGTCCGCCGATGGTCTCGTAGACCTCTGCTTCTGCCCGGCTCTGGATGCGCGGGTTGGCGACCACCCCGCTCAGACCGAAGCGAGGCACTCCGTCGGTCAGCGCCGACGGGTTGTACCAGGCGCTCTCGGCTGCGACCGCCGCGGTCCCGGCGTGGGCCATGCCTCCGGCGCGCACACCCTGCTGGGCGACTTCGTAGCCGCCGGCGAGGGCGGCCGAGATCCAGAGGATCACAGATCCCCGTCCTCCAGGAAGTCCGCCAGGTCCTCGAGCATGGCATCACCCAACACGGGCATGATGAGGTCCGCGTGCAAGACGCTCGGGTAGGTCTCCAGCTGGTGCCCGCTCTGGGCCTGGAAGCCCTCTGAGGTGAAGTTCGGAATGATGATGTCCCCGGTCTCCTCGTCGATCTTGTCGATCTGCAGCAGGACGGGCCGGGGGTCCTCGGCGTAGCCGTAGCCGTTGCTCGTCGGGTCGACAGCGTCCACGAGCCACTTGGCGACGTTCAGCATGCGCTCCTGCTCGTAGCTCCCCTCCTCGAGCTCGTGGGTCTCCGTCCAGTAGTCGATCTGAGGCCCGAAGTAGTCGGAGTAGCGGAAGAGATCGACGAGGTCGGCGCCAGGGACGTTGAAGACCGCGCGCTCGATCTCCGGGGTGTGGGCGACGAAGTCGATGCCGATGATCGAACCGAGCGACTGCCCCGCGTAGTAGAAGCGGTCCCGCGGCACGCTCTGTCCGAAGACCTCGTCGAAGGCGCCGCTGGCGATCGCCCAACGCAGCGCGCCGAGGTCCACCAGCGCCTGCTGGAAGTGGTCGGGGATGTGGGGGAGGTCGTCCATGTCCATGAACGCCGCTCCGGAGGCCGGGTACATGTCGATCAGGGGAAAGACGCTGAAGTCCTCTGGGTTGCCCTCGGCGTCGAGGCACTCACCGGTCGGTGAGCAGGAGGCGTCTTCGCCGCTGGCGCAGGGAGGCAGCCAGATGATCGACTCCTCGTAGCCGAAGTCGTCCTGGAGCTCCTCTGGAATGAAGTTCGGGACGGCGACCAGCGAGGACTCGACGCAGACGGTCCTGGGACCGTGGAAGGGGAAGTCGATGGCGACGCTGTAGAAGCCGCGCTGTGCGAGTTCCCCGGCGATGGTCAGCAGGAAGCGGCGGTCGGTCACGATGGCGTGGCCGAAGATGATGACCGGGAGCTCCGGGTCGGGAGTCTCCGGGATGATGGCGAGGTAGCCGATCGGCTCCACGGTGTGCTCGGCGGTCCACCGCCTGGTCTCGGGGTCGAGGAAGGTCGCCGTGTTCAGGGTGCCCTGGACGACCTCGTGGACACCCCAGACCCGCCCTGCATAGACCGCAGGCGCCGGGTTCAGGACGCCCGGGAAGAGCTCGGACAGCGCGTCGTCCCAGATCAGGTCGTAGGCCGGCAGGCGCGAGGAGACCGTCAGGCCCACCTCGAGGTCCAGGGTCTCCGCCATGCGCGCCGAGCGCTGCTGAGCCGGCAGCGGATCCAGCGTGCGGAAGGGCCAGGCGGCGATGACATCGTCCCGTCCCAGGCTGTCGAGCAGCGGGTCGAGCTCGAGGCGGGCCATCTCGATGCGCTCGGCGTCTTCCAGCTCCATGTCGAGCTGCACCTCGCCGTCGACCACCAGCGGGGCGTCGCTGGCGACCAGCATGCCCAGGGGCATCGGCACGACGTCCTCGCCCGCTTCGTCCTTCAGTCCGCGGACCACCAGCGCATAGGTGGTGCCTGGGTGAAGCGGCAGATCGTGAGGCTCCAGGACGAGGTGCTCCCCCTCCATCACCCGCACGTCGAGCCCCATGGACACCGGCGTCTGGTCGATGGCGTAGAGCGTGATGTCCGCCGTGTCCTCGACGACCACGTCGGTGGTGTCGAAGAGCAGGTTGGCGTTGAGCCCGAAGCCATCCAATGTGTTCGCGACGAGCTTCGCATCCGCCTCGACCTCGGAGTCGTCATCGGAGGGCGGCAGATCGACGAGGCCCGTGGCCGGATCGATCAGCAGGTCGAAGGGCAGCGGGACGCGGGCGCCGTCCGGGTCCATCGCCACCTCGACGCGCGAGGTCGTCGTAAAGGTCCACGCCGCCGCGACCCGGTCTCGGGGCAGGCCCTGGTCGTCTGCGAAGTCCAGGAAGGGCGCCAGCTCCCGGCGCTTGTCCTCGAGCTCCGCGGCGGTGTCGAGGCGCTCGGCCTCCGTGGCGCCGGGGAAGGCGTCTGGGTGCTCGGTCAGGTCCTCTTCGGCGCGCAGGTACCAGAAGGCAGCGTCTGGCCCGAAGCCCCTGCCGTCGCTGGTGGAGAGGCGCTCGTCGACCACGACCAGGTAGGTGCCGCCTCGCTCCCAGCCACCAAGGGGGTGAGCGAGCTCGACCTCTGTCCCGTCGACGACGACATCGACCGGCACGATCTCGGGGTTCGCGCCCCACTCCCACACGGAGATGCCGTCGAGGCTGCCGAGCTCGTGCGAAAGGGAGAAGCCGACATCGCTGACCGTCGGCCAGCCATCGAGCTCGTTGAGCTGCCGTCGCAGGTCGGCCTCGACCGCGCTGAGTTCTTCGTCGTCCGTCGGGAGCGCGAGGTGCCCGTCTTCCACCACGAGGTCGTTCGGCAGGGGGATGTCACCGCCGCCGGGGTCATAGACGACGTGCGGATGATCGACCGGCGCGTCGAGCTGGAGGCTCACGCAAGCCAGGAGCAGGGTCACCAAGAGTCCGTCCAGCCCCGCTCGCCCTGCTCCTCACGCTTCTTGGGGTCCAGCGCGGCCTCTTCGGCCTCCAGGGCCTCCTGCTCCGCGTCGATCAGGCCGTGCTTGAGCTTCAGGGCGCGGGCGACCTCCGGAGGGGTCAGCTCGGTGGTGAAGACGAGCGGGTAGCGCATGGTCGTGCCGGCCTCGACCGGCGCCGGGAACTCGAGCTGAATGAAGACCGCAGCGACGCAGCGGTCCATGCGGCGGGACATCGTGGAGAGGCTGACCTCGACGTCCTGGACGCTCCCGTCGGCGGCCAGGGTCGCGACGAAGACGAGATCCCCGTAGGACCGAGCGTCCACCCTGAGCTCGGTGAGGTAGCAGGACTCGACCTCCGGCGCGGCCGCGTCGAGCACGGCGAGCATCTCGTCGCGCTCGGGACGCAGGTCGAACTGGTCTTCCGTGACCGTGATGTGCACACCTTGGGGCCCCTTCGGAGGGCAAGCGATCAGGAAGAGGGGGAACATCGGCGACGACGGTGCAGGAGCAGCGCCAACAACGCAAGCCCCGCCGGCGCCGGAGCCGTGCTGCAGCCGCCCAACCGCTTCTTCGGCCCGGGCTCGCCGATACCGTGATCGCGCTGTCCGTCTCCCCCGCCGTTGTGCCTGGGGGCCTGCTCGACGCCGGTGTCGTCCTGCTGGGGTTCACCCGTGTCGACGGGCTCCTCCTCCTCCTCGGCGGGGTCCAGCGCGACAGAACACCACCACTGGGCGCTGCTGGTGGTGATGTCCTTCGAGCAGGAGCCGTCCTCGAAGCCGCTGGCCGTCACGGTCACGGACCAGGTGCCCGCGCCCAGCTCCGTGAAGCGGTAGTAGCCGTCGCCGTCGGTGGTGGTCGTCTCGCCTGTCTGGTCGAGCACGACCGTGACTCCAGCGAGCCGGTCGCCCTCGTAGATGTCCTCGTCCGCGATCACACCGAGCAGCTCCGCGGAGGGGGTGGTGGTGCCGCCGCCTCCGTCGATGAGATCCATGTAGCGGTCCCAGTCCCAGCCCGAGCCCGGATCGGTGTGGGTCGCCCCGGGGATCTCTGAGTGGGCGATGACGTGGCTGCGGTCGGCCACCACCGCGGTCCGATCGATGATGTCCGCAGACAGCGCCGCGGAGCTCTCGTACATGGCGTCGGTGTACCAGGTGTCGGGGGCGTCGACGTAGCCCTCGTGCTCGATGCCGACGCTGGCCTGGTTGTAGGACCAGTTGCCGGCGTGCCACGCCGTGTCCTCCTCCCACACCATCTGCGTGACCTGGCCGTCGCTGGAGCGCACGACGTAGTGGGCCGAGACGCTCGCGGCGCTGTTCTGGAACCAGCTGATGCAGCCCGAGTAGCTGCCCTGGACCGTGTGGATGACGATGTACCGGATGTCGCTGGAAGAGCGACTCGAGTTCGTGTAGTTGCTGCTGCTCGCTGCGACGAACTGGTAGGCGCCGGCGTAGTCCGCCGGGGGAGCTGGGACGACGACCTCTGCGAAGTCGATTCCCTGCGGCAGGACCCGGGCCTCTTCGGTGTAGATGCCTTGATCGACCAGCTCGTAGATGTACTCGACGAACATGCGCTGGAGCTCCGGCTCCTGCCTGCCCGAGAAAGCGCGGATCGGGTCCGCCCAAGCCTCGAGGTCACCTACGTCCTCGCCGTCACCGTGCCAGGCCAACAGCGCCGCGGCGCCGCGGATCTGGAGCACGGGGTCGACCATGAGGTCGTCCGGGGACGTATCGAGGAGGACGCTGGCGCGCTCGATGCCCGGACCGAAGGACTCGTCGTCTTCGCGGAAATCGAACATGCCGTAGCCCCCCCAGGCGCTGGCTGCGTCCGGGTCGATGCGGCTGGCTTCGTAGGCGAGCGCGACCAGCAGCGGCTCGGGGACCTGGAATTCCTCGGCGGCCTGTTCGAAGGCCGGCCCATAGGTAGTCGCCGCCGCGCTGGCGAGGAAGGCAGAGATCAGCACTTGGGATCCTCGGCGCGCAGAGAACTTACTTCGTCCAGAGCATCAGGTCGCGAGATTCGTGTAAAGGCGGTCCGAGCAGGCGTTTCAGGTCGCTCTCCCAGTGGCGCTGCTGCTCCTTGGGGCCGACCGGGTAGAGCGCGACGTGCCGGAAGGGCCCCCAGTCCGGGTCCGGGTCCGGAGTCTCGTGCATGCCGATGGCGTCGATGGCGGCGAGCAGCTCGACGTCGCGGTCGTGGAGCCGGACCATCTCCGGGAACTGGAAGCCGATGCCACCGTCGATGGGCTGGCCGTGCATCGCCTGGAGCCCGACGAAGCCGTTGGGCAGGGACGCCGAGGGTACCTGGACCACCGGCCCCTCGAGCTCCATCAGGGCCGGGTTCACGCCGAAGGGCGCGAGCTCCGGAGAGGCGGACCGGACCACTCGAGCTTCGATCACGAGGACGACCACCAGCCCCACCAGGAGCCTTGGACGCCTGGCGAGCATCGCGCCGCCGACGGCCGCCAGCAGAGGCAGCGCTTGCAGGGCCCACCGCGCTGGCCAACGGAGCTGCTCGAAGCCAGGGAGGAGGTGCAACAAAGCGGCAGGTCCCGGGATCAGTGGCATCCCAGGGGCCAGGAAGATGCGCGGGCCCAGCGCCAGCACCATGGCGACCAGACCCGCGGCGGACAGCGCCCTGCCCTGCCCTCTCAGCTTCCAGGCCCCGACCGCCAACAGCGGCAGGGCGAGCAGGGATGGTCGCAGGTGGTGGGGACGCGCGAGGTCCACGGAGGGCAAGGGCCCGAGGAAGCTGGACAGCGCCAACGAGTAGGTCTCTCGGAGCTGACGCACGGGCCCCGGGTCCTCGACCAGGGCCAGGACCTCTGGCTGCTCCCACCTCGCCAAGAGCACCGGGATCAACAGGGGCAGGATGAAGAGCAAGGCCGCACCACCGATGGTGGCCAGGTCGACCAGGAGCTCCTTGCGCCGGATGGCGAGCAGAAGGACCAGCGCCAGCACCAGCAAGAACAGCGCGTTGAACCAGTAGACGGCCCCCGCGAGCGCCAGCGCGACCGTCGCCAGCGCCCTCCTCCGCGTCGCCAACGCGACAAAGAAGACCGCCTGGGGTGCAAGGAAGGCCTGGTCCATGTGGCCGAGCCCGACCTCGGACAGAGGACCAGCCGCGCAGGTCCCGAGGACCAGGGCCCAGGCGCCGCCTCGCCAGTCCCCGCTGAAGCGCCAGCCCGCCCAGGCGAAGGCGAGGCCGTTGAGCACGGCGATGGCCAGCGCCGAGAGGTTCAGCGCCGCCACCGGAGAAGCCCAGGAGGTGATCGGGATCAGGAGCACCTGGAGCGCGAGGTTCCAGGTCACCAGGGTCACGTCCTGGCCCAGCGGGCAGGCGAGCTCCTTGCGGAAGAAGGGGTCCTCCAGCGACAGGACCGAGTGCGCGACGGCCTTTGGCCAGAACAGCCCGCCGACCTGCACGTCGGGGTGCTGGGCCGGCGACAGCAGGTGGGTGTCGAGGTGAAGCGCCAGCGGCCACGAAACCGCGACGGCCAGCAGCAGCGCGGCGAGCGCCGCTACGAGGAGGCTACTTCCTCGACCCCAGCGCATGTACAGAACAGGTTGCGGTCGCCCCAGGCGTTGTCGATCCGGCCCACGGAGGGCCAGAACTTGTGCACCCGCAGGTGCGGAGCAGGGAAAGCGGCCTGCTCCCGGGAGTAGGGGTGGGACCAGCGCTCGGCCATGACGACCGCCGCTGTGTGAGGTGCGTTCTTGAGCGGGTTGTCGATGGGATCGAGGGCCCCGGACTCGATGGCGCGGATCTCGTCGCGGATCGCGATGAGGGAGTCGCAGAAGCGATCGAGCTCGGCCCGGGACTCGCTCTCCGTCGGCTCGATCATGAGCGTGCCAGGCACGGGGAAGCTCATGGTCGGCGCGTGGAAGCCGTAGTCCATCAGGCGCTTGGCGAGGTCGTCCACCTCGACACCGTGCCTCCTCAGCGGCCGCGTGTCGATGATGCACTCGTGCGCGACCCGGCCGCGCTCGCCCCGGTACAGCACCTCGTAGTGACCCTCCAGGCGCCTCGCGACGTAGTTCGCGGCGAGGATCGCCACCTCCGTGCTGCGCCTGAGTCCGGTCGCGCCCAGGCTGGCGATGTACATCCACGAGATCGGCAGGATGCTCG
Source organism: Myxococcota bacterium (assembly GCA_036012755.1). Classification (GTDB taxonomy): domain Bacteria; phylum Myxococcota_A; class UBA796; order UBA796; family CAJQPC01; genus JAAESX01. Next base: position 41,896 of record DASCPX010000002.1, on the reverse strand, counting down.
CGCTCCCCCACGGAGCCGCGGCCACCGGCCCGAGACCGCCCCCCATCTCGACCAGCGGGTGGCTCGGCAGGTGCGGAGCCAGGTGCGCCCTGACTCCGATGGGGCCCACGCCGGGTCCGCCGCCGCCGTGAGGGATGGCGAAGGTCTTGTGGAGGTTCAGGTGGCAGACGTCCGCCCCGTAGTGCCCGGGCCGGCAGATGCCGACCTGGGCGTTCATGTTCGCGCCGTCGAGGTAGACCTGCCCGCCGTGTTCGTGGATCACGTCGCAGATCTCACGGATCGCCCCCTCGAAGACGCCGTGGGTCGAGGGGTAGGTCACCATCAGCGCGCCGAGGTCCCGCGCGTGCTCCGCCGCCCGAGCTCGAAGGTCGGCGACGTCGATGTTGCCCCCGTCGTCGCACTTCACGGCGACCACCTTCATGCCCGCCATCACCGCCGAGGCGGGGTTGGTCCCGTGGGCGGAGGTCGGGATCAGGCAGACCCTGCGATGGCCCTGACCGCGGGCCTCGTGGAAGCGCCTGATGGCCAGCAGCCCCGAGAACTCCCCTTGGGAGCCGGCGTTCGGCTGCAGCGACACCTCGTCGAAGCCCGTGATCTCGGCTAGCCAGCCCTCCAGCTGCGCGAAGAGCTCGCGGTATCCGGCGGCCTGCTCGGGCGGGACGAAGGGATGGATGCCAGCGAACCCGGGCCAGCTGATCGGCATCATCTGGCTCGTGGCGTTGAGCTTCATCGTGCACGAGCCCAGCGGGATCATGGAGGTGTCCAGCGCCAGGTCGCGCGCCTGCAGCCGGTGGAGCAGCCGCAGCATGTCGTGCTCGCAGGCCACCTCCTCGAAGATGGGCGCCTCGAGGTAGCCGCTGTCCCTGAGCCACCGGCCCTCGAGCACCGTGGCCGGCTCGATCTCTCCGGGATCTCCGCCGAAGACCTCCAGGAGCGCGCGGAGCTCCTCGACGCCGACGGTCTCGTCGAGGGAGACACCCACGCTGCCGTCACCGAAGTCGCGGAGGTTGATGCCCCTGGCGCTCGCTGCACCGAGCACGTCGGCCCTGACCCGCAGGGTGTCGAAGTAGAGGCCGTGCTCGACGACATGGCCCAGCGCCTGCAGGCCCGCGGCGAGTGTCCGGGTCGCGTCGTGGACGCGGGTGGCGATGCGCCGGAGTCCGGAGGCTCCGTGCCAGACGCCATAGGCCGCGGCGATGACCGCCAGCAGCACCTGGGCGGTGCAGATGTTCGAGGTCGCCTTGTGGCGGCGGATGTGCTGCTCGCGTGTCTGGAGCGCCATGCGCAGGGCGGGGTTTCCCTGGGCGTCCTTGCTCACGCCGATGAGCCGACCCGGGATGCTGCGCCTGTAGGCCTCCTTGGTGGCCATGAAGGCAGCGTGGGGACCGCCGTAGCCGAGGGGGACACCGAAGCGCTGAGCGGAGCCCACCACCACGTCCGCGCCGAAGCTGGCCGGCTCGCGCAGCAGGCAGAGGGCCAGCAGATCCGCGGCGACGCACAACAGCGCGCCGTGATCGTGCGCCCGAGCGCCGAAGCCGGCGTAGTCGAGCAGCTCCCCGTCGCTGGCAGGGTACTGCACCAGGGCGCCGAAGACGGGGGTCGAGAAGTCGAAGTCGCGGTGATCGCCGAGCACCAGCTCGACGCCGGCCGCCTCGGCGCGTGTCCGGCAGACGGCGATGGTCTGGGGGTGGCAGCGCTGGTCCACGAAGAAGGCCTCGGCCTTGTTCTTCCGTGACTTGACGCGCCGGCACAGGGCCATCGCCTCTGCCGCGGCGGTGGCCGTATCCAGGAGCGATGCGTTCGCCACCGGGAGCCCCGTGAGGTCCGTGATCATCGTCTGGAAGGCCAGCAGGAGCTCGAGGCGCCCCTGCGCGATCTCGGCCTGGTAGGGCGTGTAGGCCGTGTACCAGCCAGGGTTCTCCAGGATGTTCCGCTGGATGACAGGCGGCGTCAGGGTGCCGTGGTAGCCCAGCCCGATGTAGCTCCGGTTGAGCTGGTTCCGCGCGGCGAGCGCGCGCAGGTCAGCCAGGCAGCCGGCCTCCCCTCGCCCATCGGGGATGGTCAGGAAGGGCTCCTCGCGGATGCTCTCCGGAATGGTCTGGTCCACGAGCTCGGCCAGCGAGGCGACACCGACCACCGCGAGCATCTCGGCGATGTCGGCCTCCGAGGGCCCGACGTGGCGCTCGGTGAAGTCGTCGCGGGAGAGGAGCTCGGGCCAGGCCACCCTCAGCCCTCTTCCACGAGGGACTGGTAGGCGGCCGCGTCCATGAGCCCGTCGAGCTCGGTCGCGTCGGTGAGCTCGAGCTTGAAGATCCAGCCCTCGCCGTAGGGAGCCGAGTTCATGAGCTCTCCTGTGTCTTCGAGCACCTCGTTGACCTCGACGATCTTGCCCGAGACCGGGGCGATGATGTCGCTGACGGCCTTGACCGACTCGACCTCGCAGACCGTGTCGCCGGCGGCGACCTCCTCGCCGAGCTCGGGCAGCTCCACGTAGACGATGTCGCCGAGCTGGCCCTGGGCATGATCGGTGACGCCGACCGCGACGACGTCGCCCTCGACCCGAACCCACTCGTGGTCCTCGCTGTACCTCAGCTCGCGGGGGTAGCTCACGCCTGCCTCCTCAGTAGTCGCGCTTCCAGAAGGGGCCCTTCACGACGGTGGCCGTCGCCTTGCGCCCGCGGACGTCGACCACGACACGGTTTCCGGGGCGCGCGTTCCCCTTCTCCGCCTTCACGTAGCCTAGGGCGATGTTGGTGCCGAGGGTGGGGCTGCGGGAGCCGCTGGTCACCTCGCCTATCAGCTCGCCGGCCTCGCTCTCGATCTGGCAGTGTGGCCGAGCGATGCGCTTGTCGACCACCAGGCCCACGAGGCGGTGCGCCACCCCCTGCTCCTTCTGCCGCAAGAGGGCCCCACGACCAAGGAACTCGCCCTTGGCGAGCTTGGTGATCCAGCCGAGGCCGGCCTCCAGCGGGCTCGTGTCGTCGTCGATGTCGTTGCCATAGAGCACGTTCCGCGCCTCGAGCCGCAGGGTGTCTCGGGCACCCAGGCCTATGGGCGCTGCTCCGGCGTCGAGCACGCGCTGCCAGGTGGCCGCGACCGCTTCGGGCCGCTCCAAGGGCATGAAGATCTCGAAGCCGTCCTCGCCGGTGTAGCCCGTGCGGGCCAGCCAGCAGCCCTCGACCCCAGCGAAGTCGCCGCTGACGATGGCGCCGCGTTCGGTCTCGGCGATGGGCGCGGCGGTCAGGGACCGGGTCAGCTCACAGGCGCGACGACCCTGGATCGCCAGCTGCGCCCAGGCGTCGCTCTCGTTGGTGATCTCGGCGCGATGGGGGTTGTTGGCGCTGAGGTAGGCGAAGTCCTTGTCCCGGTTGCTGGCGTTGACGCAGACGAGGTAGTCGTGCAGCCCCAGCCGGTAGACGAAGACATCGTCGACGATGCCGCCGGAGTGGTGCATCAGCGCCGCGTAGAGCGACTGGCCCACCGACAGCGGGGCCACGTCGTTGCTGAGCACATGCTGGAGCGCGGCGAGCGATTCGGGGCCCCGCACGCGCAGCTCGCCCATGTGGGAGACATCGAAGAGCCCTACGTCCTCGCGCACCGCGGCGTGCTCGGCCAGCGTGCCGGCGTAGCTCACGGGCATGTGCCAGCCGCCGAAGTCGACCATCCTCGCGCCGCACGAGAGGTGCTGGGCGTTGAAGACGGTCTTCTTCATAACCATGGCGCTAACCCCTCGTCCTCAGGGTGGCGCTCTCCAGGGTGTTCGCCATGAGCATGGCGATGGTCATCGGACCGACGCCGCCGGGCACGGGTGTGATCCAGCCCGCGCGCTCCACGGCGCCCTCGTAGTCGACGTCGCCGCAGAGGGTGCCGTCATCGAGCCGGTTGATGCCCACGTCGACGACACAAGCACCCTCCCTGATCCAGTCCCCGGGGATCGCCCGCGGGCGACCGATGGCGACGACGAGGACCTCGGCTGCCCGGACCCGCTCCTCGAGGTCACGGGTGCGGGAGTGGCAGACGGTGACCGTGCAGTTGCGCTGCTCCAAGAGCTGGGCGATCGGACGACCGACGATGTTGGAGCGGCCGATCACCACGGCGTCCTTGCCGGAGAGCGGCACCTCGGCGTCGTCCAGGAGCGCCATCACGCCCCTCGGCGTGCAGGCCACGAAGCGAGGCCGCCCCTGGCTCAGCAGGCCAGCGTTGCGTGGGTGGAAGCCGTCGACGTCCTTGTCCGGATCGATCCTGTCGAGCACCGCCGTGGCGTCGATGTGACCAGGCAGGGGCAGCTGGACGAGGATGCCGTCGATCTCATCGTCGGCGTTGAGCTTCGCGACGATGTCGAGGAGCTCGCCCTGGGTGGTGTCTTCCGGCCGCGTGATCTGGAGGTGGTGGAAGCCGACACGCCCGGCCACCTTCGTCTTGCGACCGACATAGACCATCGACGCCGGATCCCCGCCGACCAGGACCACCGCCAGTCCGGGCTTCCTGGGCAGCGCCGCAGCCGCTGGTCGCACGCGACCCTGGTTGAGCTTCTTCGCGAGCCGACGGCCGCTCAGCTCGACGCAGGCGCTCACTCGTCACCCCCGGAGGAGTCCGAGCTCGACGAGCCCGAGCCAGATGAGTCGGAGCCAGATGAGTCTGAGTCGGAGGACCCGGAGTCAGCACCGTCCGAGGCGATCGTGCCGCCGCTGTCCGAGGTGTCGCCGGAACCATCGCTGCCCTCCGAGCCCCCACCGCCGCTCGGCTTGAGCCCGTAGTGGTCGGAGTACCAACCCCCGCCCTTGAGGTGGAAAGCGGGGGCGGAAAGCAGCTTCTTGACGTTGCCCTTCCCGCACTCCGAGCACTCGGTGACGGGCGGGTCCGACATCTTCTGCCACTCTTCGAACTGCTCGCCGCAGTCCGGACAGCGGTACTCGTAGATGGGCATGGGGCCCTGCTAATCGGGCCGCGTTAGTCGGGCACCATGGGTCTTCTCGACCGGCGTGTCGTCCTGGTGACAGGCAAGGGTGGGGTCGGCAAGACCACCGTCGCCGCAGCGCTCGCGGTAGAGGCCGCGTCCAGGGGCAAGCGGGTGCTGCTCGCCGAGACCCAGGGTGCCTCTCGGGTCGCGGAGCTCTTCGGGAGGCACCACTCCGGCTACGAGGTCCGGCCTCTGGGGCCGGATCTCTATTCCCTCTCGCTCACGGGCGAGGCGGCGATCGAGGACTACATCGTCCAGCAGGTGAAGGTGCGCGCCATCTACAAGATGGTGTTCCGGAACCGGGTCATGGGCCCCTTCATGGACGGCGTGCCAGGGGTCCACGACCTCGTCCAGCTCGGCAAGATCATGGACCTCGAGGGCGAGACCAGCTTCGGGCGTCCGGTCTGGGACCTGATCGTCGTCGACGCCCCGGCGACCGGGCACGGCGTGACGATGCTGGACGGTCCGCGAGCGATGATGGACCTGACGGTCGCGGGCCCCTTCCACGAAGGGGCGAAGCAGATCCATGACCTCTTCGTGGACCCGCTGCGCACCTGCATCGTGCTGGTGACCTTGCCCGAGGAGATGCCCATCAACGAGACCCTGGAACTCCACGAGCGGCTCGGCGCCTACCAGGAGCAGGTCCAGGCGGTCGTGCTCAACGAGGTCCACGAGCCGCCCTTCGCTTCGAGCCTGGATGCCTGGAGCGTGGCGAGGCCCCACCTCGCTCACCTCGGCGAGGCGGTCGAGCTCACCGACCGCGCGGTCCGCAGGGCGAGGAACCAACAGCGAGCGCGCCAACGTCTCGCCGCCCTGCAGTGCCCGATCTCCGAGCTCCCGATGTTGTCGACCCGGCGCCTGCGCGTCCCCCAGCTCGAAGAGCTCGGTCGGAGGCTGGGGTGACCCGGGTCGTGATCTGTTGCGGCTCTGGCGGTGTCGGCAAGACCACCACCTCCGCCGCGCTGGCGCTGAGGTGCGCCAAGGCCGGACAGCGCGTGGCCGTGCTCACGATCGACCCGGCCAGACGACTCGCGGACAGCCTCGGTGTCGGCCCCCTCGGCAACGAACCGCAGAGGGTGCCGCTCAACGGCTGCCACCTCGACGCGATGGTGCTCGACATGAAGGCGACCTGGGACAGCCTGGTCGAGCGCTTCGCCCCCAGTGACGCCGAGCGCGATCGCATCCTGGAGAATCGCTACTACCGCTTCGCCTCGACCCGCCTCGCCGGCTCCCACGAGTACATGGCGATGGAGCGCCTCTACGAGCTCTACGAGTCCGGGGACTACGACGTCGTGCTGCTGGACACGCCACCCTCTCGGCACGCGGTCGAGTTCCTCCGGGCACCCGGGCGCATCTCCGGGCTCTTCGACGAGGGCGTCATGACCTGGCTCGCGCTGCCGAAGGACAGCCGCGGGTTCCGCGCCCTCGAGAGGGGCAGCGAGGTCGTCACCGGAGTCCTCAAGAGGCTGATCGGGCGAGGCACCATCGGGGAGATCGCCGAGTTCTTCGACGCGATGCAAGGTCTCTGGGACGCCCTGAGCGAGCGAGGGAACCTCGTCGAAGCCCTGCTGAAGAGCGACGAGACCCGCTTCTTCCTGGTCACGACCCCCGCCCCTGCCGCCCGAGCCGAAGCCCGGGCCTTCCGCGCGCTGTTGGAAGACAGCGGCATGCCGCTGGCCGGCTTCATCGTGAACCGGGTCGCGCCCACTCCCTCCTCGGCAGTGGCGCTGGCGCCAGAGGTCTTCCCACCCCGGCCGCCAGGGTTCGACCCAAGGAGCTGGAAGGACATCTGCGAGGGAGTCGCCCGGGCCCCCCGGGTCGCCGCCGAGCTCGCCGAGTCGGACAGACCCGCGCTGGAGGAGCTGGCCCGAGAGGGCGTGCCCATCTGGACCGTGCCCGAGCTGGGCCGGGACGTGCACGACCTCGAGAGCCTCGGCGCCATCGCAGAGCACCTCGCCGAAGTCCTGGGTCAGCCGGAGGCGACCTCGTAGGCGACCGAGACCTGGGTGCCCCGCTCGGGCACGTAGTCGCCGTCGAAGCGCAGGATCCAGTACTCGCTGTCGTAGGTCCAGCCCTCGTCCGGGTCCTCTTCGATGAGGTCGTCGTCGACGTAGACCTCGATGCTGTCGATGACCGCGGCGTAGCTCAGCTGGAAGGTGCTCAGCTCGCCAGAGACCGCCAGGCCGAGGTCGTACATCAGGCCGCCGTAGTCGTCGTCACAGATGTTCCCGACCTTGCCGCCAAGGCCCTCGGCCAAAGCAGCGTAGCGATGACCGGGCCAGCTGCCTTCGCAGCCATCGGCGACCTTGGGACCGATGATCGCCGAGGCGAGCACTCGCATTCCGCTCGGCCCCTTGAGGCCGCGGAAGTTGTAGATGAACTCCGTGATCGGGATGAGGCGCTCCGCCTCCTCGTAGCAGGCCGTGCTGGGCTCGCCTGAGAGCGCCTCGTCATCCGAGCAGTCGTTCTCGTCGGAGACGAAGATGATGGACAGGATGGCGTCGTCACGGAGGAAGCCGATGTTGTCCCCGGAGATCATCGGCTCGCTCAGGGCCTCCAGCGCCGCGGAGAGCCCCTTTTCCTTGTCGGAGCCATCGGTCCCGACCTGCACGAGGTTCTTGAACTGCTGGACGTAGTTGTCGTCGGCGGTCAGCACCCGGGGGTTGCCCAGGAGCTGGGCTCGTTGCTCGTTGTCGAGGTCCATGTCGGTGGTGATGACGCCGAGCTGGAAGTCGATGTTCGTCTCTTCGATGCTCAGGATGAAGGACTCGAAGCCGTCCGCGACCCGAGCCTGCTCCTCTGCCATGGAGTTGCTGTCGTCGATGACCCAGAGGATGTCGACGGCAGAGGCCGGTTCCTGCCAGAACACGTCGGTGTGCGTGTTGCGGGAGATGTTCTGATCGCTCTGGCACGCCGCCAACAGCAGGACCATGGGTCGCCTCCAGGTGCCTGAGGATGTGTATGGTAGCCCCAACACCCAGGGTTGCGGTAGTCCCGTCTTGTCAGCAGCACGTCACTCGACGAAGACGGCCTCCGCGATGCACAGATCGTTGAACTCCTTGCCGGTCTGGACGGCCGTGAAGGTCATCCTCACGGCAGAGGTCGACACCGGGGAGATGGCGATGGTCTGCAGCGAGGGCGAACCCTTGACCGCCACGGTCTGGGTCGACCCGTCAGAGAACGACAGGGTCATCTCCGTCGCCCGGTTTCCCTTCATGAAGTACATGATGTTGTAGGCGTTCCCGTTGACCAGCTCGAGCTTCGAGATCGTGTGGCTTCTGCCGAAGTCGAGCTGGACCCACTCGCCGGTTCCGTCCCCGTCCTCGACGCCCTCGCACCACAGGGAGTCGACCGCTCCGTCCCCGAGGTTCTTGGGGTCATAGCTGCCATCGGCATCCGCCGGGTACACCGTGCTGGCCTGGTATGCCTTCACAGGGACGCGGCCGTCGCTGCGCTGGTCGAAGAAGATCACCTCGCTGATGACCGTGTCGTTGAAGGTGGAGCCCCGGTAGATGCCCTTGATCTTCATCTTGACCGAGCTGGTCTTCACCGGCTTCTCGAGCGTCACGAGCTCGGGCGCCATCTCGTCCGTGAGGGTGATCACCTGCTTGGTGCCGTCAGAGAACTCGAGCTCCAGCTCCTTGATGCGGTTGTGGCGGTTCCAGAAGTCGTAGCTGTAGAAGTTCCCGTTCCAGACACGGAAGCTGGTCAACGTGACCTCGCCGTCGAAGTCGAACTGGATCCAGTCACCCAGCCCCGAGCCGCTGGTGTCGCCTTCGACCCAGACGGTCGACTGCTTGTGGTCCTGCGTGTTCTGCTCGGCGTAGCTGACGCCCTCGTCGTCTGGCAGCGTGCGCGAGGCAGTGACGGAGGACACGTCGACGACTCCGGCCTGAGCGAGGGTGATGGCTAGGAACATGGGATCTCCTGAGGGGCGGTCTCGCCCACTAGAAAGCTATCGTCGCGGTGACTCGCGCACCTTCGAATCCCGGGAGGCGCTTGCACTGGCCGCCGGCACAGCGAATGCCGGCCTTGTAGGCGCCGTAGAAGCCCTTCAGCGTGGTGCTGTCGGTGGGCTGCCACTGCACCTCTCCCGCGAGGTAGGTCTGATCGGTGATGTTGCCCGTCGAGTCGACGAGCGGGTCGTTCGTCCAGTCGTTGTAGAGCACGAAGGCCCAGCCGCCCTCTGTGAAGCCGGCCAGGGCCAGGCTGCTCGTGACGAAGTCGTGCTGCTGGATGGCGTTGTCGCCCCACTGGAAGCTGTAGGCGTCCCAGATGACCTCGCCGTGGAGGTGCTTCGGGAGCGGAAAGGCCCAGGTGGCGTCGATGTGGGCGAGCCGATCCCGACCGAAGTCCTCGTCCCGGAGGTCCACCCGGTATCCGCTGTTGAGCAGGAGCGTGTGCACGCCGCCCACCAGGTCCAGCCCGACGACCGGGTGGACGATCGTCTCCGGGGCCCGGTTGAAGTGCAGGCCGCCGAGCTCGAGGTCCCGATAGGCGCCGAGTGCGACGTAGGGGACCGCCTTGCCCTTCTTCAGGGAGAGGTTCACCCGAGCTCGACCGCCCCAGATGTCGTTGCTGTTGATGGCGGCGGAGCTGTCCTCTGTGATGACGCGCTCGTACTCCAGCGTGGGGCCGACCATCAGCTCGTAGCCCTCCCCCACCGTGATCGCGTTGACGCGCTCGGTGTTCTTGTAGCGCTTGGCCTCCAAGAGCACGGCGAGCGGACCCGGGTAGAAGCTGGCGGAGCCGTAGGCTGCGTAGCCAGGCTCGACCTCGCCAGTCGCGAACATCAGCGGCTCGGCGTACCGGTAGGCGTCGCCCTCGAAGAACCAGTCCACACCAGCCGCGTAGAGCTCTGCGGTGGCCCCGGCGACCAGGGCGTCGAAGCCGCCGTCTCCGAGCTCGCCGATGCTCGCGAAGGGCTTCTCTGCATCCAGTGTGTCGGCGAGCTCGACCGCCACCCCGTGCACGCCGATGTTGGCTGGTCCGAGCCCCCATCGATCGATGCGGACACCGCTGACGAGGTGGTACCGGTTGCCTCGGACCTGGCGGTTCGGGTTGTCCTGGAGGACCTGCTGCTCGTTCGACAGGCCCGCGATCACCTGGAGGTCCCAGTCGTTGCGCGTCACGGTGGTCTTGGCGCCGACGATGGAGGTGTCGACGTCGATGTCGGTGTTCTTGACGATGTTCAAGGCCAGACCGCGGCCGAAGCTCGCGTAGCCATCCCCGAGCTGGAGCCGTCCGTGTATGAACCGGCGCGTCAGCCACACCTTCTCGATGTTGGCGAAGCCGGAGTCGACCGCGGATCCGGCGCCCTCGCCGAGGAGGTCGAACTCGTAGGTCTTCACGTCGTCGAGGTAGTAGTAGTTCCAGAACATGCCGACACCATCGACCTGGGTCCCGACCTGCCAGACACCATCGTCGGCCAGCAGGTTCAGTCGTCCCACGACCTCGGCGTAGTCGTAGAGGCGCTGCTGTTCGGGGAAGTCGTCGAGGACGCGATCGGAGAAGTAGTAGCGCCCTTCGGTGCGGAACGTCCCGGACGTCGACACGTCCTGGGCGCTCGCTGAGACGAGCCAGGCGAAGACCATCTACTGGGCGCCCTGCTCCCGGGCCTTCTTGGCGGCGAGCGCCTCTTCGACCTTGTGCTGGAGCTCGGTCTCGTCGCCAGCCGTGTAGCCCTGGTGCTTCCAGATGACCTCGAGGTCCTCGTTCAGGAGCTCCGTGTAGGGCAGGGTCTTCTGAGGGTTGTACTGGGTCACCACGGTCGTCTGCTTGTCGAGCAGGACAGGGAAGCTCCAGCCCTTGCTCTTCACGGTGGGCTTGACCTTCGAGGCGCTCCTGGCGTCGTCGGCGCTGATCGCCAGCACGACGAAGCCCTCGTCCTTGTGCGTGGTGTAGAGCTCCTCGATGTAGGGCATCTCGACCAAGCAGGGCGCGCACCAGGTGGCCCAGAAGTTGATGAGGACGACGTTGCCCTCGAGCTCGGACAGCGTCACCTCCTCGTTCTGCAGGTTGCGCAGCGTGAAGTCTGGGGCCTTGTCGGCGGCGTCAGCGCTTCCGAGCGCGAGTGCGAGTGCGAGGGTCATCGAGATCTCCGAGCGTGGCTGAGTCCACGACACCTGGATGCGCGAGCTTATTCGATGTCGCAGACCTCGCCGCAAAGTCGAGGTCATGCGGGTTAGCTTCAGGGCGTGAGTCTTCAGAAGCGTGTCCTCGTCGTCGACGACGAGCCCAGCATCAGAAAGGTGCTCTCCGCCCACCTGGGTCGGGAGGGCTACGAGATCGAGACCGCCCAGGACGGTGGCGAGGCGATCGAGGCCCTGTCCCAGCGCCACTTCCACGCGGTGGTGACCGATCTGCAGATGCCCGGAATCGACGGCCTCCAGCTGCTGTCCTGGGTCCGCGAGAACCACCCCGGCCTCCCCGTGATCATCATCACCGCCTTCGGCACGGTGGGCAGCGCGGTAGAGGCCATCAAGCTCGGCGCGCACGACTACATCACCAAGCCCTTCGATCGGGACGAGCTCAAGCTCATCCTCCAGAAAGCGCTCAGGGTCGAAGAGGCCGACACCAAGCGCCTCTCCGCCGACGCCCGCTACGGGGACATCATCGGCACTGTCGGCTCCATGCGCCGGATCTTCGGTCTGATCGACAAGGTCGCAGCTTCACCCACCACCGTCCTGATCACCGGCGAGAGCGGCACGGGCAAGGAGCTCGTCGCGCGCGCCCTGCACGAACGCAGCGACCGCGCTGAGGGCTCCTTCATCACGGTCAACTGTGGCGCGATCCCAGAGAACCTCTTCGAGTCGGAGCTCTTCGGCCACGAGAAGGGGGCCTTCACCGGCGCAGTCGCGCGCAAGCCCGGCCGCTTCGAGCTGGCCGACGGCGGCACGCTCTTCCTCGACGAGGTCGGCGAGCTGCCTCCCGACCTGCAGGTGAAGCTGCTCCGAGTGCTGCAGGAGCGCTGCTTCGAGCGGGTCGGGGGCGTCGAGTCGCTGTCGGTCGACGTGCGCCTGGTCGCCGCGACGAACCAGAACCTCGCCGAGTCCGCTCACTCGGGCAGCTTCCGCCAGGATCTCTTCTACCGGCTCAACGTGATCCCCATCGAACTGCCCCCGCTGCGCGACCGGGTCGAGGACATCCCCTTGCTCGTGGAGCACTTCGTAGAGGCCTTCAACAAGCGCCTCGGGCGCCAGGTCCAAGGCATCACCGACGCCGCGCTGCGCGCGCTCGGCATGTGGAGCTGGCCCGGGAACATCCGCGAGCTCGAGAACCTGATGGAACGCAGCGTGCTGCTCTGCGAGAGCGACGTGATCGACGTCGCGGATCTCCCGGGGCTCGGCGGCCCGATCGCCGGCACCGCACCGAGCGGTGACCTCGACGCGATGCCGCTGAAAGACTACGTCCGCGTGCACACGGCCAAGCTCGAGCGGGGTCGGATCATCAAGGCGCTCGAGGCCGAGGATGGCAACGTCACGAGGGCCGCGCGGCGGCTCAGCATCTCCCGAAAGTCGCTCCAGACCAAGATGAAGGACTACGGGCTCCGCGAGCCCCTGGGCTAAGGTCGCGCTCATGCTGCTCGCGCTCATCGCGCCGCTCCAAGCTGCCGACGTCACCACCGTCCCGCCCTTCCTTCGCGGGGACATCACCGTCGCATACGGCGCGGACATACAGACAGGCTCCCTCCAGGAGCCAGTCGACGGAAGCGACATCCAGGTCGCCAGGGCCCTCCACGAGGCCCACGTCATCGACTTCGGCGCCACCTTCAGCGTCGCCCCGGGGGCAGCCGTCTACTTCGGCGTGCCGACCTGGGTGATCGATCGCTGGAGCTGGTCCGAGGCAAACGCCGTGGTCTTCGATCCAAACCGGCAGCTCGGCTCGATGGCCTACGGCGAGCCGATCGGCGAGACGGTCACGCGCACCGGCTCCGGCTCCGGCGGGGTCTGGCTGGGAGCCAAGGGCACTCCCTTCTCCGAGTCCTTCACGCGCCGAGGCAACGCGAGCACATGGCTGCTCGACGTCGGCTTCCGCACACCAGACAAGAGCAACATCTACACCCTAGACGGCGACTCGCGGGGCGCCGGAAACGGGGCGCCGGCGCTGCGGATTCGAAACGCCTTCTCGACGACCGCCGGCCAGTCCCAGCCCTGGCTCGAGTTCACCTGGCTGCGGCAGGGGGTGACCACGGCAGACGGCCTGGAGGTCGTCAATCCCCAGGTGCTCGGCGTGCGCTCCGGCGTAGAGGTCCAGACCTACGAGAACGCAGTCACCAACGCCTTCTTCGCCATCGACTTCCGCCTCGGCTTCGACTACAGCTCCTGGGGAGACGTGCCCTCCGGGACCTACTTGCCGACGGTGATGGAGTCGACCCAGGGCCAGCTCGTGACCGTCGGGGAGTACAGCACCGTGAGCGCCGGGCTCGGGCTCTACTGGCGCATGTTCCAGTACGGCAGGATCGACCTCTACGGCGACGCCCACTACGTGATGCCCCACCGCTTGGAGCACCCCTACCCGGTCTACACGGGCACCGACACGATCCGCGTGACGGCCGGAGCCGAGCTCACGGTGCTGGTTCGCACTCCAGGCGAGTGAGCTCCCCAGCCTCCAGGCTCAGGAGCACCTGGTAGGCCTCGCGCCTCGTGCAGCCCCAGCGGTCCGCGAGAGCCGCGGCGATGGTCTTCAGATCGCCGGTCGCCTCTGTGCTGCGGCGCTCGCTCACCGGGGCCTCGCCGGGGCCGACCACAAGGACGCACTCCCCACGGATGCGCTCCCGCGCCACGAGATCCGCGGCGAGCCCGGCGGCGTCGAGGACGAGCACCTCTTCGTGGAGCTTGGTCAGCTCCCGACAGAGCGCGACCCTGCGATCGGGGAGCACCTCTGCGATCGCCGCCGCGGTCCTGGCGACACGCAGGGGTCCCTCCAGCATCACCAGCGTCCCCGGCAGGGCCCCGTGCTCCCTCAGCCAGCGGCGCAGCTGACCTGGCTTCCTCGGCGGAAAGCCCAGGAAGTGGTTGGGCGCGGTCGGGAGGCCAGCCACGGACAGCGCCGCAGCCGGCGAGCAGGGCCCGGCGACCGCGCGCACCGGGATGCCACGCTCGTGGCACGAGCGCACCAGCGGCACCCCCGGATCCGAGATCGCAGGAGTGCCGGCGTCGCTCACCAGGACCACCCGGGTGCCCTCGGCGATGCGATCGACCAGGCGCGCGGCACGCCGCTGTTCGTCCTCTCGCCGGTAGCTGACGAGCTCCGGCGCTGGAATATCGAGGGCTGCGAGCAGCTTGCGGGTCACCCGGGTGTCCTCGGCGGCGATGACCTCTGCCTCGGCGAGGCTCTGGCGGGCCCTGGGGCTCAGGTCCGCGAGGTTTCCAATCGGGGTGGCGACGACCAGGAGCATCAGATGGGGTCGTCGAAGAGCTCGATGCGGAAGCCCTCATCGGTGGGTTCGACCATCGCGACGAGGAGGCAGACCTCGTCGAAGAGGTCCTCGTAGCCAAGGAGCCATGCCTCGGCCGCCCTGCGGACTCTCCGCAGCTTGTTCCAGTCGACGCACTCGATGCCCGCCAGGTCCCCCTCCTGGCGCAGCTTGACCTCGACGATGCGAAGGCGGCCACCATCCCGGACGACGATGTCCAGCTCCCCACCCGCCCCCGACCAGTTGCGGTCGAGGATCTTCCAGCCTCGCTCAGAGAGCAGAGACGCCACCGCCTCCTCGGCGGCAGCGCCTCGACGCAGGGCCGCGAGCTTCGAGTCGGACGGACTCAGTCCGCCTGCTCCGAGTTCTTCTTCTTGCGGCGCTGCTTCTTCTCGCCGGTGGCCGCGTGGAATTCCTTGATCTCGGTGAGACGGGCCTTCTTGCCGCGCAGCGCGCGCAGGTAGTAGAGCTTGGCGCGACGCACCCGGTGGCGGCTCTTGACCTCGATCTTCGAGATGACCGGAGCGACCAGCGGGAAGATGCGCTCGACGCCCACGCCGTTGCTGACCTTCCTGACCGTAATGCTCTCGCGCGTGCCGCCGTGCTTTCGCGCGATGACCGTGCCCTCGAAGACCTGGATGCGCTCCTTGCTGCCTTCCTTGATGCGGACATGGACGCGCACGGTGTCGCCGATGCGAATCGGCTTGTCGGACTTGGTCGGCGAGTCAGAGAGCAGGGACTGCTCGATCTGGGACATGTAGGCCACGCTGGACTCCTGAGCGCGCGCGGGGGACATGGCCTCGACCGGCGCGGGACGGCCGCACCTAACTGTCGTCGTACTCCTCGTCCAATAGATCGGGCCGCCTGGCGCGGGTACGCTCCAGCGCGCGAGCGCGCCTCCAGGCCTCGATGCGGGCGTGGTGCCCCGACAGGAGGACCTCTGGGACCTCCAGCCCACGGTATTGCCTGGGCCGGGTGTACTGGGGGTACTCCAACAGGCCCTGGCTGAAGGACTCGTCCGCGGCGCTGTCCGCGTTGCCCAGCACTCCAGGCGACAGCCGGCTGACGGCCTCGATGAGGACCAACGCGGGGATCTCCCCGCCGGTGAGCACGTAGTCCCCGATGGAGAACTCCCCGTCGACGAACTCCTCGATCCGCGCGTCGACGCCCTCGTAGTGCCCACAGACGAGAACGATGTGCTGCTGCACAGCGAGCTCTGTCGCCCAGGCCTGGTCGAGGCGGCGTCCGCTGGCGCTGGCGAGCAGCACGAGCGCACCCTCCTCGCGCACGGCCTCGATGGCGGCGTCGAGGACGTCCACCTTCATCACCATGCCCGCGCCCCCACCGTAGGGGGTGTCGTCCGCCTGGCGGTGCTTGCCGGGGGCGTGCTCACGGATGTCCACGACCTCGACGGTGAGGTGTCCATCATCACGCGCGCGCTTGATGATGCTGTGGTCCAGCGGCGAGCGCACCAGCTCCGGGTGGAGCGTCAGGATCGAGAACTTCAAAAGCCGTCGACCACGGTGATCCGGCCGCTTGCGACGTCGACCTCGAGGACGTGCTCACTGGTAGCGGGCACATGGAAGGTGGCCTCGCCGACGACGGTCCAGACATCGACCGGGCCGCTGTCGTGGATCTCGGTGAGCCGCCCGAGCGCGCGCCCTCCGGCCTCGACGACCTCGAGCCCGAGGAGCTGCCGGTGGTAGTAGATGCCTTCCTCCAGCTCGGGGAGCAGGGCCGCCTCGACGACGATCTCGAAGCCCATGAGGTCGCGGGCGCCCTCTGGAGTCGTCACGCCGCCCACGGCCGCGAGGACTCTGCCCCCCGTCCCCGGGCGCGTCTTGATCCGAACAGCACGACGGGCACCCTCGGCGTCGACGAGCGTCACGTCCATGCCCCCGTGCAGCAGCTCGGACCCTCGATCGTGCAGGTGGATCCTGAGCTCGCCGTGTCTTCCAAAGACGCCGACGACCGAGCCGAGGGAGATCTCCCCCGGGCCGGCGAGGCTACTCTTCGTCCCCCGACGCGGTCGCATCGGCCTCGAACAGCTCGACGATGGCCTTCGTGTCCCCGGCAGCGGCGGAGACCAGCGACTTGATGTGGTGGAGGGTCTCTCCGCCGGTGCCCTTGACGAGCTCGATGTCGTCCGGGTGGACCCGCAGCTCGAGGATGCTCGCGGCGTCCCCCGTCACCGTGGAGATCTTCACGTCGTCCGGGTTGTCGACGAGTCCGCGGACCAGGAAACCGACCAGCTCTTCGGCGCCCATCAGGACACCTCGGCGGAGGCGGCGGTGTCGGTGTCGGCGGCGGTGCGGGCGCGAGCGAGGAGGGTGCCGACGGTGTCGGAAGCCTGGGCGCCCGTGCCGAGCCAGTAGTCGACCCGCTCCAGGTCGACCTGGAGGTCGATGGGGTCCTTCATCGGGTCGTAGTAGCCGAGCTGCTCGATGTACCGACCATCCCGCGGGGCGCGGGAGTCGGCAGCGACGATACGGTAGAAGGGTCGCTTCTTTGCGCCCAAGCGGGTCAGACGGAGACGAACCATTGAATCCTCTTCGGGAAGCGAGTTCTGTAGCCGGACGCAGCTATCCGGACTCGGGGCCGCAGGCAACAGGCAACAGGTAACGGCTGGGCGGTTAGTCCGAGACAATGGACCGGAAGACCCAGCTCGAGCGACTCGAAGGCATGAACGAGGCTGCCCTCGCGGGCGGCGGCGAGGCGCGGGTCGCGCGGCAGCACGCTGCGGGACGGAACACCGCCCGGGAGCGCGTCGACATGCTCTTCGATCCGGGCACGTTCAGGGAGCTCGACCGCTTCGTGACCCACACCTGCACCGACTTCGGAATGGAGCAGGAGCGGGTCCCCGGAGACGGTGTCGTCACGGGCTACGGGCGCATCGACGGCCGCCTGGTCTATGTCTTCGCCCAGGACTTCACGGTCTTCGGAGGCTCCCTGTCCCACGCCTTCGCCGAGAAGATCTGCAAGGTCATGGACCTCGCCAGTCGCAACGGCGCACCGCTGATAGGTCTCAACGACAGCGGCGGGGCCCGCATCCAGGAGGGGGTCGCCTCCCTCGGCGGATATGCGGACATCTTCTTGCGAAACACGCTCTACAGCGGCGTCGTGCCTCAGCTCTCCGCCATCATGGGTCCCTGTGCGGGGGGCGCCGTCTACTCCCCAGCCATCACCGACTTCGTCGCGATGGTCGATCAGACCTCGTACATGTTCGTGACCGGGCCAGAGGTCATCAAGACCGTGACCCACGAAGTGGTCAGCAAGGAGGATCTCGGCGGGGCCTCCACCCACGCGGCCACCAGCGGCGTGGCCCACTTCATGACCCCCGACGAGGACGCCTGCCTGGCGCTCTTGCGGGAGATGCTGTCCTTCATGCCGCAGAACAACATGGAAGAGGCCCCTCGCAGACCCACCGACGACCCGGTGGACCGGGCCTGCCCGAAGCTCGACACCCTCGTGCCGACCTCCACCAGCAAGCCCTACGACATCCGCGAGCTGATCACAGAGGTCGCCGACGACCACCACTTCCTCGAGGTGCAGGCGGACTACGCGCCAAACGTGGTCATCGGCTGGGTCCGACTCGCCGGGCGCAGCGTCGGGGTCGTGGCGAACCAGCCCTGTCACCTCGCCGGCGCCCTGGACATCGCGGCGTCGCTCAAGGCCGCCCGCTTCGTGCGCTTCTGTGACGCCTTCAACATCCCCCTCTGCGTGCTCGAGGACGTTCCGGGCTTCCTCCCGGGTACGGCCCAGGAGTATGGCGGCATCATCAAGCACGGCGCCAAGCTGCTCTACGCCTTCGCCGAGGCGACGGTGCCGAGGGTCACGCTGATCACGCGCAAGGCCTACGGCGGCGCCTACTGCGTGATGAACAGCAAGCACATCCGAGCCGACCTCAACTTCGCCTACCCCACCGCCGAGATCGCGGTCATGGGGCCGGACGGCGCGGTCAACATCATCTACAGGCGGGAGCTCGCCGCGTCAGAGGATCCGGTGGCCCTGAAGGCCCAGCTCGTCGCCGAGTACCGCCAGAGGTTCGCGAACCCCTACCAGGCCGCCAGCCTCGGCTACATCGACGAGGTGATCGTGCCGAACACGACGCGAACGAGGCTCATCGACGCCTTTGACAGCCTCGACAACAAGCGGGCAGAGAACCCCCCCAAGAAACACGGCAACATCCCTCTGTAGGCGCCCGATGAGGCCAACAGGCCGATTCCGCGGTTCATGGGGTTCATGGGGTTCATGGGGTTCTCCGGTCGAAGGTTCGCTCTCTCTTGTTGCGAGCCCCGTTCCATAGGCGAAACCACCTGATTACGGGCACTTACCCGTGCTCGGTGACACACCGTGCAGCGGTCTGTGTCACTCGTGCTCCGTCGGGGCTCCCAGACCGCCCCGGAGCCGGATACGCTTGCGGGTCCCACGGCGTCCCGAGATTCCCATGTCCTCCCTTCTTCCCTTGATCTTCGCTTGCAACAACGGTCCCGGAAACGGCAACGACGACAGCGGTGACCCGACAGACGACAGCGCCGAGCCCGTCGTCTACGACGAAGGCTGCATCCTCGTCGGAGACCGTGGCTTCGCCTGGCTGGAGGACGCTCTCGTGGTGGTCGAAGAAGGTGGCACCATCTACCTCACCGAGTGCGGAGACACCTTCGACCAGACCGCGACCGTCACGAAGTCGGTGAACATCGTCGGCCCCGGCGAGTTCGAGACCGACTTGAGCGCCCTGACTTGGATCGCCCCCACCAACGAGCCGGCGCTGACAATCTCGGGCGCCAGCGACGTCAAGGTGAGCGGCTTCACCCTCATCTCCACGCGCAACGGCCTCGTCATCGACGCCTCCACCGGCGTCGTCCTCGACAGCATCGTCTACCAGGACATCGCCAACACGGCCATCAAGGCCACGGACTCCGAGATCACGGTCACCAACTCGACCTTCACGGCGCCTCAGTACGGCGGCGTGGAGATCAGCGGCGGCACGGCCGACATCAGCGGCAACACCTTCGACGCCCCCATCGCCTTCGGCGTCCACGTCATCGACGACGGCGTGGCCACGGTGACCGACAACGCCATCTCCGCCACGATGTACACCGACGCCACAGAGGGGATCTCCGACGGCTTCGGCCTCTTCGGCGACGGCGGCAGCATCATCACAGAGGGCAACCTCTTCGCCGACAACGTCGTCGCGGTCTTTGTCCTGCAGGGTGACCTGACCATGTCGGGCGACACGATCAGCGACGGCCTCTTCGGCGTGTACGCCCAGTTCGGCGCCATCGACATCGACGGGGTCTCGGTGGAGAACCCCTCGACCCAGGGCATGTACCTGGTGAGCCAGTCCGACCCGGTCTCCCTCACCAACAGCAGCATCTACGGGGATCCGGAGCTCACCTTCTCCACCACCGACCCGGACGGCTGGACCGGTGGCGCGGTCACGGTGGCGACCAATGACGTCGCCACGATCTCGAACGTCGAGATCGAGGGCTACAACGCCCAGGGCCTCCTGGTGGTGCCCTACGACGACGACATCGAAGTCGAGATGGACACGGTGACGATCACCAACACCGGACGCTTCGGGCTCTACGTGAACGAAGCGACCGCGACGCTCACCGACGTCACGGTCGATGGCCTCCGCCTGGTCGATGACCCGGACCTGGTCAACCAGGACTACTACGAGGTCGGCTGGGGCGTGTTCTTCAACAACTCAGAGGTGGACTGGGCCGGAGGCGGCATCCTGGACTCAGAGGTCATCGGCCTCGTCGGGCAGTACTCGGCCATGAGCTTCGACGGCATCACCTCCATGGGACACGCGGATGTCGGCCTGTGGTCCATCTACTCCACGATCGAGGTTCGCAACTCGACCCTCTCCAGCAGCCCGAACTACGGAGGCATCGCCAACTACTACGGCGACGCCATCGTCGAAGACAACACCTTCGTCGACAACCAGGCAAGCTGGTACTTCGAGTACGAGTCCTACTCGCTGAGCTACATCGGCCAGGGAAACAACGGCAACAGCACCACGGGCGACACCACCTTCACCGACCCGGACGCCAGCTTCACGACCGTCGGCATCGGCGTGGGCGACATGATCAGCCTCTCCGGTGAGCCCGCGGGCTGGAACTACGTGCTGAGCATCGACTCGGACACCCAGCTGACGATGGAGAACGCCTGGACCGCCGATGTCTCCGGTGGCTACTACTCGATGTACGACTACGAGCCGGTGATGTACGGCTACGAGTACAGCCTCGAGAGCCTCGATCTGGCCTGCGTCTCCGGTGGCCCGATGGAGGTCCGGAACAACACCTTCAGCACTGGCAGCCAGGGCCTCTACGCCCAGGCATGCGAGGAGCTGGTCATCGAGGACAACACCTGGACCGACTACGCCCGCGGCTACGTGCTCCAGTTCTCGAGCGGCACCGACGCCAAGCTGGCCAACAACAGCATCGCAGGCAGCGGCCCGTACGCCTTCTACTGCTACGACTCGACCGTCGAGGCCGAGGCCCTCAGCATCAGCGAAGTCGACGCCGCGACCATCGACGTCACCTACACCCGCGATGGCGAGCCCGACGGCGGCTACAGCTACTCCAGCTCCGGGGTGGCGCTCTACAGCAGCGCCTGCACCCTGCAGCTCTCGGACGTGGACATCAGCGAGGCGCACTACCACGCGATCCACGCAACCGAGTCGAACCTCGACTTCGAGGACGTCGAGGTGACGGGCGGCTCTGACCGGTCGACGAGCACGATCAGTACGGTGTACGCGCAGTGGTCCACGAGCGAGCCCTACTTCGTCGCGGAGGGTCTCAGCATCACGGACCCGGACTCCGGCGCGGGCATGGCGCTGGTCTCGAGCTCCAGCCTGGGCGAGGGCACGATCTGGCTGGACGAGCTGGCGGTGAGTGGGGCCCGCGACGCGGGGCTGGACGTCGACACCCTGACCGCGGCGATCTCCAACGCCACCATCAGCGGCAACGGAGACGGCATCATCTCCGTCGGATCTGCGTTGGACCTGAGCGACACGGAGCTGTCGTTCAACGCGGGCTGGGGCTACACGGCGAGCGACTGGGACGGCGACGGCTGGTCGGCGGGCGGCGGCGACTGCAACGACGGCGACAGCAGCGTGAACCCGGACGCGACGGAGGGCACGGACTTCGCGGACGACGACTGCGACGGCATCGCCGACGACGGCACCGACGAGAGCGACCGCGACGGTGACGGCTACTCGATCGCGGACGGCGACTGTGACGACAACGACACGACCCGCTACCCGGGAGCAGCCGAAGGGACCCACGGCATCGACAGCGACTGCGACGGCAACGCCTACGACGCCTACCCCTCCAGCCTCGACGCGAGTGGACTCAGCGCGATCGGAAACGGCGCTGGAGGCCTGAACCTCAAGGA
Source organism: Myxococcota bacterium (assembly GCA_036012755.1). GTDB lineage: Bacteria > Myxococcota_A > UBA796 > UBA796 > CAJQPC01 > JAAESX01. Next base: position 20,114 of record DASCPX010000002.1, on the reverse strand, counting down.
CCTCTCGGAGGTCACGCTCTCCAGCAGCAGCGCGACAGGCAACACCGGCTACGGCCTCGAGTGCTCCAGTTCGACCACCTGGACGACCTGCGACACCAGTGACCTCTCGGGCAACACCGACGGCGAGCACGACGGCTGCGACACCTGCGACTGAGCGCTCAGTTCCCGGCCTCGATCCTCTGACGACCTCGCACCAGGGTGACAGGCTCGCCCGCCGCGACGATGCCGGACCAGGCGAGCTTCACCGGTTGGCCCGACTCGCGGATCTCATAGGTGACGACCCGCTCGGCGGCCCACTCGATCCGGTCGCCGGGCTCTCCGAACACCACGAGACGGGACCCTGCACGCCCCTCCTCCAGGGCGCTCGGGAGCACCCAGTCGTCTGCCAGTGAGTCAACCAGATCGGGGGAATGTCCCGCGGGTGCCAGCGCTCGGACGACACCGCCCTCGGCGACCCCCTGCAGACCGTCCGCGCTGACTCTCCAGGGACCGAGCGCGACCTCGGCCGCCCCCAGGACCGTCCAGGCGAAGCGCAGCTCCGTCCGCGTCCGCGCGTTGTCACCGGTCCGATCCTCGACGACCTTTCGCAGCGCGAGCACGCCGACGTCCGCGCCCTCGTGCTCGACTCTGAGCGCGTCCGGATGCAGCACCGCGAGCTTCAGGACGACCTCTCCGCCAAGGAACACGGCGTCCTCGACGAGCTCTGCGTGCACGGGCAGCTCCGGTCGAGGGACCACCGCGCCGAACTCCGATGCGCGTAGAGCCGACAGATCCGGGTCCCGTGCCACGAAGAGCGGATCGAGGGTGGGGTCCTCCAGGGCAACGGCGAGATCCTCGGCGGCACCCTCGAGGTCCCCGCTCCGGCTCCGCCAGCACGCCCGATCGTAGCGCGCCTCCAGGAAGCCCGGCTGGCGCCCAAGCGCCTCCGTAGCACCGTCGATCGCACCGGAGAGGTCGCCCTGCTCGGCGCGGGCCTTCGCTCTCCAGAGCCGCAGCGTGGCGCTCTCTCCGTCGATGTCGATGGCCGCGTCGAAGTGCTCCTCGGCGACCTCGGCGCGGCCGGAGAGGAGCGCTCCGGTGCCAGCTTCGTAGGCCGCCAGGCTCTCGCGCACAGGCTCGAGCAGCGGATCCGAGTCCGCGCAGCCGAAGACCGACGCCAGGATCAGCACAGGGCGATGAGCCCGGCCTGGCGACCGGTGGCCGGACCGTCACGTCGGTAGGAGAAGAAACCCGGAGTCCCGACCGTGCACACGGCGAGGACGTCGAGGTCCACCACACCCGCCTCGCGGAGCAGGTGCGCGTTGGCGGCCTTCAGATCCGCGTACCGGCCCCGGGTCAGACCGGGCCCGAGGGCGTCGACCGAAGAGAGGACCTCGTCGCCGACCTCGTAGGCGTCCACCGAGATGCACGGTCCGATCGCAACGACGACATCCCGCGGACGGCAGCGAGCGCGGGCACAGAGGTGCTGCAGCGCGATCGGGGCGATCCTGGCGACCGTGCCTCGCCAGCCGGCGTGCACCGCCGCCACAGCGCCTGGAGCAGCCATCAAGATGGGCACGCAGTCCGCGACCCGCACCGCCGCGAAGACTCCGGGTTCGCTCACAATCACGGCGTCGGCCTGGACCTCCAGCGGACCCCCCGGGTCTCCATCGACGACATGGGTGCCATGGACCTGTACCGCCCGCGCGACCGGCGCCCCCGGGATCCCGAGTGCCCTCGCGACGTCGGCCCAGCCTGCCGGTCCGCGCAGGTCGCCCTCCTCGACCCCCGTGAAGCCATGGGCGATGCCCTCGACGCCAGCCAACAGCTCGCTCAGTGCAGGCATGAAGAAGGTCTAACCCTGTCCGGTTGACAGGTTCCGAATGCCACATCTACGCTGCCCGCCATGCACCTTCTGGCGCTGATCGCCTGCGAGAACGGACCACTAGGGCGTGGTGAGGTCGCGACCTACGACGTGACGCTGAACGTCGTCACCCCCAGCAACCAGGCCCCCTTCGATGGACTGGACCGGCTCGTGCTGAGGCTCGACCACTCGGCGGGGGCTCCAGAGGAGTACGAGCTGGAGTCCACGACCGGCTCACCGCAGGTAGAGGACCTGAGCGACCTCGACGGAACACGCCTGACACTGGTGGGCTACAGCGGCGAGCTGCTGGTCTCGTATGGAACAACGCAGCCGGTGACGGCGCACGACGAGAGCATCGAGGAGACGGTGCTCGTGACCGAGGTCGGCTCCGCAGGCTGGTTCGCCTCGCTCGACAAGAGCAACGCGCTCGGCGCGCTGGCTCCCGACGGCAACGGCAGCTTCTTCCTCTTCGGCGGAGACACCCGCGGCTACTGGGAGAACGGCGCCGAGCGCGGCAACGCCTCGAGCGCGATCCTGCGGGTCGACGTCGCCCCGCCAGCGGTGGACCTCGCCTTCACCGAGGCAGGCACGATCCCGCAGTTCGAGGCGAAGTACACAGGGAGCTCCGCCGGACACATCGGGCACAGCGCCACCCTGCTCACCGGCGGCGCCGACGACGCCGGGCTCATCCTGCTCGCCGGCGGCCACACCAACGACCTGGACTTCCAGACGACCAGCAACAGCGCTTTTTTGTGGGACCCCGCCACCGGAGAGGCCGTCCCTACCGAGAACAACCTGAGGGACGCCCGCACCCAGCACATCGCCATCGAGCTCCAGTCGGGGGATGTCCTGTTGGCAGGCGGCTGGGGCGCCGAAGAGGGAGCCGGATACCTCGCCCGTTCCGAGAAGATCGAGGTCTACAGGCGGAACGAGCGCAGCTTCGAGAAGCTCGGAGACCTGGCCAGCTATGGACCCTTCCTGGCCGGGGCCTCCCTCGGCTCCGAGGGAGCGCTCATCTGTGGCGGCGCCGAGCTGCCCGGCGGGAACGTCTGGAACACGGTGAGCACCTGCCAGCTCGTCCAGGGCGACACGGTCGAGGACTCCGCCGTAGCCCTCGAGATCTCACGTGCCCACCACCAGATGGTCCCGGTCGGAGATGGCAGGGCCATGGTCATCGGCGGCGTCAGCCAGGACGATCCGATCGACTTCCTGGACGAGGTGTCGGCGCTGGCCTCCGCCGTCATCTATGACATCGACACGGGACAGTGGAGCGACGCAGGCGACCTGAACATCCCCCGCGCAGCCTTCGCGGCGACCACGCTGGCGGATGGCCGAGTGCTGGTCATCGGCGGAAACTCCGGAATGAGCATGTACGACGGCCAGGAGGAGTACGGAGGGGGCGTCCCCATCGCCTGCGCCGAGCTGTGGACAGAGGGCATCGGCTGGGAGCTGCTCGATGGCTGCTCCGATGGCGACGCCGCTGGCTCGCTCCCCTCTCAGGTCTGGTGGCCCACGCTGGCCTCCGACCCCGTCTACGGCGTCCTCGTCGTCGGCGGGCTCGACAACAGGACGCTCTCCACCGATGGCGTGACCTACTTCGCGGCCAGCCCGGAGATGTAGGCGAGCAGGGCCGGGTCGCAGAGATCGACGAGCAGGAGGTCGGGGCACGCAGCGAACAGCTCCTCGCGCGTCGACCAGCCCGTCTCGACCGCGATGGCGTGTGCAGCCCCGGCGCGGGCGCACGCGACGTCCGAGATCGTGTCGCCGATGACGACGACCTCTCGGACACGGTGGCCGCGCTCCTCGGCCCGGCGGCGAGCAAAGAAGACGAGGTCGTTCCGGTCGTCGCTGTCGTCGCCGAATGCCCCGAACTCGAAGCGCTCCCAGAGACCCACAGAGGAGAGCTTGTGGCGGGCCCCCTCGCTCCAGTTGCCCGTCAGGAGCGCGTTGACACCGAAGGGGGCCGTGGCGTCGAGGATCTCGGGGACCCCGGGCTTCAGGACGGGGACCCTCCTCGCCAGGCTCCCCTCCAACAGGGGCAGGTAGTGGCGCAACAAGCGCTCGGTGTCGCCGGGGCCGAGGGTGAGCCCAGCCAGCTCGAAAGCCTGGGCGACGATGCCCGGATCGGTGCGTCCGCCGAAGTGCACGTCGCGGAAGCCGTCTGGGACTCCATGTAGCTCTTCGAAGGCCCGATTCAGCGCCCCGCGCCCAGCGCCACCGGTGCTCAGCAAGGTGCCGTCTATGTCCCAGAGAATGAGCGTCACGTGTAGACCCCCAGGTGCTCGATCACCCCTGCGACGACGAGGTGATCGACAGGTTCGCCCCGAGCGAGAGCAGCACGCAGCTCTGTGCTGGAGAGCTGCGGGAAGGTCGGAGCCGTGGGCACCGGTGGAAAGCCGCCCCGCCCGACGATGATGGGCGTGAAGCGCTCGACGATGTCGTCCCACCGGTGCCAGAGGTGGGTCTCATCCAAGGTGTCGGCTCCGACGACCAGGCGAAACCGATGCTCCGGATGCCGCTCGGAGAGCGACCTCAGGGTGTTCCAGGTGTAGTTGGGCGTAGGCAGGGAGACCTCGATGTCCGAGACGAGGACCTGCGGACCGACCGCTCGAGCGAGGGCCTCGCACATGGCCTTGCGCGCCGCGAAGGGAGCCAGCTCCTTGTCGAATGCGTGCTCCACGCAGGGGACGAGCCACACCGAGTCAGCTCGCCTTGTCCACGTCAACCACCCCGCCACCATCGCGTGTCCGACGTGGGGCGGGTTGAAGCTGCCTCCGTAGACCGCTATCTGCATGCCGCTCTCTAGCACGCCCATGGAGACCAGGTGGACCGACCGATCGGTGTCTTCGACTCTGGTGTGGGCGGCCTCACGGTCCTCGCCGCACTCCGCGACGAGCTGCCCCACGAGGACCTCCTGTACCTCGGGGACACTGCTCGCGTGCCCTACGGCACCCGCTCACCGGAGACCGTGGTCAAGTACGCCGCGCGCGTCGCATCGCACCTCTGGGAGGGCGGCATCAAGGCCCTCGTCGTCGCCTGCAACACGGCGACCGCTCACGCGCTCCCGACCCTGCGCGCCGCGGCCACCGGTATCCCAGTTGTCGGCGTGCTCCAGCCGGGAGTGGACGCGGCTGTGGCCGTCACTCGGACTGGGCGGGTAGCCGTCGCCGGGACCGTGGGCACCATCGACAGCAACCGCTACCAGCACGCCCTGGCGGCTCGGGGGGTCGAAGCGGTCGGTGTCCCCTGCCCGCTCTTCGTGTCGCTGGCAGAGGAGGGCTGGACCTCGGGGCAGGTCCCGAGCCTGGTCGCAGAGGCATACCTCGGCCACCTGCGCGGCGGCCCCGACACGCTGATCCTCGGCTGCACGCACTACCCCCTGCTGAGAGACGTCATCAGCTCGGTCCTGCCCGGCGTGCGCCTCGTCGACTCGGCGACCGCCACCGCACGAGCGGTCGCAAAAGAGCTCCAGGCCAGCGGACTCGCGCGCTCGGAAAGCCAGGGGCGAGCACGTTTCCTGGTCACCGACAACCTCGACCGCTTCGTCGAGGTCGGCGGTCGGTTCCTCGGTGCGCCTGTCGAACACGCGGAACTGGTAGATTTGCCCGACCCCAACGGGCCATTCGCGACGCCGTGATCCGCCTCTACCACGTGCACAAGGCCTTCGGCGATGTCGAGGCCCTGAACGATGTCACGGTTCACGTGAGCAAAGGCGAGTTCGCCTACGTCACGGGCACCTCCGGAGCAGGCAAGAGCACGCTCTTGAAGCTGCTCTACGGCGCCATCCGGCCGACGAGCGGGAAGCTGCTGGTCGGCGGGGTAGACGCCAGCAAGCTGAGCTCGCGCCAACTCCCCTTCCTGCGCCGCAACATCGGCGTCGTCTTTCAGGACTTCAAGCTCATCGAGAGCCGGACCGTGGGTGACAACGTCGGCCTGGCGCTGGAGGTCCTGGGCGTGAGCCGAGCCAAGGTCGACCGACGGGTCCGCGCCGCGCTCACGGTGGTCGGGCTCGGGGGCATGGGCGAGCGCCACCCGCTGGACCTCTCCGGCGGCGAGCAGCAACGCGTCGCCGTAGCGCGCGCGATCATCAACGACCCGGCCGTCCTGCTCGCCGATGAACCAACGGGGAACCTCGACGGTGGCCTGGCCATCGAGGTCATGGAGATCCTCCTCTCCGTGAACCTGCGAGGCACCACGGTGTTGGTGGCGACCCACGATGTCGCCCTCATGGACCGCTTCCCCCATCGTCGCCTGCGCTTCGAGCGTGGCCGCCTGGTGGACCGCTGATGCTGGGCCACCTCATCCGTCGGGCCCTGCGGTCCCTTCGCGAGAACATCTACCTGAACCTGGTGGCGACGGGGGTCATCACCGCCGCGGTGCTGTTGGCCGGGGTCTACCTCGGCATCATGGTGAACCTGGGTCGGGTCGTGGACAGCTGGGACCGCGACGTCCACGTCAGCGCGTACTTCTACACCGACGTGCCCGTCGACCGGCGCTTCGAGGTCAAGGACGACATCTCGAACCTGCCGGCTGTAGCAGATGTGCGGTACGTCTCCGAGGAGGAAGCCGCCGAGTGGCTCATGGTGAAGGTCGAGGACGTCGGCCCTATCATCGAGGAACTCGGCCCCTCGGTCCTCCCCGCGTCACTCGAGATCAAGCTCAGGGAGTCGTCGACGCGACCAGGCGACATCGCCACCTTCGTCGACTCGATCGACGCCGCCGACTTCGAGTACATCGACTACGGGCAGGAGTGGGTCCAGCGCTTCAACACCTTCCTGGCGCTCTTGCAGGTCCTCGGCATCGTGCTGGGCTCGCTCATCTTCACCGCCGCCGTGTTCCTCGTCGGAAACACGATGCACCTCGTGGCCTACGCGCGCCGGCAGGAGCTCGAGACGATGAAGCTGGTCGGCGCCACCTGGACCTTCGTCGCTGTCCCCTTCATCCTCGAGGGCGCCCTGCAGGGCTTCGTTGGCTCGCTGCTCGCCCTCCTCGGCGTCTTCGTGCTCCACAAGGCCCTGGTGAACCAGCTCCAGGACACGCTGTCACTCTCTGTAGATGACGGCATGATGTTCCTCCCCCTCCAATACGTCGCCGTGCTCCTGCTGGCTGGAGTGGTGCTCGGCGTAGTCGGCTGCTCGACGAGCATCTTCCGGTTCTGGAGCCAGGCCCCATGATGCTGCTCTTGCTGTTCTTGGTGTCCGCGTTCGCCGAAGACCTCGATCCGCGGCGGACCCTCCACAAGGCCGAGCGCAACGAGCGCCGCATCCTGAGCGAACTCAACGACGTCGAAGCGCAGCTCTACGAGGTCCAGCAGGAGATCAACCAGCTCTCCGAGCGCGGCCAGGAGCTCGAGCAGGAGCGCATGCTCAACGAGGACGAGTTGATGCGCGCCCAGGCGGCGCTCGACGAGCAGGCCGACGAGATCAGCGGACTCATCCGAGCCCTCTACCACATCAACCGGCGCGGCTTCGCCCGCATCGTCTTCTCGGCGGAGGATCCCCACGACCTCCGCCGGCGCACCCGCTACCTCTCTTCGATCATCCGCGAGACCGAGGTGGTGGTGCGCCGCTTCCGGAACCAGGTCGAGCTCAAGCGCGGCGCGGTCGACCGCGTCGACACCGACCGGGCGGCCCTGGCGGCGCTGCAGGCCGAGGTCCGCTTGAAGGAGGCCCGCCTGCGAGACGACCGCGCTCGGCGCCTCGCGCTCCTGGAGGAGATCAAGACCGACAAGACCACCGCGCTCGGCGCTCTCCGCGAGCGGACCCAGGCGGGGGTGGACATGGGCGAGACGCTGGCGCTCTATGACGCCGGTGACGCTGGCAAGAGCGGCAGCGAGCCCTTCGCGACCCTGGCAGGGAAGATGCGGTGGCCGGTCAGCGGCGACATCCTGCGAGGCTACGGCCGCTACATCGACGAAAAGACCGGAGGGGACGCGAAGAACCACGGCGTCACCATCCTCGCGCCGAAGCACACACCCATTCGAGTCGTCGCCGACGGGGTGGTCAGCAACCTGCAGTTCTTCCCCGGCTACGGCCAGACCATCATCGTGGACCACGGGGACGGCTTCAAGACCGTCTACGCCCACCTCGGCAAGTCACAGGTCAAGCTCGGCAAGCAGGTCAAGCGCGGTGACGTCATCGGACTCGCCGGAGAGACCGGCGTCACCGACGGCAAGGGCTCGCGGCTCCACTTCGAGGTCCGCCGCTACGACACCCCACAGGACCCGATGCGCTGGCTGGGGTCCAAGACCTGACGTGCCTGGATCCGACGCGCCCCGTCCCGCTGTGAGCATCTGGCGGAACCCCAGCGTCAGGGCCTTCTGCGCCACCTTCGTGGTGTTCACGGCCGGCATCTTTGCAGGCAATGAAGCGGTCGTCCGGGCTGCCGAGTCGTCTCGTGCGCCCTACGAGAGCCTCGACACCTTCGCCCGCGCGATCACGCAGATCCAGACGCACTACGTCGAAGAGGTCGACACCAGCGTGCTGATCTGGGCAGCCATCGAAGGCATGGCCGATGCCCTCGACAGCCGCACACAGTTCTTCGATCCCGAGACCTACCGCGCCCTGCGGGACGACACGGAGGGGTCGACCAGCGGCATCGGCGTCCTGGTCAACGCGGCCGAGACCGGCGGCCTCCTCGTGGTGGAGGTGGTGCCCGGAGGCCCCGCGGAGCTCGGCGGTGTCGAGGTCAACGACCGCATCGTCGCCATCGACGGCGCCGACGTGCAGACCTGGACGGTCGAGGCAGCAGTAGACGTGGTCAAGGGCCCCCGTGGCACGCCTGTGGTCCTCACGGTGGTCCGCGGGGACCCGGACGCACCGCTCTTGCTCGAGGTGGTGCGAGACGAGATCCACCAGCCCTCGGTGGCCTCGCAGCTGGTAGAGCCGGGCCTGGGCTATCTGCGCATCGAGCAGTTCCGGCGCAACTCCGGCAAGGAGTTCCTCGACGAACTGGGTCACCTCCAGAGTCTCGACGGAGGCTCGCTGGACAGCCTCGTCATCGACCTGCGGAACAACCCGGGCGGGCTCCTCGACGAGGCCGTCGTGGTGGTCGATCACTTCGTCGACGCGGGGCTCATCGTGGAGACCCGCGGCCGCGAGAGTATCGACGAGCGGCACGAGGCCACCGCCGCGGGGACCGACCTCGACACGAAGCTCGTGGTCCTGATCGATGGAATGTCCGCCAGCGCCTCGGAGATCGTCGCCGGCGCCCTGCAGGACCACGGCCGCGCCACGATCGTCGGGGCTCCGAGCTACGGAAAGGGCTCGGTCCAGACCTACTTCGAGTACGAGGACGACAGCGCCCTGTCCTTGACGATCGGTCACTACTTCCTGCCCTCCGGCCGGAAGCTGGAGCGGGGCGAGGGCATCCGGCCGGACATCAGCGTCCTGCTGCTGGGACCGCCCACGCCCCAGGACGAGCTCGCGGAGGCCATCGCCGAGGCAACGCTCTCGGAGGAGGAGCGAGACAGGCTGGTCGCGATCGCGGCGCGCCTGCCAGCTGCCCGCCCGGAGCCGGGCGTGCCGAGCTTCCGCGGGAACGTGCGCGAGCGGGACGATCCACAGCTTGCCGCAGCGCTGAAGGCGGCGCGCGAGTGAGACGCGTCCTGGGCTGGGGCCTCGCCCTGGCGGTGCTGGTGGTCGCCGCCTGGCAGGTCACCTGGCATATGGCCGAGGACGTCGGCGGCGGAGAGACGGAACAGGAGGCTGCTCCAGACGCAAGGGCCTTGCGCCTGGCCCGGATCGCCGACGAGATCGTCGAGGGCGAGCTCACCGACGCCATCGTCATCTCCGACGAAGAGACCCAAGAGGACCTCTGGCCAGTGCGCCGCAAGCGGGTGCGCCTCCCGGCGCGCTTCGACCCTGCCGACCGCGCCACGCTGATCAAGAGGCTCGTGGAGGACCCGCGCTACGGTGAGGATCCTCCGCTGGTGGCCTACGTCACGACGGCGAACGAGCTCGACGTCGACATCCGCGTCTACGTCGGCAAGCGGCTGTCACACCACGTCTCCATCGAGCCCACCCTCGGCGAGGCCCACCTCCAAGACGACGTCACGCCGCTGGTGGCCATCGTCGTCACGGGGCTGGGCGTCGATGGTCGCGGCACGGCTGTCCTGAAGACCAACCTGCCCCTGACGGTAGGCATCGTGCCCTTCTCTCCGTTCGCGCTCAGGAACGCTCGGGACGCGGCCATCCAGCACAAGGAGGTGCTCATCGATCTCCAGGCCGGCCAGCCCCTCCACATCGCCATCGACTCCGTGCCCTACGCCACTGGACTGCTCGTCGGAGAGAACCCTGGCGCCGACCTCGACGACGACCTCATCGCCTCGGAGCACCTCTACCTGCTCGACGCCGCCGGGCAGATCGAGCCGATGGTCCTTCGCGAGGCGCGCAACGCCGGCATCCCCGTGCTGCGCGCCAATGAGGTGGTCACGACGGATCACGACTGGGCGGCGCGGGTCGAGCACCTCGCGGCGCGCCACGGGGCCGTCGTGCTCACAGTCAGCATCGATGACGCTCCTGGAGCCATCCGGTGGCTCGCCGCCCGCCGCTACACCCTGCGTCCAGCCTTCGCGAACGAAGTCCTCGAGCGTAGGCGATGAGTTATCGCGCCGATAGGTGACCACCCGATGAACCGCTCGATCAGCATCGTCCTGCCCGCCTTCAACGAGGCCGAGAACATCGGGGCCTCGGTCCAGCACGCGGTGGAGATCCTGGAGCATGTGGGGATCGACTTCGAGGTCATCGTCGTGGACGACGGCTCCAGCGACCAGACCCGCCAGATCGCGGACGACGAGGCCAGGGGCGACCACCGCATCCGGTGCATCAGCCACCCGCAGAACAGGGGCTACGGGGCCGCGCTGCGCACCGGCATCATGGCCTCGACGAAGGAGCTCATCTTCTTCACCGACGCGGACCTCCAGTTCGACCTCGCCGAGATCGTGAAGCTGCTCCGCTACGCGGACGACTACGACATCATCGCGGGCTACCGCGCCGAGCGCTCCGACTCCCTGCCTCGCCTCGCCAACGCCTGGGCATGGGGACAGCTCATCGATCTCCTCTTCGACCTCCGGGTGCGAGACATCGACTGCGCGTTCAAGGTCTTCCACCGCCGGGTCTTCGACGCGGTGCCGATCACCTCGGTGGGGGCGTTCGTGAACAGCGAGATCCTGATTCGGGCCCGGGCCGCTGGCTTCCGCCTGAAGCAGCTCCCGGTCGGCCACTACCCCCGTCCAGCCGGCTCGCCGACGGGCGCGAACGTAAGGGTCATCGCGAAGGCCTTCTTGGAGCTCGGGCGGCTCTATGGCGACCTGCGGGGCCTGCCCGCGCCTCGGACGTCTCCGACGATGAGCTCGCCGACGAGATCGTAGGCCGTCACCTCGGTGATCCGACAAGGCAGGATGTCACCAGCCCTCACGCCCCCCGGGGCGCTGGTGATGTAGACCTTTCCGTCGACATCCGGGGCCTGGCTCGCCAGGCGTCCCTCCAGCAAGAGCTTGGTCTCCTCGCTGACGCCGTCCACCATCACCGGGACGAGCTGTCCGAGCTGCTCGGAGTGGAGTTCCGCGCTGATTCTCGCCTGGCGCGCCATCAAGGCCTCCTGCCGCGCGCTCCGCAGCTCCTCTGGCACCTGGTCTGGCAGGCTCGCGGCGGGAGTGCCGTCCTCCTGGCAGTAGGCGAAGACCCCTACACGAGAGAAGCGCTGCTGTTGCACGAAGTCTTCGAGGACGGCGAAGTCCTCGTCGGTCTCGCCTGGGAAGCCGACGATGAAGGTCGTCCGCAGCGAGATGTCGGGCACGGCTGAGCGCACCCTGGACAGGATCCGTTCCTGAGAGCTGCGGGTGACGCCACGCTTCATGGCCTTCAACATCGGGCCCGAGGCGTGCTGGAGAGGCATGTCGAGGTAGGGCACGACCTTCGGCTCCTCGGCTATCGCGGCGAGGAGCTCGTCCGGAAGTCCGATGGGGTAGGCGTAGTGGATGCGGATCCACTCGAGGCCATCCACCCTGCAGAGAGAGCGCAGGAGCTGGGCGAGCGCCGGGCTGCCGTAGAGGTCCCGACCGTAGGCGGTGCTGTCCTGGCTGACCAGGTTGAGCTCGCGGACTCCCTGGGCCGCGAGTCGGGCCGCCTCGATGGACAGTGACTCGACGCTGCGGGATCGGAGCTTGCCCCGCAGCTTGGGGATGATGCAGAAGGAGCAGCGGTGGTTGCAGCCCTCCGAGATCTTCAAGTACGCGCTGTGGCCGGCCCACGAGTTGACGCGCGGCGCGAGCTCGTCGTGGATGTACATCGGCACGTCGACGTAGCTCCTCGGCGCGTCAGTCCTGCGGATCACGTCGGCGATGCGGTGGTACTCCCCGGTCCCGAGGAAGTGATCGACCTCGGGCAGCTCACCCTCGAGCTCGGCACCGTAGCGCTGCACCATGCAGCCGGTGACGACCAGCTTCTTGCACCGGCCCTCCTTGAACCTGGCCATCTCGAGGACGGTCTCGATCGACTCCTCGGTGGCAGGCTGGATGAACGAGCAGGTGTTGACGACGATCACGTCGGCGCCGTCAGGATCGTCGACCAGCTCGTAGTCACGCTCGCTCAGCGTGCCGACCATGACCTCTGAGTCCACTCGGTTCTTGGGGCAGCCCAGGCTGACCAGGTGGACCTTCGTCTCAGATTCCCTGGACGTCAATGGTCTCCACGCCATCCGGAGGCTCGAAGGTGAACTCCGACGCAGGGATGTCAGGGTTGAGCTTCACCGACGAGAAGGTGAACTCGTTCTCCGTGCCGAACTGGTCCACGAGGATGACCTGCTGGAGCTCGTACTTCTTCCTGGACAACACCAGCCGGACCTCCTTGTAAGGAGAGTCCTCCGCCTTCGGATCGAGCCTGACCACGAAGGCGTTCTTCTTCGCGCCTCCTTCCTTGCCCAGGAACTCCACGTCGAAGTGCTCGTCGAGATCCTCCAGGCTGTCGAGCAAGTCGATCGCGAGGCCGCCGCCGGCCTGGGACAGATCGTTGTAGACGAGCACCTGCTTGTCGGTGGGGCTGTAGATCCACATCTTCTCGCCGTCGGACACGAACAGCGTCCCACCCGGCTCCTTGGTCGAGTCCCACTTCATCAGGCGGGGTCGCTTCAGCACCACCCGTCCCTTGGTCTTCTGCTCCCCGCCCGCGCTGCGCACGACCTGGACGAAGTCGGCGCGCAGCGACTCGACGTCGCCATAGGTCCCCTCGACGGCCGCGATGAGCTCCTCGACGTTCTGGGGCTCGTCCGTACTGGCGAGCGCAGGACCAGAGACGAGGAGGAAGACGGAGAGGAGGAAGGCGAGCAACGCGCACCCCGCAAGGAGGGAGCTTTTCTGGTACCGCGTGCAAAGGCCGAGATCAAGCATCGTTGGGTCTCCTGACACCTCCAGACGGGCTGCCGGGGGGGACCATTCGTCACGCGATGTCTTTTCGCGCCTACCCCTCGATGGGCGGTACCAGGACCTTTCGGGGGCGAGCCCCGTCCGCGGGACCGACGATGCCCTCCCTCTCCATCACCTCTACGATGCGGGCGGCGCGGTTGTAGCCGATCTTCAGGCGACGCTGGATCATCGAGGTGCTGGCCTTGCCGGCCTCTGTGACGATCTGCACGGCGATGTCGTAGTTCTCGTCGTAGTCGTCGTCGGAGAGGGGATCGAGGCCGTGGTCCTCCACGACCCGGATCTCGGCGTCGTAGCTCGGCTCGCCCTGGTCGCGCCAGAACTCGCAGACCCGGGTGACCTCGTCGTCTGCGACGAAGGGACCGTGACAGCGGAGCAGCGCGGACACACCCGGCGGGAGCACGAGCATGTCGCCCTTGCCCAGCAGCGTCTCGGCGCCGTTCTGATCCAGGATCGTGCGGCCGTCTGTCTTGCTCCGGACCTGGAAGGCGATGCGCGTAGGCATGTTCGCCTTGATCAGGCCGGTGATCACGTCGACGCTGGGACGCTGCGTGGCGACGACGAGGTGCACGCCACAGGCGCGCGCCTTCTGGGCCAGCCGCACGATGGCCTCTTCGACGTCCTTGCTCGCGACCATCATCAGGTCGGCGAGCTCGTCGATCACGATGACGATGTAGGGCAGCTTCGCCGGCCTCGGCAGGGGCTGGTCCGAGGGGTGTTTGCGCGGAGCGTAGCGGCGAGCCTTGACGGGGGTCCAGTCCTCGAGCTCGCGATCGACCTTCTTGTTGTACGAGGTGATGCTCCGCACGCTCCACCGGGCGAGCAGGCGGTAGCGACGATCCATCTCGTCGCATGCCCACTTCAACGCAGCCGCCGCGAGCTTGGGCTCGGTGACGACCGGGTGCAGGAGGTGCGGGATGTCGTTGTAGAGCTCGAACTCGAGCATCTTCGGGTCGACGAGAATCAGGCGAAGCTCGTCGGGCGTGCGCGCGTAGAGCATGCTCACGAGCATCGCGTTGACGCCCACCGACTTCCCGGACCCGGTCGTTCCGCCGACCAGGAGGTGGGGCATCTTCACGAGATCGGTGACGTAGGGCCGTCCGTCCGTGGTCTTGCCGATGGCCAACGGGAGCTGTCGGTCAGCGGCGCGGAACTCCTTGCTGACGACGATGTCGCGGTACCACACCGTCTGCCGGTTCTTGTTCGGGATCTCGATGCCGACGACGCCCTTCCCGGGAATGGGGGCGACGATACGGACCCGGAGGGCGCGCATGGCCATCGCGATGTCGTCCGAGAGGCTGGCGATCTTGGACACCTTGATGCCGGCCGCCGGGAGGTACTCGAAAATCGTGATGACCGGACCGGGGCGGATCGCGGTCACCTCGCCCCGTACGTTGAAGTCGGCGAGCTTCTGGACGAGCGCTTCAGCCATGTCCTTCAGGGCGTCCTCGTCGAGCACCCCAACGCTGCGGTCGTGCTGGTCGAGCAGCGAATAGGGAGGCAACTCCCACACGATCTCGGGCTCGCTGGGCCGGGCGATGAGGTCGGCGTTGGCGTGCCCGCCGGAGACGAGATCTCCGGGCTCGATCGCCGGCTCCGGAGTCGCCCGCTTTGGAGCGGGTGTAGCTGACGCCGGCTCATGGTCGAGGTGAGGGTCGCTCACGGACGGGCGAACGAACATCGGCTCGACGACATCGAACTGGCTGGGCCTGCCGGAGGGCTCGTCGTAGACGCTCCCGTCGCCCATGACGTCCTCGCCGAGGTAGGGAGCCGCGCTCGGCTCGAAGGACGGGCTCGAATCGGCCAGCGGCAGGTCGTAGCCCTCGCTCTTTGGAGGCTCGTGGTCCTGCACGGGAGTCGCCGGTGTGGGATCCGCGTACTCGTTGACGGTCGGCACGTACTCCACCTCGACGAGTGCTCGCTGCGCGACGGCGGTCGGCACCGCGTCGCCTACGCTGGGCGCGTCGGCATCGAAGCGAACGCCGGTGATGCCGGACTCGAGCGCGACGACCGGCTCGGGGTGGTCGATGGCGATGTCCAGCCCGGATCCGACCGAGGGCGCTGCGATGGACTCGGGTCCGCTGTCGAAGACCTCGTCACCCTGATCGGCGTCTTGGTCCAGGCTCGCCTCGAGCCGCGCCTCACGTGCCTCGCGGGCCTCTGCGAGGCGCTCCCGGGCTCCACTCAGGAGGCCAGCCGACCGGGCCCATGCACCACGAGTTCCGGCCGTAAAGACGTTCCAGATGCGCGGCGTTCCGCCCTCGACCGCGTCCACGCCGCGGCCAGCCAGCGTCTCCCAGTTGATGCCGAAGACGACGGTGGCCGCCACGAGCAACAGCACCAGGACGATGACATAGGAGCCCACGGTGCCGACGGTGCCCAGCAGCATGCCGGCGGTCACGTCTCCGAGCAGTCCGCCCCTGGGGAAGTCCCCTCCGGCGTCCGGGTAGAACAACAGCGCGAGCAGGGTCGCGGCCCACCAGGTCCCGCCGATTCCTGCGAACAGGCGGCCCACGGTGGCGCCCTCCCGGCGTGCCAGGCGGAGCCCGAACCAGACCGCGACCACGCCCACGGCCCACGCCGTCAGGCCGAGGGTCTGGTACAGCAGGTCCGCGAGCAGGGCACCCCAGCGGCCGCACCAGTTCGCGACCTCCTCGACCGACGAGCGGCGGGAGAAGGCCGGATCGGTGGCCGAGTAGCTGGCGAGCGACAGCAGCGTGAAGACGCAGGTCGCGATGCCGCCCAGGAAGAAGATGGAGCGGCGGTTGTCAGGCCCGAAGGCCCCCGCCTGGGGCAGCGCCTTCACCCTCTTCTTGGGCGCGGCCTTGGCCTTGGTCCTGGTCGTGGCTCCACGCTTCGGAGCAGCCTTCTTCTTCGAGGTCGTCCTCGTTCGAGCCACGTCAGCTTCTCCCAGATCAACAACAGCAGGCACTCAGCCCCTACCGAGCGTACCGCAGAAGTATTGACACGTCATCAACGCACTTCAGGTTTCACATCAGGTTCAGCGTTCTTGACACATCCAGCGGGCCCGGTGAGGGTGAGGACGTGTCGAAGCTACGGGTGCTGGTCACTGGAGGCGCGGGGTACATCGGATCCCACGCTGCGCGGATGTTGCTGGAGCGTGGCGACGACGTGGTGGTCCTCGATGACCTGTCTGCGGGCCATGGCGAGGCGGTCGACTGTCCGCTGATCGAAGCCGACATCCGGGATCGGGCCGCGCTGCGCCGGGTCCTCGCTCGGGGCTTCGACGCGACCATGCACTTCGCGGCGAAGGCGCTGGTCGGTGAGTCGAGCCAGCAGCCTGCGCTCTACTACGACGTCAACGTGGGCGGGACCGCGGCGCTGGCATCCGCCTGCGTCGAAGCCGGCGTCGGGGCGTTCGTCTTCTCCTCCTCCTGCTCCATCTACGGCACACCGGACGACACGCCGGTGTGCGAGGACACCCCCAAGGCACCCGAGAGCCCCTACGGACGCAGCAAGTGGATGGCGGAGCAACTCCTCGAGGACATCCGGCGAGAGCGCCAGCTACCCGTGGCCTCCCTGCGCTACTTCAACGCCGCCGGCGCTCACCCGGAGGGGCACCTCGGCGAGTCGCACGAGCCGGAGACGCACCTGATTCCGCTGGCGCTGATGGCGGTCCTCGGCGAGCGCCCGCCCCTGAGGATCTTCGGACGCGACTACGACACGCCCGACGGCACCTGCATCCGCGACTACGTCCACGTCCAGGACCTCGCGAGCGCGCACCTCGCGGCCATGGACCAGCTGATCGGCGGCCACCCTGGCGGCGTCTGGAACCTCGGGACTGGCAGCGGGACCTCGGTGCTGGAGGTCCTCCGAAGCGTCGCGCGGGTGACTGGGCGAGAGGTGCCTGCGCTCGACGCGCCTCGCCGTCAGGGCGACCCGGCGCGGGTCTGGGCAAGCGCGGACCGCGCCCGCGACGACCTGGCCTGGCAGGCGCGACACACGGACATCGACGTCATCGTCGACGACGCTTGGCGCTGGGCCCGCAGCCCCCGCTTCTGAACCCAGCTGTGTCTTCAAGGGGGCACCCGGCAGAGAGCGGGCAACGAACCGCCAGCGAGGCGCAGGGCCGCCGGGGGGGTAAGCGCCGAAGGCGCGTAGCGGGACCTGCAGGGGTCCCCCTATGACTGATTCAGTACCTGAGCGTGACCAGGAATGACGCAGCCACGTCGTCGAACTCGATGGTCGCGACCGGCGGACTGTCAGCGCTCACACGGCGCTTCCAGCCCACGTTGGCGGAGAGGTCCATCCACTCGGCGGCGTTGTAGGCCAGCCCACCCTGAGTCCGGATGAACATGTCGTTGCGGTTCAGCTCGCCGACGTAGGTCTCGTAGCGGAGGCCGCCCTCGAGCTCCACACCCCAGCGGCTGGCGACGAGGCCGTTGTAGCGAGCGAAGCCGTAGTGGTAGGCGAGGTAGTTCGTGAACCAGCTGTCCTCGAAGTCCTTCTGGTAGCCGAGGCTCATGCTCTGGCCCGCCACGGGCTTCCACGTCGCCTTCGTCGTGATGAGCAGGCCGCTGAGCCCCTTCAGGTCCGTCGCCCAGCCCTCGCTGACGTTGATCTCGTCTGCGCCCCGAGCGCCGTTCGCCGCGAGCTCGGCTGCGGCGTCGAGCACCGACTGCTCGTCGTAGTCGATCTGGCCGTAGCCCCCGATCACGTTGACGACGAAGCTGTGACTGACCCGGCCCTGGACGCCAGCCGTGGCACGCCACTCGCGGCCATCGGGAATACCAAGCCGGTCGCCGACGTCTTCCACGCCCTGGCCACCGACGGCGTTGAGCGCGTTTTCCTCCCACCTGAACCAGTCCATGCCGAAGTCGACGAGCAGTGCGGTGCGCGGGAAGAAGTGCCAGTTGAGCGTGGCCTGCGGGCCATAGGCGGTACGCCTGTTGAGCCTGCTGCTGTTGCCGAAGGAGGCGCCCGGGTTTCCACCGTAGCTGTCGTAGAGGAAGTGCCCGCCGAGGTCGACGAAGAAAGAGCTGCCCGGCTGCACGGCGATGGCGCCGGTGGTGTCGCTCTTGAGGCGCGTGATCAGCGAGCCCTCGGCCCACTCCGCCTCGGTCGCGCGGTTGTCGACGGTGAAGTCCTCGCCCAGCTTCACGCCAACGATGGCGTTCGGGAGTATGCCGAGGTTCAGGTTGGACGAGATGTCGTTGTAGCGATCGAGGTTGGACCGCTGGTAGACCGGGTTCTGGTCCTTGTTCGTGAAGTAGTACTTCTTGATGCCGTACCGGGCACCGAGATCGAGGTTGATCTCGTTCGTCTGCATTCCGACCCGAATCTCCGGATTCACCAGGAGCGCGGCGCCAGAGATCGCCAGGTCCTGGTCCTCGACGAAGTACAGGTTCGTCCGGTACTCGGTGCCGATGTCGATGGACGGAACCAGCTCGGCTCGTCCGACCTGGACATGGTCCCCCGGCGCGGCTTCAGCCTGGCCGACGACCAAGGTGCTCGTCAGCGCCATCAAGCCCACTGCAGCCATCCAGTTCTGCCTCTGCGTCATTCAGGTTCCGCACGTTCAGTATGCACGAGGTGAAGACCTCGCGCAGCCAGGCACGCCTACCTCACCCGTTCGGCGTGAGGTCGCAATGCCTATTCGAAGGGAGTTGTGCCCGGTGGATCCTCGCCGATCTCATCGTTGGAATCCTCGATCGGCTCCGTGTCGTCGCCGTCGCCAAGTCCATCGTTCGTGACGTCGATCTCGGTGACGCCGGGCGCGACGCCGGACTCTCCGGAGCAGGCGTCAGCCTCGGCCTTGAACTGCTGGGCCTTGCTCTGGGCGACGCCGATCTTGCGGAACTCCAGGTCCGCGCGTCCGGTCTCGCCGGCTGCCATGGCTTCCTGCATCGCGGCGTTGCTCGACTCGACGACGCCCTTCAGGCTGACAGCGGCGTTGTACTTCTTGTAGATGCACTGGACGAGGACCGGGTCCTCCTCCGACTGCGAGTCCTTGTACATCTCTTCGAGGTAGTCGACCGTGTCGGAGATCTCCGCGACGGCGTCATTGGCGAAGCGGATCTTCTCCTTGTCCGTCGTAGCGGACGACTGCTCGAGGGTGGTGGTCGTGTCCTGCGCGAGTGCAGGGACAGAGGTCAATCCCAGAGCAAGCGCTGCGCCCAGGGCAGCGCGCGTAATGGCCTTCACGGGTTCTCCTTGCGCGTCCGTCGCCCTCGGTTGACCGAGGGGGTTGTTCGAATTCTACGTCACGCGTCCATCACCAACCGCGTATCGGCCGCTCACACGGCACTTGGAGTCTATCCCAATCCCCTGACCTGCGCAGCGCCGTGGCACCACGCTGACACCGCTTCGAACGAGATGCGCGAACCGGCGCCATGCTCAGCGGGCTCTCCCTCTGAGCCTCCTGAACGCGGAGCGCCACAAACTGTGGCGTTTTGGCCTGAGAAGCCCGTCTTGTCCGTCCCATCCGCCACACTTTGTGGCCCGCGCGACCCGCCTGGAGCTGTGGAACCAGGCAACGAAGCGACAGTGAGGCGCAGAGCCGCCGGGGGGGTAAGCGCCGAAGGCACGTAGGGGGACCTGCGGGGGGTCGCCGAACCAGGCAACGAAGCGACAGCGAGGCGCAGAGCCGCCGGGGGGGTAAGCGCCGAAGGCACGTAGGGGGACCTGCAAGGGTGACCCGAACCGGGCAACGAAGCGCCAGCGAGGCGCAGAGCCGCCGGGGGGGTAAGCGCCGAAGGCACGTAGGGGGACCTGCAAGGGTGACCCGAACCAGGCAACGAAGCGACAGCGAGGCGCAGAGCCGCCGGGGGGGTAAGCGCCGAAGGCACGTAGGGGGACCTGCAAGGGTGACCCGAACCGGGCAACGAAGCG
>DASCPX010000001.1:0-14072 GCA_036012755.1 Myxococcota bacterium | reverse complement strand
CTACCCGACGGGCACGTACTGACAGGCCGTGGGGAAGGTCAGCGCATCTCGGAGGCGGACGGCAACGCCGCTGCAGAGGCACTGGCGGCCATCGAAATCGCGTCTGACGACCAGGCGCTCTGGTCCGAGGCTCAGCTCGGCGACGCCCTCATCAAGCTCGCCGCCTATCTGGTCCTCCGTGAGGCGGGGCCGGAAGCAACGTCACACTGGCTCCAGAAACACGAGAGAGACAAGGCACTCTCCCGGTTGTTCGAGCGTTGGAAGGACGCAGACGATCCCCGCGTCCGAGCGTACGGTGTCACCCGAGGGTGGAAGTTCCAAGCGACCGTCGTCGAAGCGCTCATCTGGCGCCAGTTCAATGAAACGATGGTCTCCCCGGACGCACTCAAGGGCAGCGCAGAACTCATGGCACTACTCGAAGGGTCCCAACTTCGGGAGCGATACGACTAAAGGGCTAAAAGCACTCGTCAATGTCGCCTAACGCCTGACTACCGACACCGGTGTCGCATTGATGCTTGAGAGGGCTACTTCTGCGATCCCCCGGACAGTTTCTGGTCCCCCTCGCGGATACGGAGGCAGAGGAGGGCGAGGTGGGGCTTTCGCAGGATCTGTATGAGCGGTACCAGCAGGAGATGGTGCTGCGTGGGTATGCGCGGACCACCATCAAGGCGTACCTGTCTTGCCTTCGCGGGTTCGTGGCCCACATTGATCCGGTGGTGCCGCGTGACGCCACTGACGGGCAGGTGCGGAGCTACCTGCTCGGACTGCTGGAGGCGGACAGGAGCCGGGCCTACGTCAACCAGGTGGTCTCCGCGCTGAAGCTGCTCTTCCACGAGCTCTACGGGCGCTCGGCGGAGATGTTCGTGGTGCCGCGGCCGAAGCGGGGGGTGTTTCTTCCGCGAGTCCCTACCCGTGAGGAGGTGCTCGCGATGGCTGCGGTCACCACCAACGACAAGCACCGGCTCGTGATCCTGCTGCTCTACGCAAGTGGCATGCGCGTGAGTGAGCTCGTCGGGCTGCGGGTCGGCGATGTCGACCTGAGTCGGCTCCAGCTGCGGATCCGGAGAGGCAAAGGACGCAAAGAGAGGGTCGCACTGCTCAGTCCGATGCTGACGGACACGCTCCGGGAGCAAACCCACGGAAGACACCCGGAGTCGCCGGTGATCCCGTCAAATGCAGGCGGGGCGCTCACGGCTCGGTCCATCCAGAAGGTCGTGGGCAGGGCAGCCGCGGCCGGGGGCGTAGAGGGCAAAGTGACGCCGCACTCGCTGCGACACGCCTTCGCCACGCATCTGCTCGAACAAGGCTCGGACCTCGCCGTCATACAGGTGTTGCTCGGCCACGCAGACCTGCGCACGACCATGCGCTACATCCACCTCCGGGATCCCGGGCGGATGCAGATCAGGTCTCCACTATGAGCGCATCGTGAGCCTACTTCTCGACCGTCGTCCAGGTGGCCTCTGGCACGTGCTCCGCGAGCTGGGCTTCGATCTGGCTGATGTCGCCTACCACCACGACCACCGCTTGGGACAGATCGAGCTGGGCCAAGGCTGCGTTCACGGTCTCCAGTGTGGCGGCGTCGATCGCGGCGAGGTCTTCTGCCATCTGGCTGGAAGGCTGGCCGTCGGCCATGTACCAGGCCCAGGTGCCCGCCGTGCTCGAGCGGGTCTCCACCCTCGAGGTGAGCGTCGTGCGCCGGGCGCCCTTGGCCTTGTCCAGCTCCGCGGTGTCGATGCCCTCTGTGACGAGCTGCAGCTGGTCGAGCAGGTCTCGCAGACCCGCTCCAGTGACGTCTGAGCGCACGCTGGTGGAGGCCACGACCTGGCCGTAGCCGGCGCCGTAGGAGAGGTTCGCCCTGGCGCCGTAGGTGTAGCCCTTCTCCTCGCGCAGCAGCCGGTTCAGGCGAGAGGTGAAGGTGCCGCCGAGCACGATGACACCCAGCTGGGCGCTGGTGCGCTCGGGGTGCACGGCGTGCCACCCGGGCATGACCACCCGCAGGCTCGACTGGGTGGAGCCCGGGTCGTCGACCAGGTAGAAGCCCGGGCTCGGCTCGGCCGAGGGCAGATCCAGAGGCTCCTCGGCAGGGCCGGTCCAGTCCGCGAAGGCTGCATCCAGGGCCACCTTCGCGTCCTCTGCGGACAGATCGCCGGCGACGACGAAGGTCGCCCGATCCGGCCGGAAGCGTGTCTCGAGAGAGGCGGTGCAGGCCTCGACGCCCACCTCTTCCAAGGATGCCTTCGTGCCGATGGCCGGGTTCGAGAGGGGGTGACCCTCGCCCCAGTAGAGGCGGCTCGCGACCCAGGAGGCGACGACCGGAGGCCGCGCGAGGTTCTCGTCCAGCGATGCCTTGGTCTGGGCGAGCAGCTTGTCGAACTCCTCGGGTTCCAGGGTGGGATGCACGACGGCGTCTGCCATCAGCTCCAGGCCCGTGGAGAGGCGCCCGGTGTGGGTCGCCAGCGAGATCATGGAGGCGGTGTCGTAGGTGGCGGTGGACAGGTCGATGGCCTGCTGGTCGAGGACCTCTGCGAAGGCGGTCGCGTCCCGTTCACCGGCCCCGCGGAGCATCATCTTGTCGCAGAGGCGCGCTTCGCCGGCGATGCCATCCGCGGCCTTGCCGCCGTGGACGACGAGATCGATGGCGACGAGCGGGAGTCCGGGTTGGTGGATGACCCACAGCTCCGCTCCGGACTCGAGCTTCAGGAGCTCGGCGGTCGGTGGGGTGAAGCTGAGGGGAGCGGGGATCTCGGGCCGCTCGGCCAGGGAGCTCTCCGGCATGGCCGCACTCTCGGGGTTCTTCTTGGGGCAGGCGAGGAGGGTGGCGTACAGCAGCATCAGTCGGTCTCCTCCGTGGGCTCGGGAGCCGGAGGGAAGACATGGAAGGTCGCTGCCCGCTCAGCCGTGAGCTGACGGGCGGCTCCCTGGACCGCTTCGGCGTCCACGGCCCTGTAGCGGGCGAGGTCTTTCTCGAGGTAGTCGGGCTCGCCCACGAGGTAGTGGTAGCGGTTCAGCGCGCTGGCCCGAGCCTGGAGCGACTCCAGGTTCCGGATGAAGCGCATCTCGTAGGCGTTGACGACACGCTCGAGCTCCGCATCGGTCGGCCCCTTTTCTGCGAGCCGGGCGAGCTCTTCGTAGACGATGGCCTCGATCTCCTCGACGGTGTGGCCCTCCGCCGGCTTGGCCTCGATGCCGAAGATCGAAGACAGGAGCTGGCTGTATTGCCAGGCGTGGACCTCCAGCGCCACGCCCGTGTCGACCAGTCGTCGATACAGGCGCGAGCTGCGCCCACTGGAGAGGATGGCGCTCACGACGTCCAGCTCGGCGTCTCCTGGCTGGAGGGCGGCCGCGCTGTGCCAGACGGTCATCGTCAGGGGCGTCTCGATGCTCTCGTCGGTGATCTCCACCAGGGGCTGCACGGGCTTCAGGGGAGTGGCGACCATCTCGAGCGCTGGCAGGGGGCCCATCTCGAGGCCGCCGAAGAGGCGCTCGATGTCGGCCTTCGTCTTGTCGACGTCGATGTCCCCCGCGACGACCAGGGAGGCGTTGTTTGGCACGTACCAGGTGTCGAAGAAGCCGACGACGTCGGCCAGGGTGGCGGCCTCGAGGTCTTCGTGGCTGCCGATGACCGTGTGGGCGTAGGGGTGCCCCTCTGGGTAGAGCGCCGCCGGCATGTCCAGCCCGACCTGGCCGTAGGGTGCGTTCTCGTAGGACTGGCGCCGCTCGTTGCGCACGACCTCGCGCTGGAGGTCGAGCTTGTCCTGCGTCATCGCGCCGGCGAGGCCATCCATGCGGTCCGCCTCCATCCAGAGGAAGAGCTCGACGAGGCTGGAGGGGCCGACCTCGTAGTAGTCGGTGGCGTCTTCGCTGGTCCAGGCGTTGTTCCAGCCGCCCTGCCCCTCCATGAGGTCGTCGAAGCCGCTGTCCGGCAGGCGGGTGGTGCCCATGAACATGAGGTGCTCGAAGAGGTGGGCGAAGCCCGTGCGACCGGACGCCTCGTCCTTGCTCCCGACGCCGTACCAGAGGTTGATCACCACCTGCGGGAGGCTGTGATCCTCGACGAGGACGACGTTGAGGCCGTTGTCGAGCTGGTACTGCTCGTGGGGGATGGACAGGTTCACGGCGTGTGCGTTCATGGCGTAGAGCAGGAGCATGTGATCCCTTGCAAAGGGGGCGACGAAGCTATCGCGCCGCGGTCGCCGGTGCGCTCAGATCGAGTCGACGACCAGGGCCCGGTAGGCGGCACGCTCGCGCTCGGTGATGGTCGGGTCCCGGGCGAGCGCCGCGATCAGCAGGGCGACGTGTTCGTTGGCGCCGGCGAGCTGACGGGCCAGGGACTGGTAGACGACGCCTCGCATGGCCTGGGCCTCGATCGAGTTCGTGCCCTCGAGCTCGCGGTAGACGCTGCCTGGCAGCTTGAGCAGCCAGCTCCCGACGGGCGCATAGCAGGTCGCGGAGCGCACGTTGCCGTGGACCAGCGAGACCAGCCCGAACACAGAGCCCGGCCCGAACTCGGCCAGCTTCTTGTTCTCGAAGGTGCGCGTCGCTCGGTAGACGTCGACGCGCCCGGCTGCGACCACGTAGGCGTCGTCGCCCACTTCGCCCTCTTGCAGCAGGACCGTGCCAGCCGGGATCGAGAGGACCTCCAGCTCGTCGGCGAGGGCGTCGCGGCTGTCGGCAGGCAGGATGTCGAAGCTGGAGCTGTTCGCGAGCACGGACGCCGGGTTGGGGGCAGGTCCCTTGGGTCCCTGGTCGGCCGACGCGAACAGGGAGCGCAGGCGGGCGAGGAGCCCAGAGGGTTCCTCTGGCGCCAGCTCGGTCCCCACCGCCATCTCCGAGATGCGGTCGTTCATGTCTCGCAGGCGGCGACCCAGGGTCCGGAGCGCCGTCGACTCCAGCACCGTCACGAGCTGGTTGCCGTGCGCGCGCAGGATCGCGAGGCCGGTCTGCTCCATCAGCACGAAGGAGCTGGGACACAGGGTCCGCACCGTCGCCGTGCGGACACCGCTGCCCCCGAACAGGGCCATGTCGCCGAGGATCTCGCCGCGGCCCACCCGGGCGATGCGCACCGAGGGATCCCCCTTGATGATCTCCAGCTCGCCTTGCAGCACGACCATCAACGAGTCGTCCCGCTCTCCCTCCGCCAGGAGCAGCTCACCCTCGCCGACCTCGACGGAGATCATCGCCAGCTCCGCCGCCTGGTCCAGGTGGTGGGCTGGAACCATGCGAAACAGCGGCAGGTCTCGGATCAGTTCGGTCGGGACGGCCACGGCCCGAGCCTAACCCCGTCGCTGTCGCCTCAGGACCAGCAGACCCAAAAAGGCCAGGGCTCCAGTGGCGCCGAGGCCCGTCGCCGAGCAGCCGCCGGGAGGCCGCGCCCCCGGGAACTCGCTGCCGTGGATGAGCGCCCGGTCCTCGCTCTCTCCGAAGTGGGCGACGAGGTCCGTCGGCTCGGTGGGGTCGAAGACGTACTCGACCGTGTCACCCACCCGGAGCGCCAGGCCACCAGCGTCCCAGGTCGCGTCGACACCGTGGACCTCGCGCCCGTCCATCGTGAAGCCGAGGGTCCAGGCGAGCAGATCCTGGCCTTCCGTCGCGGCGCCCTCGTCGGAGGTGATGACCTCGATCTCCTCGACGTCGGCGGGCCCGACCACTTCGACGTAGAGCTCGTCGGCGAGCTCGCCGTCGACGTAGAGCTCCACATCGGCCGCGCCTTCGTACCAGCCGCTGGTCAGGGTCACCCAGTCCCGGTCCTCGCCCCAGGCGAAGTCGTCGACGTCCACCTCGAGCAGTGGGGCGAGATCCCCGGCCGAGAGCACGCCGTGGCCCGAGAGCTCGCGGCCCTGGTCGTCGATGTAGGTCGCGAGGTAGCGGCCCTGGCCGTCCCAGGCGAGGGCGAACTCGTCGTCGCTCTCGACGCCGAGCCGCAGGGCGTTCTCGTGACGCAGCGAGACGGACTCGGGGAAGGCCACCTCGAGGACGCGGGCATCGACGAGGTCGCCGCTGGCGCCGAGGAGCTCGATGCGGGCCTCGCCCTCGCCGATGGCCTCTACGCTGGCGGTCAGGGAGTCCTCGCCTGCTCGGAGGTCGACGACGTCGAGGACCAGCTCGTTCGAGCTGACCAGCTGCCAGTCCGAGAGGTCCACGACGCCGTCGCGCCGAGCTGTGATGTCGAAGGCCGCACCTCGAACGTAGGGGGTGTGGAGCCGGTCGCTCTCGGTCGCCGCGAGGTCGACTCGGACGTCGAGGTCGTCTTCGAAGGAGACGTGACCGGACAGGCAGGCGGTGAAGCCGAAGACGATCATGTGGAGCGCCTTCGAATGACGACGAGGCCGGCCATGGCCAGCAGGGCCGAGGCCCCCAGGCCGGTGGCGCTGCAGCCCGGGGTGTTCGTGCTGTGGACGGCGCCGTCGCTGCTCTGGAAGTCGAAGCCGACCTGGTGTCTGTCGAAGGAGGCGATGGCCTGGCTCTCTACCCCCTTTTCGAGCTGGTAGACCCAGACGTCTCCTGTCTCCTCTCGCAGCTGGCCGTTGATCCTCCAGCCGGGCTCGACCCCGAGGATTGGCCGATCGGTGCTGTCCTCGCCAAGGACCACTACCACCTGGTTGCCGCCGTCCTCTTCCTCGTCGGTGCGCGCGATGGCGAGGTGGTCCAGCGCGTCGATGGTCACGCCGACGACCTCGATCTCCCTCTCCACGTCGCCCATGCTCACGGTGAAGCTGAAGTCGCCGGCGAGCTCCGGGCTGATCTGGATGAAGTCGACGTTCTCCTCGTAGTCCCGCTGCAGCGTCGTCGGGTTCAGCATCGGGTGGGCGTCGAGGGTGAGTCCCTCGGCCTGGCCGTGCAGCTGGCCGTCCTCGTCGAAGTACTCGACCAGCATCGTGGCGCTGCCGCCGACGAGCAGCTGCGGGACCTCCTCGCCGAGGACGTCGGGGTCTCCGAGCAGCAGCGGGGCGACGTGCTCGACCTCGAGTCGGGTGGGTCTGCGGACCTCGACGAGCTCGGTTGCGCGGAGCTTGCCGGTCTCGTCGAAGGCCTGGAGCTCGACCTCCCCCGTGGAGAGCGCGTGCGCCTGGGCGGAGAGACCGGAGTCGTCCGCTTCGAGCTCACCGAGCTCGAGCACGGTGGGATCGGAGGAGGACAGCGTCCAGCCCGTGATGTCCTTGTCCCGCCGAGGCACGATGCTCATCTCGAAGGCGGCGGTCTCGACGTATGGCGTGGACAGATCGTCGTTCCGGGGCCCGAAGATGTCCAAGCGGTCGTCGATGTCGTCCTGGAACGCGACCGGGCCGCCGCAAGCGATGAGTCCGAAGATGAGCATGGGGTTCTCCTGCGGTGGCGCTGTGCAGGAGCCGTGCCATCGCTGTGGATCCCCATGGGGCCGCGCTGTCGTGATCCCCGCGTCCCCGGATCATGACACGGATGTCAGCATCCGCTCTCGTCGCAGGAAAAGGCGGTGCTCGTGCCGCTGCTCGCGCTGTCGGTCACCCAGGAGTAGATGTCCTCTGGGGTGTTGTCGCTGGTCCCGCTGCCCCAGTCGGTGGAGTAGGACCACAGGTCGCCCTTGTAGATCAGCAGTCCGCCGCCGTCTCCGCCCCCGGTCGCGCCGTTGTTCGTCAGGGTGCAGGCGTCCACCGTCAGGGTGCCGTCGAGGATGAGCAGGATGCCGCCGCCATAGCTGGCCGTGTTCGCGTCGAGCGTGCTGTTTTCGATCTCCATCGAGCCGCCGTAGACGTACACCGCGCCGCCGTAGCTGCCGACGTTGCTGCTGAAGTCCACGGTGTCGACGAACTGGCCGCTGTAGTTCTCGGACAAGAGGCCCGCGCCGTAGTCGGCTGTGTTCCCGGAGACCGTCGCGTTGGACAGGGAGTTGTTCGAGTCCGTCATGAACACGCCGCCGCCGTCGTCAGCGTCGTTGTCGCGGATCGTCGCGTCGTCGCCGTCGAGGGTGGCGCCGTAGAGGAAGACGCCGCCGCCGTAGGTAGCGTCGTTGTCGTAGATGTCGGTGGAGGAGTCGAAGGTCGCGCTGCCGCCGTAGTCGACGAAGACACCGCCGCCGTAGTCCGCCTCGTTGTCGTGGACGGTGACGTTCGAGAGGCTGCCGGAGGTGATGTAGACGCCGCCTCCGGAGTTCGTGACGTCCCCGTTCTTGAACTCGCTGTCGCTGACGTCGAGATCGTAGCTGGGTGGACCGAGCACGCCGCCCCCGTAGGTGGCGCTGTTGTCGGTGAACGTGCAGTCTTCGATGGTCAGGGTGCCCGCGTCGTTGGTCCAGCCGTCGATGCCGCCGCCTAGCGGGCCGCTGCCGTTCTGGATCGTGAAGCCGCTGACGGTCAACTGAGCGCCGGCGGTGACGACCGCGCCCTTGCTGCGTCCGTCGAGGGTCACGCTGCCGGAGCCGTTGAGGGACTCCAGGGTCAGCGACACGCTGGTGTCGATGTTCTCGTAGAAGGTGCCGTCGCAGATGGTGACGGTGTCTCCCGAAGAGGCAGCGTCCACGGCTGCCTGGATGGTGCCGTAGGAGGCGCTGCCGACGCTGGCCGTGCCGTCTTCCGGCGTGGCCGAGTCGCAGTCGTTGTCCTCGCCGTCGCAGATCTCGGCGGCGTCCGGGTTGATGTCCGCGTCCGTGTCGTCGCAGTCCTTCTTGTTGGACTTCCACCCGTCGGGCTTGTCGCAGGCCTGCTGGGATTTGTCCTCGTTGCCGTAGCCGTCGCCGTCGGCGTCTTCCCAGTACCAGTTGGCGGTCTCGAGGTCCAAGCTGGCGTCGTCGTCGTCGATGTACCCGTCGCAGTCGTCGTCGAGGTCGTTGCACTCCTCTCTCTGCCCCGGGTTCACGCCCTTGGAGCCGTCGTCGCAGTCGTTGTCGTCTTCGACGCGGCCATCGATCTGGACGCAGGCGAACTCGAAGTCGTTGGGGTCGCCGTAGCCGTCGCCGTCGAGGTCGGCGAACCATGGGATCTGGGTCGCCGGATCGACGTCATCGTCGTCGTCGTCGATGAGCAGGTCGCAGTCGTCGTCCACCTCGTTGCAGACCTCTGTCGCGTCGGGGTTGATCATCCCGTCGCTGTCGTCGCAGTCGCCGCCGACGAGGATGTGGTCCACGCTGGGGGCGCTGCAGGACTCGGCGATGGTGTCCGGATCGCCGTAGCCGTCGAGGTCGAAGTCCTCGTACCAGTAGGTCGTCGTGGCCAGGTCGACGCTGTCGTCGTCGTCGTCGACGAGCTCGTCACAGTCGTCGTCGATGCCGTTGCAGACCTCTGTCGCGTCGGGGTGGACGTCCGCGTCGCTGTCGTCGCAGTCGATGTCCTCGTCGTAGCCGTCGCCGTCTGCGTCGGTGCCGTCGGGGGTAGCAGAGTCCGAGCCGCCGACCGGATCAGGGGAGGTCGTGTAGAAGTTCTGCTCTTTCGAGCAGGCGGTCACGAGGAGGAGCGCAAGCATACGGCTCGCCAGGATGCACGGTGCCCTGGGGGCTGTCTACCCCATCATGACCTGCGGGGAAAGGCCAGAGTGGCCGAATCGGGCGGTCAGATGGTCATCGTGACCGACCCGAGAAGAACGTCCAGAACACCCTGGCCCCCTCGATGTCGTGGTTCTGGATGCCGGCGATGCCCTCCCAGAACGCCGAGACCTCGACCTCGATGCTCGGCGGGACGTGGCCCGCGCCGTCCATCGTGAGGACGGACAGCGCGCCCTGGTCGCAGGAGTAGTCGTCCCGGCTGACAGTCGAGCTGTCATCGGGGTCGAGATCGTCCAAGGAGGTGGTCGTCGGGGTCGCCTCGCAGCCGTTGAGGTCTCGCCAGTAGGCGACCGTCTCGGCCGCCGACAGCACGCTGGTGTTCGAGTCGCTGGCGCCGCCCTCGTAGAGGATCGCGGCATCAGCGGTGCCCACCTGGTACATCAGGGGCATGGGGACATCGAGCGCGGTGCAGTCGGACTCGGCGGGCTGGAGCGCGATGACGACGCCCATGGCCGCGAAGCGCTCCGGGACCTCCTGGGCGAGGCGCTGGGTCATGAAGCCACCGTTGGACTCGCCGACGACGTAGACGCGCTCGAGGTCGACCGGGTACTGCGTCGCCACGTCGTCGAGGAGCCCGACGAGGAAGCCGACGTCGTCCTCGTCTCCGCAGCGGGTGCACTCCGCCCGGCAGTCGTTCCAGTGGCGGCTGATGCCCTGGGGGACGAGCACGTGGAGCCCTTCCTCGTCCGCGATGTCCAGCCAGACCTGGTGAGGCCAGCTCACGCCGCCGAGGCCGATGTGGTTGTCGATCACGCCCCCGCCGCCATGCAGCAGCAAGACCAGGGGTCGAGCGCCGTCACCGGCGGTCTCGTAGAAGTGGTAGGTCCGGGTGGTCCCGCCGTGCTCGTAGGTCTGGTCCTCGTGGAGCGTCCCGCTCCTGGGGGGATCGACCGCGCCTCCGCAAGAGAGGGTCATGAGCAGGAGCAAAGGCAGCGAGCGGACCATGGTGCCATTAGAACTCGTCCCTCAGTCGAACGCTCGCAGGTTGGCTGCTTTCATCGGCCAGTGGTAGCTCGGCAGGCCCTCCTCCCAGAGCCACCAGCCCGAGTGGGGTCCCAGCTCCACGTGGAAGTCCTGGGCCGGCATGTAGCCCTCGCCGACCAGCACGTAGGTCTTGTCCCCCGACACCGCGACGTCCAGGAGCACCACCGCGTGTCCCGGGAAGCCACCCTGGATCAGCATGGAGCCAGGAACCACCTCGGTCGTCGGCACCGTGTCCAGGTGCTCCAGCGAGTGCGTCCCGGCCCACATGAAGACCTTCGCCAGGTAGTCCTCGAACTGTCCTGTCCCTCCTGTCTTCCAAGCGATGCGGTCATCCACGACATAGGGCGTCTCGCCGTCCCGATACCTCGCCCACGGCAACGCATCGCCGCTGGTGGCGTGGAAGACCACCTCCTGCTCTTGCTCCAGCTCCCAGGTGGCCCGCAGGCGGATGAGCGAGTCCGCGCACTGCTGGAGGTCACCTGGGACCAGCGGCAGCTCCACCACCCGAGCCTGGTGGTTCACCTCGCGCCCGTCGTGGGTGCGCACGGGCACCTCCGCCGCCCGCAGCTCCAGGGTCTTGAGCGAGGCGCCGTAGCCCTCGGTCGCGACGCGCTCGCCGCTCGGTGGGGGGAAGGCCTCTTCGATGGTCTCGGCGCTCGCCAGCTTCAACAACAACAGCATGGGTCAGCTTGACCTCCGCGTGGCGCAGTCGGTTCCGAGGTTAGGGCCCCAGATGGACGAGATCTACCCCCTGTGGCAGGACCTCTACACGGAGCTGGTCCGCCGCATCTGAGTCCTACTTTGCCGCGCGGGCCCCTGCCTCGTTCCTCGCGCGGATCTCGATCGCAGCCAGGACCTTCTGCATCTCCGCCAGCTGACCGCTGACCGCAGCGAGCTCCTCGGCGAGGGACTCCCGGCCCTTGCGGCTGGCCTTTGCCATCTCCGCTGCCTCTGCCTGGGCCTCCTCCATGCCGTTCATGATGACGCCGATGAACAGGTTCAAGATGATCATCGTTCCGGAGAGCACGAAGCTGACGAAGAAGCCCGCCGAGAAGATCGGCATGGCGTTGGGCTGGGTGCAGAGGGCCTCGTTGCCGCCGTAGCCGTAGTTGTCGCAGCCGTACATGTTGATGTACATCAGGTCGGTCCAGTCCTCGAGCGTGACCGTTCGGAACAGCGAGAGCATCGACAGCTGCAGCGTCTCGAAGTGGATGGGGTCGTTCTCGCTGAAGAAGAAGGTCGCCGTGACCGCGTAGAGGTAGAACAACAGGCCGAGCAGCACGCTCACGTAGAGCATCGAGGGGATCGACTTCAACAGCGCGCCTACGAGGATCTGCAGCTTCGGCAGCGCCGTCACCAGTTTCAGCACACGCAGCACCCGGAGCAGGCGCAGCACGGCGACGAAGCCGCTGCCGAAGGGCATCAGGCAGGCCACGACGATGGCGAAGTCGAAGATGTTCCACGGGTCCTTGAAGTAGCGGTACCAGTGCCGTCCGTGGGCCCCCATCTTCACGATGATCTCGACGATGAAGATGCCGAGGATGGTCCAGTTCGCCCAGTGCAGGGGCGTGTGGTAGGCCTCCGAGATGGCCGGATAGGTCTCGAGACCGACGACGAGGCCAGCGGCCAGGATGACCACCGTGACGAAGTTGGTGAACCAGGCGGAGTTGGCGATCTTGTCGAGATGAGCGACCAAGGGGGACCTCGAAGCGTGGCGGTGGGAACGGGTGCCGTGGCCGCTTCTTACAGGGCACATTCAGGGCCGCCAAAGGCGCCCGACGCACGTCCCGTGCCAGATCCCCGTCAGGAATCCCCCATTGACAGCGACTCTGCAGTTTGATCGTTAACCTTCAGGCGGCTGGGCCCCACCGCTCACACGGTGGCTGTCCACCACTGGGAGAACGATGTCCTACCGCGCAATCCTCGATCGGATCTTCGAGACCGTCGACGAGGAGTCCTACCAGACTCCGGTCCATCGGATCTCGGGCCACGAGGCAGAAGCGCTGGCCGTGTTCCGGGACGCCCTCCGCCAGCCCGACTGGGAGCCAGAGGAGCTTCGTGCCCTCGTCAGGCGACTTCAGGCCGAGGGCCGCATCCGAAGGGTCACGATGTTCTCTGCGCTGCACATCGTCGCCGCCCACCCGAAGGTGAAGAACTACGCCGAGGCCGCTCGCATGACCGCCGAGCAGGAGGTCGCCGCCTGGCAGGACGACGGTCCCGACCTCAACGCCGACCTCGCCAGCGTCGAGCGCCACCGCGCCTGGCTCGCCTTCGCCATGGGCCGCTACGAGCAGGCCCTGGACTACTGCTCCCGAGCCCTCGAGCGCGAGCGCTCCGGAGAGAACCTGCAGAACATCCTCTGCACCCTGATCCGCCTCCGCGAGATCGACGAGGCCGCCGCGCTGCTCGTCCAGATCCGTCGGAGCTACCCCGCATCCATGGTCGCCGAGCTGGACTCGGCGATCGCCAGCGACGCCGACCTGGCGCTTCTTCGCACGGAGACCGAAAAATGAGCACGATCCTCGCCTTCTATGTCTGGTTGATCACCTCGCTCTCGGTCCAGCTGCCGGCTGCTGACCAGTCGGTCGCCCCCCCACCGCCTCCCGCGACGAACATCTGGACCCCGACAGCCGGAGACGGCTTCAGCAACGGGATCTAGGGGATGACGGACTTCCGACGTTCACTGCGCCTGCTGCTGGCAGACCGGCACACGCCCGAGACCCGGGCCTTCTACGAGAGGCTGCTCGGCTACATCGACCGGCGCGCGCGCCTGGTGTGGCGCAGCTGCTACCGCGATCTGCTCAGCGAAGCGCAGGTCGAGGAGGCCGTGGCAGAGGTGCTCAAGCGCCTCATCACCGGCGCGCTGGCCAGCTTCCGAGGCGAGACCATCAACGAGCTCTTCGCCTTCGTTCGCACGATCACCGACCGCTGCGTCTGGCGCCTGGCTCAGCGGGCGATCCGCGAGCGCGACGTCCTCAAGGGAGAGGGCGCCGAGGCCGCCCTGGGCTGGTTCGGCACGGTCCGCCACCCCGAGGATCTGGTCGAGGTCATCCCCGGCGTGGCGCTCTCCGAGATCGACCAGGGCTTCATCCTGGCGCTGCTCGAAGCCGAGAGCAAGGTCGAGTACAGCCGCCGCCACGGCGTGAGCCGGGCCGCGGTCACCCAGCGAGTCCAGCGCATCAAGCGCCGCATTGCGCGCCTGGATCCCCAGGAGCGCACGGCGGTCGACGCCTGGCTGTCGATCCAGGCCCGGGCCCACATCGCGCGCACCCCGCGGGGCTGAGTCGAACTCGAGCACGAGTCGCTCGGCGGGGTCTTCACTCGGGTCCGCTGAGCGGGTTTTCCGAGGGCATCAGCGGCTGGTGCTTGCTGGAGGTTGGTGGCCTGCCTGGCGAGGCGGCAAGTCGGTCGCGGAGAAACATGGTGTTTCAGCCAGGCGGAGTTGAGGCGGCAAGTCGGTCTCGGAGAAACATGGTGTTTCAGCCAGGCGGAGTTGAGGTGGCAAGTCGGTCTCGGAGAAACATGGTGTTTCAGCCAGGCGGAGTTGAGGCGGCAAGTCGGTCTCGGAGAAACATGG